>NZ_CP115161.1:0-1502500 GCF_027594405.1 Zunongwangia sp. HRR-M8 | reverse complement strand
CACTATCGGTCTCTCAGGAGTATTTAGCCTTGGCGGATGGTCCCGCCGGATTCATACAGGGTTTCACGTGCCCCGCACTACTCAGGATACTACTATCAATAACATTTATTACCTATACGGGACTATCACCCTCTATGGTTCCTCTTTCCAAAGGATTCTAATTCTGCATGCATCAAATATTGTAGTCCTACAACCCCACATAGTCCGTAAACTATATGGTTTGGGCTAATACGCGTTCGCTCGCCGCTACTAGCGTAATCACTTTTGTTTTCTCTTCCTCCGGGTACTTAGATGTTTCAGTTCTCCGGGTTCGCCTCCTTGCGGATACTTAATCTTCAATTAAGTGGGTTGCCCCATTCGGATATCTACGGATCAATGTGTATGTGCCACTCCCCATAGCTTTTCGCAGCTTATCACGTCCTTCTTCGCCTCTGAGAGCCTAGGCATTCCCCATACGCCCTTAATAAGCTTGTATGCTTTTTACCTAATATGCTCGCGACAATCATCTTTGCTAAATGATTGTCAACTATTTTATTGTGCTATTATTACTTTAGAATTTTTAAAAACTCTATCGCATAATAAGCGTTAGTTTCTCGTATTCTTTATTTCTCAATATGTCAATGAACGTTTTTCCTGTTAAAACAAATTATAAGCTAGTGAATGCCAAGTTCATTTCCTGGTGACTTCAAACATCCTACTCCTTATAACCCTAAGGAATTGTGGAGAATATCGGAGTCGAACCGATGACCTCCTGCGTGCAAGGCAGGCGCTCTAGCCAGCTGAGCTAATCCCCCGTTTTTAGTGATCAGTTAACCAGTTATCAGTTAACAGTACTTATAACGGCTACTCAACCTCTAAAATTTCCTTTCAATAATTCTTTTTAAGAACATATACTTTTAAACTCGCGCCCTTAAGTACTTCTTTAAAGTAGTCTCAGGCAGACTCGAACTGCCGACCTCTACATTATCAGTGTAGCGCTCTAACCAGCTGAGCTATGAGACTGTCCATATAATCAAATTGACAAATTAAGAATCAAGACCAAAAGGACTTGCTTTTGAACTTCCCTAAATCTAATTGCCAGTTCCTTATTCTAAAATAAGGTTCTGCTCTAGAAAGGAGGTGTTCCAGCCGCACCTTCCGGTACGGCTACCTTGTTACGACTTAGCCCCAGTTACTAGTTTTACCCTAGGCCGCTCCTTGCGGTAACGGACTTCAGGTACCCCCAGCTTCCATGGCTTGACGGGCGGTGTGTACAAGGCCCGGGAACGTATTCACCGCATCATGGCTGATATGCGATTACTAGCGATTCCAGCTTCACGTAGTCGAGTTGCAGACTACGATCCGAACTGTGATAGGGTTTATAGATTCGCTCCTTCTCGCGAAGTGGCTGCTCTCTGTCCCTACCATTGTAGCACGTGTGTGGCCCAGGACGTAAGGGCCGTGATGATTTGACGTCATCCCCACCTTCCTCACGGTTTGCACCGGCAGTCTGGCTAGAGTTCCCACCATTACGTGCTGGCAACTAACCACAGGGGTTGCGCTCGTTATAGGACTTAACCTGACACCTCACGGCACGAGCTGACGACAACCATGCAGCACCTTGCAATCTGTCCGAAGAAATATCTGTTTCCAAATACGTCAGACTGCATTTAAGCCCTGGTAAGGTTCCTCGCGTATCATCGAATTAAACCACATGCTCCACCGCTTGTGCGGGCCCCCGTCAATTCCTTTGAGTTTCATTCTTGCGAACGTACTCCCCAGGTGGGTTACTTATCACTTTCGCTTAACCACCCAGCCCTCAATTGGGCCGGACAGCTAGTAACCATCGTTTACGGCGTAGACTACCAGGGTATCTAATCCTGTTCGCTACCTACGCTTTCGTCCATCAGCGTCAATATATTATTAGTGATCTGCCTTCGCAATCGGTATTCTGTGTAATATCTATGCATTTCACCGCTACACTACACATTCTAACCACTTCATAATAATTCAAGATCTACAGTATCAATGGCAGTTCTCCCGTTAAGCGGAAGACTTTCACCACTGACTTATAAATCCGCCTACGGACCCTTTAAACCCAATGATTCCGGATAACGCTTGGATCCTCCGTATTACCGCGGCTGCTGGCACGGAGTTAGCCGATCCTTATTCGCAGAGTACCGTCAGCCCTTTACACGTAAAGGGGTTTCTTCCTCTGTAAAAGCAGTTTACAACCCATAGGGCAGTCTTCCTGCACGCGGCATGGCTGGATCAGGCTCTCGCCCATTGTCCAATATTCCTCACTGCTGCCTCCCGTAGGAGTCTGGTCCGTGTCTCAGTACCAGTGTGGGGGATCTCCCTCTCAGGACCCCTACCTATCGTTGCCATGGTAAGCCGTTACCTTACCATCTAGCTAATAGGACGCATGCTCATCTCTTACCGTAACCTTTAATTATAAATTAATGCTAATTCATAATACTATGAGGTATTAATCCACGTTTCCATGGGCTATCCCTCAGTAAGAGGTAGATTGCATACGCGTTACGCACCCGTGCGCCGGTCGTCAGCAGAAAAGCAAGCTTTCCCCTGTTACCCCTCGACTTGCATGTGTTAAGCCTGCCGCTAGCGTTCATCCTGAGCCAGGATCAAACTCTTCATCGTTGTTTCATTAATTTGTAACAATCAAATCTTAAGTTTGCGTTCTTATATAAATAAGAAGTTTAAAGCTCAAAAGACGACTTTCTAGTCTTAATTCTTAATTCTACACTTCCATTTTTAATAACACCATAAAGCATTATTAAAAAATGTCGTTTGTCAATTCAATATGTCAATGAACTCATTTAAAAGTCCGGGAATTACTTCCCTTCGATAGAAATTAAGGAATCGAACCTTACCCAAACCCCAATCGGTATTTCCTAGTTATTCAGCGTGTTAAGAACTGTATCGCTTTCTCTGAAAGCGGTTGCAAATCTACAACTAATTTTTAAACTCACAAGAAAAAAATAAAAATTATTTTTCTGTATTTTTAAACGCCACTTCCAAAGAACCTCGCCGTTAAAGCGGCTGCAAATATACAACCCTTTTTCTTTAAACACCAAAACTTTTTTTAAGTTTTTTTTAAGCTCCTTTTTCAGTATCCTCTCAATGAACATCCGCCCTCGCAGCCAACCACTCCGGCGCTAAGCGGATGCAAATATACTACCCTTTTTTTCGACCAAAACAAACTTTCAAATCAATTTTTTTATCAATTTGAAAAAGTATTTTATAACTACCTGATTTAAATTATGTTGAGACCTACTAAATTAGAGAAAAAAATATTACTGACAAAATTAATTGATCAAATTATAGAACATTCCATTTATCCGTAAGCTCAAGAAAGTCGAAATCGAGTGCTGAGCTTTGAGGTTCTAAGATATTTCTCTGAAAAGATCTTTGTAAAATGTCTTCAATAATATAATCTTCTTCATTATTAACAGGATCATATTCTTCCTTTAAGGAAATTTCAAAAAGACTGGCTGTCGTATTATACCAAAAAGCTCTCCACCCACTTTTCAGTTCTTTAATCAATTCAAATGTAGTAACACCTGTTTGTCGATGGATTAGTTTCACCAAGATTTGACCTTCAGTATGCGTCATTTTCTTTAGCTCTTCCGCAAATTGATCTTCAATATAATTTTGTACAATTTTTGTATACTTCTTTCGATCCCTTTTCGACTTTATACTTTCTAATCTTTCATTAAGAGCAGTAAGACGCTCTGCCGCTAATTTTGCATAAGGATAAACCTTTCTTGTCTTTCTCCTTAATATAAGGTATCGTCTTCTATCGGCATTATTTTTAAAATGAAGACGTTTTAGAATTAAAACTTCATCTAAATCTATACTCTCACGCATTATAGAATCTCCAGAAATAATCATATACTTTTTATCCTGCTCTTCAGAATTCTGTAATGTATCATCCTGCGCACTAACTTCAACTAAAGCGGTAAAGCAAATAAGAATTAATAAATATGTTTTCACCTGCGAATTATTCAGCATAAATCAAACTAAAAATATCCAAAATCATTCCAAAATTAAACATTATACAATTGTCTTCAATTTTATTCTTATTAAATTCGCTACAAATCACAGATAAATATGAGTAAAGAAAGTATTTTAGATAAAGAATCCATAGATTTCTTAGAAAAGTATTTGAATAATGCGGCACCTACGGGTTACGAGTCTGAAGGACAAAAACTTTGGATGGACTATCTTAAACCTTATGTAGATGAGTTTATTACCGACACTTACGGCACTGCTGTTGGCGTTATAAATCCTGAAGCCGACTTTAAAGTAGTTATAGAAGGACATGCCGATGAAATTTCCTGGTATGTAAATTATATTAGTGATGAGGGCTTTATATATGTAATTAGAAATGGTGGTAGTGATCACCAAATTGCAGCTTCTAAACGGGTAAACATTCATACTAAAAAAGGAATTGTAAAAGGAGTTTTTGGATGGCCGGCAATTCACACCAGAAATAAAGATAAAGAACAATCACCAAAATTATCGAATATCTGCATTGATGTTGGCTGTACCACTAAAGAAGAAGTGGAGCAACTTGGGGTGCACGTTGGATGTGTTATTACTTATCCCGATGAATTTTTTATTCTGAATGAAAACAAATTTGTATGTCGCGCTCTTGATAATAGAATCGGCGGATTTATGGTTGCGCAAGTTGCTAAACTCCTAAAAGAAAACGGCAAAAAATTACCTTTCGGTCTTTATATTACTAATTCGGTACAAGAAGAAATTGGTTTAAGAGGTGCTGAAATGATTACGCAACGAATAAAACCCAACGTAGCTATTGTAACCGATGTTACTCACGATACCACTACACCAATGATTGATAAAAAGTCTAATGGTTTAGCGAAAATTGGAGACGGCCCGGTAATTACTTATGCACCTGCAGTACAAAACAATTTAAGAGAACTCTTGATTGACACTGCGGAAGAAAAAAAGATTCCATTTCAGCGAAATGCCTCTTCCCGATTAACCGGAACCGACACCGATGCTTTTGCTTATAGTAACGGCGGTGTTCCTTCAGCTCTAATAAGTTTACCACTTCGATATATGCATACTACGGTAGAAATGGTACATAGAGAAGATGTTGAAAACGTAATAAAATTAATTTACGAGAGTATTTTAAAAATAAAAGACGGTGAAACTTTTAGTTATTTCGACTAAGGTCTAGTAATAATAGTTTCAGAAATTATTGAAAAGCTCCTTTTTTGGGAGCTTTTTTATTTTCCTTAAGTATGGTTTCACAATTATTTATTAATCGTACATCGCTTGCTCCACTATATTTACAAAAAAAGAAGAATGACACTTTCTGGTGAAGATATTAATGTAATTTTAGAGGAACCTAAGGAGGCAGCCAAATTGGCTAATCTAATATACGTTTCTGAACATCACCTTTCTATTTCCCGAAAAAAAGCTGGTAGAGGATTCTCATATCTAAAGGACGACGCAAAAATAAAAGATAAGCGAACTATAAAAAGGATTAAAGAACTGGTAATCCCTCCTGCATGGACCAGCGTGAGAATCTCAAAATTCGATAATGGACATCTACAAGCCGTAGGAAGAGATGAGAAAAATCGCAAACAGTATATTTATCACCAGATGTGGTCCAAGATAAAAAACGAATCTAAGTTTTTTAAAATGACAGCTTTTGGTAAAAAATTACCTAAAATAAGGAAAAAAGTCAATCAGGATCTTGAGCTTCTTGGGATGTGTAAACAGAAAGTTCTTGCTCTTATCATTAGATTGATGGAAGAAACACACATAAGAATTGGTAACGATTACTATGCACAAAAAAATAAAACGTATGGACTTTCAACTTTTAGAACAAAGCATTTAAAGACATATGATGATGAAGTTAAATTTGAATTTGTAGGTAAAAAAGGCAAAGAACATTCTATAAGTGTAGAAAATCCAAAGCTTATCAATCTAATTAATCAATGCGAAGAAATACCGGGCTGGGAGCTTTTTAAATTTATTGATGAAAATAACGAAAAACATACCATCGATAGCGGAATGATTAACGATTATATTCACGAAGTTACTAGTGATTTATTTTCAGCCAAAGACTTTAGAACCTGGTCGGCTTCAAAAATATTTTTCGAAACTATCCACGAATTGGGATACATTGAGGACGAAAAAGAAAATAAAAAAACAATCCTAACTTCTTATGATGCTGCCGCAAGTGGTTTAGGCAACACCAGAGCCGTTTGTAGAAGCTATTATGTACATCCCAAAATTGTAGAATCTTACGAGGACGGTAGTATTGTGCCCTATTTCAAAAAAATAAAAAACGACGATTCGAAAAATTACACCACCTTATCAGAAACCGAAAAAGTTATGCTAAAGCTTATTGAAGATTATGAAATAAGTGTATAATTAACCCAAAAAGGAGTTTTAATACACTTATTATCATGTTAGATTATTCAGTATAAAATTTCAACATTTTCACGACGTCTTCTTCATTTTTAATTTTATTTCTATCAAAATAAGCGTTCATCTTCTCTTTATCAGAAAGAATTTTCTTAAAATCCTTTTCCCTAAGTCGCACTTCTTCAAGTCTACCTCCATTTTTTTGTAAATAATAAACCATATCAACTTTTAGATGTGCTGGTTTATCCTTATCATAACCTGTTCTTGCAGGTTGTGCTGGAACAACATCCGGTTCTGGTCGAGCTAAAAAGCGAACACCTTGATTGGAAAAATAATCTAACATGTATCCATTAACAGTCTCTCCATTAGAGTCTGTAAATTGATCAATAAATATTTCATAATCCTTCAATTTATATTTAATTTTCTTTAATTTAGGTAACGTATAAATTTCACTATTCTGTTCATCTATTTTCACTTCGACAACATCTTCGACAGCATTATATCGTACAAAAGCTGACATTGATCTTTCACCGTCGTTGATTTGAGCACTCAAGAAAGAATCATCAATGTATGGTGATCCGGTGAAACGTTCCGGAGTCTTTTTTTTGGTGAAAATTTTTAAAGGAGCACTGTTCTGCATACCGTTCATAAAACTCTGAGCCGAGAAAATATTATACGATAATGCAAAAATCAAAAGAAATATATATTCTTTTTTCATAATTAGAAGTTTGATTAATAATACTATAAATCTAACAATTTTTATACCAAAAAAATTCAGCCTTAATAAATAAATTAGAATGAAAAATTCCATTGCACATCGAATTGCTGACTTTTTAAAGGACTTCCCTCCTTTTACATTTTTGAATGCTGAAGAACTCCTGGCGATTTCTGAAGAATCTGAAGTGCTTTACATCGATAAAGGGAATATTGTTTTTCATGAAGACGAAAAAGGACATTCTCAATTTTATATTGTTCACAAAGGAGCTATCCAATTACAGAAATTCAAGAATAATCAATATGAAACCTTAGATACTTGTGACGAAGGTGATATTTTTGGTCTAAGACCTTTATTTGCTGAAGAAAACTATATTATGAATGCGATCGCGGAAGAAGAAAGCATCGTATATGGTATTCCGATAAATATCTTTAAACCGCTTAGCGAATCTAATAAAAAGGTTGGTCATTTTTTAATACAAAGTTTTGCTACAAATACCCGTAACCCCTATGCTAGAGAAGATAAAGGGAAACTATTTTCTGGCAATGATATTATAGAACCAATAAATAGCGGTCCACTTTTCGAATTACAACCAGCACCTGTTATTCGAAAAATCGTTACCACTTCTCCAGAAACTACAATTAGAAGCGCTGCTCAATTAATGAGTAAACGAAAAATTGGTTCGGTTATAGTTACTACCGAAGATGATCTACCAGTGGGCATTCTAACCGATGAAGATTTTAGAGATACCATCGCAACAGGACAAATTTCCATAGATACTAAAGTAGAAAAAATAATGAGCTATCCAGTAATTTGTTACCCTAAAAATGTAACTATTGCCCAGGCTCAGATTACCATGATGAAGCATAATATCAATCATATTTGTATTACAGAGGATGGTACTCCAAATACCCGAGTTATAGGAATATTATCAGAACATGATATTATGGTTTCCCGAGGTAACAGTCCTTCGGTATTAATGAAGGCGATTCAGCGTTCTAGAAGTACAAAAGAATTAAAGAAAATTAGAAATAAAATAAATCTTCTACTTAGCGGTTATATCGAAAATAACATTCCACTAACCCATATTTCAAAATTAATATTCGAGCTTAATGATGCTACGATTAAAAGAGTAATCTCAAGATG
This sequence comes from Zunongwangia sp. HRR-M8, assembly GCF_027594405.1. NCBI lineage: Bacteria > Pseudomonadati > Bacteroidota > Flavobacteriia > Flavobacteriales > Flavobacteriaceae > Zunongwangia > Zunongwangia sp. HRR-M8. The sequence goes on along the minus strand of NZ_CP115161.1, from coordinate 1,494,231 downwards.
TGTAGTAAAACTGCTACAGGAGCCACCGGTAAAATTTGCATGGTTAAGTATGGGAAGCCAGGGTAGAAAAGAACAGTTATTGCAAACCGACCAGGATAATGCAATAATTTTTGCAGATCCACCAAACGATAAATTAGAAGAAACAAGACAATACTTTTTACAACTCGCTACCAAAGTGAACAAACGCTTAATGATTGTAGGTTACGAATATTGTCCTGCAGATATGATGGCAAAGACACCCAGGTGGTGTTTAAGTTTAAGTGAATGGAAAGCCCAGGTCTCTAAATGGATTAAAGAACCGGGACCAGACGAAATTTTACTTTCAAATATCTTTTTTGACTACGATATAACTTATGGAGATGTCTATTTATCCAATCAATTATCAGATTACATTCTTAGTTTAATTGAAGGAAATCGTAAATTCTTAACAGTAATGGGAGCGAATGCTCTTCGTAATCCTTCTCCGCTTGGTTTTTTTAGACAATTTCTTGTAGAGCAGGATGGTGAAAAAAAAGACTTTTTTGACATTAAGAAAAGAGGATTACAACCTTTAACAGAAGCGGCCAGACTATTAATTTTATCCTACAAAATTAAAAATATTAGTAATACCGTAGAGCGGTTTGAACGTTTAGCCCAAATAGAACCTAAAAACAAAGAGCTTTTTGAAGGCTGTGCCTATGCATCCAAAGCCTTATTGAAATTTAGGACAAAACAGGGATTACAAAATCGCGATAGTGGACGTTTTATCGATCTTTCTAAATTAAGCAAAGAAGATAGAATGAAATTAAAACGCACCTTTAAGTCTATTAAAGCAGTTCAGGAATTAATTAAAATTAGATTTGAAACTTCAGTGGTATTGCAATGATAAACTGGTTTAAAAAAGATGAATCTGAGCTCCCTGAATTTTGGCAGAAATATTCAGCTAAATTCAGCAAAGATCAAAAAGAACAGCCTATCAACGATACCACATTTGTGGTTTTAGATACCGAAACTACAGGATTTGATCAAGAAAAAGATCGGATATTAAGCATCGGTTGCGTTAAGGTTGTAAACAATAAATTGTTAGTCTCTAATAGTTTTGAAATATATTTAAAGCAAGAGGCGTTTAATCCAGATACGGTAGAAATTCACGGACTTATAAAGCACGAGCGGTTTGAAACTTTTACTGAAGAAAAAGCGCTACGATTATTTTTAAAATATATCGGTAATGCTGTTCTGGTGGCCCATCATGCAGGCTTTGATATTAATATGATTAACGCCGCAATGAAAAGAAATCATTTGCCGAAATTGAAAAACAGGGTTTTAGATACCGGCGTTTTATATCGAAAAACAAGAATTATTTCCAATTTTATCGATCAGCATAAAAACTATAGCTTAGATGAAATTGCGCTGGCTTACAATATCGACCTAAAAGATCGGCATACTGCAATTGGCGATGCCTTTATTACTGCCATTGCTTTCCTAAAAATTCTGGGTAGACTAAAACGAAAAAAGTTAAAGGAGCTTTTTAAGATCTAAGTCATAAAAAAATGAAGTCCGGATAATTACATCCGGACTTTTATTAACTATTATTTCTTCTGAAAGCTATAAAGATTCAGCAATTATAGCTTCTACAACTTCAGGATTTAATAAAGTTGAAGTATCTCCCAAATCTGATGTATCATTAGAAGCGATTTTACGTAAAATTCGACGCATAATTTTACCACTCCTGGTTTTAGGAAGACCTTCTACGAACTGAATTTTATCTGGCTTCGCAATAGGCCCCACTTTCTCTGATATTTGCTGATTGATCTCTTTTCTTAAATTATCTCTTTTACGGCTTTCACCAGATTCTTTAAGAATTACAAAGGCATAAAGAGCATTTCCTTTAACATCGTGAGGGAAACCAACTACCGCACTTTCAGCAACCGCTGGGTGTTCGTTAATCGCATCTTCTATTGGTGCGGTTCCTAGATTATGACCAGAAACAATAATTACATCATCGGTTCTACCAGTAATTCTATAATATCCTACCTCATCTCTTAAGGCACCATCTCCCGTAAAATATTTTCCTTCAAAAGTTGAAAAGTATGTATCCTTATAACGTTCATGATCGCCCCAAACTGTTCTTGCAATCGAGGGCCACGGGAATTTAACGCATAAGCGTCCATTTACCTGATTTCCTTTTATTTCATTCCCATCATCATCCATTAAACTTGGTTGAATACCCGGCATTGGCAAAGTTGCATATGTGGGTTTTGTTGGCGTTACATAAGGCATTGGCGAAATCATAATTCCACCTGTTTCGGTTTGCCACCAGGTATCTACAATAGGACTTTGATTTTTACCAATATTATCATTAAACCAGTGCCATGCCTCCTCGTTGATTGGCTCGCCAACAGAACCTAAAACTTTTAAAGAAGAGAGATCGTGATTTTCTACAAATTCAATATTGCGTTTTGCCAATGATCTAATTGCTGTTGGTGCCGTATAGAATTGCGTCACCTTGTGTTTCTCTACAATTTTCCAAAAACGACCATAATCTGGATAAGATGGTACACCTTCAAACATAACAGTAGTTGCTCCGTTTGCCAGTGGCCCGTAAACGATATAAGAATGCCCGGTGATCCAGCCAATATCGGCAGTACACCAGTATACATCTCCTTCAGTATAATTAAAAATATTTTTAAAAGTAAACGCGGTATAAACCATATATCCTGCTGTGGTATGCAGCATTCCCTTAGGCTTTCCGGTAGAGCCAGAGGTATATAAAATAAATAAAGGATCTTCAGCATCTACAATTTCAGGTGCGCATTCCTCTGAAGCTTTATCCATTAGAGGTTGTAGCCACTCATCGCGACCATCCTTCATCTTAATCTCCTCGCCAGTGCGCTTTACGACTAGTACAGATTTTACATCTGGGCAATCTTCTAAAGCGTCGTCGACAATATTTTTTAGATTCAAGGTTTTGGAGCCTCTATAAGAACCATCAGATGTAATTAACATTTTACAATCGGCGTCCAGAGTTCTTGTTGCTAAGGCTTTGCTCGAGAATCCCGCAAAAACAACCGAATGAATTGCTCCTATTCTCGCACAGGCTAACACAGCATAAGCCAACTCTGGGATCATTGGTAAATAAATACAAACACGATCTCCTTTTTTAATTCCTTTACTCTTTAAAACGTTTGCGAATTTGTTTACTTGTTTATGAAGATCGTTATAAGTAATATGTTTCGCCTCTTCTTTGCTATCATTAGGTTCCCAAATAATCGCTGTTTTATCTCCTCTGGTTAAAAGGTGACGGTCTATACAATTTTCGGTAATATTAAGTTTAGCATTTTCAAACCACTTAATTTCTGGCTTTTTAAAATCCCAGCTAAGAACATTGTCCCATTTTTTTCTCCAGGTAAAGTGCTCTTCAGCAATTTCGGCCCAAAAGTTTTCTGGTTCACGCACCGATTTTCTATACACCTGAAAATATTCTTCAAGATTTTTAATATGGTAATTACTCATAAATAATAGTTGGTTGTAAGGATTCTTTATTTTATGCCTAAAAATATTGATTTTTTACTGATTTTACATGCAAAACTCTATGTTTTTATAAAAAATTTAATCATAAAAAAAGCGATATGTGAAATATAACATACCGCTTTTTTTACTGATTAAATATCAGCTATTTTAAATAAGCCAGAACATTCTCCTCTACTCTTTTTTCGATATTAGAAACCTCAGCTTTCTCAAATTTTTCTCCTGTGATATTTTCGTAAAGTTCAATATATCGCTCACTCACACTTTCTATATATTCGTCGCTCATTACGGGAACTTCCTGACCTTCTTTTCCCTGAAATCCGTTTTGAATTAACCATTGGCGAACAAATTCCTTTGAAAGTTGCTTCTGTGGCTCTCCTTTTTCCTGAAGTTCTTCATATGTATTGGCATAAAAATATCTTGAAGAATCTGGAGTATGAATTTCATCAATCAAAACGATCTTACCATCTTTTGTTTTTCCGAATTCATATTTGGTATCTACCAAAATTAAGCCTCTTTTTGCTGCAATCTCAGTACCACGCTGAAAAAGCTTTTGGGTATAATCCTCTAAAACCGCATAGTCTTCCGCAGAGACAATTCCGCGTTTTAGAATATCTTCTTTAGAAATATCTTCATCATGATCCCCCATTTCAGCTTTGGTAGCCGGAGTAATAATTGGTTCTGGAAAACGGTCATTCTCTTTCATACCTTCTGGCATGGCTACACCACAAAGCATTCTTTTACCAGCTTTATATTCACGTGCAGCGTGTCCCGATAAATAACCACGAATTACCATTTCAACTTTAAAAGGTTCACATGCTTCACCAACCGCTACATTAGGATCTGGAGTTGCTTGTAACCAGTTTGGAACAATATCCTGAGTATCGTTCATCATTTTTGTAGCTATTTGATTAAGGATTTGCCCTTTAAAAGGAATTCCTTTAGGCATCACTACATCAAACGCTGAAAGACGATCTGAAGCGATCATTACCAGCTTATCGTCTTCAAAAGCATAAACGTCACGTACTTTTCCTTTATATACTGATTTTTGTCCCGGAAAATTGTAATCTGTTTTTGTTAGAGTATTACTCATCTCTTTAAAATCGGTTGATTTATTCTTAATTAATCGTTGTGTTCTATTGTTTTATATGCTGCGATGATCTTTTTCACCAATCGGTGACGAATTACATCTTTATCATCTAGATATACCATCCCTACTCCTTTTACATCTTTTAAAACCAGCAAAGCTTCTTTAAGTCCTGAAACTGTTCTTCTTGGTAAATCGATTTGCCCCGGGTCTCCGGTAATCATAAACTTTGCACTTTTCCCCATACGGGTTAAGAACATTTTCATTTGCGCATGGGTGGTATTTTGCGCTTCATCTAAAATTACAAAAGCATTATCTAAAGTTCGACCACGCATAAAGGCCAAAGGTGCAATTTGTATCACGCCTTTTTCGATGAAAGTTTCTAATTTTTCAGCAGGGATCATATCACGCAAACCGTCATATAATGGTTGCATATAAGGATCTAATTTCTCTTTTAAATCTCCCGGTAAAAAGCCAAGGTTCTCCCCTGCTTCAACCGCGGGACGGGTAAGTATTATTCGTTTTACCTGTTTTTCTTTTAAAGCTTTTACGGCTAAAGCTACACCAGTATATGTTTTTCCGGTACCGGCTGGACCAATAGCAAAAATCAAATCATTTCTCTTACTAAGATCCACTAGCTTGCGTTGGTTGGCGGTTTGTGCTTTAATAAGCCTACCGCTTACCCCATGTACTAAAACTTCCCCGCTTTCACTAGAGGAAGAATAGTCTTCTTTACTTTCACTGGTTAAAACTCTTTCTATGACGTTTTCATCCAACTTATTAAACTTTCCGAAGTGATCTATAAGCATCGTAAATCGCTTATCGAATTCTTCCAGCATTTCTTCATCTCCAAAAACTTTTATTTTACTTCCTCTGGCCACTATTTTGAGCTTGGGAAAGTATTTTTTTAAAAGCTCTATATGTTCATTTTGTTGTCCAAAAAAATCTCTTGGACTAATTTCTGAAAGTTCAATTACAAGTTCGTTCAAAAGCGTTTGGTTTTAGTTAATTTGGTAGCTACATGCTAAATTTCTTTACCATTAAATTTGTGTTCCAATAAATCTGTCTTTATTTTTGCAGACTGATTTTTCGCTATATTTTTGGCGCAATTTTAAGGTAGGAAGCTTAAAATAAAATTATCTTCGCTCCCTATACAAACTTAAGGAAAATTTAGCCTCCAAACCCCAAAAAATATTAACAATCGATTATGGCAATCATCACTTTAACCACCGATTTTGGACAGAAAGATTACTTTGCTGCTGCGGTTAAGGGAGCTATCTATAATGAATTAGATGATGTTAGAATTGTTGATATTTCACATTCTATTTCTCCTTTTCATATTAGTGAAGCGAGTTACATCATTAAAAATGCGTACAAAAGTTTTCCAAAAGGAAGTATTCATATTATAGGGATCGATTCTGAATTAACTCCCGAAAATAAGCATTTGGCTGTTTTGCTGGATGATCATTATTTTCTTTGCGCAAATAATGGAATCTTATCTTTATTAGCTTCAGAAATTAAGCCTGAAAAAATTGTCGAAATTAATATTCACGATAAAATAGAAAGCAATTTCCCGGTATTAGATGTTTTTGTAAAAGTAGCCTGTCACATTGCTAGAGGTGGAACTTTAGACGTTATAGGAAAAAATATTGAGGAGATTAAATATCTAAAGCAAATCGAACCGCTAATTAATTCTGATAAAAATCAGATTATTGGTCATGTTATTTATATTGACAACTACGGAAATGTGATTACCAATATTTCCAGAAAGTTATTTGAGATTATCGGTAAAGGCAGAAAATTTACCATTAGCGCAAGAATGGTCACTTTCAATAAGATTTATGAAACCTATAGTGATTGCATTAATTTCAAAATAGAAAAAGAAAATCGTGGCGAAGAAGACGGCAAGAAACTTGCTGTTTTTAATTCTGCTGGATATATCGAACTTGCGATTTACAAAAGTAATCCACTTACCGTTGGGAGTGCCTCCAGCCTATTTGGATTGCAAAATCGTGATACGGTAACCATAAAATTTGAAGCTTATGTTAGTAAGGATCGTCAAGCTGAGCTTTAAACCCGAAAATATTGAAGAGTTTTTAAGCATCTTTGAGTCTACCAAAACCCAAATTAGAGATTTTAAAGGCTGCCAACATTTAGAACTATATCGTGATAAAGACAATACCAACCAATTTTTTACGTATAGTTATTGGGAAGACGAAAATGCATTAGAAAATTACCGAAATTCAGGATTTTTTAAAGTGGTTTGGAGTAATACAAAAACCTTGTTCAACGCAAAACCAGAAGCCTGGAGTGTAGATAAAATTTGGATTTCAAATCAAAAAGAAGAATAATTGTTAGCTATTTTAAATAAAGAAATACAGTCTTTTTTTGCAACTCCTATAGGATATCTTGTGATTGGGATATTTCTTGTAGTTAGCGGACTGTTTCTCTTTGTATTTACGGGAGAATATAATATTTTGGATAGCGGTTTTGCCAATATTAAACCCTTTTTTAATATGGCCCCGTGGATCTTTATATTTCTGATCCCTGCCATTACCATGAAGAGCTTTTCCGAAGAAAAAAAACTCGGTACTATGGAGCTTTTACTCACCAAACCGCTATCGATTAATAAATTAATATTAGGCAAATATCTAGGTGCTTTACTTTTGGTGATTTTAGCGCTAGTACCTTCAATAATCTATGTGATCACTATTTCAGAATTGGGTAGAATTCCGGGGAATTTTGATTTGGGTGCGACGCTAGGAAGTTACTTCGGTCTCATTTTTCTTGGTGGTTGTTATACCGCAATAGGAATATTTTCTTCAAGCTTAACAAACAACCAGATTGTGGCATTTATATTAGCCGTTTTTCTATGTTTTTTGAGCTTCTTTTTGTTTGAAGGAATTTCTGGATTTCAACTTTTTGAAAATTCAGACTACGGAATTGATTACTTCGGAATAAGCTATCATTATCGCAGTATTAGCCGCGGCGTAGTTGATACCCGCGATCTGATTTACTTTATAAGTTTTATTGCATTATTTCTGAAGCTTACGCACTTCAGAATAAAAAATCTAAGAAATAATTAATCTTGAAGCAGTTTTCTAAATACAAATCGGTTGTTTTATTTATCGCTATTCTAATTGCGATAAACTTTGCTGCTTCACAATTTTTTGAACGTTTAGATCTTACACAGGATAAGCGTTACACACTTTCTGAAGCTTCTGAAGAAATTATAAAAGACATCGAAGAACCTATCATTATCGATGTTTTCTTAAAAGGAGATTTCCCTTCAGAATTTAAAAGACTACAAAGCGAAACACGGCAGATACTTGAAGAATATACTGCCAAAAACCACAATATTCATTTCAACTTTATCGATCCTTTAGCTGAAGGTGGTAACGCGCAACAGGTAGCACAGCAATTTTACAAAATGGGAATGTCTCCCGCTCGTGTTAATGTAATGGAAAATGGGCAAAATAGCGAGACTATTATTTTCCCTTGGGCGATGGCCAATCTTGGTAAGAAATCGGTGAAAATTGGTTTATTGAAAAATCAATTGGGCAGTAGCGACGAAGAACGTGTCACCAACTCGGTACAGCAATTAGAATACGCATTTACTGATGCAATTAGTAAGCTTATTTATCCCAGAGAGAAGAAAATTGCCGTAATGCGCGGCAATGGCGAATTACCCAACGCTAATATTGCCGATTTTGTAAAGACACTGCAGCAATATTATTTTATGGCACCATTTACTTTGGATTCGGCTGCTATAAATCCGCAAAAAACGCTTCAGCAATTAAAGGAATATGACCTTATTATTGAAGCTAAACCAACTGAAGCTTTTACCGAAAACGAAAAGTATATATTAGATCAATACACTATGAATGGCGGAAAGTCGCTATGGCTTACCGAAAGTGTAGCGATGGAAAAAGACAGTCTCTTAAACCCGGCGGGAACCGCTTTTGCTTTACCGCGAGATCTGAACCTTGGAGATTTCTTTTTTAGTTATGGAATAAGAATAAATCCCAGCCTGGTAAACGATATGTATTCGGCACCAATTATATTGGCTACAGGTAGTGGAAATGATACGAGATTTAATCCTTATCCCTGGTTCTATAGCCCGCTTACCTCTTCGCCCAATAATCACCCAATTATCAATAATATAGAAGCGGTGAAATTTGATTTTGCAAACCCTATCGATACCTTAAATAACAGCTTAGAAAAAACTGTATTGCTAAGTAGTTCTCCACGATCTAAGGTAGAAGGTACTCCGCGCGAAATTAGTTTAGACATGGTTGGCGAAGAACCCGATATTACTACTTATAACGGCGGCGAACAAGCTTTGGCGGTTTTACTGGAAGGATCATTTACTTCGGTTTATAATAATCGTTTAAAACCGTTTGAAATTCAGGATAATTTAAACAAAAGCAAACCAATAGAAATGTTGGTAATTTCAGATGGTGACGTGATTAAAAATGAGCTTCAGCAGGGAACTCCGCTAGAACTTGGATTCGAAAAATATACCGGTACCACTTATGGCAATAAAGAATTTTTACTGAATGCCGTAAATTATATGCTAGATGATCGCGGATTAATGGATATTCGAACTAAAAAAGTGAAGATTGCGTTTTTAGATCCTCAGAAAACAGCTAAAGAACGCACAAAATGGCAACTACTAAATATTTTGTTTCCTTTATTGGTTTTAGGGATTTTTGCTTTTGGCTATAATTGGGTACGCAGAAGGAAATATATTAAGAAGAAATAATTACTTCAGAAAAACTCCAATTTCGACATATTAACAATCTTTGCTCTTCGGTTTTCAAAAAAGCGCTGAAAATGAATCGCTTAGTTATTAACAAATTCAATTTAATGTTAATAAAAACTGCATTGGGCAGCTTCGATTTTTCACGGATTAAAATATCTTTGTAGGTGATTCTAATAAATCAATAAAAAGCCAATGAAATTTATTGTATCCAGCAGTTATTTGCTGAAACAGCTTCAGATACTAGGTGGGGTTATTAATAATAACAACACTTTGCCGATATTGGATAATTTCCTTTTTGATTTGAACAATGACGAGTTAACGGTTTCTGCTTCAGATTTAGAGACTACCATGTCTGCTAAATTAAATGTAGAGTCAGATTCCGAGGGAAAAATCGCAGTACCGGCTAAACTTCTTTTAGATACGCTAAAAACATTTCCAGAGCAACCACTTACTTTTGTTGCCGAGGATAATCACACTATCGAACTTAGTTCTAATCACGGTAAATACGCTTTAGCTTATGCAGATGGGGAAGAATTTCCTAATCCTGTAAGTTTAGAAGATCCAAGTAATACGGTGATCGAAGGTGATATTCTTTCTTCAGCTATAAGCAAAACTATTTTTGCTTCTGGTAATGACGATCTTCGCCCGGTGATGAGTGGTGTGTTCTTTCAGTTTTCTACAGAAGGTTTAACTTTTGTAGCTACAGATGCGCACAAATTGGTAAAGTATTCTAGAGAAGATGTAACGGCTTCACAAACGGCAGAATTTATTATGCCTAAGAAACCTTTAAATCTTTTAAAAGGAATTCTTGCAGGTAGCGAAAGTGAAGTTGTTATTGAATACAATGAAAGTAACGCTAAGTTTACATTTGATGATACTACACTAATTTGCCGTTTAATCGATGGTAAATATCCAAATTACGAAGCAGTTATCCCTAAAGAGAACCCTAACAAACTCACGATAGAGCGTAATCAATTTTTAAGTTCTGTAAAAAGGGTTTCTATTTTCTCAAATAAAACAACACACCAGGTACGTTTAAAAATTGCGGGAGCTGAATTAAATATCTCTGCGGAAGATGTTGATTACAGTAATAAGGCTGAAGAACGTTTAACTTGTGGTTACGAGGGCGACGATATGCAAATTGGTTTTAACTCTAGATTTCTTACGGAAATGCTGAATAACTTAAATTCAGATGAAGTACAATTAGAAATGAGTTTACCAAACCGTGCAGGAATTTTAACCCCGGTTGATGGATTAGATCCGGGAGAAAAAATTACCATGCTCGTTATGCCGGTAATGCTTAATAGCTAGTAAAAAATTATATCAGATTATATAAAATTAAAACCCATTCAGTTTCCTGAATGGGTTTTGTTTTTGATTGATGTCTAAAACTGAATTTGATGTTTCAGTCTGATATTATATAATTATTTGATAATTTTTATGGTGAATGGATAAAATGCAGGTTCTCCGTTGGATGCCTTTATCGCATTAATAATAGGAAAAACAAGACCTACAATTCCAACAAGGATCAATAAAAAAATACCAAGCCCAAATAAAAGCATTAACGGAATACTTATTATTGAATAAATAAATAAACTGATCTGGAAATTCATAATATCTTTCCCCTGCTCGTCCATATCCTGAATTTTATCTTTTTGGGTTGCCCATAAAATAAGCGGAACGATAAAACCTCCTATTCCGGTTATAAAATCCAATAGCTGACTCAAATGCATTATCATTAACATTTGCCTGTCTTCTCTCATTGCTGTATACGTTTCCATAATTTTTTGATGATATTTGATGGTTAATAAAAGTCCTTTATAAAAGGACTACACTTAAAAGACGAGTATCGAAAAGGAATGTTACAGATTTTTGCAAAATTCTTGAATACGCTCTTTGTTTATTATCTTTGCACACATGAAATTGAACGATACCATTGTTGCCCTTGCCACACCTTCTGGTGCTGGAGCTATTGCTATTATCAGAGTTTCTGGACCAGAAGCTATTAATATTGTTGCTCCACTATTCAAGGCTAAAAGCCGTAAAAAAATAGAAGACCAGCCTACACATACTTTGCATTTAGGTAATATACTAGATGGGCAACGTAATTTAGATGAAGTTTTAGTTTCAGTTTTTAGAGCGCCAAAATCATATACCGGTGAAGAAACTATCGAGATTAGTTGCCATGGTTCTCCTTACATTCAGCAGGAAATTATTCAGCTATTAGTAAGAAGTGGTTGTCGATCTGCGGAAGCCGGTGAGTTTACACTTCGGGCTTTTCTCAATGCAAAAATGGATTTAAGCCAGGCTGAAGCCGTAGCCGATTTAATATCTTCTGAAAATGCCGCTTCTCACCAAATGGCGATGCAACAAATGCGTGGTGGTTTCTCAAACGAAATTCAGCGTTTGCGAGAAGAATTATTGAATTTCGCTTCGCTTATTGAATTGGAATTAGATTTTGCTGAAGAAGATGTAGAATTTGCCAACCGTGATCAATTTAGAGATTTAGTGGCTCGAATTCAGAAAGTTTTAAAACGTTTAATCGATTCTTTTGCAACCGGAAATGTATTGAAAAACGGAATTCCTGTAGCCATTGTTGGTGAGCCTAATGTTGGAAAATCGACGCTTTTAAATGCCTTGTTAAATGAAGAGCGTGCCATAGTTTCTGAAATTGCAGGAACCACGCGTGATGTTATTGAAGATGAACTGGCAATAAGTGGCGTTGGTTTCCGATTTATTGATACCGCCGGGATCAGAGAAACCAAAGATGTTGTTGAAAGCATCGGAATTAAAAAAACCTTTGAGAAAATAGGCCAAGCTCAGGTGGTAATTTATCTTTTTGATACTTCTCGACTAAGTCAAACAGAGTTTACTGAAGGTAGCGTAACTCAGGATCAGCTTCAGGGTCATGAAACTTCTCTGAATATGATTCAGGTTGAAATCGAAAAAATTAAAAATAAATATCCACAAAAGCCATTAGTGATTATTGCCAATAAAATCGATCAGTTATCTAGTGATCAGATAGAAACTTTAACCTCTAAAATTTCTGATCTTCATTTACTTTCCGCTAAAACCGGTTTGGGTGTTGAAGAGTTAAAAGAAAAACTTCTAAACTATGTAAATACTGGCGCACTCCGCAACAATAACACCATTGTTACCAATAGCCGACATTACAATGCGCTGCTAAAAGCCTTAGAAGAAATTAATAAAGTTGAAGACGGTTTAAACATGGATTTATCTGGAGATTTATTAGCTATCGATATTCGCCAAGCTTTACACCATTTTGGAGAAATTACCGGAGAAATAACTAATGATGACTTACTGGGTAATATTTTTGCTAATTTCTGTATCGGGAAGTAAGCTGGCTAGTAGGTTATATTGAGTAGTGAGAATGGAGTAGGTAGTAGTTAGTCAATGGCTTTGTTTGGTGGGTAGAGGATGTCCCTAGAAGTGAGTAGTTCATATTATTCTTAATGTTGAATGCTCAGGGTTGAATTTTAATATTGAGTTTCAGGCCTTCAATCTCTAGTCTTAAATACTAGTTTCTGATTCTAGTTTTTCAGCTCTTAGCTCTACTGATTTATTAACCAAATATAGCAGCGTAAATAAATAAGCCTAATGCAATAGCAAATACAAAAAAAGCAATAAAATAATCATGAGTCTGATATGGTTTCCCTTTTTGCCAGCTTTTTTTGCCAAATTCCCAATTAAAAAGAACACCAAGTAAACTTTGGATTGTATCTATTAATAAGCCAACTGAAAACCAAAACATAGAAATTAGCTAATTATTAGGTGATATACTTTAGTTAAGTTATGCAATTTCAAAAAGGATAAAAATACAAATTCATTATTTTAGAACCATTTTGCTTTCCGGATGAATTGCAAAATTTCTTCTAAATAGATTATATTATTCTTCTAAAAATTCGTCAAAAGATCAAAAATAAAGTCATAGTCGCTTCTGTTCCTAATAATATTCTTTAATATAAGCATAAGCTCTATCAAAAAGCGCTTGATCTTTATGAAGTTTATATTTGAGTAGCGCTTTTCTAAGGGATTGTTGTACTTCCCGTTCTCCTGAAGTGGTAGTTTGCCAACCCGGGAAGCGTACAATTCGTACGATGGAATCAATATCAGTAACTATACGCTCAACAACTGCTGGGGTTTGATCATTTTTAAGTTCAAGAAACAATTCGGTTAATGCTGCTTTAGGGCTTTTGGTTTGTATTACTTCTTCCAGTTCTTTTTCTGCCTGAACGGTCTCTTTTGCAATCTTACAGAGTTCTTTTACAAACTCAATTGAACTAATCAATCCTTGTTCTGCACGATCTCTAAGTTCTTCAAGGCGTTCGCTTAAAGATTTAAATTTAGGGTATCCTTTGTGCTTTTTAAAACGCTTGACTAGAATACGTTCTAGCTTTTGAGCATTTTTAGGGTCAGGGTTATTAAAGATATCTTCGACAACATCAGCGTCTAATACAAATTCTTCTAAAGGATGCACATCCCCAACGTGAACATTATCGTGAATGAGTTTGGTGGTCTCAGCACCCAGAGAAAACCACAGTAGTTTACCTATATTATCTGATGCTGGCCTCACAGATTCAAACACCTGAGATAACCACTTGTAATCTTTTTGATATTGATCTAAAATGCGGTCTGGAGATAAGGATTCCCAAAGTTTAGAAAGCTGTTTGTAATCCTTAGCAAAGTCGTCTTTCTTTTTATCTGTGTGTATCGCATTCTGAGCAGCTTCTAAGCCTTCAAAACCTTCTAGGCTACGATCTACGCCTTCAAAATGGGCTAATGAATTAGCAACGAGTTCTGGGAGTTTATTCCGAAGTTCAGACAGGTTAGAAATAATTTTTTCAACCATCTTCTGGTCAAATTCCAGTGCTTTAGCAGTGTCATCAAAAACTCCAAAGTAATCTACAATACGGCCAAAGTTTTTGCCGGGATATACTCTATTCGTTCTGCAAATAGCCTGTAAGAGGGTATGATCTTTAATAGATTTATCAAGATACATTGTTTGTAGGATAGGAGCATCAAAACCAGTTAGAAGTTTTGCCGTCACAATGATAAATTTTAAGTGTGAAGACGCATCTTTAAATTCTTCTACAATGCGCTTCTGCTCACTTTTATCTACCCCCCATTTTTGTTTTAATTCTAAAGGATCATTTGCTGAAGTTGAAATCACAACCTTACTTGCAGCGGTATCAAAGTAGTTATCCAACTCTTTTTTGTAGAGTACGCAGGCGTAGCGGTCTGGTGTCACAATCATCGCTTTAAAGCCGTTTGAAGCCACTTTCGTATTAAAATGGGTAGCAATGTCTGCTACGATTTTGGCAATACGCTCTGGTGATTTCAGAAAAGCGGCCATCTTAGCAGATTTTTTGTTTAGGGCATCAGCTTCTTCATCACTTAGCGCGGCACTTTCTTTAAACAATGCAAAGGCCTCATCTATTGATTCTTTATCTACGTGCACATCTACCAGTCGCGGTTCAAAATGAAGCGGACGTGTAGCATCATCACGTAAGGAATCCTGAAAAGTATAACGCGATAAATACCCCTCTTCATCTTCCTCAGCACCAAATGCCCAAAAGGTATTTTTATCCGCTTTATTTACCGGCGTACCCGTTAAACCGAAGAGAAACGCATTGGGTAGAGCAGCACGCATCTGGCGGCCCAAATCACCCTCCTGTGTACGGTGCGCTTCATCTACCAATACAATAATATTTTCTCGGGTATTCATATTGGCCGGAGCATCCCGAAACTTAAAGATCATCGAAATAATAATTTTTCGAGTATCACGCTCCAGTAAACCTTGTAAATCTTTAATACTGTCTGTGGTCTCCACATTAGGAATGTCGGCAGCATTGAAATCACCAGAAATTTGAGTGTCTAAATCGGTACGGTCAACCAGGATTAATACGGTAGGGCTTTTAAGTTCTGGTTCTTTACGTAGTTTTTGGGCAGCAAACATCATGAGTAGAGACTTTCCGCTTCCCTGAAAATGCCAAATCAGCCCTTTTTTAATGCGTCCCTCTTTTACCCGGTTTACAATCTTATTGGCACCTTCATACTGTTGAAAGCGGCATATAATTTTAATACGTTTGTTTTTTTTACCAGAGCTGTATAGCGAGAAGTTTTGCAGAATATCCAGAAGCACTTTTGGATTTAAAAGGCTTGTGAGTTCTTTACCTATTTCATCTAAACCCAATCTTCTAGCCAGAGTACCTTCATCATCCTTCAGTCGCCAGGGGGACCAGAATTCAAGAGGTGTACGTACAGCCCCGTAAAACAACTCTTTACCTTCTGTTGCAAACGAAAGGATGTTGGGTACAAAAAGCTGAGGAACCGCGTTCTCATAAATATCGTGCACCTCGTGAGCCCCGTCTAACCAACTTATGGCTTCCCGAATAGGGGTTTTGGCTTCGCCTATCACCACAGGAATACCATTTATTTGCAATACCACATCGGGAATCTTGGTTTCCCGGTGACGAACCCGGTATTGATTGGTAATGATATACGAGTTATTCGTTAATTCATCAAAGTCAATTAAACGTACCGGGATGTGTCTGTTATTTGTACCAAAAGGCATGGTTTTATCTCCACATAGCCATTTGGTGAATTCTTCATTGGCACGTACTAATCCGGTTTGATTAACCGAAATGAGTATGGCTCGAAGCTTATAAATTACTTCATCTGCAAGATCTGGATTGTTCTTTATTGCAGGATTCAACTTAACAAGTGCAGCTTTTAAATCAGACTCCACAAGTACCTCATTTACCGAACGATTCAGCTCTTGCGAAGACTTATAAACCCAGGTAGGGCCATAGGTAGGAATGGGCTCCTTAAAACTTTGGGTATTGAGATTGGTACCACTAAGTTTATTGATGATATAATATTCTACACTATTGAGTTCGTTAAATGCCATTTTTGTTTAGTTTAAGCTGAGAGAATATTTTTAATATCTACCAGTAATTCATCAAAGCCAGAATCTCCAATTTTATTTAAAACCCATTTATAATCTAAAGAGCCTTTAAATTCTGCAAAGTCCATTTTCAAATCAACATCGTTATTGGTGTTTGAGCTATTTTCTATAGTATCAAAATTCTCACCTATTACACCCAAATGCTTTCCTGGATTTTTAAAATATTTTGTATTGGCTCTTATATAGTTTTCATCCATTTCATTGTTACCTGAGCGTTCTATAATTACAATAGAGAAACTTTTATTTTCTAATTCTTTTACAGCTCTCTTAGCTTGTGATACAGCAATATTTATTGGGTCTGTATTTTGGTGACGACAGGATTTTAATTCTATGTAAAAAGACTTTTTATTTACAGGATTATATACACGAATATCATACGCTCCGCCACCCGCGTGAATAATTTTCTCTCTATCACTAGTTATTTTATAACTTTCTAACGTTTTTATGAATAGAGACTCTACTTTAGAACCAACTTCTAAAAGATTATTAAATTCTTTTTTCTTTCGAGCATCTTCTTTTGCATATTTCATTACATTTTCAGGAATACCTTCTTCAAAAAGACCGATGAATTCATTTAATTGTTCTTTTGTTATCCCTGACTCTTTAATAATAGAAAGCATCTCAATATTTTCGTCATTTTTTAAAATCTCAATAATATTACTGCTGTAACTGCTGTTTTCTATTGTTAATATGAAAAATATTCGATTTGAAATTTCTTTGAAACCGGGAAGATATCTTTGTGCTAATGTTTTCTCTACTGCACACCAATCTATCAATTCAAGAAGAGGGGTACGAAAAACTTCATAGACCTCCTTTCCTTTAATTGATGTAATATGTTGAGAAATAGCACTGCCTACTTCATCAAATTGTAGAGTATTTGGCATTTTCAATTCAATATTCTCTGCAACCAAGTTATCCCAATAGTCCTTCCCTGTACTTGCCTTTTTTTCAAATCGATTTAAAATGTTAATTAAAGATTCATTCAATGGTTGTTCATCTGTTCCAAAATTTAATAAATCTTCATAAGCACAAAGTTTATTTTTTCTATTAGGAACCATATTACCTACTTTTAAAAAACGTTTGTAATCCGATGATTCATCTCCTATTAGAGAAAGGTAATTACTTAACCAAGCAATGGTTCCATAGTCGTCTTTATTGATGTGTTTTGATAAGTTTTCAATATTTTCTTTACTACTAATCTTTTCATTTATTAAGAAGATCGCAATCCTTAGTGTTGCAGAATATTTAAATTTTGAAGATTTTAATGTAGGTAGCAATTCATCTTGTAAAGAAAATAAATCTTTGAGGATGAAAAATATTTTATGTCTAAAAGCTTCTTTGCTCGATTCTAAAGAATCAATTTTTAAAATGTCTACAATATGTTTTAAAGCATCTCTTCGTTTGGGGAATACTTTCACTTTATTACCATACTCCTCTTTTTCCTCATTTAAAATATCGTCAATTTTATTGTTGATTTCAAGAAGCGTTAATTTATCATGAGTACCTGTATCAAATTTAATTTCCCGGTGCAATAAGTCATCGCGCCAATCATCTCCTAAGTTTTTTAAAACATCTATAAAAGGATCTGGAATTGGTTCTGCAATGTCTTCACAATATAATTCATCAAATTTTTTAAAGTTATTGTTCTGATTTGGTACAACTACATATTCACTTAAAAGTTCAATTCCCCTTTGTTTGACAACAAACTGAAATAACTCACTAAGCCAAGTGTAAGTTTTATTGTCATTATCGTATAATAATTTTTCAGACAATGCAGCAATAGAACCATATGAAGCTACTTCAGAAAGTATATCTTCTACTTCAAGAATTTTTATGTCGTGATCATCATCCCATAGTATATGATGCCAGTTCTCTAAATCTTTTTCAAGAGGAATTTTATTTGTAAATAAATCTTTTGAAAATCGATAGAATAAGGTATTGTATAACTTTCTGGTTTCGAGCTTACCATTTTTATTATTTGGAAAGTATATTTGTACTTTTCCATCTTCATTAATTATAGACTTTCGGTCAGCCTTGTCATTACTGACATCAATTATTGCCGAGTTCTTAACAATATTCCTAAGTGGTTTTTCAATTTTATCTTTATACCATTCTTCATCAATCCATTCTACATTTGGAGTGTTGTTCAATTTTGATATAAAAAATAGATTGTCACATTCTGAAGCTATATTTTCTAAAAAATTCTTATATAATTTTATTCCTGACTCAATGTAGGTACGATTATTCAAATCAATATCCTCTATTGAATTTGTGTCTTTTTTTGTAATTGTTTCTGTAGTTAGTGAAACACCGTTTCTTGTTTCATTAGGTGCAAAAGAGTAGGAGTTTAAAATAACAGGGAAATATAACTTATCACTACCTATTAAGGGAAAAGTACAGTATAAAATTGGCATTTCACCATTAAGACTTTCTTTATACAAATTTTTTCCATTTTTCATCTTTAAGGTTCCATCTAGACACCGTTCTATAGGCCAGCATAATGTTGTGGTATCATTTTTAATACTTGCAATATAAAATGTGTTTATCAGTTGTCCATCACTATTAAACTTCTCGGTACTTTGAATATCTATTTGTTTGTACTTACTTGGAAGCCCTTTTTTGTAGACATAATGGTTGGCATTAAAGTTATCTTTTATAGTTACGCTATCAACTTTATCATTTAAAGTCAAAACTACGGGCAATGATTGTTCAATTTCCTTAAATCCAGTACGAACTTTATTTATAGAATCGGTGTCGAATAAGTGATATGTAAATTTTGTATAATCTTCTTCAGAATCAGGTTTTTCTTTGACGCTTTTCATTTTATCATAGGCTTCAAGACTATCCAAAATACCATTTATCCTAATTTCTGCATTTTTTTCAGTCCTTTCAATATAAGCAGTTCGGTCAAGTGTTGTTTTAAGTTTGTACCTTTCCCCACTATTTGTAAGTAATATACCTTCTACATCAATAATTAGTGATAAACTATGTGTGGAAAGAAAACCTGTACCAAATTTACCTACGGTATTTTTATCTTCGCCGCTTTTACCTGACACTGGGCAAATAAGGTTTTCAAAATCGTCAGCATATAGTAGTTCATTTTTTGTTTCCCTAAAAGGAGCTCCATTATGAACAAATTGCAATGTATTAATTTTTGATTCTTCATCTTCGCCCAAAGTCACCGTAATATTCACTTTTCGTAAAGGCTCAGTAGCTATTGAATCTATCGCATTTTGCAGTAGTTCCCAAAACCATCTTTTTGGTCCTGCTGGACTGCGTACTGCTTTATCAACCTTTTGTAAAATCTCCTTTGCAGATGTACGTGCTGCTCGTATGTTTCCTGGTGCTGCCATCCCCTAAAACACCTGATTAATTAAACTTTTTTGTAGGGCTTTGGAACTTGAAATCTTAGTACTCATTTTCTTATATGTAGTTTCGTGTTGGCTTAAGATTCTATTAAATTCCTTTTGCTCTTCAATTGGAGGGACCGGTAATACAAGCTTTTTTAATGATTCTTGATTAATGTTTGTATTTGCACTGACAGTACTTTTTCTAATCAAACTATATCTAAATCTTTCTTCGTAGAAGCAATACTTTTTAAAAGCGTGGGTCAACTCATCATTTTCGGTTCTAAAACGAATAATGAAACCTGAATAAACAGTACTAGGGAAATCTTCTTGGATTAAAGTGGTTAGACCTACACCGCTAGGTTTTACTGAAGAACGAATAAATAAGACATCTCCCTTTGTTAGATTAAATAAACGTAAATCCTCCTCCGTAGAGTTTACTAAATCAAATTCTTGAAAAAAGAGATCTTTATTTCCAAATGCGTCCATAAGATTAACAAAAGGCCTTCCAAAACCAAATTGATCTTTATCCTTATTAATTCCATTTTTGAATTTACCTAATTCATCAAGTTTTTTTAGCTTCCAATTTTTTGGTATTGGACCAAAAGATGTATACTTAGATTTCTGATTTAAGAATGCCCCATATCGGAATGATTTATTTAAATATGTTTTAGACTGATACTCTAAATGCTCTAAAACTTTTTTCTCCCTCTCAATCACGGTATCCATAGCCCAAAGTAATTCAGCCAGTTCTGCTTGCTTGTCAAGTGGGGGGAGGAGAAATTCTTGATGTTTTAAATCTCCCCAATTAATTGTAGGTGAAAGTCCACCTACAGAAATATCTACCATACGATGCATAAACTGGTCTGAGTGTAAAAAGAATGGAAATAGCTCGGGGAGTAGCACCTTGGGTTTTGCTCTAAATACAAAAGCGTGTGCAGAGCAAATGCCTTCGAAATCTACAATAGCTGCTTTACGCTGGTAGGCTCTACGTTTTCCAAAGATGACATCCCCTGGCGAGCATTTTAATTTTCCACCTTTTACATCAGCAGGGACACCTTTTCGGCGAATATGAATATCTTCCGCATCAATGTGCTCTAAACCTACATAAACAGAAACCTCTGCTTCTTCAGGTTTAATAGTTTTAGATACTTTTTGAGCAATATTCTCAAACTTATACGTTTTCCAGTTTGACTTATCTAGATTATTTAAGCCTATGCGACTTTCTTGTTTTCCCATCTAATTAAGCACTTTGAATAAATCATTCATACTTTCTTTTAAAACATCAGATTGGCTCTCCCAATCTGATAGTGCTTGATTTAAAGTCAAGGATGGTTCACTATTGTCCACATTACTTAAATATTGGGCAATATTTAAACTAGCCTTGTTTTCAAGTATTTCTTGGGTTGTAATCAGTTTTGCAAAACCCTCAATATTTTCAAAGGATTTATAAGCTTTGTAAATCTTGCTAATATGTTTTTCTTCTAAGATAGCAATGTTTTTTTCTTGCTTAACTTCTTTTAAAGCATTGATAATCAAAACCTTACCTTGATTTTCCTTACTTTTATTTGTTCTTGTAATTAATAAACAAGCTTCCATTGGAGAATTGTAAAACAAGTTGGGACCAAGGCCTATAACGCATTCAACCAAGTCTTCTTCTATCATTTTGCGTCGCATCTCTGCTTCAGCATCTCTAAAAAGCACACCGTGCGGCCATAGCGATATAGAACGGCCATTTTTAGTATCTAAACTCTTTTGTATGTGCTGCTGAAAGGCGTAATCTGCGCAACCTTGAGGCGGTGTACCCCATAAATTTCTACCGTAAGGGTCATTGACAAAGCTGTTACGATCCCAGGATTTTATAGAATAGGGTGGGTTAGCCAGAATCACATTAAAAGTTTTAAGCGTATCGTATTCTAAAAAAGCCGGTCTTGCTAAGGTATCACCCCGTACAATGCTAAACTCTTCTATACCGTGCATGAACATATTCATACGCGCAATAGCACTGGTGATGAGGTTGATTTCCTGCCCGTATAATTTTAAACTGCGGTATTCTTTGCCTTCATCACGCAAGTGTAAAGCGCAGTTGAGTAGCAAACCTCCTGAGCCACAGGTAGGGTCGTAAACGCTCTCACCCGGTTGCGGGTCCATAATAAGCGTCATCAGTTTTTACTACAGTACGATTGGTGTAAAATTCAGCCGCAGTATGCCCGCTATCGTCTGCAAATTCCTTAATGAGGTACTCGTAAGCATTACCCAATTGATCATCGGGGACATTAGCCAGATTAAGTTTATGTTGTGAGAAATGCTCAATAAGATTAATAAGGGTCTCATCACTTAGTCGGTTTTTATTGGTCCAGCTGGCATCACCAAATATGCCATACAACATATCGGGGTTGGCTTTTTCAATAGCGCGCATCGCATCCTGTATAGCTACGCCTACATTGGTCGTGGTCTCCCGTACAGCCTGCCAGTGTGCTCCTTTAGGTATTTGAAAGCGGTGATTCTCTTCAAAAGCTGCATATTCCAGATCACCATCACTTTCTTTTAAAGCTATCTCAAACTCTTCATCATACACATCACAAATACGCTTAAAGAATAATAGCGGAAATATATACTGTTTGTAATCTCCGGCATCTATGGTTCCTCTTAAGGCCGTTGCAGCTCCCCATAGGTATTTTTCCAGTTCTTTTTGTGTCATTTATTTAGCTTCAATTTGTTCGGTTTCCTTAACGTTAAGAATGCTTTCTAGTAATCTTTTTAGAGTTAGCTTTCGTTCCTCATAAAATTCTACAAAATCATCAAAATCTAAAGATTGATCAGATTTAATATGATTTTGCATTAAGAAGGCTTTTGCGTCAGCTGGATTTGGAAAAGTTTTATTAAGCCATTCGGAAAAAGGAATATTATTCTTTTCGATATTCTGGTTTGCTTGCAGCAATTGTAAATTAGGCAGCTTATTATGCCTCTTGATAAATTCCTCTTTTTGATCCTCATCTTCGATTCCCATTTCCACCAATTTTCTTTTTCCGAAAAATGAACGAGGATGAATATGATCTTGATGATATAAGAAATTATGATTTAAGGAGGAATAAACCAATGACAACGCACAGTAAGTCCTTGCTTTTCCGTAATCCATTTCCAATATATTCTCAATATCATCAGAGTTGAAAGAAATAGACTTTCTTTTACCTTTATAGTAATTAATAATCTCTTGAAGCGGGAATCTACCAGGATTCTCATTCATTAAATTCCGCATTACAGGATAAATAGCATCCGGAGTACCTCCAAAAGTTCCTTTTAAAGAAACTCGTGCTAACCATTCCTTTATTTTCTTTCTATCATCTTCACACGAAGAGTTATGAAGAATAGAATTTTCATATTCATTTGTATAAATGAAATAAGCGATTGGGATAACTGAAGTTGTTGCTAATAGATTATCTCGGTTATATCCAAATTTAGATATTAATTCAACTGCCTTGCGAATACTAGCAGAAGCCTTTTCCCAATTAGCTTCAATGATCGACATGTTTTCCTTGGTGAAATTGTCCACCTTAAACTTAACATCATTAAAATCTGCAAGAACAAGGCATGATTTTAAAACAAAGTCTTTATTAAATGTAAACCCATCTCCTATTGAGTTAATTTCATCTACGAATTCATGAATGACCTCTCTGGCATCTTTCTCTGTCCATTGTGCAGTAGCTATTGAGAGTAATAAATCTGAGTAGCTTAATTTAGTACCACCACTATTAATCCTAATAAATATTTGAAGTACTTTATCTAACTCTTCATCCTCTTCCAGGTAATAACTAATAGTTCCTTTTTGATGTATTACATTAAATAATTTATTCAATGTATCAATTGCGAAATCCCTCTCTTCTTCTGTAAATCTTGAAGAATCCATTAAATTATGTTTTGATAGATACTTCGAGGTTTTGCCCATATCATCAAGAGATAAAATTTCAGATACTTCAAACCAATATCCTCCTTCTAACTCATTAAGTTCCCTTTTAGCTAAGAATCTAAAATCATATTCCATTTCAATATCTTCTGCCTTATGCAGTAAATTCAGATATAACTTTTTAGGAGGAAATCCATTGGGGTTATCCCAACCATAATACGGAAGCTTTTTTGTATAGGTCCCGGTAAGAGCAATATAAAGTGATGTCATTCTTTGTTGCCCGTCAAGGATAGCGACGACATCCTCATCGTCCGCCAGATCAGCTTTAGTATTATGCCTACCAGTTTTCTCATGGTAGTTTTTAAGAAATTCATAGAATTGAAAATCTTTAATTCTAGTCTTCTCAACTTTCCAAAAAAGAAAAGTGCTAATAGGGTAGTCTCGTAATAAGGAATCAAATAACTTTTCTATTTGCTCCGGACTCCATACGAATTCTCTTTGAATGGAAGGAAGAACATATTTTTTCTTACGGATGTTATCCAGTGCTTTTTTTATGGTAATTGGAGTTTCGTATGCCATTATAGGAATTCTTTTAGTATAGATTTAAATTGTTCTTCTGATTTTTGACTTTCTGCCCAGGCTTGTTTTAAATCGGCTAAAGCTTCCTCCACACTCGGTAAATCATCTTCAATAATTTTCTCTACGTAAAGAGGAATATTAAGATTAAAGTCGTTTTCAACCAGGTCTTCCCAGGTAGCAATACTTACATAATTCTCTACTTCTTTATAATCCTGATACCAGTTGAAGATTTGCTCAACATGTGTGGGTTCTAAATAATTCTGAGCACGCCCCACACGCAGCTGTTCTGAGGCATCAATGCATAAAATCTTCTTCTTTTTATCTGGATCTTTGTTTTGCTTGAAGACTAGTACACAGGCAGCGAGTTGGGTTCCGTAAAAAATATTAGGCCCCAGACCTATTACTGCTTCGAGTAAATCATCTTCTATAAGCTTCTTTCTTATTTTTCCTTCAGAGCCTTTTCTAAAGAGTGCGCCGTGAGGTAAAACAACGGTCATACTCCCTGTACTATTCATAGATTTGATCATATGCTGCACCCAAGCCATATCTCCATTACCTTTAGGAGGTACGCCTGCGATATTTCGCCCGTAAGGATCTTCGACCCAGTTTTCGGCACCCCAGTCTTTTAATGAGAATGGTGGGTTTGCAATAACACAATCAAATGTCTTTAGTCCATCTGCTTCAAAAAACGCCGGGTTTTTTAGGGTATCCCCACGCACAATCTGAAAATCCTCCATTCCGTGCAAAAACATATTCATACGTGCAATAGAACTTGAGGTAAGGTTTTTTTCCTGACCGTAAAGCTTTAACGTTCGACTGTCTTCCTCGTTTGCTCTAAGGTGGTCTACACATTCTAAAAGCATACCGCCAGTTCCACAAGCAGGATCATAAATGCTTTGACCTTCGTGAGGATCTAAGATCAAACCAAGTAAATGCACAACCGAGCGTGGAGTATAAAACTCCCCGGCTTTTTTATTAGTTAAATCAGCAAAATGCTTTATGAGGTACTCGTATGCCTGTCCTAAAATATCTACATCTACTAGACTATTGGCCAAAATATATTGTGAGAAATGTTCAATAAGGTCAATGAGAAGTCTGTCACTTAATTTGTTTTTATTGCTCCACTGCGCATCCCCAAAAATACCGGACAGAAATTGTTGATTAGCTTGTTCAATTCCTCTGAGGGCTTTTTCTATAGTTAGCCCAACATTTGTGGTCGTACTGCGCACATCGTCCCAGTGACAGCCATCGGGAATTTCAAAACGGTGAAATTCGGATAAGGCTGCGTATTCAGTATCTCCTTCTGATTCTTCTAACGCATTACGATATTCTTCGTCATAAACATCAGATAAGCGTTTAAAAAATAAAAGTGGAAATATATATACTTTGAAATCAGAAGCATCTACGGGACCTTTAAGAATCCAGGCAGCTTTAGATAGATAATTTTCGAGTTGAGATAGGCTGAGTTTTTCGTTGGACATGAAGAATTTTCATTTCTTCAAATATAAAAGAATTTACGATTATCGAATTAATGAATTCCGTAATGCTAATTAGAATTCCTTTCAACTATAAAATCTATCTAAAGCACTTTTAATAGATATTATCAAAAATACCTGATATCAGGTACTCCTGATTTAAGAGTCTTTAACTATTTTTAACTTCTTAAATATTTAAATATGAGACAGGTATTGATTTGGGTAGTGTTGTTTTTTACAATAAATGTATTTAGTCAGCATACGCTTACTTTTAATACTACAGTAGATTTGGAACCGGATGAAACAGCAATTGAATTGCAATCAAATAAATTGGTGTCATCGTATTCCTTTAATAAATTAGTCTTTGAAGATTTATCGTATTTATTACTTGGCGGTAGTGCCCCGAGTGAGGGACTTGAGGCAACTTTTGATGAAAGCAAATCCAATATAGCATTAAGTGGTATACTTACCTCGAATGATGGGTTTATTCTTTCAGTTAAAGGAGATTTATCTGCAACAGATGAGGGTATTTATTTTATTGATGAACAAAACGGTAGTAAAAAAGCGAAGATTGCATTGAATTTCTACCGGCCATTTTGGGGAAGACGCTCCTATGATTCACCAAAAACAAGTGTGGTATCACAAAGAGCATTTTATAAAATCGAAAAGGCTAAGCAGTACAAAATAGCAGCGCTGTTAAAAGATTACTATTATACAACCTATTTATTGGAAGATGCTGGGATACCCGTAGAATCTTTAGTTAATGATAAATTCAAGCAGTTTTATAAAGATCTTGTAAAAAACCATAAGTACTCATTAGATACTAATCAAATCAATCGTGAAGTAATCCTTCTTGATACAAGCTATATTGTAGCTAAAAAACTAAAGGAAGGACCTAAAAACAACGCCTTCAAAGTAGCTATTAGTGCTAAAGACTCTACGATATATGTACCTGAAGCTATCTATGAAGGTGTAACGTATGACCTAGATAAAGTTATAGCTCTTTATGATAAAACAGTTTCTGCGATGGATTCTATTTCTGAGAAATTAGTATTAGAAGAGCATAAAATTGCACAACCGTATTGGAACAGTAAGAAGTTTTGGTATTTCGGCGGATCCCCGTATTATGCTCGAGAAACTGTAAAAAATATATATATTCCTAATGAAGATAAGAGCTTTGATGAGCAATTTTCAGATACACCGGGTGACTTATTTGGGATAGAATTACAATTTGGTTTTTTCTACCAGTCGAAGAAGAATGGTTATTGGCCGCCCAGAATGTTTTTTGCAAGGACTACTGTAAATTTGGGACAAGGTTCTAACGTAGGAGAATTTGAAAGTAGAACCTATAATTTTCCATCAAAACCTTTAGATACGATTAGTTCGGGTATTGTCTCTACACCACTTTCTAAAGAAGGGAATTACAATCCGAAGGGTAATTTATACAATTACGGTTTTTTAACGGAATTAGGTATAGATGCATACTATTTCCCATTTGAGCGTTATGGTATTTTTGGTCAAGTTGGATATAGTAATCTTAACTTTGATCCCGGTAAAGGAGAAGATGCTGAAGTGTATAATCTAAGGCTGGGCATACTTATGAATTTAAAAGCAAAAGAAAAGAATTTTGCCACATTACAATTATTTGCAGATCGGTCTGATTTAAGCAAATCACCTAATAGTAAAGATGAAAATTTGTTATTTGGTTTTAAAGTGGGAGTCCCATTCAACTTTAAGCAAAAACTATAAGTTTACACTTTAATTTATAAACATAAATAGCTTTAGAGTTCATTAAGTCTTTTATGTAGTACTATTTATTAAATACTGAAGTTATTTTAAGCGTGAGATTAATTGTAGTTCAATTATATTGCTATACTTAATAAAAACTAAAAAAATCCAATGTTCTCCTCACCCCCCATCATCAACAAGTTATACGCATTCAAGTATGTCCTCCTTAACGAACACATACCCGCTCAGGACTTTGACCCAAATATAGATCTCATTTACGGACAAGGCATCCGACTTAAAAAACAAAGCGGGGTCGATTTATGTGCCAGCCCTTTCAACTTTGAGGTAACCAAATTAGGAGAATTATTGTCTATCTCTGCTCCCCGAGGTAAAGGGCGCTTGGTGACAACGCTATTTAGTGTGGCTTAGTCTAAAATTGGACTATGTAGATTTTCAATTTAGGAAATCTTAAGGCTTTTAAAAGCATTTGAACAGACATTAAACTTTTTTTAAATAAACAATTTTAAGAATAGAAATGATAACATCAATCCTTATAATTCAGCAATACATAATTTTTTCCTCCATATTCGATTAATTAAAGTGACACAAAAATTTTATTATTATACAACGCATTTTATAGCTTTACTAGACGATTTAGATTGGAATTAAAAAGGAAAATTCTAGCATCTAAATTTTTAGCAAATTGAAATGTATTATTATTACTTATTAAATCAATTTTCGCCTAATATGTTATGCACGGTTACATTAACTTTAGATACATCTGTATTAGGAATACTTACTAGAATTTCTAGACTTTTTATTGATAGGATACAACAAGATTTTGCGCTTATGAAAATCATTAATTGATAATGCTTTAGATGTAATCGCTAGGCGCAAGATATTTTGCGTTGAATTTATTATTTTTAAAGTGTAATCATCATTATCCTAACCAATAATTTTAACATCGTCAAAAAGGTCGTCTGTATTTGCTGAGTTAATATTATCTGCCATCATGATATCAAGTACTTCATCTCCATGAAGTATATTACCAAAATTGAGCTAATATCAATCTAAAGTAACTATCATATCGTAGTTGGCGTATAATACCAAGTCTACCACTTAAAAATGTTAAACCAATATTATGTATAATATTTACCTTCACAGACATATCCACCGTCTTCAATATTAACGGCTTTTTGGTTCAAATCAAAGCGAAATCATTGGAGAAATTATCTTTACCTTTACCAAACGTCCAAAATGCTAATTTCTGTGTTAGTTTCTGTATCCAATTGTACCTCAATTTATGGTAAACACCATAAACACTCATAAATAAATTTCTGTATCGGGAAGTAAAAAGTACTTAATATCGCGCATTGAGAAGTAAGATTTTTTAAAACTGTTAGCCATATGTGACTTCGCTTATTTTTATTTTCGCTGCGCTAAAATAAAAATAAGCGAAGTGGATATATTCTTCATGTTGGATGCAAAAATTTTGGTTCATAGTGAACTTTAGGCAATCAGTCTTTAGCTTTTGATCCATTCAAAATTCAACATTTTTAATTCTGACTCTCAAATTCATCAAGCGTTAAACCTTTTCTAAACCTTATTCCAAAACCTGTTATTCTTTCTATATTAGTTAGGTTGAAGAAAAGGATCGAACCTAAAAAAGACCTCCTTTATTCCGCAGAATTTAATAATAAGTACTTGGAGTTTCAGGTGTGATTCTATAGAAAAAATTATAGATTATTAATTAATATCCTATCTAAAGCTTCTGAAAACACGACGAAGAAATAAATATAATGTTATGAAAGCTCTACAAATTACGAAATATGGAGATATCAAAGACAGCCTTAAAATTGCTGAATTAAAGAGACCAGAGATTTCAGGTTCTGAAATACTGATTGCAGTCAAAGCTGCTGCTACCAATCCAATCGATTATAAAATTGTCCAAGGTCACCTAAAAGATATGCTTCAACTTAATTTGCCTGCCTCTATAGGATATGATGTTAGCGGCGAGGTTGTTGAAGTGGGAAATGAAGTTAAAGATTTTAAAATAGGAGATGAAATTTTCGGTAGAGTTCCACAAGAATATATGGGAACCGTTGCCGAATTCGTTGCTGTAGATAGCAAAGTAGTTGCTCACAAACCCGAAAATGTGACATTTGAAAAAGCCGCTTCTCTCCCTTTAGCCGGACTCACCGCTATACAGGCTTTAGAAAAAGTGAATATTAAAAAAGATGATCGAGTTTTAATACATGCCGGTTCTGGCGGAGTGGGCAGCTTTGCCATTCAATACGCAAAATCTAAAGGTGCCATCGTTTACACCACGACTAGCGACACCAACCTTGATTGGGTAAAAGCTCTTGGTGCAGACCGTGTAATCGATTATAAAAATGAAGATTACAAAGAGGTTGCCAATAATCTGGATATCGTTTTTGATACACTGGGAGATGACTATACTTTAGAAGCTTTCGAGATTATTAAAGAAGGCGGTAGAGTTACGACCATAGTTGGTCCTCCAGATGCTGAATCTGCTAAACAAATGGGAATGGAGAATTACGAGCTACCCGAAAAACTAGCTAAGCTTATCGAAGAAAAATCAGCTAAATACAATCATACTTGGATGCAACCAAATGCCGATCAGCTAAAGGAGATTAAAGCAATGGTTGAAGATCGAACGATAAGACCTACAATTGATCTTGTTTATCCTTTTGAAGACGCCATAAAAGCATATGAACATTTGGCTAGCGGGAGAGCCAAGGGAAAAGTAATAATAAGCCTTGCAGAAACTTTTGAGAATCAATAAATAGTTCTCATTATTAATTAAAAGAGTTGAATGGTTATTCAACTCTTTTTTTTTGCTCATTTTAATAATCTTCAAACTTAGAAGACTTATAAATATTTAGTCATACGAATAAATAAAGGCTCTTTAATAAATTTAATATCTCTTCAATCTCTATTTCATCAGGAATAAACCAAACTTTTAAAACCTATAAATTTTGAAGAAACTCATACCATTTGTTGTCTTTTTCATATATTTTTTAAGCGCTTATAATGCACAAACCAAAAATTGTCGGCTGATAAAATAACCAAAATGAATGAGTCTTCTTAATTGGCGGTAAATAAATTGCTAGTACAAAATTCGGGAATTTTGGATTGTTACGACAAGGAGAAATAACTTATAATGCTGTTTTACTTCTTATTCTGAAAATCGTTTAATCCCGAAAATAATCAAAACTAAAAAAAGGAATAATTTCTATAAAATTATTCCTTTATACAGCAATTTTATTTTTAATCAGCTTGATGCTTGCGCTAATTTTTCAGTTTGATTTCTTCTTTCTTTCTCTCTGTTTAACAGATTAAGCTCTCTACTTGTTTGCCCTTTTACAGAGCTATTTTCTTCGGCTCTTCTTAAAAGATAAGGTACTACATCCTTTACAGGGCCAAAAGGTACTAATTTGGCTGTATTGTATTTTCTACTTGCTAGATTATAACTAATTTGATCACTCATCCCGTATAATTGACTAAACCATACACGCTGATCGTCTTTAGCAATACCTTTATCTTCCATAATCTGTAAAGCCAAATAGTTACTAATTTCGTTATGTGTTCCTATAAAGACTGAAATATCTTCTAAATTATCAAGACAATAGCCCATTACACTATTAAAATTCACATCTGTAGCTTCCTTCGACTCACATATTGGAGAGACTTTGCCCCTTTTACGGGCACGCTTGTTTTCTTTTTCCATGTATGCACCTCTGACGATCTTAGCTCCAATTTTGAAACCTTCCTTTTTTGCTTTATTATGCAGTTCTTTTAAATATTCTAAACGATCCCAACGATAGCATTGTAATGTGTTAAATATTAGGGCTTCCTCACGGTTATATTTCATCATCATTTCTTCCATTAAAAGATCAGCCGCCTCTTGCATCCAAGACTCCTCTGCATCTGCATAAAGCCTTACATTAAGTTCATTAGCTTTTTCGCATAAACCCTCTACGCGGCCTTTTACGCGTTCCCACTCCTCTTTTTCTTTATCGTTTAAGCTAACATGAGAACTCACTTTATGCCATATTTTAAAACGTCCTAGAGCAGTCGGTTTGAATATTGCAAAAGGAATTTCACTTTCCTCCTTGGCAAACTCGATAAGTTCAAGCTTTACATGATAAGCAGAGTCAAATTCTTCTTCAGATTTCTTACCTTCAACAGAATAGTCCAAAATACTAGACAAATTCACCTCCTCCATTTCACGAATAATGGGTTTACAATCATCAATGCTTACTCCACCACAAAACTGATCAAAAATTGTGTTTTTAATTAAAGGTTTGATTGGCAATTTAGCTTTCAGTGAAAATTTGGTAAGCGCAATTCCTGGTTTCATTAGCGCCGGAATTCCCATCGCATTGAAAAGCAAAATTGCTCTATTCAGTTCCATATCCGATTTTAGCCTAAAAGCGGTCTCAGTATCGTTAAAAATCTTCTCTTTTATCATATCATAAAAATACTATAGGATTCAATAAAAAGAATCAAGATTAATAAACCTTAACGCACAGATCTAAAAATTTAAGTAATATTATCCAAAAAATGAGTTTTTGTGGCATAATTATTTAACATCTAAAAGCATTATTTAGAAAAGCATTAAGGTATATAGTTCTGAATTTCTCGATTACTTTTGAAACTGAATATTTCCACATAAGAAATCTAAGAATGTTTATTTTGAACTAAATAAAATCCGTTCTTATCTCTCCTATATTCCGCTGAAGAAAAGCATATAACCACTCATCATATTTTAAACAGATAAACTTAGATGTTCAAGTAGTTTTACATGAAGCTAATCAATAATAACAATCATGAAAAAAACGAACAAAGACACAGGAGTAATCTTAGGTATTTTTATGTTCTTCTTATCAATCACTGCTTTTTCACAGGATATCATCGGTTCTTGGAAAGGCAGTTTAGAAGCACAAGGTCAAGAAATACCATTAATATTTAATATTCAAAAAAAAGACGGAATATTATCCTCTACTATGGATAGTCCTCAACAAGGCGCATTTGATATTTCAATGGATTCTACATTTTTTGAAGAAAATAAACTTAGCATAGTTTTCTCTCAAGGAGGTATTAAATATGAAGGAATTCTAGATAAGGAAAAACTTACAGGTACCTTTTATCAAGGCGGAATGGAACTTCCTCTTAATCTAACAAAAACTATAAAAAAGAAACCTGGAAATACAGCCCTACCATCATCGAAGGAAACTTTTGAGAAAATAGCAACTTTCGATGATAAATCTTATAAATATTCAGTTGAAGATTATTTTAGAGATCCGGCGACTAGTGATTTTAAATTTTCTCCCAAGGGCACTTATGTTTCCTATAGAGAGAAAGATGAAAAAGGCAAAAATCATGTTTACGTGAAACATACCAAAACAGGCAAGATCACTCGTGCTATCGAAGAACAAGATGAGTTAATAAGATATTATGGCTGGGCTAACGATAGCAGATTGCTATATGTTAAAGACAATGGCGGTAATGAAAACTTTCAACTTTTTGCCGCAAACCTTGATGGTAGTAACAACAAAGCTTTAACACCATTTGACGAAGTTTCAGTTCAAATTTTAGACTTTTTAAAAGATCAACCAGATCTAATAATTGTATCATTAAACAAAGAATCTAAACAAGTATTCGAACCCTATAAATTAAATATTGTATCTGGCGATCTAGAAAAACTATTCGAAAACAAAGACACCTCCTCCCCTATTTTAGATTATAGATTTGACAAAGATGGAAACTTAAGAGGATATACAAAACAGCAAAATGGTGTAGATCGTGCCTTATATTATAGAACTGAAAAAGATAAACCTTTTAATCAAGTGCTAACCACTAATTGGAAAGAAACTTTTAGAGTGATTGCATTTAATTACAATACTCCATACAAGCACGATGCTTATGTATTGTCCAATCTAGAGAGTAATACTAACGAATTGGTTCTTTACGATTTAGCGAAAAATGAAATTATTGAAAAAGTTTACAGTAATCCTACATTTGATGTAGGCGGATTTGCGCGTTCTCGAAAAAGAAATTTCGAGATAGACTATTATTATTACATAGGAGAAAAAACCCGCATCATCCCCGTAAGCGATTATTATAAAAAATTACATCGAAAATTTGAAGAACAATTTGGGGATAAAGTATTTAGTATTGTTGATCATACCGATAACGAAGAAAAGTATTTAATACTATTGGAAACCGATAGAATTTATGGCACTTATTATACTTACGATGTTAAAGAGGATACTTTTACAAAGATCTTAGACATGATGCCGCAATTGCATGAAGAAGATATGGCAGAAATGCGTCCTATAAACTTTATATCCAGAGATGGATTAAAAATCTACGGTTACATAACGATCCCAAATAATATTGAGGGAAAAAAGGTCCCGCTTATTCTAAATCCTCATGGAGGTCCTTATGGGCTTAGAGATTATTGGGGTTTTAATTCAAAAACTCAACTATTTGCGAGCAGAGGTTATGCCACATTACAAGTTAATTTTAGAGGCTCTGGTGGATACGGCAAAGATTTTTTTCTAAAAGGAAATAAACAAATAGGAAGAAAAATGCTTAACGACCTTGAAGATGCTGTGGCATACGCAAAAACGCTTGATTTTATTGATGATGAAAAAATAGCAATTTTCGGAGCTAGTTACGGCGGTCTGGCTACGTTAGGAAGTCTCGTAAAAACTCCAGATCTATATACCTGCGGAGTTGATTATGTAGGTGTAAGTAACCTATTTACGTTTAAGGATTCTTTTCCTGAATACTGGAAACCTTTTATGGCTCAGTTTAATGAACAATGGTATAATTCTGAAAACGAAAGCGAACAAAAAATCATGGAAAAAGTCTCTCCTGCTCTTCATGTAGACAAAATAACGAAACCATTATTTGTTATTCAAGGTGCGAATGATGCCAGAGTAAATATCAATGAATCAGATCAAATAGTACAAAATATGAGAGCTAGAGGTATTGATGTTCCTTATATGGTAAAATACAATGAAGGTCATGGATTTTATCATGAAGAAAACAAAGTAGAACTATATAAGACCATAATAGGATTTTTTGCAAAACATCTTAAATAGTTTCATCAAAAAGAGCCTATTATATTTATTCATCATATTAGGCTCTTTTACTCTCCATTCTCATGTTCCGTACAGCATATAGAATTTACCATTCCCCATATTTTAAATTATTATTTAGTATTAGTAATTTATCTTTATAAAACAATCAAAAAACAAACAGTTATGCTCGCATTAATCATTGCAGCCACCGATTTCATTATTCAAACACTATTAAATTAAAACAAAATCATCATGAAAAAATCATCAAAAACTCCGGTAGAAAAATTCAATAAACTATTACAGGGATCAGAATTAGCAAAAATTTCCGCTCTTCTCTTAATTATTATTTCTACCAA
The DNA here is from genome assembly GCF_027594405.1 of Zunongwangia sp. HRR-M8. Taxonomy (NCBI): domain Bacteria; kingdom Pseudomonadati; phylum Bacteroidota; class Flavobacteriia; order Flavobacteriales; family Flavobacteriaceae; genus Zunongwangia; species Zunongwangia sp. HRR-M8. The sequence continues at coordinate 1,459,380 of NZ_CP115161.1, read as the reverse complement.
ATTGATATATCAAATGAGGGAACATATCGAATATTTGATTCCGATGGCATTAGGAGTTATGCTACTCATTGGCTACACCATCAATAATTTATGGCTGAAAAACTATAGCATTGATAAGGAAAACATTGGATTTCAGCTTAAAAGGTATAAACTATATCTTGCGAAAAGGGAAAAATATGAAGCAAGCATTATGTTTATTTGGATTCTTACCGTGGTACCTTCTCAATTAAATGGAAAAAATATAAATCTCTTTGTTTTACTTATATTCATGGCTCTAACCTTTATTTTTATCGTAATTGGCAATTTCCTGTTTAAGAAAACAAAAATTGAAGTGAAAGAACTAGAATCAGAGATAAATCAGTTAGAGAACGCAGCAATAACACCTATTGGAAATTAATGAACCTCAATTCAAAAACAATATCGTACTGGATAATCCAAATAGTCATCTGGTCCTTGTTATCGAGTATAATGGCCTTAGGCTATTGGGCCGGCGGTAATGAGCTTAATTTGAAGATCTGGCAGATTATCATGGATTTTTTTGTAGTGATGTTGTTATCTATCTTCTTTACCCATCAATTAAAAAGAATCATAAACAAATTTATTCCATTTGACGCGCTTAAGCTCAAGCAATTATTTATAATTATAGGTTTTTTGTTAGCTGCTACCGCTTTATTTTATTCCGCTTATATGATATATAATAAGTTTACATATACTTATATCTATAATAGGATTGACGTTCTAGAACATCCCTCGCAGAGTCTAAAGAACAATTTGATTTTTACACTGAACTATTTTATTTATTTCGCGATGTGGACAGTATTCTACGTAGCTGTAAAAGGACTAATGGAACTAAACAAAAGCAGAGAAACCAGACTAAAACTTGAATCTAATCTTAAAGAGTCGCAATTAAACACACTCAAAGGACAGATTAATCCACATTTTATGTTTAATAGTTTAAATAATATTCGTGGCTTAATTTTGGAAGATGTTCCAAGGGCCAGAAATATGCTCACAAGCCTTTCTGAAACTTTACGCTATTCTTTGACGAAAAGTACTTTAAATTCTATTGCACTAGAGGATGAGCTCGATATGGTTAGAAACTTTATTGAAATTTCTAAAATTCAGTTAGAAGATCGTCTCCAATTTGAAGAAAAAATAGATAAAAGATCTTTAAACATATTAATCCCTCCCATGATTATACAGATGCTTATCGAGAATGCCATAAAACATGGAATATCCAGTTTGAAAGAAGGAGGGTTAATAGTGCTCTCCACATCCCTAAGTGATCACCAGTTAAAAATCGAGGTAACTAATACAGGAACACTAAAAACCAGCAAGGATAGTACAGAATTAGGCTTGAAAAACATAAAGCAGCGATTAGCACTACTTTATGGTGAAAAAGCAGACTTCAAATTAGAAGAGATAGAAAATAAAGTGATGGCCTCAATTAATATTCCAACAGCATGAAAACTTTAAAAGCAGTTATTGTTGAAGATTCTCGTTTAGCTAGAAATGAGTTAAAAGAACTTCTAGCTTCACATAAAGAAATAGAACTTATAGGTGAAGCAGCAAATGTAGATGATGGTTTTAAGTTAATAACAGAATACAATCCAGATCTTCTTTTTTTAGATATCAATATGCCCGAGAAGGATGGTTTTGAGTTGTTAGAAATGTTGGATGAAGTCCCTTTAACTATTTTCACAACCGCTTTTGATGAATATGCGATCAAATCTTTTGAATATAATGCCTTTGACTATTTATTAAAACCCATTAATCAAAAACGCTTTTCGCAGTCTATAGAAAAAGTTCTCGAAAAAGGTTCTAATAACGAAACTTCAGATCCAAAAAATGAGAATGCTTTAAGTCTTGATAAGCAAATCTTTATAAAGGATGGAGAAAAATGCTGGTTAGTAAAAATTCAGGATATTTTTATGTTTGAAATCGTAGGAAACTACACTCGTGTATTTTTTGAAAACAACAAACCCCTTATCTATAAATCTCTAGGTCGAATCGAAGAAAAATTACCAAACGACATCTTTTTTAGAGCAAATAGACAGCAATTAATCAATATAAATCACGTTAAAAAAGTGGTATCCTGGTTTAACGGAAAACTAAAAATCGAAATGAATTCAGGAGAGGAAGTTGAAATTTCCAGAAGACAATCTTACTTATTCAAAGAACAACTGAGTTTTTAAATGAAATTAGTTAGATAAATAATTTATGTTGTGAATCATAATACATAGAAAGTTAAAGCAAGAATGATCCTTTTACAGTGGATTTGTGCATTTGGAATGATCTTTTGGGTAATGATTACTTTATATATTCAGAACCAATCATGTATAAAGAATCAATCTTAAATGCCACAAAACAAACATCATCAAAAAAATGTTTTCAGTGACTTTTATAAGTTTATCGTCGGGATGTAGCCTTGCCAATCGGGAGGTTTCGAAAGTCGTTTTCAAAAGGTCACCGAATCGGAATCACTTTATTCAATCTTAACTGACTTTATTTAGTAAAATTTACGCTTTACTAAATTATTAGCACATAGCAATTTTATTGATTTATTTTGACTGACCTTTCTGAATAAATTTTGAACTGGGGCATAGCTTCTCCCGGTTCAAGCTTATACGTTATTATTTGTTGGTAATTACTCGGTTCTCCATTTTCAAACACTGGAAATTTTCTTACTAGTTTACCCTTTTCTATTTCATAAGTATCATATCCACTATAGTATCCTTTATACAAATAAAAATCGGTCGCCTCAAAGTTAATGGTACTCATTGATTTTTTCTGATTTGTTGTAAATGCTAAGATGGTTGATTTTTGAGAATTAAAATCTTTCAGTACAATCAAGAGCTCAGGCGAATCATCATCATTCAGATCTAAAGCTCTAACAGAGACAATGTCTTTATCTATTTGCTGGGTATATGTAGAATTATCTTTAGATAAACCTGCAGGTTTAACCGATAAAATTTTCAGGCTATCATCTTGTTGCATGGTGATTTCAAAGTTAATCCCATCACTATGTAGGTATTTTGAATATAACCTTGTATCCACCTGAGAAGTATCTAGAGTCTCAAGGATCTTTCGATACTTACCTTCAATACTAGCTCCACCCGAACAAAAGTAAGCTAACTCTTGTGGTGATGAAGAATAAATAGATAAGTCTTGTTTAGTAAATTTAAAACGTACAGGGATTGTCGTTTCAACAGATTGATAGACGGTATCATTTAATTTTCTTGCAATGCAATGCAAAGTACAGGTAGGTCGTTTAAGATCTGCTCTAGAACGTATAGAAATTTTTATTAAGGTATCGTCTAATGAAACTACTTCAACACCTACCCAATCATAACCTTCATTTCGATCTTCATATCGATTACTTACATAAGATCCATCTGGAATTATACTATTGCTTTTCTGGTAAATTCGATCTTTTTGCTCTTCATTAGTATCCTTACATCTTATCAATAGGATGAAAGACAATACCATTATAATTATGCGAAAATACATTGGTTAAATTTTAATATTTATCGGCAATTCTCTTTAAATTTTCAGGAGGATCTAGACGATATCCTATAAAAAATAGCCCATACCAAGAGTCATTTTGTATACTTATATCATTAGCATTCTTATAATTTAAAGATTTATAAGATACTCTTGCACCCATTAAAAATGTATCTGTATTGAAACCTAGTTGAAGTCCGCCTCCGTATTCCTGAGTAAAATATGTATTTTTATCTTCTTCGTTGAGATTATCGCCACGTTGTTTATAATTTTCTATACGGGTACCTAATCCCCCATAAGCGTATGGTGATAGATTAAATTTTTCTGCAAGAACCCAGTTATAGTAATAATTTAGATCTAAACTAAAATCAAAATCTTTTTCTTTTCCTTTAAAGTCTTCAAAATCATTTGAAAATTCAGTATAGCTATAGTTTAATCGAGGTACAAAACTACCAGCATTATAGCGCTGCCACTCTCTTTGATATACCAAATTTTCTATAGAGAAATCTGGATTCAGAATATATGCAGTAGATCCGCCATAGTATGTTCTTTTTAAATCGGGAAAAAGTAAGTAGGGATTATCTTCTGGTAGATTCGAAGCAAAGTCATCAGAATTTACCACATAAAATCCTTTCATTCGCTGGTAGGTCAGTTGCTGCACAAATTGTCCCGGGAATAGAGAAATGCCAAAATCTGAATAGCTGCTTTCTCCTTTTTCATCATCTCCGTGGTTGCCAGGTAAAAAATCAGGCGTAAAAGAATAAGAAAAACTAAAAATTTTATAGTCTAATAGTACTGTTAGTCTAAGATCATTATTAAGAGCCAGATTTAAATCTGTTTCATCATCACTATTTGTTATATAGTAATTTTCTAGATGCGAATCTACATTAAGTTTGATCTGCATTTTTTCTGCGTAAGAGATAACAGCGGTAGAATCCTTTTGTTGGGCTAGACTGATATTAAAAACCATCACCAAAAATACGAAAAGGAAAGAATGGGTAGAATTATAATACATGATAGAAAATAGAAATTATAAAGGTTAGAATGAAAAAAGTTAAGATTAATATCAATATGCTTTTAAAGATTATAATGATTGGTTTTAGTTTGAAAAACTGAATATTGCACCATAGAATTAGTAAAACATCTACGATTAGTTGGACAGCTGTAATAGATTGATACACACCCGGCTTTTCGGGAATAACGTATAACACCCCTAGCAAAGCGGTATGAAATATTAATCGCTGGCTGGCAGCATACGTATTCAGTACAAAATGCTCTGAAAAATTATAAGCTGTCTTTCTAAATACTAACCATGAGCTGAATGTAAATACATGCAATGTAGCAAGCGTATAATAGACATAATTACCATCTAAAGTTTCTACAAGTTTCAAGTATTTTTCATCCCCATTAAACTTGTTTGTTGCTTGATAAAAGACATCAATCTCCAGATAATGGTAAAGAAAACTATAAATTGTGGATAACAGTATAAGCAGCGAGACCGGCATAAAATATCGAACTCTCTTACCTACAATATAATCTTTAATAGCATAACCCGGCCGAGTAAAAAGTTCCTTAGCAGTAAAGAAAAAACCTGAATCGATATTGAAAAGGCCTAACTGTAAATCATTAAAAATAAATCCGCGATGAATCCTTTTTACAGTAGCTTTCTGCCCACATCTATTACAAAAGTTTCCCTGAAAATGCTGATGGCAATTTTTACAAATTATCATAAATTTGAAGCCCTGAAATTAGTAGCTATATTTTACTTGTTTTTACTACCCCAGGGACATCTTTTAATTAAATAATTTAAAGTTCCATCGTAAGTGTCTAATGAACTTCCAAATGCATTTCTACTTACTGAATAAAGATTACTCCCAGAGTCAGAAAAAATATTTAATTCTATAGACGTATCGTAATTTGATGTTGTTGAGGAACTGTTTGAAGTAAACTCTTTTCCTGAACTTTTATCTTCTTTTTTGGCTTTGTCCTTTTCAGTTTTATCTTTATAGGTGGTGCTAGAACTTCCATAGGAACGGGTGCCCTCAAAACTAATATTGGCCGTTCCATAAACCACAAATTCTACTCCTAATATTTCAGCAACCTTTTGTGGCATCAAAGTTTTTATACTATTTGGATCTAAATTATTTTTTAAGAGAATAGCATTAGTCGTCATAGGATCCTGTACCATAAGTTGCCTTGTGTTCTTTTTAAAGGAATTAATTGCAGCATGTTGGATTTGGCCAGACATTGCTTCGCTCATTAAGCCCTGATCGTTCGAAACCATCGTAAATGGAAGCACAGCTAATTTATTTTTGCGGTCAGCAGCACTTGTAGTGCCAATATTAGAGGTTGGAGAGGCTACTTGTGAAATTATCTGAGTTCTTCCACTGCCAAAAACAATTTTTTGGACATCGGCTTTTTTTAATTCGTAAGTTAGATCTTCGCCACTATATACAAACTCAATAGAGTTCTCTTGAATAGCGGTTACTTTCCCTTCTTTAGTCTCGCCATTTAACATATAAACAGTATCACTTTTTTCTTGAGCGTAAAGAATAGAAGTGGTAGCAGTGATCATAAATAAAATCACTGTTAGAAAAGGCTTTAGTGTCTTCATACCTGATATAGAATTGGTTAAACATCCTAAATATAGCTAAATAATTAATTCGTCTAACCATTTAAAAAGCAATTTTCATTAAAATTTAGGGTGTTCAGATAATATTGAAATAATTCAATTTTCGTTTAAATGGTATTTTTCTTCACCATATTATCCACAGCATTGCAATTTAAAAGGCGCGTCGAAATGATCTTTAACACACATGCCAAAAGCAAATGAAAACATGACTTAATTGATTACTGATATTTGCTTTTGACCTAAATTCGCTTCAGTAGCATTTTGGTAAAATTGACCAATCTACATTTTATAGCTATAAGCTTACATTGCAGTTTACAGCCTTACCTTTTTGATAATTAGAAAACAGGATTTAGTATCAGAAAGGTAATGTGATAGCGCTAAAAAAGTCAATGAAAGCAACGTAAAATGTATTTCACTTAACCTTAAGTAGTGCTTCAATAAAACTAAAAAAAGGAAATGCTATGGATAAAAAAGTAAATGGAATTAATAACGCTTTCCATTAAACCTCTCTTTTTTTTAATGCGACCATAGGAACAATAAAGATTGTGTCCACAGACACATATCTTGAATTTCATTTTTTATGGTATTAAAAAATTATTAATTTTAGTAAATATGAATATACAGTATTGATCAGAAATATCTTAAATTTATTTAATGAATAAAATATCAAGTCAAACAAAAGTTACCGCAGTAATTTCCTTAATATTTCTTGCAGTTGGAGTTTTCTTGTTAAAAGAACAAAATAATAGCTTTATCACAATTATGATTGTGAGTATTATTGTGTTAGCTGGATTAAGTAATCAAGTTTTAAAAGACCTAAAATTATATACAAAATCATCTTAGATCAAAATTAATAATTATTGAAGTTGAATATCCGTGATGAATTTTAGCCAATTCAATTAATCGTTTTTCTCCTTCAGCACGAAGAACTTTAAAAGTTTAAACGGAAAATAGGAAGCATAATATCCGTCCTATATTGCTGACTTGTTGACTTGCAGGCTTTCTTCGCTAAAGTCTAGCAAACCGCTGCGCTTCTCGTTCCAGAGACTACGATAATCCTTGATTTAAGGCTGAGTTCAATACGTTCTCAATTGACGGTAATTCGTGCATAAAGGGGAGCAGTACCATTTTTGGCTTTCGATGATTTTGGAATAAAACGAATTCCAAAACTTAAGGCATTTTTCATAGTGTTTCGTTTTCAAATTAAACAAAAGGCGTGAAAACGAAAGTCAAATCAATATGAACAACAAGATAACCAAAAAAAGGTCACCGAATCGGACTCATTTTTAATGATTGCAAATGATATGAAAAACCGTCCAAAAACAGAAAAACCTTGAAAATCAATAGATTAACAAGGTTTTTTATACCATTTTAATATGGTCTTGGTCGGGGTGGCAGGATTCGAACCTGCGGCCTCCTGCTCCCAAAGCAGGCGCGATAACCGGGCTACGCTACACCCCGAGTTGCAATGATTACTCGATTGCGGCTGCAAATATACTAATTCTTTTTGCTCTGCAATGGAAATATGAGATTTTTTCCGAATAAGTTTATTTTATAGATTTTAATACCTTAAATTACAAATAATCTATAGAACATAATTCATGAAAAAATCACTGTTAACCATAGGAATAGCTACAATGTTATTTGCGTGTGCCGAGGATGCAAAAAATAAAGATAAGGCAGAAAACGAAAATATAACCGATGCCCCTCAGCAGGAACAATCAAAAGTTCCAGATCCAATACCGGCTGAAACTAACGAAAATTACACTACCGAGATGGTTGTTGATGGCATTCAAATTCCATGGGGAATAGATTTTCTACCAGATGGCAGTATGCTCATCTCCGATAAATCTGGAGAAATGATTCATTTTAAAGATGGGAAAACACAAAAACTTTCCAATGTTCCTGAAGTGTATATTAGAGGACAAGGCGGACTTCTAGATGTAGCAGTTCATCCAGATTATAAAAATAATGGATGGATCTATTTTACTTATGCTTCTCCAGAAGGAGAAGGTGAAGGAGGAAATACAGCACTGGGGCGTGCCAAAATTGAAGGTACTAAACTTTCAGATGTTGAAGTTTTATATAAAGCGGCACCAAATACAACCAGAGGACAGCATTTTGGATCTAGAATAACTTTCGATAAAGACGGCTATCTTTATTTTTCAGCAGGAGAACGTGGTGCACGTGATGTAAATCCGCAAGACATCACTCGAGATAATGGTAAGATATACCGGCTGAATGACGACGGAAGCATTCCTAGAGACAATCCGTTTGTCGGAAAAGAAAATGCCAAAGAAGCCATTTATTCTTATGGACATCGTAATCCACAGGGAATGCTATTAAATCCAGAGACTGGAGAAATTTGGGTGCATGAACATGGTCCACAAGGTGGCGATGAAATCAATATAGTAAAAGCAGGAGCAAATTACGGTTGGCCAATTGTAACCTATGGAGAAAACTATGATGGCACACCTATTACAGAAGAACGCACTAAACCAGAATTTGAAGATCCAATCTTCTACTGGTTGCCGTCTATCGCTCCAAGCGGATTTGAATATGTAACTTCAGACAAATACCCAGAGTTGAAAGGTAATCTGCTAGCTGGATCACTTAAATTTCAGTATTTAGAACTATTGGTTTTAGACGGAAAGAAAATTACTAAACGTGAAAAATTAGTTGAAAATGTAGGAAGACTAAGAGATGTGGTTGAAGGTCCCGATGGAATTATTTATCTTGGCGTCGAAGGAAAAGGTATTTTAAAATTAATTAAGAAAACAGAATAAAATAACACAAACAAGAAAGAATGAAAAAGTTATTGAGTATTGCTATTATTCTGGGTGCCATGGCCTGCAAATCAGATAAAAAGCAGGATGCTAAAGAAGAAGAGGAATCTTATACTATCCCGGCAGATAATGCTTCTGCAAAAAAAACACCGTTAGACGAAAGTATTGCGAGAGGAAAAAAAGTATATTCACAACTTTGCGTCACCTGCCATCTCCCTACCGGTAAAGGAATTCCGGGAACTTATCCTCCACTTGACGGTTCTAACTGGTTAACAGAAAAACGTACTGAAAGTATTCGTGGTGTAAAATATGGTATGCAGGGACCAATCACCGTTAATGGGAAAGAATATGATAATGTAATGACGCCAATGGGCTTAAATAATCAAGAAGTTGCAGATGCTCTTAACTATGCAATGAACTCCTGGAGCAACAATATCAACGATATGGTAACCGAAGAAGAAGTTGCCGCAGTAGAAAAAACAGAATAACATTTATTTTTTGGGGCAAATAATTAAATTTGCCCCAAATTTTTATAAATGCTTATAATTGGAATTGCCGGAGGCACTGGTAGCGGAAAGACTACCGTTGTAAATCAAATAATCGACGAATTAAAAAACGAAGAAGTAGATGTAATATCTCAGGATTCCTATTACATGGATACCAGCCATCTTAGCTTCGAAGAACGTAAAAAGATTAACTTCGACCATCCAAAATCTATAGATTTCGATCTATTGGTTTCTCACCTTAAAGAGCTTAAATCCGGTAATAATGTAATGCAACCGGTATATTCTTTCAAAGAACATAACAGAACAGGAGAGTTTATCGAAGTTCACCCTCGTAAAGTAGTGATCGTAGAAGGTATTCTTATCCTTGCCCATGCTGATATTCGAGATATGTTCGATATAAAAATCTATGTACATGCAGATAGTGACGAGCGTTTAATTAGACGTCTTAAACGCGATATTGCAGATCGTGGGCGTGATTTAGAAGAAGTGCTTTGGCGATACCAAACAACGCTTAAACCAATGCATAACCAGTTTATAGAACCCACAAAAGAATTTGCAGATCTTATAATCCCAACCAATCGTTACAATACAGTAGCTGTTGATATTGTGCAAACAATTATCAAAGATCGCTTATCTTAATTTTGTATATTTAAATCGATGAAATTAAAAGAACTTCGTAATAAAAAATGGTTTAAAATACTTAGCAATAAGTATATCCTTTTAGGACTTATTTTCGCCATTTGGATGTTCTTTTTAGATAGTAATTCCTGGTTTGTTCATCACGAATTAGATCAGGAAATTAACGAGCTTAGAGAAAACAAGGAGTATTATCAAAAAGAAATTTCACGGGATAAAGCTATAATTGGCACATTGGGAGATTCGATAGAATTAGAAAAATTTGCCCGCCAAAAATATTACATGAAACGCCCAAACGAAGACATTTATATTATCGAGTACGATACTATAGATTGATATTGAGCATTTTCCACTTGTTTTCTAAAAACCACATCTCTTATGGAGCAATCATTATTTCAGGATTTTGATGAAGTTTCTGCAAAGCAATGGAAACAAAAAATTCAGTTTGAGCTACAAGGTTCAGATTATCAAAGCCTAGTTTATCATTCTTTAGATGGCATCGATGTTAAACCATTTTACCATCAGGATGATAAGATTAAAGGTTTACAAATAAATTCAACCCAAGATTGGTCTATTTGTGATCAGATCTACGTAGTTTCAGAAGAAAAAAGCAATCACCGCGCACATCAATTATTAAAAAAAGGTGCAGAAAGCTTATGGTTTATAATCGCTTCGGAAGAAATCAATTTTGACAAATTATTTAAAAATTTCAATTTTGAATGTATTCCTGTTTACTTGAAATTCAACTTTCTTTCACCAGATTATCTACAACGTTTAAGTGAATTCTTCAAAGAAAAAAAAGCTAAAATTTATCTTCAGATAGATATTATTGGGAATTTGGCGCGATCGGGAAACTGGTTTCACAACCTGAAAACAGATCATGAGATTTTAAATAAAATACTTCAGAATTCATCGAATTTCGAGTCAGTTATTTCCGTAGACACTACACTTTATCAAAACGCAGGGGCAACAATTCCGCAGCAATTGGCTTATGCGCTGGCACATGCAAACGAATACTTAAATCACATCAATCAAGCTCATTTTATTTCCGCAGAAATAAAGAAAAAAATTAAACTTCAATTTTTAGTCTCAAGTGGTCCTAATTACTTTTTCGAGATTGCTAAGATTAGAACGTTACGATGGCTTTTTGCAAGTTTGGCTGAGTCTTATGGTTTCAATAAGGAAATTTTTATTCTCGCACAGCCTACAAAACGTAACAAAACATTATACGATTATAACGTAAACCTACTACGTACAAATACCGAAAGTATGAGTGCGATTCTTGGCGGCGCAGATGCAATTTTTAATTTGCCTTACGATGCAGTTTATCATAAAAACAACGAATTTGGGAATAGAATTGCCCGAAATCAGCTTTTAATAATGAAGCACGAAGCGCACTTAAATAAAGTAAAAAATGCTGCGGAAGGCGCCTATTATATAGAGAATCTAACCGAACAATTTGCTGAAAAAGCATTGGCTATTTTTAAGGATATTGAAAATGGAGGCGGATTTTTAAAACAACTGAAGGAAAGTATTATTCAGAAGAAAATAAATGAATCTGCGGAAAAAGAACAGGCGAAATTCAATGCTGGGGAACTTATTTTAATTGGAACCAACAAATATCAAAATGCGGCAGATAAAATGCAGGATGAGATTCAGTTGTATCCTTTTTTAAAGAAAAATCCGAGAAAAACATTAATCGAACCGATTTTAGAGCGGCGATTAAGTGAAAAATTGGAAGAGCAACGATTAGCGACCGAAAAAACTGTAAACGCATAATTATGGGAAGAAAAGACCTTAAAAATTTACAGTTGATCGATAAAAATATAAGTTCAAAATCTACAATTTCGAGCTATAAAACTCCGGAAGAAATCAATATCAAATCTTCGTATTCTAAAGAAGATATTGAAAATTTTGAACATCTAAATTTTGTGGCCGGCACAGCTCCATTTTTACGCGGGCCATATAGCACCATGTACGTTCAACGACCCTGGACAATTAGGCAATATGCAGGATTTTCTACCGCAGAAGAAAGTAATGCTTTTTACCGTAGAAATTTAGCTGCCGGGCAAAAAGGCCTTTCAGTAGCTTTCGATCTGGCCACCCATCGCGGTTACGATAGTGATCACGAGCGTGTGATTGGCGATGTGGGAAAAGCCGGCGTAGCGATCGATTCAGTTGAAGATATGAAAATTCTTTTCGATCAAATTCCGCTAGATAAAATGTCGGTTTCCATGACGATGAACGGCGCTGTATTACCAATTTTAGCTTTTTACATTGTTGCTGCAGAAGAGCAAGGCGTAAAACCAGCGCAACTTTCAGGAACCATTCAAAATGATATTTTAAAGGAATTTATGGTGAGAAACACCTACATCTACCCTCCTACTCCGTCGATGAAGATTATCGCTGATATATTTGAGTACACTTCGCAACACATGCCTAAATTCAATAGTATAAGTATTTCGGGCTATCACATGCAGGAAGCTGGTGCGACCAGTGATATCGAATTGGCGTATACGCTAGCTGATGGACTTGAATATATTCGAAAAGGCTTAGAAGCCGGGATGGATATCGATAGTTTTGCACCTCGACTTTCTTTCTTTTGGGCAATTGGGATGAACCATTTTATGGAGATCGCCAAAATGCGCGCAGCCCGTATGCTTTGGGCAAAATTGGTAAAACAATTCAACCCGAAAAATCCAAAAAGTTTATCACTAAGAACACATTCACAAACCAGCGGTTGGAGTTTAACCGAGCAAGATCCTTTTAATAATGTTACGCGAACTTCCATAGAAGCGGCTGCGGCAGCTTTTGGAGGTACGCAAAGTTTACACACCAATGCTTTAGATGAAGCGATTGCTTTACCTACAGATTTTTCAGCAAGAATTGCCAGAAACACACAGTTGCATTTACAGCAGGAAACATCGATCACTAAAACGGTAGATCCATGGGCGGGAAGTTATTATGTTGAAAGTTTAACGAACGATATTACTGAAAAAGCATGGAAGCTTATTGAAGAAGTTGAAGATCTTGGCGGAATGACCAAAGCTATCGAAGCTGGAATCCCGAAAATTAGAATTGAAGAAGCCGCAGCAAGAAAACAAGCCCGAATTGATAATGAGACCGATATAATCGTTGGTACTAACAAGTATCGTTTAAAGAAGGAAGATCCAATAACAACGCTTGAAGTTGATAATCAAACTGTACAAAAACAGCAAATAGCACGCTTAGAACATCTTAAAGCTAACCGAAACCCAACTGAAGTCACAAATACACTTAATAAGCTTACAAAAGCAGCTAAATCTGGAAAAGAAAATTTGTTGGCTTTAGCCATTGATGCTGCAAGAAAAAGAGCAACGTTGGGAGAAATAAGCGATGCGTTAGAAGAAGCTTTTGGACGATATAAAGCTAAAATTCAATCTTTTGGCGGCGTTTATTCTAAAGAAATGAAAGACAACAAAACTTTTTTAAAAGCCAGAGAACTTGCTGATCAATTTGCTGAGCAGGATGGCCGCCGACCACGAATTATGATCGCAAAAATGGGACAAGATGGCCACGATCGTGGCGCAAAAGTAGTGGCTACCGCTTATGCAGATGTAGGTTTTGATGTAGATATTGGCCCGCTTTTTCAAACCCCGAAGGAGGCTGCAAAACAAGCGGTTGAAAATGATGTACATATTCTAGGAGTTTCTTCTTTAGCCGCAGGACATAAAACTTTGGTGCCGCAAGTTTTAGAAGAACTCAAAAAATTAGGCAGAGAAGATATTATGGTTATTGTTGGCGGTGTGATCCCATCACAGGATTATCAATACTTATTTGATGCTGGTGCCGTGGCTGTTTTTGGCCCCGGAACTAAAATTAGTGATGCCGCAGTACAATTATTAAATATTCTGATTGATGATAATTAGCCTAATTAATTTTTAGTTAAAGATTTATATTTCAGTAAATTATTATCTGATATTCGCCAAAGATTTTAAGCTGGTAATTAGGCTGATTTATGAAAACATTTTCCTGTTCTGCGTGCGATAATCTCGTTTTTTTTGAAAACGATACCTGCGAATTTTGTGGCAATAATTTGGGCTATTGGTCTGCTGAAGAAACTATGCTTTCGGTAGAACAAGAATTTACCTACAACGGCAAAAAGCTTCGATACTGTAGAAATCACAAATTTGAAGCCTGCAATTGGCTAATTGATGATTCGGCAGAAGATTCTTTATGCGAATCTTGCCAGCTTAACGATGTTATACCTAATCTCGATAATCCAAAAAGATTATTGGAATGGCAAAAAGTAGAGTTTGCAAAACACCGCTTAATCTACAGCTTAAAAAGATTAGGACTACCTTTCTCTTTCGATCTTGATAATGGTGAAAAATTACAACTTCAGTTTAAAATTTTAGCACCCGATATAGAAGCTAAAAATGGTAGAAAATTGCTTACAGGACATCTAAGCGGACTTATAACTTTAAACGTAGACGAAGCAAATGATGCAAAGCGTGAAGCTATGCGTATGCAAATGGGTGAAAAAATGCGAACCCTTTTAGGACATTTTAGACACGAAATTGGGCATTTCTACTGGGAAGCGATTGTTCTTAATGATCCTAAAATACTTACTGAATTTCGTGAAATTTTTGGTGATGATCAAAAAGATTATGGCGAAGCTCTGGATACCTATTACGCCAATGGGCCTAAAACTAACTGGAAGCAATTTCATATCACCAAATATGCCTCTGCCCATGCGTGGGAAGATTGGGCTGAAACCTGGGCTCATTATTTTCATATTATGGATACCTTAGAAACTGCCTATTATTATGGCCTTGAGATCCAAAACCCAGTAGTTTCGAGTACTCCAGAGATGAGCATTCGGCTTGATCCTTACTCACAAAAGGATTTTGATAAGATTATAGATTATTACATCTCTCTTACGCTAGCTTTAAATTCCCTAAATCGCGGAATGGGACTTTCAGATATATATCCGTTTATTTTGAGCAAAAACGTCATTAAAAAATTAAAGTTTATCCACAACCTTATTAGAAATTTTAAGGCTTAGATAAACTTTTAAATTTTAAACCATTCAGCAATTAAAAATCTTCCTTAAAAGTATCTATTCTGAAGTTACCAAATAATACGCTTGCACCACTATCACTTCGCAATGGACTACTTATAAAGAAATGCCTAAATTTTTGTCCTCTAAAAAGATCTGTATCGGCAATTTTTGTGTCATCTAAATATATCTTTACGCGATCGCCATCTACAGCAATAGCAACATGCATTTTTTGGTTGGCATAAACTCCTAAATCAAAGCCACCGGTCCTATATAAATCACGTACTTTGCTAGAAACTACAAAATCTTTGCTATTCATATATTCAAGCCCGGCGTGCCAAATATTGCTATTAGAAATCCATCTGGATAAACTATTATCTTTAGTAAACCCGAAGAATAATGAGGAAAGATCGTTTACTTTATCGGCTGCAATAATTAAATCGAACTCTACTGTAAAGCGATCTGGATAAGCTATATTTTGTTTTAATTTATAACTGGTACGCTCACTCATATTTAGCCATTTCCCTGGGAATCTGCTTATTTTTACGATAGAACCAGATCCTGTAGACTTCCATTGATCTGGCATTGAACCGTTAGCCATGCGATCGAAATTGGTCGCATAAACCAAAGAATCTCCGGCAATAAACGCACCATTATCTTCTATTTGGATTCGATTAGAATTCGAAGAATCAGTCTTTCTTTCATCTTTAGAATTCTTATTCAATTGTTTATCTACCGCTTTTTCGGCTTCATCTTCAATTTTATTTTTTATTTTGTCGAAAATTTGTGCTTCAGAAGAAGGTGCACTCAACAACATTAAAGCAGTAGCTAATAAAAAGTGATAGACAGATTTCATATAAATTAGATTAGGTCTTTTAGATTTACAAATTTAATGGCTATGCGATCGTATTATAAGATTTAGATGCTTTTTTTAGTAATAACCTAAGTTGGTTTAGTATTTAGACGAGCTGCATTAGAATTTGCTGAAATATTCCAGTAAATCTCCCCTTTTTGCGACAGAAACAGGTATTTCTTCTTCGGAAGTAAGCACAAGCATGTTTGTTTTTTTTTGAAATCTGCTGATAAAATCTGTATTGATTAAATGCGATTGATGCACTCTAATAAAACCTGAAATGGATAATTGATCTTCAATTTTCTTTAAAGATTGCGATACTAAAATGGAATCTCCAGACGAGCAATAAATAGTTGTATAGTTGTTGTGCGCTTGTGCACGAATAATATTTGAAATATCGACCACAAAAATATCTTCCTGCGTTTTCAAAACAATTTTACGCTTTTGCGGCTCATGCTGATTGTGCAATAAGGTTTCTAATTTTAGCTTATAAGATTCTTCCTGCCAACTCTCTAAAACCTTATTTATACTCGAGATTAATTGGCTAGGTGTGAATGGCTTCAAAATAAAATCTAAGGCACTGAACTGAAAAGCTGCTACCGCATATTTAGCAAACGCAGTAATAAAAACTACTTTAAATTGGTGCGTGTTTTTATTATAAATCTCTTTTAGAAAATCTATAGAATTACCGTCGGGTAAATTTACATCGAGTAATAAAATTTTAGGTTTAACTTCTTCAAATATTTCAGCTGCAAATTTTAAGTTTTCAGCCTTTAAAATCTCCAATTCTGGAAAATTATCGTTCAAAATTTTCTCCATCATCAATGCAGAGGCGACTTCATCTTCAACTATAAGTGTTTTCATTTAGTATATTTTAAGCAAGTCGATAAGGCATTTCTATAATAATTCGTGTTCCACGATTCTCATTACTTTCTTCAACTTCTTCTATTTGTAGCTTTATTTTTCGAGAGTGTGTTTTATTATATTCCTCTACTCGTTCATTTAAAATTGCACTTCCCATAGAAGCATGCAAACGTTGCGAATTTATTTTTTTTGATTGCTGAATACCTTTTCCATTATCTTTAATTTCAGCAATAACTTTTTTGCTTGCTAAGTCTTCTTCAAAGCTTATATAAATTTCTCCGTTTTCATGATCTTTAATGCCATGCAACACCGCATTCTCTACAAAAGGCTGGAGTAACATCACCGGGATCTGTAATTCAGAACTGTCGGTTTCAATATTTAGTTTTATAAAATATTTGAATGTTTTTGAAGCTGCACTTTGTTGTAAATACAAATACTTTTTCAGCATTTCTACTTCCTCAGACAATGCAATAAATTCACTACTGGAAGTTTCTAATACCAATCGAATTAATCGACTAAAATTAGCTAAATATTCCATCGAATTTTCCTTTTCGTTATTGAAAATATAAAATTGAATTTGTTGCAAAGCGTTAAATAAAAAGTGTGGATTTAACTGTACCTGTAATAGTTGCTGCTTTAATTTTGATTTTGCCAACTTCTGCTTAACCTTTTGGTTTTTTAAGTACAAGAGAATAATAACAAGTAATAAAACCAACAAAATAACCCCGCCAATTATTAACTGCTGAAATTCACGCTTTTTGTGTGTGTTTTCAGTTTCTAAGAGCGCAATTTTCTTTTCATTTTTTTCGGTTTCGTAAGCCGTTTGTATTTTTGCTATTTTTTCTCGGTAACGATTGGCCGCAATACTATCTTTTACGGCGTTGTATTGCTGAGAAAACTCTAGAGATTCTTTATAATTTCCAGCTTCTTTATAAGCGTTCATCATATTTAGAAGCAAACGTTCTTTTTCTTGAAGAGAAGCACTTGGCAAAGCTTTTTTGTACGCAGTAATCCCTTCGTCTATTTGCCCTAATTGCACCAGGGCGTATCCATAATTATTATAGGAAATTACAGAATTTTGCATTTGTAGTTCTTCTCTAATTTCTAAACTTTCTTTAGCATTAGATCGAGCCAGATCCCAGCTTTTTTGCTCTATATAATAGTTGCTTAAATTATTTAAAACCACTGCCTGAATATCCTTTCGATTCAGTTTCTTAGCTAATTTTAAACTTTTTTGATAGGTGGATAAAGCTTCAGTATTATTAGTTTCTACATAAAGGCCGGCTAAATTGATATACACTTTTAGAGCGAAAATATTTTCTGAAGTAATTTGATTTAGCGCTTTTTTAAAGTAAACTTCCGCCTTTTCAAAGTTTTTAAGCTTAGAATGAACCACGCCTATCCCGGTGTATATTTCCTGTAAATTTTGTTGATTACGGTTATTAGTAAATTTTTCAGCATTAATATAATTCTTCAGCGCAAGATCAAATTTCGATCTTACTAATTCAGATTTTGCTAAACCAATATAGGCGGCTGCTAATAGTGCGCTATCTTTAGTTGAATTTATTTCTAATTCGTAGAATTTAGCTGCTTTTTCAAACTGACCAATACGTAATAAGCTATCGGCCTGGTTAATTTTTTTTGATTGCGCCTGAAGTTGAGAAAGGCAAAAAAATAAACTTATAATTGATAGTAAAAAAGATGAATTTAACGAATTCTGAAATTTTAAAATCATTGATTGAATTATGAATGATTACAAAATTATCATTTTTAATTGCAGTAATCATTCTTTTAATAAAATACTCAACATAAATTTTTATCCTTATATTTAGTTTAAATCGAATTTTATGGATTATACTAAAAAAATGTTGCGCGATGATGCTTTAAACGGCAAAACTATCGTAGTTACCGGTGGAGGCAGCGGGCTTGGCAAATCGATGACTAAATACTTCTTAGAGCTAGGCGCTAAGGTTGCTATTTCATCTAGAAATTTAGAGAAATTGCAAACCACCGCCCAAGAGCTGGAAAAAGAAACAGGAGGCATTTGTTTACCGGTGCAATGCGATGTAAGAAATTATGAAGAAGTTGAGCATATGCTAAACCTGGTGCTTGATGAATTTGGCGATGTGGATGTATTACTAAACAATGCTGCAGGTAATTTTATTTCTCCTACAGAGCGGCTTTCTGCCAATGCGTTTGATACCATAATCGATATTGTATTAAAAGGAAGTAAAAATTGTACACTGGCTTTTGGAAAACATTGGATCGATAAAAAAACTGAAAACAAAACCATCCTTAACATTGTAACCACTTATGCCTGGACAGGTTCGGCTTACGTAGTCCCTAGCGCCACAGCAAAAGCTGGTGTTTTGGCAATGACACGCTCTTTGGCCGTGGAATGGGCAAAATACGGAATTCGATGTAACGCAATAGCTCCCGGACCATTTCCTACGAAAGGTGCCTGGGATAGACTTTTACCAGGTGATTTAAAAGACAAATTCGATCTTGCGAAAAAAGTGCCACTAAAACGTGTAGGTGATCACCAGGAACTAGCAAATCTTGCTGCCTATTTAGTTTCAGATTTTGCTGCTTATGTAAATGGAGAAGTTATCACCATCGATGGTGGTGAATGGTTAAAAGGTGCGGGACAATTTAACCTTCTAGAAGCCATACCAGAGGAAATGTGGGATCAACTTGAAATGATGATTAAAAATAAAAAAAGAGGATAAGGAATTAGCAATTGTTAAAACTATTAATAAACCTGTTAACAAAATGATTTTATAAACCTATAATTAATTGTATTTTTACCTTCAAAAATCGATACACATTAATGGGTAAAATCATCGCTATTGCCAATCAAAAAGGTGGAGTAGGTAAAACAACAACTTCGGTTAATCTTGCTGCTTCTCTTGGTGTTTTAGAAAAAAAGGTATTATTAATAGATGCCGACCCTCAGGCAAATGCTACTTCGGGATTAGGTATAGACGTTGAAGAGGTTGAACTTGGTACGTACCAGCTATTGGAGCATTCTATTGCTGCTGAAAAAGCGATTATGGAAACCAGTTCTCCAAACCTCGATTTAATCCCCGCTCATATAGATCTGGTAGCAATTGAAATTGAGTTGGTAGATCAAGAGAGCAGAGAATCAATGCTTAAAAAGGTAATTACTCCGCTCAAAGAAAAATATGACTATATATTAATAGACTGCGCTCCTTCTCTTGGTCTTTTAACTTTAAATGCATTAACAGCATCAGATTCAGTTATCATTCCTATACAATGCGAATATTTTGCTTTAGAAGGCTTAGGTAAATTATTAAACACCATAAAAAGTGTTCAGAAAATTCACAATAATAAACTGGATATAGAAGGTTTATTATTAACAATGTATGATAGCCGTCTTAGATTATCCAATCAGGTGGTAGAAGAAGTACAAAAACATTTCAATGAAATGGTTTTTGAAACAATCATCCAACGAAATGTACGTTTAAGTGAAGCGCCTAGTTACGGTGAAAGCATAATAAATTACGATGCATCTAGTAAAGGGGCTACAAATTACTTAAGTTTGGCGCACGAAATTATCAAGAAAAATAGTTAGAGGATGGCGAAGGCTACAAAAAAACAAGCACTTGGTAGAGGTCTTTCTGCATTATTGAAAGATCCTCAAAATGATATACAATCAGCTGAAGATAAGAATGCCGATAAACTGGTAGGTAATATAGTAGAGTTGGAATTGTCTTCGATTGAAGTAAATCCATTTCAGCCACGAACCAGTTTTAACGAAGATGCCTTACGTGAACTGGGAAGTTCTATAAAAGAGCTTGGTGTAATCCAGCCAATTACGGTAAGAGAACTAGAATTTGATAAATACCAATTAGTTTCTGGTGAGCGTCGTTATCGCGCTTCAAAATTAATAGGGCTAGAAACTATCCCGGCTTACATTAGGATTGCAAACGACCAAGAAAGTCTAGAAATGGCTTTGGTGGAAAATATCCAAAGACAGGATTTAGATCCAATTGAAATTGCACTGTCTTATCAACGCCTAATCGATGAAATTAGTTTAACCCAAGAACAGCTAAGTGATCGTGTAGGTAAAAACCGATCGACCGTAGCCAATTACTTAAGATTATTAAAATTAGATCCTATAATCCAAACGGGGATGCGTGATGGTTTTTTAGGTATGGGGCATGGTCGTGCTTTAATTAATTTAGATGATCACCAAAAGCAACTGGATATTTACGAAAAAATTATTCAGAAGTCTTTATCTGTAAGAGATACTGAAAAATTGGTGAAAGAAGCCAAAAATGGCCCTCAAAGTAAAACTACGGCTAAAACCGCGGTACCGGTAGTCTATAAACGAAGTATCAAAGAATTTACAGAATATTTGGGCACAAAGGTAGATGTAAAAGTACAGAAAAACGGAAAAGGTAAACTTACTATTCCTTTCTCTTCGGAAGAAGAATTTAACCGAATTAAAAAACTAATTCAGAGTGAAGAGTAAGCAGCTATTTTTCATAATTTTCCTGCTATTGTTCACAGTTCAACTTAGTGCTCAGCAGGATTCACTTTCCGTAGAAAATTCCAGGACTATACAACCTATTTCAGAATCTAAAAATTTTGAAAAAGAAAAGGATTACAAACCATACAATGCCCTTGCTCCCGCAAAAGCGGCTTTCTATTCAGCAATACTACCAGGTTTAGGTCAAATTTATAATGGTCAAATCTGGAAAGTTCCTATAGCTTACGCTGCAATAGGAATTCCTGTTTATTTATACATAGATAATAACAAACAATATAATCGTTATAGGACAGCTTACAAACAACGATTAGCAGGAAAAGAAGACGAATTCGCTGGAAGAATTTCAGATGAGGGCCTAAGGAATGCACAAGAATTATATCAGAGAAACAAAGAACTCTCGCTTTTATTTGCTGTAGGGCTATATGCTCTTAATATTATTGATGCAAATGTAAGCGCACACTTACAGCAATTTAATGTAAATGAAGACTTAAGTTTTAAACCGAATTATAAACTCGATGAATTCACCGGAAAGTCTAATTATGGTTTTTCTTTGAATTATAAATTTTAAGCATGAAAATAGCACTATTAGGATACGGAAGAATGGGAAAGGCAATAGAAAGTATTGCTTTAGATCGCGGACATGAAATTGTAGTGAAAATCGATGAAGATATAGAAAATTATAGTCTGGCAGAAATGGATATCGATGTGGCTATCGATTTTAGCATTCCAGATGCCGCTTATAACAATATCACCAGTTGCTTTAAAGCAGGTATTCCTGTGGTATCCGGAACAACAGGCTGGTTAGATAACTATGATAAAGCTGTAGAAATTTGTAACGAACATAAATCGGGATTTATCTATGCTAGTAATTTTTCTTTAGGAGTTAATATTTTCTTTGAATTAAATAAGAAATTGGCCTCTTTAATGAAGAATTTAGATGAATATGGTGTCGAAATTGAAGAAATACATCATACTAAAAAATTAGACGCTCCAAGCGGAACCGCAATTAGTCTGGCCAATCACATTATTGAGACCAACGACAGAAAAGAAAATTGGAGTTTAGAGTCTGCTAAAGAATATGAAATTCCAATTCTCGCAAAACGAATTGATGATATCCCTGGAACTCATACCGTAAGTTATACTTCAAAA
The DNA here is from genome assembly GCF_027594405.1 of Zunongwangia sp. HRR-M8. NCBI lineage: Bacteria > Pseudomonadati > Bacteroidota > Flavobacteriia > Flavobacteriales > Flavobacteriaceae > Zunongwangia > Zunongwangia sp. HRR-M8. The sequence goes on along the minus strand of NZ_CP115161.1, from coordinate 1,436,893 downwards.
ATTGACGATATTGAAATTATCCATACAGCACATTCACGTGAAGGATTTGCAAAGGGAGCGGTTATCGCAGCTGAATGGATTAAGGATAGAAAAGGTGAATACAGCATGAAAGATGTGCTCTCTACTTTACTATAATAAATAAATTAACAATTAGTCCTATACTATAAACTGGCTTTTATCGTAACAAATTACGTTAGAGCTAGACTAACAGGGAAATATTAAAATATGACATTTACAGAGTGGTTTATTTTCTTTTTGGTTGTACAGGTGATACATTTCGCCGGAACCTGGAAGTTGTATCAAAAAGCAGGAAGACAATCCTGGGAAGCATTAATACCAGTTTATAATGCTGTAATCCTAATGAAAATAATCAACCGTCCTTGGTGGTGGGTGATTTTGCTTTTTATACCTATCGTAAACCTTATTATGTTTCCCGTAATTTGGGTTGAAACGCTAAGAAGCTTCGGAAAAAACAGTGTAAGTGATACCTTTTTAGCCATATTTACACTTGGTTTCTATATTTATTATATTAACTATACACAAGATGTTACTTACATCCACGAAAGAGATTTAAAACCACGTACAACTATAGGAGAATGGGTGAGCTCTATTTTGTTCGCTGTCGTTGCAGCCACTATTGTACATGGCTATTTTATGCAGCCCTTTACTATTCCTACTTCTTCTCTAGAAAAAACGCTATTAGTTGGTGATTATCTTTTTGTAAGCAAATTTCATTACGGAGCAAGAGTTCCGCAAACGCCTATCGCCTTCCCTATGGTTCATGATACTATTCCTGTATTAGGAGTAAAATCGTACGCAACCGAGCCACAAATACCTTATCTAAGATTTCCAGGTTTCGAAGAGGTTAAGAAGAACGATATTGTAGTATTTAACTGGCCTGTAGATACTGTTAATGCTTTTCAGCAATATGGTGATGGTAAATATTATTACAAACCAATTGATAAAAAATCAAACTATGTAAAACGTTGTGTTGCTACCGCAGGTGATTCTTTAGAAATAATTGAAGGAAAAGTATTTATAAACGGAGAGCAACTCGAACTTTCAGAAAGGGCTAAGCCACAATATTCGTATACCGGAACAACAGATGGACATCAACTAACACCGCAGTACATGTACAAAATGTACGATGTAACCGATGGTTTTGGGTTTAATCCAAACACCAACGAATTTGGAATATCTGCTTTATCTGAAGAATCGGCCGAGCGATTAAGAAATAATCCCTATATAAAAACACTCGAAAGACGAGTATATCCTGAAGATCAAAAATCGGCGAGCCTTTTCCCGAACGATAAAAAAAGAAGATATAACCTGGATTATTTTGGCCCAATTTATATTCCAGAAAAAGGAAAAACCGTAGAAATAACCCCAGAGTCGTTACCGTTTTATCGCAGAATTATCGAAGTTTACGAAGGAACCGAAATGGGATTAATAAATACTATTACTCAAAATGGTACTCAAATTCTTTTAAACGGGCAGCCATTCGATTCGTATACTTTTAAGCAAGATTATTACTGGATGATGGGCGACAATCGTCACAATAGTGAAGATAGCCGTAGTTGGGGTTATGTTCCTTATAATCACGTAGTAGGTAAACCAGTATTTATTTGGTTTAGTAAAGACAAATATGCTTCTGGATTTTTAGATGGAATACGCTGGGATCGCATGTTTACAACCGTTAAAGGTAATGGTACCCCTATTTCCTATCTACCCTATTTCTTGATTTTAGTATTAATAATAGTGGCTTTTAATTACTTTAAAAAACGTAGAAACTCAGATTCTTAAAAAATGAGTACTGTTCTAATACATCCGGCCTATTTTGGGCCGGTTTCCCAATATGCCGTAATTTCTCAATACGAGAATATTATCTTTGAAAATGAAGATAATTATCAAAAGCAAACGTATCGTAATCGAATGTACATTTACGATGCCAATGGAAAATTGTTACTAAATATTCCAATAAAACATAGAACGCCTATCGAGAAGAATCAATCAAACGACCATCAGACTTATAAAAAGGTTTTAATTGATAATTCTTTCGAGTGGCAAAAGCAACACTGGCGTGCACTTAAAGCGTCATACCAAACCTCTCCTTTCTTCGAATTTTACGAAGATGAACTACTTCCATTATATGAAAATAGATATGATTATTTAATGGAGTTTAATTATCACTGTCAAAATTTTGCTTTTGATGCTTTAGGGATTGAACCTGAAATTATCAAAACTGAAGAATATTTTAGTAATCCGAAGGAAATGGATAACGGCAGACATCTCATCACAGCTAAGAAAAACTTTAATTTTGAATCGGAACGCTACGCCCAGGTATTTGAACCAAAACATGGTTTTATAAATAACCTCAGTATTCTAGATTTAATTTTCAATCTTGGTCCGCAGAGCTTGGAATTTCTTGAAAATCAGAATTTGCCCGACTTTAATTTTTGAAAGAAAATGTTGTTAATATTGGATAATGATCTGAATATGGCACTTTGATTCTTTCATAAGAGTTAATTTCAAAAACAGTATCCAAAAGATGAAAATCGATTCTTAATGGGAAGTAGTTTAAATTATAAGTACTACTAAACCCACCTCCTTTTTTCACATAAGAATCTTGAAAACGACCATTTCTCACATGAGCATATGTATGTGAAAAAGCAGTGTTATTGAAATCTCCACTAATGATTATAGGATAACGAACATCTTTAAAAGATCGTTCAACTCTTTCTGCCTGTCTTTGTTGACGAACAAATCCACCTGAAATGTTTTTGACTACTTTTTTAGATTCCTGTTTATGCTTCAAATTATTAACATCCTGAATATCTTCTGTTACTTTTAAACTCTGAAAATGAATATTATAAAGTCTTACAGTATCCTTATCAATTACGACATCAGAAAATATAGCATTATTATTTTCTCCTGTAAAATCGTCAACATTAAAATCTATAGATTCTTTAGAAAGTAAAGGAAATTTAGAAAATATAGCCTGACCAAATGAAGAATTATCAGTTCGATATTTTATAAATTGATAAGGATATTTTGCTTCTAAATATTCATTTTTGTAATACTCTTCGATAGTTAATATGTCAGGATTTTTTTCTTCAATTACGGCATTAATTTTTTCGGGAATATTTTCTTCATCTGTCCATTTAGACTTGTTAAACATGCGAACATTATAATTCATTATAGAGTAATCCCCCGTGGGGTTATTCTCTTTATAAGGCCATTGATAAAACTTAGAAGCAAAGCCAAAACCTACTATCATAATTATTAGTGATAGCAGCATTTGCCTTTTCATCCTTATTAACCAATATAAGAAGAAAACTAAATTAGCCATTATTAGAATAGGAACACCCAGCGTTAAAACCGAAATTAAAGGATAACTTTTAGGTGGAATATAGGGTAAAAAATAGGCTATAATGAGCCCAATAGCTAATAAAGAATTTAGAAAAAAAATAAACTTATCAAACCATGATAATTTCTTCATTTAATCATCTTTGCCGGCCTGAAAGAGAAAGTCTTTTTCGGCTTTTGTTAAACTTTCGTATCCGCTTTTACTTATCTTATCCAAAATAGCATCAATTTCCTGCTGCTTTTCAGACTTTGACATATTAGTTTTATTTCTAGAAGAATTTGAAGTTGCTGATTTTTTTTTGCTCACATTCTTATGAACAGTCTTCATCCGAGCTTTCTTCTCTTTCTTTTTAAACAAACTTGCTACTGCATCCATAATGTTCTCCCACCACGCACCAATATCATTTCCTTTATGCAACTGCGTGGTATAAAGATAACCTAATGCAGCTCCACCCAAATGAGCTAAATGTCCGCCAGCATTTCCCATAGGAATTTGTATCACATCCAGAGCGACAAGAAAAGCCGCTAACCACCAGAATTTAATATTTCCTAAAATCATCAATCTAATATACATATTGGGAGCTTGCGTAGCCACGCCAATAAGAACAGCCATTACTCCCGCAGAAGCGCCAACCAAATAAGATTTACCTCCTGCAAAAGCGGGAAACAAATTATAACTCAGCATAAAAACTAACGCTCCAATAAGCACTCCTAAAAAATAATAATTGAGCAATCTTTTAGGACTAAAAAAGTTTAAAAAATACATTCCTGAAAAATACAGGATCAACATATTGGATAACAAATGCCAAATACCACCATGCAGAAAAGAATAAGTTATAATAGTCCAAGGCTTTAGAATAAACTCAGCCGGATCTGATGGCAAAACAAACCAATTATAAAAAGATTGGAAGCCAGGAATATTAAATAATGTGAAGATGGTATTTAATAATCCAAATAATAAAAATGCAATCACATTTGCAGCAATAAGCTTTTCTGTGACCGAAGCTGTATTTATTTTATACCTTATCTTATCAGATGTTTTCATTTAATCCCATCGGTTTTGGTTGAACTGATTTTTCTTCCAGTACCACATTGTGATAAATCCAATGATTGCACCTCCTATATGAGCCCAATAAGCCGTATTAGAAGGACCAAACAAAGTTTGACCAGTAACTGCCGAGTAAACATTTAAAAGAAAATATCCACCAATTAAAAATTTTGCTTTTATGGGAACTGGGATGAACATAATGTATAAAGGCAAATTGGGAAAAATAACTGCAAAAGCTGCCATAACACCAAAAATTGCTCCCGATGCACCAACCATAGGAACCATAAAAGAACTCGCCAAATCGTTTACCAACGCATTGCCCCCGTTATACATCATTCCATAGGCTTTCCCATCAAATTGATTAAGTAAATCGTTAATCTGAGCTACGGTAGCACCATTTTCAATTAGCGCATTGTAGGCCGAATTAAAGTCGAGATAGGCAAATAAAATCTGAAGTCCTGCAGCTCCTAATCCTGCTGAAAAATAAAGGAATAAAAATCGATTTTGACCGATGCTTTGCTCCAAGAAACTCCCAAAGATATAAAGACCAAACATATTGAAAAATATGTGAGATATCCCGCCATGCATAAACATATGCGTTATAATTTGCCAAAAATGAAAATTTTGATTTTCAGGAAACCATAGGGCAAATAACCCGTAAGCTTTTTCACCAATAAGCTGGCTGCCTATAAAAAACAAAATATTAGCAACTAAGATTACTTTTACAGATTCTGAAATTCTTCCCATTTAGGTAAACTTTTTATCCAATTCATCAACAGTTAACGTAACAAACACAGATCTGTTAAAAGGACTAACATCTGGTTCTTTACACGCAAACAATCGATTTACAATATGCTGTTGTTCCGTACTATTCAATAACGTACCCGATTTAACCGCCATACCTTTTGCTAAGGATTTTGCCAGCAAATCGGTTTGTGAAAATCCATTATCGGGCACTTCATTTTCAAAGTCAGACAATAACTGTTCTAATAACATCCCCACTTCGCTTTCACTTATTAAGGTGGGTATGCCTGTAATCTCTACGATTTCGCTGTCAATATTAGAAAAAATAAAACCAGTTTGTTCTAAAGATTCCTTAATTTCTTTAAGCATTTCAATTTCATGCGTATTAAATTGCAATTCTAAAGGAAACAGTAGCTGTTGACTTACAGCAGCAGCGATCGTAATATTTTTTAAAAGTTCTTCGTAAAGTATTCTAGTATGAGCGCGGTTTTGATCGATAACTAAAATTCCGCTTTTTAAAGTAGAAACTATATATTTCTTCTGAAGTTGAAAAGTACCTGCTTCCGGTTCTGAATGATTTTCGTCGAACAGTTTTCCAGTGACTTCTTCGCTTTCAAATTCAACCTGATTAAAATGATTTTGATCAGTTTCTGTACCTGTATCTAATCCTGAATATAAGCTTTCCCAGGATTGTCTAGACTCTCTTTTGAAACTAGTATTTTTTCCTGATCGTATTGAAGCCGTATTAAATTCATTCTCGAAAGGATTGAAATTGCGATCTACTTCAATCTTAGGAACTTCAGCTTGTTTGTTTTTATAATCATAGGGGGTGTCTAAGTTTGCATCGCGATCAAAATCCAACACCGGAGCTACGCTAAACTGTCCCAAACTATGTTTTATAGCACTTCTTAGCATCGCATAAAGCGCATGCTCATCATCAAACTTAATTTCAGTCTTTGTTGGATGTATATTTATATCAATACTTTTAGGATTTACATCCAAATAGAGAAAATAGCTGGGATAGGTTTTTTCTTTCAGTAAACCTTCAAATGCCGCAGAAACTGCATGGTTAAGATATGGGCTCTTTATAAATCGATTATTAACAAAGAAGAACTGTTCACCCCTACTCCGCTTAGCAAATTCCGGTTTACCTACAAAACCTGAAATTTTTACAATTTCAGTATCCTCCTCTACCGGGACCAATTTTTCATTGGTCTTAGCGCCAAATATATTTGTTATTCGCTGCCTGTGATTAGTTGATGGCAACTGAAAAAGTTCCGCTCCATTATGAAAAAGAGAAAATGAAATAGAAGGATGTGCCATTGCAACACGTTGAAATTCGTCAATAATATGGCGTAATTCTACTGCATCAGATTTTAAAAAATTTCTTCGTGCAGGAATATTATAAAAAAGATTCTTTACACATAGCGAAGTCCCCTTAGGTGTCACATAAGGTTCTTGAGAAGTTACTTTACTTCCTTCAATTTTAATGCAAGTTCCAACTTCTTCGTCTTCAGGTTTGGTTTTAAGTTCTACGTGTGCAATTGCTGCAATCGAGGCTAAAGCTTCACCCCTAAATCCTTTAGTATTTAAACTAAAAAGATCTTCAGCAGATTTAATTTTGGAAGTTGCATGTCTCTCAAAACACATACGAGCATCGGTAAGGCTCATTCCACCACCATCATCCACTACCTGAATTAGGGTTTTACCTGCGTCTTTTATTACAACCTGAATATTTTGCGCATGAGCATCTATAGCGTTCTCCAGCAATTCTTTAATAACAGAAGCTGGGCGCTGTACTACCTCTCCCGCTGCTATTTGATTGGCAACGTGATCTGGTAAAAGTTGTATTATATCACTCATTTAACGAGGATTCGAGAAGATAGACAAATCAAAATCTATAATCCATAAAAAAATAAATATGAGAATTAAAGCAACGTAAATTACACGTCGGTTAATTTCACGATTCCCTCGATGTCGGCTAGATTCTCGGTCTCTAGACCATTGTGCGCCAAAATCGATATCATTTGTGATCTCTCTATATTTATTAAATTTCGAATCAAAATCGTAAATATTCCCCACTTTTTTACCTTGATAGTAACGAGGTGTGTAGTTGTAGCGGGTATTTTTTTTCGTTTTTAAAAAATTGACTCTCAAAATTATTGCTTTAAACTGTGGTACATCAAATTTAATCAAAAGCTTTCTAAAATAGAAGAGCTCTTTTGTGAAATATAGAAAAGCAATAATAATGCCGCTTTAAAGCGGCATTTAGATTATAATTTTGCGCTACCTAAGATTATTAAAATCTGGCTTCTTTTCTTAATTGTGCCATTTTTATGGCCGCTATGGCAGCTTCGGTTCCTTTGTTACCATGCTTTCCACCAGAACGATCTAGCGCTTGTTGCATATTATTATCTGTAAGTACACAGAAAATTACCGGCGTATCACTATTCACATTTAACTGGGTAATACCGTTTGAAACGCCTTGGCACACAAAATCGAAATGCTTTGTTTCTCCCTGGATCACGCTACCAATTGCAATAATACCATCCAGCATATCATAAGTTTCCTGCATTTTCTTACAGCCATAAGTTAATTCGAAACTTCCTGGTACATTCCAGCGAACTATTTTCTTTTCTAGTACACCATGTTCTTTTAATGTTTCAAAAGCTCCCTGAAATAAACCTTCAGTTACTTTCTCATTCCATTCTGAAACAACAATCCCAAACCGAAATTCTTTCGCGTTTGGGATTGTAGATTTATCGTATTCCGATAGATTATTTCCTTCGGTTGCCATATATGTATTTACTTCGTTGCCTGAGCCTGACCTTTAAAGACCGGAGCTTGCTCTGCCTCTGTAGACTCTGGATATTCATTTTCCAATTTATTCAGATATTCTAAAGCATCTTCAGCATTTCCTAATTCTAATGCCGTAACAGCTGCTTTCAATAAAAATTTAGGTGTCGTAAAGCTATTAGATCTCATATTAGCAGCTTTCACGTAATAATCCAAAGCTTCTTCTGGCTGATCTAATTGCATAAATGCATCACCAATACCACCAGTTGCAAGTGGAGCAAGAACTTCGTCGTCACTACTAAAATCTTCTAGATGCTCTATAGCTTCCTGATATTTACCTGTATAAAGATAGGCGAAACCAGCATTATAAGAAGCGATATTAGCACTTGGCGTACCACCGTAGTTATCGATAATATCAAGAAAACCGTATTTACCTTCACCACCGTTTAAAGCAAGGTTATAAAGCGAATCACTTTCAGAAGCTCCTGCACTCATAGCTGCCTGCATATAATTTTGTGCCTGCGCCATCTCGTTAGCGGCTTCAGCTTTCTTAGGCTCTTGTATCCATTGCTCGTAACCAAGGTAACCAAGAACAGCTACGATAACAACCCCTAAAACTATATAAATATACTTTTGGTTTTCAGCTACCCATGTTTCTGTACGGCTAGCGCCTTCATCTAAAGTGTTAAAAACTTCTTCGGTAGTAGATTCTCCATCTACATACTCGTTTTCATTTCCTTCTTCTACGTCCTGGATTTTCTCCTTTGGTGATTTATATCCTCTTTTCTTATAAGTTGCCATAAGATATTTTTAATGCGTGGCAAAAATATAATATTTTGTGAAAATTAAAAGGGAATTTATTTGTATTTTTTCAATATTTTCAGCTCTTTCGCTTTGGATACGCAACCCAAAACCCAAAAGCTCAAAAACACTGAACTCCAACACTTTATGCATTTAAAACACCTATCTCTTTTAAATTACAAGAATCTGGAATCTACTTCTTTTGATTTTGACCCTAAAATTAACTGCATGGTGGGACATAACGGTGTGGGCAAAACGAATGTTTTAGATAGTATTTATCATCTTGCTTTTGGGAAAAGTTATTTTAATCCAATTACAAGTCAGAATATTAATCACGATGCCGATTTTTTTGTAGTCGATGGAACTTTTGAAAAAAACAATCAAGACGAACAAATATTGGTGAGCGCAAAACGCGGACAAAAAAAAGTTATAAAAAGAAACCAAAAGCCTTACGAAAAAGTAAGTGAGCATATTGGTTTTATACCGGCAGTGATTATTTCTCCGGCAGATCGCGACCTTATAATAGAAGGTAGTGAAACGCGCAGAAAGTTTATGGATGGTGTGATCTCGCAAAGTGACAATATCTATCTTAACAACTTGATAAATTACAGCAAAGTTGTATCGCAGCGAAATTCACTCTTAAAATATTTTGCAGCTAACCATACTTTTGATCGGGAAACCTTAGAAGTTTATAATCTGCAGCTTAATGATCTGGGCACAAAATTGCATAAAAAACGTTTAGAATTTTTAGATGAATTTGTGCCCATCTTCAATAAAAGATATGCAGACATTACCAATAATCAAGAACCGGTAAGCATTCAGTATAAAAGTCAGCTTTCCGAGAAATCACTTTCTCAACTTCTGGAAGATCAACTTCAAAAAGATATGGTATTGCAATATACCAGCGTAGGAACGCATAAAGATGATCTAAGCTTTGAAATTGCAGGTCATCCTATTAAAAAATTTGGTTCGCAAGGACAGCAAAAATCGTTTTTAGTCGCTCTAAAGTTGGCACAATTCGATTTTATAAAAAAAATAAGCGGGGTTAATCCAATCTTATTACTAGATGATATCTTTGACAAATTAGACGAACAACGTGTAGCTCATATTGTGGCTTTGGTGGCAACCAATCAATTAGGACAAATTTTTATAAGCGATACCCACGCCGATAGAACCGAGAAAGTCGTAAAAGAAAGTAATCAAACCTATAAAATCTTCAAATTGTGAAAAATAGAGGACTCATCTTTTTTGTATTCAGTTTATTTCTTTTAAGTTGTAGTAGGCAAGATCCTAAGGAACAAATACAATATCTAGAAGGCTATTGGGAAATTGACAAAGTGAAAGTTAGTGAAGATTCTACGATCACCTATAAGGTAAATCAAAATGTAGATTACTTAGAAATTGAAGGTAGAACAGGACAACGCACAAAGGTTCGACCTCAAATGGATGGTTCGTTTAAGACCAGTAATTCCGCAGAAAAATTAGAGTTAAAAATTGAAGAAGATAGTCTTAGAATTTATTATAAAACACCTTACGATAGCTGGAAAGAAACAGTGCTAAATGCTTCTAACGATCAATTGGTAATAAAAAACGACCAGGATAAAATCTATCACTATAAAAAATACACCCCAATAAGTATCGAAACCAATGAAAAGAAATAACGAAAATCTAAGTATAGGCGACGTTCTAAAAGATTTTGTAGAAAAAAACAATCTGGAAAAAGGATTGGACAAAGTTCATGTTCGCGATGCATGGAATAAACAAATGGGACCGGCAATCCAGAAATATACCACGGCGATCAAACTCCAAGGCACTACATTATTTGTACAGCTAAGCTCTTCGGTATTGCGAGAAGAATTAAGCTACGGAAAAGAAAAAATCGTAAAAATGCTTAATGAAGAGCTGGGGAAAAAATTAATCGAAAAGTTGGTGCTTCGGTAATAGTACTTTCAAAAAGAAACATAAAAAAAGCTATCCAAATTGGATAGCTTTTTTTATGTATAGTCAAAAAGTTCTTAGAACATTTCTCTTCCTGCAAAATGAAAAGACCCCTCGATAGCAGCGTTCTCGTCGCTATCACTACCGTGAACTGCATTTTCTCCTACAGAAGAAGCATATTTTTTTCTAATAGTTCCTTCAGCAGCATCCTCAGGATTTGTAGCACCAATTAAAGTTCTAAAATCTTCTACTGCATTTTCTTTTTCTAGGATTGCAGCAACTATTGGTCCTCTTGTCATAAATTCTACCAATTCTCCAAAGAACGGACGTTCTTTATGAACCGCGTAAAAAGTCTCTGCATCTGCTTTCGTCATTTGCGTTAACTTCATGGCTACGATTCTAAAACCTGAAGCATTGATCTGATCTAAAATTGCACCAATATGCCCTTTTTCTACAGCATCAGGCTTAAGCATGGTGAAAGTTCTGTTTCCTGCCATTTTCTTTTATTTAAATTTTCAGCAAAAGTAACCAATTCTCCTGCAAATACAAGGTTATTAAAACTTTATATCAACTTTCTAAAATTAGAGTTGAAATTTTGTTGAAAATGAAATTTCAGCATTCAACCATCAACAAACAAATAACTGATTTTCAGTAAAAAATCAATTAATTATAATGTAAGAGTTAGTAATCGACGAAGCAACCATCAATCAATAAATTGAAAATCACAAAAATTCCTCTTTCAAAAATTTTGAAATCGATAAAAAATTGAACTGTTCAAATTATATGAATTGATACTGAAAACAAACGGGTGATTTTCCTTCGATACAATTAATCAATTGAAAATCGCAAAATTTTAAGCATTTTTGTTCTTTCACTTGCAAAAAGCTTCATACTTAAATTGTATAGCAAAAAAGAGTATTGCAATTGGAACAGGAAGAATGAAAATTCTTAAAGAGGATTAAATTGTATATTTACAATTCTTATGATAGAACAAAATATTTTAGAGATTACGGCGGAGTTGTCCAGAGCTAATAATATAGTTATTGTTCCGCACAAAGGACCCGATGGTGATGCTATGGGAAGCACCCTGGCTTTAATGCATTTCTTAAAAGAAAAGGGGCATAATGCTAAAGTTATCGCTCCTAACGAGTATCCAAATTTTTTAAAATGGTTACCGGGCAATGATGAGGTTATAATCTACGAAGAAAATACAGCTGATGCCAACAGCATTATCGAGGACGCTGAAATTATTTTCACGTTGGATTTTAATGACCTTTCCCGTTGTGGTGATATGCAACAAGCATTAGAGGCCAGTAAGGCAACTTTTATAATGATCGATCACCACCAGGAACCAGCAGAATATGCCGATTATACCTATAGTGATCCTAAAATGAGTTCTACCTGCGAGATGGTCTATCATTTTATAGATAAATTGCGCGCTAAAAATAAGATTACTCCACAGATTGCCAGTTGTTTGTACACCGGTATTATGACAGATACAGGATCTTTTAGATTTAGCAGTACCAGTGCAATCACTCATCGCGTAATAGCCGATCTTATTGATAAGGGCGCAAAAAACAGTGATATTCATCAAGATGTATTTGATACAAATTCTGAAAGCCGCCTGCAATTATTAGGTGTCGCACTTAATAATTTAAAAGTTAACCGACAGTACAGAACGGCCTATATCACCATGAGCCAAGAAGAGTTAGATGCCAATAATTTTAGAAAAGGTGATACAGAAGGCTTTGTAAATTACGGTTTATCTTTAGATGGAATTATTTTTGCAGCTATTTTTATAGAAAATAAGCAGGAAGGAATTATTAAAATATCATTCAGATCTAAAGGTGATTTTTCGGTAAATACATTTGCCAGAACTCATTTTAATGGTGGTGGACATAACAACGCGGCCGGCGGCAGAAGCGACGAAAATATGAATGACACCATCGTTAAATTTAATAGTTTGCTTCCAGATTATAAAGAACAACTTCAGGCATGAAAAAATTATTCTTTATTTTTTTAATTATTTCCGCAGTGATTTCCTGTAAATCTCCAGAAGCACGTTATCCTGTGAGTCAGAATTCAGGGAGCTATATAAACGAATCTGTTGCGTACAACAAAAAATTGTTGGCAGAAGAAGAATCTAAAATTAAAAAAATAATCGCTCAAGATAGCACCAAAAACTATATCGCAAGCACCAGCGGATTCTGGTATTTTTATAATGAAAAGGTAATGGATTCCGTTTCCTCTATTCGACCTGAATTTGGGGACGTAGTGAATTTTGATTATTACATAAGTACGCTGGATAACCAGATGATTTATGAAAAAGGAGAAAAACCTACCAAGGAGTACGCAGTAGATCAGGAAAAATTATTTAGTGGCTTAAGAGATGGTATCAAATTAATGAAAGCAGGCGAAACGGTCACCTTTTTATTCCCGTCTTACAAAGCTTTTGGATACTATGGCGATAAAAATAAAATAGGCACCAATATACCTATTAAAACTACTGTAACATTACATTCTATTATAGATCAAGACTCTATAAATTAAAAATCTTAATTACATTTACCTCTAAAATTAAAATTATTAAAATGAAGAAATTTAGCCTTTTATTTTTAAGCGCTATTGTACTGGTTTTTACAGCCTGTAAGGAAGATTACCCAGATTTAGAAGATGGTATGTATGCCAAATTCGACACCTCAATGGGGCCAATTGTAGCCGAATTATATTATGACCAAACTCCAATTACAGTTGCTAGTTTTGTTTCTCTAGCCGAAGGAAATAGCACGATGGTAGATAGTACCTACAAAGATAAAAACTTTTACGACGGACTTATTTTCCATAGAATTATTGATGGTTTTATGATTCAGGGAGGCGATCCTACCGGCACAGGACGTGGCGGCCCGGGTTATCGTTTTCCAGACGAAACTATCGATAGCTTAAGCCACGATTCTAAAGGAATACTTTCTATGGCCAACGCTGGCCCAGGAACTAATGGCAGCCAGTTTTTTATTACGCTTGTACCTACTCCAAATTTAGATGGAAGACATACTGTTTTCGGGAAGGTAGTTAAAGGGCAAGATGTAGTAGATGCAATAGGAAAAGTAGAGACAGATCCAAGAGACCGCCCGGTAAAAGATGTCACTATTAATACTGTTGAAATTATAAGAAAAGGAAAAGCTGCCAGAAAGTTTGATGCACCTGAAGTTTTTAAAGAAGAGCTTGAAAAAATAAAAAAAGCTGAAGAAGAAGAAGCAAGAAAACTTGAAGAAACTAAAAAGGAAAATAAAGCGATGTTCGATAAATATCGCGATGAAGCTAAAACACTAGAAAGTGGCTTAGGAATTTATATTTTGAAAGAAGGGAACGGTCCAAAACCTAAAATAGGACAACAAGTAGGTGTAGATTATGAAGGTTACTTTTTGGATGGTGGTATTTTTGACACTAGCAAAGAAGATATAGCAAAAAAGTTTGATATTTTCAACGAAATGCGAAGTATGCAGGGTGGTTACGCGCCTTTAAGCCTTAAGTATGGCCCAGATTCCCCAATGATTGCAGGATTTAAAGAAGGCATTATGGAAATGAAAGTTGGCGATAAAGCAATATTGTACATTCCTAGTCATCTTGCTTACGGTGAGCGCGGTAAACGACCAATTGAACCTAACACCGATCTAATTTTTGTTGTAGAACTAGTTGAGATTAAAGACTAATAATTCAACTGATAAAACAAAAAATCCTGCCAATTGGCAGGATTTTTTTGTTTTAAAATATTATTTAATAATTTTAAGCTTATCGAAATACTTACCAATGAAAAAGCTACTGATACCGAGTGCTGTATTTTTACTAATATCTTGCAATCTACTTAATGTTCACAATGTAAGTAATGAGTTTCGTTGGAAAAATAGAGCCTTCGATTCACCACAGGAAGTAAGCTTAGATTTTGATCCAGAAATCATTGAATCCTATAATGATGAGTCTTATTTTTTAGCAGAATTATTTCAATCCGATAAAGAAAAGATTAAGATAAACTTGAAAAACGAATTAAAGCGAAAACTGAAGGATCGAAATTTCAAATTAAAACCTCTAAATTCTGAACACCACATATCTATAGATTCGTTAATTTTTAAAGAGTTTGTAAAAAATGAAAATGTATATACCTATAAGGACAATAAGTTTCTTGGTATATATGAAAGTTATGAAGTGAAATTTGAAATTATCGGAAGTGTCAAAACCAAAGACACCATGGCTCAAATCAAATCTAAATATTCTTTTAAAGCACAGCCTAGAGAAGGAATGATTATAAAAAAATATGTTGCTTATGATAATAAAAATACTAATCTAAATAAAGTTTGGGAAAACCTCCTGAACAAATTTGGATATCGTTGCTATGAATTTGTTCAGGAAGAGATCTAAACTATTTATTTCTTCGGAATATTCTTTAAAACTTCTAAGGTAAAATCCCAGAATTTTTGAGTCGAAGAAATACTTGCTCTTTCATCTGGTGAGTGCGCTCCTCTAATGGTTGGTCCAAAAGAGATCATATCCATCTCCGGATAATGATTACCAATAATTCCGCACTCTAATCCTGCATGGCAAGCAGCAATATCGGCTTTCTCACCGTTCTGCTTTTGATATATTTCATCTAAAACTTTAAGAATGGCAGAATCAGAGTTTGGTGCCCAACCTGGATATTCACCAGATTGCTTCACCTTGAATTTTGCTAATTCAAAACTGGCCTGAAGACTATGAGCCAGATCGCTTTTCACAGATTCTACAGAAGATCTTGTAAGACATTTTACTTTCGCTTTCCCATTAGCTACAA
The DNA here is from genome assembly GCF_027594405.1 of Zunongwangia sp. HRR-M8. Classification (NCBI taxonomy): domain Bacteria; kingdom Pseudomonadati; phylum Bacteroidota; class Flavobacteriia; order Flavobacteriales; family Flavobacteriaceae; genus Zunongwangia; species Zunongwangia sp. HRR-M8. The sequence goes on along the minus strand of NZ_CP115161.1, from coordinate 1,421,378 downwards.
CAACATTGGCGATATTGTTAGAGGCTTCAACTAAACCTTCAATATCAGGACTCATTCTATAAACACCATTATGTGCGGAAGCTACAGCTTTAATAATTTCCATTTGACCTTCCACCTTCATTACATCACCGCTAACCTCAGCTTCAGAAATACTAATATCCATATTAGGTTCAAGACTGGCATATTCTTTTTTAATTTCTCCAATCCATACTAACATTTGTTGTACAAACACGTTAGTATCTTCTTTATCGACCACTACAAGAGCTTCACTTTCCCGAGGAATTGCATTTCTTAAACCACCACCTTGTAATTTAGAAATTCTTAGTCCAAAATCACGATAAGCAGTATATAACAACCTTGCCATTAATTTATTGGCATTGGCCAAACCTTTTATGATATCCATACCAGAATGACCACCTTGCAATCCTTTAACAACTATTTTATATCCTACAGAGTTTTCTGGATTGTTTTCTTGTTCATATTCACGCAAGGCAGTAATATCTACCCCTCCGGCACATCCTATACCAATTTCATTATCCTCTTCAGTATCCAGGTTCAGTAAAATATCTCCTTTCAGCAACTCTGGTGATAAACCTTTAGCACCTGTCATTCCGGTTTCTTCGTCTATAGTAAAAAGTGCTTCAATAGCTGGATGGGCTATATCTTCACTTTCCAAAATAGCCATGATCGTAGCTACACCCAAACCATTATCAGCTCCTAGGGTTGTACCATCGGCCTTTACCCAATCACCATCAACATGCATTTTGATTCCCTGCGTATCAAAATCAAAATTTGTATCATTATTTTTTTGATGCACCATATCTAAATGAGACTGTAACACCACCATCTTGCGATCTTCAAAACCTTGAGTAGCAGCTTTACGAATCACTACATTTCCGGTTTCATCGACCAGCGTTTCTAAGCCTAAATTTTCGCCGAAATCTTTAATAAATTCTATTACCTTTTCTTCTTTTTTTGAAGCTCTTGGAACTGCATTTAAATCTGCAAAATTACTCCATAGCGCTTTGGGTTGTAAATCCCTTATCTCATCATTCATTGTTCTATTTTTTGATGTATTTTCAAAATTAACGCTATTTAATTGAGAATTAAAGAGAAGAACTATAATTCTATCTTAATTTGAAGGGAAAAATAAATAAGCTATTCTCAAAAGCCATTTTTAGCTATTTTATGCTGAAAAATAGTTATTTCAAAATTCTATAATCTTGACTAAGAATCATAATTCCGCATAGCATATACCGGCAATAGATAATATCCTATTTATGAGATTAAAATTTTACAATTAAAATCCTATTTTTGGGAGTGTGAAAAATAAGCCTCAAATACTACTCGCCATCTTATTGCCTTTTCAGATTATAATAATCAATCTTTTAAAAGGTCACGAACTTTTTGTAGAAAGTTGGTATAGTCGCGTAATTTATCCATTTCTATCCAAAATTATTAGATGGTCGTTGGGAATACTTCCTTTTTCTTTTGGAGACCTGGTATATGCTATTTTAGTCATATTTCTTATCAGATGGTTGATAAAACGAATACAAACGCGCTTCCAAAAACCTAAAAGATGGATTACAGAGGCATTAGCCACACTTTCTATTATTTATTTTTGTTTCCATTTGTTTTGGGGATTCAATTATTATCGACTTCCGCTGCACGCATCTTTAGATATCGATAATGAATATTCTACGGAAGAATTAGTTCTTCTTACTGAAAAATTGATTGAAGAATCGAATAAAATTCATCTTGAAATTACCGAAGATGACTCCGCGAAAGTTGATATTCCTTATTCTAAAGCTGAAATTTTTGATATAACCGTTGAAGGCTATGATCATATTGAAAATGATTTTCCTGAACTTTCCTACACCGGAAGAAGCTTAAAGCGCTCTATATTCAGCCTACCTTTAACTTATATGGGTTTTAATGGGTACTTAAACCCATTTACCGGTGAATCTCAGGTAAATACAACCATTGTTCCCTTTAAAATACCAACCACCGCCAGCCACGAAATTGGTCACCAACTAGGATTCGCTAAAGAAAACGAAGCCAATTTTATTGCCTGTTTGGTCACCATAAATCATCCAGATACATACTTTAGATATTGTGGTTTTACCTTTGCATTGCGCTATTGTCTTGCTGAACTTTTTAGAAGAGATCAAGAACGCTGTGAAGAAATGATAAAATTATTGAATCCAGGAATTTTAAAAAATTACCAGGAAGTAGAAAATTTTTGGCTGGAACATGAAAATCCTTTAGAACCATTATTCCAAGCATTTTACAATCGTTTTCTAATTGTGAATAATCAACAAGACGGCTTAAGAAGCTATAGTTATGTAGTGGCTTTACTTGTAAATTATTATGACAATGTAGAAAATGCTTTCTAATAAGTTAAGGGTTTGTTTATTTTTTCTTAATTTTCTGCTTTTTAAAAAATCAACCTAAATTTTAACCAAACCCCTAACATTTATGAAATACAAATTTCTACTATGTTTCCTGTTTTTGGGCTTTACAAGTCTATTTGCCCAAGAATATTTCCCCACAAATTCGGGAGTCAAAACTACCAATACCAACTACACTGTTTTTAAAAATGCAAATATTCATGTAGACCCCACCTCTACTATCAAAAACGGAATGTTTGCTATCCAAAACGGAAAAATCACCGCTGTAGGCAAATCGATCAATACTCCTAAAAATAGTGTGGTTATCGATTTAAAAGGAAAAGATGTTTATGCATCTTTTATAGATCTTTATAGTGAATTTGGAATTGAAAAACCTAAAGGAGAATCTGGTCGTCGATCAGGACAATACGAACCAACAAGAGAAGGTTATTATTGGAACGACCATATTAGACCTGAACAAAATGCTGCTAAAAGTTTTAGCTACGATGCCAAAGAAGCTACAAAATATCATAACGGCGGTTTTGGTGTTGTGAACACACATATCCCAGACGGAATAATTCGAGGTAATGGTATTCTTGTTGCTTTAAATCCAAAAGGAACTGAAGGTGACCGTATTCTCGAGGATCGCTCTGCACAGTATTTTTCTTTTGAAAAAAGTGTAAAATCCAATCAATCTTACCCATCTTCAGTTATGGGCGTAATGGCATTAATCAGACAAGCTTATTATGATGCTGAATGGTACGCCAATGGACAAGCTAATAATAAAGATCTAGCTCTCGAAGCTTTAAACAGAAATAAAAATCTGACGCAAATATTCGCTACAGACAATCTTTTAAACGAATTAAGAGCCGATAAGGTTGGTGATGAATTCGGAGTTCAGTTTGTCATTCTTGGTAGCGGTTATGAGTACGAGAAATTAGAGGAAATAAAGCAAACAGGTGCAACTTATTTGGTTCCTTTAACTTTTCCGGCAGCATACGATGTAGAAGATCTAAACATGGCAGAATATGTAAGCCTTGCAGATATGAAACGCTGGAACCAAGCACCGGCCAACTTAAAAATGCTAGCCGATGCTAAAGTACCATTTACCATCACAACCAAAGGTTTAGATCCAGCAAAAGAATTTAAAGAAAATCTCCTTAAAGCTATAGAATATGGACTTCCCAAGGAAGATGCATTAGCTGCGCTTACTACTACTCCTGCTAAAGTTATTGGACAATCTGGCAAATTAGGTGAGATTAAAGAAGGCGCATTAGCTAACTTTATTATTACTTCTGGTGACTTTTTTGAAAAAGATTCCAAAATCTTCGAAAATTGGATTCAGGGAGAAAAGACAGTCATCAACACAATGAATACTACAGATATTACCGGAAAGTATGAATTGGATTTAGACGGAAAAGAATATATCCTTAGCATAAGCGGTTCTTCAGATAAGCCAAATGCCACAATAGAGACTAATAATTTGAAGCTGGGCAGTAAACTTAGTTTTGAAGATAACTGGATGAATGTATTAATATCTTCACCAGATACTACAAAAACTGAATTTATTAGATTAACTGCAAAAGTAGATTCTAATTCAGAAAATATTAAAGGAAAGGCAGTTCTGGCTAACGGAGACACAACTTCGTTTACAGCTACAAAGCAAGCAGCTAAAGAAGAAGAAAGCGAGAAAAAGAAAAAAGAAAAAGATACTGAAAACCCAGAAGTTTTACCCGTAAGTTTTCCAAATCAAGCATATGGTTTTGCGCAGATGCCAGAAGCAGAAAAAATCCTTTTCAAAAATGCGACTGTTTGGACCAATGAAGAACAGGGAATTATGGAAAATGCCGATGTTCTTGTAAAAAAAGGCAAAATTGCTGAAGTAGGAAAAGATTTAAAAGCCGGTGGCGCTACGGTTATCGATGCTACAGGAAAACATCTAACTTCAGGCATTGTAGACGAGCACTCCCATATCGCAGCTTCTTCAATTAACGAAGGAGGACATAATTCTTCTGCCGAAGTAAGTATGGAAGATGTGATCGATCCTTCAGATATTGCAATTTATCGTGATTTGGCCGGTGGTGTAACAACGGTACAACTTCTCCATGGCTCTGCAAACCCTATTGGTGGTCGTTCAGCCATTTTACGACTGAAATGGGGCGCTTCTGCAGAAGAAATGATTTTCGATAACTCGCCAAAGTTTATAAAATTTGCCTTAGGAGAAAATGTAAAACAATCGAATTGGGGAAGCGGAAACAGATTTCCAGTAACCAGAATGGGAGTTGAACAAGTTTACAAAGATTACTTTGGTCGCGCTAAAGATTACATGGATAACAAAGCTAAAAATCCAGATTCTTACCGAAAAGATTTGGAAATGGAAACCCTTGCTGAAATTCTAAGAGATGAGCGTTTTATTTCTTGCCACTCTTATGTGCAAAGCGAAATAAATATGCTAATAAGCGTAGCCGACAGTATGGATTTTAGAATAAACACCTTTACACATATTCTTGAGGGTTACAAGCTTGCCGATAAAATGGCCGAGCGTAATATTGGGGGATCAACGTTCTCAGATTGGTGGGCTTACAAATATGAAGTTGAAGACGCTATTCCTTATAATGCTGCTATTATGCATAGCCAGGGCGTAACTGTCGCTATAAATAGTGATGATGCTGAAATGAGCCGTCGTTTAAATCAGGAAGCTGCAAAGACCATGAAGTATGGCGGAGTTTCTGAAGAAGAAGCCTGGAAATTTGTAACACTTAATCCTGCAAAACTGCTTCATTTAGATGACCAGATTGGAAGTATTAAAGAAGGAAAAGATGCCGATTTGGTGCTTTGGAATAATCACCCGCTTTCTGTTTACGCTAAACCTGAAAAAACAATGATTCAAGGTGTGGTGTATTTTGATATTGAGCGTGATAAGGAAATGCGTAAAGAAATTCAGAAACAAAAAAGTGAATTAATTACGCAAATGCTTCAGGCGAAAAACAATGGCATGAAAACACAGCCAGTTGTTAAGAAAGATAAAGTTGAAGCGCATTGTGACACTATGGGAACAATCCAATAAAAAATTCAGAAAATGAAATTATTTAATATAACATTTATACTAGCATTTATTTCTGTCTTAGGATTAAATGCGCAACAAATGCCCGCCAAAAAGCAATCTGAAGCAGTTAGCATAGTAGGCGCTACAGCTCATATTGGAAATGGAAAAGTGATTGAAAAAAGTTTGATCATTTTTGAAGATGGAAAAATAACTAAAATTGGCGATGCATCTACGGCAGCTTCCCAAGCAAAAGGCATGATTATTAATGCTGAAGGAAAACATGTATACCCAGGTTTCATAGCACCAAATGCAAGTTTGGGTTTAGTTGAAATTGATGCAGTTAAAGCTACAGACGATGAAGACGAAATTGGAGAAATGTTGCCGCATATTCGAAGTTTGATTGCTTACAACGCAGAAAGTCAGGTAACCGAAACCATGCGTCCTAATGGAGTTCTTATGGGACAAATTGCGCCTAGAGGAGGATTTATTTCGGGAACATCATCAATTGTACAATTTGATGCCTGGAATTGGGAAGATGCTGCAATAAAGACAGATGATGGTTTGCATATTAACTGGCCTAACACTGTTCGTCGTGGTCGCTGGTGGATGGGTGAAGATCCCGGAGTGAAACCTAGCAAAGAATATCAAGACGATATTAACAAATTAAAAAGTTTTTTTGCTGAAGCTAAAGCGTACCTAGCCGGTGACCAGAAAGAAAACAATCTTCCTTATTTAGCTATGGAAACTGTTTTTACCGGCGATAAAAATATGTATGTACATGTAAATGGTGAAAAGGAAATGTTGGATGTTATCGCTTTTAAAAAAGATGAAGGACTTGATAATCTTGTAATCGTTGGTGCCTATGATGCACTAAATATTGCAGAAGAGCTAAAAGAAAATAACATCCCGGTATTAACCGGAAGACCACACAGTCTGCCAAATCAAGATGGTGACGATTATGATTTACCTTATAAACTGGCAGCCGAACTAACTAAAAAAGGTGTGCTTGTAGGCATAGAAGGTAGCGGTGATATGGAACGTATGAATTCTAGAAACCTACCTTTCTACGCTGGTACAGCCGTAGCTTTTGGTTTAGATAAAGAAGAAGCGCTAAAGCTAATTACCAGCAATACTGCAAAAATATTAGGAATAGACGGTTTTGCAGGAACTTTAGAAGAAGGTAAAGACGCGACACTTTTTATAAGTGAAGGTGATGCTTTAGATATGAGAACAAATAAGCTTACCGATGCTTTTATTCAGGGTAGAAAAATTAGCCTGGAAACACGCCAAACAAAGCTTTGGAAACGATATATGCAAAAATACGAAAGACAGGAAGCTAGTAAATAAACTTTCTAATTTCGAGAATTAAACTAAAAAGCTGCCTTCAAAAAGGGCAGCTTTTTTTAGTATTTTCGCATTATGAATACAGAAATTTCGAGCACTCAAAATAAAAGAATTAAAAACCTTATACAGCTTCAGGAAAAATCCAGAAATCGTAGAAAGGAAGGGAAATTTGTGGTTGAAGGTTTACGGGAAACCGGACTCGCCATTCAGGGAGATTTTAACCTTTTGGAAGTCTATTTTTGTCCCGATTTCTTTTCTGAAAATGAATTTAAATCTATACCGAATTTCGAGAATTCTAATGCCAAGATTATAGAAATTTCTACTGAAGTTTATGAAAAATTAGCTTACCGCTCTAGTACAGAAGGTTTAATTGCAGTATTTGCTTCAAAAGAAAACAGTCTAAAAACACTTAATTTCAGCAAAAATAATCCGCTTATTTTAGTTGCTGAAGCTCCAGAAAAACCTGGAAATATAGGTGCTATTCTAAGGACTGCCGATGCTGCGAATATCGATGCAGTATTAATCGCTAATCCAAAAACCGATCTTTACAATCCTAATATCATAAGATCTAGCGTTGGTTGCGTGTTCACTAACACTATAGCTACGGGAACTACAGCTGAAATTATCGATTTTCTTCAGAAAAAAAATATCGCTATTTACGCGGCGGCATTGCAGGCTTCAGAAATTTATACTAAAATGGATTTCACCCAAGCTTCTGCCATTGTCGTTGGCACTGAAGCAACCGGACTAAACCAAGAATGGCGCGATGCGGCAAAGCAAAACATCATTATCCCAATGAGTGGCGCGATCGATAGCATGAATGTTTCAGTGGCTGCGGGAATTCTTATTTTCGAGGCTAAAAGACAACGATCATTTTTGTAGATTCGGCATTTAATTTGCTTTTCAATTTTTAAAATTCTCAATTTGAATCCTGAAACTTTATTTTACATTATTGTCGCTATAATTTTAGCCGATTTTATTTTTGATAAGATCCTGGATACCTTAAATGCAAAGCATTTTAACGATTCAATTCCGCCAGAATTAGCTGATGTTTACGACAAGGAAGAATACGAAAAATCGCAGCGTTATAAAAAAGAGCGCTATAAATTCGGAATATTGACTTCAGGATTTTCGTTAATCCTAACTTTAGGCTTTCTTTTTTGGGATGGCTTTGAATATGTAGATAATATTGCTCGTGCATTTTCTAATAATGAAATCCTAATTGCGCTTATTTTCTTCGGAATTATTATGATTGGGAGCGATATACTTATCACGCCGTTCTCCTACTACTCTACTTTTGTAATCGAAGAAAAATATGGCTTTAATAAAACTTCAAAATCGACATTTTTTGTAGATAAAATTAAAGGTTGGCTTTTAATGGCAATTCTAGGTGGCGGAATTTTAGCAGTTATTGTTTGGTTTTATCAATTTTCAGGTTCAGATTTTTGGTGGTACGCCTGGATTTTGATAGCTGTATTTTCCATATTTCTGAATATGTTTTATGCCAAACTTGTTGTGCCTTTATTCAATAAGCAAAGTCCGCTTGAAGATGGATCGTTAAGAACCAAAATTGAAAACTACGCTAAAAGTGTAGGTTTTAAATTAGATAATATTTTTATTATCGATGGCTCTAAGCGAAGCACTAAAGCTAACGCCTATTTTTCTGGTTTTGGAAGTGAGAAACGAATTACGCTTTTTGACACTTTAGTAAACGATTTAGAAGAAGAAGAAATTGTTGCGGTATTGGCGCATGAAGTTGGTCACTATAAAAAGAAACATATCATTTTTAATTTAATTGCTTCGGTTTTAACCACTGGTTTCACGCTTTGGCTACTAAGTTTGTTTGTTGATAATCCACTTTTATCACAAGCTTTAGGCGTAGAAACACCAAGTTTTCATATTGGATTAATCGCCTTCGGAATTTTATACAGTCCAATTTCAGAAATCACCGGACTTTTAATGAATCTGATTTCCAGAAAATTTGAATATCAAGCCGATAATTACGCAAAGCATACTTATAATTCAGAAAATCTTATTAGCAGTTTAAAGAAACTCAGTAAAAATAGTTTAAGCAATTTAACTCCGCATAGAACTTATGTGTTTTGGCATTATTCACATCCTAGTCTTTTACAACGCTACAAAAATTTGATGAATTAGTTTTGGTTGCCAAGAGAAAAGAGATTAGAGAATTTGAAAAATTTAATAAGCTTGAAATAATTGAGAAAAAGGCTGAGTTAAATGCTGAAAATCAATATTTGATATTTTAGTTAATTTTAATTGATTACTGTTTATTGCTAATTGATTATTGTTTACGTATTTTTATTTTATGACAGAGGCATTTATAGAAAAAGAGAATAAAGAAATTGCTCAGCAGTATAAAGAATTGCTGAGAATAAGCTACCAAACGCTTACCGACGAGGACAAAAAACTTATACGGGCAGCGTTTGATACGGCTGTAGATGCACATAAAGATCAGCGTAGAAAATCTGGTGAAGCTTATATTTTTCACCCTATAAGTGTAGCTAAAATTGTAGCTTCAGAAATTGGGTTGGATGCCACCTCTATTGCCGCTGCCCTATTGCACGATGTTGTAGAAGATACCTCGTACACATTAGACGATCTGGAAAGAATGTTTGGCGAAACGGTAGCTAAAATTGTAGACGGCTTAACTAAAATTTCCAGTCTTAAGAAGGATAAAGACGTATCGCTACAGGCAGAGAATTTTAGGAAAATGCTGCTTACCCTTAATGATGATATTCGTGTAATTATCATCAAAATTGCAGACCGCTTGCACAATATGCAGACGATGGATGCAATGCGCAGGGATAAGCAAATTAAAATTGCTTCTGAAACCTTATATATTTATGCACCACTTGCACATAGAATCGGACTTTATAATGTAAAAACAGAACTTGAAGATCTAGGTTTAAAATACACAGAACCTGAAGTTTATCAAGACATTTTCACAAAAATAAAGGAAAGTAAGGAAGAGCAGGACGCATATATTAATGAATTTACCAGAGTAATACAAGATTCCTTAGATAAGGAAAATATGGATTATGATATTAAGGGAAGACCAAAATCTATCTTTTCCATCCGTCGTAAAATGAGCAAACAAAACATCAGTTTTGATGAAGTTTACGACAAATTTGCGATCCGAATTATTTATAGAAGTGATAAAGAAAATGAGAAGTTTTTAGCTTGGAAAATATATTCGGTAGTTACAGATCATTTTCGCCCCAACCCTACCCGCTTAAGAGATTGGATTTCGTCACCAAAATCTACCGGTTACGAAGCTTTGCATATTACAGTAATGGGTCCAAAAGGACGCTGGGTAGAGGTGCAGATTCGTAGTGAACGTATGCATGAAATTGCTGAAAAAGGCTATGCTGCACATTATAAATATAAGAATGCAGACGAAAAAGAAGAACAGGGAATTGAAGAGTGGTTAAACCGCCTTCAGGAAGTATTGGAAAATCAAACCGTTAATGCGGTAGATTTTGTAGAGCAATTCAAATTAAATCTTTATTCTAAAGAAATTTTTGTCTTTACACCACAGGGAGATTTAAAATCTTTACCTAAAGGCTCAACCCCTTTAGACTTTGCTTTTAGCATCCATACCGAGGTTGGTACTCATACTCGAGGAGCAAGAGTTAATAATAAACTTGTACCATTAAGCCACGTTTTAAAAAGTGGTGATCAGGTAGAAATAATTACTTCAGAAAACGCAAAACCTAATGTAAACTGGTTAGACTACGCCACTACGGCCAGAGCCAGAGCGAAAATAAAATCTTCCTTAAAGGATGAAAAAAAGGTTATTGCCGAAGATGGAAAAGCGATTTTAACGAGAAAATTAAAAGCTCAAAAAATACCGTTTAATGAAAATACAGTAAACGAACTTGTTGCTCATTTTCATCTTAAAACAAGCTTGGATTTATTTTATCGTGTAGGTATTGGAAAAATCGACAACCAGTCACTTAAAGAATTTGCCTCTTCCCGAAGCAATGCTTTAGTAAGTTACATAAAAAGGAAAATAAGTAAGAAACCTGAAGTTAATCAAGACCTTAATAAAGATGAAATTACCGCTAATTACGATCAGCTTGTATTTGGAAAAGAAGAAGATGAATTAGAATATAAACTGGCGAATTGTTGTAATCCTATACCGGGTGATGATGTTTTTGGTTTTGTAACGGTAAATGAAGGGATTAAGGTGCACAAAATGGATTGCCCAAATGCTATTCAGCTACAAAGCAATTATGCTTATCGCATAATTCAGGCTAAATGGGTAGATTCCTCACAACAAGATTTTAAAGCGGTAATTAAACTTAACGGTATAGATAATATTGGTTTAGTAAGCGATGTGACCAGGGAAATCTCCAGTAACATGCATGTTAATATGAAGAATATTAATTTTGAAAGTGATGATGGGATTTTTAACGGTCGTATCACAGTAGTTGTTAAGAACAATGCTACATTAATCAAAATTATAGACCGACTGAAAAAAATTAACGGGATAGATAAGGTTACCCGTGAATAATCGCATACCTTTGTGCGGCAGCAAAAAATTATGAGTAAAAAAGTTGTAAATAAAAACGATCAGGCAGTAGTTAAAAACGTATTCACCAAGTATTTGGAGGAAAAAGGGCATAGAAAAACCCCAGAACGTTTTGCCATTCTGCAAGAAATCTACGATAGTGATGAGCATTTTGATATTGAATCTTTATATATCAAAATGAAAAATAAAAAATATCGTGTTAGTAGAGCTACACTATACAACACAATCGAACTTTTACTAGGATGTGGCTTGGTGCGTAAACATCAATTTGGGCAAAACCAGGCACAATACGAAAAATCTTATTTTGATAGACAACACGATCATATTATTCTTACCGATACCGGTGAGGTGATCGAATTTTGCGATCCTCGCATCCAATCTATTAAGCAAACAATAGAAGAAGTGTTTGATATAGAAATAAACAAACATTCTTTATATTTTTACGGCAATAAAAAAACAACCAATTAAGTATAATTTTCATGGCGGTAGATTTACTACTCGGGCTTCAATGGGGCGACGAAGGCAAGGGAAAAATTGTTGACGTTTTCACCTCTAAATATGATATTATTGCACGCTTTCAAGGTGGGCCAAATGCTGGGCACACTTTAGAATTCGACGGGCAAAAACATGTTTTACATACTATCCCATCAGGAATTTTTCACGACAATACCATCAACCTTGTTGGTAACGGAGTGGTAATTGATCCTGTAATTTTTAAAAAAGAACTGGACAACCTGGCTAAACATAATGTAGATTACAAATCTAAATTAGTAATTTCCAGAAAAGCCCATCTTATTTTACCAACCCACCGTTTACTAGATGCAGCTTCTGAAGCTTCCAAAGGTAAAGCCAAGATTGGTTCTACTTTAAAAGGTATTGGTCCAACTTACATGGATAAAACCGGAAGAAATGGTATACGTGTTGGTGATTTAGAATTAGATGATTTTAAAGATCGTTATCAAGCACTTGTAGATAAGCATGTAAAAATGATTGATTTTTATGATGCCGATGTGCAATTTGATCTTGCTGAATTAGAAAAAGAATTCTTTGAGGCTATCAAAACATTAAAATCACTTCAGTTTATCGATAGCGAAGAATTTTTACAACAAGCACAGGCTGAAGGTAAAACTGTTCTTGCCGAAGGTGCTCAAGGTTCTCTTTTAGATATCGATTTTGGAACTTATCCTTACGTAACTTCATCTAATACTACTGCTGCGGGTGCCTGTACAGGACTTGGAGTATCTCCAAGACAAATAGGCGAAGCATTCGGTATTTTTAAGGCATACACTACTCGTGTTGGAAGTGGACCATTCCCAACTGAACTTTTTGATGAAGACGGTGAAACAATGGGACGTGTAGGTAACGAATTTGGAGCAACTACCGGTAGAAGAAGGCGTTGTGGATGGTTAGATCTTGTTGCATTAAAATATGCGGTACAAGTAAACGGGATCACCCAACTTATTATGATGAAAGGTGATGTTTTAAGCGGATTTGAAACTTTAAAAGTATGTACTGCTTATAATTATCGTGGAGAAGAAATTAAACATCTTCCTTATAACATAGAAGAGCAAAATATTTCTCCTATATATACTGAACTAAAAGGTTGGGAAGCCGATTTAACAGGAATGACGGAAGCGTCGCAACTTCCAAAAGAATTTAACGATTATGTTGACTTCTTAGAAAAAGAACTAAATGTTCCAATTTCTGTAGTTTCAGTAGGACCTGATAGAACACAGACTATACAAAGAAAATAAGTAATCGAAATTATCGATTTTTGGATATAAAAAAAGGCTGTTATAAAACAGCCTTTTTTTTATAGCTTCTAAGATTCTTTAATTTTCTTCTTGAGGTGCTACTATAAATAAACTTGCAATCGCTGTAGCAGTTTCACCGGTCATTGGCTCATCAAAAGCTTGGCTTACTGCCGCTGCCTTATCTCCCACAAGTGGTGAGTCTCCATAATCATAGCCTACAAGGTCAATCCCTGCTTGTGAAGTTACCTCTTCACCATCATAAACGTCTTGAGTTGCCGCTGGCATTCCTGCTCCTCTTTCACTACCAGTAATCCAGCCTTTAAGACCTCTAATTCTTCTAATTTCTGAAGCATGTTTCGCTTCTACAGAATGAATTTGAAGTGCTGGCTCCAAAAATGCTGTCCCCATCAAATTAGCTGCCTGCCCTTTATATGCTCTAACTCCTGTATCTTCAAAAGCCTGAGCTAAAGCTAATAATTGCGCATATGCATCTTCAGAATCTGGATTAAAAGGATCGAATGCACCATCCGCAGTAAAATCGAAAGTTGGTTTTGCTACTGGATCTGCTCCTGCTCCTTCTAATCCGGCAATTAAGAAATCTACGTGGGCATCTTCGTGCTTCGAAATTTGCATATATACTTTTTCTGCATGAGATCCTCCTTCAATAACTCCAGATTCCAGAGCTAACATATAAAATTCAGACTCTAAATATTCCAAAGTTAGAGCTAGTTGCAATGCATCCACAGCAGAGTTTCCACTATCCTGAAATGCGGCAGCTTTAGTACTTGCTAAACCAAAAGGTACTGCTGCGATTGCAGCTTTTTTCCCAAAAGAACTCAAAGTTCCAAACATGTTCCTTCTAGAAGACTTCTTATTCATTAAATTCTCAGATGAAAATTCATCTAACATCTTTATAATACTCATAATTTTTTCGTTTTAAGTTAGTAGTTTACGATTCTTGCTGTGGTGCTGGTAAATTATTTGCTGTAAATGGCGTTGCTACCACATCTAAGCCTACTACGGCAGAATAAATATCTGCAGGATCTGCAGCTGGATCTAATCCATTTTCATCAATTACGTCGTCCCCAGCAAAATCTGTAGAATCTGGATTAATTAGTGATCTAATTGCTGATGCATGTCTTGCCTCTACAGACACAATCTTTCCTGCGATTACTAAATATGTAGAATCCGCAATACGATCTCCGGCACCATTATAAGCACTTACGCCTGTATCTTCTAACAACTTAGCAGTTGCAAGAACACTATCTCTACTATTAATATCAATATTAGCTCCTTCTAAATCAAACTCAAGATCTGGTAACATAGCTTCTGGAGAATCTGCAGTTGCCGCTGCTATTGCAGTTCTAAAAAACTCACGATGTATTACCTCATGATTATATAAATCATCAAATAATTCCTTTTCTTCATCTGGAGCACCAGCATAATAATCTCCTGTTCTTACCGCAGTATAAAAAGCAGCTTCAAGTTGTTCTAAGGCATATGCATAATTTAATATACCTAAATCTCCACTTCCTAAATCAAAAACTTCTGGATCTGGATCTGGTGTAGGTTCTGGCTCCATTTCTCCTCCAGGATTAAAATCATCATCTTCGCTACATGCATATAACAATGTTGATCCCGCAAAGGCTAAACCACTCATCTTAATAAATCTTCTTCTCGAATTCCCAGGTCCCTTATTGTCCTGAAAATCCACTTTTACAACTGGTTTTTTCATAATTTAATTTTATTAGTTATGCTAAACTTACGGAGGAGTTTGGCTTAAGGTTTTTCTAAAAGAGTTAATATTTTATTAAACTGAAAAGTTAAAACTTAAATTTTCCCAATTTTTAGAATATTTCACTACTCATTAAGAAATAATTTAGCAATGTTTAGCGTTGAAAATTATCAAATTATCAGTTTCAAACCTTGTAATTATCAATCCAAGTCTTTTAAAACTATCTCATGAATTTCGCTATTTTTGCATAAATTTTTAATGTTGAAAAATTTCCTTCTTACAATATTTTTTCTTTTTAGCCTTATCCCATTCTACGCTCAGGAAACTGGCCGTAAAATTGATTATGAAAACGATAGGCAATATCGCGATGAAGAAAAATACCCTGGTGCCTTAGTAATGAGCAAAGTAACCAATCAGGTACATTTCACTCATCAGGGGATCGAAGTATGGTGTAACAATGCTGTTTTCTACGAAAGCGATAACTTTTTTAAGGCATACGGTGAAGTCCGTATGAAACAGGGAGACACCGTTAATATGAATAGTGATTATGCTGAATATAATGGCAACACTCAATTTGCTTTTGCCAGTGGCCAAGTAAAAATGAAGAGACCGCAGACTACTTTAGAAACAGACACTCTATTTTTTGACCGTTTAAAGCAAGAGGCTTACTATCGCAGTGGAGGAAAAGTAACCGATACCGCAAGTGTTCTTACCAGTACTATAGGAAGATATTATTTTGAAGAAGATAAATATACTTTCTTATCAGATGTTAAAATTACAAATCCAGATTATATTGTAAATTCAGATCATATTGATTTTTATTCTGATAGTGGTCACGCTTACCTCTACGGGCCTTCTACGATCGAGGGTGAAGAAAGCACCGTATATTGCGAACGTGGCTTCTACGACACCCGCGGTGACACTGGATACTTTGTAAAGAACTCAAAAATAGATTATGATAATCGAACGGTATTAGGTGATAGCTTGTATTTTGATAGGAATACCAGTTTTGCTTCAGCAACAAATAATATCGAAGTTATCGATACGACTAATAATAGCAAAGTCACCGGTCATTACGCCGAGGTCTATAGAGAAAAAGATTCTGTAATAATAACCAAATGGCCAGTTGCTGCCTCACTTCAGGATCAGGATTCGGTATTTATACACAGCGACACTTTACTAGTTACCGGCAAACCTGAGGATAGAATTATTCGAGGATTTTATGATGTTCGTTTATATAAAACTGACATGAGTGGTAAAAGTGATTCTATTTATGTAAATCAAAAACAAGGACTAACCAGACTTATTAATATCAATCCCGGAGAAAATAGCGCCACTAGTGTAAAAAGAAATCCTGTATTATGGTCGGGCTTAAGTCAGATGACGGGAGATACTATTGAAATTTTAAGCAATAAAGAAACAGAGCAATTAGATAGTCTTAAAGTTTTTAAAAATGCTTTTCTAATTAACAAAGATAGCATAGAAGGCTATAATCAAATTAAGGGGCAAGAATTAATTGGTTTGTTCGAAAATAACGAACTATATCGTGTAGATATCGATAAAAACACGGAAACGCTTTACTATAGTCGATCAGAAAACAAAGATCTTATTGGTATTAACAAAACACTTTCTAGCCGTATTGAAGTCTTTTTTAAAGAACAGCAAATCCAAGATGTTTATTATTATAAAACTGTAGAAGGTACTTTAAAACCTGAAGAAAAAGTTCCCCAAAATACCAGAGAATTGCAAGGTTTTAATTGGCGAGGCGACGAAAGACTATTGAAAAAGCAGGATCTTTTTAAAGGAAAAGAATTACCAGAATTAGTTAGAATTCAGGGGATACCATTGCCTTCTCAGGCAGAAGACTTTTTTGATGAACGTGAAGATGGCGATATGCTACTCAATGAAAACTCTAGACTAAAACCTGAGGATCTTAAAGATAGAGCACAGGATTCTGTTCCATCCCTTAAAACTTTGATTCCTCAAGGTGTTCAAATCAAAACTGAAGAATCAAAAGATAAAAAAGCAGATAGCTTAAAAACAAAAAAATTGCCTACTAAAATTGAATAAAGACTTTTTAAAATATCAGGCACAAACTACGCCACACCCTTTAGGATTAGAAGTTGTAAAAGCTGAAGGCTCTTACATTTTCACCTCAGACGGACAGAAACATTTGGATTTTGTCGCGGGTGTTTCCGCTACAAGTTTGGGGCACTGCCATCCTGAGGTTATTAAAGCGATAAAAGAACAAGCCGATAAATATTTGCACGTAATGGTTTACGGCGAATATTCACAAGCTCCTGCGGTAGCATTCTCAAAATTACTTGCCGATAATCTTCCGCAGCCATTAAAAAAAGTTTATTTAGTAAATTCTGGCACCGAAGCTATCGAAGGTTCTTTAAAACTTGCACGAAGAGCAACAGGAAGAACTCAATTAATTGCAGCCAAGAGCGCTTACCACGGTAACACCATGGGATCGCTGAGTTTAATGAATTTTGAAGAACGCCAGAAACCATTTAGACCTTTAATTGGAGATATCGACTTCATTGAATTCAATAATGAGCAAGATTTAAACGAAATTACAGAAAATACAGCCGCAGTTATTTTAGAAACCATTCAGGGAGGCGGCGGATTTATTCAGCCAAAAGATCAATATCTAAAAAAAGTAAAATCACGTTGCGAAGAAGTTGGCGCCTTATTGATTTTGGATGAAATTCAGCCTGGTTTTGGCAGGACGGGAAAATTATTCGGCTTTCAAAATTACGACGTCGTTCCAGATATCATGGCAATTGGCAAGGGAATGGGCGGTGGTTTACCGGTAGGAGCTTTTGTAGCTTCAGAAAAATTGATGGATTTACTTTCAAACAATCCAAAAATGGGGCATATTACCACATTTGGTGGCAATCCACTGATTGCAGCGGCCTGTCATGCCACGCTAAAAACGATTCTGGAAACTGAATTAATGGCAGCAACATTAGAAAAAGAAAAACGCTTTAGAGAATTATTAGTTCATCCATTAATTTCAGAAATAAGAGGAAAGGGATTAATGCTCGCGGCCATTGTAAAATCTGAAGAAATTGCCAATAAGATCATCCTAGATTGCAAAGAAAAAGGACTTATTTTATTCTGGCTGTTATTCGAGAAAAAAGCGGTAAGAATCACTCCGCCACTCACAATTTCTATGGAAGAAATTGAAGAAGGATGTGGCATTATAATTGAAGCTCTAAATAAAATAGAAACTAAAGCTTAAGTTGTTGATTACTTTGTTAACAACAATTGAAGCATCTATACTCGCTGGGTTAAATCCTTTTTTAACTTTAGTAATGTAGGAACCACGTAACAACTTGCTTATGCAGTTAAGTCATAACGAAGACAACAATTTCTCACTTTCACGTTTCGAATCGATGCTAAAGACTAATGATGTGCTTTTTTTCGATTCCAACGAATTCGAAAATATAATTCATCATTATTTAGAAATCGGAAAAATTAATCTGGCGAAGAAAGCAGTGAAACTGGGACTTTCTCAACATCCTTCATCTATAAATTTAAAACTTCTTAAAGTTGAAATTCTGGTTTTTGAAGATAAATTAGATTTAGCAGATGGGCTCTTAGCCGAAGTTCAGGATTTAGAGGCGAATAACGAGGAGGTTTATATTCAGAAAGCGCAAATCTTTTCTAAGCGAGATGAGCATCAGCAAGCAATTAAAGTGCTGGAACTTGCTCTTGAAGTTACCGAAGACTTGGCAGAAATCTACTCTATGATTGGAATGGAATATTTGTTCCTTGAAGATTTCCAAAATGCGAAGATTAACTTCATGAATTGTTTAGAAGCAGATGAAGAAGACTATTCTGCACTATACAATGTGATGTATTGTTTTGATTTTCTGGGAGAAAGCGAAGAAGCGATCGAATACCTTAATATGTATTTAGATAAAAATCCATACTGTGAGGTAGCTTGGCATCAGGTTGGTAAACAATATTTCGATTTAAAAGATTATAAAAAAGCACTGGCAGCCTTTGATTTTGCCATTATAAGTGATGAATTTTTTATAGGTGCGTACTTAGAAAAGGGAAAAGTTTTAGAAAAGCTTAAACGCTATCCTGAAGCCATTGAGAGTTATAATGTAACCCTCGAGCTAGACGACCCCACTTCTTTCGCTTATCTGAGAATAGGAAAGTGTTTTGAACAACTTGGTAATGATAAACTTGCCATTGTTAATTACGAAAAAACGGTTCACGAAGATCCTCTTTTAGATAAAGGATGGATTGCGATTACCGATTTTTATATCAAGAAGAAGAACTTTAAAAAAGCATTGTATTACATCAATAAGGCAATAAATATTGATGAAGAAAATGTATTGTACTGGAAACGCTATGCCAGAATCAATAACCGATTAAACCTGAACAGAGAAGCTGAAAGAGGTTATCGCAAAAGCTTAGATTTAGGAAATTATGAACTTGAAACCTGGATAAGAAGATGTGATATTCTTATTAATCTGGGAGAATGGGAATCGGCTGTGCAAAACCTTTTACAAGCAAACGAATTCTATCCCGGAATTGCGGAGATTGAGTATCGTTTAAGCGGTTTATATTTTATGCTGAATAATGCCGAGTTGGCTTATAAACATTTAGAAAATGGATTAAAGGCCGACGCTGAATATTATATTATAATAGAAGAACTTTTTCCAGAAATTTTTAAACGCAAAAGCGTTAAACAATTAATAGATTCTTACCAAAAGCCTTCATAGTAATTTCCTAACTTTGGCCAAATCTAATTTTTAGTACATGCAAAGAAGCTTTAAAGAATATTTAAGCGTTACACTAAAAGGTATGGCCATGGGTGCCGCAGATGTTGTGCCCGGAGTTTCTGGTGGAACCATCGCTTTTATCTCTGGGATTTACGAAGAATTGATCTCTACCATAAGCGGAGTTGATCTTTCTCTTTTAAAAACCTGGAAAAACGAAGGTTTTAAAGCGATGTGGAATCAGCTTAATGGTGGGTTTATCGTTTCTTTATTTCTGGGAATCTTAATTAGCGTTTTTACTTTAATGCGTTTGGCTAATTACTTATTAGACAATCATCCTGTACTAATTTGGTCCTTCTTCTTTGGTCTTGTTTTGGCTAGCATTTGGTATGTGGGTAAGCAAATTCCTAATTGGAATTATAAAATCGTGCTAGCCGTTATCATTGGTGCTGCGGTAGCCCTATATGTCACTTCGCTACCTCCTATGGGAAGTTCAGAAAGCACTTTTTTCATGTTTATTGCTGGAGCAATCGCTGTTTGTGCCATGATTTTACCAGGAATATCCGGTGCCTTTATATTAGTATTACTAGGCGCGTATCGCCCGGTAACCGATGCTGCACACAACTTCGATATTAAAACATTAGCAATAGTTGGCGTAGGTGCCATTTTTGGTTTGCTTAGCTTTTCTAAAATATTAAAATGGTTATTTACTAATTATACTAGTCTAACCTTAGCTGTATTAACCGGTTTTATAGCGGGATCTCTCAATAAGATATGGCCGTGGAAAAAAGTTCTGGAAGTAGCCCGATTTAATGATAAAGAAATTCCCGTAAGTGAAACTTCAGTACTGCCATGGAATTTTGAGGGGGATCCACAACTACTTTTCTCAATGATCCTCATGTTAGCAGGATTCGGACTCATTTTTCTTTTGGAAAGTTTAGCAGGCAATAGCAATAAACCTGAAGAGGCTAATGCAACAAACTAGAACCTTAACAGATAAAATTTTCCTTATTTTAAAAGGATTGGCCATGGGTGCCGCTAACAAGGTTCCCGGGGTATCTGGTGGTGTTGTAGCTTTTGTAGCAGGATTCTACGAAGAGTTTATTTATTCCCTTCAAAAGATTAATCTTAAAGCTGGTAAGCTTTTAATTGCTGGTAGATTCCGCAGTTTTTATCATTACATAAATGGTAAGTTTTTAGCTTTGCTTATTTTGGGTATGCTCATTAGCTATTTTAGCGTGTCCAAATTATTAGATTACCTCATTGTTCATTACGAACTTTATGTATGGTCGGCATTTTTTGGAATGATTATCGGTTCTATTTATTACATCAGTAAAGATTTTGACGAATGGAGCCGTCGAAGCCTATTATTCGTTATGCTGGGAATTTTTTTTGGCATAGCTATTAGTATGCTAGAACCCGCAAAACAAAACGATAATTTATGGTTCGTGTTTTTTTGCGGAATGATTGGCGTTTCGGGAATGACGCTTCCCGGGTTATCTGGCTCCTTCATACTTATTTTGTTAGGTAATTATGTGTTGTTACTGGTCGATTCAGTCAACGCACTTTATGATACACTAGCAGATATCATTAGCTTAGACTTCAGCTTTGTTTCAAATGAAGCTCGCATGCACCTTTTACAGGTAATGATCACCTTCGCTGCAGGCTCATTAGCAGGACTGGTATCCCTTTCCCATCTTTTAGGATATGTTTTAAAAAAATATAAAAAAGATACTTTTGCCACTATTATCGGCTTTATTACCGGATCGTTAGGCGTAGTATGGCCGTGGAAAGATAAAATATACAAAGTAAATAAAAGCGGTGATTTTCTAAGAGATAGCCACGGTGACAAAATTGTAGATAACTACAACCGTTACTTGCCCGATTTTGAACATTTAGATACTTATATCGCTATGTTCTTTATTCTGGTAGGAATTTTTATAGTATTGGGACTGGCTCTTTATGAGAAAAGAGCGCAAGCAAAAAAATAGTGAAACATGAGAAAATTCGGACTTTTAGGTAAAAATATAGATTATTCATTCTCAAAGAAATACTTCAACGATAAATTTGAAAATGAAAAAATTGATGCTGAATATGTAAATTTTGATATTCCTAAAATTGAAGACTTCTCATTGATCATCACCAAAAATCCTCGTTTATCAGGTATGAATGTTACTATTCCTTATAAAATGGAAGTAGTAAAATATCTAGATGAACTTTCTGAAGATGCAAAAGAAATTAAAGCTGTAAATGTCATTAAGTTTGAAGAAGCTAGTAAATTGGTAGGGCATAATACCGATTTTATAGGTTTTAGAGATGCTTTATCCCCGCATTTAAGACCTCAACATACGCATGCTTTAATTCTTGGAACCGGTGGTGCTTCCAAAGCAGTAGCTTACGCCTTAAAAACATTGGGAATTTCGTATAATTTTGTCTCCAGAAATCCAGATGAAGATCAATTCTCGTATAATAATTTAACTGAAGCTATTATTCAAAAATATTCCCTAATTATAAATACCACGCCACTCGGCACGTTCCCTAATACCGATAAATATCCAGGAATCCCTTATCACTTTATCGGTAAAAACCATCTGGTATTCGATTTGATTTATAACCCGGCAGAAACCAGTTTTATGAAAAAGAGTAAGGAACATGGTGCCGAAGCAATAAATGGTAAAAAAATGCTCGAACTTCAGGCTGAAGCTGCCTGGTCTATATGGAATTCCTAAGTATTTCATCAAAATTGCGCATATTTTCTCATAAAAAATTTCGTTTTCTTGCCCAAGTTTAGTGTAGTTGTTATCTTTCAGCTTTAATAACTATAGCCGAACTTTAACATTGAAATATATGTCTCAATCAGATAACGAAAACAAGAAAGAAAAACTTTCTAACAAAGAAAATCCTGAGAACCTTGAATTAACTCAGAATCAGGAATCTTCAGAAGAAAGTAAGAAAGAAGAAAAGAAGGTAGATGAATCTTTTTCGGAAGAGGTTGAGAATCCAGAGGCTGCAAATGAAGAGCTGGAAGAAGCTATGGTAGCCGAATCTACTTTTGTTCAGGATACTGAAAATAATAAAGTCACAAATGCGCAAGATAAGGACGAGGATGACGATGAGCATGAAGATGCCATTATCGAAGAGCATAAAAAAGGAGTAGACGATTCTCTTGCTGAGGATAGCGAAGATGAAAGTGCCACCGAACGTCACACGATCCCCAAGAAAGATTACCACTCGATGAGTAATGAGCAACTGGCCGATGAGCTGGAGCGATTACTTAAAAACGAGAAGGTACAGGCCATCAAAAATCATGTTATCGAAATTAGAGCAGAATTCAATGCTAAGTTTGATGAAGAGTTTGAAGAGAAAAAAGAAAATTTTCTTTCAGAAGGTGGAAATATTATAGACTTCCACTACTCTACACCGCTTAAAAATCGTTTCAACTCACTTTATTTCGATTACCGCGAAAAAAGAAATAAATACTACCAACAACTTAAGCAGGATCTTAACGCCAATCTTAACAAACGTCTTGAAATAATTGAAGAGTTAAAAGGTATTATTAATATTGAAGAAAATATCAATACCACCTACAATCATTTTAAAGATATTCAGGATAAATGGCGCACAGCAGGGCCAATCCCTAGAGATAAGTATAATAATGTTTGGAATACTTATCATCATCATGTAGAAAATTTTTATGACTTCCTTCACCTAAATCGCGAATTTAGGGATATGGATTTTAAGCATAATCTAGATCAAAAACTTAAGGTTATTGATCGTGCTGAAGAATTAGCCCAAGAACAGGATATTAATCGTGCATTTAGGGAATTGCAGATGCTCCACAAAATGTGGAAAGAAGAACTTGGCCCAGTAGCCAAAGAATATCGAGAAGAAATATGGGAAAGATTTAGCAATGCTACCAAAATAATCCATGATCGCCGTCAGGAATATTTCGAAAATTTAGATAAAGAATTCGATAAAAACTGGGAAAAGAAACAG
The DNA here is from genome assembly GCF_027594405.1 of Zunongwangia sp. HRR-M8. Lineage (NCBI taxonomy): Bacteria > Pseudomonadati > Bacteroidota > Flavobacteriia > Flavobacteriales > Flavobacteriaceae > Zunongwangia > Zunongwangia sp. HRR-M8. Next base: position 1,397,813 of record NZ_CP115161.1, on the reverse strand, counting down.
CAAATTATAGAAAATATTCGCGAAATCGCCAATCAGGATATTAGCAGCCATAGTAAATGGCAACAAAAGATTAAAGAAATTGAAGCTTTACGGGAAGATTTCTTTAAGGCAGGAAAAGTACCACGTAGCAAAAATGAAGAGACGTGGAAAGAATTTAAAGAAACTGTTAGAAGCTTTAACCGAAAGAAAAATTCTTTTTATAAGAATTTGAAGAAAGAGCAGTACGAGAATCTCGAGAAGAAAAAAGAATTAATCCAGATCGCAGAAGATAATAAGGATAGTGACGATTTTAAAACGGTTACTCCTTTAATGAAAAAGATTCAGACCGATTGGAAAAAAATAGGTCACGTTCCAAGAAAAGACAGCGACAAGATCTGGAAGCAATTTAAAGCCGCCTGCAACTATTACTTTGATCGTTTACATGAGAATCGTAGCGAAGAAAATAAAGAGGAAATGGAAGCTTTTGCCAACAAAAAAGATCTTTTGGAAAAAGTTCGATCATACGAATTTGCAGGCAATAAAGAAGAAGATTTAGAGCAGATAAAAGCTTTTATTGCGGAATGGAAAACTTTAGGTCGCGTTCCTTATAATAAGCGTTTTATTGAAGGGAAGTTTAATAAATCTTTAGATCAGTTATTTAATAAATTGGATATAAATCGTACAAAAGCTGAAATGCTGAAGTATGAAAATAAAATTCAATCGCTTAATGACGCTGATGATGAAAAGAAAATTAGAAATGAGCATTTCTTCTTAACTAAGAAAATTGAAGAAACTCAAGCCGAAATTCGACAATTAGAGAATAATTTACAATTTTTCTCTAACGTAGATGACGACAATCCTTTGGTACAAGATGTTCATAAGAATATTAATGATCATAAAGCACAACTTAAGGTTTGGAGAGAAAAACTTAAAAAAGTAAAATCTCTTTATTAATTAAGAGTAAGTATCAACAGAAAAGCCGGCAATTTGCCGGCTTTTCTGTTGATATTCAGTATAGTTAATTTTGACTTCAACTTACATTGATTAAGATTCTAAATTAAATACTATAATTTTTTTGCTTCATTCCAAAACACATCCATTTCAGCTAAAGTCATATCTTTTAGCTTCTTTTTGTTTTCTTCAGCTTTACTTTCAAGATATTGAAAACGCTTAATAAATTTTTTATTGGTGCGTTCTAAGGCATTTTCAGGATTAATATTTAGGAACCTGGCATAATTAATCATTGAGAACAATACATCTCCAAATTCGGCTTCCATTTTATCCTTATCATCAATGTTTACCTCATCCTGAAACTCTTCTAACTCTTCCTGTACTTTCGCAAATACCTGCTCTGGATTTTCCCAATCAAAACCAACACCAGAGACTTTATCCTGAACTCTAGTGGCTTTTACCAAAGCTGGTAAAGATCTGGGAACTCCTTCCAAAACACTTTTCTTGCCCTCTTTGAGTTTTAAATTTTCCCAATTTTTCTTTACATCATCTTCGTTTTCCACTTTTACATCTCCATAAATATGAGGATGTCTTGATATGAGTTTCTCACAAATTCCATTCGCTACATCTGCAATATCAAAATCCTTAGTTTCGCTTCCTATTTTGGCGTAAAAAACAAGATGTAAAAGAACATCACCTAATTCTTTTCGAACTTCTTCCAGATCGTTATCCAGTATCGCATCTCCCAATTCGTAAGTTTCCTCTATCGTAAGATGCCGTAAACTTTCCATGGTTTGCTTGCGATCCCAAGGACATTTTTCCCTAAGATCGTCCATGATGGTTAATAATCTATCAAATGCTTTTAGTTGTTCTTCTCTGGAATTCATTGTAACTTTTTAAATCTAAAGTACAATTTTAAGAAGATTTAGATAGATACAACGACTTACTGTCTTTTTAATTTATAAATACAGCCTTCAGTACACTTTGGTGATTTATAAGTTGGATAGTAAACGATATAATCTGTATTTATATTCTCTAGAGCCTGATAGGACACATTCTCTGGAGATATATTTTCATTAATCGCGCAATCGTAATTTAAAACCAGCATCTTTATATCGCTATGATCAGGATGCTTAACGAGACTGTAATTACCAGTATTGCAGTTGGCAAAACCACCTTCAAAAGTACCATTTTCAAAAAATGCTATAGTGTATCCATCACTAACTGAAGTCCAAGATGCTTCATCTCCTGTACTAACTTTTTCTTCTACAAGTTTCCATTTACCAACAATATGGATTTGGTCGATTGCTGAAACCGGTAATTCTTCCAACTTTTCTTCTTCCTCACTACTGCAGGAGAAAAGACATATAACAATAACAAACAGGCTAAGTAAATAAGTTTTCATAATATAAGAGTTTCTATGTAGATCCTAAATAAGCTAAAAGGTTGCGTAATATATAGTTGAGACATTGAGGTTATTAGTGATTATGCTAATCTTTCAATTGATTTATAGAAAAATATAAAGTGAAAATCTATAAAAATTCCAAAAATTAGGATAACCAGCCATCGTCTATAATTATTATTTGGTGCTGTCCTTACAGCAAGTTTAACTCATTTATAATTTTAATGATTCCTAATTAATTATGCCAAATAACATTAAAAATTGATTTTCTGTGTATTGAAAACAAATTTCTTATTGTTGTTAAATCTGAATGTTGTCCTGAAAATATATGAGTTTGTTTCCATTTCTTTATCGTCATAAGCTAAAACAAAATACTCTGGAAATGAGTTCTTACATCTAGTGATAAATTCTTCTATTGTGAATTCGTATTTTGCAAACGTATGTTGACTTTCAATCTCTGGAGTAGGAATTAATTTTACGGCATTTGAATCATCGTTTATTTTAAAAAATTCACCATTATTCTTTTTAACTTCTATAGAAATACTTTCTAATCTATCATTATACTTTAATGCGTAATCAACTACAATCCCCTTTTCGTAGTTTTCTTCATCTATTTTGGAATAATAGTTTAATAAAGAATCACGACTACTGGATATAAAATCAAAATAAACTAAAATTTCATTCTTATCTACAAATTGATTTATAGGGTTTGGTTTAATTATGGGAAAGTTGTCACTACTTTGATAAATTGTTGCATATTTTAATGCAATTGTATCAATAGTAATTCCTTTATCCATTATAGCCTGGATATCTGCGGAAGGTTCAGTTTCTGTATTTGCATCATCTTTATCGCATGCTGCAAACAATAAAACACAGATAGAAAATAATAACTTTCTCATAGCTTCAATTTTAATGTTTATTATAGAGATGCTATAACAGCGACATGGTTGCGTTGCATAGACAATTTTCGCTATGATAAATTTATTCAATTAACAAGAAAGCTCGATAGCGCTTTGCTTTGGAAAGATTATTTCAGTCGCTAATTCAATGGCGATTTATTTAGCGTAGAGATTCAATTTTGGGTAGGCAGAGACTGAATAATTCCTGGAATTACAAATCTCTTCATATTCTTCTTCAGTAATTAAATCAAAATCCTGAAAATAACTGGAGAAAAGTTCAAGCTCTGCATAAGAATTCAAAATAATTACAAGACTCTCATATTTTGGTAAGGGAAAAGAAAATTCAAGTTTTGCCTCAACGTTGTTGTGAGTTTCTAAAAATTCTTCAATTCTTTTTATTTTATTCCTAGTTACCATTTAGCGGGGTTAAGTAAACTAAAATACGATGCAAAAATAAAAATTTTATACGAATGATGTATAAGTTTGAAGAAATAAAAAAACCCTACTTAAAAAAGTAGGGTTTCACAAATAAGGGTGGAAGACCGGTTTCGAACCGGCGACCTCTGGAACCACAATCCAGCGCTCTAACCAGCTGAGCTACAACCACCATTTCAAATTGCGGTTGCAAATATATGTTATTTTATCGCTCCTGCAAAGAAAAAAATCGATTAAATAAGATCAAAAATGGAATCTACTGCTACATAGCGTTCTACAGTAAAACCTTCGGCGTATTCTGTATTAATTATTCTTCCTAAATCGCGTGCTCTATAGTTTACACTGTCTAAAAAGTTATTACTAGATATAGGAGTATTGGGTTCTTTACTATTTGGATCGTAGAACTGGGTTGTATAAGCTTTTACTGCATCCATTTTCTTATCCATATACCCCGTAACATCTACAAGCACATCTGGATCGATTGGTTTCCACTGTATATAATGAAAAACCTGTTTAGGCCGCCAGGCTTTCTGCTTATCGCCATCATTAGTAGTTTCTATCTTCATCAAACCGCTTAAAAAACAGGCATCACTAACTAGTTTTGAACCTCTACCATGATCGATATGACGATCGTCTATAGCATTACAGAAAACAATCTCTGGCTGATATTTTCTAATAATCTCTATAATTTTTAGTTGATGCGCTTTATCATTAATAAAAAATCCATCAGCAAAACTTAAATTTTCGCGCACATGAACACCTAAAATTTCAGCAGCTTTAGCCGCTTCTTTATCTCTGGTTTCCGCAGTACCACGTGTACCAAGTTCTCCTCTCGTTAAATCTAAAATACCAACTTTTTTACCACGATCTATTTCTTTAGCCAAGGTAGCAGCACAACTTAATTCTACATCGTCTGGGTGCGCTCCTATGGCAAGAATATCTAATTTCATAAACTTTTATTTGTTTTTAATCTAGGCTAATGCCTGTTCTATATCATCAATTAATTCTTCTGCTTCTTCTATGCCTACCGAAAAACGAAGCAAACCATCTTTAATCCCCTGCTCTGCCCTTTCTTCTGGACTAAGTAAACCATGCGAAGTTTTAGCAGGTGAAAGAATAGTGCTTTCAACTCCGGCTAAACTCATCGATGATTTAATAAGCTTCAGTTTTTTCTGGAATTGGTCGGGATTAATTCCTTCAACTAACTCAAAAGACAACATTCCTCCAAATCCGCTCATTTGTTTTTTTGCTATTTCGTGATCGGGATGAGAAACCAAACCAGGATAATATACTTTCGCTACCTTTTTATGATTGTATAAATATTCGGCTAAAATCATTGCATTATTATTCTGAGCCTTTACTCGAAGTCCCATGGTTTTAAGACTTCGCTCTAAAAGCCACACCGTATAATCACTTAAATTTCCTCCTAAGTTTTTAGCCATCTGAAAGATCGTATCAATATGTGCTTCCGAAGAAATTACCGTTCCGGCGAGAATATCACTATGACCTCCCATATATTTTGTGGCCGAGTGAATTACCACATCAATACCCATATCAAGAGGATTTTGATTTACGGGTGAGGCAAATGTATTATCGATCATGCTCACTACACCTTTGCTTTCCGCTAATTTTGCTATGGCCTCAACGTCGGTAATAGTTAATAATGGATTTGAAGGCGTTTCGATATAAATAACTTTGGTATTCTCTTTAATTTCAGCTTCAAAAGAGGACAATTTTACATCCTTGGTAAAACTATATTCTATACCGAATTTATCGAATTCCTCCGTAATTAAATTACTAGTTCCGCCATACAAGGTATTCTGAAAAACCACGTGATCACCCTGGTGTAAAAATGCTAAAAGCGCGGTGCTTACTGCAGCCATTCCGCTACCAAATATTAGCGATGCTTCCCCATGTTCTAGCGCTGCCATTTTCTTTGCCAAAGCTACCTGATTGGGTGTATTAAAATATCTAGGATATCTTTTAACTGCAACATCTTCAAAAGCATAAGATGTAGACATATAAAGCGGACTTACCGCTCCTTTAAATTCTGTATCCTCGAGTTCTCCGGCATGCGTACAAATAGTATTTATGCCCTTATATTTTTGATCCATGATTTATAATTTTAGGGATCTAATTTAAGAAGTTAGGCTTGCAATTGCTACAGTTAATTTAGGTTTCTTAATCTGCACTTTAACATCTCTTTAAAACGAAAACGTAATAAAAAATTTTGGGCCGATTAATTTACCTTTTTGTTGTGAAATTAATTTATCGCTTTACCACTGGTTTAACAGCACTAATAGGATATTTACAATAACTTAGATCCATAAAAAAAGTTATCATGGGAAAAAATGTTTCAGACCTATTGGTCAATATGCTTGTTGAAGCCGGCGTTAAGCGCGTCTATGCAGTTACAGGAGATAGCCTAAATCCTGTTAATGATGCCGTGCGCAGGGATGGTAGATTGCAATGGATTCATGTTCGCCATGAAGAAGCAGGTGCCTATGCAGCTTCAATGGATGCCGAATTAGACGGTATTGGTTGCTGCATGGGTAGTAGCGGTCCTGGCCATGTACACTTAGTTAATGGTCTTTACGATGCTAACCGAGCTGGTAACCCGGTAATCGCAATTGCTTCTACAGTTCCTACTAATAAATTGGGAACCGAAAATTTTCAGGAAACGAATGTCACAAAATTGTTTGATGACTGTAGTAAATATTGTTTTATGGCAAACACGCCAGAACAGGCTGCGCATGGTTTCCAAAGTGCTATCCAATCTGCTATCCACCAAAAGGGAGTTGGAGTGGTAGGATTGCCCGGTGATATCGCCTCGGCTGACGCTGCCCATATAACAACATCTGAACAGAATTATTTCACAAATTCTAAACTCTTACCTAGTAACGAAGAACTAAAAACATTAGCTAAAGTAATCAACGAGAATAAAAAGGTGATGGTTTATTGCGGGTATGGCTGTAAGGATGCCCAAGATGAAGTAATGCAACTTGCCAAAAAACTTAATGCTCCTATGGGATTAAGCTTTAGAGGAAAAATATTCTTCGATAAAGAAAGTAATCCATATGTAGTAGGATTAAACGGACTTTTAGGTACAAAGTCTGGATTTAAGTCTATGCACGAAGCCGATGCACTAATACTTTTAGGAACAGATTTTCCTTATACAGATTTTCTTCCTGAAAAAAATACAATTATTCAAATCGATGAAAAGCCCGAGCGTATAGGACGAAGAGCGAAAGTAAACTTTGGCTATCATGGTAAAATTAAAGATACTTTAGAAGCTCTAATCCCGCTATTAGAGGCTAAAAAAGACACGTCTTTTCTTGATGATATGAGAAAAATTCACTTGGATATCGAAGAAAAATATCACAGCTACGTAAAAGAAAAAGGAGAAGATGAAAAAATTCATCCTGAGTATGTAGCTTCAGTTATCGATGAAATCGCTAATGATGATGCAATATTCACTGTAGATACAGGCATGAGTGCCGTTTGGGCAGCGCGTTATCTAAAGGGAAAGAAAAATAGATATTTAACGGGTTCTTTTAATCATGGATCGATGGCAAATGCTATGCCTATGGCTATTGGCGCTGGTTTGGGACATCCAGATCGTCAGGTTATTGCTTTTTGCGGGGACGGAGGGATTTCTATGCTATTGGGTGATTTAATGACTATTAGTCAATATAAAATTCCGGCTAAAATTATCATTTTTAATAATTCCTCATTAGGAATGGTAAAATTAGAAATGCAGGTAGAAGGTTATCCCGAATGGCAGACAGATATGGTAAATCCAGATTTCGCCATGATAGCTAAAGCTATGAATATAGAAAGTTGGGTGGTAAAAAATCCATCTAATGTTAGACAAGCATTGGCTGAAGCTTTTGCGTATGACGGACCTGCAGTGGTTAACATTTTTACCGATCCTGACGCTTTAGCGATGCCCCCTGAAATTAAGTTTGAACAAATAAAAGGTTTTGCGAAAACCATGGGTAAAATGATGATAAATGGAAAATCTGCAGATGTAATTGATACCGCTAAATCTGATGCTAAATATTTGAAAGAGCTATTTTAACCTCAAAAATTGATCTAGGTTAATAGTTCTGGTTAAATATGAGTTAAAGACAAAACTGCAAAATTACAGCTATTTGATTTCAATTAGTTTTGCCAAAAATAGTTAGAATGAATACTACAGAAATAAAAGCATTTGGTGCTAAATCTAAAACAGCATCTTTAGAAGAATTAAACATTGAAAGAAGAGAAACCTTAGCCGACGATGTAGAAATCGATATTCTATATTGCGGCGTATGTCATAGCGATATACATACCGTACGAAACGATTGGGGAGGTTCTAAATATCCAGTAGTGCCAGGTCACGAAATTGTTGGTAGAGTAATTAGTGTTGGAGATAAGGTTTCTAAATTTAAGGAAGGTCAGCTTGTTGGTGTTGGCTGTATGGTAGATTCTTGCCAGCATTGCGATTCTTGCAAAGACGGATTAGAACAATACTGTGAGAATGGTATGGTGGGAACTTATAACGGAAAAGATAAACATCTTGGCGGTCATACGTACGGTGGATATTCAGAAAAAATTATTGTAGATCAAAAATTTGTTTTGGATGTACCAGAAAGTTTAGATGCTAAAGCAGTTGCGCCATTACTTTGCGCAGGGATAACCACATGGTCACCTTTAAGAAACTGGAATGTAAAAAAAGGTGATAAAGTTGGTGTTATTGGTTTAGGAGGATTGGGCCATATGGGTATAAAATTCGCCCACGCTCTTGGCGCTAAAGTTGTAATGATTACAACCTCTCCTGGCAAAAGTGAAGATGCTAAGAGATTAGGAGCAGATGAAGTTCTTATTTCTAAAGACGCGGAACAAATGGCTGAGCATAAAGCTAGTTTTGATTTTCTACTGAATACCGTTCCTGTAAAGCACGATATCAATCCATATATAGGTCTGCTTAAAAGAGATGCTACTATGGTTTTAGTTGGCGCAATTGAACCATTAGAATTCCATGGTGGCGGAGTGATTGCCGGAAGAAAAAGTATTGCAGGATCCTTGATCGGAGGAATTAAAGAAACTCAAGAAATGTTAGATTTCTGTGGAGAACACGACATCGTTTCGGATATAGAAATGATCGATATGCAAAATATCAATGAAGCCTATGATCGTGTAACCAGTAACGATGTTAAATATCGTTTTGTTATTGACATGCAGTCATTAAAAAACTAATTAAGCTGAAATTATTTTTTCAATATTAGAGAAAAAATATAACATTTTTTTATCTAAACTGCCTTTGAGTTATAATCCGCGGATTTGTAATTTGAAGGCAGTTTTAATTTTAATCAAAAAACAGAATCATGAGCATATTTTCATCGCTATTGGGGAACGCCGGGGCTATTAGTAAAGAGAAACTGGAAGAGAAATATCATAAGTTATTAATCCCTTCAGAGAATATAGAAGCTGGATTTAAATTAATTAGAGATACTTTTATATTCACCAATAAAAGATTAATTCTGGTAGATATTCAGGGTTTAACTGGAAAGAAAACCGAATATTTTTCAGTGACTTATAAAAGTATAAGTCGGTTTAGCGTAGAAACCGCCGGAAGTTTTGATTTGGATGCTGAGCTAAAAATTTGGATTTCTGGGGAACAAAATCCTTCTATAAGTAAAAGATTCAATACAAGTGTCGATATTTATGAAGTACAGAAAATACTGGCCTCTTTTGTTCTTTAATTGTCTCTCTAAGAATCGCAAAATTAAATTTAACCGAATAGATATCCATATTTTCAGTAATAGATCCCTGACTTATCTGGCATACAATTTTTCACTTCAGTCACAAAGCGAACATTGCGACTGACCGACAAGTTTTCCTTCAGTATTTGTTTCGTATTTACAGCATTCTTTAAAGCGATTTTTCATTATCGTTTTTGATCGTCGAATAAGCGCTTTAGCATTTGCCAGTGAAAGACTTGCTAATTCTGCAGCTTCCTTTTGTGGTTTTCCATCAACATAAACGAGCTTCATAAGGCTGCGATTTTTTTCTGGCAACTCGTTCAAAAATTTATCAAAACAACAAACTTGAGTAAAAGGACTAGAATCCTCTTCTGAATTCTGGAAAATTATGTCCCTTACACAATATACCGAGTCTTTAAAGTAATCGTTAATCTCGTTTCTAATAATCTGAAAGATCCAGGATTTCAATTTACCTGGATTTTTCAGTTTATCTAAGTTCTTATGAATTTTTATAAATGAATTTTGTAGAATATCATTAGCATGCTCTTCATTCTTTACTCTTTTCAGAATAAAGAAATAAAACTCAATATGATATTTTTCCCAAATTTCTCTGGTATTCATAGACTTATAATTCTTTGCCGCAGCAAGAACATTTATCACAATTGCATTCTTTACACGGGCAATTAGCAGCGGCGCAATTTATACAATTACATTTATCGCATTCGCACTGGGTACAATTACATTTACTCATATCTACAGGTTTTTATATGTAGACTGAAAATGCTATAAAAAGATACAATTTTATATACAAAATTTATCCATTGCCATTAAAACCAGGATAGCATGTCATTCCGCCATCCACAAAAATTGTTGTACCGTTAATGTATTCAGATTCATCAGATGCCAGCCAGGATGCTACACTGCCAATGTCTTCAGGTTCTCCAATTTCGTCATAAGGAATTACCTTTTTCATTTTTTTACGGCCTTCTTCAGTACTCCAAACATCTTTATTAATTTCAGTTTTAATAGCGCCCGGGGCAATGCTATTACAGCGTATTTTTCTAGACGCATATTCCTGGCAGATACTTTTCATTAACATTTCAATTCCTCCCTTAGATGCTGCATAATTTGCATGCCCGGCCCAAGGAATAATCTCGTGTACCGAACTCATAGTTATAATTTTCCCAAGAGATTTAGAAACTTTTGGGCGCATACCTCGATTCAGAAATTCGATAATCGCTTCTTTACAGCAAAGAAATTGTCCCGTAAGATTTAGAGCTATTACCTGGTTCCATTGATCTAAGGTCATTTTATGCAATTCAGCATCTTGTTGCATTCCTGCATTAGGAACGCAAATATCTATAGTCCCAAATTTGTCTATTCCTTTTTTAAAAAGTGATTTTACTTCTTTTTCTTTACTTACATCTGCTTTTACTACTATGGTCTCCCCACCTGCTTTACACTCGCTTATTTCGTTAGCGACATCTTCAGCTTCTTCTTTACTAGAATGATAATTTATAACAATATTTGCGCCTTCTTTGCCCATGGCCAATGCTACGGCTTTACCTATGCCAGAACTGGATCCTGTGATAATAGCAGTCTGTCCTTCTAGTCTTTTATTGGGTGTATGCATAACTTTTTTATTTAAAGTTAGCCGAATTAAAAACTAAACTATGTTATTCAGACGTTAATTTCTTGTATACGCCATTGCTCCATCCGAATCCGTCTAGGGTTGGATACTCCCCGCCTCCACTTTCTTTAGATAAATCTTCCACATTATATTTTTCGGTCATTTTGTAGGTATTTTTATATACCTTTTCATTTAGATTAATCCAACGATCTTTTATTGTATCGGCTAAATCTAAAATTTGATAACTCTGAAGTGCTTTATAGGATATCCATTGCAAAGGCGCCCATCCATTGGGCGCGTCCCATTGCTGGCCACTATGATTTGTTGTGCTCACTATTCCTCCTTTTTTCAATAATTCAGTTTTTAAAGTTTCAGCAGCTTTTTGGGCTGTATCTTCCGTAGGAATTTCAAAAAACAAAGGGTAAATACCGGCAGCAGAGATTACGGATGTTTGCTCTTGCTTTACAAAATCGTAATCTTTATAAAATGCGCTTGAAGCATCCCAAAAATACTTATCGATAGCTTTTTTTCTAATTTCGGCTAGCTCTTTAAATTCCTTTGATAGATCTGGCTGGCCGCTAATAAGATAAGCTTTAGCCAAGGTTTTCTCTAAGTGATACAAAAGGCTATTTAGGTCTACTGGTAAAATAGCTGTGGTATGAATATCTTTCAGGTCAAATTTGCCATTTTCATCAGGTTTTATCCATCGGCTAGAAAAATCCCAACCCGATTCGGCTGCTGCTCTTAAATCTCTGTAAACTTGTTCTTTCGTTAAATTATCGGTTTCTTTTACGGCAGCTTCAGCTGTTTTTACATCTTCTCGATAACTTTCAGGTCTAGGTGTATTTTTATTATCGTAATAGCGATTTAAGATACTTCCATTCGGCATCCGAACAACTCTTTTGTAAACCGAATCATTTTCAGAAAGTTGATTCTCACCTTCCATCCAAAATCGATATTCTTTTTCCAATTCAGATAAATAAGAAGTGTAAATAGAATCTCCTTTTTCTTCAGCTAATAAATCGACCATTAACGCATAAAATGGAGGTTGCGAACGGCTAAGATAATAGGTGCGGTTTCCGTTGGGAATAAAGCCATATTCGTTAATTAGATAAGAAAAATTGTCTACCATTTGCTGGATCATTTCTATTTCTCCATCTACCTGCAAACCAAGCATCGTAAAATAACTATCCCAATAATATATTTCTCTAAAACGACCACCGGGAACAATGTAGGGATGTGGTAAAGGAATTAGTGTACCCGAAACTTTAAGATCTGCGGGGCGCTTTAAAACCGACCATAACTTTGTAATATGCGCATCGATAGCTGAAGAATCTGTTTTATATTCTTGACGCTTTTCTTCCCCAGGAATGTAAAAATTTTGTTTTAAAAACTGAAGAATATAAGTGTTTGAAGAATCTTTGATATTGCTGTATTCAGATTTAATCGAATCTAAAGAACGCTTGGGTATAGCATCAACAAAAGTTTTACTATCAGAAAATAAGTGCTCATTTTGCTGAATGTCATAAAAAAGATCCCCATAAAGCTGCTCGGGCGGAAGAATGCTAATTTCTTGGGCTAAAACTTTTTCTTCTTTGCTTTTATCTTTACAGGAAATTGATATAAAAGCAATTACAAAAAATAAGATACTATATAGTTGAAATCTTCGCATATTAAAAAATTCAATTAGAAGTTTTATAAATATAACCAAGATCGGCAAATTCTAAGAATTTAAGTTTGCTTATCTGAATGCTGTCTTCTCTTGATACGATGCATTCCTTCGTAAAAAAAACGACTACTGTCGATTTTTTTAACTTGAACATCCTCAGCATTTCCTGTATCCAAATCACGAGTTTCAGGGATTCCACTACAAGAAACTAGAAAAACGCTTACTAATAAAATTGAAAATAAAGTGAATTTCATCGAATTATTTCATGAATAACTTATACAATAATACGCTGCAGCAACGCACGAGAGAATACCCAGGTAAGGGGATATTCAATACAAAAGCATGGTAAAATTTAGAAAAGAACATTCATTGAAGCTGAATTAGAAGAATTCAGTTTTATCATCAATAAACATCTCTGGACATAATCTGCTACAGGCTCTTCAAAAGTATTTTCATATGCAAAATTAGATTTGCGACTTTTAAAAAAGTGGGTACTAATGAATCTTGAAGAGCGCAGCAGAAAAATAATTGACTAATACAAATCGCTTAAATGGGCTAATCGCCCTCTAAGCAACATCTAAAATACTGATTTTCAACATTAAACAAAAATACCCAATTATAGGTATTTTTTATCGTTGGGGTAGCCATAATCCATCCATCATTTATATATAAAGATGCCTAAAAATGATTATAAATTGGTGTTTAAAATCATATTTTAGCAGAAAAAAGTATGGAGATTATCAGTTTTGAGCCTCAGTATAGCAAGGATTTTAAAAGGCTTAATATAGAGTGGTTAGAAAAATATTTTTATGTAGAACCACATGATGAAGAGGTGCTTGGCAAACCTGAAGAATACATTATTAAATCTGGTGGACAAATTTTCTTTGTTAAGCAAAATGAGGAAATTGTGGGATGCGTAGCTTTAATGAAAATAGAAGAAAATATTTTCGAATTAACGAAGATGGCCGTTTCGCCAAAATTTCATGGAAAGAAAATTGGTCAAAAATTAATGAAATTTACTATTGAATATGCTAAACGTCAAGCTTGGGAAACGCTTATAATTTATAGTAGTAGAAAATTAGAAAATGCTCTTCACATTTATAAAAAGTTTGGTTTTACTGAAATCCCTATAGAAGAAAATAATCCCTATGCACGAGGAGATATAAAAATGAAGCTTCAGTTATCTTAAATCTTTGTAAAACAGCCTGTATTTGATATTGTCTTGCGTAATTTTATATTCAATAAAAACCATTCAGAATGAAAAAAATAATTTTTACCGCTGCTACTGTGCTTTCATTATTTGCCTGCAAAAATGAAAAAACAGAGGCGAAACCAGGAACAATGATTCCGGCTGAAGACGGAGTTGTAAACATGAACGAGGATAAAACAGATTCAAAAGATAAAGAAACTATTCATATCGAACCTATTTCTCATGCAACTGCAGTAGTCAATTGGGATAAGGCTGTATTTTATACTGATCCTGTTGGAGGAGCAGAAGCTTTTGAAAATGTAGATAATCCAGATTTTATTTTGGTGACTGATATTCATGGCGATCACATGAATGCGGCTACTTTAGAAGGATTAGAATTAGGCGACAAAAAGATCATAGTTCCGCAAGCAGTAAAAGATGAATTACCAACTTCTTTACAACAAAATCTGATGGTAATGAATAACGGAGATTCGATGGAAATCGATGGTTTTACAATCGAGGCCATTCCCATGTATAATTTACCAGAGGCTGATGATGCCATGCATGTTAAAGGTCGTGGTAATGGATATATCATTGAAAAAAATGGAAAGCGTTTATATATTTCTGGAGATACTGAAGATATTCCGGAAATGAGAAATCTCAAGAATATTGATGCTGCGTTAGTTTGCATGAACCTTCCTTACACTATGCCGGTAGATCAGGCTGCAGATGGTGTTTTAGCATTTGCTCCTAAAAAGGTTTATCCTTATCACTACCGCGGAAAAGATGGGTTGGCAGATGTAGAAAAATTTAAATCTCTAGTGGAAGAAAAGAATAATGATATTGAGGTAATTCTTTTGGACTGGTATCCTGAAATGTAAACTTGTTCTTATTCAAAAAATAAAGGCTGTGAGTTGATGTGCTCACAGCCTTTGTTATTTTCTACGTTTATTGATTGATATTTAGAAACTACGGGAATTAAGATTTAGCTTTAAGGGTAACTGGTAATTTAAATTCTTCTACATCTGGATCTACGGCACAATTAATCTTTTTGTAATTCAATTTTTGTTTAATAAAACGCTTTACTTCGTCATTATCTGCTTCAACAGAAAGCACAACAATTTCATTGTCTTTATTGATAGCCAAAAGTACATTTGCTCTAACATCTTTCTTTAAGTCCAGCTCATGATTCTTCAGTAAAGAAGATATTTCTAGGCTCATCATTCTGGGATCTGGCTCAAAAGCCGTTTCTAAATTGTTTGCACTTGTAGTGAACGTGCTGCAAATTGCGATTGCTACTACGAGCAATAAGGATTGTAATCTTTTCATGATTAAAATTTTTAAAAGGTTAATACACTCTAAAGACGACAGTTAGCAATCGAATGTTACACAACTAATAATTTTTTAAGTTCTTTTTAACTATTACAGAAGTGAAAAACTTTGACAAACAAATATTTTAAGGTCTAGCCAACAGAACATTTTTTATAATACATATAAATTTTAGGCAAGGTTTATTATTAATAAACCCCCAAGATTAATCTTTCTAAAGTAAATTTCTCCGGGGCAAGCCCACGGAGCATTTTAGCTGAACGCGTTTTCAAACTTTAAAAATTTACTAACGAGACAAGTCTCGGGGTATTTACCCTCCTAGAATAAAAAAGCCCGCAAAATGCGAGCTTTATTTATATAAATATGACTGATATTTAAGCAAGAACTTCCTGTACTTTATCAGCTGCTTCTTTAAATTGTACTGCACTAGAAACCGCTAATCCACTTTCGTCGATTAATTTCTTAGCAACATCTGCATTTGTACCTTGTAATCTAACAATAATTGGTACTTTAATGGCATCTCCCATATTTTTATAGGCATCCACGATACCTTGCGCCACACGATCACAACGTACAATACCTCCAAAAATATTTACAAGAATAGCTTCTACTTTATCATCTTTCAGGATTAATCTAAAAGCTTCTTCAACACGCTTAGCATCTGCAGTTCCTCCTACATCTAAGAAGTTTGCAGGTTCACCACCGGCTTGCTTAATAAGATCCATAGTTGCCATTGCAAGACCGGCTCCATTTACCATACAGCCAACATTACCATCTAAATCTACGTAGTTAAGACCTACTTCTTTAGCTTCAACCTCTGTTGGATTCTCCTCACGTTTATCACGCATCTCTGCATAATCTTTATGACGGAAAAGTGCATTATCATCTAAAGTAACTTTAGCATCTACTGCCAAAATTTTATCATCACTTGTCTTTAAAACAGGATTGATTTCAAATAAGGAAGAATCAGATTTATCAAAAGCAGTATAAAGCGACATTACGAATTTTGTCATTTCTTTAAACCCGGTTCCACTAAGTCCAAGATTAAAAGCTATTCTTCTGGCCTGAAACGGCATTAATCCAGTTGCAGGATCGATTTCTTCAGTAAAAATTAAATGCGGAGTTTCTTCAGCAACGGTTTCGATATCTACTCCACCTTCAGTAGAATACATAATCATATTACGACCTGTAGAACGATTAAGCAATACAGACATATAATATTCTTCTGGCTCGTTATCTCCTGGATAGTAAACGTCTTCTGCGATATATACCTGATGAACTTTTTTACCTTCAGAAGAAGTTTGCGGAGTTACAAGATTCATCCCGATAATTTCTCCTGCAATTTGCTCAACTTCCTTAAGGTTTTTAGCTAGTTTAACACCGCCACCTTTACCACGGCCACCTGCATGAACCTGTGCTTTAATCACATGCCATCCGGTACCGGTTTGTTCAGTTAATTCTTTTGCGGCTTTTACAGCTTCTTCTGCACTGTGAGCTACAATACCTCTTTGGGTACGTACGCCGAAACTGCTTAGTATTTCTTTTCCTTGATATTCGTGTATGTTCATAATCAGGTATTTCTTCAGTTTTAATTATGGTAAACAAAAGTAACAAATGTAAAAGTATTAGACCAATAAATTTGCCTTAAACATTTTGTATTAATCTACTAATTCTGCTTAAATATAAGGCGATTTCAACATATTACAGCTCAGACTATAAGGTTATCGTAATTAATCCAAGTGTTTTTCTATTTTCTGAGTATTCTCAACTATTTTTGCGCTTTTAAGAAAAGCTAAAATTAATCATTTGAGTTAAACCGTACTCAAATTATACAAAAGGATTTATGAATAAAGCGCTAATCGCATTAGCAATAGGAGGATTTGGCATCGGTATGACCGAATTTGTTATAATGGGTATTTTACCCGATGTAGCTTCAGCATTAGATATTACCATTCCGCAGGCAGGGCATTTTATTTCAGCTTACGCGTTAGGAGTTGTTGTAGGTGCACCGCTACTAACAGGGATTGGCGGTAAATGGCCCGCTCATAAAACTTTATTATTCCTAATGCTATGGTTTACCGTTTTTAATACATTATCTGCGTTTGCGAATAGTTATACGCTCTTGCTAATTTCAAGATTTCTATCTGGCTTACCACATGGTGCTTTTTTTGGTATTGGAGCGGTGGTTGCAAGCAAACTTGCCAAACCCGGTAAAGAAGCGCGAGCTATTGCTACAATGTTTACAGGGCTAACTTTAGCTAATGTAATAGGTGTGCCTCTTGGAACTTATTTTGGACATAATTTTAATTGGAATATTGCTTTCTTTCTAGTTGGAATAGTGGGGATCTGCGCAATTTTAGGCATAAAATTTTGGATGCCAGAATTACCTAAAAGCTCTCCCGAAGGAATAGTAAAAGATTTTAAAGTGCTAAAAAGACTTGAGCTCTGGATGGTTATTTTGCTAACAACTATTGGTACTGGCGGATTCTTTGCATGGTACAGTTATATCGCTCCATTAATTACAGATGTTGCAGGCCATCACGAAAGTGTGGTGAGTTACGCGATGATTTTAGCAGGTTTAGGAATGGTTACAGGAAATTTTATAGGAGCAAAATTGGCTGAAAGCTTCTCTCCTATTTATGCGGTATTAATTGCACTCATATTAATGGTTATTGCACTCGTATCTAATACCTATCTAGCCTATGATAAAATTGGAGTATTAGTGATGACCTTTTTAATTGGGACCATTGCATTTTGCCTTTCTACACCTGTACAAATGGCGGTGATCAATTCCGCAAAAGGATCTGAAATGCTGGGATCTTCATTAAATCAAAGTGCATTTAATATGGGGAATGCCTCTGGTGCCTATCTAGCCGGGTTGCCAATTGCTGCTGGATATGCTTATACCTCGGCAGATTTTGTGGGCGCAGGAATGGCTAGTGCTGGTATTATTCTCACTTTTGTTGTTATTTATCTGCGGAAGAAAAATAAAAATAAAGCACCTAACCCTATTGAAGCTTAAATTTACAGAAATAACAGATTGTTCAAATTCGTTATTTTTTTGATATTCTTTTGGGTGGAAATGAAATAGGCCAGTATTTTGGTCTCATTAAATTTAGAAAATAAAAATGACAAATCAAGATCTTCTTGCAATTGCAGATGAATATGGAAGTCCCGTTTATGTTTATGATGCTGAAAAAATTGAAGCACAATACAAGCGACTAACCAATGCATTTAGCAGTGTTAAAAACCTTAGAATCCATTATGCTGTAAAAGCGCTTTCAAATATATCTATTCTTAAGTTTTTAAATAAATTAGGAAGTGGTTTAGACACCGTAAGCATTCAGGAAGTTCGTCTTGGCTTAAAAGCCGGTGTAGATCCTTCTAAAATTATCTATACTCCAAATGGCGTATCATTAGAAGAAATTGAAGAAGTTGCAAAACTTGGTGTACAGATAAATATCGATAATCTGTCGATTTTAGAACAATTTGGCACCCGACATCCTAAAACTCCCGTTTGTATAAGGATTAACCCACATGTTATGGCTGGGGGAAATTCGAAAATATCTGTAGGTCATATCGATTCGAAATTTGGTATTTCAATTCATCAAATGCCTTTATTAAAAAGAATTGTAGAAAACACAGGAATGACCATTAACGGAATTCACATGCATACCGGTAGTGATATTCTGGATATTCAGGTATTTATTCAGGCTTCAGAAATATTATTTGATGCCGCCAGAAATTTTGATAATCTTGAGTTTATTGATTTTGGCAGTGGTTTTAAAGTACCTTATAAATCTGGCGACATAGAAACTGATATTGAAGAATTAGGTGCAGAATTATCTAAAAGGTTTAAGTCTTTTTGTAAAGAATACGGCAAAGATCTAACACTAGCTTTTGAGCCGGGAAAATATCTTGTTAGCGAATCTGGAAAATTCTTGGCCAAAGTAAATGTTATAAAACAAACCACATCTACAGTTTTTGCAGGAATCGACACTGGTTTTAATCACTTAATAAGACCTATGTTCTACGGCTCGCATCACGAAATTTCTAATATATCTAATCCTGATGGAAAACAACGATTTTATTCGGTTGTAGGATATATTTGTGAAACCGACACCTTTGCTTCTAACCGCAGAATTTCTGAAATTACAGAAGGCGACTTATTGGCGTTTAGCAATTCTGGAGCTTACTGCTACTCTATGTCCAGTAATTTTAACTCTAGATTTCGTCCCGCTGAAGTATTATGGTACAATAAAGAAGCACATCTTATTAGGGAAAGAGAAACTTTTGATGATCTTCTAAAACATCAAATTGAACTTGACTTTTCTAAAGAAGTCAAAGCATAAAAAATTACCGTAGCTCATTTTTCATATTAAAAGGAGTAAGAATTATCCTAAATCTGTTTAACCTGATTTAAGATAATTCTTACTCCTTTTTTTATTTTCTTAAAAAATTTTGAAATAGAAAAATCATAAAATAAGGCAATCAATTCAATAGCATAAAACCAGCTATAATAGCGCATTTCGCTAAAATTAAAGAGTAACTATCTAGCCATCAGAAGAATGATTAATTAACAATGAAATAGAAATAAATTAACATAAAGTTAATTTTAATGTTTTTTTTTATTATATTCGTAAGACCAAACATTTTAACACCCTATTATGAATTTTATTGATCAAGAACTTCAATTTTTTATACTGCAATCATTAGGATTGTTAGCTATAATGTTCCCTGCATTTTGTATTCTTAGTATTGTAAGAAATTCTAACGCTTTTAAGAAGAAAGGCAAATTGATGTGGACTTTAGTGGTAATTTTAATTCCTATTATTGGATCATTCCTGTATTTATCTATCGGAAGAGAAAAGGTTTTAAATACTGAAATTCAGTCTAACATTCAATAGCACCCTATAACGTTTGAAATTAGAAAAGCCCTCATTATATTTGAGAGCTTTTTTTATTTATAAATTTATTTATAAACAGTATTTTCCTGTTCTGCAACCCTTATAAATGTTGTTCTTTTAGTAAGTTCTTTTAACCTACTCGCACCAACGTAAGTACAGGTACTTCTAAGTCCTCCAAGAATATCTTGCAGTGTATTTTCAACTGCTCCTCTATAAGGCACTTCTACTGTTTTGCCCTCACTCGCACGATACTCTGCTACGCCTCCCGCATGTTTTTCCATCGCAGTGTTAGAACTCATTCCGTAGAAACGTTTATATTTTTCACCTTGTAATTCGATAATATCACCACCACTTTCATCATGGCCAGCTAGCATACCTCCCAGCATCACAAAATCGGCACCTGCACCAAACGCTTTTGCAATATCTCCAGGAATAGCGCAACCACCATCACTTATTATTTGCCCGCCTAATCCATGAGCTGCATCGGCACATTCAATAATTGCGGACAATTGTGGGTAGCCAACTCCGGTTTTCACTCTTGTGGTACAAACCGATCCTGGTCCTATCCCTACTTTTACAATATCTGCTCCGGCTATCAGCAACTCTTCTACCATTTCACCTGTCACAACATTTCCGGCGATAATTACTTTTTCAGGAAAATTCTCTCTGGTTTTTTCCAAAAATTCTACAAAATGTTCAGAATAACCATTTGCAACATCTATGCAGATAAATTTTAGATCTTTAGAGAGTGATAAAATTTCCTTTAATTTCTTAGAATCTTCTTTCCCTGTTCCTGTACTTACCGCTATATAATTCTTAAGTTCTGGTGAGGTTTCTTCAAGAAAAGTTTTCCATTCTTCAATAGTATAATGCTTATGGATTGCCGTAAACAATTTCTTCTCAGCTAACTTTTTTGCCATTTCAAATGTTCCTACGGTATCCATATTAGCTGCCATAATTGGTGTACCGGTCCAGGTAATTTTTGCATGTAAAAAAGTATACGTTCGCTCTAGGCTTACCTGTGATCTACTTTTTAGGGTAGAACGTTTTGGACGTATCATCACATCCTTAAACCCAAGTTTTAAATCCTGCTCAATTCTCATTCAACTTTCAATTTAGTTACCCTCAAAAATATAAGTTAGTTTGATATAAATTCAGTATGATTAATTAAATTTCACCAAAATCTTAAAAATGTTTTAGGCCCAACAACTAACGAAAATTATTCGAATTTAATCTACACCAGATAAACAGGCACAAAGCAAAACCAAAAATTCTAATTCTTTTTCCTGAAAACTAAAAGACTAACTTTATTATAAAATTATTGAACCTTGAAGAAAATAGAGATTATTGAAAAGAAAGTACTATCGAATGAATGGGCCATTTTAAACGAATATGTTTATAGCTTTGAGCGTAAAGACGGAACTCGCCAGATTCATAACCGCGAAGTTTATGACAAAGGAGACGGCTCTGCAATTATTCTTTATAATCTAGAAACCAAAAAAATAATCCTTACACGCCAATTTAGAATACCTACTTATGTTAATGGGAATGAAGATGGTTACCTAATTGAAGCCTGTGCAGGACTTTTAGACGGACTTACACCAGAGGAATGTATTGTAAAAGAAACTGAAGAAGAAACCGGTTATAGAATAAAAACACCAAAACGATTATTTCACTCTTATATGGTTGCGGGTGCAGTAACCGAAATAATATACTTTTTCGTCGCTCCTTATGATGAATCTATGAAAATAGGAAAAGGAGGCGGATTAGCTTCTGAAGGAGAAGAAATAGAAATTATAGAAATTGATTTTGAAGAAGCCTACGAAATGATCGCTACGGGTAAAATCGTTGATGCTAAAACCATCATTCTTTTACAACACATGAAGATAAATAAGATCATGTAAAACAAAAAAACACTAGAACGAGCATAGCATTATTTTTGAAAAAAGTTTGTACTATATTAACATAATCTATTAGAATACAAGCAAATAATACTTTTATATTGCAATAAATTCGAAAATCGCCCCAACCGAAATTTGCTATTGACACTCGTTGGCCATGGCTTAACCATCTAAAAAAGGTTCTATGCCAAATATGAAAAAACAGCGAATATTAGGAACATTTTGCCTAATATTTGCTTTATTAATTTTTGAAATTGATAGAAAAGATGACCTCGTGTTGTTATCCGGAATCTTGCTAGGCCTTGGCGTGGGCCTCTTCTTTATACCTCTTCTTAAAAAAACAGAATAAATTCTTATTTAGATACAAGTTTTATTATTTTTCCTGTTACATTCTTAGTTCCATTTAAACTGAATTAAATAAGATGAACAATAGAGTATATTGTGATGAAGAAGAATTTATCAATGTAGATTTTCAAAACAAAAGCTTTCAAAAAGGGGAATATGAGTTTTGTGTTTTTAAAAATTGCAATTTTAATGCTGTAAATTTAGCTGCAGTTAGCTTTTCTGAATGTGAATTTTTAGACTGTGATTTTAGTAATGCGAATATAAAAAACACACAGTTCAATCAGGTGCAATTTGAGTCTTGCAAATTAATAGGACTAAACTTCGATAGCTGCAATCCTTTTTTGCTATCCTTTTCCTTTTCACATTCAATAATAGACTTCTCTTCTTTTTACAATCTTAAACTTAAAAATACAAATTTTGAAAGTTGCTCCTTAAAGGAGGTAGATTTTAGCAATGCCGATTTCACTGCTTCCTATTTTAACAACTGCGATTTACAGGGGGCTATTTTTGAAGATACTAACCTGCAGCGATGCGATTTCAAGTCGGCTAAAAATTTCAAAATACATCCTACTCAAAACCAAATTGCAAAAGCAATATTTGCTTCAGATAATTTAATAGGATTATTACAAAGCTTCAATATTAAAATTGAATAATATGATTCACGGTACACATAACGCAATCGAAGATCCCAGGAATGCGCACATAAAAATTATGATTAACGATGAGTTGTATAATCGTAAAGACGCCAAAATATCTGTCTTTGACAGTGGTTACCTGGTTGGTGACGGCATATGGGAAGCTTTTAGGTTATACAAAGGACATTTGGCGTTTTCTAATATGCACTTAAATAGACTGTGGAGCGCGGCCGCTAGTGTAGGTATGAATTTTCCTTTCAGCAAAAAAGAATTGCTAGAGAAAGTTTGGAAAGTTCTAGAAGCAAATAATATGAGTAATAACGTCCATGTACGCGTTATGATAACTCGCGGAATAAAAAAAACACCTTCGCAAGACCCAAGATTAACTATTAGCGGTCCTAATGTTGTTATTATTGCTGAACATAAAAAAGCAAGTAAAGAAAGTAAAGAAAAAGGTATTACGCTATTTACAAGCACTATTAGAAGAGGAAGCCCAGATTATCTGGATCCTCGCTTAAATTGTCACTCTAAATTACATGAAGTGCAAGCCTTAGTACAAGCTATAGAAGCTGGGGCAGATGAAGCGCTAATGTTAGATATAAACGGTTTTGTAAGTACCTGTAATGCCACCAACTTTTTTATAGTAAGGAATAACGAAGTTTGGACATCTACTGGAGAATATTGTATGAATGGTATTACCAGGCAAAATGTTATACGAGTATGCGAAAAACACCAAATAATATGTAAGCAAAAAAACTTTTCTTTATTTGATGTTTACAGTGCAGATGAAGCTTTTGTTACAGGCACCTTTGGCGGTTTAACTCCTGTAACTAAAATCGATGGAAGAATAATAGGAAAGGGCAACTATGGCGATTTTACTAAAAAGCTTAGTGGTTTCTACGAGCAATTAATCGAAGAAGAATGTTCCTAATTAGATAAAGATGAGCGATCAAAAAATTAAAAGAATTTGCTTGTGGTCTTGTCCCCGTAATATTTCTACGGCCACCATGTATTCTTTCGCACAACGTAAAGACACCAAAGTTTTTGATGAACCACTTTATGGGTATTATTTAAAACAAACTAATGCTGCAAGTTATCATCCAGGGGCTAAGGAAATAATAAATAGTATGGAATCTAACGGAAATGCGGTAATAGATATGATGCTTAAAAATAGAGAGAAACCTGTACTATTTTTCAAGAATATGACGCACCATTTATTAGATCTAGATACTTCATTTTTAAAAGAAGTGACTAATGTCTTACTTACACGAGACCCCAAGGATATGATTCCGTCCTTCAATCAGGTAATCAAAAATCCTACGATGCAAGATGTTGGCTATGCAGCGCATACCAAAATCTTAAAAAAATTGGATAATTTAAATGCTAAAACAATTGTACTAGATTCTACACAAACTCTAAAAAATCCAGAAATTAAGCTCAAAAAATTATGTGATTTTATTGGCATTCCTTTCGATAAAAATATGCTGAGCTGGAAGGCAGGAGCAATTCCAGAAGATGGAATTTGGGCAAAGTATTGGTATTCTAATGTGCACAAATCTACCGGTTTCCAAAAATATGTACCAAAAAAGAAAAATATTCCTGAACAATTACTGCCATTATTAGAGGAATGTATTCCGCATTACGAAATATTAAAAAAGCGATCTATTTAAAAAATCCAGAATTCGCTATATTTGAAGCACTCTCAAACTCAAAACAATGCAGGAACGCTTAGCTATTATCAATATTTTTAGATTTAATAAAAAAGAGATTTACGACTATGATAAAAAAATTAAAACGCTAAATAGGTGGTCTTACTTTATCATTTTTTACTGCGTTCTCGCCTGGTCTTTAATCTTATCGACCATCGTATTGGATCTTAGTGGAAATAACTCTTTTTTAGCGTGGAACGAAGCTGGAGTTTTGGTAATGATGGCTATCGTGGCGCTAATATTTTGTTCTAAAATTCTTAGCCAAATTAAATTAATAAAACACGAGAAATTTATACAAAATACTTCAACAATTAATGCTGCTTATAACGATGAATTTGAAAATTTGGTAAAAAAAGCAAATCTTAGATTTTATCCAGAACTTCCGCTGGCTATTTTAAGTTTGATAATACTTATTTCCGCAGTAATAATTACCGTTTTTGATGATAAGCAATACAGTATATTAATTTGGAACTACGCTAAAATTGCTATCATATTATTCTTCGCCATCGAAGTATTTTCTATTCTGAAGCTACAAAAAGAACTGAAAATAAATATTCAGAAAACTGAAAATAAGTAATTTAACCTACATCTCTAATAATTAAATATTTTGAAAATATGACAACGATGTTAGTCGTATTTTAAGGATTGGCATCAAAATTGAAATATTTCCATTTGTATGCGATTAATAAATCGTAACAGAGAAAAAGTGATCCTATTATATATAAAATAGACCTTAACATTAACTAATCATAGTTGTTAAGATATTCTAAAAGTGTAGATTCTTAATCAAAATTATTTTGAATGCCAATCTAATAATAATAGGTTTACAAGATATTAATTTAAGAAAAAGAGAAAATTTTATGTTGAAGTCAAAAAAGATTGCAGGTTTACTTTTTGCATTTGCCCTTATGGCTGGTACCGCTGCCGTAGCACAAACACCTGCTATGCAGCAACAACAAGAGGTAGATGTAGATGTAAGTGATGCTGAACTTTCTAAGTTTGCCAAAGCATATCAAGGTTTGAGAATGATGAACCAACAGGTAAATCAAAAAATGATGAAAACTGTTCAGGATGGTGGTATGGAAGTACAACGATTCAATGAAATTCATCAAGCAAGTCAGGATCCAAACAAGGAAGTTGAAGCTAGTGAGGAAGAACTAGAACAACATGCAGCTATCTTATCTGAAATAGAAGGCATGCAAGGCGAATTTCAGAAGAAAATGGAAACCACGATAAAAGATCAGGGATTAACTGTAGAACGTTACCAGAAATTGGCAATGGCACTACAATCAGATCAAGAATTACAATCTCGTTTGCAAAAAATGATGCAACAAGGTTAATTAAAGCTTTAGATTTTAAAATATTAGAGCAGCAATTTTTTATTGCTGCTTTTTTTATGTGTTAATCGGGCTAATTAAAGTATTTTTAAATCCATTTTAACAGCAGGCACTTTAAACAAAACCTGACATTGCTTAAATTGAACAAAAAAAATTTGAAATCACGAATCAAGATCACCACGCTACTATTATTGCTAAGCTGTATCTTCTCTAACATTTGTGAAGCCCAACACATGAAACAAAAAGATAGTTTAAAATTTACCAATAAAATTGTACCCGACACTATTTGGAGAGAAGCTTACGTAGCCTTGTCCCATTATCCAGAACTAAAAGATACCCCTATAACGCTTAAGTTCAAAAAAAACATTAAAAAATCATTTATGCAGGCGCAACCCAGCTTTTGGGGCATCTTTAAAAATCGCAAAAAAAGATCATACTACATTTTTATAAATGAAAAAATAGAGATTGAAGACGAAGTGTTTACAGTAACCTCTGCACCATCTGAAGTTATTGTAGGCTGGATTGGGCATGAACTAGGCCATATAATGGACTATAGAAATCGTAGTGGTATAAATTTACTATGGTTTGGAATAAGATATCTCACTTCTAAAAATTATATCCGGGAAGCTGAAAGAGCTGCAGATACCTACGCTGTAAACCATGGATTAGGAGAAAATATTATCGCTACAAAAGATTTTATTTTGAATCAATCCAATCTTTCAGAAAAATATAAAAGCAGAATAAAAAAGCTCTACCTTTCTCAAGAAGAAATAGTAGAGCTTGTTGAAGAGCTTGATGAAATCAAAGAGGAAAAACTAAATGAAAAAGACTAAGTTTAGCTTTTTTCCTTTAGCTGTTTTTGAACAAATTTTTCAAATTCTGCAAATTTCTCTTCGTTCATTACTTTTTCCATTTTCACCTGGCCACCTTTCTTTTTGTTCGCCCCACTCCACTCTGGGAAAATCTCTGGCGGCACTTTAGTTACTTTTACACCTTTTAAAGCTTTGCTTCTAGCTACGCCATAGTTTTTGTTGGCATTTTTAAGACTTTCATCCAAGGCTTCTGCTAATTGTTCGTTAGAATTATCAGCGGTGGTTCCTAAATACCATGAGTGATAAAATTCACCATCTTCAAATCTTTTTGCAGCAATAGTGAATTCAGGAATCTTAATATCAAATTTTTCTTCTAGCTCCTGCACGGCATCATTCATCTTATTTACAGATAATTGCGAGCCTACAACATTTAGGAAAAACTTAGTTCTACCTGTTATTCTTATTTCAAAGTTTTCTTTATCGGTAAATTTAATAGTATCTCCAATGATATATCGCCACGCCCCTGCAACAGTACTTATTAAAAGTACATATTCTTTTTCTTCTTCAACATCTGCTAAAGGTATTGTTGGAGCATCTTCAGTTAAAGAACCATCCTGGTTTATGTATTCTGGCTCAAATGGAACAAATTCAAAGTATATTCCATTATCCAAAATAAGCTTCATACTTTTAGAATCTGGATTACTCTGTAATGCCAAAAATCCTTCCGAAGCTAAATAAGTGTCTATTACTTTTATAGGTTTCCCCATTAACGCCATAAAACTCTTTTGGTAAGGCTCAAAAGCTACACCACCACTAGCGTAAACCTGTAAGTTTGGCCAAATTTCATGGATATTGTCTACGTTATGATATTCTATAACTTTTTTCAACATCAATTCCATCCAGGAAGGTATGCCGCTTAAAGCTCCAATATCCCAATTCTTAGCATTTTCAGCAATACGCTCTACACGCTCGTCCCAGTCTTCAATCTTAGAAATCTCTTCTCCCGGTTTATAATAACTACGGAACCAAAACGGAATGTTACTCGCACTTATCCCACTTATTTCTCCTTCTTCATGATCGCCCTCATGTTGAAGATCTGTAGAACTTCCCAGCATCATAATACCTTTCTCAAAAAATTCGGGCTCAAGGTCAAAATTGGCTAAAGCTCCTACTTGCTTGATCCCAGCATTTCTAATACTTTCTACCATCTCATCTGTAACCGGAATTCTTTTACTTGATTTTCCGGTAGTTCCAGAACTTAGTGCAAAATAATGTGGTTTACCTGGCCAGGTAATATCTTCAGCACCCTCGTGTATTTGCGACCACCAACGATCGTTAAGTGTTTTATAATCAAAATAAGGCACCTTTTCTGCAAATGCCTTTTCTATATCTTCTGCTTCTAGGATTTGAGAAAAGCCGTAAAATTTTCCGAAAGAAGTATTCTTGGCTTTTTCAAGTAAATTTGTAAGTACTTCTTTTTGTGCCTTAAAAGCATCTGGTTCAGAAACTATAGTTCCTCTTAAGTCAATTAAACTTTTAATTATTGATCCTCTTATAGCCATTTTATGGTCGATTTAATTTTATTTTGAAGATAATTAAATCTAAACAGCTCTTATATTTATTGGCTTTGATTTATAAAATTTTTAACGAGTACAGTGTTTTACAAAAACAGCCTTTTGAAGAAAGTATAATAAAGGCAGATAAAATTATAGTATTTATATTATGTTAAAAGCTTTTTTTACTTATTTTGCAATTAATATATGATATATAGCCCTGAAAATTAAATATTAATATATTTTATTTTAACTACACATGGATTCTAAAATTCAACAAAATTCTTCCAGATACCCTATAATATCTTACGATGAAGCTTCAGACAAAGTGAAAGCCATCTATGATGATACTAAGAAAACACTACAGTTACCTTTTGTTCTAAACTGGTTTAAATGCCAGGGAGCAAACGCTATCCTTCTTGAAGGAAACTGGAACAAATTGAAAAACACTTTAATGAAGGGAGATGTTCCTAACGTCTTAAAGCAACTTATTATCTATAATGTTTCAAAATCCAGAGGTTGTAACTATTGTTCGCATGCTCACGGTATTTTTGCTGATAGTATGAGTTCAATGATCTCTGAGGAAGAAGGTTTTAAAGCTACAGAAAATATTAATTCTCCTTCTATGCCCGCCAGCTATAGAAAAGCAGTGACCATTGTCACCAAAGCAGCACTTAAGCATAGTGAAATTTCAGACGACGATTTTGCTGAACTAGAAGGTGTAGGATTTTCAAATGCTGAAATACAGGAGTTAATGGCACAAGCAGATCTTGTAAACATGTTAAATACCATTGCCGATGTTTCTGGAATTAAAATAGATAATGAATTATTAGAAACTCCAGAATAAAGTTCTCACCTAATTTTTAATGGCCTCCATTCAAAACAATGCATCGCAATTATATAGAATTACCTACGAGGCCTATTCTAAATTTGCAAATGCAATTAATAGATGCAGTACTTTAGAGGAAGTAGGAAAAATAGCAGAAAAGCATTTAAAATATATACTAAATTTTCATCTTTTTAGGATAACTATTGAACAGCAAAATGAGCTTCTAGAATATTCCTTATGTAAAAATGAAATTTTGGTTAATAATAAAAGCTTAGCCGATCTTCATTCTCTAGATAAAGAATTACTAAGAACAGGTATACCTGTTAGAACAACAAATATTCCAGAGGATTTTATCGATCAAAGATTAGACGTGGCTACTTTAAAAAATCCGTTACTGTGGTCGTGGTTATTCGATAAAGGAGATCATAGAATTCTAATATCTTTAATTGGTGATGATAACAGACCATTCGCTACTAGAGATATCGAAATCTTAAAATTAGCTGCAGACAGTTTTGATGCTAAATTTAAGGAGATTACCCTGAAAAAAGAATTGGCAAAAAAAAATAGTATTCTTGAAGAAGCTTTACATACTATTAAAGTCCAAAACAATGAAATAAACGAAATTAACAAGAATCAAAAAGAAATAATTAAAAAAAGGACAAATGAAATTACCCTAAAAAATAAAAAATTACTGAAAATTTCTGTCCTTAATGCACACAACGTAAAAGAGCCACTATCAAGAATCCAGGGAATCATTGAATTATTTGATATCATGGACGACGAAAGCTGTAGAAAAGAATTATTGCCCATGCTGAAGATTTCTGCAGAGGAAATGGATAAGGTTGTAAAAAAGGTAATAGAAATGGCCTCGAAAGAATTAATACAATTAAATGCTAATAAAAAATGACCCCAATCATTTTAGTTGATGATCAACCTATTGCAAATTTCATCACAAAAAAATTACTCGAGAACGCTGGATATATCGATAATATCAAAGATTTTACCGATGGCACCATCGCATTAGAAGAGGTGAAACGCCATAACAATTCTATTATTCTTCTAGACCTTAATATGCCGAAGATGTCTGGATGGGAATTTATGGATGCTATGCAAAACTTAGGCTTAAATAATAAAATTATAATTCTATCTTCCAGCACAAGTGAAATCGACATAGCCAAAGCTAAAGAATATTCATTTGTAATGGATTATGTTGTTAAACCGCTTAGCAAATCAAAATTTCTTAAAATCGCTCCATTTTTGAAGATGGATTAAAAATTTCTAATATTAATATTTACCGCAAAGTTAATGTCTTAGCTTTGCGGTTTTTTTATATGAATAATAATCAAGAAGAATTACTAAAACTGGCGTATACAAAAATGCCTTTCGGAAAATATAAGGATTGGTACTTATCAGATATTCCAGAGCCTTACTACGTCTGGTTTAACAAAAAAGGGTTTCCCGCCGGGAAATTTGGAAATCAATTAAAACAAGTTCACGAACTTAAAGTGAACGGTATGGAGATATTACTGAAAGAAATACGTAAAAGATATCCCAAACCTCAATAAATTAATTTTTAAAATTCGCTCAATTCCCATAAAACATCAAATTTAAAAAGCCTTAAAGAATCCTTAAATATTAGGCTTTAATTTTAGCCGCTTTTTCTATTCTTCTTCGTAATTTAGCGCCCTGAATAATTGGAACGCTTCAAACACTCTCAAAAAAATGACCGAAACCAAGTATATATTTGTTACCGGTGGCGTTTCCTCTTCTTTAGGAAAAGGGATAATCGCAGCATCTTTAGCAAAATTATTACAAGCTCGTGGCTTTAGAACCACTATTCAGAAACTAGATCCATATATTAATGTGGATCCTGGTACTCTTAATCCTTACGAACATGGCGAATGCTATGTAACCGAAGACGGGGCAGAAACAGATCTTGACCTTGGTCACTATGAGCGCTTTTTAAACGTAAATACCTCACAGGCAAATAATGTAACTACCGGTAGAATTTACCAAAGCGTTATTGAAAAAGAACGCCGCGGGGAATTCTTGGGAAAAACTGTACAGGTAGTACCCCACATCACCAACGAAATTAAAGATCGTATTCAGATTCTAGGAAAGAAAAAAGAATATGATATCGTAATTACTGAAATTGGTGGGACTGTAGGTGATATTGAGTCTTTACCTTACATTGAAGCTGTTCGCCAATTAAAATGGGAATTAGGAGACGAGAATGCCCTAATAATTCATTTAACTTTGGTTCCGTTTTTATCTGCAGCGGGAGAGCTTAAAACAAAGCCTACCCAACATAGTGTAAAAACTTTAATGGAAAGCGGACTAAAAGCTGATATTCTTGTTTGTAGAACAGAGCACGAACTTTCAGACGATATTCGTAGAAAATTAGCTATTTTCTGTAATGTTAGGCAAGAAGCTGTAATACAGTCTATCGATGCTCCTACCATTTACGATGTACCAAATTTAATGCTGAAGGAAGGTTTAGATACTGTTACACTGAAGAAATTAGATCTACCAGACGAAACTACACCCAATCTAGAACAATGGAATAAATTCTTGGATCGTCATAAAAATCCAAGAGCTGAAGTTCGAATTGGTCTTATTGGAAAATATGTAGAACTTCAGGATTCATATAAATCAATTTTAGAAGCTTTTATTCATGCCGGAGCCGAGAATGAAGTGAAAGTAAATATTGAAAGTATTCATTCTGAATTTATTAATGAGAATACAATAAAAAATAAAATTTCTCACTTAGATGGAATTTTAGTTGCTCCTGGATTTGGTGAACGTGGTATCGAAGGAAAGATTGATGCGGTGCAGTTTGCACGAGAAAATGGATTACCATTTTTAGGGATTTGTTTAGGAATGCAAATGGCAGTAATTGAATTTGCTCGTAATGTCTTAAAGCTTAAGGGAGCGAATTCTACCGAGATGGACGATACAACAAAACATCCGGTTATAGACATTATGGAAGAACAAAAGAATATTACCCATATGGGTGGGACTATGCGACTTGGTGCATGGGATTGCCATTTGAGTGATAAATCTATTATTCACGATGTTTACGGAACTGCAGATATAAAAGAAAGACATAGACATCGTTACGAATACAATAACAAATACAAAGAACAATTAGATAAAGCAGGTTTGCGTAGTACGGGGATTAATCCAGACACAGGACTTGTTGAAGTAGTTGAACTTCAGGATCATCCATGGTTTGTTGGCGTACAGTATCACCCAGAATATAAAAGTACTGTAGCAAGCCCGCATCCTTTATTTGTGGCTTTTGTAAAAGCAGCGCACGAATATTCAAAAAATAAAGCATAATGCCACTTTGACACCTGTATAATTATTGGTCGCTTTTTTGACTAATATCAACTTTACCGTGATTAAAATAATTAGGTAGAAAATACAAAATAAGTTATTTCAGAAAAGTCCGCAACGAAGCAAAGCTTCATTTAAGGACTTAAAGATTTTTAGGAAAATTTTAGAATGGAAGAAAAGAAGATTGATATCCAATCGATTATTGGATTTATTTTAATTGGAGGAATTTTAATCTGGATGCTATATACTAATAGTATGGAGCAGCCACAGGAAGAAACAACTGCTCCCGCTACTACAGAGCAGGTTACAAACTCTCCAAACAGCAATCAGCAACTAGCAAACGAAAACAATAACAATGCAGCTGTCAGCGATTCTGCTGCATTGGCGCAAGCACAAAACAGGCTTGGTGCTTTTGGATATTCTGCTACTTTAGCTTCAGCAAAAGAAAACACTACCGTTATAGAAAACGATGTTTTAAGACTGGAAGTTTCTAACAAAGGTGGATATATTAAAGAGGCTGTTTTAAAAAATTATAAAACTTACGACTCTATACCAGTTTATCTGGTAAAAGATGGTAATGCTAATTTCAATCTTAATTTCAATACCACAGATGGGCGTACTTTAGATACAGAAAATCTGTATTTTGAGCCTAGCATATCCAAGAACGGCGATAGCGAAATTCTGTCCATGAAATTAAAAGTTTCAGAAGATAAATTTCTGGAATACAGATATGCGCTAAAACCCGGCGATTACATGATGGATTTCAGCATTCGTTCTCAAGGTTTAGCAAGCGTTTTAAATGGATCGCAACCCATCAATCTTGATTGGGATTTACAAGCGTATCGCCACTCTAAAAGTATTTCTTACGAAAATAAATACACCGTATTGGCGTACGAATACGAGGATGACAAATACGATGATCTAGGTCATGGCGATGATGAAGAGACAGATGAGAATATTTCTTACATCGCTTACAAACAACACTTTTTTAGTTCTATTTTACTAACCGACACTCCTTTTAAAAACGCTAAATTCCATTCTAGAAATTTAGTTGAGGATGAAGAAGTAGATACATTGTACACAAAGGCTTTTGCAGCCAGTGCACCTTTGGAACTTCAAGGCGGTGAGTTGAACTATAATATGAACTGGTATTATGGTCCAACAGATTATAAAATTCTAAAAGAATACAACCGTAACCTAGATGAAATTGTTCCTTTAGGATGGGGAATTTTTGGATGGATTAACAAGTATATTTTTATTCCATTCTTCGCTTTCTTAAGTAGTTTCTTACCTAGTTATGGTATTGCTATTATTGTGATGACCATTGTGGTTAGAATTGTACTTTCTCCGGTAACTTATAAATCTTACTTATCTCAGGCCAAAATGAAGGTTTTACGACCAGAGATTAACGAGATTAACGAAAAGTATAAGGATAATGCGATGAAGAAGCAGCAGGAAACCATGAAGCTGTATAGCAAAGCAGGCGCCAGCCCTATGAGTGGTTGTTTACCGGCTTTAATGCAAATTCCTGTTTTCTATGCATTATTTCAGTTTTTTCCAAGTGCATTCCAATTAAGACAAAAGAGTTTCCTTTGGGCAGACGATTTATCAAGCTACGATGTTATTGCAGAACTACCTTTCCATATTCCATTTTATGGAGAACACGTTAGTTTATTCCCAATCTTAGCTTCTGTAGCCATTTTTATCTATATGCAAATGACTACAGGACAAAGCATGCAGGCCAATCAACAGCCGGGAATGCCAAACATGAAGTTCTTAATGTATCTATCGCCATTAATGATGTTATTTTTCTTTAATAACTACGCCAGTGGTCTATCTTTATACTACTTCACCTCTAACCTAATTACTATTGGGATTATGTTAGTGATCAAAAATGTGATTGTAGACGAAGATAAAATACATGCTAAAATTCAGGCAAATAAAGCAAAACCTAAAAAGCAAAATAGGTTTACCAGAAAAATGCAGGAAATGATGGAACAGGCTGAAGAACAGCAAAAGAAAAACAAGAAGTAATATTTTCTGATATAAAATAAAAAAGCCATTCTTTTAAGAATGGCTTTTTTATTTCCTGAAATTGAACTTTCTTATTCAATTATTATTTGATCAACTACCTGAACTACCCCATTTACAGCCTGAATATTTGGCGTAGTTATATTAACAACTACTTCATTATCTAATATAATTTTCGGGCCGTTATCTTCGTAAAATTTCAATTGTCTACCACTATTTGCGGTCACATTCAAGGTGTCAACAATTGCTTCGGTTCGTATGTTTTCTGCTGAAATAATATGATTTTCAATTATCCTCTCTAAAGTATTCTGCGGAATATCACTAATACTCGAATAATCATTAGCTTCTAAAAAGTTTTGAATAGCTTCCTCTGAAGCCTGCAAAATTGTATAAACTTCTTCTTCAGATCTCAAATCTTCTAAATAATTTCCCGAAGAATTAGCTGAAAGCAAACTATAAAAACTAAGCGCTGATTCCTGCTGACTTACCAACAAAAAATCACCAATATTAGGTAAAGATAAAAATGTTCTTATAGGATTTAAATATCCATTATCAAGTTTAATATTAGCTTGGGCGATTACAACTTCTGCCTCATTATTTATATAAAAACTATCATCTGCTGTAGAAGTATACATACTTAGTAAGCGATCTGATGCATTCCCTATGGCCAAACTTCTAATATAGCCGTCAGGAAACTCATCCAACGTTATAGCACCTGGTTGAACATGATAACGTAAATAATTTTCTAATTCATCTAGGGGTACATCATTAATATTGGTAAAATCATTATCAGATAAAAAGCTATTAAAAGCTGCGTTAGTAGGCGCAAAAATGGTGAACTGCTGTGTCGTGTTTAAAAGGGAATCTAATCCGGTACGATTTAGACCGGCTGCCAACACCGAATAATTTGAATTATTCAAAAGAAAATTGCTAATTGTGTTTTCAGGTATATTTACATCTCCAGGATCATCTGAAGTACCACATGAAAAAAATGATGAACACAAAACAAAAAATAGTACGATCTTTGATAATTTCAGCATAGATTTCATCGATTTTTATATTTGATGGAGACTAAAATAAGTAGAGAATAATTAATATTTGTGTAATATCTGTTAATTTGAAAACCCCAATTTATGAACGTATCACTTAACTTAAAAAAGATAAATATTTCTAAGCTCGCCATAGTGACGATACTTTTATTTTTTTTCCAAGGTCTAATTGCTCAGGAAGGCCCTAATCAAAAAGATGCCCAAGGCAAAAGAGATGGCTTATGGAAAGTAAATTTTCCAAAAACCAACCAAACAAAGTTTGAAGGAGTCTTTAATCATGGCAAAGAAACAGGAAAATTTAAGTTCTACAAACAAGGTTATGATCAACACCCAAGCGCTATTATGGATTTTGAAACCGGTAGTGATTCGGTTGCTGTAAAATACTACACTCAGAAGGGCGAAGTAATTAGCGAAGGAATGATGTTAAATAAAAAACGCGCCGGGAAATGGACTATTTACCATCATGAAAGCGATCAAATAATGATGACTGAATTCTACAAAGATGGAAAATTGGATGGTCCTCAAACCACTTATTTTAAAAATGGAAAAATTGGTGAAAAAACAAATTATAAAAATGATATTAAGAACGGAAAGAGCCAGATTTACGCAGATAACGGCCAGCTCTTACAAGATTTGAACTATAAAAATGGAGAATTAGACGGCCACCAAACCTATTATAATCCGGCAGGCGAATGGGTTGCCGAAGGTGATTATGATAATGGCAGAAGAATTGAAGATCAAAATTGAT
The DNA here is from genome assembly GCF_027594405.1 of Zunongwangia sp. HRR-M8. NCBI lineage: Bacteria > Pseudomonadati > Bacteroidota > Flavobacteriia > Flavobacteriales > Flavobacteriaceae > Zunongwangia > Zunongwangia sp. HRR-M8. The sequence continues at coordinate 1,361,388 of NZ_CP115161.1, read as the reverse complement.
TAAAATAAGCTAATTTATATTTGATTTTAGATATTAAAATACGACAAATACAAAGGTGGCTTTCGTCACCTTTTTTTATTTCGTAATTTTGTACACTTTATTTCGACTTTATAATCGATCAATCCAAAAAGGCTTGGTCTATCAAGTTTAATTTCTATGAAAAAAGTTGTAGTAGGACTCTCGGGTGGTGTAGACAGTAGTGTTTCAGCATATCTTTTAAAAGAACAAGGATACGAGGTTATTGGATTATTCATGAAGAACTGGCATGATGATTCGGTTACCATTTCAGACGAATGTCCTTGGTTAGAAGATAGCAATGATGCAATGATCGTTGCTGAAAAATTGGGTATCCCGTTCCAGACGGTAGATCTAAGCGAGCAATACAAAGAGCGCATTGTAGATTACATGTTTAATGAATACGAACGTGGTAGAACACCTAATCCAGATGTACTGTGCAATCGCGAGATTAAGTTTGATGTTTTTATGAAGATCGCTTTGTCTTTAGGCGCAGATTATGTGGCTACTGGTCATTATTGCCGAAAAGCAGCGTTTGAAACTAATGGAGAAACTACCTATCAATTATTATCTGGGAAAGATAATAATAAAGACCAGTCTTATTTTCTTTGTCAATTAACTCAGGAGCAACTTTCTAAAACCTTGTTCCCTATTGGTGAACTTCAAAAATCTGAAGTTCGAAGAATCGCTGCAGAACAAGAATTAGTTACGGCAGATAAAAAAGACTCACAAGGTCTTTGTTTTATAGGAAAAGTTCGTCTTCCAGATTTTCTTCAGCAGAAATTAAAGGCTAAAGAAGGTAATATTATAGAAATTAAATCGGATATCGCAACCTATAAAAATGATATTCCTGAATTTGAATCTAAAATTGAAGAATTAAAATTTCTGGCTCAAAAACACCAATATCAACCCAATGATGGGAAAGTAGTTGGTAAACATCAGGGCGCGCATTATTTCACCAAAGGACAACGTAAAGGTTTGGCCGTTGGCGGAACACCAGAGCCGCTTTTCGTAATAGATACCGATGTTGAAGAAAATGTAATCTATACGGGGCAGGGAAAAAATCATCCAGGAATTTATAGAAAAGCACTTTTTATCAACGCAGATGAAGTGCATTGGGTTCGTGAAGATTTACGACTAAAAACAGATGAAACCAAAAAAATAAAAGCGAGGATTCGATACCGACAGCCTTTACAGGATGCGACGCTACATCAAACTGAGCATGGAATGTATGTAGTTTTCGAAGAGCCGCAAGCTTCTATTACTGAAGGTCAATTTGTCGCCTGGTATAAAGGTGAAGAATTATTAGGATCTGGAGTAATTTCTTAAATTTCAGCAAATAACCTGCAATGTCTACAAATAGGATCACTCAGCTTTTCAAAGTAAAATATCCACTTATCCAGGCCGGAATGGTTTGGGCAAGTGGCTGGAAACTGGCTAGTGCTGTGAGCAACGCTGGCGGATTGGGAATTATTGGTGCAGGTTCTATGTATCCTGAAGTTCTTAAAGAACATATCCTAAAATATAAGAAAGCTACAAATAAACCTTTTGCCGTTAATGTGCCACTTCTCTACCCCAATGCTGAAGAGATTATGCGCATTATAGTTGAAGAAAAAGTTCCTGTAGTTTTTACTTCTGCTGGAAATCCTAAAACCTGGACAAAACATTTACAGGAAAATGGAATTGTTGTAGTGCATGTCGTGAGTAGCGTAAAATTTGCATTGAAATCTCAAGAAGCTGGAGTAGATGCTATTGTTGCTGAAGGTTTTGAAGCTGGTGGCCATAACGGAAGAGATGAAACTACCACTTTCACGCTCATCCCGATGGTAAAAGAAAAAATTGAGATTCCGCTTATCGCAGCAGGTGGAATCGCAACTGGTCGCGGGATGTTGGCAGCAATGGTTTTAGGCGCCGATGCAGTACAGATTGGGAGTAGGTTTGTAGCTTCAGAAGAAGCTTCTTCTCATATCAATTTCAAAGAAATGGTTGTTGAAGCGCAGGAAGGCGATACCAAATTAACCTTAAAAGAGCTTGCACCGGTAAGATTATTAAAAAATAAATTTTTTCAGGATATAGAAACTCTTTATGCTGAACACGCTTCTAAAGAAGATTTAAAACAACTATTGGGTCGTGCCAGAGCAAAGAAAGGAATGTTTGAAGGTGATTTAGAAGAAGGTGAACTTGAAATTGGTCAAATTTCAGGATTAATAAATAACATTAAACCGGCTGCCGAGATTGTAAACGAAATTATTGAAGAATTTGAAATGGTCAAAAACGATATGTCTAAAATCAATTTGAAATAACCTTATCCCTATCTTTTATCGGATATAAAAATTCTTTATATCCAATTTGGCCATTTTCAGTAATAACTTCTATAATTACTAAAACTTCTTTCACATCATCGGGATTGTAAAATGAGATTTCTGCGGAAGTTTCGCCTGTATGTTTTACTTGCGGATTCCAATAAATCACGGTTCTAAGATCTGGTTCCTCACTTTCTAGTCGATCTTTATTTTGGTAATTAGGTTGATAAAACGTTTTTGATGTTGCAAAACCATTAACCGATGTTCTTAAAATACCTTTAGGCTTTTGTGCTCCAAAAATTCCTCTTTTACCATGTGTATATATTGCAATGACATCACCCTGAGGTGGAATTTCTAAGGGATTGGCGTATGGATAAGCTTCGGTATATAATCTTGAAAAGTTATTAGCAAATCGGATAATTTCAACGCTTTTAACTTCACTTGGCGGAATATTGGGAATCAATGGATAATTGAGGTTATTCACCACTATCCCATCGATCATCATAATGGTGACACCAGCGCCACCCATAACTTTTGCTCGCAAAGCTGCGCCAGGTTCCTGGAGATCACGCTGAATTTGTATATCTTCTGGAAAATTAAACAATAGAACACTGTAAAGCCCATAGGACCAATCTTTTTCTTTTTCCTGAATATCACTTCCTTTTATCACAACATCTGGTTTCCCGGCGAGATCTGCCGTTTTCTGTCGTTCTTCAGTCATATCATAAGCTTCCAAAACAACTTCATCCAATTCGGTTACTCCTTCAGCGATCTCATAACTATTTATTTTTTGCATGTTTTGGCGTTCATGCTTTATAATTTCAGCATAGACACTGTCTGGCTTTTCGATTTTTAAATGTTCCTGAAAAGAAATTACGGGGGAGGTATTTGGAATGAGCTCAACATCAAAATTCCTCTTGCTACCGTTCTTTTTACTCTGAATCACAACTTCATTAGAATTATCCTGCAAATTGTCAATATTGAAATAAAAATGACCAAGACTGTCCGTTTTACTAGTTTGAAGGATAGGAGTATCACCAAAAGACATTAGCGACATTTCCACATTTTCTTTCGGCTTCTGGAACAAAGCACTTTTTACTCTACCCTCTATAGTTAAAATAGGTTCAGCATTAAAATCGAATGAAACAGCAGTTGTGTCGTATTTATAATTTCGCCATCCCTGAGTAAGTAATAGAACATCAATATCTCGAAACCTGTAAGCATCGTCCCTATTAAAATAAAATCCAGGATCTTCAATCTCGCCTCGAAGTTCAGAAGTAAGATAAAAATAAGGCAAAATCGAATTCCGTTTCTTATAATTATTTCCTAAATGATCATTGGCTATAGATAAAACCGATAATTCTGCTTCCACGGGATTTCCGTTGTTATCTTTTACTGCGATACTAAGATTGGTCTTCTCTCGTGCCCGATATTCTTTTTGATCGCTCATTACTTCTATTGAAATCGCATCCTTAGATAAATCATTAAAAAATAAGCGTTCTGCCACTGGATTTTGATTTGCATCCAAAAGTGCAAAACAGTTTATCCCTGAAGGAAATTTGTTTGAGGATACAAAGGTTTTAAATTGGCCATTGGTAACCTTACCTTTAATGTAAAACATATTTAAACCTCTAAAACTGCATCTAATTTTTAGGGAATCTGTAGTTTGTGTAGTAGTCACAATAAAACCTATACGATTTCCCGTTTTTCGCACTGAAAGTGTAGCGCCCTTCTCAACTGCCTTAGGAACTTTATAAATTGCCACCTTACCTTCAGTATTAGTAATTTTGGCTATATAATCTTTATTTTTTTGAGGTTGAAAAATAATCATTCCCATTCCCAAATCATTCGTTTTAAAGGATGTTATACTGTCTAAATCTTCATCTAGTATAATTCCTTCAGTATAGCGGCCATCGCCTTTAAAATCTAAAGCCTTTATTCCTAAGACATTTTTGTGATCGGTTAACATTTTTCCACTTTCCGGTAGAAATTGTAAATCTATTTTCTCTTTTTCCAGACTTACCGTTCTGTTGGCTTTAAATCCATTTTCAGTGAATAGCTCGATACTTACAAATGATGGATCATCAAGAAGTTCATAATCTAAAACAAAACGATCATTGTTCTTCTTCAGTTGTATTGAATCTGTCTTCTTGCCGTCAAAATTTAAACCTACAAAAATTTTTCGGCCCTGTAAACTATCTAATTTTTCAGGTTCAATTATAGCTTTTAGAAAATCACCTTCCTTTTTCTTGACAATTTCAACATTAGTAATAATCTCTTCATTTTTCGAAGATTTTGGATGAACATTTATATATTCTGAATACATAAAATCTTGCCCAAAATTGCGATTCCATTGGGTATATGCTCGAATTTGATAGAGTCCTTCTGAAATTTGACGTGGGAGCTCAAAATAATTATGTCCTGAACCATGTACAATTTTCAAAAATTTCTGACTTATAATTTGATGCTCCGGACCTATTAAATCTACATACAAAACCCCAGAACGTTCTGATGGTTTATGATCAATATTATTAAGCACCAAAGCTTTAAACCAAATAGTAGTTTCTTTTAAATAATGATCACGATCGGTTTGTAAATAGACCTTTTCAGCATACACTGCATCCGAAACTATTCTGTCTTGTTGAGCAATTAAGGGTAGGTTGAACAAGGCTAGACAGATACCTAAAATGAAGTACTGTTTTAATTGCATAGCAATGGTAAAGTCTAAATATACAAATTAGAATATAAAGACTAGTATTTCAGCAATTTAAAAACATCAATAAAAAAACTTCGATAATAATTTTGACTTTTTTTGCCAAATTACTATCGAAGTTTTTAGCGTAAATCCCCTAACTGATCAGGGATATGCGAAAATTAATATTGTGAACCGGCACCGGCCAGTATCGCCATTCCGCCAAGAAAAACAAAAAAGATAATGGCTAAAACGATAAATATGGCATATAACAATAGCATTCCTTTAGCCCAGTTGCTGCGGGTATGATTTAAATCACCGCCAAATGCCCAAACTAGCAACATAACAACACCAATAAGGGGAAGACCCGCTACGAAAACATAAAGCGCCCATTTTTTTGGTGAAATATAATTAGCTTGTTCTGGTTGATTGTAGACTTCCATTAACTTTGGTTTTGGTTATAAATTGAGAGAAGCAAGCTATGAAATAGTAGCCCGATTCTAATGCAAATTTTATGGTTTTATTTTAATCTGTGAAACCTAAAAAAGAGCAGCAAAATTATGCGTAAATAAATTGAATATCTTTTTCAATATCAGGATGTAAACTGTAAAACACGGGACAGGTCTTAGCCGCATTCTGTAAAATTTTTCTATCCTTTTGGTCTAAATTTTCAGCTAAAGTGAGTTTAACTTCTATTTTCGAAATACGCCTAGGTTCACTAGCCATAGTCTTGGTAACTTCCGCAGTGGCTCCTTTAATAGAAATTTGCATTGCTTCGGCCTTTATTCCCATAATGGTGAGCATGCAAGTCGCTAATGCAGTAGCTACGGCATCTGTTGGTGAAAAAGATTCGCCCAGGCCATGATTATCTACCGGAGCATCTGTAATTATTTTAGTATGGCTTTGCAGATGTTCTGCTTCAGTCCTTAAATTCCCTAAGTATGTTACTTTTGCTGTCATCGGCTATTTGTAAAGTTAAGTCTGGATTTATCTGAAGAATATAAACGGCTTTATTTCTAAATCCACCACCTGGTTGTGGTTCGTATAAAAATTTATTTTCGTTGTATTCCGTAAACACTTTAAAATCTTTGAAAGACGAATAAATATCATTAGATGCCGCTAATCTTAATAAAACATCCATTGTTAAATCATAACCTCTTACCGCATATTGATTAGGCGTTACCCCAAACTCATCTTTGTATTTCTCTAGAAATTCTATCGATAGCTCTGGATCATATTCTTTATCTAAAGAGGGATAATGAAAATATAACTTGCCTAAATCTGTATTAGAAATACTTTCGTTATCATAGCTATCACTTTTGTTTGTCGTAAATAAGGTGATATTAAGTTCATCTCTTAAAAGTCGGTTTAAAGCTGAAACTGTACTGCTAATAACACCAACGCTACTTGACTCTAAAATCACCCAGTTTTGTGCAGTTTGTGGCAACACTTTTTTAAGTTCAGCTTCAGAAACATAGCCGTTACTGGCGTTTATTATTCTTGCTGAAGGAAATATTTGATTAAGCCTATTTCTAGTTTGATACGCATTGGCATCTGCAACGATGACGATATTTTTATCTTGTCCAAATTTTCGAAGATAATCGATCATCGTATTTTCCATTGTTTCTTTAGTAGGTCGGGCAATAAATAAATTATTCCCTCCCTGCATCTCTTTATCAGAAAGTGGAGTAAATACAGGAATATTTTCTCTTTTTAAGCGCTGAGCTGCAGCCTCGGTAGTTGCTTGTAAAAATGGGCCAATAACAGCATCTACATTGCTAAAATCATTGGTATTTATTGTATTGGCAACCTCAGAAGCACTTCTTTTAGTATCGTACACTTTCACGTTAGTACTTATTCCCAACTCCTTGGCATCTTCGATAGCCATTTTTGCACCACTATAAAAATCTAGGCTTATCCTTAAAACACGATCATCTAAAATCGCATCTTTATAACTATTAGTGGAATCCCGTCGAATTTTATCCAAACTATACGGAAGCATAAACACCAAATTCTTAGGACTGAAGTTAGACAGGGAATCCTTTAAATTTATTTTTTTTCCCTGTAATTCTTCTGCTTCACTGGTTAAAGTTGGCTCTACCCAATTATCTGGATCTTGTTCTTCTGGATTAGGTACTTTTAAAACCATTCCCCACTCTAAACCTTCTTTTTCTATGATTGGATTTAAAGCTAAAATAGAATCTTGAGTGACATGGAAGCGTTGTGCAAGACCAAATAATGTTTCCTGCGGCTTCACTTCATAAAACTCAAATTTTTTATCTAACAATACGACCGGCTCTGGAGAAACATTAGTTCCTACCTTCAACATAATCCCAGGTTGTAAAACATCTACCGTAGGATTTAGAGCTTCTAATTCTTTAACTGTAAGACCGTATTTTCTGGCAATGCCATATTTGGTTTCCTTTGGTAAAACTACATGCTCTCTTATCTCATTTTCGTCAAATTTTTGCCTTATTTCTTCTTTTGAAGAATTACCAGGTTTGGCTACAACGCGATCAATTTTTCTAAAAACTGGAATCCGGATAGTTTCGCCCTTCTGTAATTCTTTTGAATACAGTTGCTTATTATATCGTTTTATAGCTTCAACTTCAACATTGTATTGCTGGGATAGGCTATAAAGCGTTTCTTTCTTTTTTACTTCATGCTGCTTAAATTCAACCGGCTCTAAGCTAGACCTACCAACTTTAGCTGGCATTCCTTTATCTCTTTCTGCGATAGGAATTACCAGCTTAGAAGATACTTCGATACCATTTTTTGCATCAGGATTATATTTGTAAATATCTTCTTCAGAAATATCATAATCCTTGGAAATACTGTAAACAGTTTCTCCTTTTTTTACTGTATGATATTTAAACTCCTGCGAAAAAGCAGAAATACTTATCATACAGAAAAAACAAATAAAAAAAAGGTATCTCATTTTGTTGAATTTTTGGCTTTATAGGTTCAATACAAATTCTATTCCCATTCAATCGTAGCTGGTGGCTTAGAACTGATATCGTACACTACCCTATTAACGCCTTTTACTCTATTTATTATTGTATTAGAAGTCTTTTGTAAAAATTCGTAAGGTAAATTTACCCAATCGGCCGTCATACCATCGGTAGATTCTACCGCTCTTAAAGCAACCACTTGCTCGTAAGTACGCTCATCGCCCATTACACCTACAGATTGTACCGGTAAAAGAATTGCTCCTGCTTGCCAAACTTTATCGTAAAGATCCCAATCTCTAAGTCCCTGGATAAAAACGTGGTCTACTTCCTGCAATATTCTTACTTTCTCTGCAGTAATATCACCTAAAATTCTAATCGCTAAGCCTGGTCCAGGGAATGGATGGCGTCCTAAAAGCGTTTTATCTATACCTAGCTCGGCTCCTACTCTTCGTACTTCATCTTTAAAAAGCATTCTTAATGGCTCTACCACTTTCAACTTCATAAAATCTGGCAACCCACCTACGTTGTGATGCGATTTAATGGTTACTGAAGGACCATTAACCGAGATCGATTCAATTACATCTGGATAAATAGTTCCCTGTGCTAAATAAGTGACATCCTTTATTTCATGAGCCTCATCATCAAAAACTTCAATAAAAGTGTTTCCTATCGCTTTTCTTTTTAATTCAGGATCGCTTATTCCGGCTAAAGCATCAAGAAAACGTGCAGAAGAATCTACTCCTTTTACATTTAATCCCATGTCCTTATACTGGTGAAGCACATCTTCGAATTCATTTTTTCTAAGCAAACCGTTGTTCACAAAAATACAGTAAAGGTTTTTACCTATCGCTTTATGTAAAAGCATTGCTGCTACCGTAGAATCTACACCTCCACTAAGGCCTAAAACAACTTTGTCCTCACCAATCTTTTCTTTTAGCTCTCCTACAGTTAGATCTACAAATGCACCTGGCGTCCAGCTTTGTTCAACACCTGCGATGTGCACCAAAAAGTTTTCTAATAATTGTTTACCATCGGTAGAGTGATAAACTTCAGGATGAAACTGGATTGCAAAAGTTTCTTCACCCTCAATACGATAGGCCGCGTTCAAAACATCGGTTGTACTTGCAAGCCTTATACTATTTTCAGGTAATTCTTTTATAGTATCACTATGGCTCATCCAAACCTGAGAGTTTTCCTTGATGTTATCAAAAAGTGGCTCGGCGTCTTTAATTACAGAAAGATTTGCTCTACCATATTCTCTGGTTTCAGAAGGTTCTACTTTACCGCCGTGAAAATGGGCTAAATACTGAGCACCATAGCAAACAGCAAGCATCGGTAATTTACCTCTAATTTGAGACAAATCGGGATGCGGAGCATCTTCTGCTCTTACTGAAAACGGACTTCCTGAAAGGACAACCGCTTTAAAGCCTGAAAGGTCTTGTGGAACTTTATGAAATGGATGAATCTCGCAGTAAATATTTAATTCTCTTACACGCCTTGCTATCAATTGCGTGTACTGCGAACCGAAGTCTAAGATGAGTACGTTATTTTGCATGCGCAAAATTAAGAATTTGAGCTAAAAATAAAATACAATCTACAATTATTTTACTTTTAGTTTTTGGACGATCCATGAATACCTTATTGGTCTCGATTATTGAGTAAAATAAGCCTAAGTTTAATTAATGTTTATTAGATTAAAAAATTGCTAATTTAGAACAACCGAAGTGCATCCCTTTTGGTTTTTCAGATATTTTCGCTTTTATTTGTTTTAACTAAATTTTAACTTAACCTAAATCTCCCCAAATGACTAATCAAAAAGAAAAAGAGTTGATGGACTCTCTGCACCCTTCCCGATCGATTTTAGAATTGGTGTATTACATTATGACGGTAATATGTGTTGTAGGCATTGCAATTATTATTTGCCAATTATCGTGATAATCCTAAAGATTAAAGCTTAATTTTATCGCATAAAACCTACGTGCTATGAAATATTTAAGTGCTATTATCTTTTCTATTGCTATTGTTATTGCTGCCTGGTTTTTAGGCGATGCTTATGTGAGCAGAGCTAATCCAGATGGCAGCATATCTGTTACCGGTGCTGGTAGTGAGAATTTCACTTCAGATCTTATTGTTTGGGAAGGAGAGTTTAGCCAGATGAGCGAAAATCTTGAAACGGCTTATAATCAACTGAACAGAGATAAAAGTACCGTTCGAAATTATTTAATAGAAAAAGGAATTAAAGAAGAAAATATTGTTTTCAACTCGGTTCAAACTAATGAACAGCGAGAACAACAATACCAAAATGGGAATTATATAGGCAGTATTTTTAAAGGTTATCAACTTACGCAAAGTGTAAAAATCGAGTCTAATAATGTCGAATTAATCGAAGATGTTTCCAGAGAAATTACTGAATTATTGAATAAAGGTGTTCAGTTTAATTCTACTCCACCTAGGTATTACTACACTAAAATAGCCGATTTAAAGATTGAAATGATTTCTAAAGCTACTGAAGATGCTAGATTAAGAGCCGAGCGAATAGCATCAAATTCAGGAGAAACCCTAGGCGATCTAAAAAGTGCAGATATGGGTGTCTTCCAAATTACAGGGCAAAATAGTGGTGAAGATTACAGCTGGAGTGGTGCTTATAATACCGCCGACAAAAAGAAAACTGCCAGTATTACAATGAGGCTGGAATACGAGATTGACTAATTAGCAATAGTTAGAACTAGTATTGAGTAGTTCGATTTATTTCAAATTCTGAATTCAAATTCAGAATATATAAACTTCAATATTAGATTTAAGATTATTGAGTTTGTTTAAAATATTAAGCTTAATTCTTCAATTGAGCTCTCAAATAAAAAAAGCTGAAAGCTCAATCATGAGCTTTCAGCTTTTTACTTTATAAATTTTCAATCTATAAATTACTTCATCGATTCTAATATCTTATCGATATCGTCTTTCGTAGTATCTGGATTGATAAAGCAAAAACGAGCTATCGTTTCTTTTTTCCATTTTGTTGGGGTAACTAAGGCAAAACCAGAATTGTGATTCTTATACGTCCAATCTCGATACTGGTCTGGTGACCAACCTTTTCTTCTAAATAACACCACAGATAAACTAGATGGTCTTACAAGCTCAACATGATCGATAGCTTCTATCTTTTTAGCAGCTATTTGAGCAAGTTCAATTCCTCTTTCTACTGCTTGTCTATATTTATCGGTTCCGTGCATTGCCAAAGAAAACCATAAAGGCATCCCCCGCACACGGCGCGTTAACTGGATTTGATAATCTGCAGGATTAAATCCTTGCGCTCCTTCATCTTTAAAGATCTCTAAATAAGCTCCTTTTTGAGAATGGGCATTTTTAGCATGCTCTAAATTTTTATAGATTACTGCTCCACAATCATAAGGTGAGAATAACCACTTATGGGGATCGATCGTAATACTATCTGCCTTTTCAATTCCGTTAAATAAATGCCTAACCGAATTTGCTGCAAGTGCACCACCACCATAAGCACAATCTACATGAAACCAAACATTTTCCTGCTCGCAAACATTTGCAATAGAGTCCAGTTCATCTATAATTCCGGCGTTGGTCGTTCCGCCTGTAGCTACTACCGCAAATAAGCGTTTTCTATCTTTCTCTTCTAGCTCGTCGATCGCTCTTCGGAGTTCTGCTCCGGTAAGTTTATCATCATGATTATCGATCATTACTACATCGGCATCAATAACTTTTGCCATGGCTTGTACAGAGCTATGGGCACCATCTGAGGTAAGAAGTAAACCACGAACACTTACGTTATCTGACGATCTTCTTCTCCACTCTTCTCTAGCAGCAACCATCGCAGATAAATTTGCTGCGGTTCCTCCACTGGTAAATACACCAAATGCAGTTTCAGGAAGTCCCGTTAAAGAAACCATCCACTTCATGGCTTGATTTTCACAGAATATTCCTCCTGCTCCTTCCATCCAGTACGCTCCGTGGATACTAGAAGCCGATGTTACCAAATCAAACATAATTGCTGCTCTGGTTGGTGCGGCAGGCACAAACGCTAAATGTCTAGGATGATCGATAGGCACGCAGGCCTTTACCAACACATCTTTAAACATTTTAAAAGCATTTTCTCCGCCAATACCTTCTGGCGTGATGGTTTCTCCAACCATCTCAAACAATTCAGATTCTTTCTTTGGAGATCCAAGTTCCGGTGTAATATTCGAGATACGATCTATGGTATATTTCATGACATCCAGCGTCATTTCTACCAAGTTCATATCTATGGTATGCATTTTATTTTGTTCCAAAAGTGATAATTTTAAAATGTTGTTCTAATGGGTTTAGTTCAGCAAAAAGCTTCTCTAGAAGTTCCTGCCCATAGGTGGAATAAACTTCAGAAAAATTGGTTTGCCGTTCCTGTAAATTTCGATTAGGAAATAATTGATTTTGTAAATCTGCAATTCTACTTACCTCATCTTTCAACTTCCGCTTTTGTGCTTTCAATAAGCGTTTTTCAAGATGATCTAAGCCTTTTAATTGTTTTACTTCCTGAGCTTTTACCGCTCCAAGAAAAGATTTATCTGTTTTTTCAGCTAAATCATACATCTCCTGAAACTGATTCACTAAGTGTTCTTTTTGTTTACTAAAATCGATATCAATATTCGATATTTTTCGAACCTTTCGATTAATAAGTTCGTGTTGCTGAAGAAAAAGTTCTTTGTTCGAAATAGCTAGCTTCTCTCGCTTTTCTCTTTGCTTTTCGGTTTGGATTAATGCCGAATTTCGTAATAAAAGCATTGGGAAAGGCACATTTTCGGCTTCAAAATAATCTTTCAACTCCAACCAGTATGCTAATTCTCCGCCACCGCCGATGTAGCATAAATTGGGCAAAATCACTTCCTGAAAAAGCGGGCGCACCATCACATTCGGGCTAAAATGTTGTGGATATTCCTCCAACTCAGCTAAGATTTCATCCTTAGTCCATTCAATCTGCTTTTCATGAACGTAAAATTTATCATCCCGTTTTATAATACGTTCTCGATAGCCATTATTCAGATAAAATAAATTGATCTCGCGTGGATTTACCTGAACATTATAGCCAAGATTCGATAAATCCTCAACTTTATTTTTCGTGTTTTCAAAAGAACGTTGCTCTAACAATTCATTTTTAGCATAAGGAACAAACAACTTTTTTAACTCCCGTTGTTGCGCTCCCATAATTACAAGACCATATTCCTTAAATAACTCGTTGGCAAGATAACGTGTCGCTTCCGTTAAATTTGTATGTTCTAAGTATGCTTTTTTAAATAATGATTTTAGATATTCGGCATCTTGCCCACCTCCTATTTCTGCGGAAAAAAGTTCGAAAACTTCATCGAGACCTTCAGTAGATAAATACCCAACGGCATCAATCCCAGCTCCTTTTTCTTCTGAATTCCACTGAAATTTCTTTCCGTTTAAATTGAAGTAATTAATTTCAGCAAAATCATGATCTTCTGTCGCCATCCAGTAAATCGGCACAAAATCATATTCTGGATGCTCCTTTTTAAGGATTTTCGTAAGATTGATTACAGAAATGATCTTATATAAAAAGTAAAGCGGACCTGTAAAAAGATTTAATTGATGCCCGGTAGTAATTGTAAACGTAGTATCCTTAGAAAGCGCTTCGATATTGGCCAAAGTAGATTCTGAAATTTCGAAACCATCGTATTGCTTTTTCAGGCTTTCTACTAAAACCTTCCTGTTTTCAGCAGAAAAAGCTTGTTGCTTTTCTTTAATCTGAGCTTCAAAATTTCCAATTTCTGGAAAGCGATTATAAAAAGAAGCTAACTCTTCCTTTTGATCCAGATAATCCAAAATAAGCTTGGAGAAATAATTGGTTTCGGAATACGAAATACAATCGGTAGGCATAGACTTTTTTTGAGAATGCAAAGATACCGAATGTATAACTTTTTTGCACTAATTTTTAGTTAATTCGCCCATCTAGGCTATCTTTACTACCCTAACGTTAACCCCTCACTTATTTTATGAAGAATAAATTACTACTTTTTGCCTTTTTAATGTTTAGTTTTCTAAGCCTTACAGCACAGGTAAAATCGCCCTCAGAATTTTTAGAATACGAACTAGGTAGTCAATTTTCCAGACATGCAGATGTTGTAAATTATTTTGAACACATTGCAGAAAACTCTCCTTTGGTAACTTACCATACCTATGGAAAAACGAATGAAAGAAGACCACTTACTTACGCAGTAATTTCTTCGGAAGAAAACTTATCAAACATTGAAGACATCAGGAAAAACCACTTAAAACAAACCGGAATCTTAGACGGTGACCCCACTACCGATAAGGCGATCGTTTGGTTAAGTTATAATGTGCACGGTAACGAAGCTTCCAGTACAGAAGCGGCCATGAAAACACTTTATAATTTAATTACTGAAAAGCAAGATTGGCTAAAAAACACCATCGTTATTATCGATCCTTGTGTAAATCCAGACGGCCGTGACCGTTACGCCAACTGGTACAACCAGGTAAGGCAAACGCCTTTTAGTACTTCGCAAGATGCTGCCGAACATTACGAACCATGGCCAGGCGGAAGACCAAACCATTATTTGTACGATCTTAACCGTGATTGGGTTTGGGCTACACAAGTAGAAACCAGAAGTCGATTAAAAATTTATAATCAGTGGATGCCGCATATTCATGTAGATTTTCATGAACAAGGAATAAATAACCCTTATTATTTTGCTCCCGCAGCCGAGCCTTTTCATGATATTATCACTCCGTTTCAAAGAGATTTCCAAACAAGAATCGGTAAAAACAATGCAAAATATTTTGATGAAGAAGGTTGGCTATTTTTCACCAAAGAAAGTTTCGATTTGCTTTATCCCAGCTATGGTGACACCTATCCTACTTACATGGGTGCAATTGGGATGACTTATGAGCAAGCAGGCCACGGCCGCGGAGGATTAGGTATTGAAACCGATCAAGAACATACGCTAACTTTAAAAGATCGTATCGATCATCATTTTACTACGGGAATTTCAACCATAGAAATGGCTTCTAAAAACGCAGAAGAACTGGCAAGTGAATTCAGCAACTACTTTAAAAACACCGACAGAAAATATGAAACTTTTGCACTCAACGGAAATAAAGATAAAATCGATGCGCTAAAAGAATTGTTAGATCGTCACAAAATCAAATATTCTACAGCAAATTCAGGAGAAAAAATTTCTGGGTATAGTTTTACAAAAAATGAAAATGGAAGTTTAACTACTACCGATCAAACTTTACTGGTAAGCACTCAGCAACCAAAAGGCCATATGGTGGAGGTTCTGTTTGAACCAAAAACCAAACTTAACGACTCGGTTACTTACGATATTACGGCATGGAGTTTACCTTATGCTTACGGACTTGATGCAGTGGCGAGTTCTAAATCTTATTCAGGAAAAGGTGAAGCTGAAAAATCGAAAGTTAAAAATACTATTAATGCTGAAGGTGCTGGCTATATCGCAAACTGGAAAAGTATAAAAGATGCTGAATTTTTAGCGGCTTTATTAAAACAAGAGGTAAAAGTTAGATTTAGTGAACTTCCTTTTTCTTCAGAAGGGAAAAAATTTAATGCCGGGACTTTAGTGATTACCAAAAGTGATAATAAAAACTTAGAAAATTTCAATGACATTGTGGTTGAAACGGCTAATGAATTTGAAAGAGAATTGACTGTTGCGAACACAAGTTTTGTAAGTAGCGGACCCGATTTTGGATCACCAGACATGAAGCTTATCGGAAATCCTAATATCGCGGTTTTACGTGGCGAAGGAACTTCTTCATTAAACTATGGCGAAATCTGGTATTTCTTTGAACAGGAACTACATTTCCCGATTACCGCTTTAGGTACCGATTATTTAAACCGAATCGATCTTAGCTCTTATGATATCCTAATTGTTCCTGAAGGTTACTACGGAAGTACCTTAGGTGAGACAGCGCTTAAGAAAATTAAAGATTTTGTTAGTGCTGGTGGCAAAATGATTACAATAGGTAGAGCTGTAGGTAATTTTGCTGGCAAAGATGGTTTCAGCATTAAAGAAAATCGTGTTGAAGAAAATAAAGAAGATACCAATACTCCGAATCTTACACCTTACAGCATGAGACAGAGAGAAAGCATTAAAAATAATAGCCCGGGAAGTATTGTAAAAACCACAGTTGATAACACACATCCACTGGCTTTTGGATATGATAAAACATATTTCAGTTTAAAGTTAAGCAGCAGTAATTACGGACTTCTAAGCAATGGTTATAATGTTGCTTATATGCAGGAACCTCAAGTTGTTTCTGGATTTGTGGGAAGCGAAGCCTATAAAACACTAGAAAATTCTGTTGTTTTTGCTGAAGAAAATATGGGGCGCGGTAGCGTAATCTATATGGTAGATAATCCATTATTCAGATCATTCTGGCAAAACGGCAAGCTCTTTTTCGCGAATGCCTTGTTTATGGTGAAGTAAAATTTTAGAAGCTAGATTTTAGATATTAGAGCTTAGATTCTGGATAAGAATGCTGAATGCTGAATGCTGAATGCTGAATGCTGAATGCTGAATGCTGAAATTTAAATTGTAAAAAATGACATTAAAAAAAATAGTTTCCTTTTTGTGCTTTTTGGCGGTTTGTACGCTAAATGCGCAGGAAGATCGAAAATTCTATACTTCTACAAATATTCTAGAAATTTATAAAAACACAGAAGAAACTTTGACTCATCAACAAAATCAGCTTAATAAAGGGTGGGGTTTTGAATTGAATTCTCTTCATGGGATTTTTATTTTGAAAAAATTTATTTTGTCTGCAGGAATTGGAATAAATTTTAATGTTGATGAAGAATACAAATCAATTCCAGCTATATTAGAAGTTAGGTTCAACCTTTATGATTATGGACTTGACAGTCCTTTTGTTCTATTGAATACAGGGAAAAATATAAAAATCGGTAGCTTTTTACCGGGTCAGACCGCCAAATTAGGTGTAGGCTATAATTTCGAGAGTGATTATAATTTTCAATACACAATCGAAATTTTTAAAAAATCTAAAACCTATTATACCAGTGAAGTGCAAGATGTTAACTATAATTATCCTGCCGACGGCTATGGACTTTCTGTGGGAATAACGTTTTAATTTGCTAATTCAAAAGAAATATGCACCAAACTGGTAGAAAGCAATTCTTAAATTAGTTTTTAGCTGAATCTCTAAGTTGACATTAATCGATTCATTTAGAACATCTTATGATTCGAAAAGCAAATTAAAATTAAATAAAGAGTTTAAACTTTTTACCGTAAACTGTTAACCGTTCAATGAAAACTCAAACAATGACAATTAAAAAAATAGGTACTTTTTTGTGCTTTTTGGTTGTTTTTACGATAAACGCACAAAAAGATAGTTCTCTAAAAGTAAACTTTGAGAGTTTTACCTTATCAAACGGACTTCAAGTTATACTGCATACCGATCATTCAGATCCTGTGGTGGCGGTTGCGCTTACCGCACATGTAGGTTCAGCTAGAGAAAAACAAAATCGTACCGGTTTTGCACACTTATTCGAACATTTATTATTCCTGGAATCAGAGAATCTTGGAAAAGGCGGACTCGATAAAATGAGTGCAAAAATTGGCGGTTCTGGCGCCAATGGCTCTACCAGCCGCGATCGTACTAATTTCTTCCAGACTGTTCCTAAAGATGCTCTTGAAAAAATGATTTGGGCAGAAGCCGATAAACTCGGATTCTTTATCAACACTGTAACCGAACCTGTTTTAGCCAAAGAAAAACAAGTGGTAAAAAACGAAAAACGCCAGAGCTACGATAATCGCCCTTACGGACATTTAATGTATGTGATTGATAAAAATCTATATCCTAAAGATCATCCGTACAATTGGCAGGTTATCGGGAGTCTGGAAGACTTACAAAATGCGACGCTTCAGGATGTAAAAGATTTCTATAACAAATGGTATGTCCCGAATAATGTAATCTTAACGATTGCCGGAGATTTTGATAAAGACCAAGCCAAACAATGGGTTCATAAATATTTCGATGAAATACCTTCAGGAGAGGAAATCAAAAGACAACAAAAGCAATTAGTAGAGCTTAAAGAAACCAAAAAACTGTATTACGAGGATAATTTTGCACGCCTACCAGAACTTACTATGGCATGGCCTAGCGTTTATTCGTATCACGAAGACTCCTATGCGCTTTCCATTCTTTCAGAATATTTAAGTAGCGGAAAAAATGCGCCTTTGTATAAAAAATTAGTTGAAGAAAAAGAGCTCACCGGTTCAGTAAGAATGTACAATTACACTTCAGAACTTGCAGGCGAAATTTTACTTCAGGTAAGAGCTTATAACGGAAAAGATTTGGATAGTATTGCCACTGCTATACAAGAAACTTTTACTGAATTTGCCCAAAATGGAATTTCAGACAAAGATCTTAAACGAATAAAAGCGGGACAAGAAACCAGCTTCTATAATAGTGTTAGTAGCGTTTTAGGAAAAGGCTTTCAGTTAGCCCAATATCAGATTTTCGCTAACGATCCTAACTTTATCAATAAAGAAATGGATAAGCTTTTAGCGGTAAGTAAAGAGGATGTAATGCGAGTGTTCAACAAATACATTAAAGATCAACATTATATAGCTACTAGTTTTGTTCCTAAAGGTGAAACCACTTTAGCTTTAGAGAATTCTGAACTTGCTGAAATTGAAGAAGAAAAAATTGTTGAAAATGCGGAAGAAGATTTCGATGCTTCGCAGCAAGCGTCTTACGAAAAAACGCCTTCTAGTTTTGACAGGTCAGTTGAACCTCCCTACGGAGCGACACCTGAACTTTCTACTCCCAAAGTTTGGAAAGACTTTATGCCCTCTGGTATGCAAGTTTACGGAATCACTAATAATGAAATTCCTTTAGTGAAATTTGAATTTCAAATGGATGGCGGACTTCTATTAGAAAATCGAAATAAAACCGGA
The DNA here is from genome assembly GCF_027594405.1 of Zunongwangia sp. HRR-M8. Taxonomy (NCBI): domain Bacteria; kingdom Pseudomonadati; phylum Bacteroidota; class Flavobacteriia; order Flavobacteriales; family Flavobacteriaceae; genus Zunongwangia; species Zunongwangia sp. HRR-M8. Next base: position 1,342,445 of record NZ_CP115161.1, on the reverse strand, counting down.
GTTTCCAATTTACTGGCAGAAGTTTTAGGCAAAGGAACTGCAACAAAAACGCCGCAAGAATTAGAAGAAGCTATTGCACTGCTAGGTGCTAATATTCGAATAAATTCAGGAAAAACTCAAATTAGCGTTTCTGGAACAACTTTAGCCAAAAACTTTGAAGAAACGATTGCTCTTGTTGAAGAAATTCTACTAGAACCCAGATGGGACGAAGAAGAGTTTAAACTGGCAAAACAACAGGTGCTTAGCGAACTGGAAGAAGAAAAAGCAAATCCAAATGCTATTGCAGATCTGGAGTTTCAAAAATTGATCTACGGCAAAAGAAATATACTTTCTAAGAATACTTTAGGCACAAAAGCTTCAGTAGAAGAAATTAGTCTTCAGGATTTAAAAGAATACTATAAAGAGAATTTAACGCCACAGAGAACCAAATTTTTAGTGGTTGGAGCACTCGATAAAAATCTCGCAACCGATGCTCTAAAATCGCTTTCTGCGAATTGGCCTGCGAAAAATGTTCAGCTTCCTAAAAATGCAGAACCTCAACTTCCGCAGCAATCAAAGGTCTATTTTTACGATGTTCCGGGTGCAAAACAGTCAGTTTTTAGATTTGGAGCTCCGGCAATGTCTGCTAAAAGTGAGGATTTTTATCCTGCTGAAGTTATGAACTATCGATTGGGTGGTGGCAGTTTTGCTTCACAACTTACACAGCAATTACGAGAAGGCAAAGGCTATACTTACGGAATTAGATCTGGATTTTTTGGTGATGAATATGTAGGTCCTTTTATGATTTCAACCGGAGTTAGAACGAATATTACAGATGATGCAGCAAAGCTTGTTCAACAGATATTAGAGGATTATCCAGAAGACTTTAATCAGCATGACCTTGATGTTACTAAAAGTTATATGATTAAAAGTAACATGCGGAAATTTGAAACTTTGGATGCTAAACTAAATATGCTTAGTGAAATAAGTAATTTTAACCGAGAATACGATTATATTAAACAAAGAGAACAATTAGTAAATAACTTAGGTATTCTTGAAGTGCAAGATTTGGCTAAGAAATACATTAATCCAAAACGGATGTATTATTTAATTGTTGGTGATGCTGAAACTCAACTTGAAAAATTAACAAACTTAGGTTTTGGCGAACCAATCCTTATCAATACTGAAGAAAAATAAAATCAATAAAACTGAAAAAATAAAGCCCGAATTATTCAAATTCGGGCTTTTTTTATCTAAAATCGATAGGAAATAATTCCTTTAAAAAAGAACGGTGTCCCCGGTGTAAAATGAATTTCTTCTACCGGTTGGGTTTCAGAAGCTAAACGCGTAGTTGTTGCAAATTGAGTTTCATTCCAATCGGTATCAAAAATATTCTGTATCGAAAGTCCAAAATCAAAATGATTCCAACGATAGCCTGCATTAAAATCGAAAACTGTATAACCTTCAGCAGTAATAGAATTGTCTTCATTGGCTGGACGGGAATTCATATGTCTTGCATGTAAACCACCGTAAACTCCTGAAGGATGGATAATGTTTATTCCTGAAGTTAAAGTAAAATCTGGCGCTAGCGGAATATAATCTTCCCCGTCTGGTTCGTCTTTGGATCTTGCTAATGTTCCATTAACATCAAGATCATAATTCAACCAATCAAATGGCTGATAGCGCAAACTAAAATCGAATCCTTTACGCACTGTTTTTCCGCTTGGTTCTACAACGGCTTCATCTCCAACGTACACAAATTCCTGCTCTAGATATAAATACCAAAGCGCAGTATTAAGAATTAATTTTGGAACAGGTTTCCATATAAATCCAAGATCACTACCGTAAGCTGCGGGTAAGATTTCGTTTCCTTCACGCTGAACCACAACTCGAGTATCGTTAGAATGGAAACTTTTCCCTGACTTTAAGTAAAGCTGAACATTGTCTTTAAGGTTATATAGAATATTCAGTTTTGGACTTAAAGCGGTTTTATTTTCAGCTGTATTTGTGTATTGCTGAATAAGTCCGTCTTCATAAACAAACTTGAAGTAATCTAATCGTAAACCTGGGTTTAATGTCCAATTTCCGAAGTGAAAATTGGCATTGGCAAAAACCGAATAATTTGTCTCGTTAATATCTCCGAAACTCAAAGAATCCAGGACTTCTGCCCTATTTACAGTATGTGATAATTCGTTATTTCGACTTTGATCGTTTCTAAGGGATATTCCGGCTTCAAAATCTCCATTAAAATTATCGTTATAAAATTTATGATGATAGGTATTCGTTACTCCATAAATCTCCCGCGTTTCTTTTTGTTTAATCTGATCTCCGTTTTCAGGATCATTCAGAAAAAAGGTGAAATTAGAAAATAAAAGAAAGTCATATTTTGAATAAAATAAAGTAGTAGAAAAGCCAGACTGATCGTCAATCTGATATTCGTTATTTAAGATGATATTTGTTCGGCTGGTTTCTCCACCTTCTGTATCATCAATAGCACCAAACCTGGAAATTAAACCCGATTCCACTGCGCGCTGCGGAATTTGCCCGGAAGCATCCCATTCACTCGTAAAATAAGAAACGATCGCTTTAAAACGATTTTTAGCTGAAAGTTGGCCAACATACTTCCCCATTAAATTAATTCGGCTAAATAACTGCGGACTATCAAACGGGCCATCTGTTCCCAAATATTCTGAAGCGATATAGGCCGATTCTTTTTCAGAATCTAAAACTTTAAACATTCCTACTAAACGTTGGGTATTAAATTGCCCAACTTCAGCCTTTATTACATTGTCGTCTAAACGATCTTTAGTTTCAAAAGAGACAAAACCTGCGGTAGAAAAATTTCCTTTATTAGCAGCATATGGGCCTTTGCCAAAGTTAACACCATTTACCGTTTCTGGAATCAAAAAGTGAAGATCTGAATATCCTTGTCCGTGCGCATGAGAAACCAGATTTACAGGCATACCGTCTACACTTACATTAATATCGGTACCGTGATCGATATCAAATCCACGAAGAAAAATCTGTTCTGCTTTTCCCCCACCTGCATGCTGACCAATAAATAATCCCGGTACGTAGCGTAATAGATCCTGAGATGAATTTACTGGATTTACGCGGGTATTTATTTCAGAAAAGACACTTAAAGCATTGATTTTTGGAGCAATAACTATTTCGTCTATAAGATTCATCTTTGTTTGGAGCTTTATCGTATACGCTTCCGATCCATCTGCCTGTAAATATTGAGTAGCAAAACCAATATGATGAATTTTAATACTATCATTTTTTTTAGCTGAAATACTAAAGTTTCCCTGAGCATCGCTATGCGTGTGGTGGCCGCTTTTAAGATTTAGGATATAAGCTTCGGTAACAGCATTATTTTTGTCGTCAATAATTTTTCCTGAAATGGTATTTTGACTAAAAGCCACAAAAGAACATAAAAAAAACGCCACTAGGAGCGTGTAGAGTTTTAACATAAGAAGTAGATTTTCCCGCAAAAATAGGATATTCAGGTAATTCTTAAGCCTCACAGTTATAAAAAATAGCAGAATAATTATAGCGCTATTTTTTCAAATGAATTATTGAATTTCATTCAATATCAAGAAGATTAGAAATATGATTGTTTAAGGATCATAATTACTATGATAAAAAACAAAAGCTCTAAATATCAATTCAGAGCTTTTTTGATTTTGGATGAAAAGTGCCTTAGTTTTCTAATACTTCTAAAATCTTATTGAAAATCTCGTTATTCTCATACACTCCTCTAAAAGTATCAGCGTACGGGCCATAGGCAAATACAGGAACCATTGTTGCCGTATGATCGTGCGTGGTAAAATCTCCTTCAATTTCATGATTTTCGATATTTCCTTGCGGAATGCTAAAACCTGAAGTTTCGTGATCTGCAGTAACAATTATTAAAGTTCCAGGGTTTTTATCTGCAAACTGAATCGCTTTTGAAATTGCTTTATCAAAATCGATCCCCTCTGTTACAATTCCGTTTGTTTCATTGAAATGACCAAATTTATCAATCTGAGCAGCTTCAACCATCATAAAAAATGGCTTTTCAGAATTTAAAAAAGTTAATGCATTTTCTACGGTTTTCGGTAATAGATTTTTTCTACCATCTAGTACAGAAGGTACACCGCCTTCCGCCATAAAATATCCTAATCGATCTGATTTGTTATCTGCAATATCTTCAAGATTAGCTGCTATTTCAAACGTATTTTGGTTAGAAAAATACTTAGCGCTTCCACCGGCAAAAAATGTTAATTTACTTTTCAATAAATCCTGGGCAATTTCAGCATTCATTCCGCGATCTTTCTGATGTGCATAAAACGCAGATGGCGTTGCGCCGGTAATCTCATCTGTAGTTATAACGGCTGTATTAAATCCTTTATCATTTAAAACCTCCGTTAAATTTGGAATTTTATTTCCCGCGGTATTTACTCCAATAGCACGGTTATTGGTTTTTTCTCCGGTTGCCAGTGCTGTTCCGGCAGCGGCAGAATCGGTTGTGAAATCGTCTGCTGAAGAAGTTTTTATAAAACCTATATTTTTTAATTGGGTAAGTGTAAGTTCCCCATTATTCGCTAAAACTGAAGATGAAATCTGAGAAAGTCCGTTTCCATCTCCTATTAATAAAATTACATTTTTTACTGGCTCATGGGCACCGTCATATTTAAAAGTAGGCTTGTACACTTCAGATAATAATTGATTTTTATAAACACGATCTTTCAGTGTAAATAAATACGAAGCACATTTAAATGGCTCATCGGTATTAATATAATTAACACCTAATTTTTCAAAAGCTTTCCAAGCCGATTTCGAATCGGGTGTGCCCCAAAATCGGAAAGGTTTATTAAAACTATGCGCTTTTTCAATAACAGCAGTTACTTTTTGTAAATCTTCATGAGTAAATCTGCCTTTACCATTCCAAACTGCATATTTTTTATAATCTACACTAATCATAGCCACTCGATCCCATTGTGCTGCCGTAAGTGGTTCTAGTTTTTGATAATCAAAAGCAATAAAATCGGGGTAATTTTTATAGTCTGATGGAAGCGGTTCATTCCCAGAAATTACAATCGAAATTTGTTGATTTTCGATGATCTCAGGATATTTTTTTATGGTTTCAACGATCTTTTTTAAAGTTGATGTCGCTTCTGTTTTAACATCAATCATTAACTGAATTGGCTGATCTTTGATAGTAGAAAGATGCAATCCTTCGCTGATAGGTTTTAAATAAAGACTTTCTAAAGTTCTGTTTTTATTTATTTCATTTTCATAATGAGCCACAAGAAGTTTGCCGTTTTTCAGAAAAACATCGGCTTCTATAGATACGGCTCCAGCAGCATATGCTGTCCAAAAAGGTATTTTTTGCTCATAATCGTTGTGAGAATGAATTTTAAAACTTTGCTGTGCCTGTAGTACTGTTACACAACAGAAAAAAAGAACTACTGAATTAAATAATTTTCGCATAAAATAAAGAAAAAGAAAGGTGCTAAGTAGGGATAGCACCTCTCTATTAAACAAACTAAACTCAAACTAACACTTTACCAACCAATATTTTGAGGAATACCTGAACCTTCGATTACCGTTGTAGGCAATGGCCAAACATTCATATAAGAAGGATCGTAATTTCTTGATGACCAAACCTCTTGAATAGTATATTCTGAATCCGGATTAGTTCTGTCACTATGAACCCGACCATGTAACGGATTGCTGTACACTTCTTCTGCATCTCCCCATCGCACTAAATCGAAATGACGGTTTGCAAATTCTCCTGCCAATTCTACGCGGCGTTCGTGTTTTAAATCTTCTAAAGTGGCTCCAGATATAGCATCTAAGCCCGCACGATCTCTAACTTTATTAAGCGGCTCATCACCATCTAAGCCTTGCATAATTAAAGCTTCAGATTTCATTAAAAGTACCTCAGCATATCGCATTAAAGGCACGTTATAAACTGTAGTTGGATCGTCTCCATTACTATTAATATCAGTTCCTATAGGAGATTCATTTTTGAACTCATACATGTATTTATTGAATTGAAAACCAGATAAAGAATTTTCAGAATAATACTTTCGGGTTTCTCCAAAATACTCAAATTCGTCTCCGTATTTTAAAATAGTCACTTCTCTACGGGCATCACCTTCTTCATAAGCTTCATATAATTCTTCTGTTGGCTGGTAATACCCCCAACCATTATACTTACTCCATCCTTTATTCTCTAGCATTACACCGGGTAGAATACTTCCTGCATTTACTCCAGAATTTACTGACCAAATGTATTCGCTTGTCCAGTTATTTAAATGACTATGTAATAATCGATAATCTTCAGAAGGATTATCGGTATCAATTAAGGCTCTTCCTGATCCTGAGTTTATTACTTTATCGGCATAGGTAACAACATCTGCATATTTACTTTCATCGTATTGCGCCCAGTATAAATAGGTTTTTGCGATATAGGCATTTGCAGCATCTTTATGTGGCCGCCCATAATCTGCACCAGACATTTCTGTAAAAAGAGGTAATAATTGTGCAGCAGCATCAAGATCGTTTACAATTTGTTCGTAATTCTCTCTTACACTTGAAGGACGTTCATAGCTTCCTGCTGGAGCTTCCATATTATCTACAGTAATAATTGGTATCCCTCCATTTTCGCCGTCATCTCCATAACTATGTGCTAACCAGAAGTAGAAAAAACCACGCATAAAATATGCTTCTCCCATAGCCTGATTTTTTACATCCTCGCTGACATCCATTTCTGGAATATTTTTTAAAATATCGTTGGCTCTACGGATTACTTTAAAAGCTCTAGGATACATATTAGCCGTGTAGCCTTCGTCCCCGGTACAAACAAAGTTTTTCACATTATCTGCATCTGCTTTAATACGACCGGTAATCATGTCGTCAGAAGCATTAATGTACCAAAAGAATCCTCGCCCAAACATTTCTGAAGTTCTCATTTCTTCATACATCCCGTTTACAGCTAATTGTACATCATCTGCTGTTTTCCAGAAATTACCGTAAGAAACGCTTCCTTTGGAGTTTAGATCGGTAAAATCTTCAGAACACGAAGTAAATACCAATGCCGTTATAGCAGTAATCGCTATCGTTCTAAGTTTTATATATTTTATCATGATTTTCTTTTTTGTTTGTACATTAAAATGATAAGGATAAACCAACTACATACTTGGAAGACAATGGATACCTACCTACATCCAAACCATTGTTTCCTACTTCAGGATCCATCCCTTCATAATCAGTAATGGTAAATACATTATCGGCTGAAGCATAAATACGTAATGAAGAACCTTCAAAAATACTTTCCATCGTGTGTCGAGGTAACGTATAACCTAATGTGATGTTTTTTAAACGTAAATAAGAAGCATTTTCTAAATACCAAGTAGAGTTAGTACCGAAGTTTGAATTATCATCACTTGTAGCTAATCTTGGAATATCTGTTCTTGTATTTTCTGGTGTCCATGCATTTAACACACGATTATCAAGATTGTAACCTTGTAAAGAAGCGTTATACGTAGAATACTTATAAGCATTAAAAGCTTTAGCTCCTGAAACTCCCTGGAATAATGCATTTAAATCCCAGTTTTGGTAATTCAAATTTAATCCAAAACTATAGGTGAAATCTGGCAGATAGCTACCTACAAATTTACGGTCTCCACTATCTATTTTGCCATCACCGTTAGTATCTTCAAATCTAAAATCTCCGGGTTTTGCATTAGGCTGTATTAAGTCGCCATTACTGTTAGTATATGCATTAATTTCATCCTGAGATTGAAATATTCCGGTTTGCGGTACCAAAAAGTAAGAATATAAATTCTCTCCTACGGCAGATCTAAAAGGTCTTAAAACCCCTCGTACATCATCATTATGTTGAATAAAATCGATACCTGCTTCATTATAACCGTTTAAGTTGATTAACTCGTTATCAATTTGACTTATATTACCGAAGATGTTATAACTAAAATCATTAATCTTTTCTTTATAAGAAACCGATAGCTCCCATCCGGTATTTTTCACTTCACCACCATTTACATCGGGGGCTTCAAAACCTTGATGTGCATCAGCTAAACCAGGGATAATCATTCCTTTTGTTTTCTTTGAAAAATAATCTGCGGTAATGCTTAGCTTATTTTTAAATAGACTTGCATCCAAACCTATATCAAAAGATTCTGAAGTTTCCCATTTCAAATTTGAATTTGATTGACGGCCTAAATACAAACCATTTGCATCATAAGCACCTTGCTCGCCCATAACGGCTAAGCTAGTTTGCATGGGAACATCAAAAGAGTAGTAACCTACGGTATTGATATTTCCTATCTGCCCCCAAGAAGCTCTTAATTTTAAGTCGCTAAGATTGTTGATGTCTTCTATTGCCGGTAAATTTGATAAGCGCACTGCTCCTGAAACCGATGGGAAATAATCAGATTTATTATCTGAAGCCAATCTAGAGGTTTCATCCCTACGAATACTCGCAGACAGATAATAAGTACGATCGTAATTATACATGGCTCTACCAATGGCAGAAGTTAATACATCTTCGTAAACATCAGTTTGTGCAGGTTGTAAAGAAGTAGCATTTCCCATATAATGATTAAACTCACCTTCGTTTGCAAAACCTCTTCCTTCCTGATAATAGTATTCATAGTCGGTATGCTGAGAAGAGTATATAGCGGTAAGATCTAAATTATGCTTACCGAACGATTTTTTATAGTTCAATTGATTATCCCAAATCCATCGATTTTCATCAGAATAACTCTGGTATAAATAATTTTGAGCATCAGACCTTCCAATTTCTGGAACTCTAGGCTGAAAGCGCTTACTTTTAGTATCGGTTAAAGCATAAGAGTAATTGGTTTTAAAAGTTAAGCCCTCAAGAATTTCATAGTTTAAATAAACATTCGCATTTAGATAATTTACGGGATTGCTAATCGTAGGACGTTCTAATAATGCTACCGGATTGTAAACATCACCATAAGCTCCTCCAAAATCTGATAGACTTTGCGGCACTACACCTTGGTAAGTTCCATCTTCGTTATATACGGAAGCTGCTGCCGGCATATAAATAGCATTGATGATTGCCCCTGAATATCCGTTAGAAGTATTGGTTCCAACCGCTTCAGATTTTGAGAAATATACATTTTCACCAATAGTGATTTTATCATTAAAATCGTAATCAGATTTCACCCTAAAAGAATAACGATCTTTGCTAGTACCTACTAACACACCATCTACCTTGTTATATCCAAAAGAGGTTAAATAGCTTCCTTTTTCAGAAGCTCCACTAATATTAGCATTCAGATTATATATGGCAGCATCTCTAAAAATTTCGTCCATCCAATCGGTACGAGTTACCGCACCCCATGGATTCTGATCTGGATTATGAGCAGATACTCTGGAAGCTCCTGCATTATCTGCAGCGGTGTTATACACAAAATTGTTTTCCTCTGCATTTAGCGGAGTGGGTAAATTATTTGCTGATTGGAAACCTGCATAAGCATCAAGATTTACACGCATTTTCCCAACTTTACCTTTTTTAGTTTGAATAACTATTACTCCTGAAGCTGCCTGTGCACCATAAATAGCAGCAGAAGCGGCATCTTTCAAAACACTTACAGATTCAATATCATTAGGATTAATTGGAGGGCCGTAATAAGGTACACCATCGACAACAGTTAATGGAGATTGTCCGTTTAATGTTCCTAAACCACGAATGGTGATATTAGAAGAAGAGGAAGGATCCCCTCCATCCTGAGCAACTGTTACACCAGGTAAATTTCCTTGTAAGAAATCTGAGAAATTTGAAACCGGGCGGCTTTCTAAACTTTCCATATTTCCTACTGAAGCAACTGCTGAAGTAAGGTCTCGTTTCTCTGAAGAACCATAACCAATAAGTACAATTTCATCTAAAGCATCAACAGATTCTTCTAAAACAATCTCTAAAGACTCATTTCCGCTGTAATTCGTGGTTTGGGATTTAAAGCCTATATAACTAGAGGTGATAGTTCCATTTTCTTCATTAACTTCCAGGATAAAGTTACCATCAAAATCGGTAACAGTTCCGTTACCACTATTATTATTCGCCACAATTGTAACCCCAGGAAGTGGCATCCCGTCCGATTTTGAGACTACCGTTCCCTTTAGCGTGTACTGCGCCATGGCGCCCGACACGCAAAAAATGCTAAAAAGCACAAACAAATAGTAATTTTTCATGTTCTTTAAAAAGTTTAAGATTTTGGGCGAATGTAGGTTCAGAGAAAAATTCAATACTGCACTTTTGTTCCAAAAAAGTGTAATATTGATGCGAAATTGGTGTTATTTGGGCTTAAAATTCGCAGTTTAGTTACAGTAATACTGGCGTAACATTGGGCTAATCTAGCAGTAATCTTAGATTGTTTTTTGGAACTGTTTTTTATAGCGCTTCGGACTTTCACCGTAATGTTTTTTAAACATTCTACTGAAGTATTTGGGATCGTTAAAGCCGCATTCAAAACCTATTTCGCTAATATTTAGATTTCCGGTAAGTAATAAATGCTCTGCTTTTTGTAATCGCAGGTTTATAATAACATCAGATGGAGATTGATTCAAAATTTCTTTAAAAACCCTATATACTTTAGTTCTGGATATTTCTAAACGTTTAAAAAGTCGATCTACATTAAATTGAGGGTTATCCAGTTCTTCTTCAATAATCTGTAATGCTTTTTTTACCGTTTTTTCATGTGGATTTAAAACCACATCATCACGATCCAGTTTCTCGTTTATTCGATCTATTTTGGTAGAATACGCTTGCTTTTGCGTATTGGTAATCATTGCAATCTTTTTATTCAACAAATCCGCACTTATCGGTAAATTTGCAATAGCGTTTATTCCGTTTTCAATTGCCCGTTCTTCTGTTGCCAGATTAATTGTTTCTGAAATATATAAACTTGGTATACGCTGCAATGAAGCTTGTTGTAATACTTGTTCAAAATCACTCGAAAAAGCGGCATTATAAATAATAACAGCCTCTACATGAAATTGATGTACTGCAGATGTTAACCCGTGTAAATCATGTTCAAAAAGTAAATCGCTCTGGGTTATTTTTAAAAGCTGATTTAAAAATGTACTATCCTCCTGCTCGCAATACACCAGTATATAACTTTTATCTTCATCTTGTGCTTGCTGTAAGTGTTTATACTGAAGAATTCCAGAAGCTTCCGATTGATTTTTAACTGAAGCGACAGGAATTTGAATAGTAATCTCCAAATTTTCATAATACGTAACTTCAATCTTACCACAGAGTTCTTTCAGCAGTAATTGAAATGCTTTGTAATACGGACTAAAATTCGTGATATTTTGCCACTCTTTTTGAAGAAGCCCACTCGAGGCCTTTAATTCAATACATACATTATCTGAATGTAAACTTGTTTTAAAATCACATTTTTCATTATTTCCAGAATATTTAAAAATTTCCAGAATAAGGTATCTTAGTAATAATTTAAAACGCAATACATCTAAGCTGACTAAATTTTCCTCGGAAAATTTAAAAAATTGACAATTTGTTTCCGTATTATATTGATTATCGCCTATTTGCTGATAAATTTTGGTGATAAGAGCTTCAAAATCAATCTGTACAGTAACGCTTTCTCCCAATTCTGATATCTGATCGAGATAATCCCATTCTGAAATTTCCTCGATAAGCTTGGTTACTTCTTTTTCGACATTTTCCGTACCATTTTTTTCAGTATTTAAAAGTGCTGCTATTTTATTCAATTTCGATTTGAAGTCTGATAAAAAGAACGTCTGGAATTTTTCAACCTCAAAATCTTTATTTTTTACATCTCGATGTAAGTTTAGAAGTTTTTCTTTTTGCTTGGCAATTTCAATATTCTTTTGCTCTAAATTTTTATTTGCATCCTGTAGTTCTTTTTTCTGAGCTGCTATAACCGCAGTGCGCTCTTCAATATTTTTCTCTAACTGGTATCTTATTTTTTTTGCGAGTCTATTTCTCCTCACAAAAAAAACAATTCCTATTAAAACAAGTAATGCCAAGCAAAGTGCATAAAACCAAAATGTTTGATAAAAAGGTTTTTTGATATGAAGCTGAAAATATTGTGTTGCCTGATCTTTATTTGTATTACTCGAAATTTTAAAACTGTAATCTCCCGGCGCTAAATCTCTGTAAATAACTTCTGAATTTTTAAAAGATTTCCAATCGCTATCTGAACCTTCTAACTTGTACCAAATTTTTTTAGGCAAACCAGTATAGCTTATTGGGGTAATCGAAATCGAAATTGAATTTTCCTGATATTCTTTTGTAAATTCTGAAGAATAATTTTCCTTACCATCTACCTTCAAAAAGAACTTTGTTGGTTTCTTGGTATAATGATACGCATCTGGCTGAAAAAAACTGAGTCCGTTAATTCCTCCAAAAAACAAGGTTCCTTTCGCATCCTGAAAAGAAGCCCCTTCAGAAAATTCTTGTGCCTGCCAGCCTTGTTCTTTTGGTAACTGCGTAATAGCATAATTTTTTTTATCAATAAACGCTATACCCTTGGTTGTACTTATCCAAACCTCATTTTCATTTGGCAACAAACTATACACCATATGGCTTGGCAATCCGTCGGCTTCGGTTAGGTTTTTAATAATTCCCTGCGATTTCTTATAAATGCTAATTCCGCCTAAACTTGCTATCCACAATTCATCGCTAAAAGAATCCTGGTATAAACTGTATACGCTATTTCCCAGAAGACCATTTTCTGTATCAATAGTTTTTAAAATTCCTTTTGCTGTTGAAAATAATACGACACCATTATGGGCTGTAGCTAAAACCAAGGTATCTTCAATTTTAATTAATTCTCGAACATGAAACGATGCTAATTCCTCTTGATGATCAAATGCTTCAAAACGATCTAATTTTCTATTATATTTTGCAACTCCTCCCCAACACGCAATCCACAAATCATTAGCATCTTCAAAGAAAGAATAGTTTCTGTTGGCGGGAAAGTTTTCAAAATCTTCAGCAGTGATAAGTGAATATTTTTTGTCTTCAATCTTAATAATCCCGGCATAAGTTCCTACCCAGATAATTCCTTCAGAATCTGTAAATAAACTCCGAATTCTATTCCAATCTGGATTCATTAAAGATTCTTCAATCGAAAAAGGGATATAGCAGTTTGTTTTTTTACTGAAATAATACAATCCATGGTTATAATAACCCAACCAAACTGCTCCGGATTGATCTTTTGTAATTCCCCGAATAGTTTCGTTGGGTAAATGCGGAAAGCTTTTTGGATGCGGAGTAACTGTGGTAATTTGCTGAGCTTCCTGATATGTCATACTTACCCCGCCATCTTTATGAGCAAGCCAAATATTACCAAAATCATCTTCATATAGCTTTTCAATTTCGTTACTCGTAAAACTATAAGGCGAATAAGGATCGTATGTGTATTGTATTATCTCTTGGTTGTTGAGATTTTGGGGAGTATTAGCAATAAAAAACAAACCGTTTTTACGTGAAGCATACCAGATATTTCCTTCTCTATCTTTTAATACATCGTTTATTATAACATCAGGAAACTGATCTTTTAAAAGTTTCTGAAGAGGACCGTAGTTTTCTTCTCTTAATATCTCGGCTGCTGAAATTTCCTGAAAATGATCGTTCTTATAAGAGAAGTAACTATTAGAAGTTTTTACGGCTATTTCTCCAGATTTGGTTAACCGAAAAGTTTCTGGTTCCCAACTTAATTTAAAATTTTTAAAAACACCATCTCCTTTATAATACGATATGGTATTATTATCATTTAATATCCAAATACGGCCATTTCTATCTTTTTTAAAGGCACGAATTTCGTTTCCGGCAATACTTGTAGAATCTTGGTGTTGATGTTTAAATACCTGAATCAGATTTCCGTCGTAAACATTTAAACCATCCCAGGTCGCTATCCACAACCTGCCATCTTGATCACTAATAATATCGTTTACTGAATTGTTTGATAAACCTTCATCTGTAGTTAAGGTTTTAAACTTCATTTGCTGCGAAAACACGCTAGTGCAGAAAAACGCAAATATTAAAGCAACTATTGTAGGGAAATTATGCTTCATCATAACGCGCGAAACTAGATATTAATGCAGATTTCCTTATTACCTCTTTATTAAGCATTGATTGCAAACATTAAGAAATAGCTAAAATTATAGATTTTAGCTATTTCTTTTTTTCTTAAAGATTAAAGCTCCGACGCTCACCAAATAAAAAAGAAAGGCGCTAACCTCTAAAGATTAACGCCTTTTCTTAAAAGGAGATGCTGTTTAATCCTCGTATTCCTTCTCTTTCTTTTCGTAATAATCTTTAAGGGTATAAAATGCTTTCTTTTTATTGCCTTTATCATCAATTAAACCTTTACGATTCCATCCTTCCTGAAATTTAAGATTGTTTCTTTTTGGCGATCTAAAATCTACAAGTATCCAGGGTGATAGGCCCATAAAATTATCTGGCATCTGCTCCATCATCTTTAGAGTTTCTTGGTAATACCATTCCTGAAATTCTTCGCTCCATCTGGTTTCCTTATCTGCAGAAAAACCTGCTTTGGCTCCTGCCCCTGTTTCACTAAAGAAAAGCGGTTTATCATAAGCAGTTTTCCATTTTGATTGCACTTTAGCATGAGGTAAATCACCATACCATCCCAGATATTCGTTCACAGAAACTAAATCGGTATATTCCCCTAATGGATCGTCTATAAAATTAGTGCCTCGATTATAATGCACTTCTAGCGCTGCAGAAATTAAGCGAGTTTTATCCATTTCTTTAGCATGCATTACCAGATCTTTCATAAAATCTGTCCTGGTTTCACTTACAGGGGTTTCATTACCCACCGACCAGATTATTATGGACGCTTTATTTTGATCTCTAATAATCATTTCTTCAAGTTGCTTCTTAGCTTTTTCTAAAACTTCATCATTTTTAAAATCAATTGTCCAGTACACCGGTATTTCACTCCACACTAAAATTCCTAAAGAATCTGCAGCTCTCGTCATATATTCGTTATGTGGGTAATGCGCTAATCGAACCATATTCGCATTTAAGTCTTTAACCCAACCAAATAATTTACTGGCATCATCTTTACTGTTTGCTCTGCGAACTTCAGGAGCAAATTCTTCATGCAAACTTATGCCGCGCATAAAAATCTCTTTTCCGTTAAGCAATACATCTTTACCGGAAACTTCTATTTTTCTAAAACCAATTTTATCTATGATCGTGTGTTCTCCCAAAGTCAGTTTCACATTATAGAGTTTAGGATTTTCCGGAGACCATAATTCTATTTTTTTGGCATCAAAATTAAAAGTTGCTTCAGAACCAACAATATCGACTTTTTTCTTTAGGCCGATTTCAGGAATTTCTATGGTGACTTTTTCTTCGGAAGCAGTATTCAGTTTAATATATCCTGAAACATTGAATTTTTTATTTTTAATTGATTTTTCAATATCCTGCGACTGATCTAAATGCAAAGCATATTGCTGAATAAAATTCTGTGGTGTTATAATTAATTTTACATCCCGTGTAATTCCGCCATAATTCCACCAATCGGTATTTAAGGTAGGAACTTCATCGGCATAACGCTTATTATCCACCTTAACAACTAGAAAATTCCCTGATTTTTGAAGCATTTCTTGGGGAATTTCAAAATTGAAAGGCGTAAAGCCGCCTTTGTGCATTCCTAATTTCTTTCCGTTTAAATATACATGAGCTTCGTAGTTAACTGCACCAAAATATAGAAAAACACGTTCCTCTTTATCCAATTCTGGTTTATCAAATTCTCGTTGGTACCAAACCGATCCTTCGTAATATTTAAAAATATCATCCTGAGAATTCCAATCTCCCGGCACTTCTAGCGTATAATCGTCGCTATATTCATGTTCTTTTCTATCTGTTTTTTTATGAGGGTTGGGGTTATTCCAATAGGCTTCGGGATCTTTTTCACCTTTTTCTTTATACCTGTAGTTGTAAAAACCGGTCTCGTAAGGATCAATAAGGTAATGCCATGTTCCGTTTAAGGAAACCTGCTCTCGATTTTGCGTATTTATAATCAGATTCTCTTGTGCAAATCCAGACAGAGAAACGAACAATAATATAACTGCTATAAGAAATCTTCTAAAAATCATCAGCGTAGTATTAAAATGGTAGTTTATAATTATAACCTGAACTCTATGGTTATCTTAATAAATGTAAATAATACGCTTTATAAATAAAAGAAAATCAATAACTTTTATCGTAATAATTATTTATATCATAAAAAAAACCGCTGAAATTTACTTCAGCGGTTTTTGTATTTTCATTGCTTTCTCAATTAGGCAAGAAATTTGTCTAAGGCTTCGCTTATTGTGTGATCGCCTTTACTCATTTCGATAATTTTACCTTTTGATTTTGGATTTTGTAATACGGCCAAAACAGTTTCTGCTACTGCCTGGCGTGGAATTTCAGAATTGACTTCATCGGGATTTTCAGACATTATTATTTTGCCAGCTGCATCTTCGTCGGTTAAAAGAACAGGACGTAAAATTGTATAATCTAATTTGCTTCGTTTCAACTCTAGATCGGCATAATACTTAGCGGTATAGTATGGTTGCATTCCGTCAACTTGATCCCAATACGAACGATCATCTGTATGAGACGCACTAACCATAATAAAGCGTTTTACACCATGCTTTTCAGCCTGATTAATAGACTTAATTGCGCCATCCAAATCAATTGTAATGGTTTTATCGTCTCCTGTATTCCCTCCAGAACCTGCACTAAATACTACAGCATCATAATTTTTAATCACGTCTCCTATAGCTTCAGGTGTATTTTCTAAACTTTCTACTACTGTGGCCACTCCCATTTCTTCAAAAAGTGGCTTTTGCTCTTCTTTCCTAATAAATGCAGTAGGTTCAAAATCTTTAGAAGCACTCATTGCTTTAGAAATTCGTTGACCAACTTTTCCGTGAGCTCCAATAATTAAAACTTTCATATCAATTTTTCTTTTTTGTTTATTTTCAATGTAATTTTTCTTGAAGGATTTTTGACTTAAAATTCTATTAAAACTAAGTTTAGCTAAATTTATAGATTGATTTTAGCATGCAACTAAATTTCTATAGGCAATAAAACAAAAGATGAAGATGTAATCCAGTAAATATTATTTTACACGCTAGCGCTTATGATTATTTTTTATATATTCTACTGATTATGAATAGAATATTTTCAAGAAGCTTAATAACTTGATAAATATTGCATTGGTAGGAGCTTCAGTTATGCTACTACTTATCGTATCCATTTTTGGAGAACGCCTGGGTATTTTTGAAGCGATTTTTAGCAAATCTATTCACCTCTTACAATTATTATTTCTTTCAAGGTTTTTGGTTTATAAAAGATCGGTGAGTTGGAATAAGGCAGGAATGAATATTAGGCTGAATTGGTTCTAAGAAATATGTCTCTCATTTTCAAAAATTTTATCATTAGAGTTCAATAATGACACGCTGGAGATTCTAAAAACAAATGACAAAACCTATCAAATTGATTTAGTAAACATTCAGCCAAAAGACCAGAAAAACTAATAGAAATTTTTAAGCAATACATACCGAACCATAAATTAAAAATTGCTTATATCTAAAACACCTTTTACAATTTAGAAGTTGAAATTGTTTTTAAATTATTATTAGGTCTTGAAAAATAGTTTATTATAAATTCCTAGCTATCTCAAAAAAGTTCTTCTCACTCATCTTCAAACTAAAAAATCTTCATATATTTATATCGTAAACGATTTAATCTTAAAAGATTTAAAAAATGAAAACTTCAATATTTCAAAATATCATGCGGGTGGTTCTTGGTGTGATGATGACATTTGCGGGTATTGGACACCTTACCTTTCAACGAGGGGAATTCCAGGCGCAGGTACCACGATGGTTACCAAGCTCACCAGCATTTATGGATTTTGTAGTCATTGCTTCTGGTGTCGTGGAAATTTCGCTAGGCTTATGTCTTATCTTTTGGGTTAGTAAAAAAGTTAAGATTGGATTATTTTTAGCGATTTTTTATATTCTAATTTTCCCGGGAAACATTTCGCAGTATACCAATGGAATCGATGCTTTTGGTTTAGATACCGATCAAAAACGATTAATTCGATTATTCTTTCAGCCAGTATTAATTTTATGGGCGCTATGGTCTACAGGTGCTCTAAAATATTTGTTGAAAAAGAAAAAATAAGAAGAGACACTTTAAAATGCTAATCAATTTTGTGAGATTCAGCTAAAAAGGTATTTTCACAAAAACACCTTAATTTTGAAAAAGATTTTAGCAATTCTGATTGTGATTTCTTCTATACTTACTTCTTGTAAGGAAGAAAAAAAATATACTGATTATAATGAAAATGATTTTTATGAAGTACAGGGCATAGTCACCCATGCTCCGCTTACAGATGATCCTTTTGACCTTCCTGTTGCCAAAGATTTGCATTTCGAATATTTTATTCATCGCGAGAAACCGCTCAAAGGAATCGAAGAAAATTTTGAAATACTGGAAGATGTAAAAGGATTTCCAGTGGTGATATTAGTTCACAAAAACGATGAAACGATTAATTTTTATGATCGAATAGGTCTTTCAGAAAATTTAAGCATTGATGAAAAGAAAATTCTTGAAGAGCATTTTCAAGAACAAAAGGATATTGAAAAAGAAAAAATTAACAAAAGAAACTAAATGCTTCGAGTCTGAAATAACAAAAAAGCCACCCGATAAGGTGGCTTTTTAATTTTATTTCGATTTGTAATTAAGCTTCACAGCTTGAACAATTCACGATGTTCGATACAAATTCTTTAGATACACTTTGACTTCTTTGATAATATAAAGTTTTTACTCCTAACTTCCAGGCCTCGATCATTAACTGGTTTACATCTCTTACTGGAACTCCTGCGGGAATATTTAGATTTAAACTCTGTGCTTGATCGATAAATTTTTGTCTTACCGATGCCTGCTGGATAATCTCTAACTGACTAATCTCTTTAAAGGTTTTAAAGATATCTTTTTCTTCCTGAGTTAACGTTTCCAGGTGTTGAACACTACCATGATTCAACATAATACTTCTCCAGGTATCTTCGTTATCCAAACCTTTTTCTTCCAACAATTGCTTCAGGTATTTATTTTTACGCATAAAGTTACCTTTTGCAAGTCCAGCCTTATAATAGTTACTGCTAAAAGGTTCAATCCCTGGTGAAGTTTGCCCTAGGATTGCAGAAGACGATGTTGTTGGTGCAATAGCCATCAATGTCGTATTTCTTAAACCATAACCTTTAAGCATTTCTGGTTCCCCATAAATTGTTGCTAATTCTTTACTCGCTTTTGTTGCTTTTGCACTTATATCTTCAAAAATTTGATGCGTTAAGCCTTTTGCGCGCATTCCTTCAAAAGGAATTCTGTTTTTCTGTAAGTACGAATGCCATCCCATCGCTCCTAATCCAAGCGCACGGTGATTTTTCGCGAATCTGTTCGCTGATGCTAAATAATGATTTCCTTCAGTTTTGGCGATAAATTCCTGTAAAACGCCGTCTAAGAAATAAATCGCTAACTTAACCGCTTCAGTATCTTTCCATTCATCATATAATTCAAGATTCATAGAAGACAAACAACAGATAAAAGATTCATCTTCGGTAGAAGGTAAAGCAATTTCAGAACAAAGATTACTAGAATGGATCGTTCTGTTTTTATCTTTATAAACCTGTGGCTTAAATCGGTTAATATTGTCTTTAAATAAAATATACGGTAGACCTTTTTGTTGGCGACTTTCTAAAACTTTAGCCCAGATTTCACGTTTATCGGTGTCACCTTCAATCATTTCCTGCATCCAGTAATCTGGCACACAAACGCCGTAAAATAAATTCTGAATAGGATTTCCTATATTCTTAATTTCAAGAAACTCCTTAATATCTGGGTGATCGATATCCAAGTATGCAGCAAATGCACCGCGACGCACACCTCCCTGAGAAATCGTATCCATAGCGGTATCAAAAAGCTTCATAAAACTTGTTGCCCCACTACTCTTTCCATTATCAGTAACTGCACTTCCACGGCCACGCAATTCGCCAAAATAACCAGAAGTACCTCCTCCAATTTTGGTTTGCATAATCACCTCACCAAGCTTATGGGTAATCCCTTCTATATTATCTGGAACGTAAACATTAAAACATGAAATTGGTAATCCGCGCTCGGTTCCCATATTAGCCCAAATTGGTGAACTTAAACTCATCCAACCACGCTCGATCATTTCAATAAAAGCTTCAGCCAGTTCAGGCTTATATAATCTTTTGGCCGATGCATTGGCGATACGTTCTATAGCGGATTTTACCGTTTCTCCTTTTAATAAATAACCTCGATTTAAAATTTGCTGACTTTCATCATTTAGCCACCAAAGTCTTTTGTTCTTCGGCTCGTCGGCAATTAAAGGCTGAGTTTCTACGTTCGTTGTCATGGGAGTTTCAGGAATTTAATTTGTGATCTTTATTTTAAAACAGGTCTGATGCAGTAATACTTTTATCGTGCTTTGTATAATCTACAGGGCGTCTAGCAAAGAAATCGTCTAAACTATTGGCAAAAACTTCTTCTTCAAACCAAAGCATTGGCTGATATTCAGCAGAAGAGATATTGTATAATTTTGGAAGTCCGATACTTTTTAAGCTATCATCTAAACGGAATTTCATAAAATCCATTAGATTCTTTTTATCGATATTTTCTAATTCTCCGTTTTCGAAAATCCAATCTAAAATCTCGCCCTCAACTTCAATAGAAGTTTTAACGATATTATTTAATTTCTGAATCATTTCTTCGTTGAAGTAATCTGGATATTCTTCACGAATTTGATTAATGATATAAATCCCTGCGTTGGCATGAATTTGCTCGTCTACTGAAGTCCATGCGATAATATTACTCACATTTTTCATAACGCCTTTAAAGCGGTTGAAAGAAAGTACGATGGCAAACTGACTAAACAGAGATACATTTTCGATTAAAATTGAAAATAAAATTAATGAAGACACATATTCTCTAGGATCTTCTGCATTTGTATGTTCTAATGCTTCAGATAAATATTCAATTCGTTTTTTGATAGCAGGAACTTCTACAACTTTTGCAAACTCATTATTGTATCCCAAAACTTCCAAAAGTCTTGAATACGCCTGCGAATGTCTAAATTCACATTCAGCAAAAGTACTTCCTAATCCATTAAATTCTGGTTTTGGTAAATGCTTATATAGATCTCCCCAAAAGGATTTTACAGCAACTTCTATTTGCGCGATCGCCAACAAACTCTTCTTAACTACATCTTTCTCTCCTTCATTAAGATACGTGTGAAAATCCTGAATATCGCCAGTAAAATCGACTTCAGAATGTACCCAAAACGACTGATTAATAGCATCTGTAAAATCTAAAACTCCAGGATACTCGAAAGGCTTATAATTTAGCCGCTTATCAAAAATACTCATACTGCTGTTGTGTTAATAATGAAACAAAAAACAAATGCACAAACATCAATGGCTGGATTTAATTACAAATTCTATGAAATTTGCGAATACTGGTACCCTTAACCACTACTTTTATGCGAAAACAAAGATTATTACAACGAAGAAAGTGTTCTGGCTTATTAGCAATGCTAATTTGCAATACGTAAAGCTCATGGACTTCACATGATTCCCTTTAAAAAATTCAATAAAATTTCGTTCAATAATCTTAGATCAAAATTACAATCTAAGAAGGCATATTTTTGAAAAAATCTATTATACTTATTCACAATTTTGTGAACAATTCTGAAACTACTGATTTATAAAGTTTTACATTTTATTTTATAAAACATTGAAAAAGAACATTTTAATTTACAAGCCCGTCTCAATTGTTTACAAAAAATGTAAACTTTTAAAATTAAAACACTGAAAACTAAAACACTGTAGTAGTTATAAAAAAAGGAGAGAATAATGCAGATATACGCGCAAAGATAACAAAAGGAATGTATTAGTTAATCCCCTTTTTAGAAATAAAATTCAATAATTATAATTCTATTTTAATATGGGCAATTCTTTTGCTTCACTATTTAAATCTAGTTCTAAAATTTTTGCAATAGTTGGTGCAAACTGCGAAGTGAAATATTGCTCTTTACTTTTTAATTCTCCACGTGCTTTAATTTTAGATCCAAAAGCAATAATCCAGGTCTGATTAGCTCCAATAATTTCCTCACCGTGCCCTCGCCAAGTATCATTTTTACCGGTTCCGGTACCGCGACCATGATCTGTTGTGATCAAAATACTTGTTTTGTCTTTATAGTAAGGATCGATATCTACATATTCCCATATTTCTTGGATCATTTTATCTGTCCGGTTAGCAGATTTTAAATAATCGTCATAACGGCCATCATGCGCAAAATCGTCGGTTTCGCCATAAGCGATATACAAGAGTTTGGGTTTGTCGTGACGTAATGCTTCCATCGCATAATTATGGGTAAAAACATCAAATCGTACACCGCCCCAGCGTTTTGGTGTCTCCTGCTGAATTTTATCTAAAAACAAAGCTTTTTCTGAGGGATGCTTGGATAAAGAAGATCGATATCCTGCATTTACAGGAATACCACTGCGTTTTTCATTCAGGATAAACGGGAAAACATCCCAACTTCCAAATGCCATAACTTTTTGCTTAAAACGCCTGCTGTTATTGGCTATTTCTAAAATGGTTTTATTAGGATTATAATTTTTTTTGTTGCTATTGATACGCGCATCATCAGCTTTCCCGGTTAATATTTCATTATAACCAGGATACGAAAAAACCATAGTATTAGTTAAGTTTACTTTGTTATTTTCCCAACGGTTACCAAGAATTACACCTTTTTCTTCAACATGGCTCCAGAAAAAGGGAAATAGTAATTTTCTTCTCTCCTGAGCCGTTTCAGCCCAAAAAAGATTATTCAAACCACCAATATGGTCTACAAATGCTTCATTATTTATAAATAGAGAATCAGCACCACCAAATAGCTCCTGCCAGCGCAAACCATCCAACGTGATAATGATAACCTTATCTTCCTGTTGCCCTCGGCAAAACTGCGTAAATAATATTAAGGCTAAGAATATAATTTTTAAACTTGTTTTCATAATTCATTTTGAGTGTAAAATTAATATGATAAAATGCTTTATATAATATCGTAGTTAAGAAAACTATAATTTTTAAGATTAGATTATTTACTATAATTGCAAGCTTAAGGATATAAGATTATTAAAGAACTAAAAATTTTAATGTCATTTTAATCTCGATCCAAAGTTTTTTTAATAGTTGCATTTTATATTCGCGTTTTATTTTAAAGATCGGTTGCAGTCGAATTTGATTGGACACAACTTTTGATTAATTTTAAAATCTGATACAAGCATAAATCCTTAGATAAAAAACACACCTAAATATATGGCCAAAAGTTCAATTTCTCCCTGGAAGAAATTATTTCATCTTCTTCAATTGGAAAGGCGTGATATTCTAAATGTTTTGTACTACGCCATATTTGCCGGGCTTATAGGACTTACTGTACCCTTGGGAATTCAAGCGATTATCAATTTAATCCAAGGAGCCCAGGTTTCAACCTCATGGATTTTACTTACTGGCTTGGTGACTACCGGTGTTGCTTTTGTAGGGGTTTTGCAGGTTCTTCAATTAGATTTGGTTGAAATTATACAAGAGAAAGTCTTTGCTAGAATTTCTTTCGAGTTTATTTATAGATTTCCTAAAATGCGGGTTAGAGAATTAGAGAACTACTATCCCCCAGAACTTGCCAATCGCTTTTTTGATGTCTTGACCCTGCAAAAAGGACTTCAGAAATTACTATTAGAATTTCCCGCTGCGGTTATTCAAATTATATTCGGTCTTTTACTGCTATCCTTTTACCATCCTTTTTTTATTGGTTTTAGTTTACTGCTACTTGTATTAATTTTTGTGATTTTTAAATTCACTCTCACAAAAGCTTTGAAAAGTAGTATTATGGAATCCAAAAAGAAATATCACGTAGCTTTTTGGATACAACAGGTAGCCGGTAATTTTAGAGTTTTTAAAACTTTTCCAGACGAATACGAGCAAAATAAAAACGATAAACTCGTTACCAAATATTTAGACGAAAGACAAAATCACTTTAATACCGTAAAAAATCAGTTTAAACTAATGGTGGGTTTTAAGGTAATTGTAACCTTGGGATTACTACTAATTGGCGGGTTATTGGTCTTAAATCAACAAATGAATATTGGACAATTTGTAGCCGCAGAAATTATAATTGTGATGGTCATCAATTCAGTTGAAAAAATTGGGTTTAGCTTAGAAACCATCTACGATATGGTAACTGCTGTAGAAAAATTGGACGAAGTAATTTCTAAAAAATTAGATCGTAAAACAGGAATTAACGGAAACGATGTAAAGCTTTTTCCTATTAAGATTGAAGGTCTTCATATAGAAAAAACTGTGGTTCCAGATCTTGTAATCAATAGAGGCGACAAGATTAATCTTGTAGGATCTGAAGTGGTTATAAATGATTTCTTTCATTACCTCTCTGGAATGAAGAAAACCGATGAAGGCCGAATTTATCTTGACAAACAAGAAATAGCAAATATCAATATAGATAAATATCGAGATAAAATTGGATTACTATTTAATACTGATAGTATTTTTGAAGGAACCATCTGGGAAAACCTTACCTTAAGCAATCCTAATATGAGTTCAGATCGTGTTTATGATATGTTAGAAGATTTTAAAATTATCGATCACATTAATAAGCTTCCCGAATCTTTAAACACCTACATTTTTTCAGGAAGTAGTAAAATAGGCGCTAAAACAGCCAAAAAAATATGCTTAATTCGTGAATTACTCAAACAACCAGAAATCTTGATGATCGAGAAAGGATTTATACTTTCCAATAGTGATTTGCAAGCTTTAATGAAGTGCGCAAATAGAGAAAATACGAGTATATTTCTTGCAGACGACAAAGAGCAAATTGAAGATTTCGAACCGCTTTATTTAAAAAGAAAATAAAATTAATATAAATGATCAATCTTTCTAATACAAAATTAGGCGGAAAAGTAAAGTTCGAAGACTTTAATGCTTTTTCGCTGATCGTGAAAAGAAGTCACCATAAGCTTCTTTCCAGGATTTTGTTAGGAACTTTTGTGTTTTTACTCATACTACTATTTTTCCCCTGGACGCAAACCATAAGTAGTAAAGGTTACGTAACTACATTGAAGCCCGATCAAAGACCCCAAACGCTGCAATCACCTATTCCGGGCCAGATACAAAAATGGTATGTTCAGGAAGGTGATTTTGTTAAAAAAGGAGATACAATTCTTCATATTACAGAAGTAAAAAATGAATATTTCGACCCTCTTTTAGTTGAAAGAACCGGTAATCAATTAACCTCCAAAAGTGGATCTTTAGAATCTTATGGTCAAAAAATTGAAGCGCTACAAAGGCAAATGCAGGCTATTCAGCGCGAAAGAGAATTAAAACTAGAACAAACCAGAAATAAGAGAAAGCAGGCAGATCTTAAAATAAATAGTGACAGTATTTCTTTAGAAGCAGCCAAAGTAAACCTAAGCATTGCCGAAAGACAATACAAACGTACGGCTGAATTATACGAAGAGGGCTTAAAGTCTAGGTTAGATCTAGAAACAAAGCAATCCAAATTTCAAGAATCTCAGGCTAAAGTTATCGATCTCGAAAACAAATTGCTAAGTAGCAAAAATCAGCTATTAAATGCTATAATGGAAGTTAATCGTATTGAAGCCAATTATATCGATAAAATTAATAAAATTGAAGGTGAAATTTCTACGGCTAACTCATCCAGATTCGACGCTGAAGCACAAGTCTCAAAATTAGAAAATTCGCTTTCAAATTATCAAATAAGAAAAAATTTATTGTACATACGTGCACCTCAGGATGGCTATATAAACCGGGCACTAAAACAAGGTATTGGAGAGACTTTTAAAGAAGGTGAAAAGCTGGTTACTATTATGCCTTCAAATATAGATATCGCGGTAGAAACTTATGTAGAGCCTATAGATTTGCCATTGCTTAATATCGGCGATCATGTAAGAGTACAATTTGATGGTTGGCCTGCAATCGTTTTTAGCGGTTGGCCAAACGCATCTTTTGGTACTTATGGTGCAAAAGTAGTAGCTATAGAAAATTTTATAAGCGATAATGGTAAATATCGAATTCTGCTAACTCCAGATCTTAAAGAAAGGGATAAACATAAATGGCCAGAAGCTTTACGTGTAGGTTCTGGTGCAAGAACCTTAGCTTTATTAGAAGATGTGCCAATATGGTATGAGCTGTGGCGAAAATTAAATGGATTTCCTCCTAATTATTATACCAGCGCAGAAAAACAAACAGACGGAAAGAAAAGTGATTCCAAAGATTCTAAAAAGTAATATGCGAAAGTTAATTTGTCTATTTTGCTTTGCAGTTTTCGGTATTTTTTCTGCGGAAGCCCAAGAATCGGAAATCTTTACGCTTGAAGAGTTTCTGGCTATGGTAAAGCGCTATCATCCTATTGTGGCTCAAGCTAATCTAGATTTATCTGCCGCAGAGGCAAAATTATTGAAATCTCGCGGTGCTTTTGATCCTAAACTTGAAGGAGGCGTAAAAGAGAAAAATTTTAAAGGAACTGAATATTATTCTTTATGGAAAGGAACTTTTAAAATTCCAACCTGGTATGGTATCGATCTAAAAGCTGGATACGAACAGAATGAAGGTTATTACCTAAATCCAGAAAATACCACGCCAGATGATGGTCTTTGGAGTGCCGGTGTAAATATTAGGCTAGCACAGGGTTTGCTTTACAACGAAAGAATGAATAATCTTAAACTCGCTAAAATCTTTCAGCAACAATCACAGGTAGAAAGGAATATCCAGATAAACCAGGTACTTGCAGATGCGACAAAAGCTTACGCAGATTGGGTTTATTACTACCAAAATACTTCAGTCTATGAGGAATTTTTAGAGAATGCACTTATAAGATTTGAAGGTATTGCAACCTCTAGCAGACTGGGTGAAACTCCTGCGATCGATACGGTAGAAACGATGATAACCGTTAGGAAAAGAAGGTTGGATAAAAAGCAGGCCGAGCTTAAATTGCAAAAAGCAAAATTAGCTTTGAGTAACTATCTTTGGATAGAAGACATACCAATCGAATTAGACGATCGATTGAGACCTCTACCAGAGAGCTTAAATTTTTCGGAAGCCTTGGGCATTGAAAGTTTATTAGGAAATGCTACAGAAGTTGAAGACCATCCAAAAATACAATCGCTCGAGTTCGATTTAGAAGCCTACGATCTTGATATTAGGTTGCGAAGAAATCAACTTTTGCCTAAAATAGATGTGGAATATAATTTTCTTTCCGAAGAAATAGATAATCCAGATTATATCAATGTAAATAATTATAAAGCTGGTGTAAAAGTAAGTTTCCCTTTATTCCTACGGAAAGAACGTGGCAATCTTAAACTAGCTAAAGTAAAGAGAGAGCAGGCAGAATTTAAAATAGCTGAAAGTCAATGGAAACTAAGTAACAAAATAAGAGCTACTGAGCGGGAAATTTTTAGTTTACAGGAACAGGCCGTAATTGCTTCAGAAATTGTGACCGAAAGTCAGATCATGGTAGCAGCAGAAAAACGACTCTTTGAAATGGGCGAAAGTTCAATTTTCTATATCAATACAAGAGAAAATAAATTGATCGATGCTATTTTAAAAAGAAATAAAATAGACAATGAATTAAATCTAGCTATTGCCAAATTATTCGAAACACTTAGGATCGATTATGGGGATTATTAATTTAGATCTATATAATTTTCTTCTGCATCATCTTACTAAAAATCAAATACAAAACTCCGCAGCAAAGCCAAGCCGGGAGAGTAACGAATGATAAGAATATGTCGAATTGGACTGAAATAAAATAGAATACACCAAAGCTAATTACCCAAGCCCAAAATACCGCCTGATTAAATTTAGTGCCTGATTTTTCAGCGTAGAAAGATTGTATACCGAACTTTTTTCCGAAGAAATATTCAAAGACAATAATGGCTCCGATTGGAGCTAGTATGAATCCGTAAAGCGCTACAAAACCTAATAGTTTCATTGCAAAGGCAGGGAATAATCCTGCAATAGTAGCCACGGTTCCGGCTATAATCGTCACCCACGCCGTAGATACTTTAGGGATGATGGCCTGAAATGCCAATCCTGCCCGGTAGATGGTAGGATTTGCTGTGGTCCATCCTGCTAAAACGACTGCAATAATTCCAAAAACTCCAATTGCATTATAGGCTAATGGACCCGGCGCAACAGATGGTGCTTCACCACTTGCCAATATAGCTTGAGCTTCCGGAGATTTTAAATATACCGCATACAATAATGCTGCAGCGATCCAAGCAATATAATGACCAATATATATACCGGCAGCGGTGGTCCATCCTGCACTTGGTTTTTTCGCAAAACGGAAAACCGATAAGTCTGACATCCCAATATGCATTGCTGCGTTGGCAAACCAAGACCACAAGAATACGTGCCAAAAAGTATATTTAATCTGCCCGGGGAAAGGTTCGCTTCCTTCGCCCCAAATATTCCAAAAATCAGAGAAACTATGCACATCTAAATTCACTAAAGAAACAATTCCGCAGATCACAAAAGCAGCTACGATAATCGGACTCATCCAATTGGCAGCTTTTGCTACGGTATTATAACCTTTGGCCGCGATCACAGAAATTACCGCTCCGATTGCCAATACGATAATTACCCAAGTAGCACTGTTGGGCATTGTATCGGTGAGTTTTGGCATCTCCATATCGAATGGAACACCAACTGCCGTAGCAGAAACCGTAATCATCGCTCCAGCCAAGAAGCAGAATAGAATTCCATTAGCCAAATTGTAAACGGTAACAAGTCGTTTTCCGCAGATTTTTTCTAAATGGTGATAAAGCGTATATCGAAACTTTGTACCAATTTCAGCCGTTAGAAAACGCCAGCTCAAAACCGCCATTAAATTTCCTAGCAATAATCCAATAATCAAGTCGAAAGCACTAACGCCGGTAGTCAAAAAAAGTGGCCCGATCACAAACTCGGTTCCTGCCGCGTGCTCTCCGGCATACATTCCTAAAAAACTTTTCCAGCTTTTTAATTTGGATTCTGGTACGCGTTCACGCTCGAATTCTCCCGAAATTTCTTGGGTTAATATTTCTTCTTCTATGTGTGCCTGACTCATTTATTTTTAAGCTTTTAGCCCTCAGCTTATAGCTGTTAGCTTTTATTTATAATATTTTAATTCTATATTTCAATCGATTTAGTAGAAATTTATAAGTTTTAGAAATAATTTATTCTGAATTCTAACCCCTTCTCGATACAATTTTATTTCTGCTACCGCTACAATAAAATCACTCAAAGTGACAAACAATTTCAATAAGATTGCGTGCTTAATAAGAAAACTATTGACTTTCTCAACTGGATGAGATCCTGAAACAAGTTCAGGATGACGCTTTTCCTTTTCCTTATTTCTTTATTCTAATCTCTAACCTCTCAAGTCTAATTTCTATATTCTATTTTCTAAACTCTAAAATCTCACCTCTCACCTCTAATCATTCCTTCACTAAATACTTCGGTAAATCGGTTACTTTTTCGCAACAAACTTGTTCTAAAACTTGTTGCAACTGCATTTTCAGCATAGCGATGGTATGGTCGCCACCTTCTTCACCCAAAGCGCCCACGCCATACATAAACGATCGGCCTAAAAAGCTAAAATCGGCTCCGCTACTCATCACGCGAGCAATATCCGGACCTGAGCGTATACCGCTATCCATCATCACCGTAATTCGATCTTTATACTTTTCAGCAATATGAGATAAGGGTTTGATGGTCGATTCGCCTGCATCTAATTGGCGACCGCCGTGGTTAGAAACAATGATTCCGTCGAAACCTAAACGAATGGCTTCTTCAGCATCTTCATCAGAAACGACACCTTTTAATACCAATTTACCTTTCCACAGATCGCGGAGTGGTTTAATTTTTTCTTCATTCAATCTTCCGGAAAAAGTAGCATTCATCCAAGCGCCAAGCTGTTTAATGCTCATTCCTTTTTCCATATATTTTTTCATTGTTGCGAAATTTGGAGCGCCGTGTTTTAGCGTTTGCATTGCCCAGACGGGTTTTCCCAATACTTGCAATACATTTCTAAAATTCATTTGTGGTGGCATTGCGAGTCCGTTTCGAATCTCTTTTGGACGATACCCAAAAGTGGGCACATCACATAAAATGACCAGAACCGGAACTTCAGCAGCTTCAGCACGTTTTAAAATATCATCACGCAACCAATCTTCGGTAGGATGGTATAACTGAAACCACGCACGACCTTCAGTAAGTTCACTCGCGCGTTCAATGCTGGTAGAAGTTACCGTACTCAAACAAAACGGAATATTATGTTTTAAAGATGCTTTCGCTAAAATTTCAGGCGCATTTGGCCACATTAAACCTTGCAAACCAATGGGAGAAATCCCGAAAGGCGCATCGTATGTTATACCAAACAATTCAGTTTCTAACCTCGATTTACTGTAATTTTTAAGGTATCTGGGTTTTAACTGAATTTCACGAATTTCATCTGTATTTCTTCGAATATTAATATTTTCATTACAGCCTCCGTCTAGATATTCAAACGCAAAACGCGGCATACGCTTTTGGGCACGCTCACGAAGCGATTCGATCGACGGATATTCGGTGTTAAATGGAAAGGCCATAGGGGTATTTTTTATAGCTTTGAGCTGTTGGCATTTGGCCATTAGCGTTTATTATATTTTCTATTTTTCATTATTCTTCTATACTTAGTTGATGAGATCCCGGATCAAGTCCGGGATGACGGCTGTCTTGTTTCATTTTTACAGGATTTTCAAGCTGATTTTTATTTCAAATTTGATCATTCCTCCTTTTTTTCTTTGCCAAAAAAAGTAGCAAAAAAGTCTAGTCTTATTTTTATTTCCTTGAATTGTTAGCAAAATAGCTCATCCTGCGCAAGGGAAACCGTTTCACTAATCCCTTGCTCCAGATCCAACGCTGCGCCATTTTCCTACAATTGCTACAGAATTAAAAAGTAGGACGTTGTTTTCTTTTTTATTTCATATTTTTTTAATCGTCATTCTATGCCTGACACGGAATCTCATCCTATTTTATCATTTCATTTCTTCTTGTTCCCTGCATCTTGTCTCTTTATTTCCTGACTCAAAACTTAAGATTCCCTAGTCTAAAATCTAATTTCTAACCTCTAGACTCTAATCGCTACCTCGTTAACAGCAGCGGAACTAATTTTTTCATTCGGTAGTTTTCTTTTAAAAATTTAGCATCTACTTTTTTGTTGGATATTACCATCGCTGCTCCTAAGGCCGAGCCTAATGGTGAATGCGTAGATAATACTTTAAATTCATTAAAATGATGGGCCATCAATTTCATAAATACATCATTATCGGTAAAACCACCATCGATATAGATTTTATAGATGGCTGAATTTCCGATAGCATTTTTAATGGTATGAATTTGCAATTCCATCAACTCAATCATTAATTGATGATAGGCTTCTTCAAAGGTCGCAAAAGGTTTTAAATCTGTTTGATGCAATTCCTTGCGTTTCAGTGAAATTCCTTCAAATTTGAAATAAATAGAAGGATTTTCAATCAGCCGTAAATACAAATCCGAGTCAAATTCCACATCCCGATGGTATCCATATTCTTTTCCGTAGTATTCGCCTAGTTTTTCTACCTGAATGCGGTATTCATTTCCCATAAAAAAACGAGATGCTTTTACACGTTTTCCGTCGACACGCAGATAATTCAGGCAATTGTTTTTAATCGCTAATTCATCTAAACTTTCTTGATTAAATGGATTTAATGAAATACTCCAAGTTCCGGTAGAAAGTAATAAAAATGGCTTCTTTTTACTTAAAATATACGGCAATAAGGCCGAAGAACTATCGTGAATCCCGACCCCAATTTTTATCTTTTTCCCTTTATAAGAAGTATTAATACTACTCGCGGTTGGAACTATGGGACCAAATAACTGATCGAAACCTTCAGCATAAACCCATTCGTGATAATCCTCTTTATCATAATTCCACAAATTAGTGTGGCAACCTATCGAGGTATATTCGCTTACCGGAATTCCGGTAAATAAAAACGATAAATATTGAGGCAAATGAAGCGAGTATTTAATTTTGCTAAATATCTCAGGATATTTTTTCTTCAACCAAAATAATTGCAATCCGGAGTTGAGCATTCCCGACTGTGGTGAAGCTGTCTCTTTGGCGATTTTTAATTCACCGCCATATTTTGCATAAAATTCATCGGTAATTTCCTTCTCAATCGGTTTCGTGTAGTTATATAAAGGCGTTAAGACATTGCCGTGATGATCTAAATGCACCAAACTTGCCCCATAAGTCGAAAAATTGATCGATTTCACTTCATATTTCTCACTCTCCAAAATCGAATGAAAGGTATCTTTAATCCACTGCTTTAGTATTGTGATATCCTCGGTAGGATAACCATCTTCATCTACCGTAAGTGGCAAACGCGTATAATCTCGAAAAACCTCCTGATAATTTTTATCGAACAAGAAAAATTTCTTGTTGGTTTTTCCAATATCAAAAACAGCCGTTACTTTTTGTTTATTCATCTCGATAATCGAGAATTTCAAACTTCTTTTCATTTCATTGCTGAAACGATTTGAAGTCAAATTGTTAGTATGTAATCCCTAGGACTTTCCCAGAGAAAATTTTTATTTTTTGGCGCGACCTTGCAGGTCGGGCTTTACGCTACAATTCCGTTTGCTTCCTACGGTCGCAATCCGGGATTTTCGCTGCAATCCCTCGCGCAGTTATTTAGATATTAGATTGCTTTGCTTTTAGAATTTAGATGTTAGACTTTTTTTCCTTTCGTCATTCCGTGCTTGACACGGAATCTCATCACGTTCTTAGCTGGATGAGATCCTGAAACAAGTTCAAGATGACGCTTGTCTTGTTTCTTGCTTCCAGAATCTTATTTCTAATTTCTATTTTCTGAAATCTCATTTCTCATTATTTCTCGATACAATTTTATTTCCGCTATCATAAAATCACTCGAAGGGACAATTAGCTTTCATTTTCAAATCAGCACATTTTCAAACTTCAAATCTCTCTAGTCTATTCTCTATATTCTAATTTCTATTCTCTCACATCTCACTTCTCAAATCTAAATTCTACAATCCCGTTGCTACCGTTTTCAGTCCGCGAGCTTCAATAAGCGTATTACGAACATCAAAAGCGCGATACGCTTCAATCGGATTTACAGCTGCGCCGCTTTTAGCTCTTGCCGCTTTTACAATTGGCCGAACATCGGTTCTATAAGCATCTTGCAAAATTTCCTGACATTTAGTGACATCATTATTTTGCTGCGCTTCTTTCAATGCTTTCTGATCGACTAATAAAGCTTGCGCGTAGGCGATTAAAATAGCCTCCAGCGATTGCAATAAATCTTCTAACGGATCTTTAATATTATGGCTGGCGTCAATCATCCAAGCCGGATATGGATTTTGCGGATTGTTTTCCATTCCGTAAACCAATTCATTAAAAATCAAAAATAGGGCATAAGGCTTAATGGAACCTACCGTCAGATCATCGTCACCATATTTACTGTCGTTAAAATGAAAACCGCCTAATTTTCCTTTATACATTAATGTCGCCACAATTTGTTCAATATTGGTATTTGGTAAATGATGCCCTAAATCAACTAACGTGAAAGCGCGATCGCCGCAAGCGTTGGCGAGCATAAATGAAGTTCCCCAATCCTGAATGGTTGTGCTGTAAAAATTTGGCTCGTAAGGTTTGTATTCAATAAAAAGCTTCCAGTCTTCCGGCATAGAAGCGTAGATTTCTTGTAAGCTTTTATCGGTATTTTGTAAGGCATTTTGAAAATTCAGCTGACCCGGAAAACTTGCACCATCAGCCAACCAAACCGTTAAACTTTTAGAGCCTAATTGCTGTCCAATTTTAATCACTTCTTTATTATGTTCTACCGCATATTCACGAGAAGCTTCATTGATGCTGTTTAAGGAACCGAATTTATAACTTTCTTTTGCATCGGGTTGATCTTGAAAGGTATTCGAATTCATCGCATCAAAAATAATATCGTGACTTTTAGCGATATCTTTTATTGCATTCACATCTTCAGGAATATCCCACGGAATATGCAAAGAAACCGCTCCTGCAGTTTTTGTTAAAGCGTGAAGAATACCAATATCGTCTAACTTTTGCTCTAAAGAAGACGGTTCTCCGCCATAAGAAAAACGACCAAATCGCGTTCCACCGGCACCTAAGGCCCAACTTGGAATCGCCACCTGGAAATCGGCTAATTTTTGTATTATTTTAGCTATCGAAATTCCTTTTTTAGTAAACTTATTTTCTAAGAAATCGATTTCGTTTTCAAACGAATCGTGTTGCTTTTTATTGAATTCTGATAGTTGATCAGTGTTTATTTTCATCCTTTTAAAAATTTTTAGCGTCATCCCGGACTTGATCCGGGATCTCATCAAATATTTTTGACTCCCGATGAGACCCTGAATCAAGTTCAGGGTGACGCATTTGTTTTATTTTAAGATTTTAGAGCGCTTCGCTTCTAGAACTTAGAGTTTAGAATTATCCAATTTAATTCTCCCTACTTTTTTTCATTGCCAAAAAAAGTAGCAAAAAAGTCTAGCCTTATTTTTATTTCCTTGAATTGTTATAAAAATAACTTATCCTGCGCAAGGGAAACCGTTTCACTAATCCCTTGCTCCACATCCAACGCTACGCTATTTTTATACAATTACTACGGAATTAAAAAGTAGGACAATATTCTCCATTTAAGTCTAAACTTTTTTCTATCGTCATTCCGTGCTTGACACGGAATCTCATCACCTTTTTAGCTAGATGGGATCCTGAAATAAATTCAGGATGACACAAAAATCTTGTTTATTACTTCTCTTGTCTATTCTCTAAGTTCTAAAATCTAAACTCTAACATCTAATTACTCACTTCTAAAGTTATCTCACAAACGCATTCGCCATACCACCATCAACATTAATGGTGTTTCCTGTACTTTTTTCTAAAATGCCTACACAGGCAAATACGCCGTTGGCGATATCTTCTGGCAATATAATTTCATTTAGTAAATTTCTTTTGGCATAATGTGCAGGCAGGTCTTCCACTTTAATTCCGTAAGCTTTTGCTCGACCTTCAGCCCAATCGCCTTCCCAAATTTTACTTCCTACAATTACTCCGTCCGGATTTACAGTATTCACACGAATATGATCGCCACCTAATTCCGCAGCTAATAAACGTGTCATATGTTGTTGTGCTGCTTTTGCCGTTCCGTAACCCACATTGTTGGGGCCAGAAACGAGTCCGTTTTTACTGGCAATATTTACAATATCACCGCCCAGACCTTGTTTCCGCATAATTTCAACGCCTTTTTGCGCCATTAAAAATTGCCCTTTCACTAATACATTCTGTAAAAGTTCCCAATCTTGCAAGGACGTATCTGGCAATGATTTGGAGATCGCTAATCCCGCTGAATGTACCACAATATCGATACCTCCAAAAGCCAAATTCGCTTCTTTGTAAGCTTTTTCTATGGAATCTTCTTTGGTGACATCACAAAGGGCAATGGCTACTTCATCACGTTTATAGGTTGCCAGAGCTTCCTCTAAATTCTCCTGACTAATATCGGTGAGCACGACATTGGCGCCTTCAGCTACTAATTTATCGGCAATCGCTTTACCAATTCCGCCGGCAGCTCCGGTGACGATGGCAACTTTACGCGAAAGTGGTTTTTCCGCAGGCATTCGTTGTAATTTCGCTTCTTCTAACAACCAATATTCGATATCAAAAGCCTCTTGTCTTGGTAACGACGTATATTCAGTAATTGCTTCCGCACCACGCATTACGTTGATCGCATTCACGTAGAATTCACTAGCAACACGCGTGGTTTGCTTATTCTTCGCAAAGCTGAACATCCCCACCCCCGGATAAATAATAATCACCGGATTAGGATCGCGCATCGCCGGACTATTGGCGTGTTTATGATTTTCGTAATATTGGTGATATTCTTCTCGATATTTTTCAAAAGAAGGCTCTAATTTTTTCAGTGTCGCTTCCGTATCACTTACATCATCTGATGGATCTAAAGTCAATATTAACGGCTGAATTTTAGTCCGCAAAAAATGATCGGGACACGAAGTTCCCATTGGTGCTAATCGGTCTAAATCATTACTATTAATGAATTGCAACACCGTATCACTATCGGTAAAATGACCGATCATTTGATTTTCTGAAGAGGCTAAACCACGTAATAATGGCATTAACTCGGCAGCCTTCTCTTTACGCTCTTCCGCAGGTAACGATTCTATTTTTTGTCCGCCGAAAACTTTTCCGTTTTCTTTGATTTTATTCTCGATATATTCTGAAGCCATTTCAATAACTTCTAAACTATTTACGTAGCACTCGTAAGAAGTATCTCCCCAGGTAAACAAACCGTGGCTACCCAAAACAATACCACGAATTCCCGGATTTTCTTCCAAGCATTTTTCTAACTGAAGTCCTAAATCGAAACCAGGACGTTGCCAAGGCACCCAACCCATGGTATCGCCCCAAATTTCTTTGGTAACCTGTTCGCTATCTTTTGCAGCCGCAACCGCGATGAGTGCATCTGGATGCAAATGGTCGATATGTTTAAAAGGTAATAATCCGTGAAGCGGTGTATCGATGGAAGGCGCTTTGCTATCTAAATCATAAATACAATGATTAAAAAGACCAACCATTCGGTCTTCATCTTCTAAACCGCCGTAAACATTTTTCAGGTTTCTAAGACGTTCGGTATACAAACCTGCAATTCCTTTGCGGGTAAGCGTACCTATATCACCACCGGAACCTTTTACCCACATCACTTCTACATCTTCATTGGTAAGCGGATCTTTTTCGATGGTTTTACAACTGGTGTTTCCGCCACCGTAATTCGTGATTCGAAGATCGGCGCCTAATATATTGGATCGGTATAAAAATAAAGCCACCTGATCGTTACCCAATTCGGCAGCTTTGGCTTCATCCCAGAGATAGTCTACGTACTGAAAAGTTTTTTGCATGATTTAATCATTATGTGTTTATCTCAAATTTATGTTAATAAACATCCAAGCCTATCCTGTAGTTCCCTGCTATCTTAAGCACTAAAGATTTAAATAAATAATCTAAAATTATTTACATTTACATCAACAACCCTAACCAAAATTATATGTCAACGAAAACGATTGATGTTAAAATAAAAGAAAATTCCCGAATACCAAAATATAAGCAGATAGTTGATTCAATTATTAATGATATTTCTAGAGGAAATTTAAAGGTTGATCAAAAAATCCCTTCTATAAATGAGCTAAGTGAAAGTTGTTATCTATCGAGAGATACCGTTGAAAAGGCTTATAGACTGTTAAAAAAACAGCAAGTTATAATATCAGTAAAAGGAAAGGGATACTACATCGCTAAAAATGATTTGATTTCTAAGGTAAACGTATTTTTTTTGATTAATAAACCAAGCTCTTACAAGATGCGTATTTATAATTCTTTTGTAAATGCTTTAGGAGTTAACGGCCATGTTAATCTTTATATTTACCATTGTGAGGAGTCTTTATTTGTAAAAGCAATAGAAAAAAATATAAATGCATTTGATTATTATGTAATAATGCCACATTTTAAAGATAATAACCTAAATCATGCAAGTTACACTCCAGAAGTTATAACTACATTAGAAAATATTCCTAAGGACAAATTGATACTGCTAGATAATGGAAAACCAAACATAAAAGGAATTTATGGTAGTGTTTATCAAGATTTTAGAAGTGATATTTATGAAGCCCTAAAAGAAGGCTTACAAAAACTTAAAAAATATGATAAATTAATATTGGTTTACCCACAAAAATCAGTTTTCCCCTATCCAAAAAGAATAATGCATGGATTTAGACAGTTTTGCATCGAAAATAATTTTGATTTTGAAATTCTCGATGAGATCTATGATGATATGGAACTACAAAAACTAGATGTTTATATTACTATTGAAGAAAGTGATTTAGTGAATCTAGTAAAACAAATTCGAGAAAAAAATTTAAAACTAGGAAACGATATTGGTGTTATATCTTATAATGACACTCCTTTAAAAGAATTACTGGGTATAACTGTAATTAGCACAGACTTTAAAGCCATGGGCGAATCTGCTGCTTATATGGTACTTAAAAATAAAAAAGAAAAAGTCAAAAATGTATTCAAATATATCGAGCGCAATTCGG
This sequence comes from Zunongwangia sp. HRR-M8, assembly GCF_027594405.1. Taxonomy (NCBI): domain Bacteria; kingdom Pseudomonadati; phylum Bacteroidota; class Flavobacteriia; order Flavobacteriales; family Flavobacteriaceae; genus Zunongwangia; species Zunongwangia sp. HRR-M8. The sequence goes on along the minus strand of NZ_CP115161.1, from coordinate 1,304,080 downwards.
TCTAGCTAGTTTTAATTACCATTCTACCATAAAAGCATACTACTAAAAAACAAATTAACGGAAGTATAAAAGAGAAATTGACTTCCGGCACACCCAATATTAGGACATCTGAATAACCGGTTCCTCCAATGTCCAAAATTAATCCTTGGAGAGCTGGCATCAAGGCGCCTCCCACTATCGCCATGACCAAAAATGCAGCTCCAAATTTAGCATCTTGATCCAGACCTTCCAATGCTACACCATATATTGTTGGAAACATTATTGACATAAATAATGATATTCCTACTAGAGAATATAAGCCTATAATTCCATTTGAATAAATAGTAATAATAGTACATAATGAAGCGCCTATGGCAAAACACATTAATAATTTGCCAGAATCCACAAACTTCATCATCGCCGTTCCAATCCAGCGACCTAAAAGAAAGAGTACAAGCGCAGCAATACCATAATTGACAGCTAAGGTATTACTTATGCCTATAGATTCTGCGTATTGGTACAAATATGTCCAAACCATTATCTGTGCTCCTACATAGAACATTTGTGCTATTACTCCCCACGTAAATTTTCCATTCCTAAATAACCTTCTAATAGATTGTTGAATATTCGACTTAGCTTCCTGATTTTTATTTTGTGGCATTTTAGTAAAGAGAATTATTAGAAAAAATGCAATGACTATTAGTCCCAACATTACATAAGGATCTCGAATTACTGCCAAATCTTCTGTGCGTATATTGTTTCTTTCTGCCACCCCAAGTGTTTCATAAAGTAAGTCTCCATTTTCTGTAATATCATCACTTTTTAAAGCCGCCAGAATATAATTTTGAGCCACAATCAAACCCGCTAATGCTCCCATTGGATTAAAAGATTGCGCAAGATTCAAACGTCTTGTAGCAGTTTTGGGATCGCCCATTGCTAGGATATATGGATTGGCTGTTGTTTCTAAGAACGCTAATCCAAATGTCAAAATATATAAGGCAGCCAAGAAAAAGTAAAACTCCTCATATGCCGCAGCCGGATAAAATAATAAAGCTCCCACCGCATAGAGCGCCAAACCGAGCAAAACTCCTTTCTTATAAGAGTAGCGATTGACAAAAATCGCTGCAGGTAAAGCCATAGTGAAATAGCCCCCATAAAATGCCAATTGCACTAAAGAGGCTCTAAAATTGTCGAGTTCTAGCACTTTTTTAAATGCGGAAACCATGGGATTAGTTATATCGTTTGCGAAACCCCATAATGCAAACAATGAAGTAACCAATATAAATGGAAGTAATACTTTTTTAGAAACAACAGGTGCCTGATTCATAATAATTATTTTAATAATGCACGATCTAGATGAACATATCCTCCATCTACGTAAATAAACTGACCGGTTGTATGACTGGATTTTTCTGAAATAATGAACATAGCCATATCAGCAATTTCCTGTGGTGTAGTCATTCGGTTTCCAAAAGGTATTTTTTCTTCGATAGATTTTCTTTTCTGAGTTCCATCCTTAAGAGTATCTAACCAGTTCTGATATGCTGGGGTCATGCTTTCTGCTATAATTAATGCATTACACCTAATTTGGTACTGAATTAAATCTACGGCCCATTCTCTGGTAAGAGCTAATACGCCTCCTTTAGAAGCCGCGTACCCAGAAGTCCCTCCCTGCCCAGTTACAGCCACTTTGGAACCTATATTAAGGATGTTACCTTTATTTTTCTTTAATAACGGCAAGGCATATTTTACAGTGGCGTAATAACTTAAAAGATTTAAATGTATTGAATTCATAAACTCCTCTATACTGGATTCCAGAGAAGCACCATCATTCACACCTACATTATTAATAATCACGTCGATTCCTGAAAATTCTTCAGTAACCTTCTCTAATGAAGATTTAATTTCTTCTGGTTTAGACAAGTCAGTTTGAAAAAATCTTGCTTTAGGTATTGATTGCTGCAATTTCTTTTCATATTCCATTCCGCGCATATTCCTGTCCAAAATTATTGGAATAGCTCCCTCTTTTGCTAAGGTAAAAATTAAAGTATGTCCTATACTTCCTTCTATACCAGCTCCACCAGTTACCAATACTATTTTATTTTTTAGTTTTAATTCCATAATTATAGATTATAAAATTTCACAGCATTTTCTCCCCAAAAAGCTGCTTTCCCATTTTCACCTAATCTTGAAACTGCTCTTTCAGCAATATTCATTACCTCAAGATATTCACCTGCTACTAGACAAACTGGCCAATCTGATCCAAACATTAAACGTTTGGCTCCAAAAACGTTTAAAATAACTTCTATATACGGTTCTAACTGTTCATAGGACCAGCCAACATAGTCTGCTTCAGTGATCATTCCGGAAAGTTTGCAATAAACATTCTCGAAATTTGCTATTTCCTTTATCATAGTCATCCACCCATAAATATAACCATCTTCGATATAGGGTTTGCCAATATGATCGATCACAAATTTTTGATTCGGAAATTTTCGAACAAATTCTAAAACAGCTCCTAATTGATGCGGAAATACTAATATTTCATAAATAAATCCATATTTTTCCAGCTTTGCTATCCCGTTGCAGAATTCCTTCCGAAGTAAAAAATTAGGATCCGCCTCAGCTTGTACTACATGGCGAAAACCTTTGATTTTTTGAAAAGCTGCATAATATGCAAGTCTATCCTCGATGTTATTTGCACGGAAATTAACCCAACCTATAATTCCTTTAATAAAATCATTCTCTTCAGAAAGCTGTAATAGAAAATCATTTTCTGTTTCGGTTTGATCTGCTTGCACAGCAATACAGCCTTCCACTCCATTCTCTTTGAGGATTGGTTCTAAATCTTCAGGTAAAAAATCTTTCCGGATGCGTTTCATTTTATCATCAATCCATCCGTGCGTTTGTGCATTATATTTCCAAAAATGCTGATGTGTATCAATTATCATAAATTACTTATATTCATCGAGATCAAAAATTTTATCCATTAACACCCATTTTTCACCATTTTTCGAAAAATCAGGTATTTGCTGGAAAGTTTTCATCAAATCTTCCCACTCCTGGACTTTAATATTTTCTGCATCCATTTGTTCCTTTTTTTTCATACTAAAACAATCTTCGGCATCGATAATCATAAATAAGCGAGTATGAATTAAAAAAATCTGCATATTCAGAATTCCAGGATTTTTAATGCTTTCAATTACATCCGGCCACACATTGTTTTTCTCATGATGAATTTTGTATTTCTTGATCAATTCCTTATTATCTTTTAGATCACATGTGAGACAATATCTTTTCATTTTATACTTATTTAAACTCCACCATCGCTTTAATAACACCGGCTTCAGGATCTAACCAAGAGTTAAAATTCTCGATCATTTCAGTATATTTCACCTGATGGGTCACAAAAGATTTAGTTGGAAACTTGTTTAAATGATTAATTACGAACTGAAAATCTTCCAGCGTTGCATTACGACTGCACAATATTGTAGTTTCCTTAGCATGAATTTTTGGATGCTCGTAGGTTAATTCTCCTTTTGATAGACCAACTAATACAAATCGACCTCCATGAGACATATAATCTACTCCCGATTCTAAAGCTCTTTTGTTTCCTGTTGCGTCGAAAACAGCGCTTGCAAGGTCCCCTTTTGTTATTTCAGCAATTTTTTCTACAGGGTTTTCCATTACATTAAAAGCATGCTGAACACCAATATCTTTTTTCGTATATTCGAGTCGGTCATTATTTACATCTAGCGCAATCACTTCCGCACCAACAATTTGAGCCAATTTCATAAGCCCAATTCCTATAGGCCCGCATCCAATCACTACAATGACTTCTCTGGGTTTAACCGCTGCTCTTCGAATAGCATGTGCTCCAATAGCCAGTGGTTCGACGATAGCCATCTCATTAAAATCGAGACCGTTTGCTGGAATTAATAGATCATTCCTAACTGAAATAATTTCCTGCATCCCTCCATCAGTATGTACACCGAGCACCTGAATGTTTGCACAACAATTAGTTTTACCATTCCTGCAGGCAATGCATTTTCCGCAGCTTACATAAGGCATAATAATTACACGGTCTCCTTCTTTCAAATCCTGCTCATTCTCATCAATTTCTAGTATTTCTGCAGCTAATTCATGCCCCAAAATTCTAGGATATTTGAAAAATGCCTGATTACCCGCATAGGCATGTAAATCGGTACCACAAATTCCCACTCGATGAATTTTTAATAAAGCTTCTCCTTCTTTTTTCTTCGGTGCTTCCTTTTCTTTTAGCTGAAAATTATTTGGCTCCTCGCAAACTATATATTTCATTTACAATCTTTTTATTCCTTTATCTGGATGTTAATACTAGTTGAATTTAATCCCTCTGATCGCGCAGTTAATTTGACTAATTCCTTTTTTCCGTTAGACTGTATGATTACCAAACATTTCCCATTAAAAGCTTTCCGTTGACTAGCTTTAAAAGATTCTAAACTGGCTTGATATCCATTGTCTACTCCAACTATTTTGCCTCCTCCGGAAACTTCAAATTTCACAAGGTTATTTGCTTTGGGTGCAAGAACTCCTGCTTTATCCAAAATATTTACCGTAACAAAAACAAGATCGTTCTTATCTGATTTCATTTCGTTTTTATCTGGTTTTAATTCTATTTGTGCAGGTTCCTTTGCTGTTTCAATTGTCTTCTCTAAAACTACCTCACCGTCTTTTCTAGAAATTGCTTTTAAGGTTCCAGGCTCATATTGCACGCTCCATGCGACATGCAAGTCATCCCCCTTCTTTGATTTAATACCAAGTGATCTTCCATTTAGAAAGAGTTCTACTTCATCAGCATTATTATAATAAGCCCAAACATCTATAGTTTCGCCTTTTTTCCAATTCCAATGCGGAAAAATATGCAGGACATCTTTATATGTCCATTCGCTTTGATACATGTAGTAAACATCTTTGGGAAATCCGGCCAAATCTATAATTCCGAAATATGAGCTCCTTGCCGGATAAGGATAAGGAATGGGTTCGCCGAGATAATCAAAGCCAGTCCACACAAACATTCCCGCCATATGATCCAGTTTTTTAACAGTTTTCCAGGTTTCTTCATGCGTTGAACCCCAATAGGCTGAAACCTGATCGTAAGCAGAAACGGTATAATCATCGTTGCCATCAAAATCTTCACCATGTGCGGGTGGCCAGTTTCGACGTTCATCCGAAGGCATGTCATAGCTACCGCGGCTCATTAAACCGGAAACACTTTCTGAAGAAATAAATTTTTGATCGGGAAACCGATTTGGTAAATCTTCATAAGCTTCATGTTTATAATTAAACCCTAGTAAATCAAGCGCTCCAGATTGCCAGACAAAGTTTTTCTCGGGAATATTCTCTGTTAATGCAGAAGTAACGGGCCTTTTGGTATCAACTGACTTTACTATAGCTACTAATTCCTTAGTCATATTTACCCCGGTACTATCAAATTGCTCTCGTATTTCATTACCAATACTCCACATCATCACGGAAGGATGATTTCTATCACGATACAGCATTGCTTTTAAATCTTTTTCATACCATTTATCCCAAATAGTTTGATAGTCTTCTTTTATTTTTCCTTTTTTCCATACATCAAAAGCTTCATCTTGAACTATGAACCCCATTTTATCTGTAAGCTCGAGCATCTCTGGTGAAGGCGGATTATGCGCCATTCGAATAGCATTCGTTCCCATTTCCTTAAGAAGTTTCAGTTTTCTTTCCAGTGCATGAATATTTAAAGCGGCACCAAGCGCGCCATTATCATGATGTAGACAAACTCCTTTAATCTTCGTATGCTTACCATTCAAGAAAAATCCTTTTTCAGCATCGAAATGAAATTCTCGAATTCCTAAAGGAGTTTTTACATTGTCCAATAACTTTCCATTCTGATATATAGAAGTTTCTATACTATACAAATATGGACTTTCTGGACTCCATAATTTTGGACTTGATATAGTAAAGTTCTGCCCAATATTTATCGAATCTGTAGCTGAAAGTTGAAGGTATTCCTTCAGCGATGCCACTTTTTTTCCAGACTGATCTACAACAACATTTTTTAGCTGTATTTTTTTTAGAGAATCCAGACTATTTTTAATGGTTACCTTAAAACTAACTCTAGCAGAATCTTTAGAAACAAATGGTGTAGCCACAGATGTTCCCCAATGATCAATATGAACACTGGATTTTGCCACTAAATGCACATTTCTATAAATTCCAGAACCAGTATACCAACGAGAATTTGGTTGTGCAGAATTATCTACTTTTACGGCGATTACATTAGATTCGCCAAATTTCAAATATGGTGTAAGTTCGTATTGAAACGATATGTATCCAAAAGGGCGTTTTCCTAGATATTTTCCATTAATCCAAATTTCACTGTTTCTGTAAACTCCATCAAAAGAGATAAAAACATTTCGATTATTCCAGCTTTCTGGAACCTCAAAAGTTTTCCGATACCAACCTATGCCTGCCGGTAGCGCTCCACCTTCAGGTTTTGTGGGGTGATCTTCGTTAAATTCTCCTTCTATGCTCCAATCATGGGGCACATCCAGCCTTCTCCAATCTGAAAGATCTATAGAATCTTTTTTCGCTTCTGGATGATCCCCTAACTGAAAACTCCAATTTTTATTAAAGTTCTGAACAATTCGTCCTTTCTCTTCAATCGTTTCTTTGTTTTCTTCACAGGCTGAAAAAAAGCAAAGGAGTATAAAACAAAAAATTGCTTCTTTAAATTGAATATTTTTAAAATACTGTTTCATTTTTATTTTTGAATAATCTCAATTATTGAAATTCAAACGACTCTAACCACAAACCTTTCAAACTCTTTGCAGAAATTCTAATCGTATAGGTTCCTGCATTTATGTATCCTCCGGTCGTGGTGTTCAAGATTTTCCATTTTTCGTCACGTATTGGAAATGTGATCTGGTCGTTTCTAACTATGGCACCATTAGGAGCAATAATTTCAAACTTTACATCAATAGGCTTATTGCTTACGTTCATGTACCGGAAGCGCATCAAATGAATTCCAGCTAGGCCGGTACTTACTTTCCATTCAATACTCGCCGGACTTTTATTTCCAAAATCTACATAATCACTATCTTTAAAATTTTTAATGCTGTCTCCTGAAAATAATGCGTTTTCGGCTTCAAATTTAACTGAAGGACGAGATTCCTCCCCTTCACCCATTTTGTAGACTGGAACCGCAACTATTGAAAAATCAGAAATATCTTCTTTCCCAAAATTGAAAGTTTGATTTTTAGAAATAGTATCTAAATAAATATGAAAATTCTGTCCATCTGAGTTTTTTGCTTTGCCTTCAATCTTCGTGAAACTTTGCATCCAGCTTGGTTTATCTAAGGTATCAGTATCGCTTAATACATAAACACTTGAAGTTTCATTAAGTTCGAAAGATCCTGAACGATTTGAGTTTTCAGAAGAAAAACTAATCCATTCGGCTCCAAAAACCTGATATGGCAATTCTGTCCACTCCGTATCTGAGTCGGTGTATTGTTTCTGGCCAATATCTAACCACGATTTTTTTTCAAAGTCTTTCGAAGAAATATGCTGAATATTGCCAGCTGATGGTTTTGCCGGAGTCTGTTTTTTTCCTTTAATCGCAATTGCTGAAATTACCGCCTGCCCTGAAGAAACGTTAGGAAAAGAAATAACCAGCTCTCCATTTTTAACAGTAGTCGATACTGTCTTTTTAAGAGCCGAATCATGACCCGTTTCTTTCCAGATATCCAGATTTCTTATAACAGTATTTCCATTTATAGCCACATCAAAACTACGCCAGTTGGTACAATCTAGTCCACCACCTGTACCATACCAAGGCTCTATAAAATATAATTCAACCTCATAATCACCATTTTCAATAGGAAATTCATATTTCAATTTATCCATGCCAAATCTGAAGGTTTGAAAAAGCTCCCAATTTTTTGAATTCTTAATAGGATCCCAGGTTCTACGCTGACTAGCATAAAAAGCAGGCAAATCTTCAAACTCATCCGTCCAGGATTTTGATCCCCAGGTAGTAGTATTTGTTCTATGAACATCAGCCATCCATGTATTTCCGAAGGTATCGGTAAATTTTGGACCGCCTGCATTTACGCAATAGATATAATTTGCTTCGAAAGGTTTCAATAGTTCTTCTTCAGCATATAATCGATCAAAATTTGGAGATTTAGGTAAGTTATTTAGAATAATTACATCGGTAGCAACTTCTTCTCCGTTTAAAAAACCTATGGCTTTTAGTACATTGTACTGAATATCGACATCATCCCATTGAAAATGCTTTCCTATACCCGGGTTTCCCTTTTTACCAAAAGACTCCCCAGATACATCATTAAATAATTCCACCTCATCACAATTAGAATACACTACGATTTTATCTTTTGTGCCAGCTTTCAACCAACGATTTGTCCAAGAATGAGATACAATATAAACCATAGGTTCGGTTTCTTTTGGAGCATAATTGCCTCGATACATATAATAGGCATCTGTTGGCTCGCTCCATACTGTGAATAGTCCTTTATAATTTACAGGTCCTACTCTATCAATATCTCTATAAGCTTCTCCATTTTGAATTCTTCCGGTATTTTCATGAGAAGCAAATAACCAACTGTATTGGCCAATTACGCTATCACGAACTTGTTCAGCTTCGTGCATCTTTATTTCCATTAACTGAGAAAAGCGATTTTCACTGTATTTTCCATCTTGATCAAATGATCCTTCCGTATGCAAATCTGTAGTTCTCCACGCTCCATATTCGCCATTTAAAAGATCTTTTTTCAACTCGTTAGCATAATTAAAAGGATCGCCTCCATAGGTTCCAGACCAATTCTGAATCACATTCCAGTCTGTTCCTTCGCCTCCGTTACAGGTAGTAACTAATCGTTGTTGGGAAGAGGTTGGATCCATTTCCCTAATTATTGCAGTACATTCTTCTGCAAAGTTCTTTGGAATCGTACTCTCATTCTGAAGTCCCCACATAATAACCGATGGACTATTTCTACGTTCTTTAATCCAATCTCGTAATAATTGCTTGAAATTTTCTTTGAATTCCGGTGTGTCATACCAGATATGAGCAGAAAACTGACTCCAAAATAAAATTCCTTGTTGATCCCAATGTTTTTGATATCGAAGATTGTGAGGCTGATGGGCTTCTCGAAAAGCATTAAATCCTCCCGAGATCATTTGGCTAATCCTAGCCCCTATCATTTCCTCAGTAAAAGAATGACTACGCCCCATATTATGTTCGTACTCGCAAGTACCATTAATAAAATATGGTTTCCCGTTAAGATGAAAACGCATATCCCCATCATTGCGGTTTTGAGGGTAACTAATCCATCGTATTCCGTAGGGAGTTTCTAGCCGGTCTATAACCTGTTTATCCTGCTTAACTATCGTTACTAAATTATAGAGATAAGGATTTTCCGGAGACCATAGATTTGGGTTTTGTATCACCGGCAACTGCTGCTTAAACGTTTTCGTACCTTGCTTATTTAAGGAAACAAGTTTTGTAGCTTTGGCGACAATTTTTCCTTTATGATCTTGAAGTTGATTTTCTATTTCAATACTCTCATTACTCTTTTCTCCATAATTTTTAAGTTCAGTTTCTACATATAGTTGAGCACTTTCTTTAGAAATATTCTTATCATTCCAAATATGAACTCCAAAAGGTTCAATTTTAATATCATTAGTAACAATTAATGAAACCGGTCGAAAGATTCCTAAAGGTTGCGATCCTTCAGAAAAGCCCCACTCACCAGAACAGCCTCCGCAAACCCAAGGAAGATCTGCTATAAAAGGTGGATGCTCAGCTTTTACAGTTATGTTATTTATATTTTCAAAAGTAACAGCATCAGTAATATCTAGAGTGAAAGTAGTTCTACCTCCTTTATGACTACCTACTTTGATCCCATTTACCCAAACGGTAGCATAAGACCCCACTCCTTCAAAAAATAAAAAATGTCTTTTTTTAAAGTTTTTAGCTTCTACTTTAAATTGCTTACGATACCAGGCATTACCATGTAAGTTTCCATGCTTCATCCTACGATAACCGTAATATTGATCCCAATTATGAGGCACGGCTACAGTTTGCCAAAATGTATCGTCGTAATCATGATTTAGAATATCAGTAGTATCAATAAGCAGTTCAGAATCTTCTTTAATCGTTTTCCAATCTTCATTTAAAGAAATGAGTTGTCTTGGATCGTTAGATGATTTTTGCTGATTTAATTCCACCGTATTCACTCCGTTTTTATCTCTTGTTTTACACGACAAAAACAGCATCGGAATAAATAATGTGATTAATAATTTTTTAATCATAATGTTATTAATGTTCAGCAATTTGAAATACAATTATTTTGGGGCTTTTTTCTGAAAAACTTCTTTCAGATATTTTACGTTAGCTCCGTAATTCGCTTTTACATCGCGTACCATAGATGTATCCCGAGAGCGCTCTACGAGCAACCAACCCTTCCAGTACATATTATCTAATGTCTTCTTAATCTTCGGAAGGTCAATATCTTTATTATTCTCAAGCCATACACCATCTGTAGTAGAGGCATGAATTTGCGCAATATTATCCCTGCCAAGTGTTTTTAGTTCTTTAGAAATGTCCCAGCCATTTTCTACTGATTTTGAAAAGTTGAAGGAAATTTTGATGTTTTTGTTACCGATTTCTTCTAGCAATTCTTTCTCTTCTGAAGCGCTCAAAGAAGTCTCAATTGCGATCACTCCATCAATTTCGTTTACTTGCTCTGCTGCCCAACGTAATCGCTCTACAATTTCAGGTCTTAGTTCAGGATATTTATTTAAATCGTTAGTAACACCCAGTGGTAAATAAGCTACCGAAACACCCATATTCTTCATTGTCTCTATACAGTCTCCTACCATCTGCTTTACCGTAGGACGCTCGGCAAAAGATTGTGCATAGAAACCAGACATAGCGATTGAAGAAATTTCAACTCCTGTAGAATCTGATTTATTCAAGAACTTTTCCCGCTCTTTAGGATCATTCAGTTTACTCTCAAAAGTATCGCGGTTGCCCAAACTCCCCATATCGAGTTCAATACCGTCTGCACTAATTTCTTTAGCCAATTCAAAAGCACTCAACTTTTGCCGTTTCAAAATCATCCAATCGCATACTCCTACCTTATAACGTTCATCAACCGGCCCCGGCCATTCTCCATTTTCAATCGGGAAAGTCACCAGTTTTTTAGGATCGATCTTCACATATTTTATCCGCTGTCTTCTCCAAGTATAAACTGCATGAAGCATTCCGTCAGACCCCTGTATGATTGCCGGGTACGAGTACTGGCTAATTTTTGAATCCTCTAAAACCAATGCAGCATCCCAATTTATTCCATCTTTTGAAATTGCTAAATTTAGCGGAGAACGTTTCCCTTTATAATTATCTCCGTCTGGAAGAACATGATTATATATTAAAGCATGTTTTCCATTTTTCATAGTTACAGCATCTGTTCCTGAATTATTATTAGGAATAGAAAGCAAATCTACCTCAGACCAAGTTTTGCCATTATCTTCAGACCAAGTGGTAAACAAAGCTCTATTTTTGGTTCGTCCTATTGCTTGTAGTTTACCGTTTTCATGAACCAAAATACTCGGTTGTATTGCTTGAATATCTTTTTTACCGTTAGGGATTGTATCGGTTGTATTCCATGTTTTACCAAAGTCTGGTGTAGATTCCATTTTTAGATTCCAACCATTACCCTCTACACTGGAAGGAAGAATTAGTTTGTTATCATCTACCAAAACAGGCTTATTTTTGATAGGTCCCAAATAGCCTTCCGGAAGCTTTTCAGCTTCAGACCAAGTTTTTCCTCCGTCTGAAGATCGCTTCAGCATTCCCCACCAGGTTGATGGATGTGGCCCAACTTTATAAAAAAGCAATAAATCACCATCAGGTATTTGATATAAAACAGGATTCCAGCTAGGATAACGTAATGTGTCGTTAATAACTCCATTGGCAACCTCAACTCCTTCCGTCCAACCATTATCAGTACGTTTACTTAGCCAAATACCAACATCTGGATTGCGTTCATGAGTTCCTCCAAACCATGCCGCAATTAAATCACCGGCAGAGGTTTCCACTATTGTTGCTGCATGGGCAGATGGATAAGGCGCTGTTTTATAAATGTACTCTTCAGAAACAATTCCTTCTTTCCAGGTTTTTTCTTGTAGGGCTATTTTTTCATTCTTAGATTTTTCCTCTTTCTTTTCCTGATTTTGGCAGGATATTGAAAAAATCAATAACAATAAGCTCACAAATAACTGATAGGTTTTCATATTTTTTAAAATGAATTTCATTTAGTTAGTTTTGATCGTGTAATCGCCCGATAGAAGTTCAAACAGTACCTGACCTTCTTTTATCGAAACATTTTCAGCAATACTTTCAGGTCCCTGACCATTAATTTTCACTTTAGAAATTTTAGATCCTGGCACCTTAACTTTTGCCGAAGTATTCGGTGGAATTGTAATTTTCCAATTCAACTTCGTACCATTTTTTTTCCAGTGACTTTTGATTAATCCATAACTGGAATCGTAAGAAGCATCGACGTAATCCAAACCGGCATCAAAATGTGGTTCCATTAATATCTTTTTAAAACCCTGGGTTTTGGGATCAGATTTTATTCCGGCCATATCTTCATAATACCAAATCATAAGGTCACCAAGCAACATCACGTGATTCTGAGAATTCATTTCTGGATCAGCAGTATTACCGTTCCATAGTTCCCAAATAGTTGTTGCTCCGTTTTCGGCCATATATCCCCAACTCGGGTAGGTTTTATTACTTGCCAGCGTATACGCCAAATCAGAGCGACCGAAGTTGGTAAGCGTTCGCATTAAAAACTGAGTACCCACTACACCCGTGCTGATATGACTGTTTTTATTTACTTCAATCTCATGCGTCATATTTTCAAAAACCTGCTGCTCATACTCCTTGGGAACCATCCCAAATGCTAGTGGAAGCACGTTGGCGGTCACTGTATTATTTGCATAAATCAATTTTGATTTATCCAGGTATTTTTCATTAAAGGCTTTTTTTAATCTTTCTGAAAGATCCTGGTAATAGACAATATCTTGTTTATCAGTATCGATAAGTCCTGCAAATTTTTCCATTAAATTCAGCAGATAATAATAAAAAGCACTAGAGAGCACATCGCCATCGGTTAGCAGTTCTGGATCTTGTGCGCGGATAATTTCCAGCGATTCTGGAGGAACACACCAATCACCATATTTATCTTTAGTCATTAGGTCATCTTTCAGGTAATTAGCCTCCATATACTTTATCCATTTTTTCATATAGGGATAATGCTTTTCGATTCCGGAAAGATCACCATACTGCTTATATAGCATATCGGCAACAGTAATATACGTTCCTTGCCAGGTTACGCCATCACCGTAATATCTCCAAAATGCCGGAGCCACATCGGGAATACCACCATCTAAGGTTTGTGAATACTTAATATCGTCTAACCATTTTGAATACAATGTTTGATTATCAAAAATGAAACTTTCTCCATATGCGCCGGTAGTACGGTCACCTAACCAAGGTTGGCGCTCATTTCGTTGCGGACAATCAATTGGCATACCTTTATAATTTCCGCGAATTCCCCAATAGGCATTTTTGTAAACTTGGTTCATTACTGGATTAGAAGATTCAAAAACACCCACCGTTTCCATATCATCATATACGACCTTACCTATGAAATCCTCCATTTTGGGCTTGGACTTTAATCCGGTGATTTTCACAAAACGAAAACCATGATAAACAAATTTTGGCTCCCATGTTTCGGTTCTTCCACCTTTTAAAATATAGCGATCGGTTACTCTTGCATCCCTTAGATTTGCCGTATATAAAGATCCATCTTCTTTAAGAGATTCAGCAAACTTCAATTTTATGGTATCACCACGTTCACCATTTACTTTTATCTGTAACCAGCCTACCATGTTTTGTCCCATATCGAGTATGTAGCTGTCATCTTTCTGTTTTACAGAAATCGGCATCACGGTATCTTTTACCTTCATATTGGGAGTCATCTGACCTTCGTAAAATCCACCTGGCTCCTGAACCCACATCAAATTCATCCAATCTGAATCATCAAAATCAAGCGTATTCCATTTCGGTATTTCCATACGAGCATCATAGGTTTCCCCATCGTATTCATTATTAGCACGAATAGGCCCATTTGCGGTAAACTTACAGCTTTCGTCGGTTTTAATAGTGTCTGAAGTACCATCCGTATATTCTACGACTAGCTGCAAAGCCATTTTCGGAAATCCGAAATTCTTAATTTTATAAGGCTTATATTCTTGGCGCATTGCAAAATATCGACCATTACCTAGAATTGTTCCTATAACGTTTTTTCCTGAAGCAAGCTCTTTAGTTACATCAAATACATTGTACTTCACATTTTTAGTATAATCAGTAGGAACCGGAGCCAATACCTGATCTCCTATCTGATTGCCATTAATATAAAGTTCATAAAGCCCCATTCCCATTAGATAAATCTTTGCTGTTTTAATCGGCTTTTCTAATTCAAAGTTCTTTCTGATGTATCTTGCCGACAATCTTGAAAACTGACCAATACTATCTCCCGGGAAAAGTTGATTATAACCTATCCAGCGTGTAGATTTCCATTCAGCATAAGTAAGGATACCCATACTCCAAAAGTTTGTTTCGCTCCAGTTAGTTTCCCCTTTATTCGTCCAAATTTTGACCTTCCAAAATGCTTCGTCTTTACTATCAAGTTCTTCGCCGCCGTAGGTAACGTTAATAGAACTATCACTTTTAACTTTACCACTATCCCATAAATCTGCTTCATTATTCTCCAGTTTTTCCTTACTGGAAGCCACCATAATATGATAAGCTTCCTGAATTATCTGAGGTTTATCGGTTTCAATTTTCCAGCTTAAACGAGGTTTGACCACATCTATCCCTAAAGGATTTTCTAGCATTTCACATTCCAGTTCCTTCAATGTTATTCCGCTTTGTGCATTAACGAATCCTGAACTTAAAACAAGTGCGAATACTATTAAAATAGATTTTATTTTCTCTTTCATTTTATTCTGAAATTATTCGTTTTAAGCTTTTAGCAGATGCGATCTCGTTACCATTCCTAAAAATTTTAAAGCCTTTTCCTTTGTTGTAATGTTCGCCGGTTTTATCCCACAGAATTGTCAAAATATCTCCATGATAGAGTACATTATCCAGACAGAAATAATCCCACTGATCTTCTGGAATAAGTGGATTTACTTCAATTTTTTCATCTGCTCGAGGGCGTAAACCTACAAGTCCGGTAATTACCAGATCATTAAACGTAGAATGATTATAATAACGGCTTCTTTCCCGATCGCCCATTAACCAGTAACCCGTAGATTCGTCAAGATATTCACCAATGTAAGGCCGGCCACGATAGTATTGAGATTCCACATATAAATTCATTAACTCGTAATAGTCATTTTTTTCAATGATATCCTGGTTATAATTGTTCATGAAATTGGCCATTGCAGTCATTGTTTGTGAAGTGGCGAAAGGCCAAACGGCTCCATCCCATTCACAAGTGCCAGTGCCGTGAGTTCTAAATCTTGGACTTCTTTGTTCCGCAGTAGTTAAGCCAAAAGGTGCTAAAAATCCTTCTTCATCTTTAACCTGTTTCCAAGCTTCATTATATTTTGAATCTTCATTGGGAAGGTTAAAATACCAAGGAATAAAACCAATAGCTTCCCGCACATTTGCACAGGTATCATTTTCAGTAAATGTCTCAAAAAATTGATCCTTAGAATTCCATAATTTCTCTTGGACTAACTTTTTTAAAGTGTCCGCTTTCTTTTCAAATTTTTGAGAAAGCTCTTGATCACCATTCATTTTAGCCATTTTAGCGAGTGCCATTGCGTTACCGTACATATAGCTATTAATAGTTGGTCGAGCATTCTTAACATGGCGCCCTCCGCTCAAAGATTCTTCCATTCCATCTTTCACATCATGCTGCCAAAAAAGGCCGTCTTCCCTCATTCGATCTTCTTCCCAAGCTTCATATTCCCCTACCAGATCTGGATACATATCCATTAAATATTTCTCATTCCAGTCTACCAAGTATTTATCGTAAAGACTCGCAGCGGTCCAACTACTAAATGTTCGCAGTTTTTCCATGTTTCCCCCCTCATTTCCGCGGAACCAAACATGCACATCCTGATCAATATAATCCCGGTTATGCAGCCATTTGAATTCGTGAATATGATGGCTCAATGCACAGCTTATTAAATTCCATTTATCAGCATAAGAGCGTTCTACAAGAAATTCGGTTATGGCGTATCCTTCAGGAGTTTTCTTTATATGCTTTCTAGCCGTCCACCAGCGGTAATAGTACATTTCTTCAAAGCTCTTTTGTGAAGTTTCAAATAGCGGTATATTTTTCTTCATCCAATTCCAAGAACTGTCATTAGGTATGGCTTGAACAATATTCTCGTCCTCCATAGTATTAAATTTATCAACGTATTGCTTGAAATTTTCTACCTTTAAAACAAAGGATTTTGAAGACTTTATTCCCTGATTATCCTCTTTAGTTTGAGAATCACAGGAAAAATTCATTATAAAAATGGTTAATAGAAAATATAATTTTAGATGATTCATAAAATGTTATTTTGCTGAAAAAGTATAGGTTTTACCTTTTTCAGTTTTAATATCGTATTCATAATATTTTGGCAAATCAGGCTGCGTTGTTTTCGATTTATCTTTAATAATTGGTTCCTGAATAGGATTAATTCTGAAAAATGGGTTTACATTTTCTCCTTTTGCCAACTTTAGATTTTTCAAGTCTAATTTTGAAGCAGTACGCAGCCGAAGATTCCCTCCCAGGTTTGATTTTATTATTATCGTTTTAACTTTATTATTTTTCCATTCCAGATTTTCAATCGTAAATCCACCTCTTGCTCGAATTCCTTTTATAGCTCCTTCCTTCCACACATCTGGTAATGCTGGTAATAGATGTATCGCGCCTTCATGACTTTGTATTAACATTTCGGCAATTCCTGCGGTAACGCCAAAATTACCATCTATTTGAAAGGGTGGGTGTGCATCTAACATATTAGAATAACTTCCTCCTCCATCACTCCCTATCAGGCTTAACTGATCATTTAAAAGTTTATAGGCGTGATTACCATCAAGTAAACGAGCCCATAAATTCACTTTCCAACCCATAGACCAACCGGTAGATTTATCTCCGCGATGTTCTAGAACTACTTTAGTGGATTCAAATAATTCCGGATTTCTGAATGACGAAATCTGGTTACTTGGGAATAGTCCATATAAATGAGAAATATGACGATGGTCGTCTTCCGGATCGTCCCAGTCTTCCAACCATTCCTGTAATTGGCCATATCGCCCTATTTGCATAGGCACAAGTTTTTCTTTCGCCGTTTTCAACTTCTGAATAAAATCAGTATCAGTTTTTAGAATTTCAGCAGCTTCGGCAGTATGAGTAAACAGATCAAACACTAATTGCTGATCCATTGTAGCTCCGGCAGTAATCGAAGCATTACCTTGGCCACCTCCGTGAGAATTCTCAGGAGAATTAGAGGGAACTACTACTAAATAGTTATCTTTGGGATGATAAATCATAAAATCAAGAAAGAATTCTGCCGAACCTTTCATTATCGGATAAATCTCTCTCAGATATTCTTTATCACCAGAATAATTATAGCGTTCCCATAAATCTTGCATTAACCAGGCACCACCGCTTGGCCACATGCCGGAATGCGAATTATCGATTGGCCCGGTAATTCTCCAGATATCGGTGTTATGATGCAGTACCCATCCATTTGCACCGTACATGATCCTAGCAGTTTCTTTTCCGGTTTCACTTACATCCTTTGCTAGTTGAATAAAAGGCTCATGCATTTCGGGCAAATTGGTAAGCTCTGCAGGCCAGTAATTCATTTCTGCATTAATATTCATAGTATATTTACTTTCCCATGGCGGGAAAAGCATATCATTCCAGATTCCCTGAAGGTTTGCTGGCTGGCCGCCCGGCTGCGAACTGGAAATAAGCAGATATCTTCCAAACTGAAAATACAATTCTACCAATTGCGGATCATCCTGATCTGAAAAATGTTTTATACGAAGGTTAGTTGGTTGATGCATCGCATCGGTACTCCCTAATTTTAAGGAAACCCGATTAAAAAATTTCTTATAATAGTCGATATGATCCTTTTTTATCGTCTCAAAATCTCTTCGTTTTGCGGATTTTAGTAGACTTTTTGTTTTATCCCGAGCATCTTCAGAAAGATCTTTATAATTCTTAAAATTCGTAGCAATAGAAATATAGATTGTCGCAGCGTTAGCATCTTTAATAGAAATATTTCCATTTTCAGAAATAGACGTACCACCTTTAGTTGTTACAGCTACACGTCCTTCAAAATCCACACCACCGCGCAAGCCTTCATGATTACTTGATGTTCCATCGAGCATAATAACACCGTCTCTACTTACCGGATCAGTTTTATCGTACGGGCTATTCATTAAAATATTGGCGGTGATCATTCCCGGTTGATCTGCGGATAGCTTTATTACAACCACATCATCTTTGAAAGTAGATAGCATTTCTCGCTTGTAAGTCACTCCATTAACTTTATAAGAGATTGAAGCTACTGCATTCTGAATATCAAGATCTCGATAATAGTCGGTGTAAATGCTATGACCTGGAAATGAAATATAAACATTACCAAATGTTTGATAAGGCATTCCATTATTGGTTTGCGATCGAATATCGGTGGTTGCCAAATCTTGTGCTTCTTTGTATTTTCCTTCAAAAATTAGTTTACGAACCTCTGGTAGTGCTTTTAAAGCTTTTTTGTGAGCAATACTATTTGGCTGCCCGGCCCAGATCGTTTCTTCGTTTAGTTGTAAACGTTCTACAGATGGGTCACCAAAAATCATTGCTCCTAAACGTCCATTTCCTATTGGTAATGCTTCGTTCCAATTTTCGGCCGGTTTATCATACCATAACTTCAGGTCATTTTCTGACTGTCCAAACAACGAATCAGAAAATAATAGCATTAAAATAATACCAATATGGCTTAAAAGTTTAATCATGCTTGTCTTTATCATAGGTTAAACCAAAAAGTGCATATAATTCATTAATATTATGAATGCTGTTTTTTGGAAGATTTCCTCCATTTGTGCCAAAAGCTTTCATTTGGTTTTCTGTTTCTATCTGAATATTTTCAGAAATTTTGCCGTCTTCAATAATATTTGACAAATCCAACTCTAATTTTTCAGCCATAAATGCATACATCGCTTTACGTTTTGATGCTTTATAATTATGCCCCTCATCTGGAAAATGAACATTATTTACATTTTCTTCAGCATTATAAAACGAGTACACTTTTTTTATATATGGATATTCCAATTCTGGCACATGCTGTGTCCAATCTCCACCATCAGAAATTACTAGTTGCGGTCTTGGAGCAGCCATGGCAGAAATTTCAGCATTATTGGTTCCGTTCCCGCATAAATGTATTGGCTGACCACTTTCACAGGGGCATCCCCCTGAAAAATAAGAAGAAACCATTACCACCGGTACCGAAACCTTAATTCGATCATCAATTGCTGTTAAAAAAAGACTATGCGAACCACCTCCTGAACCACCGGTAATGCCTACTCTATTACTGTCTATCTTCGGAAGTGCCAGTAGATGATCTAGTAATTTCTTGCCATTTAAAACTTGCATGGTTTGGGCAATACTTGTTTTATGATACTTTGATTCAAATTGTAAACTCGATTCCCCCCAAGCAAATAGATCGTAGCTAACTACTATCGCTCCCATTTTAGCCAAATTGGCACATCTTATCTGTTCGCTTTCTCGATAGCGACCGTTACTAAAATGACCGTTGGGAGATAGAATTACTGCTGCTTTATTCTTAACTTTTTGAGGTTTGTAAATAGAGCCGTTTGTGTAAACTCCGGGAACCACTTCCAGCGCAATGTTCTCGACACTATAACCTTGGTATTTTCGTTTCTTGGTTAAGATAATATTCGGATTTTCTAATTGTGGGGCATTATCTAGTTTCAACGCATCGATAATACAGGATTGCAAAATTGATTTTCTTTCTTCCCATTCTGGTTTATTGGAATATAACGTATTTAAATAATGAAGCCTTTCTTTCCCAACATCTGGAGTCCGTCGTGGATAATCAAATTTCCGAATATTATAAACCGAATCTGACTCCTTCCAATACATCAAATCGAATGGCGCAAGAATTGCGGTAAGAGAGACTTCCAAATTATTCTGTTCGATGCGCCAATCAGCATAATCTAGCGTTTTGTTATCTAAAAGATTTCGATCATCGTTTATTTTAATGTTATATATTTCTTCAATCACCTCAATCGTTTTCGAAATAGGCTTATTAAAGTTATTATCAGAATTCTGAGACCATGAATAAAAACCACTAAAAAGTACAGGCAAAAGAATAATACTCTTCCAGCTATAAATATTTACGATATGACTTTTTATGTAGTCCATTAATTTTTAATTACGATTTTGTAATTTCCCGAACCTAGTTTGAATTCGATTCTGTTATTTCTAAGTGTATAGTTTTCTAATTTTCTATCATTCACCATAACTTCAGATTTTTTAGAGGATGGTAACTTTAAAGTTGCCGAAGTGTTAGAAGGAATACTATAGTTAAAGACATTTTTCTTAGCTTGTTTGCTCCATTCAGAAACGATTTCGCCATATATTGATTGGTAGGTTGCTTTTACAAATTTCATATCTCCCACCAATTGAGGCTCTAAATAAAAATGCTTGAATCCTGGATGTTCAGGATCAGGAACAATTCCTGCTAGACTTTTATAAAACCATTCCTCGATTTGGCCCATCATAAAATGGTTTAAAGAATTTCCGTTTCTTGGATCCCATTGCTCAGTAAGTGTGGTTAATCCGAATTTAATCTGAAAACCATAACCTGGAGTCTCATAATGATTTTGCAATTTAAACATGGTTTCATTTTCACCATTTTCAGCCAGTGTTTGATATAAATAGCGATTACCCACATCGCCCGTAGTAAGCCGATAATCATTTGCCTTGATTGTATCCATAAGGCTTTTCAATACTTTTTCTTTATTTTCGGGTTGAACGATGTCCATATAAATGGGCACCGCATTGCTAAACTGACTTCCTGTTGCATAGCTGCCATTGTCTGAATTATAAAATTTGGAATTAAATGCAGTTCTAATATCTTCCGTGAGTTTAGAATATTTTTGAGCATCAGCCGAATTACCTAGCATTTTAGCTGCTTTGGCTAAAAATTTCGAACCATAAAAATAATGACTAGTCGCCGATACTGCTATGGGAGTGTTCTTTGCATATCCGGCGGCGTGTTCACCGAAATCATACCAGTCACCAAGTCCGTGATCTACAATATGATTTTTTGCTGTAGAAGACAGATAATCTACATACTTCTTCATTACCGGATAATATTTTTTAATCAACGAAGGATCTCCATAATATTCATAATACATCCAGGGCAAAATTACTCCGGCTATACCCCATTCTGGAGAATCAGTAAAATCTCCTCCAAAAACGATATATTCAGGAGCTATATTTGGTATAAGACCATTCTCCCGTTGCGCATCTGCAATATCCTGTATCACCTTAGGGATAAATCCTTCTATATGGTAGTTGAAAAATAAACCCGGACCGTTTAGATGAGTTTCTTCCAACCATCCTAATTTTTCACGATGCGGACAATCAGTAAAAACACTATGAAAATTACTTTTTATAGCTGCATCTATAAGTTGATGAGTTTGATTAAAAATTTCATTGGAACTTTGAAAAGTTCCTGCAGGTTTTGAAGAATTAGTCAAAAATAATGACTGCACCTTTAAAATTGTAGGTGCATTCTGGATTTCTTCTTTAATATAATTTGCTCCCTCTATCTGAATATATTGATAACCGTAATAACTGAAATTAGGTTGCCAAACTTCTATTCCTTCTCCCTTAAAAGTATATTCGTAATAATAAGGTTTCCCAGAGCCTCCCTGAGAAATTGTTCCATCCTCTTTTAGCTTTTCACCTACCCATATTTTTATTTTTTGACCTTTACGCCCACGAGCTTTAATTTTAGGAAATCCAGACAGATTCTGTCCCATATCAAGCACATATATAGTATCTTCAAGCTTTACAGATTCTGCAACATCAAAGGTCTTATCTACGTTTACCGGTGGTGCTAGTTGTGCCACTAATTTTCCTTTTGGGCTTTGCTGTATAACTACTTCCCGCCAGTTTTCATCTTTAAATTCAGGTTTATCCCATCCATTTTGTTCCATTCTGGCATCATAATCTTCTCCTCCAAAAATTGTATTAAAAGTAATAGGACTTTTAGCATATTTCCAGGTTTTATCTGATACAATACTTTCAACAGATCCATCTTCATACGTAAGATCTAATTGAAGAAATAATGTCGGTGGGCCAAAACTCACAAAGAATTTTGAATATCGTTCACCAATAACATTGTACATTCCATTACCTAAAAGCACACCTATCGCATTTGCTCCTTCCTTTATTTGCTTAGTAACATCGTATATATTGTAATAAACTGTTTTATCATAATCTGTCCAAAGCGGCGCAAATTCGCTATTTCCAATAGCTGCTCCATTAATATTTAGTTTATAATGCCCCAACCCGGAAATATAAATTTTTGCTGATCGAAGCTCCTTGTCGATTTCAAAATCTTTGCGAAGCATGATACTTCGAGAAGCAAGAGGATTTGCGGCAGAAATTATAGAGTCCCTCTTTGATTTCTTAAAAGTAGGTACATGCATTTTTCGGCCTTTAGGAAGATGACTATTTTCTCTGGTGATTGCACCAATCCACTCAGCTTTTAAATTGTCCAAAGATGGAGCGGTATAAAATTGATTCCACTCACTTTTCGAAGACCCAGAATTATTAGTCCATACTTCAACTCTCCAATAATAATCTTTTGCATTACTAAATTTAGGCCCAGAATATTGAATATGCTGACTTTCTTCAGAATGTATTTTTCCACTATTCCATAGAAGATCCTCTGAATCTTTCTTTTCTGACAGTTGAATTCTATAAGCCGTTTGTTTTACATCGAAACCTGAAGATTTTAATTGCCATCCAAAGTTCACGTTTTCAGGATGGATCCCAATTGGCTCAGATTGCATGGATATTTTAGGATTGATCTCTTCAATATTTTCGGCAGAAAGTCCAAAATTGTTTTCAACCCGGCTTCCACAGCCAATTAGGAAAGCTAGAAGGATATATTCAATATAGAAAAATCTTATTCTCATCTATTTCGAGAAATCTTTTGTTTGTAATCCATTAATATAAAACACTGCTTCCGGAATTTGCTTTCCAGTATTGTCTAAATCTGTATAATTATCGGCTGGAGTATCTGGTGTTGGAAAATGTCGTTGTTCACCTGTTCGAAACATAATCCTCTCAAAAGAATGGACAGGTGCATAAAATACATTTTGAGTACTATGCTCGTCATTTACGGTAATTTTGTACCATCGCTTGGACGATTCTAATTTTACTTCAATTTTATAATTCGTACCGGGCTCATAGTCTAAAATATGCCTAAAACGCGCACCGGATTTAGAAATTAATTTGCCGTTTTCGTTAAATATAAATCTCACGGCGGGCAAACCTTTATCATTTTGAAATTCGATTTGCAACATCCCATGATCATTTTGTTCTGGCCTAACCGTAAAATTAGCCAGCAAATTGCTCGTTTTAGGAATAATCCTTTCAACCCTAGCATAATCGAAAGCATCTTTATCTTTTATGGCCAGCCATTTTTTTCCATCCAAAAGTTCGATACCTACAGATGCCCACTGGAGATCATAATAATTCCACATATCCAGTTCCTTTCCATCCGGTAACTCATTAAAAGTTTCATCTACATGATCTTTTACGCTGGCTATTACTGGCACAGGGACTTCAGCTACCCAAATATCCTCTTTATTAACACTATATGTTACCCAAAGATTACCCTCTGGCGGTGTCCCATTCCCTTCTAAAATTCCACGTACATATTGAGGGCCGTAAGATTTATAATTACCTCCATATCGCATAGGACTTATTTCTCCATGAACTAAAAAGAGATTATCAAAGTTAAGCCCATCTTTACTGGTTGAAATCGCTAAAGGCCATCGAAATTCAGAAGGATTATAAACAGTTGCATATTTACCATCTGAAGTTTTTTGTCCCCATATTTTTGCATTACTATTTACAAAACCGGGAGCACGCATAGGGTGATACTCCCAACTTCCCCCCCCATCAAGACTCATTGATGTTAAGGCATGTTTCCACCAGCCCACAATTTTATTTTTGTCTAGATGATAATAACTAAAGGCTTTAAATTGATCTTGCAATGGTATTAGCGGATCATCACGATCCTGTTCTTCCACCCATTGCTGCATCATCAAGGGTTTCGAGAGCAACTCTTCACATGCTTTCCGAAAATCTTTATCACGACTTTTATTATAAAATGGAAATTCGGAAAGTGATTTATCCCATGTTTTATTATACCTTATAAAATAGATTTTTCCGAAACTACCATCTTTCTTAATTTCTCGAACTACACGGCCTATACCACGCCCATCGTTAGGACTGTCTTTTTCATTTAGTGAAATTCCATAATAAGCTAGTGTCAAAAACTTTCCGTTAGAAGCTTTATAAAACCCCATTCTTTGATGCATTACCGCAGTAATATTATTAGCCTCCCCTTCAACTCCTTTTTTAGTCCACCCATCAGGAAGCTTATACTCGGGGAAAATAATTTCAGGTTTACTCCATTTTTTTCCATTTTTCGAGGTTATAAGCAAAGTTGTGCTTGGCGGTACATGTTCACTTACAGAATCATTAAGGTATTGTACAAAAAAGGTATCATTCCAATAGGCGATATTTGGAGCATGGTTATAAGTCCAACCCAAATTATCTGCCGTTTCAGGATGCTCTCTGGAGGCTCTCATAATTTGAGTTGCATGCGTTCCTACGGCTGGTTTTAACTGACCATGATGATAATCGATATTAGATAATGTAGTACCCACATATTTTGCGGTATCTATTTTTTGACCATAGCTTATAACAGCAGATAATCCAAAAACAAAAGATGCTAATACTCTTTTAAATTGCACTAAATTTAATTGCATGTAAAATAGATTAATAAATCTTAATTTTTCATTCCATGCTTTTGGCGATAAGTCCGTTTAAAACCTTTCTTGAAATACGAGTAATTGTTCCATGTTTATGCCCCTCAGGTAATTCAATTTTATCACTTATATTTCTGAATTCTTTAAAATTTTCAGTTTCAACAGCACCAAAGCTTTTCTCACCATAATTATCGTAATATATAATGTATTTCGCATCCTGTTGTATCACGGTAGGGCCTTCTGTTAGAAAGTTTGTGAATGATTTAGAGATATTTTGATATGGCCCTAGAGGATTACTTCCAAAGGCAACTTTTAGATTTCTATTTGGTCGCGTATTATCCTTTAAAACAAGCACATAATCATCTTTTCCTCTATAAACAATAACACAATCAATCATACTAAACCCAGCATCCATGAACAATTTTGTATCGGTAAATTCTTCAAAATTCACAGTGGTGGTATAATACATTCTGTGATTATTTTTTTCTTCCTCATCTCCTTTTTCAAATCTGAAAGGAATAGTAGATGCCCATAAAATAATAAATCTCTGATTTTTTTTATCATAAAAAAGTTCAGGCGCCCAAACATTTACTACCTCTTTTTCATGTTTCATTACCGGAATTATTTTAGGTTTACTCCAGTTAATGAAATCTGTAGTGCTGGCGTAACCAAAACCATTACCACCACGCCAATCGGTTGTCCAAACCATATGATATAGGCTATCTCTCCCTTTTGTCACGGAAGGATCTCTCATTATTTTACTTTTTCCAACAGTAGGTTTAAGAAAAGGCCCTCCTAAATTTTCCCACTTATAACCATCTTCACTATAGGCTAAATAAAGACCTTCATCTGCAGGTTCGCGGAAGCTGGTAAACAGAAATACTGAATCCGATTTCTTTTTTTGAGTTTCTTCAGATTCAGACGTATTGTTCGTGATTGAAACTTCATTTTTTTCAGTTTTATTTTTACAAGAAAAAACGAAGATTAAGCTTACTATTAGAAATATTCTTTTCATTAGTTCTTATTTGTAATAATCACATTATTTGATATTTCTTTACCCATTTCTGATATTTTATTCGCTTTAGGCAATATATTACCACTCAAGTAGACATTTTTTGTTTTTTCTCCTGATACCGATAGAAAAAGGTCGAAAGGCATAAACATTGCCGTGTTTCTAACAACAATATTTTTTATATTTTCAATTTTAATTACAGGTGTATTTTTTAGTGGATTTTCAGATTCAATATTATCCAAGACAATATTTTCAGAATTTAAAAATTCAAAAGAGGGGCCCATTTTGGTAGTTACAGAGACATCATGAAATTCTACATTTTTAGTTACAGAAATATAAAAACCTTCTTCAGATTGAAAATCAATATCTGAAAAAGAAATATTCTCTACTGGCATTTCTTCAATCCCAGCTATCCAGCCCGCTTTTTTAATATTATTACCGGTAATTCCTGAAAAATGAATGTTTCTAAATGTTGGCGTTCTTTCGGTGACTGGCTCAATAGTTTTATTATGATCGTAAAACATATTCATCATAATCGCTTCTTTTTGAATGTTATTCATAACAATATTGGAAACTCGAATATCCTCGACTACCCCACCACGTCCACGTGCTGTTTTAAGTCTTATTCCTCGATCGGTTCCGTCGAAAACGCAATTCGAAATTGTAATTTTTTTGATTCCTCCACTCATTTCACTGCCAATTACTACACCACCGTGACCACTGAGCATTGTACAATTTGTAATGGTTACATTTTCTGTTGGAGTTGCCCACTTTCTACCGTCGGCATCACGACCAGATTTAATAGTTATACAGTCATCTCCTACACTTATATGGCTATCTGAAATATGTACATTTTTACAGGACGTAGGATTAATTCCGTCTGTATTTGGTGATTCCGGATTATTTATGGTTACGCCTGTAATTCTAATATTATTACAAAATGCCGGATTGACGGTCCAAAAAGGACTGTTTTGAATAGTTACTCCTTCAATTAAAATATTGTTAGAACGATAAGCCTGAAACAAAGGTGGCCTGAAGAATTCCCAGCTCATTGTTCTCTGATAGTAATCGGAAGTTTTAAGTCCCTTATTCTGCTCCACCCACATTTTCTGAAATTTGGTTCTAGGCGGTTTTTCTTCCGCAGTTTCAATTCTATATAATTCTAACCACCATTTTCTACCTTGTCCATCGATAGTTCCTCTGCCAATTATAGCAATATTTTCTACTTCATATGCATAAATTAAAGGAGAGAAATTTTTCATTACCGTACCCTCCCACCTCATCTCTACAAAAGGTAAATAATCATTAAAATCATCAGAAAAACGTAACATGGCGCCTGCATCAAGATGCAATGTAATATTACTTTTTAAACGAATTGCTCCGGTTAGATAATCGCCGGCTGGAAAGTAAACTGTTCCACCACCATTTTCAGAAGCTTCATCAATAGCAGACTGTATTACTTCAGTAATAACAGAATCTTTTAAATTTTTTCTTTTTTCGGCAATATTAATCCAGTCGACTTGAGCAAAAGTTATGTATGGTAAAAACAGTAATATTAGTAGTTGAATTTTTCGATACATTATGCTTTATTTTCTAGTATTAATACCCAATCGTTTCCTTCTTCTTTATTTCCTTCAGGCTTAAATGAAAAAACTTCGCTTTCCGAATTTGAAGGTTTTTCTATAGCCGTTTTTTTACCATTTTTAGGATTAAACCAAAAGGCATTAAAATTTTTAAATCCAAGGTTTGCGGAATCGATTTCTATTTTTCTACCGTTATAGGTATAAACCATAGAAAAGCCTTCTCCGCTAGTTGCGGGTAAATAATCATAACGTTTTCCATTATTAGCTACCAAAATAGAATCTGGTTTTCTACTGAAAAATGGATAATTGAGCATCAACTTTTTAATATACTTCATTTGTTTTGCTCCTGGCTCATCAAGAGCTTCTTTCCATAACATTTTATTGCCATAAGCTCCAGTTTTATCCTGCTCGCTATGCATCTGCATTACCGCACTATGACCGTAAGTAAATCCTGCCGCTCCTTCGAAAACCGACCAATATGCATAACGTCTAATTTCGTGAGCTTTCCAAAATGGTAATAGCGTATCATGAAGACCGTATGGAATTCCTTCATAAGAGGGTTCTCCATCCAAAGTAGGTCTAACAGGTTTTAAATTATAATCATTTTTTACATATCTCCAGTTATCCTCGCCATAAGCTCTTTCGGTATCATCTTGATCGTAAGTACGATGCCCCGATTGAAACATATTAAAATCAAGCCAGCTTGCTTCCTGAAACCAATCTGATGAGTCGTGTCTGCCTCTTGGATGGAAAGTAATTAATTTATTAGGATTGTATTCATCCAAACTTTCTCCAAGAGCATTCCAGACATTTGTATATTCGTTACCAAAAGTATCCCCTCCGTTTAACCAAATTACATTCTTATAATCTTTATATCTTTCAGCAAGAAATTTACCATATTGCCTAGACTGTTCTTCCGTTACATTTTTAATATTGCCGCCCCAAACCGGAACTAATGCCATATAAATTTCATTTTCTTCTGCAGTTTTAACAGCATAATCTATATGATCCCAAAAATCGTATTGCAAAGAGTCTGAAAATTGAGATCCTTCCTTAATTACAGGTTCTGTTACATTTCCATTTACCAAAGCACTATCTCCATAAATATTGGATGCTTCCAGAGTATGCAATACCATAGCTTGAATTACATTGAATTCTTTAGATTTTCTGTCTTCTATATATTCCTTTATTTCCTTACGATCCAGTTTATTAAACATCAGCCAACCAGTATCTCCTAACCAGAAAAAAGGATCTCCATTTTCCTTTTGAAAATAATGCTTATTATCGGAAATAATTAATCTACCGAATTTAGTTTCATCTTTCGCTTCTAATGATTTAGTCTCAGACCGCTTCTCATTTTTACATGCTGAAATTGCAATCAGACTAAAGAAAATGATAAAAAAATTGTATAATATCGGTTTTCTCATAATTTAAATCTTTGTAATAAAAAATATATGATTATTATTTTCTGGAACAATTTCCACCTTTGTACCTGCTTTTAAAACTTCTGTTTTTTGGGTTTGTCCTGTCTCACTGTTGACATTGTACACTTGAAACATGCCTTTAGATTTTGAAAGATCTATAGAAAACGTGTCTATTTTATTTAAATAAAACAAGTACGCCTGTCCACTATTTTGAAGGGTCCAAATGCTACTATTGAAATCTTCATCTTTCTCAAATTTCATTTTAGGGATTTCCACATAAAATGATTCAAGATCTATCTTTGGAATACTGGGTAACGAAGCTTTTGCCATAAGCTGCGCCCACCCGAAACGAGGCGCTCCATTGGTATTATATATTACTGCTTTTTCAGGAAATTTTTCTCGATACTCTCTAATTGCTCTATACACTGATCTATTCGATTCTTTTCCCGTATTCATTTTCCTAGCATGTTGACGAGGTGCAAGATTTTTACCTCCTTCCGGAGCGTAAGTTTCGCCATTTTCTCGATAATACCAGTATTTGATATCAATTACATCAACAACTTCCGCTCTTGTCTTATCATTTAGGATTGCATCTTGTACATCTTTGGTAGCACTTAATCCTATGTAGGCAACATTATCGTTTTGTTTTTCCCATGATTTGGTTACATCCAGCCAAAATTCCATAAAATGAAGTGGTCCTGTATATTCGGCACTCGTAAACTGGATGGTACTACTCTCATTCTTAAAATTCTCTAGAGAATGTTCGATATATTTTTTATGTAAATTTCTTCGATTCTCATTTTTTACATCATAAAATTGTCGAGCCATAAAAATTCGCTTGTCACCTGCATAAGGTGGTGGCTCTGGAAAACCTGTTTCATTGATATTATTGGCAGCTCTCCACGGAGAACTGGACCAGTGCGCACCTGCTTCCAGAATGTTGTGTTGAAAATATTGCTGATGAAATAACATCTGTCCTTCCTTTTCAGCGAGTTGCGCATAACTTTTTAGACGAGACCAATACCATGTATTGTATTTTGTAAGATCATATTTACTAAGATGATCCCAGGCAGTACCTTTCCCGCTGCGGGCAAAAGGCTGTTCATAAAATGGTGGCCATGTATCGGTATCATATCTTCTTACTCGCTGATGATCGTCCATACGACGATCGTACCACAAACCATAATTATGATCTAAAGCTGTAATATTATTCTCTTTCAACCAAGAAACGGTCTCCTCTAAATTATCGGTTAAACCAATTCCTCTTCGCCCAGGCACAAATCTAGTAATATGTGGAGACGATTTTCGAATATCATCATCTCGCAAACTTCCTCTCCACCACATAACCGACATATGTTTTCCTGCAAGGAGTTTTTCATTAGAGGTGATCATCCCATTTTTCAAAGTAATTTTTTTATTACTTTTTTTAATAGTTTTTGTTTTAGGTAATTTTAGGTCTTGAAAATTCTTAGCACTTTCATTATTAAAATTAATTGGTTTTCGATCATCAACATTTGAAATCCATTCTTTCAAATTCCTTAGTTCATTTTCAGCTTCCCGAGTAAGCTGCTCAGCAGCTTGTAAAGTTGGACTTGATGATGGCTCTGTGCCGATCTCAAGAATATCCGGTTCAATTTCAGATGTACTTAATCTTTTATCTAATTGAGCATAAAATAAACTTCTTGGGGTTATATGGCTGTTCACTTCTTTCCAATGACCGTTTCCTGAATATTGTCCCCATACTCCAAATGCCCAGTTTTGTGCAGTTGGCGGACTTGGAACTTTCATCATAGATGCCGAACTTTCCCAAATAACTGAGTTTGCAGCAGTCCATCCAGAGCCTCTGGCTGATTGTCCCTGGTTTGCAAAGCTAAGCGCATCTCCATCAATATTTACAATGTCGAATAGAATACCAGTGGCCAAACTTCCTATAGCTCCACTAAAACTATACGGTAAATATGCTTCACATTGCACAAATACATTAGGACCGGTAGCGCCGTAACCGCCAACTGCAAAATCATGATAGCCATATTCGGAATAACATCGCTGGAATAGCGTTAATTGGCCTTCAGTATAAAAAGTTTGCCTTCTAAAAGCAGCAATTTCAGATACTGGGTTTTCTGAAATACAATCTTCAACAGTAATTTGTTTTGTAGTTTTAAGTAAATGCACTGCACCGCCTGCTAAATTTTTAAAATTAACTCGTCTAACCCATACATTTTTTGCGTTACCTATTGAAATACCAAGCCATCGATGTTGTTCGTCTTTTAGGTTGTCCTGATTAAACTCAGATTTAATAGATAGATTCTCTAATCCAACTTGTTCAATTCTACCAGGCCATTTATATTTTAATATAGATACATCATCGTTTTTTGGATCTAAGCTCATAGTGATTGGTGCACTTAATTGAAATTTACCCGATGATACATCAAGAATTTCTCGATCCCAGGTGATCTTCCAATCTTCGGGCTTCCATCCAATCCAACCGGTCTCTGCTCCAAAATCATTCATTTGAAGCGTATCTACAAATTGTTGATTCAAATTAAATTGAATAAATATTTCATCATTTTTATTCAATTCATCACCAACATTCATGTGATTTGCTCCTAATGGAATAAAATCGGAAGAAAGTTTTATAGTATCTGTTATTTCAAAATCGTCTTTTCCCAACACTCTAACGATCGCTTCTCTTTTTACACCGGTTCCTAGCAAAACAGTCCCATCTTCAGAGTTACCTGAACCTCTTAAAACTACTCCTGATTTTTTTAAATAAAGTGTACCATTTACTTGGTACAAACCTTTCTCCAAAAACACAGCTCCGCGGAATCCGTCTTTATCAGGTTTTAAATCTGAAACATAATCGATTGCCATTTGAATGGCATTGGTGGCATCACCGATGGGTGGAGAAACTACTATTTTTGCTGAAACATTGGGTAAATTTTTAGCTGACCTTTTATAACCGGCATAAGAAAAATCCGGAATTTTATTTCCTTTCTCATCTCCAAGATAGATGATTGAACCATTTTCATCTCTTCCGATATCAGGAAAATCCTGTTGTGCATATATATGGTTGCCTATAAAACAAATAGAAATAGTTATTAATCGTTGAATTAGTTTCATTTACGTGTATCAATTATCTCTGTAACAAAGGTTCTGTAAGTGTATTCTTGTTATTATCCATACTATGCCAATCCACATTTTTTTTAGGATCTATACCATTTATATATTTTTCTATATTCGTATATCCATCTCCATTCATATCTTCAATAGCATCTGAAGAATTTTGTGGATTCAAACCATATTTCTTTTCCCAAACATCCGGAATTCCATCGTTATCAGAATCTTTATAAGGTTTACCGGAATATGTTGGATATCCGCCTACTTGATCCGGACTCGTGATTATTCCTTTTTTGTAGGAATCGGCAGGCAATCGCCTATTTATATATTCTGAACCAATATTATTTTCCAAGCCTTCTTTATATTTAATCTTTCCTGTTTTAACTTGTTTTATAACTCTTTCGTCTACGGCATCTCTTTTTGGTAAAGTAGCTCCAACATTTTTTAAAACAAACTGATAGGCCTCTTTGGCAGATAAAATATCAATGTTTTGCATTGAAAACATTTTTTCCTGCCTAATATATTCTAAATGATCTTTTTTTTCTGAATTGTTTTCTTCTTCTATTTGAACTCCACCATTCCAATTATTATCAGAAACTTCCGAATTACCTTCTACAAAATTTCCGGCAACATATGCTCTCCCATAAGTTTTAGGATCTAAATAACCCGATTCAGGTTTTAGAATCCTGTAGCTAATTGGTTTATCTTTTGGGGTTATAGGGCCCGGTTTAAAATAATTATTAATAATATTAAATCGAGAACGATAATCCCCACCATCAATTGATCGATTCCACCAATTAAAGATTACATTGTTTACAAAATTAAAGCTACCATACATTCCTACTGAAGGGTTTCTAGATATATTATTAGCCCACAAATTTCGAATAAACGTACTGTTTAAGCCGCCGATTGTACTTCCGAAAGCATGATTATAAGTATCTAAACCTTCGGCTGAGATTGTATTTTGAATAGTAATGTTACTGGATGGTAACTTCTTTCGATCAGAATTTTTATTAGGTTTGAACATATTTCGATACATCGACATATTCTCATCTAACCCCCAGCTTACCGAACAATGATCTATTATAATATTTCCCATAGGATCACCTCCTAACGCATCATCTCTTCTGGTTACATCGGTAGCCCCTCTCCTAAAACGCATATGCCTTATAATAACGTCGTGCGTATCTATCCCAAAAGTTTCTCCTGCTATGCAAATACCATCTCCTGGTGCTGTTTGACCTGCTATTGTCACATAAGGTGCCCTAATACTAATTGGTCTCTCTAGCTGAATAATTCCAGATACATTAAAAATAATAACCCGTGCTCCTCCTGCTTCACAGGCTTCTCTTAATGTGCCAGCCCCACTATCTTTTAAACTTGTAACTACAAAAACTTTTCCTCCTCTACCGCCAGGAGTAAAAGCTCCACCACCCTTTGCTCCAGGAAATGCTGGAATATCTGCTTTTATAAAATCAGCTGGATGCGATCCCCACGGTATATAAGGTCTTCCATTTTTTGCCTGTTTTTTTATGATTGGGTAAACCTCACTATCCCATTTTTCTTGCAAGCGTTTCTCCTCATTTTGCATTCTTATATCAGTTTTATTTTGCAATGCTTCCGGAATTTCTGGATATTGAGCAAAGCAAAATACTGATTTTAATACAGTTGCTATAAATAAAGTATAATAACTATTTCGTTTTGAGAACATTTTACATAGAATTTAATAATATGCATTATACCCAATAAACCTAAGTTTTGCATCCTGTACTTTCTTGGAATATTAAAATGCCTAATCTGAATTAGATTAGGCATTTTAATGGGCTTCATGATACGAAATTTATGCAAAATTAATAGTAGTAAATATTATAATACTAACTTTTTGTATCCACATTATTACCCAGGTTTCTGTAATCAATTTTTTCTGTTGGATTGGTTCCGTTCAAATATTCTTCAATGTTAGTATAACCATCACCATCAGTGTCTTCTTTGGCATCGTTAGGGTTCTGAGGGTCTAAACCAAATTTAATTTCCCATTCATCTGGCATTCCATCCTTATCAGTATCCTTAAGAACTTTATTCTTATCAAAAGTAAGCTTTGGATATCCTCCAACCTCTTCAACATCATCAATTATTCCTGTTTCTGTCGGCGTTTGCCCAGTACGTACCATTTCTACAACTCTCTGATCTACTGCATCCCGTTTAGGTAAAGTTGCTCCAACCTTCTCTAGCACTCCATTAAATGCAGCATCAGCCGATTCATGTGGAGCAACTGGCCATCCTACAAACGGTGTATTAACCCTGGCTAGAGTTTTAAGTTCTTGTAAATTCTCCATATTTGCACTTTGTCCTCGCATACCTTCCCAGTTATTGTTCGTGACCTTAGGATTATCATACATAATATTTCCTGCCACATACCACTTACCAGGACGATCTGGAGATTCCTTATACCAATCTCCTTCTGCCCAAGCACTTCCAGGTGAATACATGTGTCTTTCTTCAATACGAGCAAAAATTGATCGAATATTATCCTCTGTAGCCGGCCCCGGTTTAAAATAATTATTAATTAAATTTATTGTTGAAGTTTCATCACCGCCATCTATGGAGCGATGTCCCCAATTGAAAACTACATTGTATCTAAAATCGAAAGATCCAGACATTCCAATTGATGGATTTCTTGCTGTATTACTAGCAAAAAGGTTATGATGAAAAGTAGACGGATTACCTCCCCAGGTTCCGCCAAATGCGTGTCCTTTTGCATTTAATGCTTCACTGGAAATAGTCCACTGAATAGTAATATGCTTGGAAGGATCTTTAATTTGAGTTTTCCCATCATAGGATGGCCGCATATGTCTATATAAAGAAATATTTTCATCCATACCCCAACTTGTAGAACAGTGGTCTATGATAATATGATGACTCGGATTTCCTCCAATATTATCGTCACCCTGTCCTCCAGAAGCTATACCTCTTCTAACTCTCAAATGTCTTAATATTACATTGTGAGTATTTATATTAAGAGTCCCGGCGATACATATACCATCACCAGGAGCAGATTGACCAGCTACAGTGATATCTGGATTATTGATATTTAAGTCTCCGTCAATTTTAATAGTTCCTGCTACCCTGAATATAACTATTCTGGCTCCTTTTGTTTCTAATGCTTCGCGAAGACTACCTGGCCCACTATCTTTTAAATTTGTAACTGCAATTACTTTTCCTCCCCGGCCTCCGCTGGTAAACATTCCTGCTCCCCAGGCTCCGGGAAAAGCTGGTATGACTTCTTCAGGTAAACGAGGTGGATGTGGTGGTTCTCGTTCTGCTAGTTTTTTTTCGCTTTCTTCTATTCTTTTTTTCCAATCTTCGCCCGCTTTAGCAAGGTCATACCCCCTAGACGACAAATAATTGTTTATTTTACCTTTATATTTCCCAAACCACCAATGTTTTTTATGGGAAGATCCGGCATCCATAGCCTTCTCTCTGGCTTCTTTAAGATTTTTTAGAACAAACTCTTTTTCTTCTTCAGCTAGTTCTGGTAACATTTCTTGAAAAGCACGATACGTTTTTGGAACTACACCGTAAGTCATTCCATCTTTTACCTGTTCGATTTGTTTCTCGTCCAAGTATTTTGATAAATCTCTTAAGAATGATCTATGCAATTTCGCTATTTTTTTGTCGGAATTATCTCTAATTTCCTGGGCTTTTAATTCGTACTTCTCTGGATATTTATCTTTCGGTAACTTTTTCTTAATTTCTTCAATTTCGCTATCTCGTTCTTCGTGAATTTGACTAAGAGATCGATATTGATTTGCAATAGTATTTTTTACTTGTAATTTTTCAGCTTCGTTCTCTATAGAGATATTAGCCACTATTTTTTCTGCTCTTTCATTAGTTACCTTTATATATTCAGGGTCTAAATTCTCCTGTGAAATAGTAGTTGAGATAGAAAGCATACTTAATACTAAAAAAAGTATTTTTTTCATTTTTTTATTTTTTGTATTCATTCAGACCATTCTTTAAATCGGCAAGAGTATCATGATTGTTTTCTAGTTTGGTCCAGTCAGTTTTCTTATTTGGGTCTAATCCGTTTATATACATTTCAATATTGGTATACCCATCTCCATTTAAATCTTTAATAGCATCAGAAGCATAATTGGGATTAAGACCGACAGCTTTCTCATATGCATCTGGCATACCATCTTTATCGGAATCTAAATATTTCTTTCCTTTATACTCTGGGAATCCGCCTACTTGTTTAATATCTGTAATAATTCCCTGCTTATAAGAATCTGCTGGTAATCTTCTGTGCTCAAATTGATAAAATGATTCTGGATCTACATCTTTTTCATAAATAGCCTCTCCTGTTCTAACCGTTTTAATCACACGCTTATCAACCGCATCCCTAACTGGTAGTGTAGCACCTACGTTTTCCAAAACAAATGAATAACTTTCTTCAGCTGTCATAATATTTTTTAACCATGGCATAGGCATTGATTCTTGAGCTTTCATATAAGGGAAATATTTATTGGCTTCTGTATAATCCATTAATTCTCCGCTTTTTCCTTCAATTTGAACACCATCATTCCAGTTATTAGCCGTAATTTCAGGATAATTTTTCATTATATTCCCATCAACATAAGCTCTTCCAAATACCACTGTATCAAGATCGCTTCTACCAGATTCAGGTTTTAATATTCGATGACCAACTCTGTCTTCGCTTGAGGTAATAGGCCCTGGCTTAAAGTAATTATTTATAATATTATAGCTTGCTTTATAATCGCCACCATCTATTGATCTATGCTTCCAATTATAAACAACATTATTTACGAAGTTAAAAATTCCATTCCAGCCAATCGAGGGATTTCTACCCGCATTACTAGCCCATAAATTTTTTGTAAACATGCAATTTTCCCCACCTAGGGTACTCCCAAAAGCATGATTATAAGTATCTAAATCTTCTGAAAAAATACTATTTTGAATAGTAATATTAACCGTAGGTAGTTTTTCGTCTTTGTAGTCTGCTCCTGGGCTATACATATGTCGATATATAGACATGTTCTCATCTAATCCCCAGCTTGCTGAAACATGATCTATCATTATGTTTCCAACGGGATTTCCTCCAATAGCATCATCTCTTCTTGAAACATCTGTAGCTCCTCTTCTAAAACGCATATGCCTTATAACTACATCATGTGTATCTATCCAAACTGTTTCTCCTGCAATACATACACCGTCACCAGGAGCAGTCTGACCTGCAATAGTTACATAGGGTGCTCTTATTATGAGAGGTGTTTTTAATTTTATAATTCCGGCCACATTAAATACTATTATCCGGGCTCCACCAACTTCTAAAGCTGCTCTAAGAGATCCTTCTCCGCTATCCTTAAGATTTGACACAGTAAGTATTTTACCTCCTCTTCCTCCATAAGTAAACATACCTCCGCCTTCAGCTCCAGGAAATGCTGGTATTTTGGCTTGAGGTATATCTGTGGGTCTGGCGGCCCATGGAATGTATGGTTTACCCTCTCTAGCTTCTTTTAAAACTATTTTTTCTGCTACCTTCCAGGCACTATCTGAATGGTTGTAGGCATTTTCAACTATATTTTTTTCACGTTGTCGATCTTCCTCTGTAAGATTTGGATATTGCGCTTTTAAAGTATTCACAATTCCCAAGATGAACAGTATTATCAATATTTTTTTCTTAATCATAAAAACAATTTAAATTTTGAAATTTTAGAAATAAAAAAGAAACTTATCTTTAAAAGATAAGTTTCTAAATCTGTTTTGCTTAAAAATTATTCTAATGGATCAAAAGTTCCTCCCCAACCGATTGTTTGTTCTAAATATGGATTAGTTTCAATTAAATCCTGATTAATTCCTAAGAAATAGTACTCATTGTACCAGGAAAAGGTCCAATTATTATCTGTTGGATCTAAGTTATCCCTAATCTGTATTCGGAAATAATTATCTCTCCACCATTCAACGTATTCGCTTTGATTAGTGATTCCTTCAGGAAACTCTCCGGGCACCCTACTAACTATTGGTACAACTCCCTCTTCATTAGGAGCAAAAGGATCGTCTGCCCCAATATAATCATCACCATTTTCGTTTTGAGCTATAAAATAAAAACCAGTTCTTCGTGTGCCATCAATAGGTTCTATTCCCAATCTAGTACATGTTCCAAAATCACCATTAAATAACATCCAGCGCTTTAGAGTATAATATCTTTTTTGCCTTTCATAGGCTAGTTCTACTTGCCTTTCTTTAACAACTGCTCCAAATAATTTATCTCTAGAATTAACATCCGCTAAACCAAAGCTACCGTCAAGATTTTCTAAACCTGCTCGTTGCCGAATCTCAATAATACCTTGTTTGCCCTCATCTAAATTATTTATTCCAATTGCTGCCTCAGCTAGATTAAGAACCACCTCTGCAAACCTAATTTCTATGTAATCATTGCCTGATTGTGCAAATCGATCGGCATTAGAGACGTTTGGATTGGTCATCTTTTTAACGTAAAAACCACTAGCATTCGCAGCAGCATCAGTATCCTCATTTGGCTGTTCTGAGCCCTCATCGCTAAACCAAGTATAATTCCAAGATCTGTAATCTGAATCTTCCGCATAAGGATATAAATCACCTGGAAATGCAAATGTGGCATAAAAGCGAGGATCCCGATCTTTATAGAAACTTTGCAAATCATAATCATAAGTATCAGATTCACCAATAGGTTTACCATCTTTCATAGGAAAAGCATCTACCGTCTGTTTAGTTGGTTTAGCTGCATAAAATGATGATTGATCACTTGGCCTATTAACAGTTTCCCAACCGCTATTTAACTGCCTATCATTAGTAAGAGTATTAAAGCTCCACACCCAAACTGCTTCTGGATTACCAACTTCCTGATTCCAAATATTAGCCCATTCACCTTCATATAATCCAAATCCATTGGATTCAAGAATATTCCTAGCCTCTAAGTTAGCTTCATATGCCGCCTGCCAGCGTTCCTGATCATCATCCCTATTAAACTGAGGGCTCGCCCATAATAAAGCTGCCCTACCTTTTAGTGCAGCTGCAGTTCCACTAGTTACTCTACCCCAATCTCCAGCATCGTTCCATCTTCCAGGCAATAGCTCTTTCGCCATATCTAAATCAGACATTGCTTGTCCTAATGTTTGCTCCGCTGAGGATCTAGGTGTTTGTCCGGCTGGATCCACTATTGGATTTTGAGCTTCTAATTCTATTGGAACACCACCATACCAGCTTGCTAAATCCAAATATTGATAACCACGCCAAAAATACATTTGACCTTTAAGGTAATTCTTTGTATCCTCATCCATGGTATCGTAATCGTCCACATTATTTATAAATAAGTTAATCTGACGTATTCTTGTATAGGTGGTATTTTCAATTTTTGAAGTCATTTTCCGACCGATATAATCCCATGCATGGCTCTCATTTGGTGAAATAGTTGCCCACTCCTGATTCCATCTGGTTTGACCGAAATATTCATCACTAGTCTGTAACAAATCATCATTATGCGAATGATACCACCATTGAGGCACATTACCGTCGTTAGGTAAAAAAAGAGAGTAAACATAATCTACATAGGCTCTAGCTCTCAATTCATCCTGAAATACTTGCTCATTTACTCCAGTCCAATCTTGTTTCTCCTGAAGAAATTCATCACTACAAGAAACTGAAAGGGAAATAAATGCTAGCAATATTAATCTACCTATATTTTTTTTAAATATTGTTTTCATTGTAATTTTTTTAATTAAGGTCTAATATTTAATCCTAGAGAAAATGTTCGAAGTATTGGGTATCCTCCCCACGCGCTATTAGCACCTTTGTACGAGTAAGGATTATAAAAATTGAATGGATTTAAAGCAGTTAACTGAACGCTTAAAGCAGACAAATTAAGACTCTCTGCAGTATCTTTTGATAATGAATATCCTAGATTTAGGTTTGGCATAGTGAAGCGAAAACTACTTACTCTCCAAAACTCGGAAGGTACCGAATTAATTTGTGAAAAATATGGATTTGGCATAGATCCATTTGGATTAGTCTCTGGATTGTAAACATCATTCCAAATTCTAGGTACACTAGCAAAATTTTGATCTATTTCTGATGTAATATCAATATCCCTTGCATCGATTGCATCAAAACCTCCCCAAGACATTCCTAAAGTAGCCCTAACACTAAAATTTTTATATTTTAATCTAATTGTTGAAGCTATTCCGTATCTATTATTAGGTTTTTCTAATTCTACACGATCATTTTCATTAATAATCCCATCAGGCTCTGCAAATTCGCCATCTCCAAGATGCTCTCCTCTTACATCTCGATAATAAAGCATTCCTGGTCTTAAATCTTCCGTTGGGATTCCAAAAACCT
Organism: Zunongwangia sp. HRR-M8; assembly: GCF_027594405.1. Taxonomy (NCBI): domain Bacteria; kingdom Pseudomonadati; phylum Bacteroidota; class Flavobacteriia; order Flavobacteriales; family Flavobacteriaceae; genus Zunongwangia; species Zunongwangia sp. HRR-M8. The sequence continues at coordinate 1,263,334 of NZ_CP115161.1, read as the reverse complement.
GCTGAATATTGTATTGATCTACATAAGCATCTATATCTGCTTGATCTTTAAACATTCCTAAATAATCGTAACCCCATGTTCCTACTTCGGACATTTCTCCTTGGCTCGCATTCCACGGCAAAACAGATGTTTCATCAAAGTTACCTACCAATACTTTATTAGTACTCCATCCACTGTTCACATCTATTCCATAGCTAAAATCCTTACCTATGTTATCTTGCCAGCCTACAGAAATTTCTCCTCCCCAAAAATCTACTTCTCCATAATTTTCAGCTGCAACGGTACCTCCTATAGAAAATGGCACAGCTCCTGTTCTTTCAATTAACATATTTCTACCCTGATTATAAAAAGCATCAACCGTAACATTTAATCTTCTGTCAAAAAATTGCATATCAATTCCTAAATTGTTTTTATAATCATCACTCCAAACAGCATCTCTATTGGGCGAGAGTTCCATTTTAAAACCATCTGATCTCGGAGAATCACCCCCAAAAACTGCTCCGTTAGCTAATTGAAAAGTATAACGTTGTCTCCACGCCCACATTTTTGTATCGTCCTTACCTAATTTACCGTGAGAAAATCTTATTTTAAGAAAATCTATAATATCAGATGTAAAGAAATTTTCTTCCGAAATTATCCATCCTCCAGAAATCGAGTAAAAATGACCCCAATAATTTTCAGGCGCAAATTTTGTAGAAGCATCCGATCGATATAAAAATTCAAATAAATACTTATCATTATATCTGTAATTTAATCTTCCTACATAAGACAGCGAGCCTGATTCATATTTCCAGGTATATCCATCTACATCCCCAAAAGCGGAATTGAATTGACCATTAGAATCTGGAGCTACCTCTTCTCTTAAAACTTGTTGCTGTGTACCTTCAGTTTCACCTCTCTCTATAGTTACTAGAGCCCCCAAAGCATGTTTACCAAATGTTTGATTATATGTTCCTACAAAATTATACTGTTCTGAAAAATTATCAGAATTTCTGTAGAATATTCGATCTCCATTTTCTATTTCTATTGGATCACCAACTATGGATGCATCAGGAAGATAAATATGACCATTGTCACCACTAGTTTCAAAATTGTATAGTTGATAAACAGATCCCAATTGACTCAGCTTACCAGTTCCCATATTTCTACCATATGTAGCTCTGAAAGAAAGTCCATCTACAAACGGTACCTCATATTCAAGATTCATATTGAATGTTAATGTCTGATCTTGATTTTTCGCATAGTTATCAAGATTTTGAATAGCAAAATAATGATATCCATCTCCACCGACACCTCCATTAGGAACATTTACAGGCAATCCATTAATATAAGGTGGAATGTATCGCGGAGCTCTTAAAAGGCTATTATAATCATCCTCAGCGTTTTCTCCTGTAACTTTATTAAATGTAGAGGAACGATTTGAGAAATTTCCAGAAACCTGCAGATTTGCATTTAACCCTGATGCTATATCTACACTAGTTCCAGCTCTGAAAGTCCACTTATCATAATCAACGTCCGATAAATTACCAGTTTGTTGATAATATGATGCTCCCCCAAAATAGGTAGCACCCTCGGCTCCCCCACTAACATTTACTGAATGTCTTTGAGTACTTGCAGAGGACCATGCTCTATCTAACCAATCATACTCATTGTTTTCAAAATATGCAATCTCATCTTCCGAGAAAAAATAATTATTACTATTACTATCTTCGCGGTTTACATTAGGATTCCCATATGGCCCATTTAGCTCATTAATAAAACGCGCGTATTCAGCCGCACTTAGCATCTTAGTTCTTTCTTGCTCATCGGTTATACCATAAGAACCATTGTAACTAAACTGAGGAGGACCTGCCTGTCCTCGTTTTGTTTTAATAACTACAGCTCCATTCGCACCTCTAGAACCATAAACCGCCGCTGCTGCATCTTTAAGTATACTAATACTCTGAACTTCCGATGGATCGAGCTGATTAAACAAGGTATTATCATTTCTTCCCTGAGCATCAATTTGAAGCACACCATCAATTATATAAAGCGGTTGATTATTTCCACCATCTTTAGATAAAGTTATGGGATTTCTAATAGTTAAAGTTGGCTTCAATCCAGGTCTAACTGAACCACCGGAAATACTAACTCCCGGCAATTTACCTCGTAGTGCTGTAGCTAAATCTCCCACAGGAAGATCTTCAATTTCCTCCATATTTACAGTTTCTACAGCACCCGTTAGATGCTCCCTTTTCTGTTCGCCATATCCAACCACTACTACATCATCAAGTTGCTGGTTGTCATCTTCTAGGACAACATCTATATTGCGTTCCCCTCCAATGTAGCGCTCAGTGGTTTTCATTCCAATAAATGAAAAAACCAGCGTATCTCTACCGTAAGCTCTAATGGTATAGTGCCCATCAAAATCCGTTACTACTCCATTTTGAGTACCCTTAACGAACACATTTACACCTGGTAAAATTTCTCCATCACTATCCGTAACATTACCAGATATTGTTCTTTGATCACCGAGGTCTTGGGCATAAATTAGACCTGCACAGAAAAAAAGAAAAATTGTAAATACCTTTGTAGTTATTTGTTTCATAGGTATTAGATTTTTGTTATTAATAATTGTTAGTTAATAAATTCAATCGATTTCGTAAATTTTCAAAGTTTAAATAAGATTAACAGTATTTACACTTTGTAAAACTCTATTTACTTAATTTAACTCAAATATATCTTAGAGTATTCTAAAACCTATCCTGCACTATACTGCTTATATCTTTTAAATCACCATTTTAAATTAGCAAATTATCAGATTTTTAAATTATTACTTAGTAACCTAATAATATTACAGATCAAATTTAGTTTAGAAAATTTTTAAAGTTCTATAACATTTTTTTAAGATTTATTAATGTTTAAGCCAGACGCTCATTTCTTCAAAATTGCGATTGCCCCACGCATAATAGGGAATCATCTGTATATTAATTTCGGAATCCTGTTCAGTATTCAAAGGTCTATATAATGTATTGTCCCAATTTTCTATTGCACACTTTGCTCTTGCATTCAATACCATCATTTTCCTATTATCGATAGAAATTAAATCTGATGCAAAATTAGTTTGCAAATCAAGACTCACCGAATTAACGCTTTGACATAAATTTTCGCTATTGGATTCCAGGCAATAAACTATAGGTCCCTTTTTTATTGCTACCTGTCCTTTTACTGATTCAACTAATGGATTGGCTACCATTTTTTGTATGGGCATGGGTAAATTTAAAACAATCTTATCTCCCGACTTCCAATTATTCTTTAATTCCAAATAGGTTCCTGATTTGATTTCATCTGTATATTCTTTTCCATTAATTTTTACAACTGCATCACTGCTCCAGCCGGGAATGCGAACATTTAAAGAAAAACTAGTTTTTGGGATTTTCTGTATATTAATTTCTATTTTTCCGTCCCATGGATAATTTGAAGTTTGGTCTATTATTATTTGATCTCCGTTTTTAGTTTTCGTATTAAGATGATTGCTTCCGTATAAATTAATATAAACTCCGTTTTCGGCTAGACTGTATGCATAATTATTAACTTCAGCTAGCGTTCTGGTTACATTTGGTGCACAACAATTTGATAAGGCGATATAACCTTCTCTTTTACTACCCCACCTTTGATCGAAAGGCAGATCCCTAGAAACATTAAGTGGATTATTATAACAAAACTCTTCTCCTTTCAAACTAATTCCTGAAAGAACACTGTTATAAAGAGCCAGCTCAAGTATATCTGTATATTTTGCTTCTCCAGTGATCTGAAGCATTCTCCAATTCCATAATACATTACCAATATTTGCACATGTTTCATTATGCGCTGTAGCATTTGGCAATTGGTAAGGTCTACCATAAGCCTGATGAATTTTCTGTACTTCTGCTGGATTATATGAGGTACCATCCGGAGAAACCCCATCATACAATGCACCGCAAGCCCCGGTTATGTACATTTTACGATAAACAACATCTTCCCAAATAGACTTAAGGTTTTCAAGTAATTTTTCTTCTCCAGTTTCTGCATATAAATCAGCAACACCCGCATATAAGTAATTAGCTCTTACAGCATGTCCCATAGCAACTGTTTGATCCCTAAATGGAATGCGGTCCTGATTATCATCTGTTCCATCATCTGTAGTTCCACGGATATTGATCAAATTATTGGCCAGCTCTAAATATCTTGGATCTTTGGTTGTACGGTACATTTCTACTACCCCCATGTAGTGAGATGGACAGATAGCATTACGTGCTAATTCTGGTGATGCTTTCTTGTAGAAATCATAGAGATAATCAGCTACACCTTTCGCTATATCTAAAAAATCATTCTTCCCAGTGGCACGATAATGAACGCAAGCTGCAGTCATTAGATGTCCCATGTTATACTTTTCAAATCCAAGCTGCTGTTGCAAATATTCTTCGCCAAGCGTTCCCCATTTTTCTTCAATTACTACGGGAGTATGAATATAGCCGTCTTCTCGCTGTGCTTTTCCTATCATTACTATGGCTTCACCCATTTGCTTATTTAGGTTCTCATCTTTCGTTAAAGCATAGGTTGCTGCCATTCCTTCAAAAACTTTATAAAAATCTCCGTCATGAAAAGAAGGTCCATCGTGCTTCCCCTTCATAAGACCTGCGGCAATTTCAAAGTTTCTATATGCATGAGTTATTTCTTCATTATGATACAATTTCCACATATATGGTAATGTATTATCTATTTCGACATCAAGCTGCTCTTTCCAGAAACCTTCTGTCCACTCAACATCAGCAAGTCCTACACTTTTTAATTTTGAGTAAGGACTTTCACTATTAGCCACCAGCCCCTTTCCCTGGCCAAAGCCAAATGTGGAAACTATAAGTCCAGCAAAAAAAATTATTTTATTCATAGATATCGTTATTGGATAAAAATATTAATCTTTCTAGTCATCGAATCTCCATCAGCATCGGTAACCTTAACCCGCAACACATGAAATCCTTTTTCTTTACTAGAAAACGAGATTATGTCATTCTTGATTCTTGCCGAACCTTCAAGCAAAGAATATTTAGGTGACTTTACAAAGCCCTTAAATAGATCTTTTGCAGAAATATCTATTTTCTTTTCTGCTTCAACACTATAATGCGGTTCAGCAAGCCAATTAAGATAATATTCAAGTTCGGTAAATCCGTCTTTATTGCTATCTGAATTCGCTTCACTAAAATCTCCTTTAGCTGAATTTACATTTAAGCCTTTCGCCTTTTCCCACCAGTTTGGTAGACCGTCGTGATCTGTATCCCAATCGGCAGGTCTAGTTTCTTCGGGATATTCTTCCCATCCACCGGCGTCTTCTTCTGTATCGATCATACCGGCAAGTCCACTAATACTACCCTTATATTTATAAGTACTATCTATAGTTTCCTGAATAATTCTTTTATCATGATTATCTAAAGGTAAATTAGATCCAACATCAGATAATACGATTTTATACGCCAAAGTAGCGGGTTGTGTTTCTACATAGGATGGAAAAAATGGCTCATCTACAAAGGTTTCATAGTCTACAATTTCATCATTGGAAATTTTTGAGCGTCTTCCTTTTTCCTGATTCTCCAGTCCAAATGTTCCAGGCATCACATTACCTTTAAAATATGCCTTTTGAGAACCCAATCCTACTCCTTCATGATCCATGGTTAAAGCGAAAAATAAATCTGTTGAAGGTCCCGGTTTATAATAATTATTTACGAAATTAACTTCATGCGCTCCACCATCGGTGGTTCTATGTCCCCAGTTGTAAACCACATTGTTTCGAATGTCTAGCCGACCCGCATAATATCCATTTCCCGTTAATCCGCCACCTAAACTCCAATTTCTTCCATAATTATGAGCCAGAAGATTATGATGAAAGCTTCCAATATCACCACCAATAGTTGCCGCATATCCATGCATTTTGCCTCCTTCATATTTTCCATGATCAGCAATATTTAAAGCTTCAGAGATCAAAGTACGCTGTAATGTAATATTATGTGCTCCTCTCGAACTAAAAGATTCGTCTATAGTCCAACTGATTGAACTATGATCAATAATGCTATGATTTGCACCGGTTAACCCCATACCATCATAGGTTCTTCCCGCTCCAATTCTAACCCGCAAAAATCGCAGAATACCATCATCCCCTGTTAAGCCTATTGGAGCTCTGGAAATTGTAATTCCTTTACCCGGGGCAGTTTGCCCTGCAACGGTTACATATTTATCGCTAATCACCAAACGTGATTTTAATTCGATATTACCAGAAACATTAAAAACAATAGTTCTGGGACCATTAATTTCTTCTACGGCATATCGTAAACTACCTTCACCTTCATCATTTAGATTAGTAACTTCAACAACTTTTCCTCCACGCCCTCCTATTGCAAATCGCCCGTAACCCTGGGCTCCCGGAAAAGCTAATTGTGCAGGTTTGAAGGACCAAACTTCACCTCGAGTTAAATCTCCATTTTCATCGATTTCATCTACCCTCCAATAATATGTTTGCATAGAATACAGATCGGATACTTCAAAATTATTATCGGTGATATCACCTTGAAATTCTTCAGAATCTTCAGACGCCTCTATAATATTATCTTGATTAGTCCCGAAATATAATCTATGACTTTTGATACCGCTAGGAGATTTCCACTTTAAATTTAAATGGTCATCAATGACAACGTGCTCGTCAGAGTTTTCCGGAAATGGGCTTCGCGCCTGATTCATCATATTTTGACCATCCAGTTCAAATCCATTCAGAACTAAAATATCGTTTGCAATATCACTATTAGTATCAACCTCGAAATTTATGGTAACTGCTTTATCATCCTCAACTTCAAATTTTATATAAGCCATGGCTGAATTAACAGTAGCATCAGTCCTATTTGATGGTTTCACCGTTTTTACTTTTTCGTTATTGACAAATATGCTAATCGGAGCAAAAGTTTTTGCCTCCGGACTATCGAAAGTATTATGAAAAGTAAGTAAAGTGTGTTTCCCTTTTTTAAGACCAGAGATAATCATGGTTAAAGATCCTTTAGCCACTAATCCATCGCTTACCAGCTGTGCATAATTAGGAGCCTGTATACCAGCTTTATACCAACCTGACTTAAGATCTCCTTCAAAAGTAATGCTGGTTTCATCAAAGGATTTTGTTAACTTTTTTTCTTCTCCAATAACCCATGATTTATATAAGGGATCATTAACCTCTTTGAGTCTTCTTCCATCAAAATCTAAATCTACTTTTAAAGTTTGAAAGTCTTTTTTATCTAGTGAAGTTTGTGCTTCACATGCCATATTCAGACTCATAACTAACATAAGTATAAGCTTAAAGCTTAACTTTTTACATCCTATCTTATTCATTATCCAAGATTAATTTACTTTTTTCTTCTTCTGAAGATTCGTAAAGATTAATAATATTATTTCTCTCGTAATTTGAACTTATTTCTATAATTTCCGACACACCATTTTCTACTTTTGCCTCAACTATTACATTACCTGGAGCGTGCATTTTAAAATGAACATTCCAGTGCTTGGGCCAGGCAGGGAAAAGTAAAATCTTGTCATTAACTGTTTGTAAAAGCATTTCCTGAAGTCCGATCATTCCCGAACCTCCCCAATTATGATCTGGAACCCAATCAAAACCTGGTCCCCAAAATGCAGCAAATCTTCGACCTGAATTTGCTAATTTCATTTTGGTGAATCTAGCGGCCTCTTTGGTAAAGCCTAATCGTGCAGCGAAAATATTATCTTGTTTCCATCCAATATGACTTCTAAATTTTTTAGCATCGGGATCAAGTCTAAAAGTATTTCTAGCGATATCTAATTCGGGCTTACCAATTCCATAGATTCCCCACGGAAATACAGGATATAATTGTGGAACCTCTGTATTATTCACACGTTCCCAACTTTTGGCCGGAGCAATTACCTTTTTATCTGCTATTTCTCGAAAATTAAGAGGCGGTATTCTATTTTGGAATTCTTTTAAATATGATTTCTCTATATCAGATAAATAGTGCTTCGGTAAATACAGAAGTTTTTCAGAAATGACCCTTAAACCAGCAATTGTTGAGTTGGCATTATAAGCCATTTTATAAGTTTCTGCTGCAGATCCTGGATAAAGTATCAAATCTCCATTAGTATCCAGTTTTTCACTTCCTCGTTTTCCTGCCAGATATTGATAATGCTCATCAAAAAATTGCAAACTACTCATCACCAATGGAAGATATTCAGAAATATCTATTTTCGCATAATAATGTTGATCGAGAATCATCATGCAAAATTCTAAAATAGTGTCCCACTGGTATTCCAGCCAGGCATTGTATTGCATTCCAGGATCGTAATCTTCAGGGCGATTCCAATTGTATTCAGAGGGATTTGGTAGTCCATAATTCTCAATTTGCTCAGTAAAAGATGCCCCCTTATGATTCCAGTACACTATAGAGCGTAACTGAGCATTTTTCAGTATACGCTGGTAAAATTTAAATTGTGGAGTCATCATTTCAAAATCACCACTTTTCAACATAGGAAAATAAACCAGACGTTGATTTTGCGCAGTCATAGTCCCTCCACCCCAATTCCTGAAATCTGGCGTAAATTTATATGTAGAATCAACATAAGCTGGATCGTAAGTAAAAAGACCTCCATTAAATTTGGTTGGATATTCCCCGTAAGCATTACATCCAAGCATATATCGGAATAACTGATAATTCTGTCCTATCTGAAATACAGAATCTTTTTTTGTTGAATTTGTTTCCTGAACGTAGATCCAACTACGATCCCAAAATGCATTCCACCAATCCTGCGATTTCTTTGCTGCTCGGTTTTTATCTTTCTTATATTCCTGAACAGAATTTAATAATACAGACTTCCAATTTTTAATATTTTCTGTTTGTTTCGTATACAGCTGAATTTGGATATTTTGATTCTTTGATGGCTTTTTACTTTTTAGCCGAAAACCTTTAAAATCGGTATTCTGATAAACTCCTTCGTAGATTCCAGCAGGCTGGAAATTCGAACCGTGAATAAGTCCGCCAAAAGTGAGATTTCTTAAAGGGTTCGTCATCTGGTCTTTAACAGATTCCATCTTTTGCTGTTTGACAGCTACATCAAAGACTGTACTATAACGATTTCGGTGATAAAAAAGAATCTTTTCCTCATGAAAAAATATAGAATCTGCATATGTAATGATTTTTCCTTGTGGCGCCCATTTATAAGAATTGGCATTATTCGCTTTTCCTTTTACTTCTCGATCGTGATAGCGCCAGTTTTCATAATTTACCGATGCTTCAATTTTTGTAGAACTTTCAATATCCATGTGAATTACAGGATTAAAAACATCTACCCAGAACTTTATTTGGGTATTATTTTGGCTAATTTCCAAAAAACCATTATTCAGCTTTAATTCTTGTTTAAAGCCTTCTTCAGTACTAAACGGATTTGGTTCTAATTCCAATTTTAAGCGACCTAATTTTAGAAAAGTATTATGCTCATCAAAAGTTCCGCTTCTCGAGAAATACGCATATATAGATCCCTTTTCTACCCAAACATTCATTCCTATATCACCACCACCAACTGGCATAGATTCTGAACTATTATTACTTTGTGACGTCCAAGTAGGATTGTAATCCGCTAAATCAGGAATTTGCGCATGTAGGATAAAACAGGCCAGTAAAAGTATGATGAAAAAATATTGTTTCATTTTGTATATTACCATTCATCAGTTCTAAAAGAAGAAATAGGCAAGCCTCCATTGCTCCATAATTGGGCTTCGACAAAATCCTTAAATAAATATCGCACAGCGATAGGTTCCTTTACTTGCGAAGAGGTAAGTACTACTGATTTTCGTCGAATCTCAGCATCAGCTTTATAAAATTTTTGATCTTCCCCGGCAATCTCAAAACCAGTAACCTTTCTTCCTCTAGACGTAATTCCATTTGGAACATTCTTAAAAGATACAATAACACTATTTTCTTTAACCTCTAAAGCGTTAAATTCAGGACTTTCATACTCAAACCCCTCTAAACCATAGGTTTTAGCTAGTGCAAGATAGGCCAGTCTTTTCCCTCCTTTTTCTTTTTGTGCAGGATGGATATTATCCTTCTCCCCCACATCGGTAAGAATCGCAATTCCAGAGTTTGGAATTATTTTAGCAGCCTTTAATTGAGCTTCTCTTAAATAAGCAGAATTATATTTTTCAACTATAGTATCTGATGTGAATACACTATAATCAAATGGAGCAATCTGCGCAAAATAGAAAGGAAATTCTCCTTGGTTCCATTCTTTTCTCCAATCATTTACCATTTTTGGAAATAGCTTTTGATATTGAAAAGGACGATCGTAATTGGACTCTCCTTGATACCATATAGCCCCTTTAATTCCGTAACCCATCACGGGAGATAACATCCCATTATATAATGCAGTTGCTGTTCTATTAGGCTCACTAATATCTTCCGCTTTTTCTGGAATATTTATGCTATCAAAATCCCTGAGCATTTGCTGGCTCATCCATGCTTCCACATTAGACCCTCCATAAGAGACATGAATAAGCCCTACGGGGACTTCCAGAACCTTGTTAAGCAAACATCCAAAATACCAGGCTGTAGCACTAAAATTTGAAACATTTTTTGGAGAAGCTTCAACCCAACCACCCTCAAAATCTTTTACTGGTTCAATTTTAGAATTTCGTGGAATAGTAATAAGTCTTATATTTTTATTGCTGGAATTAATAATAGCATCATTACCACCATCCACTGGCTGCCCGGGAAAACCTTTTAAAGGCATTTCCATATTAGACTGTCCAGAACATAACCAAACTTCCCCAATGGTAACGTTTTCGATTGATTTGGTATCATTATCATTCGTTACGGTAATTTTAAAATTTCCGCCTGCCTCTGGAGTTTGAATCTTTACACTCCAATTCCCCTTGTTGTTACTTTTAGCTTTATACGTCTTTTGGTCCCAGGATGTAAATATTTGATATTCCGCGTTTGCCTCACCCCATCCCCAAATTGGAACTTGGGCGTGCTGCTGAAGAATCATATTATCTGAAAATAAAGAAGGTAATTTAATCTGCGCATTTAGTTGAAGACTAAAAAATACGCAAATAGCAATTAATGTGGATTTGAAAAAACTCATGTATAACAACGCTTAGATATCCTAAATTTAAGCATTCTATATATCAAACCATCCTGCACCTACTTGGCATCTCAGGCTTTTAAGTGATCAGATTATTTATTTTTTCTCCAGTAATTCGCGAGTAGAGATCCAGAAATATTCATCCAGGGACTAAAAACGGCTGAAGCCAAACCCAAAGTAGCCAATTTTCCCATAACCCCAGCAAGTCCAGATGCCATACCTCCGTTTTGCATTCCAACTTCTAATGCAATGGTTTTGGATGAAATTTTATCCATACCTACAATTCTGCTTAACCAATATCCCAAGGTATACCCTAGTGAATTATGAAGAATAGATGCCAGTAAAAGAAATATTCCTATAGCAAGTAAATTATCCCGGCTAGCAGCAGTAGTAACAGTAGTAAAATAGATAATTCCACACATTGAAATTAATGGCATAATGCGCTGTATCCTGGGATAAATATAAAAAAGCAAATAATATAAATTTCCAAACAACACAGCTCCGAAAACAAAATTAACAAGACCTATTAAATTAAGAATATGCTCAGAAAATATCGTATTCAAATATCCCCAAAATCCAAAATACATAATCAATAACCATAAAATGGAAACTACTGAAAAAGCATTTATTATTTTTATGAATATTCCATCACTATTACGTAATCCATCGAATATCAAAGCTGCTCCAATTGGTATGAGAACTATTTTTATAATTTGAAAACACATATCCAGAAAATTAATCTCTACATAAGTACCTGCTAATATTTTCATCAAAAAAGGTGTCATTAAAGGTGCTATCAAAGTTGCAACAGCTGTAAGCGTAATAGACAAAGTTAAGTTTGCATTAGCCAGATAAACCATAACATTAGAGGCTAGACCACTAGAGCAGGATCCTATCAAAATTATACCGGCAGCGATTTCAGGTTCAAAATCAAATAATTTAGCAAGTAAAAATCCAGTAATTGGCATGATCGTAAACTGGCAAATTAAACCGATCAAAACTCCTTTTCCCATCGTACGCAAACCTCTAAAATCTTTTAGGCTCATTTGCGTTCCCATTCCAAACATTACCAATTGCACAATAATCAATATTAACCAAGGGTTTCTTAGGTCTATCGTGCCCCATTCAAGAAAAGCCGTAGGATAAAACATCCCACAAACAATCGCGCAAATAATCCACGCAGTATATTGGTAAGTTTTAAGTTTCTCTAATGAACCTAGCCCTATCGCGATACTCACTGCGGCCAATACTGCAACCGGTGGAATTAAACTTACAGCATTACTTAACCATAATATAAATAGTAGAATAATTGCTGCTCCCCCTATCCACAAAGCGTACTGGTAAACTTTTTTCATTTTACAGTATTCTGGCAAGATATTCCATAGCTACTGGAGGGCTTGCCAGTATAGGAATTTTTCTATCAATATCATCCAACTGTTCTACCACTCTCGCCATTGAAGCCTGAGCCAAAACTATCACATCAACAGTATCTGTAAGTTCTATTAGTGCAGCTGCTACTTTTTTATCGTGTTCTTGCGCATTCCCATTCATCAAAGCTTCGAAAGCTCCTTCGCATAATTTTGAAGTCAGTTCTATTTCTTTACCCACAGCAAGTGCTCTACGCTGAACAAGATCACTTGTAGGTTCTAAAGTTGTAGGAAGCGTGGCAACCACTCCAATTTTTTTTCCTTCAGCAACCGCTTTATCTGCCATAGGACGATCTACACGGAGCACGGGAACAGAAGTTAAAATTTCTGATGACTCTACCGCAGCACCGATAGAAGAACATGTTACCATTATGTAATCTGCACCGGCTTCTTCGGCAGATCCAACATAATTTACTACCCGCCTAGCGGTATCCGGAGTTAATTTATTCCGTTCTATCGTATTCTTAATGAGACTGTCGTCAACAATATTAAAAATCTGAATATCTTTATCTTTCAGGTATTCTTCGACAAGCTCTTGAAATATTGGCACCAAAGTAGCTGAAGTATGGATTAATGCTAATTTTTTACTCATAATTTTTAATTTGATTTTCAATTTTTCCTTTCTGTAATTCAACGAAATATGCTTTGCCTCCTACCTGGCCTCCTTTTAAATTAATTTCCATATTATTTATTGGAGAATCCATCGCAAAAGCTTTGCATAGTGGTGCGCCCTTGTAAAGCGGAGCAATCATTTCAACAGCATTAATACCCAATTCTCTGGCAGTATAACTTGAAGTATCTCCTCCAGCAATGATAAGCCTTTCCAACATTACTTCTGAGAGAACTCTCAGAGCAGTCTGTCCTAATATTTTCCCAAACTTCGCCGGTAACTCTTTCCTAGTGCGAGATGCATCCCATCCTAGTCTATTAGTAATTTCTTTTGTTACTCCCAACCTTTTATCGTCAGGCCCTTTAGAAGTATGAAAAATAACGCTGATGTCTTTTTTTAAAAATTGAATAATTTTATCGGAATATTTGATAATAAAATCTTCCAAATTCTTTTCTAAAAATTCTGGCTCTACCGAAACTTCAACAAAACCCATTTTTAAAGCGTATTCTATTTGATCTGCTGTAACAGGACTTACACTTCCTGAAAGTACTAAAACAGCTTTATTTTCTTTTAAAGCTTTCCAGTTTTTGCACTCATTTAATTTTCCTTTCTGTTGCCAATAATCTCCTAAAGCTTTTCCTACACCAGAAGAACCTATTGTAAATAGTGACTTATCATCCTCTACTGATTCTTCCAGAAGTTCGCCAAGAATTTTCATTTGGCGCTCATAAAGTCCATCAAAAAAAACAATTTTATTTTCTTTTGAAATCTGTTTGAGTTTATCTTTTAGTTGCTCCAAAGAAAGTTCAAGATCCAGAAGGTTAATTAATCCTGATGAGAAATCACACTGTAAAGCCAATTGATCTCGAAGATCACCTTCTGTAGCAGGAGTTACGGGATGTCTGGACATTGAAGGGTGTTGATCTATCCTAAAAATTTCTCCATCACTGCCTATACCCATTTGAGCAAATAAATTACCGAACGCCATATATCTTCCAAGATTAGGTGCAGCGATAAGAATAGGAACAAAACGGTTTTTGAATTGCTTAAATCCCTCCTTAATAGCAACTCCAATATTCCCGATTTCTGATGAACTATCGAATGTGGAACAAACTTTATAATGAACATGTCTAGGATTGAGTAATGCTATTTTTTCAAAATCTTCCTTAAGTGTGCTTCTCATTTCTTCGGGAATCATCGAACGGGTTAAACCTGCAACACCAATAGCATCTAAATTTTGATATTGTGATAGTAATTCTACTGAAGGCGGCTCCATAAATAGCATTGTTTTTGCACCGGCTCTGGCCATAAATTCCAAGGCATCAGTAGAACCGGTGAAATCATCACCATAAAAAACCATTAATAGTTTCTTATCTTTTTGCATTACCTCCAAATTTTTCTACTGATTCCCTAAATTCTTTATTTTCTTTTGCCGTCTCCTCTAAAGTCTTACCGGCAACCGCATTCTCCCACGCTTGTTTTAAAGCTTTTACTCCTCCTGCGGGTCCCGAAGGATGTGCCATAATACCACCGCCAGCCATATAGAGGAGATTCGTGGTATTTGTAAATTTGTACGTATCAAAAGCCTGTCCTCCCCATTGTCCTGAAGAAACTACAGGCAATAGGTCTTTTAAACCTAAAAAACTAGATGTACAGGATTTAATAGATCTAATTACTGATTGATCTGATTCCCAGAACTTATTACGAATTCCGTTTACATGTAATTGATCTACTCCAGCTAATCGCCATAGTTTAGCGTAGGCGGGAAAATTAATCCCTAGCATTGGATGACGATTAATCATTCCCCAGCCGTTACGATGACCGTGAATAGATAATTCACCTCTATCAGCGATAGCTTTAACCGCGGTCCAACCAACACTGTTTATACTTAGCATTGCACAGTTACCTTGATTTTCTACAATTGTATCATAGTTTCTTTTGAGTGTATCATAATCACCTGATATATTAAAGGCATACATAACCTTTTTCCCTGTTTTTTGCTCAAAACGATTAATTTCATTCATAATAAGCTTTACTCGCCTCTCGAAGGGTGAGTTCGCAGAAGAAGCCATTAACTCATCGTCTTTTATAAAATCGATCCCGGCTTCTATCAATTCTTTCACTAGTTTTGCGGTTTCTTCCGGAGACATTCCTATGCTCGGCTTTATAATCGTACCAATCATAGGCCTTCCTGGCTTCACATTAGCCAGGTTTTTTGTTTTTTCTGAACCAAAGGCCGGTCCCCTAAATTTTCCTTCATACCATTTTGGCAAATCAAAATCATCTAACTTAAGACCAGTAAATTGTCGTAATTCGTACAGGTTTCCCTGCAGTGTAGAAATTAAGGTGGGGATATTAGCCTGGAAATTTTCAACCGACCAAGACACACTAACTTTTGCTCTTTTAAATTTTGAATTATGAATATCTCCCGGTATGCTGGGATGTGTTATAGCCTCCAATTCCTCTATGCGTTCTACACGAGCTGCAAATCTTTTCTTTAGAGCTTCCGTTTCACCAGGAACACTTACAAAGGTTCCACTGGATTGCTCTCCTGCAAGTACTGCAGCAGCATCTTCAAGTTTATAAGGGGTTTCTATTAGATAATGTGCGGTAATTCTATCCATGCATAATAAATTAAGCCTGAATCTAAATTTCCATCAAAACATAAAATTTCGCATCCTGTCCTTACATGCGCTATTTCAGGGTTTCTAATTTTACGGGGCCTATTAGCCCGGCCGGAAGTAATTTCTCACCATTTAATCGATAAGGTGCAGTAGTCCAGCTTAAGCGTTCCTGTTCCGGTAATTTATGATCGCCTATTAGTCTATTTCGCCAAGTATTGGTTATTTTTATTTCCAATTTATTGTTTCCATTTTTGAGCGCTTTGGAAACATTAATGCGATGCGGAAACGTCCAAATTACACCGATATTTTTTCCGTTAAGAATGACTTCAGCTATATCTGAAAACTCCCCGAGATTAAGCCAAATATCATCAGTCTTTCCTTTAAACATAAACTCTTTTTTATAAACGGAAGTTCCTGAATAATACTTGATACTATCATTTTCTGAATCAGACCAATCGAATAATTGATCTATTTTAATATTTTTTTCTGCTCCATAATATTTTTTTTCAAAGGATAGTATCCATTTTTCATCCAAATTATAGAGATTCTCAAACTCATGCCAGTTTTTTCCTTTCGCTAATTGCTCTTCAGATGTTTTTTCTTTAAATAAAAGAAATAGCGAACCATTCTTTGCGAATTTTAGGGGTACGACTGTACGCTTATTTTCTACTTTCCAATTCCTAAGAGGACGGGGTTCATTAGTAACAGGATCATATAAATAGGGTTTTTGGCCAATTATACGGAAAGAAACTTTGACCTCTTTCTCTATGGAATCCTGATTGCTTAGAAAATAAATTTCAGATTTATTTGTCTTCCGGTGAGACCACGAAAATTTCTGAATCCCATCTCTTTCTAGTTGAGGAAACAATACATCTGGCTCAACGCCTATTTCATTAAAATTCTTCCCGTAAAATGGAAGTTGAATTACTTTTCCTTTTCCTATTTTCCAAGAGTTACCAACTTCTAAATTCAAATCGTTTTTATAGCCTTTCCAGATTTCATCGATTGTTTTTTTCCATTCCAATTTATCTATTGAATCCGAAAATCCTGAAATCCGAAGCGGTTTTTCAGCAACGAAAATTGTAGCTCCATTTTTGACTAATTTTAATATTTTATCGGCTACTTTTTTTGAAATCATACGATTAGGCGACATTTTTTGACTTCCGGGAAATACTAACGCCTTGTACTGAATATTTCCCTTAAATTGAACATACCCATCAATAACCTTAGCGTCATTGAGCAAAACATCTGGATTGAATGAATCATATTTATAACCATTCATGGTGTTCACCCAATCCTTTTGATTCGTAACATTTTTAGAATAGGTAACTTCTTTAGGCATTTTTGCCGTAGGCTGTCCTTTATTTTTTAAACGAGATTTTTCAGAAATAACTCGTTCTTCTCCAAAAATATTCGGCATAAAGGGAACCAATCTATCCGGTAAAACTGATCTAGACGGTAATTCTTCTCCACTAAAAACGGCTAGATCTACTACCGGAGTTCCTTTTTGAAGTTGAAACTGAACTCTTCTACAATACTCGACCCATGCTTTACCAGGCTTCCACCAGGTTTGATCTCTTTGAAAATAATGCCCTACGCCATCTAAAGTCATTCCAGGTTTACGATCTAACCATGGGTTATGTACAAAAACATGATAAAAGATTCGATTTACACCAAGCGCAAAATTACGATCTGCCATTGGTTTCAATAACTCTGGGTCTTCATCCCAGTCCATCCTTAGCTCAGTAAATGCTTCAGCCTGAATAATATTTTTATCGTAAATATGCCCTCCTGAAATAGCATCTAACATATCGTTTGGTTTATCGTGGGTCGGACTTTTTAACCAGTATTCACCTCCGGGATAATCAACATTTTTAAAATGCATTAATGCATCACTAACCATAGTTGGCGCTACATTTTCGGAACTGAATTTCACACCTAGTTGATCTGCTTCATTTTTCATGGTTCCGAAGAAATTATCCACAATCAGTTCAGAAATAGTTTTACGTACATCATATAAAACCTGCTCTGAAGTTTCCTTGTCTTCTAAAGGAATTCCAGCAAAAAGCGGAAGAAATGGAACAATGTCATACCCACGACGACTTTTAAATTCATCTCTAAAAACAGTACTCCAGTTCTGGCTTCCTGCCTCCCAGCTATCAATATGCAGAATACTCAGCACTTTTGGAACCAAATCTTCCCCAGCTATCGCTGCTGATTTTCCAAACCATTTATGGAATTGAAATTTTATTGCATCTGGATTAAATTTATCTACTTCCAGCCCTTTTCCTGCTCCTCCGGTTTCATTTTCCTGACCGGTAGTGGTATGTCCAAAACGTATAATCTTCCATTTACCAGAGGGAACATTCCAGCTTAATGATCCTTTTTTGTCTACATATTCAGAAATATCTACAATCTTATCTTTTTTTATATAATCACCTTTAAGAATAGTGGTGGTTTCCGGACTTACTCTCCAGACTAAACCTGATTTACCTTCGTAATTGCCTATTTTTGATTGATTAGAAAGTATAATTTTACTCACCTTCAGGGATTGTTTCCATTTCGCGGCATCGAGATCTTCAGAACCAGGCTCAGATCCTTCAGGATCATACACAAATCGAAAATATTTTGCTTTTACCGGTTCTATACTATGTGTATAAGGAATTCCTGAATCTTGCCAACCATGACGCGGTGCCATAAGCCTTCCAAGATCTTTGAAATTAGTTCCATCATCACTCACCATAACTCGAAGACGATGTGCCTGATAGTTTACTCCTTTACTTTCAATTAAAATAGATTTACATAAAAAGGCTTCTTTAAACTCATACTGAATCCATCCTTTTTCACTCAACTTCAATTCATCTTCACTCGAAGGATCATTAAGAAAATAAGCATCAAAATCAATTTTGGTAGATGTTACTTTTGGCGATTTATCACTAGATGTTATTTCTTCTGAATATTGTGGAATGGCAAACGTAGCGATATCTTTATAGTAATGCTCAATAGTTTCAGGCTGTTTTAAATTGAGATTAAGTGTATTCCCTCCACTAACAACAGTATCTGTCCAAACCAGTTTTTGCATAGATTGTTCTGGTTTTATCCAAGGGCCACCTGCAACGGCAAAACCATCGGCTGCATGCATGGCTATTTTCAGGTCTAAACGATTTGCTTCTTCAGTTGCAAAACCAACCATTTCCCAAAACTCCTCGCTTAATTGTAAGATAGGAGGATTTATTAATGGCGGATCTGTAGGACCTTTAATGGTCATTAAATAAGCACCGGCAATCCCAGCATCTTTCATCGCTTCTAAATCAGCTGTAATCCCTTTTTTGGAATAAGCACTATTCATCCAATACCAGTACACCCAGGGTTTGGAATTTTCGTAGGCTTCGTCTTTCTCCTGTGAAAACAAAGTTTCTGTAGTGACTACAGCTAAAAATAAAGCAATATAAATGAAGCTTTTTTTAATCATCAATACTTAAACTTTTGCAAGTTGTCTTTTAAATTTGTTCCTTTTTTAAAAGGAATCAGAAAAAAACTATACTCGTAATTTTGCGAAGGGATTTGATACTTTTCCAAAGGTTGACCAACAGGAGACCAACTATCATTTCCTCCCACACCCATTTGTTTTAAATCGATATTTAAGGTTATATAACCGGGATTCTTCAAATCTGTGGTATGCTTAGCATTATTTAAATTTTCCTGAGTATATGGCCAGGCACTCATACTCAATGTTTTTTGTTGAGAAACGACTAAAAAACCTTTATTTTTTTTTGAAGTTGTTAATGCCATCCAACGAACTTCTGTACGATTAGCGTTTTCCTGTGGCATCACATAAGGCTCTATAAATTCGTTAAGCTTTTTGGAATATTCACCTATACGAAAACCATGATTTCGATCACTATAATTTTCCATGGGCCCTTTACCATACCAATTCACCAAGTCGTAATTTTTCTTGATTCCTAGCTGCATACCAATTTTCGGAATATTCGGTAATTGTTCAGAAGCATTTAGGGCATAATCTACTTTGATTAAAGCCTCAGGCAAAATTTCGTAAGTTATTGTTAGCGTTGCGCTATCTTTAATGACCTCGTAGTGACTACGGATAGTTACCGATTGTTTTTTGGAATTTACTTTGAAATCGACCAATTTGGGTTCAGCTTTGTACCATTGTTTTAATACTTTATTTGGTTTCCATCCTTTTCGATCATTATCGGTTAACGGACGTACAAAATTTGGTAGTAATGGAGAAAATATCTGTTCTTCTCCATCGATTATTAAGGAAGATAAAGCTCCATTTGTCTTATAGAATTCGGCTTCAAAATATTCCGATTTCACGATAGCTTTTTCTGAATCTTCAGAGACTTGAATATTTGACCTTTCATTGAATTTCGGCTGAATTTCTGGTTTGGACTGTATCAAAAACTGGTCTGAAGCTACTACAAATCCCTTATCAGCCCAAGCTTTATTTTCTTTTAACCGAAACTCAATATTCAATAAATATTCAGATTCTTTTTCAAGATTTGATACGAATAATGAAGGGTTAATAGTTATAGTATCGCCAGGAGCAACATCCAAAGGCTTGACTATTTTTTCTTTAGCAATTTCACCATCTTTAACAAGAATCAAAGCAACATCGTAAACCGATAAATTTTGTACCGGATTTCGGTTGGTAACTTGTAACGTATTTTGATTAATCAATTTGCTGCTCGCAGGTTGGTAAACCCATTTATTTTCAAACATCGCAGCTTTTGGTCGACCATCTGACGCTACAATACCATTAATATTAAAATTACCATCATGCAATTTTTCACCATAATCACCGCCATAAGCATAGAAATTTTCTCCTGTTTTAGGATCGTTTTTTAGTAATCCCTGGTCTTTATAATCCCAAATACAACCACCAATCACTCTTGGCAAAGACCTAAATTCATCCCATAATTCTTTTAAATTCCCTGTTGAATTTCCCATAGAATGAGAATATTCCACAAAAATAATTGGCCTGGTATCGGCCTTTTTATCTACCAGAAATTTTGGCGTAAATACTCCGGGATAAAATCGACTCACCATATCTACATAAGGTGCATCTTTAGGATTCTCAAAACGATGTGAATGGTCACCGGTAGAAGGATAACCTTCATCTAGAGGATCCAGATACCCCTCTAAGCGCGGATCACCTTGGGCGGGTTCGTAATGTACAGGTCTGGTAATATCAAAATTATGAGTCCATCCCGCCATAGCAGCATGATTGGGCCCGCTACCAGCCTCATTACCCAAACTCCAGAATATAATGCTGGGATGATTTTTATCACGTTCGACCATTCTGGTCATTCGTTCCATATAAGCATGATTCCATTTAGGATCATTACTTAACTTACCACCAATTCCATGAGTCTCTAAATTAGCTTCATCCATAACCATCAAACCATATTTATCGCATAAGTCATAAATATATGAATCGTTGGGATAATGGCTTGTCCGTATCAAGTTGAAATTAAACCGTTTGATGGTTTTAATATCCTCTTCCATATCTTCTCGAGTCATTGCTTTTCCTCGAACAGGATGATGATCATGGCGATTTACTCCGTAGACATAGGTTTCTTTTCCGTTAATCAACAATTTGCTGTTTTCTTTAGAAAATTCGATAGATCGAAATCCTATTTTTGATGCTTTTACTTCAGAAATATTTCCTTCAGCATCCTTTAAAATCAATAATAGAGTGTAAAGATTCGGAACCTCAGCACTCCATTTTTTTGGATTTTTTATTTTCTTTTCAAAAAAACCAAACCTTACATTATCCAATCTGGGATAACTTTCATTAATTATTTCTGAAACCACCGTATCCAAAGCTTTTTCAAAAACAGGGTGATTCTCTGGATCGTATAACTGAACTTCTAGGCGATGGTTTTTAATGGTATCCCCAGTAAGGTTTTGCACTTCTGGTCTTAATTGAAATAGAGCATCAGTATAATTTTTATCCAATTTTCCTTGAAAGAAAAAGTCTTCTATATGCAATTTAGGTTCAGCCATAAGAAATACTTCTCTTTGAATACCACTTAATCGCCAATGATCTTGATCTTCTAAATAGGATCCATCGCTCCAACGTAACACTTGTACCGAAAGTGTATTTTCACCTTCTGTTAAATAAGGTGTAATATTAAATTCTGATGGTAAAAAACTATCTTGCCCGTATCCTAAAAAATCACCATTAATCCATACTTTAAAGGCTGAGCTTACACCGCCAAAATGCAACGTAATAGTATGATCTTTCCAATCTACCGGAACGGTGAAATTTCTTTGATAAGACCCCACTCCATTAGTATCTTTTGGTACTGATGGTGGATTTATAGGACGGAAAGGATACACTGCACTTTTGTAAATTGGGATATCGTACCCCTTTAATTCCCAGTTTGAAGGAACTTCAATTGTATCCCAATTGTTTACTTGCTTTTTATAAAAATCTGATGGCGCATTTTGAAGGTTTATAGCATATTTAAAATTCCATTTGCCATTGAGCATTTTCAATCGACTTCTGTTTCGATCACCCGCTAATGCATCTTCAATATTTTTATAGGAATAAGCTGTAGCTCTTGCTGGTTTGCGATTGATACTGGTTACCAAAGGATTCTCCCAGGGATTAGGCTCATAAATTTGGGGTAATTCTGGTATCCCCGCCTTTTCCCCGGTAACCGTTTGACCAAATGTGGACAAACATGTACAGACTAAAACTATAAAATAAAAATTCCTAATCTTTCTTTTTCTCATCAGGGGCTACAAAATGAAGTTCACTTTTTCCTAAATCTTTTGAAGTTGCTACAGCGATACCGCGCTGAAAAGGCTTATTTACTGCACAATAGAAATGATAAACCACTCCGTCATGCTTTACCACAAAAGATTTATGCGCAAAAGATTCATCATAAGGCTCTGATGGCGCAATGAGATCTTCTCCTTCCCAGTCTTTCCAGTTAATTAAATCGTTGGAAACAGCAAATCTATTAAAGGCGCCTTCCTTCCAAAATGCTCCAAAATAAAACATTACCCAGGTATCATTAATCCGTTGAATATATGGATCTCCTGAAATCCCTGTATGGTGATTGATTAATGGCTTATTGCCGTAACGCTTCCAATCTTTCATATTATCAGAAACTGCCATGGCTATTCTTTCTGCACCTTTTCCTGGATTTAAACTATCTCCACGGGCATTATAATACATAATAAATTCGTGACCTGTTTCTCCTTGAAAATCTCTTATCACAGTTTCCTTATACATGGTGCTGTTATCATACCATCTGGCATCTTGATCATGTGGTGTAAGTATAGGTTTTGGCAGTCTTTCAAATTCAACTGGTTTATTAGGTACTTTTTCAGAATAAGCCATGCCTAGCGATAAAGTCCCGGCTTCATAACCTTCACTATCACCTCCAAAATAGCTCATCCAATATTTATTATCATATGTATTCCATTCATAACTACCACCCCATGTTGGATCTTGTAAAGCGATATATCCTGCCTTTTGATTTCTATCCCATTGGGTCGTATCGTTTGAAAAAGACATCACCTTTCCTAGATGTTCCCAGTCGAGCAGATTTTTACTTTTAGCCATCCAGGTTTCATAACCTCTACCGTCATAAATAAGGTAAGTCATATACCAGATATCATCAATTTTATAAACACTTGGGCAATCCATTTTATAGGAATTATCTTCAGGAACCATCACCAAACCATATTTATATGGAGTTTTGATCTCATTATAAATCTCTTCCATCACCGCATTGGTAATCTCCCTTTTTTTATAGGTTTTATTATTAAACTGGCTAGAACAGGATATAAGGCATACCACAAATGGCAGAAACAAAAAAGAGAAATGTAATTTTTTCATTAAAAATAGGTTTGACTCAACAGTAAGACAATATAAGATACTAAAGTTTTATAGCTATCCTGTACTTACTTGAAGATTCTATTTCCAGTTCAAATCAGCAAATTTTAAGAATTGTTCCCAGTCGTATTTAGTGATATCATGTGTTCCCGATCGAATATGATATCCCATTCCTTCTTTAAGCATGGGTCGATTTACTTCCGGAAAATGAATATTGCTAAAAGCCGTTATTCCAAAGAGATTATATACAGGGGAAGCTAGTTTCGCCGAAAGAAATTCGCCTTCTGGATCTGATCCGGGATCGACTTCAGCACTAGCAATATAAACTGGTCTTGGCGCTATAAGAGAAAGCACCATATGCTGATCGAAAGGTAATTTTTCTTCATTTAGATTAAACTCTTTAAATTTTTTACTAAACCAATGCCTATTACCATTATTCAAACGAGCTAGATCTTCCCCCACTTTGCGTTTAGATAGTGCAGCTCCGCCACCGCCGGATTCATTACTGATAACCATTCCAAAGCGTTGATCTTTGGCTCCAGCCCAAATAGCTGCTTTTCCCATCCTGGAAAATCCTAAAACGGCTATTTTTTCAGAATCAATATCTTCATCAGTTTCAAAATAATCCATACAACGACTCAATCCCCAAGCCCAGGCACCCATAGTGCTAAAATTATCTTCTCTATTTTGCAATTCTGGATATAAAGCATGTATTCCGTTTTTAAAATCATCAAAATAATCCGGATCAAGATCACCCGCATAAACCGTAGCTACACCATAACCTTTTTTCAAAATCATTTCTATCGGCCAGCGACTCGAAACTGCACCACGAGATTTTTCGGTTGGATGATTTTTAATTGAGCCCCCTGCTCCTATCCATACCCACTTGTCTGATAAACGAATTTTGGGATCTGAATTAACTGCATGATTTCCCTGAAAATTTAATCCTAAAAATACCGGTGCGGGTTTAATGTTTTTGGGTAGATAAATCAATAAATCTAGTAAATGGTAATCGGTTTTCCCTGGTATATATACAGCCACTTGCTTCCGAATCGCTTTTCCCTTTAAAGCATCTTCTGATTGATCAAAAACTATAAATTTGAGTTCGTCTGGAGCTTCAGGGGAAATTCCATACATTAACTTTTTGACCATTTCTAGAATTTCTGGCCGGCGTACACTTTTCCATTCTTCAATTTTGGTGATTGTAATCCCGTTTTCTGATAGTAGCGGGTCTGGTAATTTTAATTCGGCAGACTTTCTATTCTGTGCAGTTAGGTTGAAAACTATCATTAGAAAAAATGTCGCAAAAAAAAGTATTCTCATATCAGCCCCTTTTCTTCTAGTTTTTTCTTTAGGCTATAATATTTCTGAAGATCAAGCTCATCCTGTGATTTTCTATCTTTTCGTCTTACACGCTCCGGTTCAGAATTTTCAAAGATATCTTTTACTTTCACTTTAATTTCTTCATCTAATTCTAAAGTAGCATTTAACCAATCAATATTTTCATCATTATCCGTATCTAGTCCTCCAAAATGAACATCTATTGTTTCGTGATGTTTTGTTAAAATAACGGTTAAAACACCTTTATATAAAGCTGCTTTAAAGACTTCGCCTTTTACATTTAATTCAAAACCTATCATATTATTTTAAAATTAAATATTTATTCTTCTAATGAAGATGGATCAACCCCGCACTTCTGATTTGAAATGTAAGCCGCTTCAACCGCAGCCATGGTATGAATACAATCTTCCACACTATTATCGGGAATATAATCGGGGTTCTTACGCGCCTTAAATAGTTCTTGCATAGAACCTATAAATGCATGCGGAAACCAAGTACCATTGATTTTTTCTTCTTGCCAGTCGTCGTTTTCATCATATAAAATATATTCAAATTTATCATCCCTGCCTTTTGGATAATCCTTTAAGACTCCAATTTCAATTCGAATTGCCCCCTTGGTTCCCTCAATTTTTATAAAAGAACGCTGATATTTTTGAGAATACCCATGATTATGATTGGTAAGAATATTAGCTCTTATAAAATCACCGTAGTCCATAATAATATTGGATCGCACCTGTGCAAGATTTTCACATTCAGGATGCTTGATAGATTTAGCATAAACCTTCATGGGATTTCCAAGAAAGGATCGAACAAGATCAATATAATGAATGCTATGATAAAGAATTTCCATTCTAGGAATATTTTTCAAAAAATCCCATAAATGCCATGGTGTAAAAACATTTACATTTATCTCTATATCATGTATTTCTCCAAGCTTACCTTCAATGATAAAATCCCTGGCTTTACTAATAAAAGGAGCATAGCGTAATTGAAAATTAACACCTGCCTTTATTTGTTTATCACGACATAGGTTTAAAATTTCCTGCGCTGTTTTCAAGTTTTCACCCATTGGCTTTTGGATAAGTATTACTGAATCTTTAGGTATTTGTTCTAAAACATTAAAAACTTCTTTCCCAGGAACAGCGATGTCATAGACTGTGCTACTATTACTGTATCGTATAGCCTCATCGAGGGATTTAAATACATTAGATATTTTAAAAAGTTCTGCAAGATTTTCAGCTTTCTCTAGATTCATATCAAATATGCCAATCACATTGTAATCAGCAATTTGATAAGCGGGTAAATGGGCATCTTTAACAATTCCGCCTGCTCCTATTATGATTATCCCAGTTTGATCTCTCATTAGGTTGAAATTGAATTACCCATGGTTAATGAAAATACAGCTAAAAGCAATATAATTATAGCCATCACAAGTGAAAAAATTGTTCTTCGTTTGGCATGAATCCATTCTTTTAGTACCAAACCTGCTACCATACTGAATAATACCAGCATAATCATATGTATTGCCCAACTTGTAAATTTATAGGCTCCCATTCTTACATGTCCCAGCCCATAGAAAAAGAATTGGGAATACCACATCATGCCAGTAAACGTCGCTAGGACAAAATTTAATCGAAGAGACTTGCTTTGTAAAATATGATATTCTACCCAAGTTTTTTCTTTATTATGTAGAAAAATGCAATAAATCGAAGTGGTTATAAATGCTCCGGTATTTGAAAAAATATAAACCACATTGGTTTGAAAATTTCCAGCACCGTGTTCTAAAGCAATATCAGCAATAGGTTGTCCTTGATCTATCGCGAAGCCATATAAAGCAGATAATATTCCGGCAAGAATACATAAAGGAAGTCCTTTTTTTACTGAAAATGTGGTATCAATACTACCCGAATATCCAGATATATCAATTTCTTTAAACCTTCCTGCTACTCCACAAAGTGCAATTCCTATCACTCCTAATAACATCCCTAAAATAATCCAAAATGAACCTGATTGAGACAAAACTTCACCTAATTCTCCTTTCACTAAGGGTGATAACAACGTACCTATGACACAGGAAATTCCTATGGAAATGGCGTAAGTAAGTGAAAAACCAATGTATCGTATCGCCAGTCCAAAAGCAGTTCCTCCCACACCATATGCTGCTCCAAGTGCAAATGCTTTCCACATCGCATCTGAAGGCGCTTCGTGTAAAACCTGTATTAATTCAGGAATGGTTATCCATGCTACGATTAACGGAAGTAAAAACCAGCAAACAAATGCCTGAGCAAGCCAGTAGCTTTGCCACGACCAGTTGACCAATTTCTTTTGCGGTGTATAGCATAAAGCTGCAAAAGCAGCTCCAATAGCATGAAATGCCACTCCTCCAATTACACTCATAAATCTTCTAGGTTTAAATTATAAAAAGCATTTGCGTTATCGTAATAGACGGCACGCCTTTCTTCTTCACTTAATAAATCCTGAAGCGTTTCTTCATACTGTCTCCAGGTATAAGAATAACTGCCTGCTAATAAAGAAACTGGCCAGTCACCGCCTACCAAACAACGGTTACTGCCAAAATGATCTAAAATGAATTTTATATAATCAGAAATATCATCTTTCCCCCATTTTTCAGGTTTCCCGGAGGTAGTTCCCAGACCTGAAATTTTCATATAAAAATTTTGATTTTGAGCTGCTTTTTTCATCAAATCTCCCCATTTTCCGAACTTAAGCTTATCCTTAATTGGCGGCTGATTCAAATGATCAAAGACCATTTTCAGTTCCGGCTCCTGTCGGCAAACTTCCAGCGCAGTTTCGATGTGTTCCGGCAAAACCCCTACCACATCAAATGGAATATTTTCTTCAGCTAAGAAACTCAATGATTTTAAAACCTTAGGCTGAAGTAACCATCGAATATCATTTTCATCGTGAATAAGATGCCTAATTCCTTTAAAATATAGGTTCTTTTGATATTTATTCTGCAAGATTGCTTTGGAATAATCAGGATCTAACAAAGGTAACCAGCCTACTACTCCTTTAATCCAAGGCGTCTGGCTTGCAACATGTAACATCCAATCTGTGTCTTCTGAATTATTCGCTGCCTGCACCAATATCCCATATTCCACATTAGTTTTGAGTCTTTCGCCTTCAAGTTCTTCAATAGCATAGGTGCGATTTAAAGGTGAATTATTTCCTTCTAACCACGTGTATTTTGCTTTTTCAAAATCCCAAATATGAATATGGGTATCAATAATCTTCATTTTCTAAGGCTTTAAATTGAATTCTCTCGAAATCGAATCATTGTGCTCTCCCAGAAATGGAGCTCCAACAACCGAATTTAGTTTTTCACCGTTAATTCTAATGGGGCAGCGTGTTGTCTTTATCACTTCACCTTTGCTCGTTTTCACATCCATTTCCATTTCCAGCAATCTGTATCCTTCCTCTTTTTTTAATTCTTCTATATTGTAAACTTTTGCACACCAAATATCAGCAGCCTCCAAAATATTGAGCCAGTAGGATGTGGTATTATCTTTTAAATGTGCTGCTAGAACTTCTTTAATCTCGTCTCTCTTCTTAAACCACTGCTTTGAATCGGGAAACTTTCCCAATTCTGAACAATTTAGAAGTTCTCCCAGTATTGGAATATTTCCCATGGCAAGAGCTAAGAATCCTTCTTGAGTTTTATATACTCCATACGGAGCCGCGATGTAAGAATGTGCATGATTCTTCTTGCTTCTTTCGGGTAATTCTTCGCCGTCATTCAAAAAGGTGGTAAAAACTTCAAACTGAAAATCCAGTGCAGACTCCAGCATACTAACCTGAACAAGACTTCCTTTTCCCGTGTTATCCAGTTTTACCAATGCTGCGAGAATACCCTGAGCCAGATGTGTTCCAGAAAGAATATCAACCACGCTTATTCCCATAGGTGTGGGCAATTTTGTGCTTTCCCCATTTAAATATGGTAAACCGCTAAGTGATTGTAAAAGCAGATCCTGACCAGGTTGTTTTTTCCATTCTCCTTCGTCGCCATACCCACTAATTGACGCATAAATGATCTTTGAATTATTTTTCTGAACCTCATCATAGGAAAAACCGAGTCTTTCCATTACTCCAGGTCTAAAATTATGCATTACCACATCAGCATTTTTCAGTAACTCCAAAACTTGCTTTTTATCTCCCTCAACCTTCAGATCTGCAGCAAAGCTTTCTTTATTACGATTAATAGTGTGAAATAAAGTAGACTCATTGGCAACTTTTATCTCAGAAACATAAAGCTGTCTACAAATATCTCCGGTCCCTTTTTTCTCAATCTTAATCACTCGCGCACCAAAATCGGCTAAACGAAGACTGGCAGATGGCCCCGATAGAAATTGTGAGAAATCTACAACCGTTATTCCTTCCAGCAATTTCATAAATGCGCTGCCTTTAAATTGAACTCCTCTTTAATATTTTCAGAATCTTCGCCGAGTCTGGGGGCACGCACCTCACCCCACATTATTTCACCATCAATTCGGATGGGACAGCGATTGGTTTTAATTTTTTTGTGTTCAGAAATACTGATCTCCTGTTCTAATTTGAGCAGCTCATATGAATCTGAATTTTTAAGCTCCTGCCAGTTTTTTAACTGTGCCGCCCAGAGTCCTTCTGCTTCTAATTTTTCTATCCAGTATTCTGAAGGTTGTTCTTTAATTAAATCAAATATTATGGATTTAATTTCGTCTCGGTGGGAAAAAATCATAGATTGATCAAACTCATTTAACCGATTAGAACGAAGTATTTGTTTTAAGTCGTTTAATGGAATCATCGCCAGAGCGATGTGACCATTTGTTGTTTTATAAATCCCATAAGGAGCGCCAAGTAGTGCGTGTGCATTATTCACAGCTGAACGTTTTGGCAGCTTACCGCTAGCAAAGTAGGTTGTAAACATTTCAAATTGAAAATCGATCAAAGATTCAAGCAAACTTATCTCTATTCTAACGGCCTTTTTCTGGCGCTTGCGATAAACCAGAGCTGCCAGAATTGCCTGTACCACCTGGGCGCCACAAAGAATATCTCCAATTGCAAGACCAAAAGGAGTTGGAGCATCATCTTGATCACCACTGGCATACATTAGACCGCTCATAGCTTGCAAAAGCAAATCCTGACCTGGTTTTTTAGCCCAAGATCCTTCTTTTCCGTAGCCGCTTATTTCAGCATAGACCAGTTCAGCATTGTATTTTTGAACCTTCTCAAAATCCAGTCCTAGTTTTTCCATCACGCCAGGTCGAAAATTATGAATCATTACATCTGCTTTTCCGATCAAATTCCTGACTTCAGCAAGTTCTTCTCCAGATTTTAAGTTGGCAGTGTAACTTTCTTTATTTCGATTTATAGTATGAAAGAGGAGTGAATTATCATCCACCCATTGATCTTTTATAGGCAAAACTCGACACAAATCACCTTTGCCGGGATTTTCAATTTTAATCACTCTTGCACCAAGATCAGCAAGCCGGAGACCAGCTGAAGGTCCGGAAAGATACTGGCAAAATTCCAGGACCAAAATTCCTTTTAAAGGTTTATTACTGGATTTATTTTTCATTTTTCGTTTTCAGGCTTTCCTTATAAATACTATTCATTTCACTAAAGGCATCCAACATCCTTTTCTCTCCTTTCAAAAATTGCTGTAAAGGATCACCAGCATGATCTTGAAAATGTAAATACCCGTTATATCTTGGCCGCAAATAGGAATTGTCCAGAGATTTCAAGGAGTCTTGAAAACAATTATTACTGATGGCATTATTGGTTTCATCAAGCCAGGCTTTCCGATGACCAGGCTGGCCGCCATGTAATACAAATTCAGTGGACTGGTATCTTTCTGAAGCTACCATTTCAGCAAATTTCAAAGCTTCCTTTTTATGCTCGCTAAATTCGGAAACCGATAAACCGGTTCCTCCTAATGTACTTCTTAACTTTTTTCCTTTAAAACTTACAAGGTCACCATAATGTAGTTGATATTTCGCATAACCCCTGTGTGTATAATTTGCATATCCATATGCAAAAGGGCAATACCAGAAATCATTTCCGGAAGTCATCATTTCTGCAACCTTAATGGGATTTGCCTGAAACATTTTACCATCAAGCAAACTGTAAAACTCTTTCATTGTTTCCATTGCAAGGAAAGCTGAGTTTTCGCTAATAAATAATTCTTCAGATTGAAATGGCATCTCACCGTGAGCCTGGCAAAACATGTAGAAATTCATCAAAAGATCGATTGGGATAGCAGGGGCCGCAACTTTCCCTTTTCTAGCCAGATCCAAAACCTGCTCCCAGGTTTTAGGAATTTCAGTATCATTTTTATGAAGTAAATCAGTTCTGAAACTTGGTACCGGTGCAGCGGCATCGATAGCCAGTGCCCACTGATGCCCTCCAAAATTATAGCTATCATGAGATCCTCCCACCTGGTTTTCCTGCTGATTCTTAATAAATTCTTCCGGTAAGTGTTCTTCAAGTGGTAATACACAATGTGTTTTCGCAGCACATCCTACCCAGGGATGATCAATTACTAAAAGATCGTAAATTTTTGTAAGCTCTTCAATTGGATAATCGGCAAATTCCTGCAATGTACGTTGCCTCCATTCAATATGAACATTCGGATAGAGTTCCCTAAAACGCTGTGCGCATGCTTGCAACGGAACGAGTCCGCGGGTATGGCCCCAGGTGATACCTTTTAATATTTTGGGAGAATCATCCATTAGCCTTCTTTCTTTTCGGTTAATAATAAGTGTTCACACAACATCACCAGCTCATCGTTCTGATTAAAAACCTCTACTTTCTCAGTCACAATACCATATTGTGGTTTTTTATGATCTTTTTTATCAGAAATACTAATTTTTACGCGAATGGTATCCCCAATAAAAACCGGATTGGTAAAACGTAGACGCTCATAACCGTAAGTCATTGCCACTTCATTAATCACATTGGCCGTCATGCCGATAGCTACTGAAAAGATCAAAGTGCCGTGTGCGATTCGCTTCTTTAATGCTTGTGTTTTACACCATTCTTTATCCATATGATGCGGAAAAAAATCCCCGGTTTGCCCGGCATGCATCACAATATCGGTTTCGGTTATGGTGCGGCCAATCGTGGTTCGCTCTTCACCGATTTCAAATTCTTCGTAATACTTCTGTATAAACATATATTCTAGATAGCTTTATAGCTTATTTTATATTTCTTTCCAGGATTTATGATCATTTCATATTCATCATTTCCCAGACTTTTTATTGTTTCTGAACTCTTCGGTTTTGATTTACTTTTGAAAATCAACTTACCTTTTCCCTCAACTCCGGTTACTCGTATTTCTTTCTTACTGGCAAATATTTCGATTTCGCCACTAGGTGTTGGTACTTTCCCTTCTATCCAATCGAGTCCGCCAAGATTTGGCCTAATTTCATATTGCGCGTAACCTGGAGCAGTTGGCTTGACCCCTAAATAATATTTACCGAACAGATAAATAGGACTGGCTCCCCAGGCATGGCACAAGCTTTTCCCGTAAGGCCGTCCGTACATCGATAAATGCTGTTCTCCTTCATCTGAAGGGTCATATTTTTCCCAGAATGAAGTGGCGCCTAAATCCAGCATTCCGCCCCAATAATCCCGAATTTCATCAAGAACATATTCCTGCTCCCCAATAGCGCAAAGAGCCTCTAATTCGTAAAAACGCATATAAGGCGTAGTAATTTGTAGAATATCATCGTTCAACAAAACCTTCTCTTTTACGCTTTGCTTCTGTTCTTCATTGAAATAATTGAAGAAAATCCCGAACATATTTGCATAACGGGTTACAATATTCTGCATTTCACCATTAACTCTCTGGTGCTTCATGACCTGGTTTTTTTCATCCCAAAAAACATCGAACAGTTTTTTTTGCATTTCTTCAGCTAAACTTTTATATCTCTTTTGGTCATTATTTTCACCGGCAATTTCTGCACTTCTTGCCATAGCCTCCAGACTTCTAGCCAGGAGCATTTGTTCAAAACTTACTTCACCTGTCTTCGGTAAGCAATCAGCCCAATCGATAAAAACCCAGTCACCTTCTAAAGGCTCCAAGAATCCGGATTTATTACGCCTACCTAGAACAAATTCCATAAGACTTTTCATTCTTGGATAGAACTGTTCTATAAAACTTGTATCACCTGTATAGAGATAGTAATCATATATACCTACAAACCAATACAGTGAATAATCCATAATGGTATTGATATGCGCAGTTACCGGTTCTTTTCCTCTTAACGCAAGCAGCGTTCTTTCTACGGAATTATTATCGAAGAACAAGTAGTAGTTCATCAAATAACTCTGGTAAGCGTCGCCAGACCAAATCCAACGATCTCTTTTAATACCATCGATGAAAAATTCTCTTGAAGTAAGATGCATCGTGTAAGCTGAAACATCCCAGATTTCATTAAGCAACTCATCTGAAGAATTGAATTCCCCCCGATAATCAAGTGGAAGATATTCATATAGCATAGAAATGGAGTCGTATTTTATGGAAGGATCGGCCTGTACCTGCACATATCGAAAAGCTTTTGATTCATCATGTGTATATTCTGAAGAGTGACTCCCGTTGAAATTTATATAATCAAGAGTTTCACATTTTGCGGAGTCCAAAGCTTCTTCGCGAGATTCACCGTAGTATAACGCCAACCTTCCTTCACCTTCTATTCCATGTATTTTTATGTATCCAAAAGTTTCCTTGCCAAAATCGACCAATTCTCCATCACCAATAGGTTCTATTGTCTTTGCATTCCAGGGTTCTGTTTCCAGCTTAAAATCCGAAGGCTTTTCAACTGGCGAATCGAACTTCCAAGATCCCACCGGTTTCCACGGTGTTCCTGATTGTTGTGCGTTACCTTTCTCATCAATCCATAATTTATCCTCATTAGTAACGATCCAGGATTCATCTGAATTAATATATTTTCCCTGTATATAAATAGACGGTAAAAATTCCTGATTATAAACTTTAAGCGAGATAGTGTGTTTCCC
This sequence comes from Zunongwangia sp. HRR-M8, assembly GCF_027594405.1. Taxonomy (NCBI): domain Bacteria; kingdom Pseudomonadati; phylum Bacteroidota; class Flavobacteriia; order Flavobacteriales; family Flavobacteriaceae; genus Zunongwangia; species Zunongwangia sp. HRR-M8. The sequence goes on along the minus strand of NZ_CP115161.1, from coordinate 1,229,284 downwards.
TGCTTCTATTGTGAAAGATTTTGGCTGACCATAAATCTGCTTACCGTCAATCAGTAACTGAAAAGAACCTTCTGAATAAATACTAACCTCATCTGCTTCCGGCAAGTCTACTTCTGTTTGAAAAGTTACGAGAGGAAACGGACTATAATAGCGCCAAAGTGGCGGAAATACCGCTTCCCGCTCTGTACGACGTACTTGCATCTTATTGCTCAGCCAAATTTCGAAATCGCCAGGATACCAAATCCAGGTTGCTCTGCTTTCCCTCATATTCTCTTCCTGAGAAATGGCGATATTGCAACTACAAAGAGATATTATTAGAAGTACGGCAATTTTTATAAAGGAGTATTTCAATGATTTCATGAACTAATAGGCCTAAGTTATTGTTGAAATATCCCTAAAATTTATTATGAATTTATCCTGTACCTCCCTGTTATTCTTTTTAATTAGAATCCTGAAATAGCCAGTCTACCGATTTTTTACCTACAAGACCCGCATCCCTGCTATTTATTTTTTGCACTGCCGGGATAAATCCAAGTATTAACACTCTTCCTTTTTCCAATTGAAGTTCATTTTTACCGGTCTCGAAGTGATAGGTATGTATATTTATTTTGGGATAACCATCCAACTTCAAAGCATTAGCAATTGTAATATCAGCCTGTCCCCTAATATTACCCGCTGCATTATTTTCTAAGGTAGGAGCTATTAGATTTTCTTTATCCTCGGCATCTTCAAAAAATCCTACCACTACTTTCACAGGTTTTGTGTTCTCAAACTTGAGAATTGTTCCATTTTCTATCTGATTCTTCTCCTTAAATTTTACGCCGGTTAGTTTTGAAATTTCAGGAGCAGTTTTAATAATTTGTGCACTCATTTTATCATATACAAGACTTCCCACTGCAACCGAATAAGTTTCCTTTCCCGAGAGAATTTTAATTTCAGCAGGTGTCCATGCTTTAACTTTTTCGTCCTGTGAATCAGATTTTACTGAAGAGTCAATATTATTTAAATTTTTTCTAAAATTTTCTAATTCCTGTTCGTAAAGCGGTAACATCTCAGACCACTTCTTATATTTTCCATCATCTCCACCAATAGGAATCCGCCTCATGGATGTTTGCATACTATTAGCATAAAAATAATTTCCCTCGGTCAATTCAACCAGTTTACGATAGTGTTTCAAACTGTTTTCCAGATGAGGGATTGCTTTTAAAAGAGCATTTTTCGCTCCCGAATGATCATATTTTAATACAAGCATAGCTGCTCTTACTTTTTCTGATAAGAAATCTGCAAATGCCTTATAGGCATGAATATCATTCTGAAGTCGAATGAATTCATCTTTATTTTTAATTACATTCGGTTCTGCCTTATCTATAGCCTCAACAGCTTTTTTACCATGGGCCTCAATTTCCTGAATAATTTGTAGTGGAGTTTCTCCAATATGTGGATCATTATTAAATTCTTTTTCGGCGTATTCAATCAGAATTTCTCCTTCTGGCCCGGTGGATTCATAAAATCCCGGATAAACGCGCCACTTATACGGATTAACCAACTGACTCATAAACATGCCTAGTAATAAGGTTTGCCTGTTCCCTTCAGTGATTCCAAATCTTCGTAATGTTTTTGGAGCAATTTCCCCGGTCTCCTCATAAGCCGTTAGAATTTGTTCAGAGGCAGCCCGATCAGTGCCATACTTTTTATAAAATTCGTCGCTCCAGAATTCAATTTCTTCATTTCTTTCTCTTTCTTTTTGCCAGGCATATCTTCCCCAGGCGCTGTACCAGATCCAATCTCGATCCATTTCCAGTAAACGGGGTGCCGTTTTATCTGCGGTATAAGGCCAGTCCCAATAAGAAGCTTGAGGATACAGATGCAAAGCATTTGCTCCGTGAACTTCATGCATAGCTTTAACTGTCTTTTGAATAAAATTAGGAGAACCAAAACGAAATGGCTCCAGATTTGCAAGGATATGAACGTTTGAAATATGTACCGAAGCCAGATTACTTAAATCCTGATGGATTTTTGTCCAAGGACCTCGCGGTTCATAAGTCGTTAAAGACTCACCAGTATACTTATGTGTGGTATAGAGATTTTTATACATGGGAAACGCAGCCTGCACAACCTTTGGAGCATCAGTATCGTGCGCTCTCAAAATGATTGGTGGTTCATCTTTTCTTCCCAGTCGTTGCATGCCATCCTTCACGCCGGGAATAATGGTATTCGTAAACCAGTTTATATCATTTTCAATGCCGCTCATAGCTTCTCCCAGTGCGACCAGAAGCCCAACATTAGGATATTTCTCTATAAAAGCGGCTATTGATTTTCGAGTATAATCTTCCAGTAACGGAGTAATTTCACGTCCTCTATCCTGAGTAGGGATATTATGATGTTCTGCAAAAGGTTTGGAAACGATAATATTATAAAACATTTGAATTACCCAAATTCCGCGTTTATCAGCTTCTGTTGTTAGAAATTCAAATATTTCTTCGTTTTTTCTGAAAGTTTCTTCATCTACTTCAAGTGCATAGGGATAATCTTCTAATTTCACTAAAGACGCAAATGGATGTCCGTTCCATAAATACAAGGAATTATATCGATTTTCAACCAACATATCCATATATTTTATCCATAGTTCCTTATCATAAAACCAGGGAAAGTTTTTTGGAGTATATGGATATTCATAAACATGCCTATCGGGAAGAATATTCATTTTTTGCATTCCTATAGCAGTTCCGCGTAAAACCATCTCCGGATGATCACTGAAATCGAGATTTTCCGGTAATCTTTCTTCAGATTTAATTCTATCCGCAAGCTCCAATGCTCCATAAAGTGCACCGGACTCATCATTCCCTATGACATATATTTTATTTCCTTCCGAAGAAATTCTGAAAGCTTCCTTTGAATTGGTAATTTGGGGCTGATCACTTTCGAAAATATGCTCTCTAAACCAATCGGAATCTTTTTCAGCTACAATGATTAGTCTTTTAGATTCTGAAAAACCGTTTGGCACGTCTTCAAGGAATCGAATATCTTCTCCAATACGATCCAGTTCCAGCATCAACCGTTCTGAACCAAAATTTATTCTTGGTGATTCTCTATCAAATGAAATTGCAATCTGAGCATTCAGTTGCATTGAAAAAATGATAAAAAATGTACTGAAAATGGTTTTCATTAGCGCTTTTTAATTTCCGTTGAAGAATATATAAAGACCTATCATTACGATAAATAAGGCCGCCCACATCACTTTAGCTGAAGGTTTCAATTTTGATAATTCGCCATAGTCCAGCGTACTTACATATTGGTTTTTCGATTTATCGTTAAGCGAAAGAATCACAATTAGTACAGAAAGAAACATGAAAATGTAAAAAGAAAGCAATAGAAAATGCGGCCAAAAATCATAATCTGCTGCTGGGAAAACCCACAAATAGAAGACGCCTATGCCCATGCTCAGAATGGTTCCTAAAATAAGAATGATATTTACGGCACGGGTGGTGGTTTTCTTCCAAAGTACACCAAACAAGAAAACTACCGACATTGGTGGCGCAATGAATCCTAGAATTGATTGAAAAACGTCAAAAAGATTTAATCCTTTGATACTATTTATCGCAAGCGTGATGAAAATGGCTAATACCGCTCCTATAACAGTTACTATTCGCCCAATCTTAACCACTTGTCTTTGGGTTGCTTCAGGTTTAAATTTCTTCACATAAATATCCATTGTAAAAACAGTACTTAAAGCATTTAAAGCCGAATCTATAGTACTTACCAAGGCTGCGATTAAAACTGCCATCACGAGACCTGTCATACCAACAGGAAACATTTTGGTCACCATGGTCATGTAAGCCTCGTCTGGATTTTGTAATTCGGGATAAAGAATAAAGCAAATTACTCCTGGAAGAATAAATAAAGGCACATCCAGTATTTTAAGCCAACCGGTAAAATTGGCACCAAGCTGCCCCTGTTTAATATTTTTCGCTCCCAGGACCGATTGTACCATTGATTGATCTGTACACCAAAACCAGACTCCCATTACCGGATATCCTAAGACAATAGCCAGCCATGGATAGTTAGCATCATCGGCTGGAAGAAAAAGATTCCAATACTCTGAAGGAGTTTCTGAAATTAGCCTTTCTATACCACCAATTTTGTAAATCCCGGTTATTGTTAATGCTAACGAAACCACAATTAATAAAACCATCTGAAATACATTGGTAGCAGCGATAGCTTTGAGGCCACCAGCGATAGTAAAAAAAGAAGCTATGATGATTAAAACGATAATGGATAGCCACATGGGAATTCCTAAAATCTGCTGAATAAGAATGCCTCCTGCAAAAAGTGTAAGAGATAGCCAGCTAATTAATACCGTTACGATCGTATACCAGGCCAAAATATTTTGCGTAGAATTACCAAAACGTTTCCCCATAAATTCGGGTAAAGTTTGTGTTTTTGCACCTAGATAGCGCGGAGCAAATACTACGGCCAGTAAAAAAATAAATATAAAGGCATACCAGGCAAAATTTCCTGCTACAATACCTGTGGTATAGCCAATACTAGCAGAGGCTATCAACATTGAAGGCCCAACGTTAGTTCCCCACATGGTAAAACCAATACTAGTCCAGTTAAGGGAATTACCTGCTAAAAATAGATTCTCGTCTACATCTTTTTTATCTCTAAAGCTGGCCCAGTAACCTATCCCTACAAGAATTAAAATATATACACCCACAACCATAAAATCAGTTATGGTCAATAACTCATGAATTTCCATAAATAATCTTAAAATTTAGGATAGTAGTTTCTGCAGATTGAATTCCTCAATAATTGCTGAGATTTTTTCCGGTTTACCAGAACCAAGAGATCGCTCCATAGCCTTTAATAGAACAATTGTACCTATTCCTTCTATTAAATCGGGGTATGCGGTAAAATCCTGATGAATACTATCAGCAAAATAATTTAAATAGTTCTCGTATTCTCCGGCATGATGACTTTTCCCTTCAAACCTGAAAAAATGCTTTAACTTATGTTCCCACGTTATTATACGTTCTTCACCATCTTTATCTGTTATAGCGTATCGTAAATCCATATAATCCCCTTGACTACAACCTAAATTTCCGCGAAGAATACAGCTCATCTCACTGTCTCTCTGTACTGGTTGTACTGGTCCTGAATAGGCACCTCCAACCCTGGCAATTCTCCCATCTTTGGATTTATATATAAACTGCATGGTGTCGTAATTTTTAAGACCACCGTTTTTACCATTTTCGCTAAGCATGCCATACCCCATTACTTCTTCAATTTCTGGCAAATACCATCTAATGAAGTCTACTGGATGGCTTAAGCCTCCATATAGCCATTTAAAAGAATTTTCCAGGGCCCAGGTTTTTTTCAGAAACCATCGATGATCTGCATTATAATAGGCTTCCACAGTAACTAAATCTCCAATTAAACCATTCTCAAAATCCTGTCGTTGTCGTTTCATCGGTTGAAAAAACCTACTGCTCTGCCCTACAAATAACTTTTTTCCAGTTTTTTCCTGAAGCTTAACTAATTCAGAAGCGTCTTTAAGATCATCAATCAAGGGTTTCGTACAAACTACGTGTTTGTCATGTTCCAGTGCCAGTTTAATATGAGTAGCATGCAAATGATCTGGAGTGTAGATTGCTATAGCCTCTATGGTAGGATCATCAAGCAAATCTTCAAATTTTGTAGTATATTCATAAAAATCAAATTCCTTTGCTCTTTTCTTACAAACTTCGAGATTGAGATCACACATCTTCACCAATTCAATCTTAGGACTTGAAAGTGCTGCAGAAATAGTACTTCTACCTTCTCCCAAACCTAAAATCCCTAATCGTAGTTTTTTATTTTCTGTACTCATTTTTTATTTGTTGAAACTCAGGTTGTAGACCTGCATTATTCTTAATTTCTTTTGCTACTCCAGGACCATTGTTTTCCCACAAATTACCCGGTCCCGGACTGTTCTCGAAAAATTTATCCTTTTCGGTCCAGTTATTTATAGATCTTATGTAGGAAGAGCCCTCATCGTAATAAATATATTGATGATGATGTGGCATATGTGCATAAGATGCCTCTTTTAGATCATATATTGCATTTTCACTAATCTCTGTGTTTGGCTGGGCAGAAAGGGTATAAATACCGCCTACATCATACATTTGCTTAGCGAAATTGTGAATTCTATTAGCGTGAATCCGATTATTCTTAGCAATCGAAATCGTTTTAGTCCAACTCCAACCCAAACAAATCCCACTATAATTGATATCTGAAACTTCATTATGACTAATATCAATATTGTGAGCAACACCAATACTAATGCCTACACATCCCCAATCTTCGTTAGTAACATTGGTTATATAATTATTATGAATATTTAGATGGTGTACTATTTCCCGGTCATCTTTTGGTTGATAAGGCAAGTGAGCCTCATACTGAGGGCCTCCGAAAAAAGCCGCCTGGATTGCAGTCCCGCCTATATCTTCAAAAAGATTACCCATAATTTCACTTTCAGCCACACCACTAATAAGATCTAATCCAGTAGCAGCTAAATGACTGAATTTGCATCCGATAATTTTAATATTATTGGCATTGGATACTTCAAATGCAGCTGGCTGTCTTTCTATCCATGCTTGATTTTCCAATGCGGCTTTGTCTGGTGTTCCTGGTTCTTCTAATTTATAGGCATCGATTATAGACCAACCGGCCTGAAGCGGTACATGACCTTTTTGTGATGGGCGCATCCATGTAGAATGCTGAAAACTTATATTTTCAAATTGAATATTGGAAACTGTTTTATCCAAAGTTCCCTTAATCTCTACAAGACTTTCTAAAGCAGGAACAATAATTTTAGAATTATTGGGGTCCTTTCCGTTTTTCGGGTAATAGTAAACCTTAAGGTTTCTTTTGTCGAGGTACCATTCTCCAGGTTCGCTCAACAATTCGGCAGCTCCAGTAAAATAAAATGCCGAATTTCCGTTATACTCCTTTTTAGAATCTATAAACGGTGCCGGCCACGGATGTTCAAATTCAATTTTACTCTCAGGTTGATGAAATTTCACTGCTGTGCTATCCCCATGCCTTTCCAGTGATTTAACACGAAGATTGGCGATAGCCCACCATTGGTGAATTACAAATTCAAGGTCCTCTGGATTTTTAAAATCCCAATTAGGTGTCGGGATCCACATAATCTCATTTTCAGAATCTACAGAAAGAATTCTATTTAGCTTCTGCTCCCCAAGATTTGTCGCACGCCTTGCTTTTTGACCATCTACCCAGATTTGTCTAAACTGAATCGAATTCCCCCCGAACAGAGGCAGATCTGCAACCCAAAGATTATTATTAATTGCTGAATCTATATTTAAGTTAGTGGTTTTCGCTTTTTTCCAGTTTTTAATTTCTATGCCTCCTGAAAAAACAGGCTTCGATTTATCGGCTGATTTTATGACTGTAGGGGAATCTAATGTTCCAGAATCTTCCGGACGTAATAGAATTGGCTCATAAAGTCGGTAAATACCATGCTCTATAATTATTTGAATACCTTCATTTTTATCCAGTTTATTTAATCTTCTTAATTCCCTGGCTTTTCGAAGCGCAGCTGAAACTGTTGCCAATGGATTTAAACTATCTCCTGTATTACTATCTTTACCATTTGGGGAAACATAAATTTCTGCGGCATGAGAAAATGATCCAAACAGAAGAAGCAATATTGATAGAAGTCTTAAGTAAATTTTAGATAACATAGTTGAGCATGTTGTTTAATTACATCAATGATAATTATTCAACACATTAAACCTATCCTGTACTTACTTGAAGAAAAACAAAAAATCAGTTTTAAAGCTGAAAAACACCTATTGACCTGCTGAAAAATCAAAAAATAATGTCATCTTTTTGCCTCGTATGCGCCAATCATCAAATGTGCCGTAATCGAAGAAAATATTTTTTTGCCCATCTGGTCCAAGCCGTTCTGGCTGATTTGTTTTACTTCCAATAGCAGGAATTGCCTGCATAAAAGAAATATCCCGTTCTGGAAAAGGAGGTGACGTTCGAGCTTCGAACTCCTTTTGAGGATATTCGGGAGTATATAATCTCAAAAATACATCATCGGTAGCCGTTGCTACCAAAAACGACTGTTGTTTTGATTCAATTTTTGCCCAGTACAAATTCGAATGATATCCTTTAAATTCAGGATAAACCATCGGTGAAACACCAGTTACAGTATTGTTATAATCTTTTCGATGAATTCCATATTCTACGCCCTGCATTCTGTTTTTCCAAACTCGATAAGGACCATCTCCAAGCCATGTAACGCCTTCGACTAAATTTTCGGGATATGAAAAATCTACACCCATATAATCGAAATCTACATCGTACTCTTCCGGTTTGTAATAGATTTCCAGTTTTAGCCAGCCCGAAGGATAAAATGTCCAGGTAAATTCTTTCATCCTCGATTCTTCTTCAAATGATGAAATTAACGATAAGGTATCACCAGATTTTTGAGTTTTAAGAGATTTAAATTCAACTTTTCCTGCACTAAGATGAGGGCCATTATTAAAAGGGATGATGCCGTTTTGATTAGCAACTTTTTTTAATAATCCGTCATTTTTACCAATTTTAAATTCAATACCACCTGCCTTTACCGTAATTTGAGTATCATTCTCAGACATTCGGACTGAACCTTCAGATTTCTCGGGGAGCAGCTTATTGATAACTTCTTTTGGAAATTTCAAAGGCCAGTTCCAGCTATAAATTTCTCTGCCAAAATTATCTGTGGCGGTTATATACATCACATCGTAATTTTTCCAGTTTCCAGGAAGTGAAAGGTTTAGGTATCCACTGGCCCCGGGCGCAATGTCTGGTGAGTTTGCTTTATCTGTAAACGGCTTCGTTTTTAAGTCTTCATTTGGCACAGGCAAACTTTCCAGTTTCCAACTGAAATTTATTTCTTTAAGATTGGTGTAAAAATATCGATTTTCGATCTTGAACTTACCATCAAAATACTGACTTATACTTTTATCCTGAAAATGAATCGGAGACCAGATTTCTTTGATTGCATAGTAACTTGCTTCTTTTTCGTGAAATGGACCCAAAATACCATCAGCTGCAGCACCATTATAAGTATCGATTTCACCGGTGTCTGTTCGCTTCACTCCTTCATCAGCAAAAACCCAAATAAATCCTCCTGCAGCAAGTGGATTATTCCAAATCATTTTATTCCAAAAATCATTCAAACCAGCACCAGCTCCACCATCATACATTCCGTGTAAAAATTCAGTTGGAAAAACAACATTCCGGCCATTCCAGTAAGTACCTACTCCATAATTATAAGGTCGATAATGCTCATTAGACAAACCATTAAAGGTTTGCCAGGGATGAATGGTTCTTCGATTTTGGATATCATATTTCTGAAAAAGTGAGTCTAGATCTGTATTATGACCTCCTTCGTTACCATTGTCCCAAAATACAATAGAAGGATGATTAACATCACGAATAACCATTTCCTTTACTAACTTGCTACCTACTTCAGTATCATAAGATGCGTGCCATCCGGCAAGTTCATCAAGTACAAAGAGTCCTAAGGAATCAGCTACTTCCAGAAAATGTTGATCGGGTGGATAATGCGACATACGCACCGCATTCATATTCATGCTTTTAATCAACTCAACATCTTTAATACTTCTGGTTTTACTTGAAGAACGACCCGTAGTAGGCCAGAATGTATGTCTGTTTACACCTTTAAACTTTATTTTTGTTCCGTTTACATATATTCCATCGCGCTCTTGCAATTCGATTGTTCTAAAACCGAAGTTTTGTGTGAGTTTATGAATAGTTTTACTATTATTTTTCAATCTGAACTCTACCTCGTATAAATATGGATCTTCAGGATTCCAAGTTTGGATATTTTCAAAATTTGATTGAATTATTACGGAATTTGAGCCCTTGTTAAGATCAATGGTAAAAGTCTCCCCAACCGGATCTCCTTTTAAACTAAAGATTTGAGCATCCAGACTCCCATTTCTATGAATATTATTACAAAAAATCTCTGCTTCAAACTGGCCATTAGCCCGTGCATTAATAGCTACTCTTTCTATGTTTTGAAAAGGTTTTGCCTGTAAGTATACCGGACGAAAAATCCCGCCAAAAATCCAGTAATCAGCATGTCTTTCGGCCTGATTCACGGATTCATTTGTGGAATGTTTTTTGACGCTCACTTCCAGTAAATTATGTTCAGAACCGAAATTCAGTAAATCTGAAATATTGTATTTGAAACGATAAAAAGCTCCTTGATGTACCGGGCCTGCCAGTTTACCATTGATTTTTACTTCGGTATCCGTCATTGAACCTTCAAAAACGATTTCTATTTGCTTCTTATTCCAATCTGAAGGAATACTGAATTCATATTTATAATAACCTGTTTCCTTGCCTCTTTCTTCGTCTTCTGCATGTCCGTAATTATAAGTTCCAAAACCGAATTGCTCCCAATTAGAAGGTACAGGAATTGTAGTCCATTCGTTTGCTTTTCTCCCATCATCAACCATAAATTTCCAGTCTACAGTCTGGTCACTACCGGTACCAGATAAATATTGAATTTCTGTTTCCTGGGCAAAGGCTTCTGAAAGAAAAAATACGTAAATAAAAAATATAACTAGTTTAAAAAATGATCTCATTTAATTTCCGAGTTAGAGTTGGAAAGCTTAGATTTTTTATACAAAAAATAAATTAGTAACCAGGATTTTGGCGGAGTTCTGAATCAATATTAGCGTCTATAGCAGATTGAGGAATAGGAAAAAGATTGTGATAATCCTGTACACTTGAACTACTTTCCGGATTATATTTTCTTACCCGTTCTGACAACAAACCCAATCGATTTAAAGTTAAACGCCTTGGTTCTTCAATAATTAGTTCTCTGGCACGTTCATCCAATATATAATCTATGTTAATATCCGATGCTGTTATCAATTCTGCCTTGGCTCGCTTTTTAAGCGTATTTATATCGTTTGCAGCTTCTTCAAGATTACCATTACGAAAATATGCCTCCGCTCTCAATAAGTATGTTTCTGCAAGTCGCATAACGTAAGTATCCTTAAAGGCTCTACCATAAGTTGGGCCTTCAGGAAATAACTGTGGTTCTATTTTCATTATCATCGGATAATACTGAACTAATGTATCAAGATTCGTAATTGAGGGATTTACTTTCTCTCCAAAATAAGGAGAATCAGGATTATTATAATAATACTCTCTTTTAATATTGTATTTCGAATTTCTCATATCCATTGGATCTTCATTCCATATCTTATCATAGTAATAAGCTGAAGGTCGAACCCAGGCGACTCCTCTCCCTAAACTATCTGTTGTAAGCTGCATTCCAGAATTACCCTGCGGATCTTTTATATCCCACCATTTAGGTCCCCACGCTCTTAACCATCCATTAGAATACCATTTGGCGCCCCCTGCTGTCCCTCCTGGAGTTTGAAATTCGAATTGCAAAGCCCATATTGTTTCTGTATTGGTAGTACTAGAACGATTTTGATTTTCATCCTTAAATAAATCTGCGAAAACATCTCCCGGCTTGTCAAGATAATTCCCAAATCTTTCAGTCATCAATTCATATCTTGGAGATTCTATAACTTTAGAAGCACTTGCCACTGCAGCATCAAAATCACCTAGACTTATATATATTTCAGACAATAGATGGTCTGCAGCGCCCTTCTCAATTCGTCCATCAAAAGGTGCCTGCACTGGTAGCCACTGGCTTGCAAATTCAAGATCCTCTTTGGCAAAATCGTAAACTTCTATTCTAGGACTTCTCACAAAATCAGTCTTTGGATTATTATAAATCTGATTAACTAGAGGAACATCTCCATAAAGTTTTGCTAAAATATTATATGCATAACCTCTAAAAAACCGGGCTTCAGCTATAACGGTATTTTTTTGTTCTTCACTCTCCCAAACCGCATCTGGACCATTCGCAAATTCTATGATAGTATTTGCTCTTGGAATAACATCCAAATATGCCCAATCCCAATAGAATTCCACAGAAAATTGAGTTGGCGTTAACCAAGTTTGGTAATTCTCAAAATCGGCAAGTGATCTGTCCCCCGTATATGCCACATCGGTTCCAAGCCACAAAGAGTTCATTCTCGAACCATCAGGATAAAAATACATTTCTCTAGCCGCAACATGTAATGCTACAATTGCACTTTCAAAACCGCCTATATCTTTTAAGATGTTATTAGAATTTGGAAAGCCCAATGGTTCTTCTTCCAAAAATTCTTTATTACATGAACTAAGAAACATTAGAAAACTTGCTCCAAATAATATATATTTTAGTAGATTTTTATGTAATTTCATATCAAGAATTTTTATTAAAAACTTAAATCAAGCCCGGCTACTATGGTTCTAGCTGAAGGATATAAATTATTTATATTGTTATATCCACTTTCGGGATCAGGACCCATCCAATCTGTAAAAATCAGTAAATTTCTTCCGCTTACATAAATTTTCAAATTTTTCATATTTAAAGAGTTTACAAAATCAGAATCAAATTTATAAGCTAGTGTAGCATCCTGAAGCCTTATAAAATCTTTGCTTTGATAAAAAGACATTCCTAATGGATTAGTCCAGTTAAGGGATGGTCTTGTGTTAGATTGATTTTCAGGGGTCCAATACCCCGCATCAATCATATTTACAGATCTTCCTGGAAAACTATTTCCTGAATAACCGCTTGGATCCAGAATATTTAAAGGTGCTTCCCAACCCTGTGCACTATTTACAAAAAACGAAAAGGAGAAATTTTTGTATTCAAAATTATTTCCTAATCCGAGTCTATATTTTGGTTGCCCCTGACTAATAATTGTTCGATCTTCAGGTGTAATGCTTCCATCATTATTTATGTCTTTTACTTTTACCCATCCTGGCATATAACCCTCTGGAATATCATCTCCTTCCTGATAAATACCGTCAAATATGTAATCAAAATTTGAATTTATAGGTTGGCCAATAAACCAACGGTTACTAACATCATCATCTTCAATACCATCTCTATTATTATCATTCCCATATAGACGAACAATTTTGTTTTTATTAGTTGAAAAAATAATTGATGAGCTCCATCGAAATTGTGATTTAGGATAATCTATATTAATCGTAGAAAGACTTACTTCTAAACCTTTATTATTTAATTCACCGATATTAGTGAGTACACTAGAAAATCCATTTATCACAGGAATGCTTCTTGCCGTTAATAAATCTATTGTCTTAGTATCATAATATTCAACTGTACCATCTATTCTTCTGTCTAAAATCGTAAAATCTACTGCGATGTTGAAAGATGTAGATGTTTCCCATTTTAAATTTGGATTAGGCATATTTCCAGAGAGTGGAAAAGAGCCCGTATAGGTCTGACTGCCGTCGCCAAAAACATACTGATCGAAAGCAGAACGATCTAAAGAAGAATAAGGATCTATGGATTGATTACCTACTTGTCCAAAAGACAACCTAAATTTTAATAAATCAATTTCATTAACATTGTTTAGAAAATTTTCTTCAGATGCTATCCATCCTAATGCCATTGAAGGAAAAATTCCGTATTTATTATTTGTACCGAAAACTGATGAACCATCACGCCTCATTGTTAAGGTAACAAGATACCTGTCTAAATATTGATAATTTAATCTTCCCATTTCAGAAGTTCCAGTTCTGCCTTCAGCATATGAATATGAGTTCTGAACTTCTCCTATATTAAGATTATTCCAACCATTTACATCCGTAAAAAAATTACTTGATTCAGCAGTCGTAGTTTCGTAAAAACTACTATTATTACCATAAAGCAAGGTGAGATCTAAAGCATGGTCGCCCCAATTTTTAGCATATTTTAAAATATGCTCTATTTGCCAGTTGAATTCATTTTCATTTGTCTTACCTGCCGCTCCAGTGTTATTTATCCCATTTTTTATATAAATAGGAATAAATGTATAATCTCGATCCCATTGAATATTTGGATTATAATTAAAAGAATAAGACAGACCATCCAAAAATGGAAAGTTTATCTCTGCGAAAATATTTGCAAAAAGATTATTTGAAACTTCTTCATTCTTTCTTTGTGAAGCATCAAATAAAGGATTTGTAACTAATTGATCATTTGTTGGGTAAGGTAGTAAATCTCCATTATCATCGTAAACTTTAGCATAAGGACTTAGCCAATATGTTGAAGATAGGGAGGCTGGAATGCCAGACAAATCTCTTTGTGTGTAAGAGCTATTCAGGCCTATCTTCAACCAATCTGTAATATTGTTCTCCAAGTTCATACGCATGGAAATTCTTTCTGACTGGTCTCCATAGATCAAACCTTCTTCTTTCACTAAATTACCGGATAAATAATAACTAATATTATCCATTCTTCCGGAGATACTTAAGTTATAAGATTGCTGTATTGCATCTTGCGCAATAAATTCCCAGGGATCTATTGTTTTTCCGGCATTATATTGCTCTAATTCAGTTTCAGTATCTAAAATTCGTTCTACATCGGTAATAGGTGTTTCTCCTTCATTTGCATTTTGAATATTAAAATCGCGTCTACGTTGAAGGTAAGCTTCTGGACCATATAGAGGCACCTTATCATAATAATCTGATATCCCAGAATATACATTTAATCTAATCGTTGGTTTACCCTGCACCCCAGTTTTTGTAGATATAAGTATAACACCATTAGATGCTCTCGAGCCATAAATTGCGGTTGCACTAGCATCTTTAAGTACCTGCATGGATTCAATGTCGTTAGGATTAATATCTGCTAATTCTCCGTAAAAAAAAGCTCCATCCACAATAATTAAGGGATCGTTTCCAGCAGTCAAGGATGCTTGCCCCCTTATGAGAATGCTACCTCCTTGTCCAGGTCTTCCATTATCATTGAACTGCACACCTGCAACCCTACCACGAAGTGCCTGAGCCACATTTGTATTAGGTTGCGATTCAATTTGCTCAGTTTCCACTGAACTTACCGAACCGGTTATATTTCTTTTATTTTTTTTACCATAACCAACAATTACAACTTCCTCCAGACTTGCCTGATCTGATGCCATAACAACATCATAGTTTTGATTTTCTCCTACTAACTTCTCAATCGTTTTCGTTCCAACAAAACTAAATATCAAAATTTGTCCATCTTTGGCTTCAATACTAAAATTACCATCAAAATCAGACTGAGTTCCTGCATTGGTCCCTTTTATTCGAATGTTAACTCCGGGTAGCGGTAAATTATTTTCATCTTTAACTGTTCCTTCAACTTGTTTAGACTGAGCATGAACAAACAGATTAATAAAAAAAAAGCTTATCCCTAAAATAGCCTTTACTATCGTTTTTTTCATAATATTTTACTGTTTGATGATTTCAAAAACTAATGGATGATATTAAACGAATAATCCCTGGATAAACGCCGAATTCAGCCTTGAGGTAATAATTAAATCTTATATTATAATCATGTTTTTAAAACATAGATTTTGTTATGAATCGTTAATATAATTTTAGTATCCTGGATTTTGCACTAAATTTGTATTGTTATCTAATTCAGATTGAGGGAAAGGCATAAGATAATTAAAACCTCTAAAGATTGGATTTTGCCCTAAAGGGTTGGTTATGTTTGAAATAACATCTTCTGCAATTTTCCATCTTTTCAAATCATTATATCTTATACCTTCAAGTGCTAATTCTACTCTTCTTTCTCTACGTATATAATTTCTTAACTCTTCTTTAGTGTTGTATCGCGTTCTGTCTACAGGAGGCATTTCTACACCTGGCCTATTTCGAACTTCATCGATTGTATTATACGCCATATCATTAGGGCCATTGACCTCGTTTTGAGCTTCAGCAAACATTAGCAGAACATCAGCATAGCGGATATGTATATAGTCCTGATCGGTGTTTATAGCTGTGGAGGAAGTAAACGGTGCCTTTGAAAGATCTACATACTTTTCAGTAAGAAATCCTGTATAAGAATTATAACTTCCATCCCATACTTCACCTTGGTTATTCTTCCAAATTTCGTTAGGAAGTTTGATCGTCATATCTAAACGTGGGTCTCTATTTTCGTAAGGATTATTGGGATTGTAAATCGCAGAATTCTCTGGCAGTTTACCATCAATCATTTCGTAACTATCAACCAGGTCTTTATAAGGCTGAAGCAATGAGTACCATCCTAACTCAACATCATGGCCACCTGCACCCGGTCTAATTCTTTGAGGATTATTAGGCGAAAGGTATTGAGTCGCAAAAATTATTTCTTTATTAATGGAGGGATCTATTTGCCCATTTGTGAGAAATAATAATTTGTAATTATTTGCAAGACCAAAAACTTCAGAATCAATGACCGCTTTTAAATAGGGCAAAGCTTCACCAAATTTTTCTTGAGTGATTAATACACGCCCCATAAGACTATTAGCACTACCTTTCACAGCATGACCTTGAAAATCTTTTCGTGGCAGATTATCTATGGCAAATTGCAGATCTTCCTGGATGAAAGAATATACCTCCTGAACGGTGCTTTTTGCAATTTTAACCTCTTCTAAATTTTGAGGATAATCTCGATAGATTATTACTCCTCCAAAAGTTCTTACTAAATCAAAGTAGGCTAAAGCTCTAATAAATCGTACTTCTGCTCTATAAGTTAAAATTTCTGATTGCTCTATAGGTGCCTTATCAATATTATCTAAAAAATAATTACAAGCTACAATAACGCGGTAAGGAGTTTCATACATATTTGGAATGGCTCCTCCCAAATTTGCCGAAATATTCCCCAATGCCACATTTCCCAGATTGGACTGGTTAGAATTTCCGGGATCAAGAAAGGCATTATCTGTTAATCCATCTAAATATACTCTTTCATAGCCAAGAAAATTTTCTTGTAGTCTATAATATACCCCCGCTAAGGCAGTTTCTACATCTTCCTGTGAAGTCCAGAAGTTTTGGGTAGAAATTGTATCTGGTGGATTTTTATCTAAAAAGTCATCATTACAGGACAAGATTAGCATCGCACTCATTACCAGAATAATTATATTTAAACTTTTCATATTAATTTTATTTAAAAAGTAACATTTAATCCAAAATTGTAAACTTTGGCTTGAGGATATTGTGCCAAATTCCCAGTAAGCGATGTCCTTTCCGGATCGCCCCCTTTGAAATCTGTAATAGTCAAAAGATTATCTGCCGAGAAATAAACATTAATTCTTTTGGCATTTAATGTTTGTAAAACACTACTTGGCAAATCGTACCCTATATTTATATTCTTCAATCTTAAATATGATGCATCTTTTAAATAAAATGTCGAAGCTTTATAGCTAGCAACACCTGGGTAGCCAGCAATATATAAAGCTGGAAGAGCATTCGTTGGATTTTCTGGAGTCCATGCATTTCTCCATTCTTGTGTTGGTGCGGTTCCTTGCATATAAGGATCGACCCCCCAATTTTCTAATCTTGCCTTTATCCCCTTAACTCCCTGAAAGAAAGCACTGAAAGTAAAATTTTTATAGTTAGCATTAAATCCAAAAGAATAAGTGAAATCAGGATACGCCCCATCTACTACTATTCTATCTTCCGCGTCTACTACTCCATCTCCATTTTGATCTTTCATTTTAAGATCTCCGGGTCTAGGATTCGCATTTAATTGATGAAAAGGAACATCCGGATTATTAATATCTTCTATTTGAAAAATGCCATCCCACTCATATAAGTAATGAGAATCGTAAGGAAGACCTTCTTCCCTAATTCTAGATCCGTAATTTGGCACCCGTATTTCTAGAAGCTCATTTCTTATCCTCGAGAATAGGAAGTTTGCATTATAATTAAATTCTCCGATGCTATTTCTATGGGTAAGCTCCAGTTCAAAACCCTTATTTAGCATTTCTCCATCGTTAAGAGTTGGTTCATCTAAGCCAAGACTTGCCGGAACTGGCTGAAAAGCTAAAATATCGTAAGTGTGTTTTCTAAACCAATCAAATGTTATTCCTATCAAATTATTCTTAGACTGAAAATCAAAACCTATATCTAAAACACTTGTAGATTCCCATTTAATCCCCTGATCTCTAAAAACCTCTAGAACAGCTCCTTGTTGCAGGGTTTCATTATCAAATGAATAATTGACATTATCGATTTCTAATACATCCTGATATAAGTAAGTTCCAATATCTTGATTTCCTAATGTACCATAAGAACTTCGAATCTTTAAAGTCTTGATCCAATCTGTATCTTTTAGAAATTTCTCTTTCGAAATCAACCATCCTGCCGAAAATGATGGAAAAAATCCCCATCTATTATCAGGCGAAACTTTTGAAGTACCATCGTATCTAAAATTTGCTTCAAATAAATATTTACTATCAAAATCATAATTCAGCCTACCAAAAAACGATCGCATTGCCCATTCTGATGGATTTATCAATCCCGGTAAGCGCGGATGACTGAAAAACAGAGACTCTCTTTCTGAAGAATAACCAGACAATTCTTCCAAAGATGGAAGTACAGAATTGATTCTTCTTCCTCTTAAACTTCTTATTTGATAAGAAATCTGCTCAAATCCAGCTAACAACTTAAAATTATGCAATTCATTAATTGATTTATCGTAAGTAAGAGTGCTGAATACTGTAGGACTAATCTCCTTAGCATACTGATCTGTAACACCTAAGATATCTGGCCCATAAGTAGATTGTTTATAATCACCTGTTTCATCAAGTTCCTGAAAAAGATAGGCGTTGTAATTTTGCTGATGCATCTTAAAAAATTCATCTACGTAATTCACGGCAAATGTGGTTGACCATACCAAATCCTCAAATGGTTTTACATTTACAAACGCTTGAGCATTTAAATTATATTCTTTAGTATATTTATCCCCCATCAAATAATATTCATGAGGATTTCTATTTCTGCCTTCACTTTGATAAGCTCTGGAAACTACTCTACCGCTTCCATCTGGTAGAAATGGACTGTAATTAGGCCCAGCAGCATAAATTGATAGCGCCATATTTGCTCCAGTGAAAGGTGGTTCTTTACGATCTTTATAAGTCATTTTAATACTGGTTCCAATATCAATTTTATCTGAAATCTTATTATTATAATTAAGTAGAGCATTGTAACGATCGAAATCATAACCAGGAATCATTCCTTCCTGATCTAGGTAATTCAAGGAGATATTATAACTACTTTTTTCTGCACCCCCAGATATTGATAGGCTGTGATTGATTAAAGCTGCGGAATTGAAATAATAATCTAAATAATCAAAATTTGGATATTGAGGATCATTATCGGCATTTCGATAGGCTATAATATCACTTTCTGGATACCTAAAAGCAACTCCAGATCTCTCGGCAGCTTGATTATACATTTCCATATAATCCGCAGAGTTGGTAATTAAATCAGGAAGAGCTGTCGGAGTTTGAAATGCATAATTCATTCTGTATGAAAATTCAGTTTTACCCTTTTTCCCAGATTTTGTAGTAACAAGAATTACCCCATTCGCTGCTCGAGCACCATAAATTGAAGCAGAAGCCGCATCTTTCAATACAGTAATATTTTCAATATCATTTGGTGACAAATTGTTCAATGATCCTGTTACACCATCAATTAAAACTAATGGAGCTGTACTTCCTCCAAAAGAGCCTCTACCGCGAATTAGAAATTCTGGATTATCTCTGCCAGGTTCCGCACTAGATTGGGTAACTTGCAGTCCGGTCACCCTTCCCTGGATTAAATTTCCTGCATTTGGAGCAGGTCTTTCATTTAATGTCTCTCCAGAAACCGATCCAACAGCTCCAGTAAGATTCTCCTTTTTCTGAGAGCCATATCCAACAATTACAACTTCCTCCAGACTGGCCTGATCTGATGCCATAACAATATCATAGTTTTGATTTTCTTTTACCAGTCTCTCAATCGTTTTCGTTCCTACAAAAGAAAAGATCAAAACTTGTCCTTCGCTAGCATCGATACTAAAATTACCATCAAAATCAGATTGGGTTCCGTCGTTTGTTCCCTTTAGCATAATATTTACTCCAGGTAGGGGCACATTATTTTCATCTGTAATTGTACCAGTAATTTTTGAAGTTTGTCCATAAGTTACCAGAGAAATAATAAAAAAGATAAACAGAGAATATATTTTTATTCTAAAGTTTGGCATGATCTTTTTAGATTAGTTAAAAAAAATAAAAACTTCTAAAGGTTTCTTAAATTTATTAACTAATGAATAGGAAAGTATCCTGTCGCATCCTGTTTTTAAAAAGATATCTAAAATTTCACATCAGAAATTATCATATTCTAAGTTCTTTGAAGTTTTTTCAAAATTATGATGCCACTGATTTAAAAGGAAAAATTATTAAGGATAGAAATTTAATAAATATCTAAAAATAAGAACACTTGCTTTAAATAAAAACCTTCTTGATATAAAGAAGCGTCAACCATACATCTAATTATGAACAAATGGAATATTTGTATTTTTAAAATAAATGTTTTCGGTAAGATTACCCTCTCTTTTAATCTTTAAAGTATCCCCAGAAACGTTAAATATCGCATCTTTAAAACTGATGTTTCTAGCATCCAGAAACACCATTAAAGAATCCTTACTGGTAATATTTATATTATTGAAAACCAGTTGATCTGCATCATTTACGATAAAAAGCTCATCGCTTTTCTTTACTTCTATATTTTTCATTTGCAGATTAGTCATTGGTGATTCTGGTATGCCGTATAATTTTAAAAATGTTTTTGCTTTTTCAACTAAAATATCTTCTATAAAAATATCTCTGAATGTTGGAGTTAATATATTAACTTCTAGCACTGGTTTTCTCTTAGCCATATCTCCAACGTACATTGGCTGGCCGAGCATATCCCATTTAAACGCAGTACCGTGTAGGTTCATTCTTAACCTTTTATAATATAAATTTTCTCCTCCTCCACCTCGTGGCCTACGAGTTTTAAATCGAATTCCTACTCCTGTGTTATCAAAAACACAATCGTGAATATAAAGATTTCTAATCGTCCCTGCGGTTTCACTTCCTATTGTTATTGCACCATGTCCTTTTTTGGCCAAACAATATCTTACAACCACATTTTCCGTGGGTTTATCTACTCTTATACCATCTTCTCCTCTACCTGCTTTCATTGTAAAGCAATCATCGCCACTATTTAGTGTAGAATATTCAATAAGAACATTTCTTGAAGATTCAATATCAATTCCATCTCCTCTTGGAATCCCAACCGAATTAACGGTTACGCCCCTTATAATAACCCCGTCGCAATATACCGGCACGATATTCCAAAATGCTGTCCTTTCTAAGGTAATTCCTTCGATATAAACATTTTTGCAATTTGTTGGAGAAATTAACATTGGTAAAAAAATAGGTTCGTTATTATAACCTTCATAAATTCTATCTTCAACAGGTTTCTCTATGGGTACAAATTTTTCCGTAACATTCTCGGTCATCATTTGACTTCTTACAGGTCCTTCTTCGGGACCATAAATAGTCCCCCTACCGGTTACCGCTATATTCTCCTGATTGAATGCATAGATACAAGCCCCTAGAGACATTACTTCTACCCCTTCATGACGAGTGAAAACCGCGGGTCTGTAATCTTCCAATTGTCCCGAAAAATATAGTTCTGCTCCATCTTCTAAATGCAGATTTATATTACTTTTTAACGAGATTCTGCCAGTTTTCCATTTACCTTTCGGAATAATTACTTTACCACCTCCAATTGCGCTTAAGTCATCTATGGATTTCTGAATTATTTCTGTGATTTTTTCTTTTTGTTTTGCTCCCTTTTCCTGAATATTGATCGTATGATCAGCAAAAACCGGTTTCTGAAATTTTGGCATTTCAAAAGGAGCTTCAATTGCAGCTATAGTGTCTGGAAGGTTTGCTGCTCCAACTTCATCTATAGTCGGCAGGCTATCCAAATTATAAAATTTTTCTTTCTCTAATGCTAATTTCTTTGATTCATTTTTGCAAGAAACTATTATTAAAAAAGAGATTATGTAAAAAAGGTATTTCATTAAATATCTCATCAATAATACTTTATATTATTTCCCTGCAAGCTTTGTTTTGGCTAGATCTTCTCCTCCATTCAAAAGATAAACTAAAGGTAATGGCCTATCTTTTCCTTCTATAAATTGCGGTCGCGCCGCCCATGGCGTTAGTGAGATAACATTCACAAAATCCATCCAGTACTGCAATCTGGCAGGTTTCAAATCCCATGTCATATGAAAATGATTTGCAGGAGCATACTGTTTATATTCTATCATTGAAGCATATTTGGGAATTACAAAAGTGTGTGGCCAGGTTGGATTAGCTCCATCACAAACTTTTTGAGCGACTTCTGCTGGAAGCTCTACTGTTTCAGCTTCATCCCAAAGCATTGAGAACATTCCGCTCAAAGAGGAATAAGATAGTCTCGCAGCTACACCTTTAATCTCTCCTGGAGATTTAAAATGAACCGAATTGCCTAAATAGAAGAAGTAATCTACCGCTTTTGGGAACTGGATTTTATTCATAATTTCCTTTTCTGAAGCACCAGGCGAAGCAGCCCAATTAAACGATGCAGAACCAGAATTAACACCGTCTACGAATCCTTTTTCTATCCATTTTTTATTTTTAAGATCTTTGATTCCATGATCTTTAGCTAGCGCTGCTGCGTCTTCTTTTTCATATACTTTTCTAAAATCCATAAATAATGGAGGGTTACCACCGGAAAGCCAGGTCATAAAAAGCTGCGTTAAAAGCCCTTGAACATCGGCTTCAGTTGCAAAAGGGATTACTTCTTTCTCCCCATTATGATCGAAGGTAGAATTAAATAACGATTCCATAATATCGGCTACAGGCAATTGAATCCCACGATCATCAGACCCCCATTCTAACTGGCTCATAAAACCTCCACCAACGGCATCGAGATCCTTTATAATATCTCTAACGATTAAGTATAATGCAAGACTTTTTTCCAATAATTCTTCATCCTTTTCTGTAGGGAGTTCAATCCGTTCCTTTCCGTGTGAATAAAGCCAGTTTTTTAGTTTTTCAACTTCTTTTTTATCGTAGGATTGTTTTTGAAGCATATCCGACAAAAGCTTCATATCCAGTCTGGTGATCTCAATTCCAAATCGATTCCTGGTTTCCATTACATGAGGTAGCGCTGTTTCCATCCCCATAGAATCATGACCAAAAATTACGATTCTTCTTCCCTTTAAGCCTTGAAAAGTTGTTGCTGCGTAACACCAATCTATCAGCGCAACTAAAGTTTCAGTACTCATTTTAGGGTTTTGCCCTTTATCAGGCCATGCACCTATATTAATATGAGACAGTTTACCGTATTGTGCAATTGCTCCATTAGTGGCATGAGTATATACTACTCCCGGACGAGCAGCTGAATTTCCAGTAGTAAAATTAATTGGAATGTCCTTAGGAAAATGAGATAATAATGAAATTGTAGTTAGTTGAGGAAATGACCACGTATCTGGTATGCACACTAAAATATTAACACCGGCCTGTAAAAACTGCTTAGCTACCATATCGGCCTGGGGCTCAAGATCAACTAATATATCTGAGTAAACGACCTCTACTACATTACCGCATGGAAGTTTTATAGCACCCGAAAGTTGTTCTGCCGTGTTTCTCACCAAATTTTTACATCTGTCGCGACTATTTTCATCTATTCTTGGATCGCAAGGCGCAAAAATTCCTATTACAGCCTTAGACGTATTTTGATTTATTTCCTTAGATAGCAATCTGGCACTCATAGTTAAAATTTTAGATTAGACGCTTATTTTTTCGTAAAAGAATATTCAATAAAAAACCGCTTAAAAATATTACCATTGTTCCAATGACTATGGTTAGGTTGGTATGTAAAGGATTTTTAAAAGCCAGCCATTTTCCAGAAGTGATTAATAAGGGTGTAAGACTCATCCATCCTACAACCAAAATACCTAGAATAACGGCAATTGCAGCCTCTGTTTGTTTTATTTTATTAGATACAAAACCTAATAAAAAAAGGCCAAGCACTCCTCCACTAAATACTGAAGATAATGCCCACCAGGTGTCTAGGGCACTTTTCACTGAAGTCATAGCAAGTGAAACTATTATACTTACAGATCCCATGACAATCCCCGAAATAGCCAAAATTCTGAATTCAGCTTTACTAGAAAAAGACTTGTTTTTTCGTTTGAAAAAATCGGTTAAAATAACTGTTGAACTACTATTAATACTGGTGGAAATTGTGCTCATGCCAGCTGCAAAAATAGAAGCTATTAGTAATCCCGTTACCCCTTTTGGGAGTTCCGATACTATAAAATAAGGGAAAATTTTATCGGCTTCAGCAATATCCATAAGTGTTTCAGGAAGCAGCTCTGGATTAATTTTATAATAAGCATAAAGTGCTGTGCCGATCATGAAGAATAAAAGCGAGACTGGTATATAAAGTAAACTTCCAAACCAAGTAGATTTTTTGGCTTCTTTTTCTGTTTTCGCACTCATATAACGCTGAACGTAATTTTGATCTATCCCGAAATTTTGAAGATTTATAAAAATTCCATAAATAAGAATTACCCAAAACGTAGATTCTTTAAAATTTAGGTCTAAGCTTCCCAGGCTAAATTTGTTGTTTTCCTGACTTATTTGAATAATTTGCTCAGCTCCATTAGGCACAGAAATGATAATTAGTATTAAGCAGGCTAAAGCTCCTGAAATAAGAACAATTCCCTGAATTGCATCTGTCCAAATTACAGCTTCTATTCCTCCCATAGCTGCATAGATTATCACAAATACTCCTGTACCAATAATAATAGTGTTAATGTCCCAACCTAATAAGGCGTTGGCCGGTAAAGCTAATAAATATAAAATGGTGCCCATTCGGGCAAGTTGAGTTAATAAATAACATATAGAAGCGTAATTTCTTGCCCACGAGCCAAATCTTTCTTCCAGGTAATAATAAGCAGACTGACTATTGATTTTCCTATAAAGGGGAACAAAAAACTTAACCGCAAAAAAAGCAGCTATGGGAATAGAAAGACTGAATACAAAACTATTCCAATTACTTAAATAAGCTTTGCCCGGTAATGCTAAGAAACTAATACTACTTACAAAAGTAGCGAAAATAGACATTCCTATTGCCCAAGACGGTATTCGCTGACCTCCAGTCATATAATCTTTCGTCGTTCTATTCTTTTTAAAATAAAATGATATTCCAAAAAATAGAATTGCGAGCAGATAAAGTGTAAATACCAGGAGGTCAACGATAGGTAATCCCATTATCGAAGTTTCTTTTGAATTTTATGCAAAATACCTTGAAGTTGATCTTTTTCCTGTTGGTTAAACCTATGCAATGGTGAAGACATGAAGTCACTACATATTCCCATAAGATTTAAAGCGCATTTCAACCCTTTTAAATAGCTAGACCCATATTTTCCTAGAGAGTAGACTTCTGCAGAAATTTCCATTACTAGTTCGTGTAAATTCCTAACAGTTTCGATGTCTCCAGCTACCGCTGCACTATATAATTCAACATAAAGTCTAGGGAACATATTAGCACCACCATTTACACCACCAGCTCCTCCCAACATAACGGTTTCAGCTGTAACTTCTTCCGGCCCTACAAATAATGCAAAGTTTTTTTGATCTTTCATTTTATGTAAAAGCTTATTGAAATAGGCAGTATTGCCTGAACTGTCCTTTAAGCCTATAATTTTTTCATGTCTGGAAAGATAACTTACCGTATCTGGTTCTATATTTATCTTTGTATGTGAAGGCATGTTGTACAAAAATAGAGGTAATGGCAATCTATCAGCTAGATATTCGTAATACTCAATTAATTCCGGCTGGCCGAGGCTAAAATAGTAAGGAGGAGCGGCTACTAAGGCAGAAGCACAGCACTGTTTAGCGGTTTCGGCCAATTTAAGACTTTCAGAAACCGCTGTATCTGTAATACCAACTAAAACAGGAACACGACTTTTCACGATATCGCAGGTCTCTTCTATTAATCGATGTCTTAATGCATATGGCAAACTTGCGCTTTCCCCCGTAGTACCCAATATAAATAATCCATGGACCCCACCTTTAAGAATATGTTCTATTAAATTTTTAAGACCTTTTAGATCGAGCTCGCTCTCATTATTTAAAGGTGTGATCATGGGAGGTATAATACCTCTAAATTGATTTTCTGTATTGTTAGTCATGTGCTCAAAAAGATATGTAGGTTTCTCTCAAAAATATTATCTTGAAAGAAATAAACCATCCTGTACCGTCTTGGAGCTATAACTAGAGATTAACTCCAGGAAATAACTTTTTGTTTCGAACTTCCCAAACCTTCAATTCCTAATTCTACAACATCACCAGGCTTTAAATATCTTTGCGGTTTAAGTCCCATACCTACACCAAAAGGAGTACCAGTTGAAATGATATCACCAGGCAGCAAACTCATAAATTTACTTAAGTAACTAACAACTTCGGCAATTCCAAATACCATATCGTTAGTATTACTTTGCTGCTTAATTTCTCCATTTAGTTTTAACCATAACTCAAGATTTTCGGGATCAGAAATTTCATCTTTCGTGGCTAGAAATGGACCCAAAGGTGCAAATGTATCACAGCTTTTACCTTTAACCCATTGACCGGATCGCTCTAACTGAAATTCTCTTTCGCTATAGTCGTTGTGTAATACATATCCAGCAACATAATCCATTGCTTCTTCTTTGGAAATGTAACTAGCTTTCTTTCCTATAACGATGCCTAATTCCACTTCCCAATCTGTTTTCTGACTATCTTTTGGAATTACTAGATTATCATTAGGGCCTACAATAGCACTGGTAGCTTTAAAGAAAATCACCGGTTCTTTAGGAACCTCAGCTCCACTTTCTTCAGCATGTTTAGCATAATTAAGACCTATACAAATTAATTTAGACGGTCTTTTTACTGGTGGTCCTAACCTTATTTCTTTAGATAATATTTCACAGGATTCTTTATGATTTTCAAGCCATTTTTCAAGCTTTTTAATCCCATCATTAGCAAAAAAATCTTCGTCATAATCACTGCCGTATTCAGTTACGCTAATACGTGTGCCATCCTCTAGTTCTATCCCTGGTTTTTCTTCTCCTGGGGATCCAAATCTTATTAATTTCATTATATATATTTTTTATCCATTTAACTTTATAAACCCTCCATCAATAGGAAAATTAGTTCCTGTTATAAAGCTAGCTTCATTCGAACACAAATATAGTGCTAGCGCGGCGACTTCTTCAGGTGCCCCCATTCTGCCTATTGGCTGAGTTTTAGATAATTCCTCGAATTTTTCATCAATTTCATTGGGATAATTCTTTTTGATAAAGGCATCTACAAAAGGCGTATGTACTCTAGCTGGTGAGATGGCATTACAACGAATATTATATTTTAAATAGTCTTTAGCTAAAGAATAAGTCATCGTTAAAACAGCTCCCTTAGACATTGAATAAGCGAATCGATCTTCAATTCCTACAACGGAAGCAATACTAGCCATATTTAATATAAGTCCACTCATTTGCAATTTCATTCCTGCAATAACCGCTTTTGAACAATTAAAGACACCCTTTACATTTATATTATAAATTTTATCAAGATCATCTTCTGATGTATTTTCAATATTACCAACATGTGCTACACCAGCATTATTTATTAATATATCAATATTATGTTCTTTCTCAATAGCAGCAAATACTTCCTGTGTCTCTTTATAATTAGAAATATCACAGGCCACTAAATTTAAACTTCCTTCAAATTTTGAAGTGTCAGCCTTTAATTGGTTTGCTTTATCGATATTAATGTCTAAAATAACTACATCTGCTCCGTGAGCTACTAACTTTTTAGAGATTGCTTCACCAATTCCACTACTACCGCCTGTTATAACTACCTTCTTCCCTTTTAAATCAAAAGTTGACTTCATATTCTTCTAATTATTCTTATTTACATAATCTTTATAAAGCTGTCTCCAATCTCTTCCATTACTATTTAGATAAGCCTCTGCTTTTGTCTTATAAATTTCAAAAATTGCAGATATTTCTTCCATATTTTTAAAATCGATTGCACGCTCCCGGGCTTCTTCTAAAAGCCCCCTTACATGCTTAATTTCACCAGTTGATAGATCTGGCACTATTTCCTTATAAGCCTTCATTGTGAAATCGACTTTTCCTACCGTATGATAATCTAGAATTTTCACAACTTGCTCTTCTGTCAATTCCTTTCTTAGAGATGAAATGAAATTTTCATGAATATCTGCAGGTTGTGCAGAATGCGCAATTATACGTCTGTCTAAATCACTTAATTTATCTCCCGTTTTTGGATTAATCCCCTCAGGAACTATAGTATATGAATGTGAATTATGATAATCTCGAATAGTTTTAAGCTGTTCAAATATAAGAGTACGAACTTTTTCAGTTTTACTGCTATCCATTATATTGAGATCTGAAACCCATTTTGAAGTCCTGGAATACTGATCTCTGTCACTTTCAGACATGTCTTTCAGGTTTTGAGAATTTATCGTTCCAGTAATACCCAAAATTATTGCGATAAGGATATATTTATATTTTACCATTAAAAACTAAACTTTGATTAATTTCTAAACTTATAACCTATCTATTTTTATTCTATCCTGTACCTCCCAGTAAAATTTGAGTTATCTAATTTAGTTTTGAGTTTTTAACCATTCCAATAATAATTTGGGCCAAAGATTGTTAGGTAGATGTTCTGCAAGACCAAATCCATGCCCTCCATCATTATAAATATGCAATTCTGTTGGTATATTATTTTCTTTTAATGCATTAAAATAGTTTAAAGTATTTTCTACAGGAACAGCATGGTCATCTAAAGCATGTACTAAAAATGTTGGTGGTGCATTTTCTGAAACCTGAAATTCATTAGAAAATTGTGTAACTAAATTATCGGATGGATTTTCTCCTAAAAGGCGTCTGCGAGAACCTTCGTGAGTAATTGCGGAAGTTAAACTAATAACAGGATAAGCTAAAATTGAAAAATCGGGTCTGGCGCTTTCTTCTATTTTATTTAAGTATACTTTTTTATCGTAATGAGTGGAAAGCGTTGCGGCTAAATGACCTCCAGCTGAAAATCCCATAATCCCTATTTTATCAGAGTCTAAATTCCATTTTTCGGCATTATGTCTAATTAATCTAACTGCTCGCTGAGCGTCCTGAAGGGGGCCTACAGACTTATCTTTCATGATTCGATCATCTGGCAATCGATATTTAACTACAAATGCTGAAATCCCCTCTGATGCCAACCACTCTGCTACTTTAAATCCTTCTTTACTCATTGATAAATGGCTATAACCACCTCCGGGAAAAATAATTACTGCAGTTTTAGAAGTATTCTCTTTAGCGAAAAAAGCATAAATTTTAGGCTCGGATACTTTACTTGCTCGCGATAATTTACCATCATCAAATTTTTGTTCTTCCTGATAATCTGAATGTTTTTTGCTATCCGGAATTTCCAAATCCCAAAGTGCTATTTCCATATCCTGGGCACTATTAGCTAATGTGAAAAACATGCTCAGTACTATTAAAATTCTTTGCATAAAATATAATTAATTTAAATCCCCAAACAAAGGCTTCAAATGACGTTCGTATAAATTATAAGTCACATTTTCTTCAATCTTATTTTGGCAAGAATCTAGCAAAGTGTAAAATTCATCTTTTTCGCCAGCAATTTTATAAGCACAATGCATCAATTGCCGAAAATGTGGATTGTAAGCTTGATTTTTTTGATCGTGCCGTAACGCATTTGCAAAAGCTTCGCCGTTTTTGAATACATTTTTATCGGGAAGCTTTGCCTTATCGATATCTAAAACTTCGGTATAATTTTCAGTAAGTTCATCATAACGATCTAAGGCTTCAGCATACAAACGATTTATAAAATCAAATGCTTTCCCTTCGCTTTCTGCGAGACCTATAGCTTCTTCAAGCCAGGTGGTGCCAGCTGTTTTCAAATGCAAACCGCTCTCATGTTTTTTGATAAGTTTGTTGATAACCGGATAAATCGAAAATTTATCGCTTCCACTATGCACACTTAGTTTTAAGTTTTTTGGCAAACCGAATTCTGTTTTTACAAATTTTAGAACACATAAATCAGCTTCAAACTCTTTACTAAACTGATCTAAATTTCCTTCATAATCAACACCTTTATAAAAGTTACCTGTAAATTTTGGCGCGATGGTGTTTACCGGAACCTGATAAAAAGCCAATGCGGCAAGCACAAAAAATAATTCAGTGGGTGTTTGCGGATTTTCAACTTCATCTATAGAAACTTCCGTATAAAATTTATCGTTTTTATTGGATTTTATATAGAAATAAACTTCTGAAGCTTTCTTCATGGCAAATAAAAAGGTATCGATCATTTTCTGAAATTGTGCTTCAGAAATAGCTATTTCCGCTTCGATTCCTTCTATTTTAAAAGCACTCAAATACTGCTGAAAAAAACTAGTAAACTCAGTAATCTCTTCTGAAGAAGCCTTTTTGTTGATAAACTTAGCCACATCTATGGTAAAAAAATTACTGTATTCTAAATAAGGCGCTACGGTTTCCAGATTAATATGATCGGCATCAATACAATAATCTCTTGAAAAATTTAAGGATTTTGTAGCCTTTTTCGCTTCTTCCAGAACTTCTTGCGGTTTTGATTTTACGGTTTCATGTTCTCGATTTGATTTATTCCACACGGGCGTAACTAAAACCTCATCTTTTTCTAATTGAATTATGGCTGCTAACTGCGCCTCTCCTTCTTTTCCAAATCGGTCTCCTGTACCGAATGAATATTTATTTAGAATGGCCATAGGTTGCTTGTTTTAGTTAATTCTTAAGTTAAAGAATTCAGTTGACTTTCAATACATTTAAGGTATTAATTCCATCTCGCTTAACCAGATTGTACAAAGCTCTTTCCATTGATCGGTTAGTTTTGAAGCGTTATACATCCCAATGGCATGTCCTCCTTTAGGAAAAATATGCATACTGCCTGGTATTTTATTCTTCAACATTTCCTGATAAAACATCATACTGTTTATAGGGCTTACGGCTGAGTCATTTGCGGCGTGAACCAGAAAAGTGGGTGGCGTTTGTTTACTGACGTGAAATTGATTGGAATAGGCTCTAATTAGTGAGTCGTTGGGTTTTGTGCCCAGAAAATTTTCCCGACTCCCCTGGTGGGTATAATCACCTAAACTGATAACCGGAGAAACGAGGATCATAAAATCTGCTTTAAAATCAATCGTATCTAAAGTGTCGTCTATTTGTGAATAATCGGTAAAATGGGTACCTAGAGTAGCGGCAAGATGTCCACCGGCCGAACTTCCCATCAAACCCACTTTATCCACATCTAGAGACCATTCTATTGCCCTATGCCGAATAATTTTCAAAGCACGTTGCGCATCCTGAATGGGTCCTTGTTGTCTACTTTTAAGATCTGGAGACGTTGGGAGTCGATAAATTAATACAAAAGCGGTTATACCCTGGGTATTAAACCATTTAGCCAACTGAAAGCCGCCAAGATCATAGGTTAAATGATGATAACCGCCGCCGGGAAATATGACTACCGAAGTGCCATTGCGCTCTTCCGGCGGTGGAAAAAACGCATACATCCCAGGTGTTTTTACCTGAGTAATCCGTTGGCGTTCTTCCTGATGATCAAGGCTCATCCCTTTAGAATTAGGCATCGATCCTTCTGGCCAGAGATTTATATATTCCTGCGCATCAATTTTAAGGGATATCCATAATAAAACGCAAAACAGTATTGATTTTTTCATTTTTTAATTTCTTTTCCGGCAGCGGTGGGAATCCCTGCCTCATCATCTATGATCAGATTATCGACAAGCACTCCTTTAGTATTAGTGATTGTCATCCCGTTTGCTGCTTTTTTAACACGGATATTACTCAGTTGCACATTTTCAACCTTACTTTCTTTAAATCCCTGAATAACGACTGCCGTTCCCGTGGCTTCTTTGCATGTAATGTTATTGATATAAATATCGGAAATTTTTGAATTATATCCCTCACCTTCACCGTGATAGTATGAAGTGATATAAAAAAGATCTTCTGTTTTATCGAATTTCAGGTCATCGATATAAATATCTTTTATGTAACCGCCACGATCGGGATTGGTCTTAAAATAGATTCCGCGTTTTAGGTATCCGTGCGCTTTGCAATTTTGCACAAAAACATTCCGTACGCCAGCACTCATTTCGCTCCCAATTACAAAGGCATGAAGACCTTTCAGCAAACAGTTTCTCATCACAATATTTTCTGAAGGAGTTGCTGAATTGGCTCTGCCCTCATCATCTCTTCCGGCTTTTATCGCTACATTATCATCGCCGTTATCGAAAGTAACGTTTTCGATTAATACATCGCTGGTATATTCTAAATCGATTCCGTCATTATTACTATTGTGCGAATCGTACGACAATCCGCGTAAGGTTGCACTTTTACATTTTAATAAATGAACACACCAAAATGGAGCATTTTCAATTCGGATATCTTCAATTAAAATGCTTTCTGAATTTACCAACTGTAACAATTGTGGTCGTAAATAACTGCCTTCACCAAATTGCCGATCTTTCAGCGGAGTAGCATTATGATTCATTTCCCGACTTTTTTGCTTAGCAGGATCTTCTTTACTTTTCCAAGTTTGCCAAAATTCTTTTCCGTTTCCGTTTATGGTTCCCTTGCCGGTGATGGCGACATTTTTTAAATCTTTTCCGTAAATCAGCGGACTATAATTGTACAGCATCGTTCCTTCCCAACTAGTTAGCACCATCGGATAATCTTTTGGGTTTGTGCCGAAATTTAGCAATACGCCTTCAGCTAAATGAAGTTCCATATTACTAATTAAATGAATTGGCCCTTCCAATTGATATTCCCCTTTTGGAACCATTAATTTTCCGCCACCTTTTTTCTTGAGCGCTTTTATCGCTTTATCAAATGCTTTTTTACTGTCTTTTGTTGAATTGGGTTTCGCGCCATAATCTAATATGGAAACTTCAACTTCAGGAATTTCCGGCAACTGAATTCGGTTGACGATTTCGTCGATTTTATCCTGTTTTTCTTCAGAAGAAAGCTGTGCAAAATTCAGCAACGGAAATAAAACCAGTAAATAACAAGCAATTTTAGTTTTCATCCTCTAAAAAATCTTCACGTATAGGATTAAAAACATCGATTAGAACGCCAGGTTCTAAACATTCAGCCCCGTGTTCGGTATTTGGTAACACAAAAAAACCATCTCCGGCTTCTAATATTTTAGATTGGCCATTAATTGTAATTTTAAATTTCCCGGAAGCTACATACGATCCTTGTGTGTGAAAATGATCATGCAAATCTCCAATAGCACCTTTTTCAAATTTCACTTTCACTAACATTAATTGCGGATTGTAACCAATAAATTTTCGGGTAATTCCTTCTGCAGCGCGTTCCCAGTCTGTCTCGTTATCTTTGAAAAATAATGGTGGCGTGTACATTATAAAATTTCTTTTTTAAGGGTAGTTGGTTTGATATACTTCTTTAAAGGTAAATCTTTCTTGGCGATTTCTTTTAAAGCTAAAGTAGCTACTAAAGTTGCGCCTTTTTCAGAAAGGTGCGTATCATCATCTTTACGTTTTTTGTAATAGGCAACTTCACCCGGGGCAAAATGCAGATGTAAGCTTCTAGATTCCTCTTCTCCATATTTTTCTTCTAGCTGTTCAGTAAGCCATTGCATATCGATAAACGGCACATCTAAGTCTTTAGCAACCATTCTTACCACCAATGGATAGCTACCATGGGTATCTGCTAAAGTGCCGAATTCATTAAAATTTCTACGTACGATAGAACTCATTAATATTGGAGTTGCTCCTTTTTCTCGCGTTTCTTTTACATATTTTTCGAGATTGTAACGGTAGCCTGTAAAAGGATTGGTATAGCGATCTGGAGAATTTACTTTTTGGTCGTTATGACCAAACTGAATAATAACAAAATCACCTGGTTTTAATTTATCGTAAACCGTTTTCCATCGACCTTCACTTATAAAACTCTTACTACTTCTGCCATTCACCGCATGGTTTTCTATAGTAATATTATCGGTCATTAATTCCGGAAGCATTTGTCCCCAGCCGTGCTCCGGATTTTCTTCAGGATCTCTTTTGTCGGCCATAGTAGAATCTCCTATAAGATATAATGTTGGGGATTTTTGTGCAAATAATTGCACCGATAACAGCATTAAAAAACTAGCTAATAAAACTCTCATAATTTTTATTTTAAAATTCAAATGCCCCTAAATCGGGAGCGGTTCCATTAAATTCAATATTATCTATTGCAACTCCTGCATCAATCAAACTGCTTCCTGAAACTAGATGCATAAAATTGATTGCAGGCAAACTACCATCTGCTTGGCGAGTCGCTGTTAATTCTTCTACTACTAAACTTTCAAAATCATCTTCAGAAACAGAAAATCCGTTCATCCAACTATTGTTAGAAATATCTGTGGAAGTTGCTTTAAAACTATTGGTGCCATCTAAAGAAATAGAATTCTTTATAATTAATTTTTCAGCCGGATTCGTACTCCCAAAAGCATAATCTCTACCATTTAAATAAGCCGAACAATTGTAAATTTCAATTGTTCCTCGGTTACTATTATGATCGAATCCATCATAAATATTCCCCACCGATAAACATCGTATATATGTGGCATGATGTTTTAAATCTTTAGTATCACTACCACCGATTTTAAAACCGTTGCCATCTCCCAAACCTTTTGTGCCATCTTCTAAATAGCCATTTTTAATAGCCCAGCAATTTATGTAGGTAGTTGAAATATTATCGTTATTTCGTAAATAACCATCCCAACCATCATCTAAATTATTCCAGGCGCGACATCCCTGAAATATATTGCCGCTACCCGCAGTTAACTTACAAGCAAATCCGTCTGCATTTTCGATAGAAGAATCTGCATTAAAATACGAATCACAATTTACTATCAAATTATTTGCACCGCCATTGTCAATTTGCAGTCCGCTATCTTTATTTCTTAAAAAATCGCAAAATTCGATAATGTTATTACTGCCACTAATAAACATGCCATTATCGCCGGCTCCTTGAATTTTAAACCCTTTTATTTTCCAATAATCCTGATCGATGGTCCAACCTCGATTAGCACTATTTTCTTGCATTGCTGAAAAATCGATAACAGGTCGCTCAGTTTTTGCCAACACCACAATTGGTTCATTTTCTGTCCCGGAAGAAGAAATTTTTAGAGGTGTAGAAAATTCGTAAACTCCCGGAGCAACAATAATTGAATCTCCAGCTACAGCATCTTGTAATGCCTCTCTAAATTCTTGAGAAGTATTCACTAAAATTGCTGAAGAAGTCTCTGGATTTTCCGGAATTTCAGGAGTAGGCTCTTCCGTAGTTGAATCGTCGTCTGAAGAATTACAAGCTGTAATTAGGACTATGGCTATAAGCAATATTCTATAATTTATAAATAGTTTTCGCATATTACTTGCAGTTAATATTAGTTATTAGGAATCCAAGATTCGCAGTTTCCCGAGAATATATTTTCTAATGTATATTTTTTGATATCTTTTTTTGATAATTGGTGTGACCAGTTGACACGCTTTTGGGGAGCTGAGCCTTCACCTTTATTATTATATTCTGCGTAATAGGTAGTTTTTTCTTTTTTTGGAAACATCTTATCTCCCGTCCACGGATCCCAACCTTTTTCTACAATATGATCTCCTAAGGTTGCATTAATAAATACCGTTTTCGCATACGAACGCCAAGGTCTTCCTAAATACACTTTATCAATCCCTTCTTTCGCGATTAAATTACAGTTGAAAAACACATACCCAAATTCTTGATTTTGGGGTGTTGCTGCCGCAGTTATATAAGAATTATACAGACTTTTAATGGTACAATCTTCAAAAACACAAGTAGCTTCTCCGAAAATAAAATCGGTTGTTCCTTCTATATAACAATTTTTATAATATTGGCGACTGCCTTCTGTTGCTGTGTATAACGTATCTTGACAACCTAATAATTGACAATTTTCAGCAATAAAACGATCTCCTTCTACGTGAAGCGCTACTGCCTGACCGCGATCACACCACGTATTTTGAACGGTTAGATTTCTGAAATGAATATCGTCTCCCTGCACTAAAACGGTAGATGAAGTAAAGGTTGATAGTTCTTTACCGGTAACTGCATCGATTTTACCCGAATAATCGTTTCCTGTAATAATCGTTTTTTCTTTGCTCTCCCCTAACAATGTGAGTTGATGCTTCCAGCTGGGAATGACTAGTTTTTCTTTATAAGTTCCGTTTTTGATAAATATTTCAACTTCACCGGGACCTAAATCTCGGGTAGAATTTACCGCTTCTTGAATGGTTTTAAAATCGCCACTTCCGTCTTGAGCCACCGTTAATTTCAGATAGGGCTCTTTAGCGATAGCACATTGAACGATTAAAAATAAAGCGAATATGGGTAGTAATTTCTTCATCATTAATTTTTAAATATTTTGTTTAAAAAGGCAACGGTGTAATCTACCGTAGGCTCAAACCAAGGTTCTAATAACCAAAAAGAATGTGGAGAACCCTCCAACGTATGAACTTCAGAATAGATATGATTTTCATCTAAAATTTTAATCATATCGTCACGCCCCGCGTGAAATCTTGGCATCGAACTGTTGATAAATAAGGTTGGAGGCGTATTGGCGCCAACATATTCTAACGGTGATGCTTCTTTCCAGTTCTTATAATTTTCGTTTCGCATACCGCCTAACCAAAGTCCGGCAATTTCACCTTCAGCATCAGCTTCAGGATGTACAAATGAAACTATACCATCTACATTTACAATCGCTTGAACTGCTGAAGAAATTGCGTTATCTTTTTCGTTATACAATTCTGAATTAGGCGTTACCCCAACTAAAGTCGCTAATTGCGCTCCTGCGGAAGTTCCTAAAACTGAAATCTTATTAGGATTTAATTTATAAGTTTTAGCATTTTTTCTCATCCAACGTAATGCATCTTTTAAATCAATCACTCCGGCAGGATAAACAGCTTCCTGACTTAACCGATAAGAAGCGGTTACTGCAACAAATCCGTTATCAGCAAGATGTTGCGCCATAATTCGCTGATTTTCCTTACTACCGGAAATCCATCCGCCGCCGTGAATTAACAGCACACCAGGACAGTTTTTATCAGTTTTTTCTGAAGGATAATACACATCTAGTTTTAAAACTGATGTTGCTGTTTTTTTATATACAATGTCTTCTTCAGCTAAAAAATGCTTAGATTCCAAAGGCTCAATACCTTTGATAAATGGATAGTCTTTTTTAAATTTCTCTACAGTAGTAGCAATGGTATAGGGGCGCACTTCTACTTTTTTTTGAGCAAAAGCGCTACTCCCCATAACCAAAGTTACAAACACAACAATGAAATTTTTAATGCTATTCCTATACATTAGTTAGATTTTAGTAGGTATGTTTTATTTTTTTCGGTTTCCAAATCGTACACGTAATACGTTGGCAGTTGTAGACTTGAAAATTCAACTTTATCGGAAACTAGTGGTTTCTTAATTTCCGGTTTCCGGTAATAGCTGTTTTTACTTTCGCCTTTAGCCAATTTTAATTCTTTTCCATTTTCAGAAAACAATTTCACTTCAGAACGAATGCGACAAACTCCGCCATTTTTTGATTCAATTTTTACAACTTGAGGCTGACTATTTTTCCAATTAATAGCTACCTCAAAGCCACCTCGGGCTTTTAATCCTTTCATAGTTCCTTCTTTCCAAGAATCCGGTAAAGCCGGTAAAAGATGCAAAGCTTCATCTTGCGACTGCAACAGCATTTCTGCAATACCGGCGGTACAACCAAAATTTCCATCAATTTGAAATGGCGGATGAGCATCTAATAAATTAGGATATGTTCCGCCTTCTTCGGTTCCATCCTTTACTAGCGTAAGTTGCGTTTTAATTAGGTCGTAAGACCGATTTCCGTTTAGCAATCTAGCCCAAAAATTAACTTTCCAGCCCATAGACCACCCGGTAGATTTATCGCCACGATAAGTTAAGGTATTTTGTGCAGCCTGAAATAAATCCGGATTTTTAAACGGAGAAATTTGAGCTGATGGATGTAAACCATATAAATGCGAAATATGCCGATGATGATCTCCCTCTCGATCCCAATCTTTTATCCACTCTTGCAATTGTGAGATTTTCCCTATTTGCATTGGTGGTAAGCGCTTTCGCTTTGCTTCTAATTCTTTTCTAAATTCTTTATCCGTTTCTAAAATTTCTGAAGCTTTAATAGCGTTTGAAAACACATCGAAAACCAATTGATTATCCATCGTAGTACCGTAGCTTACTCCTACGCCATCCTGATATTTATTTTCCGGCGACATTGAAGGAGCAACCACTAACCATTGATTTTCCGGCTCTTCCTGTAACACATCTGCATAAAATCTGGCTATTCCTTTTAAGACAGGATAATATTCTGCTAAAAATTCTTTATCTCCGGTAAACAAATAATGTTGCCAAACGTGCTGGGTTAACCAGGCACCACCCATTGGCCACATTCCGTAAAAACCACCATCAATAATTCCCGTAACTCTCCATAAATCGGTATTGTGATGCATATTCCAGCCTCGTGCCTTATACATTTCTGTTGCACTTTCTTGACCGGTTTCTGAAAGTTCTTTAATCATTTTGAATAACGGCTGATGCAGTTCTGAAAGATTAGTTACTTCTGCCGGCCAATAATTCATTTCGGTATTAATATTTACGGTGTATTTGCTATCCCAAGGTGGCGTTAAATCGTGATTCCAAATCCCTTGAAGATTGGCAGGTTGCCCACCGGCTCTCGAACTAGAAATCAATAAATAACGACCAAACTGAAAATATAATGCCACTAAAGAAAGATCTTCTTCTGTAGCGAATTTCTGTAAACGTTCATCAGTTGGTAATTTCTGACTGTCGGTATTTTGATTCCCCAGATCTAAAGAAACACGATTAAACAAGGCTTGGTAATCGTTTATATGATCTTTTCTTAGCGTTGAAAAAGACTTCGATTTTGCTTTGTCTAGGAATTGTTGAGCTATTTTTTCAGGATCTCCTGATAGGTCTTGGTAACTTTTGAAGTTGGTTCCTATACTTACCAAAATAGTAACCTCATCGGCACCTTCAATACGTAAATGATCTTCATTTTCTATTAGTTTACCTGAGGTTAACTGCGGAAATGCAATCGACTGGAATTTTACTTTACCTGTTTTATTATCATAATCTCCTGAAATTCCTTTAAGAACTAAAGCATTGTCTTGAACGACTACTGAATTCTTTACCTGAGGTGTGGTATATTTTAAATTTAAAGAAATTTTCCCTTGTTCACTTGCACTTAGATGAATAAGCATCACTTGATCGGGATACGATACAAAGTATTCCCGTTTGTATTCGACTCCATTCAAAGTATAACTTGTGCTTGCCGTAGCGTTTTCAATATCTAGACTTCGTTTATAATTTTGAACATCATTATGATCAAAATCTAACCAAAGGCTACCTATGGTTTGATAAGGCATACCGTAATTATTATCTTCCGGAGGTCGACGTGGAAATGTTGCATTACTTAAATCCTGAGCTTCTTTGTATTTTCCGGCAAACAGTAATTTTCTAATTTCTTCAATATTAGCATAAGTTCCCTCCGGAACATTATTCCCCGGCTCACCTGCCCAAATGGTTTCTTCATTCAATTGAATTTGATCTTTGGCTGCATTTCCAAATATCATCCCTCCAATACGACCATTACCTATAGGCAAAGCCTCGTTCCAATTGTCTGCAGGCTCATCATACCACAACTGATTTTGATGCTGTGCCACCACAAGCTGAACACTCATTAATAGGATAAAAACGAACTTTAATTTCATTATTTAGTCTTTACTTTCTTTAATTCATTAAATACCAATTGCGCAACGGCCTCTGCTCCTTTGGGCTGAAAATGAGTATTATCATTCTGCCCGTCAGGATAAGCTTCGTACTTTCCTGCCGGCAAATTCATAAAGTAATTTTCAGATACAAAATCTTTGCCTTTCTTAGAAAAGTAATCCATCGACAACTGATTTAAATCAATTAGTTCTACATTCATCTCTTTGGCTACGTCTTTTGGCGCTTGATCGTATTCGCCGTGTACATTTTGTAGATGACCGTCTTCCCAAGGATAATTTCTAGCCACCGGAGTTAAGATGATAGGCGTTGCACCTTTCTCTCTAGTTTGATTTACATAAAGCCTTAAAAACTCTTTATAACCTTCAATATCTACATAACGTTCCGGTTTGTTTTCTGCGGCATCATTATGTCCAAATTGCATGATCACTAAATCGTTTTCTTTCAATTCTTCAAAAACGTTTCGCCATCTACCTTCCTGAAAAAAAGTTCGGGTACTACGGCCGCCACGCGCGCGATCATCTACAATAACTGAATCGGTATGGATAATATTCTTTACTTCGGCTAAACTATCTTTAACAAAAAACTGCTGAAAAACCTGTCCCCAACCGGTTACCGGATAGCGCGTTTGCATATAATCTTTACCGGGTTCGTAATCATCGGCATAATTTGCCATTGTAGAATCTCCTATTAGAAATATAGTTTGAGGATTTTCTTTTGTATTTTCCTCTTCTTGACTAACTTTTGGAGTGGAATCTTCTTTTTTTTCAGCACAGCCAAATGATAACATAGCTGTGCAAGCAATAATTGCAATTTTATTATAGTAATTCATCTTTTATTTTTTTATTCTGAAATATTCCACATCGGCATAACCGCCTCTTTTAGCATCTGCCGGACTTATACTGAAAAGGCCTACTTTGGCACCGATCCATTTTCCTACTCGGGCTTGAAAAGGCTTTCCTAATTTTTTATAATTTTTTCCATTCTCACTATATAAAAACTGACATTCTGCATTTGGAGCGCTAACTTCAACTTTTACATAGACCGTATTCGATTTCAGCTTTTTCTCTTCTAAAACGATCTCTTTGGCACCTTTATCTGCACTTATCGCTTCAGTTTGCTGCAAATAAAAATCTCCGTCTTTTTGAGTTATGGTTAAGGTAAAATAATCTCTCCCCATTACGATAAAGCCTGCTTTACGTTGCATTTCAGCATCTTCAGGAATTAAAGTAATTTTTGAACTCGCCGTAAACTCAGGTGCCGGAAATTTTTGTAACAATAAATTGGGAACATCCCAAAGATTTTTAGCGTCTTCAGGCTGAGCTATACTGAATAATCGCAAATAATCATTCCCTGGCAACTTGGCGTGCCATAGTATATTTGGATTCGCATTCCATTGCCATTGAATGCCTAAACTATCAGCCGTAAATTCATCGGTTTCCTTTGGTGTTACTATGGCATAAGATTTACCAACCTTTGGTTTTTGATGCTGAAGTACCGGCTCTCCGATCCCGTTACCATCCTGATCTTCGCCCATTACCGGCCAATCGTTTTTCCAGCTCATAGGTTGCAAATGCACAATTCTTCCATAAGCATCTTTATCTTGAAAATGGTAAAACCAATCTTCACCTTTCGGAGTTTCTACCCAAGCGCCCTGATGCGGACCATTAATTTCGGTTTTTCCTTGTTCCAATACCACTTTTTCTTCATAAGGTCCGTAAATATTTTTTGACCGAAGAATTAACTGCCAACCGGTAGCTACGCCACCTGCGGGAGCGAAAATGTAATAATAGCCATTTCGTTTATAAAATTTAGAACCTTCTACGGTAGGATGATCTTCGTGACCATCGAAAACATGACGTCCTTCATCTAACACTTGAGTGCCGTCTGGAGACATTTTATGTACGGTTAATAAACTTTTTACACCGGCACGACTTCCTGCCCAAGCGTGAACTAAATAAGCTTTACCGTCTTCATTCCAAAGCGGACAAGGATCGATAGCGCCTTTGGCTTCCATTACCAAAACAGGCGCTTCCCATTCGCCAGCCGGATCATCGGTTTTCACCATATAAATCCCAAAATCGGGATCACCCCAATAAATATAAAATTCGTTATTATGATAGCGAATTGCCGGTGCCCAAACGCCATTCCCGTGTTGTGGTGTTTCAAAATGTGCTACCGGAACCTGTTTAGGAAGTGCATAATTAATTAACTCCCAATTCACCATATCTTTAGAATGTAAAATTGGTAATCCTGGAGCTGCATTAAAACTAGAAGCCGTCATATAATAATCGTCGCCTGCTCTAGTTACATCTGGATCTGAATAATCTGAATGCAGAATCGGATTCTTATAGGTACCATCGCCTTGATCGGATACCCAGACTTCAGAAACGTAATTATCATTTTGTTGTGCCAAAACGCAACCGGCAGTGAATAACAATAAATATAGTGGTAAAAACTTCATTTTTAATTACTTATTTAATTCTAAACTAGCCATAATAAATGGTCCGGTTCCTTTTGGATCATTAGAACGGATTTCTTCATTTACATAATATTCAAACGAAGCATCTCGATACGGGTCTCCGCCAAGACCTGCTACCGCACAACATTGATTTAAGTTCACAGTCCCATCGTCTTCAACAGTTATCAAATTATTTATAATTCCTTGATACGTTTTTTCAGCTTCGTCTAAATACTTTTCAGGTAAATATCCTTTATTGGCTCCTTTAGCAAAAGTATAAGCAAAC
Source organism: Zunongwangia sp. HRR-M8 (assembly GCF_027594405.1). NCBI lineage: Bacteria > Pseudomonadati > Bacteroidota > Flavobacteriia > Flavobacteriales > Flavobacteriaceae > Zunongwangia > Zunongwangia sp. HRR-M8. The sequence continues at coordinate 1,186,591 of NZ_CP115161.1, read as the reverse complement.
ATTGATGAGCCTGTAGCTTCAATATAATTGCCCTCTTTATCAGCTTTATCTAACACCTGATAGTAAAGTCCGGTTTCTTGATCCTGAACTTTTAGTAAAGCTTCAGCATATTGGTTTAAATAACCGATTATTCTTTCTCTCCCAGGGTGATCTTCTGGTAAATAATCTAAAACATCTACCATCGCCATACCGTACCAGCCCATTGCTCTGGACCAGAAGTTAGGTGAAGTACCGGTTTCATTATTTGCCCATTTCTGCTCTTTACTTTCATCCCAACCGTGATATAATAATCCAGTTTCTTGATCTAAAGTATGTTTTTGAATTAAATCAAATTGACGTACAATTTCATCATAAGCCTTTTCAGCTTTTTCTCCTTCAGAAAACATTTTAGTATAATGCGTATAAAAAGGTTCTGCCATATATAAACCGTCTAGCCACATTTGATGTGTGTAACGTTTTTTATGCCAAAATCCACCATCGGAAGTTTTAGGCTGCCCAGCAAGTTGTTTTCTTAAAGTATCTGCGGCTTTTTTGAAGCGTTCTTCTTTAGTTTTTGGATATAAGTACAATAAAACATCTCCAGATTTTATCATATCGAGATTATACTTTTCTATATCGTAGGTTTTTATGTTACCGTTTTCTTCGATAAGTTCATCGGCATAATCATACATATAATCGTAATATTTTTCTTTTTGTGTTTGTTCATATACTCTCTGTGCTGCGGTTAACACCAATCCGTTCGTATAACTCCACCTTGGTTTATCTACGAAATCAAGTTTCGATGCTTCGGGAAATCTTTTTATTTCAGAAAGCATCATACGTTCTGACCATTTAAGATCTTCAGAAATTTCTTTTGCTGGAACCTCTTTCTTTGATTCAGCATCCTCTTTAGAACTATTTTCATTTTTACAAGAAAACATTCCAAATAAAATCAAAGCTATAACTGCCGAACTTATAATTATGCTATATTCTTTCTTTTTCATCTTAATATAATTTACCGTTTTCCTGAAGCTTGTTTAAATGCTCATCAAGACTTTTCATGAAGTCTTCTTTATTTTGTATTCCGTTTTTTTCCTGCTCCCAAGCAGCTAGGATGTAATAATTGATATCTTTCGTAGTAGGTTTAAAAATAACCAGGTGATCATGAGGTCCATCCTGAACCTTTTCAATTTCTGAAGTTTTATAGAAAATTGCCATTCCTAAATGGTCTTCATCACTCACCAAAGTTTGAGTGCCATAGGTTGCGATATAACCCCATTCTCCATCTTGACTTTTCTTTTCGACTAGATCAATATCCTCAAATTTCACGATTCCAGTAGTTAATCCATCAATTTCAGTAGAAGGAGTCAAGCTAATTTTGCTAAACCTTCCTTCTGGATAAATCGTAAATTTAGTATCAAGATCAATTGTATCCTCTCCTGTTTTCCATCCATCATAATCGATCATCACCGACGAACTTGCAGACGAATTTTCTACGGAAGCAATGGTTTTTTCAACATTTCTAAAATGAGCTACTGAATCGTTCATAAACCTTCCGTAACCGCCAAGACCTACAGATTTTCCAGCTTTAAGAATATCCTGTCCCCACCCTGAATCATGGTGATAATCCTCATAGTTTTCCTGGCCTACATAAGGTAAAACAATGGTATCTGTTTTCTTTCCCCAAATATCAATCGCATTTCGCCAATCTAAATAAAATCGAAATCCAACCTGACTGTTTTCCCATCCCGGACCTTCATACCGAATATAATACGCATGATCGGAATGCCCCTCAGGAAGTTGAAGTGAATCTACATTTTCGAATTCACCTCCGCCAAATTTTTTCGGTTCCCAGTTATCTCCTTTTCTAATGGAAAGCTCTGCGTAGGTTTTTGCATTTTTATCAGGTTTTTGCCAACTGGTTTCTTTGGCTTCTACTGTGGTTTCATTTTGATTGTCAGCTTCTTTTTTTTCTTCTTTACATGCGGTAAAAAATAAGGCTGAAGCCATAAATGTTGGTAGGATAATTCTCTTCATAATTTTTTCGGTTTTTAGTTTTATAAATAGCCAAAGAGAAGCTTTAAAATTCAAAGCTTCTCTTCTGACTAACCAATCAACTTAAAAATAAAATCTAAACATGTACTAACTATTGATATGCCGGATTTTGTGGAAATTCATTATTTTGATTAAGATCTAATGCTGATTGAGGTATTGGTCTTAGAATTTTCAACTCTCCATTAGCTCCGCTGAAATTCGACGTCTCTATAAGGTAATGATACCTAGAAGCTCTATCTACCAAAGTTCCTGTTCTTTTAAGATCAAACCACCTATGATATTCCCCTAAAAGCTCTCGACCTCTTTCATCTAAAATATAATCAATATCAAAATCAGATAATAAAGCATCTTCTACTCCTGCTCTTTCTCTTACTGCGTTCAATCTTTCTAGGCCAGTCGTTGCATCGCCAGATTGCAAATAGGCTTCTGCAGCTACAAGATATGTTTCTGCCAGTCTAGAAATTACAATATCATTTCTATTTGTACTAATTCCGAAAGGTGCTTCTGGATCGTCAAATTTCTTAACTGGTATCGTTTGATAATCATTAGAAGGATTTACTGAAGGCACATAACTTCCGTAATCATGATATACGGCATCTGGATGCTCTTCTAAATAAGCCTGCTTAAAATCATCTGTATCATTCCAACTTGCCTCATAATAATGTTGTACTGGTAAACCTTCATAATCATCGGTTTCATAAAAAGCAAAATATGGATCGTATACTTCGGTCATAAAGGTTGTATACCATCTATCATCATCTTCAGTAAATAAATCTATAGCGTATTGTGTAGGACATAGCGTATAAGTTCTATAAGGTGCTTCACCAGCTATTTCCGATCCTCCTTGATATGGGCCAAAATACGAAGATTGTCTATGTCCTAATTCAAAAGGATCTGTACTAACAGAACTTTCGTCATACTGTACAGAAAATATAGTTCCTTGTTTAATGGAATAATCAGGAGTCCAAAGTTCAGCAAAAGAAAGACTTAATTCTTCCCCATTTATGGCCGCATCTGCATACTCTGCTGCCTGCGTAAAATCAGTTGAACTTCCAAAATCTTCGTACGCTCTGGTAAGATATACCTTCGCTAATAAATCCCTTACTGCTCTTTTGTTTACCCTCCCATTATAAGGGTTGTCGTCTACCATTTCAAGACTTTCTTCCAGTTCAGCGATGATAAAACTATAAACCTCTTCAGCCGAATTACGATCAAATTCTAACTTACGCTCTTGTATATAATCTGTAATTAAAGCAACACCTCCGTAAGTTTGAACCAGTAAAAAATATGAATTTGCTCTTAAAAACTTTATAGCTCCAATTTGTTGAGATAGCTCTGAAGATTGCTCTGTTAAATCTCCATAGTAGACTCCCATATTAGCAGTTTGTATGGCTTTGTAACAAACATTATATAAATGACCTACACCATCAGAATTAGAATTAAGTTGTGTATATCTACTTAAACCTGGTGGCTCATTCTCACGTCCTTCAGCATACATATCTGTTCCTGCAGCAAAAAGCCAAGGCTCACCTCCATAAATTTCTCTTAAGAATCCATAATTAGCATTTACCAGCAAATTATATCCTTCAGTTGTTAAATAAAAATCTGTTGTTTCGTTGGATCTATTATCTTCTTCTAAATAATCCTGACATGATATCAAAATCATGGAAAATAATAGAAAGCTGATTTTATATATTTTATTCATCTCCTAAAAATTTAAATTAAATCCTAACTGATATGTAACCGAACTAGGCCTACCTGTATTTAAAGATGCTCCGGCCCACTCTGGATCATATCCCTCATAATCTGTAAACACAAATGGATTTAAAACATTCGCATAAACCCTTAATTTTTTAAGGTTCAAATTATCTAGCATTTTATCAGATATATTATATCCTAAACCTATGTTTTTGACTTTTACGAAAGATGCGTCGTGATAATATCCAACTCCATCATTTCTCCAGAAGGAACCTTCATTTCTCGCCTGTGGATATGTATTAGATACTTGCGCAGGAATACCTGCATCGTTCTCTGGAATATACCAATTCACATCTAATTTTTGGCGACCACGATCTCTTACATCTGCAAAATTAGAGTGGAAATTACTGTACACTAACACACCCTGATTAGTGATTAAAGATGCGGATAGATCCCAGTTTTTATATCTAAAATTGGTAAATAAACTCCCTGACCAATCTGGATTTGAAGATCCAAGAATAATTCTATCTTCTGGAGTATAGCGGCCATCATTATTAACATCTACCAATTTCTCTTGTCCTTCTTCCATACCATAACCAGCAGCTTCGTCGACTTCATCTGCCTGCCAGATACCATTAAACTTATAATTATAATGCGCATCTATAGACTCTCCTATAAACAAGTTATTTCCAATATCATCTACCTGATCCTGACCATAAATTGATTCAATAGCATTTACATTTCTAGTAAAAGTGAAATTTGTGGTCCAGCTAAAATCTGATGTTTGAATGTTTCTGGTCGTTAATGCAATTTCTACCCCTTTATTACTTACCGAGCCTATGTTTGCCGTAATATTATCCCATCCACTTTCTAATGGCAATTGTTGCTCTAATAATAGATCGTCTGATAGTTTATCGTAATAATCTATACTACCCTCGATTCTATTATTCAGGAATCCAAAATCTATCCCAAAATTAACTTCTCGGGTTTTTTCCCATTTTAAAAATGGATTCGCTAAAGATCCCGGAACCCAACCTGTAGTTACCTGACCGCCGAAATCATAGAAATATCGAGAATCTAAGGTATTAATTGTTGAATATGGAGCAATAATATTATTTCCTGTAAATCCATAACTTACTCTCAACTTAAGAGTTGAAATAGCGTCTACATCTTTAAGAAAGTTTTCCTGCTTTAATTTCCATGCTAATGCTCCAGAAAAAAAGCTATCCCAATTATCTGCTAGCAAAGACGAACCATCCCATCTAGCTGAAGCGGTTAGCAAATACTTATCCATAAGCGAATAATTGGCTCTTAGAGCATAAGATGCCAACGTTTGTTTCTGGTAATTAGAATTCATATCATAAGTACCAGGATCACCACTACCAATGTTATAAAATTTAGTTTCGAATGGAATTCTTCTAGCAGACTGAGAGGATGTTTCTCCTTCCGCAGAATAAAGACTAAATAATCCAAGTAAATTAATATTATGATCCTCATTAAAGGTCTTTGAAATATTAAATTGGTTGTCCCAAGTATAGTTGAAGTTTTCTCCATTCTGTATCTGAGCAGAAGGTAGATTATCATTATCAATACCTACAGCTGTTTGTGCACCCCAAGATCTTCCAATTCTGTAATTTTCAATTCCTGTTGAAAAAGTTGTTTTTAATTCTAACCATTCTAACGGATCATATTGAAAATAAGTGCTAGAAAGTATATTCCAGCTTTTATTAACATCGGTGGTATTATTTATATTCAGAATAGGATTGTACGTACTTGTTTTATTGATTAAAAAGTTTCCGTCGTTATCCTGAAGTTTTCCTGGTAATGGATAAAGTTCGCCATCCAATCCATACGGACTCAAATAAGGATTCAATCTAAAGGCATCACGCATGGCAACATCACTTCCGAAGTTTTGTTCCAATAAAGTAATGGTAAGATTAGTACCGTAAGATACTTTATCAGTTACCTGATGATTAATACCTAATTTAAGAGTATATTTTTCTAAACTCTCATTTTCGATATTTCCGGTCTCTTTTTGATAACCCAAACCTAAATTATATCCTAAACCGTTTTCTGATCTTCCCGATACATTCAAATAATGATTTTGTTGAATTCCGGTTTGAAGCACCTCATCATACCAATCGAACGATTCCCCATCTGCCACTCTTCGAAATAACTCATCATTTTGTCCACCGGCTGATACAGCATCCCTTAGCGTCTCTGGTGTAACTGTTCCCGTTAACGGATCTTTAGCTGCGGTTGGTAAGTAAGCCGATTGATGATATCTCCACCATTTTTCAGGAGACATTAGTTCAGGCAAACGAGTAACTTCACGTACACCAACAAAATTATCGAAAGAAACATTGAAGCCAGCTTTTGCTCCCGCTCCATCCTTAGTGGATATAATCACTACTCCGTTTGAACCTCTGGAGCCATAAATCGCTGTTGATGACGCATCCTTTAGGATATCCATTCGCTCAATATCCTGAGGATTTAAAAAATCAATACTATTTGTAGGAACTCCATCTACAACGTATAGAGGAGAAACATTTCCGCTAATAGAGTTTTTTCCACGAATAGTAATATCAAAACCATCTCCTATTCTACCGGTAGAAGTGCTAATCTGTACTCCTGGGACATTTCCCTGTAAAGCCTCTAGAGGATTTGTCATATTCCTTTCTGCTAAGTCTTCACCTCCTACCGTTCCTACTGAACCGGTTAAATCGGTTTTCTTTACCTTACCGTAACCTACAACTACAACATCACTTAATGCCTGAACATCGTCCTGCATTTGAATATCAATAGTTGATCTTCCATCCACTTCAATCGTTTTCGTTGTAAAGCCTATATAACTTACAGTTAGTGTTGCGTCTGATGGAGCTTCTATTGTAAAATTCCCATCAAAATCTGATACCGTAGCGTAATTTGTTCCTTCTACAAAAATATTCACCCCCGAAAGAGGAATACCATCTGCTTCGGAGCTTACGGTACCGGATATTGTTTTTAAATCCTGCGCATAAATTTCATTGGAAATTCCAATGGACAGGATTAAAAAAAACATCGTTAGATAATTTCTAAAGTTCGTTTTCATTATTCATCCAAGTATTTAGAATTAGTATTCGATTCGTTACTTATTTCAAGTCTGATTCCTATTCCATTTTTGAACCGTTTATAGTTACATTTTCGTAATTAACAGGATCAGCATCGGTAATTTTTGTAGTAGTTTCTGCTCCTTTAATGGTTATATTCTTCAGATTAATATTCGAAATTTTTGAACCTTCACGTCCAATAATTAAGATTCCATATTTTCCTGCATTCTCAACATTAATATCTTCTAAGTATATATTAGAAATATTTGGAAAGAATTCACCCTCCTGATTATCGTAGATTCCATAATGAAGATTCACTTTTAGCATTGCTTCTTTTACTTGTCCTACTTCAATATTTTTAACATAAACTCCATCTACAAAACCACCTCTTAAAGTGTTTGTCTTTATACGAATCGCACGATCCAAATTAGGGCTATCCATAGTACAATTCCGAACGAAAACATTGCGAACACCAGCAGAGATTTCACTTCCCATAACAACACCTCCATGGCCATCCTTCATATTACAGTCTTCAACAACAATATTTTCACTAGGAATAGCGACACGCCTACCATCATTATTTCGGCCAGATTTTATAGCTATACAATCATCACCTGTGTTAAATAAACAATTTTTAATATGTACATTTTTGGCATACTCTGGATCACATCCATCGTTATTAGGGCCATGACTATTCACCGTTACGCCATCTACAGTAACGTTGTTCGATTTTATTGGATGCATTACCCAAAAAGGGGCGTTAGTAAAAGTTACATCCTTAACTAGAACGTTTTCGCAACCAAAAGGCTGAAAAAAAGTTGGACGCAGTTGGTGACCTTTTCCAAACTTTCGTTCTGAAACAGGCGTATTTTCCTCATTCATTCTTCTTAGTGCGGGTAGATTGTGATCTTGCTTTTGATGTGCTTCACCTTCCTTATGTCCATAACGCTCTGCACCAGACCATGGCCACCAATTATCGTTATCGGCTTGACCGTTAAATGTTCCCTTTCCAGTAACAGCAATATTTTCCTGTTCGAAAGCATAGATTAAAGGAGAATAATTCATTAATTCTACACCTTCATACGAGGTATGTACTGCCGGCAGATAATCGTTTGCATCTTTACTAAACAAAACCTCTGCTCCTTCATTTAAATGTAAATTTACATTACTTTTTAGATGAATGGGACCTGTGAGATATTTTCCCTCGGGAACGATAACTTTACCTCCTCCTGCTTCATTACAAGCTGCAATCGCTTTTTTAAATGCTTCTGAATTATTAGTTGTACCATCTGCAACCGCTCCATATTCCGTAATATCAAACAATTGATCTTGAAACTGAGGAACAGTAATATCTGCGATAATTTTATCTGCTTTTTTCCAAACATCAGATTCTGATATTTCGTCTTTAATATCCTCTTTTTTCTTTTTTTTCTCGGTATTGGTTTTACAGGCCATAAAAGCCGTAATAATCGTGAAAACTAAAAGCAGTTTTTTCATATAATTATCTTTATTATGTTTTGTAATCGATTGCACTAAAATATAAAACCTTTATCAATTAACATAATTTATAGTCTTAAAACTAAGAAAAACTAAAAATCATAGCTAACGAAATGTGGTATTAATATTATTAAGTTTAATTTATTGCAAAATTCAATTAGAAATCAATAATATTAGAAACCGAAAACTTAGAAACTTCCTCTTTGGATAATTTTCTCGCCCATTTCACTCGGTCACCATCGGCTCCAGGATAACAGATTTGAGATAGCAATAATTAGCTCCAAATGCAATATATTGAATTTTGTAATCGATTGCACTAAATTATAGATTAATTATCAATAACCAAATAAAAACTTAAAAAATATAACAAAATATAAAAAATATTTTTTCATATTATGATTTACCTAAGCTTAATACCTTTATATTACCAATATCGGAATCCTTATATTTTAATTCTTATTCCTATATTGTGCCTCGTAAAGCAAGAACTGTAATCTTTTAAAGTGAATCCCTGAATGGCAGAGAAAGTTACCATTTATGATATTTCCAAAAAACTAAAAATTAGTGCAGCAACTGTTTCTAGAGCGTTGAATGACAATCCCAAAATTAGTCAGAAAACTCGAGAACTAGTTATGGAAACCGCAGCAGCGATGAATTATAAACAAAATCGACTTGCTCAGGCATTAAAAAGTGGACGTACAAATAATGTTGGAGTTATTGTTCCTTATATAAACCGTAGTTTTTTCTCTAGTGTGATACGTGGTATTGAAGAAGAATTATCGCCTCACGGTTATCATGTCATCATCTGCCAAACACATGAAGATATTCGTAATGAGGTTAAACAAATAGATACTTTATTGAACACACAGGTTGATGGAATTTTTATGTCTGTCGCAAAAACTACTCAGGATACTTCTCATATAAAGAAAGCAATTGCCGAAAATACACCTTTGATCTTTTTTGACCGTAAAAAAGATGTAGAAGGTTTAAGCTCTGTAGTTATAGATGATTTTAAAGGAGGCTATTTAGCTACCGAACATCTTATAAAACAAGGTTGTAAAAAAATAGCCCATTTTTCTGGAGACTTGAATTTAGAAATTTACAAGAATAGACACGAAGGTTATCTAAAAGCACTTAAGGATCATAAGATTACACCTTTAAAAAGGTTTAGTGTTCAGGTAAATAGTAAATTAGAATCTGGGGCTTCAGCAATTAAAGATTTATGGGAATTTGATGAAAAGCCCGATGCTATTTTTTCTTCTAGTGATTATGCGGCTTTAGGTGCCATTCAGGAATTAAAAGCAAATAGAATTAAAATACCTGAAGAAGTATGTGTGGTTGGTTTCAGTAACGAGCCTTTTACAAAATACATGGAACTACCAATTACCTCTGTAGATCAAACCCCACTTGAAATGGGTAAAATTGCAGCTCAGGTTTTCTTAGAACAAACAAAAGAGAGCCAGACACTTACTACAGAAAAGAAAGTTGTGCTGGCTCCCGAACTTTATATTAGAGATTCTTCTAATAGAAAATTATAAAGAAACTCCACGTTTCCATGGAATAAAGTCATTTTGATTATTTTGATCTGCTTTTGAGGTGATCTCGCCACTAGCAACATCAATTATATATTCCAAAATTTCTTCTCCCATCTCTTCGATCGTTTTTTCTCCCTTAATCACCGCTCCGCTATCAATATCAATAATATCAGGCATTCGGGCTGCTAAAATTGAGTTTGATGAAAGTTTAATTACAGGTGCTATTGGATTTCCTGTTGGCGTTCCTAAACCAGTGGTAAAAACAACCACATTAGCACCAGAACCTACCATGGCCGTAGTACTTTCAACGTCGTTCCCCGGTGTACACAATAAGTTTAATCCCGGTTTAGTCACATATTCTCCGTAATCTAAAATATCCTGAATAGGTGAAGTTCCTCCTTTTTTGGCAGCTCCGGCAGATTTCATCGCATCAGTAATCAAACCATCCTTGATATTTCCCGGAGATGGATTCATATCGAAACCAGATCCAGAAGCTTCGGCAGCATCTTCGTAAGCTCGCATTAATTCAAGAAAACGCTTGGCTTTTTCATCATCAACAATTCTATTTACCAATTCTTGTTCTACTCCGCACAATTCCGGAAATTCAGATAAAATAGGTGAACCGCCTAAGGCTGCCAATAAATCTGACGCGTAACCTAAAGATGGATTTGCTGAAATTCCTGAAAAACCATCAGATCCACCACATTCTAAACCTAATTTAAGCTTTGATAATGGTGCTGGTTTTCGTTGAATTTCGTTTGCTTTTTTAATACCTTCAAAAGATTCTCGGATAATTTTATTCAGCATATCATCAATAGTGCCCTCTTGCTGCTGCTCGTAAATTAATACCGGTTTTTTCAAATCTGGATTTATAGCATCCAAAGCTTTCTGAAAAATATCAATTTGTAAATTTTGGCAGCCTAAACTTAGCACAGTTGCTCCCGTAACATTTGGGTTATTTACGTATCCTGCCAAAAGTTTCGATAAAGCAACAGCATCTTGGCGTATACCCCCGCAACCTCCTTGATGTGTTATAAAACGAACATTTACATTACTAAAAACCTTTTCTTCCTTTTCGCTTTCCTCTTCATTAAAATCTATATCGTTACCACTAATAAGATTTCTCAACAATTTTCGCTGCTTGGTAGCCTTATGAAGGGATAATTCTTTTTCAAAAACATCTTTCAATAATTCCACATTACGATTTTCGCAAAAAACCAAAGGAAAAAATAACCACGTATTCGCTGTTCCCACCTGTCCATCTTCACGATGATACCCCATAAAGGTTTTATCTTTCCATTTAGAAATGTCAGGTTTTTTATAACTTGTACTTTCGGTTTTACCGGTGGTTATACTCGCTTGATGTTTTACATTATCTACTGTAAGTACATCCCCTCTCTTAATGCTGCTAGTGGCTTTTCCTACCAAGACTCCATACATAAAGATTTTACTTTCTGGTTCCAAATCAACCATCGTGATTTTATGCTTCGCTTTTACATCAGAAAGTATAATTACATCTTCGCCCTCAAAATTTATCTTATCACCCTGCCATAGATCTATTAAAGCAATAGCTACATTATCGTCTGGATGTACTTTAATTAATTTATTCTTCATTTCTCCTAAGATTTAAGCTGAATAAGCACTATACTGTAGCTTTTTCAATAAAATTTTTATATCCTTCTTCTATACCTTTAGTTTCAATCAATTCTAAAGCTAAGGCGATGTTGTCTTGTAAATCTGGAACTGTCGTTAAATCTATGTCCCAAAATTTTTCATTTTTCAATATTTCCCTGCTAATTTCCTGATAACTGTGCATTTCCCAAACTCGTTTGAGTTCAGCAACCACCGCATCATCATCATTAATTGGCAAAGTATGATTATTCCATTCACCTCTATAAAATCTTATTAAACAAGCAAATGCAAAAGTAAGATGCAAAGGTAATCGATTACAATCTTTCTGGAAAGCTAATAAACTAGGTAATACTCTAACTCTAAATTTTGAAATGGAGTTTAAAGCGATACTCGCCAATTGGTGCTTGATAAAAGGATTTCTAAAACGATCTAAAACTTCTTCAGCAAAAGCTTTTAACTCCTCCTCAGACAATGATAGTGTTGGGATTATTTCTTTAAAAATTGCTTCTTTTACAAAGGCTCCTGTAAAATCATGATCTACAGTTTCTTTAACGGTTTCATTTCCGAAGAGAATAGAAAAAGGAACCATCGTGGTATGCGCACCATTTAAAATTCGAACTTTTCTTGTTCGATAGGGCTGCATATCTTCTACAACGATTATATTTTCGTCTATTTTATCAAATGGAATTTTGGCTTTTAAAGCTTCTCCTCCTTCGATTACCCAAAGTAAAAATACTTCTGCGGAAACAATTAATTTATCCTCAAACTGAAGTTCACTTTGATACGCATCAATATCAGCTTTAGGATACCCGGGAACAATTCGATCTACTAAGGTGTTGTGAAAACTATTACTGTTGTTGATCCAAGCTACAAAATCGGCTTCTAATTTCCATAATTCTGCATAATGAAGTATAATTTTCTTTAAAGTATCGGCATTATAATTTATTAATTCACAAGGAATAATCGTTAATCCTTTAGCTGAATCCCCGCCAAAATGCTTAAACCTTCTATACAATAAAGCGGTTAATTTTGCTGGAAAACTTTTATGTGGTGTTCCTTCCAGAGTATCGCTTTCATCATAAGCAATACCGGCTTCTGTAGTATTAGAAATTACGAATTCTAAAGTTTCTTCTTCCGCTAGCTTTAAATAATCTTCGTAATTTTTATAAGGATTTATTCCTTTCTGAATACAAGAAATAGTTCGTTGCTCCTGAATTTCCTTGCCTTGCTTCACTCCCTTCATAAACAGGTTATATAACCCGTCCTGCTCGTTCAGCATTTCTACCAACCCGCCAGCTAAAGGTTGAATTACAGCTACACCCGCGTTGAAATCGGCTTCTTTATTTAATTTATCTATTACAAAATCTACAAAGGCTCTCAAAAAGTTTCCTTCGCCAAACTGAACTACCTTTATTGGTAAAGTCGTTGTTAGATTTGCATTTTTTCGGTTTAATTTTTCCATGTTAAAATCTTATTTTATTCAAATAATTTTGGCAGCCAAAGGCTAATTTCTGGGATATAAGTCACTAATAATAAAACAATAAACATAACCACATACAATGGTAATAAAGGTTTCATTACTTTTTGTATGGTCGTCTTCGCTACTCCTACCCCAATAAAGAGTACGGCCCCTACTGGCGGTGTACATAATCCAACGCATAAATTCATTACCATAATCATCCCGAAATGCACAGGATCTACGCCTAAATTCTGCATAACAGGAAGTAAAATTGGCGTAAAAATTAATACGGCCGGCGTCATATCCATAAACGTTCCTACAAAAAGTAAAAGCAAATTGATTATAATAAGAATCACATATTTATTCTCGCTTAAGCCTAGTAATAGATCACTAACTGTCTGTGGAATATTTTCAAAAGACATTACCCAGCTCATACTCATAGATGTTGCAATAAGTAATAATACAATTGATGTAGTTCCTACTGAACTTAGAAAGATATCATAAAGCTTTTTGAGATTTATTTCACGATAAATAGTTGCAAGAATCAAGGTATAAAGCACGGCAATTCCTGAAGCTTCTGTAGCTGTAAAAATTCCGGAGACAATTCCTCCAATTACAACCACCAATAATAACAAACTAGGTAAAGCATCCAGAAAAGTTACCGTAATCAACTTAAAACTAGACTTTGTACCGGGTGGATATTTTTTCTTTTTAATCCATACGGAAGCAACAAGCATTAACGCTAATCCCATCAAAATTCCTGGAATGTATCCCGCCAAAAACAAACTTGCAATAGAAACTCCACCACTTGCTAGCGAATAAACAATTAAGACATTTGAAGGTGGAATAATCAATCCCGTTGTCGATGCAGTTACATTTATCGCTGCTCCAAACTCTTTAGAATAGTTCTCTTTTTCCATTGGCGGCCCTAAAATTCCTCCAATAGCAGAAGCTGCTGCAACTGCAGATCCAGAAATGGCTCCAAATAACATCGCAGCAATCACATTTACGTAAATTAAACCACCAGGCAGGGAGCCTATTAAAGCTTTCGCAAATTTAATTAAGCGATTCGCGATTCCCCCCTGATTCATTATTTGTCCCGCCAGAATAAAAAACGGGATAGCTAATAGCGAAAAGCTATCTAGGCCTGTTGCCATCCGTTGGGACACTGTAGTAAAAGAAGCTATTGGATCGATAGAAAATAAAATCGTCACCAAACACGAAATCCCAATAGACCAGGCTACAGGCACTCCTATACTTAACAAGATCACAAACGAAATGACCAATATGAGTATTTCTGTAATCATAATAAGTATTTTTTAGGATTAAAAATTTCGTTCAGCTTATAAATAATAATCAGCGCGCCACTTAATGGTATTACCGTATACACTACCGATAATGGTAAATGTAAAGCTGCGGAATCCTGACCGAGTTCTATATTCATTAATACTAAATTTCCTCCTCCGATAATCAATACCGTCACACAGAACAGAATTATTAGAATGTTTATAAAAATCATTAATTTAACTCTGTTGTCCGGATTTAATTTTGGTGGTAAAATATTGATTGCTAAATGTTCTTGCTGTCCAGAGGCATAAGCCGCGCCAAGTAAACCAATCCAAATTAAGAGATATCGAGCGATTTCTTCGGTTACTGAACTGGGATTTTGTAAAACGTACCTTGAGAAAACCTGCCACAAAACGGCAATTACTATCAAGGTCATTAAAAACACCAAAACGCCTCCCAGTAGTTTGTCTAATACTTTTTTCATAATTCTATTGTACAGCTTGTATTGCTTCTATTGTATTTTTCATTACAGGATCTTCTTTAAATTTTTCGTACATAGGCTCTACTTTTTCACGAAATACTTTTTTATCTGGATAGGTAACTTTTACTCCCGCTTTTTTAATTTCTTCTAAAGCATGCTGTTCAGCTTCGTGCCAGATTTTTTTCTCATATTCGGCAGATTCCATAGCGGCTTCTTTTAACCATTTTTGTTCCTGTTCGTTCAATTTATCCCAGATAATTGTACTCACTATTAATTCGTCTGGTAGTGCTGTATGCTCATCTACCATAAAATATTTACAAACCTCGTAATGATAAGAAAGGTAAAAACTTGGTAGATTATTTTCCGCTCCATCTACAATGCCTTGCTGCAATGCAGTATAAAGTTCTCCCCAACTAATTGGTGTTGGAGAACCTCCAAGATTTTTCACCATATTAATTGCAGTTTGGGATTCCATAACTCGTATTTTCTGCCCCACTAAATCATCAGGATTATTTAATGGTTCAGTGCTGTAGAAACTTCTACTACCGGCATCATAAAACGTAAGTCCTCTCAAACGATTTCGTTCACTAGCTAGCAAAAGGTCTTGTCCTATCTCGCCTTCCAGGACATTAAAACGGTGATCGCTATCTCTAAACAAAAAGGGTAAACCGAAGACTTTTAGTTCTGGAGCAAAATTTTCTAATACTCCTGTAGAAACCTTTGTCATTCCTAAACTCCCAATTTGTAACAATTCGAGACACTCTCTTTCCGACCCTAATTGCTGATTGGGGTAGATATCGATTGTCATGGTTCCACCAGATTTTTCTTCTAGACGGTCGGCCATGAATTTCATTGCTTTATGTACTGGATGAGAAGTATCTAAACCATGCCCCAATCTTATTATTTTTGTTTGATCTTTCGATTGGCAACCTGCTAAAATAAGCAGGCTACACAACGAAAAGTAAAACAAGTATGTTTTTCTTGGTATCTTCATTATCTTAAAGATTCAACTATTTTTATGGCTTCTGCTACTTTTGCCTGAACTTTTTGTAAATCAAACTTTCCATCTTCATTTTTAATAAAAAGTTTAGATCCTATCCCTACACAATGTACGCCAGCAGCAAACCATTCACTTAAGTTTTCTTTTGTTGGGGAAACCCCGCCTGTAGGCATTATACTTGCCCACGGTAAAGGACCTTTTACTGCTTTTACAAATGAAGGGCCACCTACCTGAGAGCCTGGAAAGATCTTTACTACCTCAGCACCTAACTCTTCCGCATAGTTAATTTCTGTTACCGAACCACATCCCGGCATCCAGGCAACTTTGCGTCGATTACAGGTTTTAGCCATTTCAGCATTTACTAAAGGTGAAACGATAAAGTTTGTTCCTAGCTGAAGATAAAGTGCGCTTGTACCTGCATCTATCACCGAGCCTACACCAAGCATCATACCTGGTAATTCTTTCGTGGCATATTTAACCAAATCTGCAAAAACTTCATGTGCGAAATCACCTCTATTAGTGAATTCAAAAACACGAGCTCCGCCATCGTAACATGCTTTTAAAACTTCTTTACAGGTTTGTATATCAGAATGGTAAAAAACAGGAACAATTCCTGTCTCTTTCATCTGTTGCGCTACCGCTATTCTTGAATATGTTGCCATTTAATAATGGTTATAAGTTAAATTTTCCATGTTTTGTATTGACAAGAATGGTTATTCCAAACTTGTTTCCACATCGAATTACATTCTTAGTGAGATGAGATCCCGGATCCAGTCCGGGATGACGCACTCGTCATATTTCATAATTCTAATTTCTAAGATCTAAACTCTAATTTCTAGAAAAATAAATCTTATCTTTTTATTCTTCCGCCGGTGCTTCCTTCTGCTACTTCTAAAACTTCTTCGGGACTTACCAAATTAGCATCACCTAAAATCGTATGTTTTAAAGCACAAGCCGCATTTGCGAATTCTATTGCTTTTTGATCATCAAAATGAAGCAATCCATAGATAAGTCCGGCCGCATAAGCATCTCCCGTTCCTATTCGGTCTACAACATTTGTTATTTCTAATTGTTGAGTTTCAATATATTCTGAACCTGTCCAAGCATGAGCGTAAACCTTCTGCCAGCTTGCACTAACGCCTTCTCTTATTTTATCAAAAACTTTTTCAATAGAAGGACATTCTTTAATCAATTCTTTACTAGCAGCAATAAATCCTTCTTTAGAAAAATCGAAATCAGTTTTTAAAATCTCATTAATTTCGTTGACGCCACCAATGAATATAGTAGACATCCCCACTAATTCTTTTAAAACTTGATGACCATCTTTACCATATTTCCAAAGATTACTGCGGTAAGCGGGATCTGCAGTAACTGCAACTCCTTTTTCTTTAGCGATCTGCAAGCCTTGTTTCAAAGTTTGGTAAGCACTTTCTGAAACTGCTGGAGAAATCCCCGTCCAATGTAAAAAACCGGCATCCTTTAAAATTCCCTCCCAATTTACACTTTCTGGTGTAATATTAGCAAAACTTCCTTGTAAACGATTATAAGCAATTTTACTCGCTCGAAGGCCTGATCCTACTTCTAAAAAGTAAAGCCCAAGAGGATGATCTACCTTGTTAACAGCAGATACATCAATCCCGAATTTTCTCATAGCAGTGATAGCTGCGTCACCTACTAAATCGTTTGAAACATTAGTTATTTGTTGCGTTTTTTCACCGAAATAAGAAAGTGAAGCCGCAACGTTCATTTCTGTCCCTCCGAAATAAAAATCCATGGAAGTAGCCTGCGGAAGTTTTCTGTTTTCCGCTGGTGATAATCGCATTAGAACTTCTCCAAAAGAGACGATCTTTTTATGTTGATTTAATTTCTTCATCTAAAAATTGAAATAATCTTTGGCATTTCCATAGCAAATTTTTGAAATAGTATTTCCTACCAACTCCATATCTTCTGGTAATTCTCCTAAAGCTATTTCTTTTCCGAAGAGATTACATAATACTCTTCTAAAATATTCGTGTCTTGGGAAAGAAAGAAAACTTCTAGAATCGGTTAACATTCCTATGAAACAACTAATTAAGCCCATATTAGAAAGTGCGTTCATCTGCTTTTCCATACCATCCTTCTGGTCTAAAAACCACCAACCTGAACCTAACTGTACTTTTCCTTTTACACTACCGTCATTAAAATTACCAATCATTGTGGCAAAAATCTCGTTATCGGCAGGATTGAGATTATACAAGATAGTTTTAGTTAATTTATCTTTTCCATCGAGCGTATCTAAAAACTTAGAAAGCTTTTCAGCCTGACTATAATCACCAATCGAATCCCATCCAGTATCAGGCCCCAACTGCGCTAACATACGCTTGTTATTGTTACGTAGCGCTCCTAAATGGAATTGCTGCACCCATCCAAATTGATGATAAGTTTTCCCTAAAAATAATAGTAATGCAGTTTTAAATTTCTCTACATCACCAAATGAGATCTCTTTTCCTGCAAGCTTACTTTTGAAAACAGCGTTTACTTCAGCTTCTGTAAAGTTCTCAAAGCTCATAGAATTTAGCCCGTGATCACAGAGTTTGCATCCATTTTCGTCGAAATATTGAATACGCTTCAAAAGTGCATCTTTTAGATCCTGAAAACTCTGAATATCTATCTCGGCAACTTTACCTAATTCTTTTAAATAATCGGTATAACCTTCCGCATCAATTAAAATTGATTTATCTGGACGAAAAGCTGTACTTACTTTAATGCCAATATTTTGTTCTTTGATGGTTTGATGATGCTTTAGGTTGTCTGTAGGATCTTCTGTAGTACATAAAGTTTCTACATTCATCTTATTCAACAAACCTCTACAAGAATTTTCTTTTTGTTGAAGTTGCGCATTTACATTTTCGTAAATTGAAGAAGCATTTTTTTCATTTAGCAACTCCTCAATCCCAAAATAACGTTTTAATTCTAAATGCGTCCAGTGATATAATGGATTTCTAAGCGTATGCGGAACTGTTTTCCCCCAAGCCTCAAACTTTTCTTTATCGCTTGCATCGCCAGTAATAAACTTTTCGTTTATACCTAAAGTTCGCATCGCACGCCACTTGTAGTGATCCCCGGCCAACCAAACTTTAGAAATATTCTCGAATTGCGTATCGGCAGCGATCTGCGCCGGTGGTAAATGATTATGGTAATCGATAATTGGTTGATCTTTTGCATAAGAATGATACAGCTCTTCTGCATATTTATTCTCTAAAAGGAAATTATCGGTTATAAATGTTTTTGTACTCATTTTTCTATTTTTCAATATTTTGAGAAAAATTATCTTCCCATCCAGCCACCATCTACGGTAACAATACTCCCACTCATATAATCACTTGCTTCTGAAGCTAAAAATATAGTAGGACCTTTAAAGTCTTTTGGTTCGCCCCAACGTCCTGCTGGGATTCTAGCTAAAATTGCTTCGCTTCTTTCCTCATTATCACGCAAAGCTTGAGTGTTATCTGTAGCAATATAACCAGGAGCAATCGCATTAACCTGAACTCCTTTGCCAGCCCATTCGTTAGAAAAAGCCATCGTTAATTGACCAATTGCACCTTTGGAAGCCGCATAACCAGGAACGGTAATTCCGCCTTGGAAGGTTAACAATGAAGCGGTAAAAATCACTTTACCGTGACCACGCTTAATCATTTCTTTACCGATTTCTCGGGTTAAAATGAATTGCGCGTTTTGGTTAACCTCAATCACCTTATCCCAATATTCATCAGGATGCTCTGCTGCCGGTTTACGCATAATGGTACCAGCATTATTGATTAAAATATCTATTTGTGGATTTTCAGCTTTTGCTTTCTCAATAAATGCATATAGTGATTTTCGATCTGAAAAATCACACTGGTAAGCTGTAAAATCTTTTCCTATTTCTTTGATTCGCTTTTCGATTGCCGAACCTTCTAATTCTAAAGAAGCAGAAACTCCAAGAATATTTGCTCCGGCTTCTGCTAAGGCTTCTGCCATTGCAAAACCAATACCGCGTTTACATCCGGTTACTAAAGCTGTTTTTCCTTCTAAACTAAATAAACTCATAGATTGCTTCTTATTTAAGTTCGTCTGGAGTTACTTTATCCATATCTCCATAATCTAAATTTTCACCGGCCATTCCCCAAATAAATGTATAGTTTGAGGTTCCTGCACCTGCGTGAATAGACCATTCTGGAGAAATAATTGCTTGATGATTTTTCATAAACACGTGACGTGTTTCATTTGGTTGTCCCATAAAATGGCTAATGGTTTGCCCTTCTTCTAAATCGAAGTAAAAGTAAACTTCCATTCTGCGTTCGTGCGTATGTGGTGGCATCGTATTCCAAACGGAACCTTCTTGAAGTTCTGTCATTCCCATTTGAAGCTGACAAGTTTCTACCACGCTATTTACGATCAATTTATTAATCACACGTTTGTTTGAAGTTTTACTATCTCCCAACTCAACAATTTCTGCCTCAGCTCTAGTGACTTTTTTGGTAGGATTTACTCTGTGTGCAGGCGCAGAATTAATGTAGAAATAAGGTTGTTCATCGGTAGCTTCGAAAATTACTTCTTTAGAACCTCTACCTACATAAATAGCTTCACGGTGACCAATTTCATAAACCTTACCATCAACGGTAACTTTACCTTTACCACCAACATTAATCACTCCTAATTCACGACGATCTAGAAAGTTTTCTGCTTTTAACTCGTCGATAGGCTCTAATTTTAACGCCTTATTTACCGGAAATGCACCACCGGCGATATAGCGGTCATACATGGTATAGGTTAATTTTATTTGATCCTTTACAAAAAGCTCCGGAATAAGAAAATGTTCACGAAGTTCTTCTGTTGTATATCTTTTCACATCTTCGGGATGATGTGCATATCTAAATTCTGATGTTGTCATAATTTTTAGTTATTTTCTGATTTTATAGAATAAAAGAGCAATTTATTCATAATTAGCGAAAATTGCATCCCGGACTAGCCTGAGAATTATTTGATACTAATTTAGAATTATGCAATCGATTACACAAATTATTTTTCTCTTTTTTTAGTAAATATTTAATATAATCTCAGTTTACAAATAATATTAAACCCCACTAAACGCATTAAAGCCCCCATCGACCGGAATTACCGTTCCAGTTACGAAAGCTGAGGCATTGCTCGCTAACCATACCGCAGCACCCTGTAATTCTTCTGGTTCACCGAAACGTCCCATAGGTGTTTGATCTACAATTTTTTGTCCGCGATTAGTTAAAGAACCATCTTCGTTTAATAATAGATCTCTGTTTTGTTCCCCTACAAAAAATCCGGGCGCTATGGCGTTCACGCGAATTCCTTCGCCGTATTTATGGTTCATTTCTACGGAAAGCCATTTGGTGAAATTATCGATCGCTGCTTTTGAAGCGGAATACCCCATAACCCGAGTAATAGTTCTTTGTGCGGCCATCGATGAAATATTGATAATACTTCCCTTTTTTTGTTTTACCATTTCTTCGGCAAAAACAAGCGTTGGCAATACAGTTCCGTTGAAGTTGAGTTGATTTACACCATCTAATGCGTCCAAAGAAAGATCAAAAAATTCTTGATCTGGAGTAATCACGGCGCCTTTTTTATTTCCGCCGGCGCCATTTACCAAGATATCGATACTTCCCCATTCAGAAAGTACTTTTTCCTTTGCGCTTTTTAAACTTGATCTTTCCAGAACATCAGCAACCAAGGCTAGAGCTTCTCCTCCACTATTTTTAATTTCTTCAACTCTACTATTAACTGTTTCTTCCGTTCTACCCAAAATCGCCACTTTAGCACCGTTTTTTGATAAACCATGAGCGATTGCTCCGCCTAAAACTCCATTTCCTCCAGTAACAATAGCTACTTTTCCGTGTAATTCAAACATATTATTATTTCAATGCGTTTATAATTCCAAATTCTAATCCGCGTAATTCTGCTAAACCACGTAACCTTCCTATTGCAGAATATCCAGGATAATAAGGTTTCCCCTGGTCGTCCATCATTTCGTGACCGTGATCTGGCCGCATCGGTAAAAGCCGATTTTTGCCCTTGGAGCATTCATAAAAAGTCTTTACCAAATCGAACATTTTAGCACTTCCTTCTAAATGATTGGCTTCATAAAAATGATAGGGTTCTACGCGATTTACCGAACGTAAATGCACAAAATGAATTCTATCATGCCAGGTTTTTATAATTTCGGGAAGATTATTGTCTTCCGAAGCACCTAAACTTCCACTACAAAATGTTAATCCGTTATGCTTTGATGGGACTTTTTCAAAAATAAATTTCAAATCTTCAGCATTGCTCACAATTCTGGGCAATCCAAAAACAGGCCATGGCGGATCGTCTGGATGCACTGCTAAAACTACATCATACTTTTCAGCAACCGGAATTACCGCTTCTAGAAAATAAATCAGATTATCCTGAAGTTGTTCTCTGGAAATACCATCATATTGTGCCAGACCTTTTTTCAATTTTTCAATAGTAAAACCATCTTTATCACCTGGCAATGCCATTAAAAGACTTTGCTTTAAGACTTTAATTTCTTCATCTGAAAGACTATCATATTTTTCACGCGCTTTTTGCAAAATATCATCTGAATATGATTTTTCAGCATTTTTACGTTGCAGCATATACACATCGAAAATCACCACATCGATCATTTCATGTAATAATGCCGTGCTTCCGTCTTCTAATTCAAACCTAACGTTTGTTCTTAACCAATCCAAAATCGGCATAAAATTATAACAAATGGTTTTTACGCCACATGCTGCTAAATTTTTAATGCTTTCTTTATAATTTTCGATTAACTGATCTCTTTCTGGTCGCCCTTGCTTTATAAACTCATGTACAGGCAAACTTTCTACAACATTCCAATGTAGTTTAAAAGAATGTAATCGATTGCTCTCTTCGAGCAAATTAATACGTTCCTGAATATTTTCCTGTGTCCAAATATCGCCTACAGGAATTTGATGTAACGCCGTAACCACACCATGAGCACCGGCCTGTTTTATACTATTTAGCGAGACAGGATCATTGGGACCATACCATCGCCAGCTTTGTTCGAAAATCATTTTATTTATTTAGTTTTCTAATTTTGTTTCTTTTAATAAACCGTAAGGTAAGGGTTTATCGATTGTTTTTAAATATATAAAATCTAAAGCAACTGCCGGATCGATCATATAAATATTTAAAGTATGTTTTCCCGACTTTAAAAGTTTTACGGGTAATCTTGCTTCAGCTTTATTACTAAGAACATTTTCTTTCCAAGTTGCACTTCTTCCATGGGTTTCGAAATTTAGAATCTCAACTGGTTCATTATCCCATTGAACACCTACTCTCAGGCCATGTTTATTAGTTATTGGATGCGTAGGAAGCGCATTAATAATTAATTCTGCATTATCGGTAATCGTTTCCGTAGTGATCTCATAACTCAATTTTGCATGATTTTTTTCAAAATTTAAAGTATCTAAGGAATTTTTATCAAATGGCATTGCCTGCATTATCGCACCAGAATAGCCTAAACCATCAATCTTTTGCCAATTATTATTTTTGAAAGTTGATTTCTTTTGAAAGTTCTCAGCATACACAACGGTTATCCCGTTTTTCTCGAAAACACCTGATTCTCTATACTGATATTCTTTAATTTGAAGATCTATTTGATGAAAATCTCTACCTAGTTGAAGTATAAAATGATCATCATTATTTCTAGATTTTCTATATTGATTCCAGTTTATTTGAAAATAAATTCGGCTTTGAAGTTCATTGAAATCTGAATTTAATTCACCATTTCTGTTAGAAACCATTATCCATTCCGGAAGATCATTTAAACTCCATTTTACGATTCCTTCTTTGGTAAGAAAAATATCCATAAAATAGGTATCGCTAGCGCCTTTATAAAAAGTTGGTAGTTTATTCACTTTGTCAAAATCTCCTTCAATATAAAAATCAACCGATTTTTCGATATTCTTGATTTTAGAACTGAATTCTGGTTTCTCGAAAACCGGTAAATTTCTAGGTTTCATCGACATGATTCCGTTCCATTTTCCATCAACTATTCTATTATACCTTTCTGTAATTTTCTGAATACTATCATACGCAGCTAATGATTGTTGCTGAAATATTTTTGTGCTCAATCTTCCCTGTTTTGCATATTTTTCGGCTAAATCGCGATTCAACTGCTTTTCATTCATAAACATTGCGCCCTTAATTGGATATTGCACTAATTGAAAATAGGTGTTTTTTAACGAATCTGGACTATTTTCAAAAACACGATCTGATTGTCTTCCTAAATTTTGATATGTTTCTAATCGATGCTGAATCTCATCGCCGTAATCAAATGCTGAATATGAAGTAGACTTAACTTCCGTAGTAGGTTCGGTTTGGCTCCAACCCATAAATTCCGGTTTGCGTTCCCAGGCTAAATCGTAATATTCTTTTCTTAATGCTGAAATTTGAGTTCCAAGTTCTTTTCCGAAGATAGTTTCATAGAATTCATTTTTATGATTTTCAACTTTTAAAGCAGATTTAAATCGACTCATATCATAAGCCATATCTAAAAATAGCTGCATATTATATTCCGCAGGTTTCAAATCTCCAACATTCAGAATCCAGATTTTACGAGCATTCATTTGATAGGCTTTATGCATTTCTTCCCAAATTAAAGCGGGATTGGTCGTACTAAGCCACAAATAATCGTGCGGACGCCCCCAATACGACGCGTGATAATAGACTCCCGCACCACCACTTCTGGCACGCTCTTTCTCATTTCCTAATCTTCTAATGTATCCGTAATTATCGTCGGTCCAAACCAGCGTTATATCATCTGGTAACTTCATGCCGTAATCATATAAATCTAGCACCTCTTTATACACGGTAAAGGCTTGTGGAATTTCAATTGCACTTTTCCCTCGATATTTTTCTAACATTGCGCGCTGATCGGCAATCACTCTTTCTAACAAATTCGCGGCTTCTTCGATACTTTTAACGCCTTCCATTCCGCTATCGTGAATGCCTCGCATTCCAATAGTAAATATAGCATCGATATCTTTAGATTCGGCTACTCGATCTTCCCAGTACTTTTTAACGGTGTCCTGATTGCTTTTGTAATCGAAATGGCCAAACTCCTTTTTCCATTCATCGACATTATTTCGCAACATCGGTTCGGCATGCGAGCTTCCTAAAACAATATGATACTTTTGGGCTATTTCAGGATTTCCGGGATAATGAAAGAATGCTTTAGTCGACGGGTGCATTGCCGGCCAAATAGTATTCGCTTTCAATCGTAATATTAATTCAAAGATTTTTGAATACGTTTTCGGCCCAATATCGTCTGTTTCTTGTTCAAAATTTTTGGAAGCCCAGGGTTGCAATCCCCAATCTTCATCATTTAAAAATATACCCCGAAATGCTACCGAAGGTTCTTTAGAAAAATAAGCTTCCGAAGGAAAATCTAATTCATCTTTATGAGTTACGGGAACATCTGCCCACCAATACCAAGGTGAAACACCATTTTTTTCAGCAAAATCGAAGATTCCATAAGCAGTTCCGCGAGGATCAGTTCCTGCAATAATAAAATGCTTTTTGGCTTTAGACCAACCTTGATAATAACTTTCTTTTTGTTGCTGAAATGACTTTGGAATGTCTTCTGAAAGATTTTTTTGAATAAATTCAGAATCAATACTACCTACTAAGATTGCTGATTTTTGAAAGGCTTTATCTGACGTAAGAACATTTGGTTTTTTACCGGTCATTTGAAAAATATCTTCCGCAAGTAAATGAGCAGAAATAGAATCTAAACTACTGCCATTTTTATCGTAGCAAATAGTGCTAATCGAGAAGGCTTCACTTTCCATTTTTTGCTTTTGACATGCAAAACAGCTAATCGTAAGGAAGCAAAAACAACATAAAATATATCTCAATTGAAGCATTAAAACGTTTTAAGTATAAATATAGTAAACTACTTAAATCACTCGTCCTGTTCTGTCATGAATTTTAATAATTATGCGTGGTTAAATATCTCACAAATAAATATTTCCAAGTCTTTTGAATTGTAAATTTAGATCACTAATAGAACCATAAAAATGAAAAATGATTCCACTACTTATCCTATAGCGCCATCACTTGGCATGGGCGCAATTATAGAAGAAAACTTTACCACCTTTAGAGTTTGGGCACCCCATGCAAATCGTGTTGCGGTTACCGGAGATTTTAATGATTGGAATCCAGATGATCTAGAACTGGAAGCTGAAGATAATGGCTATTGGGCCGGTACTACAGATAAAGCTAAAAAAGGCGACCAATACAAATTTCTTATCCACAATGGCGACCAATCTCTTTATAGAAATGATCCTTATGCTTTTGAAGTAACCAATAGTGACGGAAATTCTATAGTTAGAGACCTTAATTTTGACTGGGAAAATGATGAATATCAATTACCTTCCTGGAACTCTCTTGTGATCTACGAATTACACGTGGGAACTTTTAATCGCAAACATCCCGATCAAGTAGGAACATTTGACGATGTTATTGAAAAACTAGACTATTTAAAAGATCTTGGCATAAATTGTATCGAATTATTGCCGGTGGCAGAGTTTGCCGGTGGAATTTCTTGGGGATATAATCCAGCTTATCCTTTCGCTATCGAGCAGGATTATGGAGGTCCTGAAGGATTGTTTCGTTTGGTAAAGGCTGCGCATCAACGCGGAATTGGAGTAATTATGGATGTTGTTTACAATCATCTTGGCCCATCTGATGTTGATCTTTGGCAGTTTGATGGATGGCACGAAAATGATAAAGGAGGTATTTATTTTTACAACGATCACCGTAGTGCTACGCCTTGGGGAGACACGCGCCCAGATTATGGCCGTGCTGAAGTAAGACAATATTTTAGAGATAACGCTCTCATGTGGATAGAAAAATATCATTGCGATGGGCTGCGTATGGATGCAACCTCTTACATTCGTTACGAAGGCGGTGGTTTGGGGTTTGATACTGAAATTTTAGAAGGTATTATGATGATGCGAGATATCAATGCTGAAATCAGATCGAAATATCCTAATATTATTACTGTTGCTGAAGATCTGAAAGCTGATAATATTGTTACTGCAGATGTTGAAAATGGCGGCTTAGGATATGGTACCCAATGGGATATGAAATTTGTGCATCCGGTTCGAGAGGTTTTAACCACGATGCAAGATGATGACCGTGATATAAAAAAAATTGTCGATGCGATCACATATAGATATAATAGCGATGCATTTAATCGTGTAATTTATACTGAATCTCATGACGAAGTTGCTAACGGCAAAGCTCGCGTACCAGAAGAAATACAGCCAGGAGATGCAGAAAGTGTTTTCGCTAAGAAACGTGCGATCTTAGGTTTAGCATTGGTGATGACCTCTCCGGGAATACCTATGATTTTCCAAGGACAGGAATTTATGGAAGATGGTTATTTTCAGGATAACGTTCAGTTAAATTGGGATAAATTAAACAGAATGGAAGGTATTGACCATTTAAGCTCCGATCTTATAAAACTTAGAACAGGAGAAATATCGGGTGCAGATGGTTTAAGAGGGCAACATACAGAAATTGTCCATTGTAATAACGAAACTAAAATATTAGCCTTTAAGCGAACTACCGATGAAAATCCTGTGCTTGTGGTACTCAATTTTTGCAATAAGGATTATCAGGATTACGGAATTGGCATACTGGAACAAATGGAGTGGAAAATAAAATTCAACAGTACTTGGAAAGGTTATGACGAAGATTTTTCAGAACTTCAAGTTCAAGACGTTCAAAAATTACATGAAGCTACCGATCAAAAAGAATGGACCGGTAAAATTAATATTCCGGCTTATTCGGCATTAATTTATACACTTAACTAATATTTTTTGAATTTCGACCATATATCATAAAGAATTGTGGTCACCTTCAATTTGGTTCAGGGTCTCTTCACTAATTTGTTTTAAAATATAGAATGAGATTCCCGATCAAGTTCTAGAATGACGAAAGTAGGAAGTATTACAAATTACAGATAATCGATAATTGTAAAGTCTGAAGATTAATTTCTTCAGGTTTTTCTTATTGCCCTTTACTTATCATTCAAACTAATCGGGATCTTTTTAATATTTGTTGTTAAACTTATAAGCTAGTTTTTATATTTATGGTTTGAATCCAGCAGCTATTTTAGCAGTTAAAAAGCTATGCCAGTGAAAAACGAAAGATATACAAGACAAACGCGACTTCAGGGATTTGGCATAGCAGGCCAGCAAAAACTAGCAGAAGCAAGTGTTTTGGTAGTTGGAGCAGGTGGCCTTGGTGTTCCTGTTCTTCAATATTTATGCGGAATGGGTGTCGGCAAAATTGGTATCGTAGATAATGATATTATTGATATAAGCAATTTACAACGCCAAATTTTATATACAGAAAGTGATATAGGCAAATCTAAAGTTGAAGTAGCGAAACAAAAATTGCAAGCTTTAAATAGCGAAATTGAGATTACGACGTTTTCAACTTTTATTTCTACGGAAAATGCTTTAGAAATTATTGAAAATTTTGATGTCGTTGTCGATGCTTCAGACAATTTTGCAACGCGATATTTGGTAAATGACGCATGTGTAATACTAAAAAAACCATTGATTTACGGAGCGATACAAGCTTTTGAAGGTCAGGTTAGTGTTTTTAATTATCAAGGCGGTCCCACTTATAGATGTCTATTTCCTGAAATGCCAAATCCTCAAGAAATCCCAGATTGCAACGAAAATGGAGTCTTGGGAATTATCCCCGGAATCATAGGAAGTTTACAAGCTTTAGAAACGGTAAAAGTGATTACCGGAATAGGTGAAATACTTTCTGGTAAATTAGTATTGTTTGACGGATTAAGTCAACTTCAGCAGCAAATAAAATTCAGCTTAAATCCTAAGAATTTAGAAATTGAAAAGCTTCAAAAATCCTATGAATTTAGTTGTACTTCAGAAATTAATGATATTAGTGCTGAGACCTTTTTAGCAAAATGGAATTCTGAAAATATTCAATTAATCGATGTTCGAAATCCTGATGAGATCAAAAAGCAAAATCTCGAAAATACCTCTCATCAGCAGTGGCAAAATATTCCGTTAACCAAACTTAATTCGAAATATAAAACTATCGAAACTCAAAAACCAGCATTCTTTTTATGCCAGTCGGGCGTGCGCAGTTTAAAGGCTATTCGCTTACTAAAAGAATTAGGATTAACTGGTAATTTTATAAATATTAATGGCGGAATTAATGCCATTACTAAGGTTAAAAATGATACTTTGTAAGTTAGAATTCCTTTAAAATTTCTAAAATAAACTAGGCAGTTTCAACCTGAAAAGAATTCATTAAATTTTTAAGGTAAGGCACAAAATTATCTTTTGATCGTAATTTATCCCACGCTTCACGTCTTTTAAATTCATCATTAATTTTACCAAGAAAGAAATTATAAATTTCCGGATATTTTGAAGTATAAATTTCAAAATTGAAAATTACAAGATCCATTTTATACTCTGCCTTAGATTGCTCTCTTTTATTTGAAGCCACTGATAGCAAAGATTTACTTTCATTAAATTCTGAAATAAATTTCTCTAAAACCGAAAAGTGACGAAAAACTAAATAATTCATAATTGATATAAGTATAATTGGTTAAACTATTATACGTACAAATGTATTATTCGGTTTCAGCCATCTCAATACCCTCAAGAAGGGATATTCTTACTTTTTTAGAATTCACCCTACATAAAAGTTCTGTCTATTTCTTTTGAAAACCGCCGTAAACACTATGATTTTCATACAAATACTTTTAGGTTTATTTTTCATTAAACAAAAAAAGACCGCATTATAGCGATCTTTTTTCAAAATAAATTATAAAAATTTAATATGCGTTAGCGATTATTTGCTCGTAAAGCTCCTGTTTTCCACTTATTTGTTTTGGTTCTCCATTTGCTTTTCCTAATTCGCTTAATTGCTCTAAAGTAAGTTTTCCAGTCTCAAAATCCTTACCGCTACCACTATCGAAACTTGCATAACGATCTTTTCTCAAGCTGTTATATTTTGTGTTTTTAAGAATATGATCTGCAGTAATAAGACCTCTTGCAAATACATCCATCCCGGCAATATGAGCTATAAATTTATCTTCAAGATCTGTAGAATTTCTTCTAACTTTTGCGTCAAAGTTAATTCCGCCACCTTGTAAACCACCACCTTCAAGAATAATCATCATGGCTTGGGTTACTTCAAAAAGATCGATTGGGAATTGATCGGTATCCCAGCCGTTTTGGTAATCTCCGCGGTTAGCATCTATACTTCCTAACATCCCAGCATCAATCGCTGTTTGTAATTCATGCTCAAACGTATGCCCGGCTAGTGTTGCGTGATTTACTTCAATATTTAGTTTGAAATCGTCTTTAAGTCCGTACTTATTAATAAAACCTAAACAAGTTGCAGCATCGTAATCGTATTGATGTTTTGTAGGTTCCATAGGTTTTGGCTCTAAAAAGAAATTACCTTTAAAACCTTCTTTTCTAGCGTAGTCCCTACACATTCCTAAAAACTTAGCCAAATGATCCTGCTCTCTTTTCATGTCAGTATTTAGCAGGCTCATATAACCTTCACGACCACCCCAGAAAACATAATTTTCGCCTCCCAAAGCAATTGTTGCATCCAGAGCTATTTTAGCCTGTGCACCAGCGTAAGCAACCACATCAAAATTGGGATTTGTAGATGCTCCATTCATGTATCTTGGATTACTAAACAAATTCGACGTTCCCCAAAGTAATTTGAGTCCGCTTTCCTCCTGCTTTTGTTTAGCATATTCTGTAACGGTCTGGATTCTCTTTTCAAACTCTCCCAAAGTTGGTGCTTCATCCACAAGATCTACATCATGAAAACAGTAATAAGGTACACCAAGCTTTGTCATAAATTCGAAAGCAGCATCCATTTTATCTTTTGCGCGCGCCACGGGATCTTCTTTTTTATCCCATTCAAACACTTCGGTATCAGCACCAAATGGATCGCCCCCTTTGTTGTTGAACGTATGCCAATAAGCCACCGCAAACCTTAAATGCTCTTTTAAAGTTTTCCCCGCTACTACTTTATTTTCATCATAATATTTAAAAGCCAAAGGATTATCACTCTCTTTACCTTCAAATTTTATGGTATCGATATTTTTAAAATAATTACTCATAATATTAAAATTTAATCGCTTTTTTCCAGTTATTATATATTGTCTTGTATTCTTCTACTAACTCTGGTTTTGGTTCTATAGTTTGTAAGCATTCTAGGCTGCCGAAAGCTTCTTCTAATGTTTCGTAATGTCCGTAACCAAAAGCCGCTCCTCTTGCCGCACCATCAGCACCATTAGTTTTGTAAAGTTGAAGTGTGGTATTTGTAGTATTCACGAAAATTTCTCTAAAAACTTCGCTCAAAAACAAGTTATCCTTACCTGCACGCACGGTTTTTCCAGAAGCACCAACTTCCTGCATAATTTCAAAACCGTAATTCATCGCAAATACGATTCCTTCGCAAGCGGCACGCACTAAATGCGGTGTTTTATGGATATTAAAGTTAAGATTTGAGATTCCGGAGGATACTTCTTTATTCTGAAAAATTCTTTCTACACCATTCCCAAAAGGATGAAAAATTAAACCTTCACTCCCCGGTTTAGACTTTGCAGCCATTTCATTTAAATAATCATAATCCAATAATTGCTCATTTCCGGTAGATAAAATATTGCGTAACCACTGATATAAAATCCCCGAGCCATTAATACAAACCATTACTCCGTTTCTATTTTCCTGCTCTTGATTATTTACGTGTAAAAAAGTATTAATACGGTTATCTTTATCGAAAGCATGATTTTCGCTAACCGAATAAATTACTGCGGAAGTTCCTGCAGTGGTGGCAATTTCTCCCGGGCTAAGTACATTTAGAGACATCGCATTATTGGGCTGATCCCCGGCACGATATGTAATTTTCACATCTTCTGAAAGCCCTAATTCTTTAGCGATTTTTGAAGATATCGTGGCATGATCACCAAAATTAGAAACAATCTCTGGAACTAGATCTTCTGAAATTTCATAATAATCTAAAATCTCAGTAGCCAGCCGATTTTCTTTGAAGTGCCAGAGCATCCCTTCAGACAAACCTCCTTTACTTATCTGTGCTTTCTCGCTAAAACAAGCTGCGATATAATCTCCCGGAAGCATCATATAAGCCGCTTTTTGATAAATTTCAGGTTCATTCTCTTTTACCCACTTCAATTTTGAAGCAGTAAAATTAGCGGGACTTCCCAAAATCATTTCGTGGCATTTTTCTTCACCTATTTCATGAAAAGCATTTTCTCCTATCTCTGCCGCACGACTATCACACCAAATTATTGAGGGTCTAACCGGTTTTAAGGTATTGTCTGTTAAAACTAATCCATGCATTTGATAGGCGATACCAATACTCTTTATTTTGGATAAATCAATATCAAATTCAGTATGTAAACGTTGTAGTGCAATCTTTACATTTTCCCACCATTGATTTGGATCTTGCTCTGCCCATCCAGGCTTTGCGGCTTCCATGGCCATTTCAGACTTTGGCTCTCCCACTGCGGCTATACTTTTGCCCGCGTGAGCATCGAAAATGGATAATTTTACAGAGCTACTTCCCAGATCTATTCCTAAAAAATACATTCAATGATGGTTTTATAATTTTAGATTCGAACTACTAATAGTTTATTTGACTACAAGTATAATTTAAATTTTGACTATTATCAAAAATTAAAGACTAAAAATGACTAATAATGAAATTAAATTTGAAATATTAAGATATAAACGATTAGCGGATCATCGAGAAAGAAAAAATCTAAAATTTCGCTATAACCATAATTTTAGATTTTTCACTTTATTGAAATTCTCACCTAGATTTTGACCGTAGTTAAATAGAAACCAATTTCTCCAGAGCAAGCCCAAGCAGCATTTTATCGGAACGCATTTTAAACTTTAAAGATTACTGGCTAGGCGAGCCTCGGATTATTTACCATCCTGAGAACAAAAAAGGCTAGCTTTAAAAGCTAGCCTTTGTATTATCTAAATTATTGTGAACAACTATAATAACGTACTTGGGCAAACATATTCCGTTCTTGGAATTGAAGTTTCTTTTATCGATTTAAAACCTCCGGTAACATCTGTAAGATCAGTCCATCCCCGTTGTTGTAAGATTGAAGCTGCAATCATGCTGCGGTAACCGCCCGCACAATGAATAATAAACTTCTGTTCCTGTGGAAAGCTTTCTAAATGCTCATTAATCTGGCTAAGCGGTACATTTATGGCTCCTTCGATATGTTCTGAATCGAATTCACTTTTTTTACGAACATCTATTATTGCAGTTCCATTTTCAAATTCATGCTTTAGTTTTTGCGCAGAAATCCGGTTTATACGCGCAACTTCTTTACCTGCTTCTTTCCAGCTCTGGATACCGTCCTTTAAGTATCCCTGTGCATTATCATAACCTACTCTGGATAATCTGGTAATCGCTTCTTCTTCAGTTCCCTCTTCGGTCACTAATAGAATAGGCGTTTCTAAACTTGGTATCATTTCTCCAACCCATGGTGCAAAACTTCCGCTTAAACCAATATTAATACTATTTGGCACATGCGCTTCTGCATAAGCGGTCGCATTACGGGTATCTAAAATAAGGCATGCATCACTATTTGCTTTTAGCTCAAATTCTTCTGGAACTAATGCTTTACCGGCCTGTTTCATTACATTATCAAAACTTTCGTAACCACCGATATTCAATAAAACATTCTGCGGAAAATATTTAGGAGGTGCGGTAAGACCATTTAATAGTTCATCTATAAACTCATCTTTGGTCATATCGGCTCTTAGTGCATAATTTGTTTTCTTTTGATTACCCAAGGTGTCGGTAGTTTCCTTACTCATCTTTTTACCACAAGCAGATCCCGCACCGTGATTTGGATAAACTATAAGATCGTCGCTTAGGGGCATTATTTTATTTCTTAGAGAATCGTAAAGGTAGCCTGCAAGTTTTTCCTGGCTTAAATCTGAAACCACATGTTGGGCAAGATCTGGGCGACCAACATCTCCAATAAACAAAGTATCGCCTGTTATTATGCCGTGCTCTTTGCCCTTATCGTCTATCAATAAATAGGTAGTACTTTCCATCGTATGGCCGGGTGTATGAATGGCTTTAATGGTATAATCCCCAATTTTGAAAACCTGACCATCTTTAGCTATCAAAGCAGGGTAATCTGGTTTCGCATTTGGACCAAAAACAATTTCTGCTCCTGTTTTTTTCTGAAGATCTAAATGCCCGCTTACAAAATCTGCATGAAAATGAGTCTCAAATACAAACTTGATTTTAGCATTATCACTTTCAGCTTTTTTTATATAAGAATCTACTTCTCTTAAAGGATCGAATATTGCGGCTTCTCCATTACTTTCTATGTAATAAGCTGCATGAGCTAAACATCCGGTATATATTTGTTCTATTTTCATATTTCTATTTGAAAAAGGATAATTTAAATTTTATTTATGCAAAAATAAAAGAAGATTAAAGACTAGCCGGTAACACTTACGATAAATATTAAATTTCCTTTCAGTATAAAAGTAAAAAGGAGACCCCGAAAGATCTCCTTTTTAAATCAAATCACTTTTCTTTTAAAAAGTGGAAATACCTATTACTTATTCAACGACCTTAAAATGCGCATCTGTATTTGCTGTGTTACCATCGTGATCTGTAACTTCTATAGATAGATGATATTCGCCGATTGCAGCATCTGCCGGTACATCGATGTGCTTATGAAAATCGATCGAAGTTTCTTCTTCATAAGGAAAATCTTCCTCGTAAGACCAACCCTCACCGTCCTCAAAATGAATATGAACTTCTACATTTTCGATACCATGCTCACTGGTAATCTCGGTATCTACATGCATTTCTTCTCCAGCTTTTACTTCTTCATCTACAGTTAACTCTGAGAAAGAAATGGCTTCTGCATTGTTACCTGCTTCGGTGATATGAAAATGAACTCCTTCTGTATGAGAATGTCCTTCCGCATCAACAACGGTAATTGACATGTGATACTCACCTAAAGCAGCGTTTTCTGGAATATCGATATGCTCATGAAATTCTGCAGAAGTACCACTATAATCATCGAAAGTTTCATCGAAAGTCCACTTGATTTCTCCATCTTCAGGATTAAGATTGTGACCATGAATACCTACTGAAATTGAGCTAATTTCGTGCTCAGCGCTTATTTGAGCTTCAGCATGCATCTCTGATCCTCTCCCAACATCTTCACTTTCGATATCGGTAATTGAAATCCCATGCTCTTCTCCTGTATGATCTTCACCGATAATAACCTGAACATAAACCTGATTTTCGTTTCCTGAAGCATCAACTACCGTGATTCCTAAGTGATAAGGACCTTCTGCAATATCGTCAGGAATCGGTATATGTTTGTGTGCATGATAGGTTTGGGGCATACCCTCAATTTGAAAACTTTCATTATGTGACCAAGGACTAATTGTTGTAGCCTGCTTTGTACCTACAGCCACAGTACTATTTAAAACACCAGAATGTGTATGCCCATCAAAATTATTATGGATATCTACCTTATAAGATTTTAAAGCGTCGTTATCGCTTAAATCGACATCAAAATGCAACTCCCCGCCTACTGCAAAAGCTTCATCTTCTACGGGATCGTTAATCGTTATTTCCGGTGCCTCTGTATCTAAAATATTATCATCGTCACTACTACAAGATGCGAAGAATGCTATTGTTAATAGACCTATTACTTTTATTGAAAAATTTTTCATTTTAAAATTCTATGTTTAAATGTGTGTTTCTTTAAATCTGTATTCTAATTTTTTTCTGAATTAAATACTACACACGGGCGGTCCTCGCACATAAAATCTTAAATAATTTAAAGTCTTGATATAAGAACTAACATCAAGATAAGTTCGTTTTTTTACTGCTATGCTAAAAAATTCTTCTTCGGGCGTAATATTGGGAAGTAACCCACGATTTTCGCCATGTAAAAAATCTGAACACCAATGCGGTGAGCTTACTTTCTCAAATTTTAGATCATTTACCTCAAAAGAATTGGCATGCTCTTCTAAAACCAAATGTGCAGACCATAAAATTTGCCCAAATGGTAAAAGCAGCAATAGCAATCGACTAATATATATCAACAACAAATTCCTCATGATTGTCCAAATGGAATTTTAATACTTAGTTGAATATTTCTTCCCATCTCTGGAATCTGTAGTCTGCGATAAAAACTGGTATGATTAAAGTATTTTTTGTTGAAAAGATTATCTACTCTTAAATTAACTTTAGCTTGAAACTTATTGAATTTTAAATCGCTGTGTAATCCTAAACCCCATAATCCATAACCTGGCGTGATTTCCTCTCCCTGGGCGATGCGATCCTGCTCCATAACCAACCGGTTATTGATGCTTATTTCTGAATTATTAAAAGTCTCCGAAGAATTAAAAAGTTGATAACCTACTTCAGTAAAAAGATTGTTGGCCGGCGTAAAAGGCAACGGGAAATTACGTGAACTTTTTGATGTTAATTGCTGGTTATACAAATATTCCCCAGCCAATCCAAAATGCCATCGTTCTATTTGTTTGTCTATGCTAAATTCGAGTCCGGTTAATAAAGCTTCAGATTCAGTATAGCTGTATAATTGCCCAGAATGTGGCAATAGAGAGAATGTTCCAGTTGGTTCTAAGAAAATATAATTACTGAAAAAATAAGCATACGGACTAAGATTGATTTTCCATGAATTTTGAGCAAAATTTAGGCTTATATCTGCCATAAAACCCTTCTCTGGGTCTAAATTTGGATCACCCTGCTCGTGTCTAAAAGAACCATGATGAATTCCATTCGCTCCAAGTTCTATTGCGGTTGGCAAACGAAACGCTGTTCCGATATTAATTTTACTGCTCCAGTGCTCATTAAATTCGTGATCCCAGCCTAATCTTATATTGAAACTATTAAAATCTCTATCCAGATCCCGACTTCTTTGAGCGTAGCTATTTGCAGTTTCTTCAGATTGATTATTCCCGAGAAGGAATTCATATAAATTAGGATCATAATATCCTTCCATATCTATGGTTCCGTAATCAAAACGCGTTCCTAAGGTCCATAAATTTTCTGAAGAAGGTTTAAACTCATGGATAACAAACATGGCATAATTAGCCGACTGATATTCTGGCAAAAGAAAATTGAAGCCTTCAATTGTATTATTTTTCCATTGAAAATCAGCTCCTATTTGGGTCTCATGTTCTTTACTAAAATTATGATGATAAGTTGCTTTGGCACCATAAGTTTCTAAATCAAAATCAAGTTCTAAATTTGGATTTACCTCTGGCGGTTCTTGGCCGGCATAATGCGTATGAAATAAACTCCATTCCTGCCTATGATTTTTTTGATAAGAAAGATCGACATCTAGTTTTCCGTTCTTAAAATCAAAATCAGAATTACTAATCATTTTAAAGTGAGTTACCCGCTGAAAGGGTTCTTCTATGTTTCTGGCATCACCATCGGGCTGTACTCTACTAATATCTGGTATACCATGAGAACCAGGAAAAAACCCAGATTTTTGATATACATTACTTACACTAATTGTAGAGGTGAAATTGTCTTTAATTACTCCAAATTGGCCGTACCAATCTAGCTCTTTCCCTGCTGTATTTTTAAGTTTCTCATCAAATATGGGTATATCGAAATTTAGATAGGAGATCTGTTTTGCCGGTAACTTATAGTCTGCAAAACTGATTCCGGTAATTTTTGCTTTTGCAAACCAATCTTTCTTCCTATATGCTACCTGCACAGAGCTTCCCAGGCTATTATTTACACTTTTAGTAAAGCTATAAACGCTACCTGAAATTCCTTCTTTAGGGACTTTATTATTATTAATGCGAACAACTCCGCCTAAGGCATCACTACCATAAGCAATCGAACCAACTCCTTTAATCACTTCAAGATTCTCTACTTGTAACGCATCGATCTCTAACCCGTGATCTGCTCCCCACTGCTGGCCTTCTTGTTTTACGCCATTTTCTGCTATTGCAACTCTATTCAGCCCTAAGCCTCGAATAATTGGTTTAGAAGCTCCCGATCCTATTTGCATGGCATTAAAGCCCGGTAGTTTTTCTAAACTCGATGCCAAAGAACCGCTAAACTGATCTTCTAAATATTCGTTATCGACATATAAAACATTTTGACTTGTCTTTTTATGTTGGTGCCCTTCCAGCAAAACTTCATCGAGACCGTTGACCGCTCGTTCTAACTCAAAATTTAATACTGAATTTCCTGTAAGATGAACTAAAGTATCAACCGACTGATACCCAATTATAGAAACATGAAGTTGGTAATCACCTTCGGTTAACTTTGCCGAATAATCACCATCTGCCGATGTCCAGTAAAATTGGTCATTAATTTTAATGTAAGCGCCATCTGAGGCATCCCCTGTTTCAGATAAAACTTTACCTGATAACGTGTATGTATTATAATCTTGCGAGTAAGAATTATAAAAAAACAGGGATAAGAATAAACCTATCCAAAAGATTTTCATAGAAATAAAACCGTAAATAAAAATGTAACAAAGTCTTAGTAAAATCAATTACTAAGAATTAAACCTAATTATACACGGTGAGCAGGTGGTGCTCGTAAAGAAAAATAAGGATTTGGATAATCCCTAAGTGTTTGAGTAAGTGAAAGTGAATATATACTTTCTTTAAGCGGAATAAAAATATCGTAAGAGACAAATTCTAAATCATCTGCTCCTGAGAAATGGAAATCACAAATCTTACAATCCAGATTGGACTTTACGAATGTCTTATCCATTTGAGCGATATGATGATGCTCTTTGGATAAATTTGCTGAAAAATCATGATCAAAAATATGAACATAAGGATATACCAGCGCAAAGACTACAAAGAGCGCAGTAAATAGAGAAATATATCCAGATGAATTTTTCATGAGTCGCAAATGTAATAACTATTTGAACGCTTACAAGATTATAATCCACAAATTATTCCGTAGCAACCTCATGAAAATAGCTGAAATATTCTTCAAATTTCAGTTTTTATCCTGCATTTCACTGGTTTTAAATCTTTTTTACTGAAGTTATTTTTTCTGAAGGGTACTCTATTATTTTTCCTTTTTCAGCCAAAGCTGTTCCATATCTTCAAGCGAACGGCCTTTTGTTTCAGGAACGAATTTCCAAACAAATACTCCTGAAATTACAGCAAAAGCTCCATAAACCCAATAGGAAAATCCGTGGTTGAAATTATCAACCAAAAATGGATTATTATTCATAATCGGGAAAGTCCAGGATATTACCAAGTTTGCTAACCATTGCACTGCTACAGCTACAGCCATCACACCTTTTATAGAATTCGGGAAAATTTCAGAAAGTAAAACCCATGTTACAGGTCCCCAGGACACCGCAAAAGCTGCGATGTACACCAACATTAAAATTAGCGAAGTAAAACCAACCGTACCAGAAAAAAGCGA
Source organism: Zunongwangia sp. HRR-M8 (assembly GCF_027594405.1). Classification (NCBI taxonomy): domain Bacteria; kingdom Pseudomonadati; phylum Bacteroidota; class Flavobacteriia; order Flavobacteriales; family Flavobacteriaceae; genus Zunongwangia; species Zunongwangia sp. HRR-M8. The sequence goes on along the minus strand of NZ_CP115161.1, from coordinate 1,147,308 downwards.
GAAACCAAGCCCAATCATACTAATCCCCATCACTACACTACCAATTAATAATAATTTCTTCCTTCCGAAATTATCAACTGTCATTATCGCAATTACGGTAAAAATAAGGTTAATAGCGCCAACGATGATAGTCTGAATCATAGAGGCATTGGTATCTACACCCATCCCTTTAAAAATTTCAGGAGCATAATATAAAACTACATTTATTCCTACAAACTGTTGAAATACCGAAAGCAAAAGACCGACGATTATTACAGGCCACCCGTAAAATAGCCAATGTGCTTTCTTCGTTTGAAACGACTTTTTTATTTCAGCAAGAATTCGATCTGAAGAAGATTGCACATTTAATTTATCCAAAATCGACTTTGCTTTTTCCTCTTTCCCTTTTAAAACATGAAAACGTGGTGTTTTCGGCATAAATAATAAGAGAAAGAAAAATAAGCATGCAGGAATAACTTCAGATAAAAACATATAACGCCATCCCAAAGAAGATATCCATTCATCAGTTTGTCCTTGCACTATAAAGTAATTAACGAAGTATACGATAAGCATACCAGAAACGATTGCCAGTTGATTACAGGAAACCATTTTCCCTCTAATATTCGCAGGCGCCATTTCAGCAATATAAAGCGGTGCCAGCATACTTGCTATCCCAACTCCCATTCCACCAATTATTCGGTAGATTATGAAAGAAGAAAGTGTTTGTATTCCAAATATGTTAAATGCTTCTGGGTAACCAGATCCCAGTGCAGAAAGTAAAAATAAAACCGCCGAAATAATTAAACCATTTCGCCTACCCACCGAGTTTGCTATAAAATCACCAAAGGAAGCTCCTAAGATACAACCTACTAATGCACTACTCGTCATAAAACCTAAAATCGAATTTCTTAGATTCTCGGTAAGCAAATCGGGGAGATCCAAAAAATAAATTTTAAAGAGCGGAATCGTAATTAGAAGAAAAACAATAACGATTGCGATCGCGGTTATTTTTTTAAAAAATTTGAATAGAAAATAACCGAATAAAATAAGCACACCTATAGAAACAATACTGATAATACTTTTGAATTCTAAAATAGCACCAGAGGCTAAAACGTTATCGTTATCAAGCGGATTAATAAAATAAGAATCCATTGCCCCTACAGCTCCAGAGATTACTGCGGTGTCGTACCCGAATAATAGTCCCCCCAGACTTGCTACTAAAGTGACTAAAATGATTAGTTTATTATTGAAAGTGCTTTTTTCTGTCATCTTACTAATAGTTAATTAGACTACAAGTTTAGCTTAAATTTATATGATTTTCAATTTTTGAATAATCTTTTTATCAGTTATTAATTTTAAATGAAAGGAATTATTGAAAATGCTAAATTTCAAACAATAAAAAAGTTAAAGATTGTAAACTGTAAAACTCCTGATAAGAAAGAATGAGTTTATTATAACTGAAAATTATTTTTTCACCAAATGAAATCTTTTAACCAAATATTGCTGAAATAAATAAAGCAGGTAACCGTAAAGAATACCGAATAAAGCACCTATTAGAATATCACCAGGATAATGTACACCAAGATAAACCCTACTATAAGCTACGATTGCAGCCCAAATTAAAAGATACCATATCATTTTTGGGATCCTTTTCTTAAATACAGATCCCAAGAAAACTGCCACTGCAAAAGTACTAGAAGCATGCGCTGAATAAAAGCCATATTTGCCACATCTTTCGGCTACTATTCTGGCAAATTCGGTTATGCCATCCTGCCGGCACGGACGCGGGCGCATAAAAAAGTCTTTAAAGACGTTAGACATCTGGTCGGTACATGTGATTAGCAATGCAATGCAAACCATTGTGGCCAGGCTATATTTCCAACCAAATTTTTTGAACAGAAGAAATAAAAGAAGTGCATAAAGAGGGATCGCCATCCATTTATCACTAATACCGATCCACATCCAGTCCCAGGTTTCAGAGCCAAGATTGTTTAAATAAAGGAATAAATTATGATCTAGTTCAATTAAATTCTCCATAAAAACTTCTTAATCTTCCTCGTATCTCGCTACTTCGCGATCGTAAAACTCGTTAGCCTGCTGAATCAAACTTTCAGCTTCATTAGTTAGTTCTTCTTCATCAGATTTATCAAAATCTTCAAGCCATTCTACCTCATCGTTTTCAAGATTAATAATAAAACGAGGAAATTCAGTATGAATTACAAAAATTGCATCTGAATAATCGGTGTTATCACCCAATAAAAATTTAGGAAATTCCATTGTATATATTTTTAAACAGTTTCTTCTTTAATTTCGTTTGGTTTATTCGCAATCAATTTATTACTTAAATAATTGAATCTAAAATATAACATTAATGCGGAAGCCGTTAATCCCGCCAACAAACCCATCCAGATTCCCATACTTCCCATGTTTTCAGCTTTACCAAAATACCAGGATACCGGGAAACCAATGATCCAATAGGCTACAAAACAGATTGCTGTGGGAATTTTAACATCCTGCAAGCCTCGCAAGGCGCCCAAAATTACCACCTGCATCCCATCACTAAGCTGAAATAAAGCGGCTACAATCAATAATTGGGCTGCAAGTAGTACAACCTCTGTATTTTCGATATAAAAGCCAGGCAACCAATCTTTCAGTAAAATAAAACCTACCGCGAATATAGCTTCAATAATAAATACTAAAAGAAAAACAGACATGGCAATTCGGCGTAATTCTTTATAATGACGCAATCCTTTTTGATTTCCTACCCTAATGGTTGCCGTCACTCCTAAGCCTACAGCAATCATAAAGGTCATCGATGCTAAATTTAAAGCAATTTGGTTTGCTGCCTGTGGATTAGTTCCTAAAAGTCCGGCTAAAAAAACGGTAGCCGTAAAAATCGCAACTTCAAAAAGCATTTGTAAAGCGGTTGGAAAGCCCAGATTCAATATTTTCTTGAAAATATCGGTTTTAAATAACTCTTTTTTAGACCAAACAAAATAAGGTTTAAACTTCGATTTTCTTCTTAGGATTTCCCAAACAAACCAAAGCATAAAAAACCTTGAAATCAATGTGCCAATAGCCGCTCCTTCCAGACCCAGTTCAGGAAAAATCCATATTCCGTAAATCAATAAATAATTGAAAAGTACATTTACCAAATTTGCCAAAATTGTAGCATACATCGCATATTTAGTTTGTGATAAACCATCGGCAAATTGTTTATAAGCTTGGAAAATCATTAAAGGCAACATCGAAAACGCTACAATTTCTAGATAAGGGATCGCGTAATCTACAACCTCGGGAGGCTGATTTAAATAATACAATAATGGCTTTGCTACCAATAATAGTAAAAATAGTAGTATTCCGTTTATTCCGCAGAGAATAATACCATGATGGAAATAGCTTCTTCCTTTCTCTATATCGCCAGATCCATCAGCTTCAGCAATAAGCGGAGTGATCGCAAATGAAAAACCTATCCCTAAAGAAAGTGCAATAAATACAAGACTATTCCCTAAAGAAACAGCCGCTAATGGCGCTGCTCCTAATCTACCCACCATCAAGTTATCAGCAAGCCCCACTAAAACATGGCCCAACTGCCCTAACATTACCGGATAAGCAATATTGAGGTTTTTCCCGAATTCTTTTGTATAATCTGAAAGCTGCAAAATCGAAAATTTAAGTTTGCAAAGATAGTAGCTTTTATCTGGCTTAAGATTGATTTATCATTAAAAAATAGATTTCTAAAACCTGCAATTTTGTTGGAATTTTAGTTTTACGTGCCTAAAATTAATTCTTCATAAGAATTTGCCTGCCTTATTTTTAAAATCCATTTCACTTCAAATTTACCATAACCCAATGTTTTTATTCTCTCTATCAAAAAATCGCGCAGATCTTCTAATGTCATATATTCGTTAGTAGGTTCGAATATAAGTTCGGTTTTGTAGATATTGGGTAAAAAGAAAAACACTTTTCTAAAGATCGATTTTGGTTGTTTTTCACCTATAATTTTAAAGATTTTTCCGTTGCTATCACAAAACAGGTTGTCTTTTAAATATTCCTGAAAATAGGCTTCAGAATTATTATAAATAAATTTATCCTGAAGCAAAAAAGAAGTTAGATCTTCTTCCCTGCTCCAATTAGGATTCGAAATATTTATTGTGGGAAATTTTATCAATTTAAAAATATTTAAAAACCGTGTTTATCTATCAAGTTAATTTAAGCGTCATGCTTGCGCAACCTAGTTGAAGCTCTCATTTATTGATCTTATACAATTTCATAGCATCCTTTTTAAAGGTAAATTGCACAAAAGCTAGTAAAACTACTATTAAAAATATAAAGCAACACTCTTTATTTCTTCGGAATAAATTTGAGTTTAAAATAACTACAAAATCAATCAATAGAAAAATTTTCTAAGCTCAAAGGCCGTAAAATCTTTTGATGAAGAAGTTATATTAAATTTCTAATTGAATTGAAAAGACTTCTCGAATCATAAACCTTATGAATTTATTATATTCGCAACCTAAATCATCGAATTTTGAATCAGGAAGAAAAAGCAGATATTATAAGAAAAGTGACCACTCTTTTAAAGGAGATCCCATCGTCTATGGACGTTGTAAAAAAGGGAGGTAACGAGCATAAAAGGTACGAATATCTTGCAACGCATATGGTAAATAAAGCGATCGAGAAAGATGCGCTTATTGTTAGTGAAGATGGAAACGGAATTGCCATTTTGTTTAAAACAAGCAAGAAAGATGAAAATTTCTGGAAAAATGCTTGGTCTGAGTTAGGTTTAGTTTTTAATGTAACCGGAGTAAAAAACGCTTATAAAATTGTAAAAACTCAGGATTACATTAAGAAACAACGACCGCAAGAAGGTGAATATTTATATTGCTGGTTCTGGGGAATCTTAAAAGAAGCTAGAGGTCCCGGCACACAGGTTGGTGTAGAAATGAAAAATGAATTTTACAGAAGAGCTAAGGTTTACAATCTTCCTTTATATGCCGAAACGAGAATGCGAAAAAATGCGATCGTTTATCAGAAATTCGGATTTCAGTTATTTCATGAATGGGATCACCCAAGTGGAGATACCATGTATTTCTTAAGATACCTTCCTGAAGAAAATAAAAAATAAAAAAAGCCGAATCTTAGGATTCGGCTTTTTCATTTTAACTAATCAACTAATCTCAACTTATGATATCTCAATCATTCTTTTAGCCTGTACTTTTGCTTCTTCTTTTTTAGGAAGTGCAATTTCTAAAACACCGTTATTGTAATTTGCAGAGATTTTACTGTTATCTACCGTATCAGGTAAACTAAAAGCTCTTTTAAATGTGCTATAGCTAAATTCTCTACGAGTATATTTTCCATTTTTTTCTGAAGTTTCTTTTTCTACTTTATCTTCAGCTGAAATGGTTAATACATCGTTATCCAATTCAATTTTAAAATCTTCTTTTGCTTTTCCTGGAGCGGCAACTTCAACGATAAAATTCTCGTCTGATTCGTGAATATTAACCGCAGGGATTCTTGTTCCTATATTATTCACATTTGTAGTTCCTCCCATCCAATCGGTTTTAAACATATCGTCAAATACAGATGGTAACCAGTTTTCATTTCTTTTTATTAAACTCATAACTCTTATTTTTTATTAAACATTTTTCTTTTAAAGACACTAATCCATTAGCAATTTAAATTCCAAACAAATTTTAACGTCATTTTGGCAGTGTTTCAGGTTTTTAACATGACTTTTTAACATACTAGCTTATTTTCGTCCTATATTGTGCGAACTTTTATTTATTCGATGAAGAAAATTTTTACACGACTACTCTCTTTTTTCAATTCTATAAGAAGTCAGATTGCATTTTATCCTACGTTATTTGCTCTATCAGGATTTTTATTTTCGGCGCTTACGCTTTATCTGGAAAGCTTGGGAATTTCAGATTTTATAAGAGAAAATGTTCCATCGATAATCGTCAATAATGGTGATACCGCATTAAGTGTCCTTGGCGCGATTATTACCGGACTAATTTCTATGATGGTTTTTAGTTTCTCTATGGTTATGGTACTGCTAAACCAGGCTTCCACTAATTACTCACCCCGGCTGCTTCCCGGTTTAATTTCAGATCGTAAACACCAAACAGTTTTGGGAATATACCTCGCGACAATTCTTTACTGTATTTTTACTATGGTGGCCATAAATCCAGATGCTCCCAGAAAAGAATTACCTGGATTTTCGGTATTTTTAGGAATTGTATTTACAGTTTTCTGTATGGCTGCTTTTATCTATTTTATACACAACATCTCAAAAAGCATACAGGTAAATAATATATTAGACAACATCTATAATTTATCAAAAAACAGATTACATAGACTGCTAGAAAGTGAAGCAAAAGAATTCAAACAATTTCCAGACTCCACGAACTGGCATACCTACTGCGCAAAAAAGAGCGGTTATTTTCAAAATATCTCTATAACCAATCTTTTAAAACTTTGTGAAGAGTTAGATACAAAATTGCATATTCTTCCTGTTAAAGGAATTTTTATTCTGAAAGATTATCCCATACTTCGCTCTGAACGTAAATTAGATGAAGAACAATTAGATGAAGTTTTAGCAAATTTCAATTTTGCCCGGGAAGAATTAGTGGCAGACAATTATGTTCTTGCTTTTAAACAACTTACAGAAATTATAGCTAAAGCCATGTCGCCTGGAATAAACGACCCAGGAACCGCGATAAATGCGATTGATTATTTAACTGAATTGCTAGGTCTAAGAATGCAGAAAAAGGACACCAGCGTTATAAGTCGAGAAAAAAAATGTTATTTAAAATTAAACACAGTAGATTTTAAAAGTTTACTTTATAATGTTTTAGCGACTATAAGGACTTATTGTTCTCATGATCTAATCATTATCCAGAAGATTAGCTTAATGTTTGAATATTTATTAGAGCAGGAACAAAAAGAAGATTACTACAAAAAGCTTATAAGAGAAGAAGCCAGATTATTTTTTGATAGTGGCATACAAGCCGTAGAAAGTGATACCGATATTTTACTTATAAAAAGTCTTGCTGAAAAAATGAATATTAATCTAGATGAAGCGTAATTATCAAGATTTTTCAGTCTTAATTGCTAAAATACCTATCTATAGGTAGTTAATTTACAAACTATTTAGCTATTTTTAATTATCTCCAAACACTTGATAATTAAAGTGCTAAGAAATTTTTTGTATTTTCTAATTTTACTAATACCATTTTTCACCTTTGCTTCTGGTGACGATACGCTGTATGTTAAAGGCTCATATCCCGGCCATATTGTAGATTTCTTGAAATCATATAAAAGTTGTGCTGAAATTTCTGAAGAACAATTAATCAATGCTTTTAAAGATGGTGCATTTAAAAACATGCCTTCCAACCGGGTTGTCAATAAAGGATTTACAAAGTGTGAACACTATTTTGCACTTACGGTAAAAAATGATCAAAATCAAACAGAAGATTACTTTTGGAGCTATTATAATGATGGCGTAATTTTTAGCCTTTATGAGTATAAAGACGGGAAGTTACACCAAATAGGAAAAACATCGGCATCAAAAAGCCTTGCTAAAAGATCAATTCCTATACGATGTCTTTCTTTTCAGATAAAAATGAAACCCTACGAAACAAAAACTTTAATTTTAAAAACCAAATTACAGGGACACGCTAATCTTTATTTCCCAACAGATTTTACCACTGCAAAGGATATTTACATTTACGAGACCAACCATGCATTCCTAATGGGGCGCTATTTTGGTTACTTTATTTTTACAGCACTATTCAATTTGTTTCTTTATATCATAATTAGAAGAAAATTATATGGGTTTATGTTTGGTTACATTTTGAGTATGATTGCATTCAACTCGATCGAATATATGTATGACACTCATCTAGTACCTGATTTTTTACATTCCTTTTGGGTTCGATTTCCTAAGATGTTTTTTGTATTGTTCGCATCTTATTTTCACACAAAAGTATTTCAGTATTTTACCAATCAAAAAACCAACTTTCCTAAGTGGTTTACGATTTTAAAATACATAAACAATTTTATTCTTTTCATCTTAATACTATTTGTAGCGTCAAAAATAATCCTTCCAGAAGAAAACGCGATTTTTGACCAATATCGATTATTACTTCACATTTGCTTTGTTATCAATTTAAGTGCCTTAGTTGTAAGCTTGGTTCATTCCATTATAAACGGAAACAAGCAAGCCAGGTACTATCTATGCTGTAATATTTTATTGATTTTATCGCTAATATTTTATATAACGAATAGTCTTCAGTTGGGCGGCTCTACTATTTATATGGCCCCCGGTAACATTATTAACGGTGTATCTTTCGAAATTTTAAGCCTTACTATAGCTTTCTTATTGAATTATCGAAAAGAATTAAAAGCCATGAATATGAAAATTATAGAGGCTAAGAGAAAAAGTGAAGAATTAAGTGTTGCATTAATTGAAGTGCAGGAAAATGAGAGAAATATTATTGCCAGAAATCTTCATGATGGCTTAGGAAATACAATGAATGCCCTGCGTTTACTCTTAGAATCCAGAAAAAATAATAAAAAACAGATTGCAGGTATTTTTGATCTTGCCCAAAAACAATTTAAAAATCTAATTTTTCAGATCTCCCCGAAGAATATAGAAAGCATCGGACTTTTTGAAACCATTCAACAAGATCTTAAACTACTAGAAAATACAAACATTCAAATTAATTTAACCATACTTGGAAAAGATGATTTCATAGGAACAGTAAAAGCTGTAAATATTTATAGAATCTTTCAGGAGCTTATGTCTAATATCATGAAGCACGCTAAAGCAACTGTTATAGATATTGTTATAAACTGTGATGAGACTACCTGTAGCCTTCAATTAGAAGATAATGGAATTGGCCTTAGAAGTAAATTTACCAAAGGCATGGGGATAAAAAACATAAAATCCAGAGTTTCTTACCATCAAGGAATTTTCCATATGGAGAATACAGAGAAAGGAATGATAAGCATTATAGAAATACCTGTTGAAAAATGAGAAAGATTAAGTTAGTATTGGTAGACGATCATTCGCTTTTTACTGAAGGAATTATGCAAATCTTAGATCCGATAAAAGATTTACAGGTAATTGCAAATTTTAGGGATGGCGAAACAATGCTGCAATCTGATGAAATTCATAGAGCAGATGTTTTGCTATTAGATATTAATTTACCCGGAAACTCGGGAATTAGTATAGCCAAAAAAATGAAACCTTATTTTGGCTCTTTAAAGATTATTTGCCTCTCCATGCTTTTTGAAGAAAATATTCGGCAAAAATTAAAGAAAATTGGCGTTGCGGGTTATTTACCAAAATTTGTAAATACGGAAGAGCTTATAGAAGCCATACGAAAAGTAGACAAAGGTGAAAAAGTCTTTTATGAAGAAAAGGTAAAAGCGGTTAGCAACATACAAGTTTGGACTAACGATTTTAAACTTACCAAGCGAGAGCTTGAAATTTTACAGCTTATTAAAGAAGGTAAAACCACTAAAGAAATCGCTGATCTTCTATATCGTAGCCAGTTTACAATAGAGACTCATCGTAAGAATATGATAAGAAAGCTAAATCTTAAAAATTCAAGCGGATTGCTACATTTCGCTATGAAGAACTTACCATCTTAATTTACAAAACACTAAGCACTAGAGGTAATAAAAAAGGGGACTATCTCAAAAACTGTGTAAGTAGAAAATATCGGGGTTTGCAAACCCCGATATTTTTTTAATCTTGCCTGTAATTTCAGGCCTCTAATATTTACACAGTAATGAAAAAAGAAGATTTATTTGACGATGATTTTTTAAAGCAGTTCAAATCCGGAGAAGAACTCAGTAATTTCCTAAAACAACTCCAAAAGCGTGGTCTGGAAAAAATGCTGGAAGGTGAGCTTGATGGTCACCTTGATTACGAGAAAAACCAGCGATCTAAAGAAGGTAATACCCGCAACGGCTATTCCCAGAAGAAGGTTCGCAGTTCCTATGGAGAAGATTCTATAAAGGTTCCAAGAGACAGGGACGGATCCTTTAATCCCATGATTGTTCCAAAGCGGCAGAATATGGTTGATGGAATCGAGAATGTAATTGTCTCTCTTTATGCCAAAGGAATGAGCAATAGTGATATCGAAGAACAGATCTCTGAAGTCTATGGTTTTGATGTTTCTACTTCCACCATATCCCGAATAACTGACCGGATTAGCAATGATATTGTCGCCTGGCAGAACCGCCCTTTAGAGCCGGTTTATCTTATTGTCTGGATGGATGGGATTGTGTTTAAGGTACGAGAGAACTCCAAGGTAGTCAACAAAACGATTTATATCGCAGTAGGTCTTAGGAGGGATGGAAAGAAAGAGGTTCTTGGCCTATGGCTGGGTAAGAATGAATCTGCGGCTTTTTGGATGAGCGTACTTACTGATATGAAAGCCCGTGGTGTGGAGGATATTCTGATCACCGCTACAGATAACCTGAATGGATTTACCGATACCATTAGAAACGTATTCCCGGAATCCAGAACGCAAATATGTGTAGTCCACCAGATCAGGAATGCTTGCAGGTATGTGGTCTGGAAAGATAAAAAAGCCTTTACAAAGGATATGAAGCTCATCTATGATGCTCCGACCAAACAGGCCGCAGAAGCTGCCCTAGAGGATTTTGCACGCAATTGGAATGACAAGTATTCCTATGCTATTAAAAGCTGGAGAGACAACTGGGAAGATCTTACAGTTTTCTATGAATTCCCACTCGAGATCAGGCGTATCATTTACACCACCAACCTGATTGAAAATTTAAACGGTAAGATCAGGAAGTACACCAAGAATAAATTATCCTTCCCAACAGATGATGCTGTTATGAAATCAGTATATTTGGCATTAAGGGAAGCCACAAAAAAGTGGACTATGCCGGTTAGAAACTGGGGAATTATCCTCAATCAGTTCTTAACTATATATGAAGAAAGGGTTCGACTTTAAGTAATAAAGCCAAACCCCCTTATTTAAAACTTACACACTTTACGGGATAGTGTCAAAAAAAGGCTCCCAAACGGAAGCCTCTTTTTTATTATTATCGAGTTAACTTTTTATACTTAATTCGTTTCGGCATTATATCGCCACCAAGACGTTTCTTCTTGTTCTCTTCGTAATCAGAGAAACTACCTTCAAAGAAATAAACTTGAGAATCTCCCTCAAAAGCAAGAATGTGTGTACAAACTCTATCTAAGAACCAACGGTCGTGAGAAATCACTACAGCACACCCCGCAAAGTTCTCTAAACCTTCTTCTAAAGCTCTTAATGTATTCACATCAAGATCGTTGGTAGGCTCATCTAGTAATAATACGTTTCCTTCTTCTTTTAAGGTCATCGCCAAATGAAGTCGGTTACGCTCTCCTCCAGAAAGTGCGCTTACCTTTTTGTTTTGTTCGCTTCCGCTAAAGTTGAAACGGCTTAAATACGCTCTGGAATTTACCTGTCTTCCGCCCATCATTATTAACTCTTGCTCGTCGCTAAAGTTTTGCCAGATCGTTTTTTCAGTATCAATATCAGAGTGGCTTTGGTCTACATAACTAATTTTAGCAGTCTCTCCAACCTCAAAAGAACCTTTATCGGGTTGCTCTTCACCCATTATCATTTTAAAAATAGTAGTTTTACCAGCACCGTTTGGACCAATAATTCCAACAATACCAGCTTGCGGTAAATTAAAATTAAGATCTTCGTAAAGTAATTTATCGCCAAAGGCTTTACTTACTCCTTTAGCATCGATCACATTGTTTCCTAATCTTGGACCATTTGGGATGTAAATTTCAAGTTTCTCATCCATCTGTTTTTGATCCTGACTAAGCAATTTATCGTAATTCTTAAGACGCGCCTTCTGCTTAGATTGGCGACCTTTAGGATTCATCTTAGACCATTCTAGCTCTCGTTCTAAAGTTTTTTGGCGTTTACTGGCTTGTTTTTGCTCTTGTGCTAAACGTTTAGATTTTTGGTCTAACCAAGAAGAATAATTTCCTTTCCATGGGATCCCTTCTCCTCTATCCAATTCTAAAATCCATCCTGCAACATTATCCAAGAAATAACGGTCGTGAGTTACCGCGATCACCGTTCCTTTGTACTGTGCTAAATGATGCTCTAACCAATGTACAGATTCTGCATCCAAATGGTTGGTAGGCTCATCTAGTAAAAGAACATCTGGTTCTTTTAAAAGTAAACGACAAAGTGCAACGCGTCTTCTTTCCCCACCAGATAGTACTGAAATTTTCTTATCAGCATCTGGAGTTCTTAAAGCGTCCATGGCAATATCTAACTTGGTATCTAATTCCCATGCATTACTGGCGTCTATTTTATCCTGAAGTTCTGCCTGCTTGTCCATAAGCTTCTGCATCTTATCTGCATCCTCATAAACTTCTGGCAAACCAAACATATCGTTGATTTTGTTATACTCATCGAGAATAGCTACTGTTTCAGCAACACCTTCTTTTACAACTTCAAGTACTGTTTTCTCTTCATCTAATTCTGGTTCCTGTTCTAGATAACCAACACTATACCCGGAAGAAAAAACAACATCACCTTGATAATTATTATCCCGCCCGGCAATAATCTTCATTAAAGTAGATTTACCAGAGCCGTTAAGACCAAGAATCCCAATTTTTGCTCCGTAGAAAAAACTCAGGTATATATTTTTTAAAACCGGTGTATTCGCAGATTTGTAGGTTTTTGTAACCCCACTCATCGAGAATATCACTTTCTTATCGTCTGCCATGTAATTTTTAATTTTTTGGTTGAATCAATTTAATTTGAAATCGAGTTTTATTTCCATAGAAAAGAAATAAAACCGAGCAAAAATACAAATAAACAAATACAATTTATTTGTGATCTCCTAAAAGTCGAAGTAAAAGAATAAGTTGACCAGTGTGATAGGCATTATGCTCTATTACTAAAAGTAGTTCTCTTAATAAAGAATGCTTATCGCTATTTTTTACCGGCGTATCCAAATCGTTAGAATCGTCTTGAATATATTTCGACAATTGCTGTCTTTCATTAAAAAACTGCTCTTTTAGCTGCTCCCATTCCTGTTCACTTTCTGGTGCTTGTTTTTGGTCCCAATAGCCTTCTGGCCATTTTGGTGTATTGTAATCATCTAAGATTATATAATCCAGAATATCTTTTTGCGTATAGGTAATGTGATAAAATATTTCATAAAAAGAATATGGTAAGTCATATATTCGTTTACCAAGATTTTCAAATGAAACTTTTTCTAAAACCTTATCAATAGGCATAAACGCCTCGCCACCCTTAAGATGTTTTACTAACTACGCTCTCTCCATAAATCCTTTCTATTTTAAAATCAAATTCGACCTTTAAGAGCATTAAACACCCATGAAATGGCAAAAAAACCAATTCCAACTACAGAAAAACCGATCGCATGATCTTTGTATTTTAAGACACCCAAGAGTACGATCGCTGTTGCTATTAAAAATATTATAAACGACGCCCATGCGAAAATGGTGTTCTTGTTTAATCCCATAAAAAATTATTTCTTACAAATATCGCATATTTTGATTAGTATTTTAAAAATGAAATAGCTTGTATTTTGTATTTTAGCCAATATTGTGAAATTTTTTAAATTATTTTTGAAAAGAATTAAGCAAATCAAGATTAAAATTCATTTTTACTCACCATAAAATTGCTTCCAAAAAACTGTTTATATGGATATTAACTTCAATAAAAATGAAGATCATAATAAATTATTAGTTTCAGATTTAAACCATCATCTTAAGAGAGTATATCTGGGAGGTGGCGAGAAACGTATAGAAAAACATCATGCCAAAGGAAAAATGACCGCCAGAGAGCGAATCAATTTTTTATTGGATAATCCAGAAGCTGCTATAGAAATAGGTGCTTTTGCAGGCGATGGTATGTATAAAGAACATGGTGGCTGTCCTAGCGGCGGCGTCGTAGTAAAAATAGGTAAGGTTTCTGGCAAACAATGTATAATTGTTGCGAATGATGCTACTGTAAAAGCAGGTGCCTGGTTTCCGATCACCGGAAAGAAAAATCTAAGAGCTCAGGAAATCGCTATTGAAAATAGATTACCAATTATCTACCTTGTAGATAGCGCAGGGGTTTATTTACCGATGCAGGATGAAATTTTCCCGGATAAAGAACACTTCGGAAGGATTTTCAGGAACAATGCCGTAATGAGTAGTATGGGCATTACGCAAATCGCAGCCGTAATGGGAAGCTGTGTGGCCGGCGGTGCCTATTTACCTATTATGAGTGATGAAGCTATTATTGTTGAAAAAACCGGAAGTATTTTTCTTGCCGGCAGTTATTTAGTAAAAGCAGCTATCGGCGAAACTATCGATAATGAAACTTTAGGAGGCGCAACAACGCATACAGAAATTAGTGGTGTTACCGATTATAAAGCCAAAGACGATAAGGACGCGCTCACCAAGATTCAAAATATTATGGATAAAATTGGCGATTTTGATACCGCTGGTTTTAACCGAAAAAAGGCAATTCAGCCTAAATTAGACCCTAAAGAAATCTTCGGAATTTTACCTAAAAAACGCTCTGATCAATACGACATGACACAAATTATAGAGCGTTTAGTTGATGACTCTAAATTTGAAGAATATAAAAAAGGTTACGGCGAAACCATCATTACTGGCTATGCAAGAATCGATGGATGGGCGGTTGGAATCGTAGCCAATCAGCGTAAGATTGTAAAAACCAAAAAAGGTGAAATGCAATTTGGCGGCGTGATCTATTCCGATTCTGCCGATAAAGCCACTCGTTTTATTTCAAATTGTAATCAAAAGAAAATTCCTTTAGTGTTCCTTCAGGATGTGACCGGATTTATGGTAGGTAGCAAAAGTGAACATGGCGGCATCATTAAAGATGGTGCAAAAATGGTGAATGCTGTAAGTAATTCAGTAGTGCCAAAATTCACTGTTATTATTGGTAATTCTTACGGCGCCGGTAATTATGCGATGTGCGGTAAAGCTTACGACCCAAGATTGATTGTTGCCTGGCCAAGTGCCGAACTTGCCGTAATGGGCGGCACACAGGCCGCCAAGGTATTGGCCCAAATCGAAACCGCTTCTTTAGAGAAAAAAGGAGAAAAGGTAGATGCTGAAAAAGAGAAAAAGGTTTTTCAAGAAATTAAATCCAGATACGACGAGCAAACCTCAGCATATTATGCGGCAGCAAGATTATGGACAGATGCGGTTATTAACCCTATGGATACCCGCAAATGGATCTCGACCGGAATCGAAGCTGCGAATCACGCCCCAATTGAAAAAGATTTTAATTTAGGTGTAATTCAGACTTAATAATAGTTCTGTCATTTTATTTTCATGAATATAGAAATTCAAAATTGTAATGTATGGTCCCAATTTTGAAGTGTAAAATTTACCTAAAATCAAGAATGGTTTGAAAATCTTCTCAACCCCAAATAACTAATTTGAAACCACATTGTTTAATTTAACCATCAGGAATGAAAAAAGTTTTTTCCACATTTTTATTTTCAATGCTTGCTTTTGCAGCTTTCTCACAAGTGCTAAGCAACAAAGAAAAATATACTGAAGCTGATACACTGCGCGGCTCTTTAAGAGCAGAACGTGCGTATGATGCTTTAAAATATCATCTAAAATTAAAGGTAGATCCTTCAGAAAAATTTATTGGTGGTAGTAACGTAATTACCTTTAAAACGGAACAAAAACTGCCAACAATGCAAATCGATCTATTTGAAAATATGAATATCGATTCGATTGTTTTCCACGGAAAAAACCTTGAATACAACAGAAAATACAATGCTGTTTTTGTGGAATTTGAAGAAGCTTTGGCTAAAAACACTACCGATTCTTTAGAGTTTTTCTATTCTGGGCATCCAATTGTAGCTAAAAATGCGCCATGGGACGGTGGTTTTGTTTGGACTGAAGACGAAGATGGAAATCCTTGGGTTGGTGTTGCTGTGCAGGGCACCGGTGCCAGTCTTTGGTATCCTAACAAAGATCACCAGAGTGATGAACCAGAGAGCGTTCAATTAGATATTGCAGTGCCAAACGGATTAATGAATGTCTCTAACGGAAGAATGATCGGTAAAAAGGATTTAGGTAATGGTTATACCGAGTGGAGTTGGAAAACTGTGAATCCGATAAACAATTACGATGTGATGATTAACATCGCTAACTACGAGCATTTTTCAGATAAATTCCAAGACCTAACTTTAGATTATTATGTACTTCCTTACAATCTTGATAAGGCCAAAAAACAATTTAAGGAAGTTCAGGATATGATGGAATGCTTCTACAGTAAAATGGGACCTTATCCGTTTGTAAAAGATGGCTATAAATTGGTGGAAACTCCGTATTTAGGAATGGAACACCAGAGTGCAGTTGCTTATGGTAATAAATATATGAAAGGCTATTTAGGCCGAGATTTATCTGGAACCGGAATTGGTTTAAAATGGGATTATATCATAATTCACGAATCTGGACACGAATGGTATGGGAATAGTATCACCGCCAAGGACATCGCAGATATGTGGATTCACGAAGGATTTACTACTTATACTGAATCGATTTATACTGAATGCAGATGGGGAAAAGAAGCAGCTTTAAAATATATAAAAGGACAACGCGCTAATATTCAAAATAGAGCGACCATTATAGGCGATTACGGTGTAAATGCTGAAGGTTCTGGTGATATGTATTTTAAAGGATCTAATTTACTAAATACCATTAGAAGCATTTATGACGATGATAAGCTTTGGTGGGATACCTTTAAAGATTACACCGCAACTTACAGGCACAAAATAATTGAAACTCAAACGGTAGAAGATTTTTTCAATAAACCTATTAAAACCGATTTACAACCTGTTTTCGATCAATATTTAAGACATAACAGAATTCCGGAGTTGCAATTTAAAAAAGAAGGAAAAACTTTTTCTTATCGCTGGAGAGCAGATGTTGAAGGATTTAAAATGCCAGTAGATGTTTTTATCGACGGAAAAGAAACTCGCCTGAAACCAACATTAAAATGGAAAAAATTAGATAAAAAAGTTTCTAGCGAAGATGCTATTAAACTTAATGATTTAGAATTTTACGTGAATGTAAAGTTTGAATCATAAAACTTTTAATGCTTAAAAATAAAGCCTGAAATTATCGAATTTCAGGCTTTATTTTTTTTAGATATTTGCTGTTTTATACCAAGAATAAAATATAGGATCATTCCGAAAAAGCTAAAGAAAATTACTACACGCAACCAGATCACTTTATCATTTCCTCTAAAATCATTCCTTATTACTTACAATATCAATTATTGCCAATAGCGAAAATAAAAAAGCTAAAAGAGAAAAAATAATTTGTGGAGCTCCGATGGCAAGAATTTGATTCAAAATTGTCATTGATTGATTTGTTTAAAATAATTATTTTAAATCATAATCAATCTGTTTCTTCCAGTTGAAAAATTTCATTCACAGAACATTCAAAAATTTCAGAGAGCTTCAAAGCCAAAATTGTAGAAGGAGCGTATCTATTTTTTTCCATAGAATTTACCGTTTGCCTCGAAACACCCAGCAATTTCGCCAAATCCTCCTGAGTCATATTCTTTTTAGCCCGTTCAACTTTAATAGAATTCTTCATTAATTGAACTTTTTCATAAAGTAGAAAACACCAAAATACCATAAAAACATCGTAAAAAGTAACTGACTAGCATGGAAATCGATTTCAAAACTTCCATGAAATAAAATACTTACAAACGGACTCACAACAGCAAAAAGGACTCCGTATAAAAAAGTAGCAGCAAAAGCAACCAATCTTAACTTCATACTACGTTCATCTTCTATTTTTTCTTTTGAAAGCGCCAATATTAAAAAAGCAATTAATATTAGATCAAAAAATATATTCTTTGTAATCTCTTTTTCTACGGAAACAATTTCTGTAACTGCAATTCCAAACAATACTATTGAAATTGCTAATAATAAACACCCAACGATTTTAAATTTATGCGGAAGTAATTTGAGATCTGTATTTTCCATTTGTAAAGAATTTAAGTCTAAATGACAAAAATACTTTACATTTTTGAATTTTAGAAATTTTAAAAGAAAATAATACATTGAAAACTACTCTAACAAACAGAAAATAGTTATTTCGAACAGGTATGTAAACTAATTAAAGTTTTTTAAGCCATACGGTATTCATCTAACTTACCCTACTTTTAAGTGTATTATCTCGATGAATTTTACCGCTGCTAGTTTCTTCAAATTTTTCAACAAAATAGATCTTTTTAGGATGCTCAAATCTTTCTAAAGATTTAAGATTAGCTATTTTATCTTTCATTTCTGTGAGGTGTTCTTCTGAAAAGGCAGCTTCAATAAATAGTACTAACTTGTTTCCTAATGAATCATCTGGCAGAGAGGTAATAAAAAAACGAGAATCTATAATTTTACTAAGTTTTTTCTCTATTTCTTCAGGATGTAACTTTACGCCACCGCTATTGATTACGTTATCAATCCTACCTTTCCAATTGAATTTCTTATACGTCACAATTTCTACCACATCGTTTGTAACAATAATTTCATCGGAGAGCTTAGGAGCCTTTATTACCAAACAATCCCGCTCGTCTTTACTAATATTGATATTGGGCAATACTTTAAAAGGCCGTGCTTGTTTTTTCTTTTTAGTAGGATTAATTCTACGAGCCGCGATATGCGTAATGGTTTCGGTCATTCCGTAGGTTTCGTAAACCTTAGTATTCACTTCTTTGACCATCTTCTGAAGTCTAAGCGACATTGCGCCACCACCTACAATTAGTTTTTTAACTAAATGCAATCGCCCAACAGAGTTATCTAATTGGAACGGTATCATTGCACAGAAATCGTAAATTTTAAAAACCTGATCTAATGGCGTGGACGAAGGTGGTACCAAATCCAGCTGCCAACCACAAACTATAGCTCTAATAATCATCATTTTTCCGGCAATATAAGTTGCAGGAAGACAAAGTAATGCTTTGGTATCTTCTGGAAGATCAAAATATTTTGCAGTAGCCATCGCTGAATTTGCCATATATTCTTTTTTAAGCTGAATAATTTTTGGCTTCCCTGTAGAACCTGAAGTTTTAACCTCAAGAAAATTGTGCGGTTTCAACCATTCTAATATGAAGTTTCCTACTTCTTCTTCAAAAGCTTCTCCTTCTTTTATAAAATGAAATGCAAGCTGGCGCAATTCTGCATTGCTATAGTGCTGTTTATTCAGCTTAAAATTAGGATGTGTCTCGGGAACCTTATAATAGTCTGCCATGTTATCAAAAATCAATAAATCCTGACTTATCAAAGTTATTAAATTGCTACGATTACTTAAATTTAATTAATTTTTAGTAATCTTTCCCTAAATCAGATAAATCTTCAATATCAGCAGTCCCATCAGAAGCATGTGAAACGATAGGTTGCTGCACCTTGCCAAAAAGGCGATTTCCCCAATTATTCCATTTGTATCTTTTTGCATAAATAAATAAAATAATAGGGTTTATAACTAATGCACCAATCCACACTTCCCAATCTGCGGTGGGATTAGATATATCCTTTAAAATAGATTCAGTATTAAAAGCAGTCCAATCTGCCGTGACTAAAAGGGAAGCTACCAAATTATTGGCTGCATGAAAACCTAAAGAAAGTTCTAGCCCCTCGTCCATCAATGTCATTATTCCCAGCATCAAGGCAGTACCAAAATAAGAAACCATCACCAAATCCCCCATCTGCGCTACCTCTGGATTTGCATAATGCATTGCTCCAAAAATAAACGAAGTTATCATCAAAGGAATCCAACGATATTTTGTTTTTATGCCTATCCCCTGCATTAAATAACCTCTAAAGAAATATTCCTCAAAACTAGTTTGCAGAGGTACAAACACAACTGCAATAAGCGTTAAAATCAGAAAAGGAACCAAATTGAAATTAAAGACGTAATCATCCGGACTTACAAAGAAATAATCTACCAGAATCAATACTATATTTAAAATCGCTATTGTTGAAAATGAAAACCAAATTCGACTCCAATCAATTTTTTGTCTGCTTGTAGTTAAGTTCGTAATGCTATTTTTATGAATTATTTTATATAATAAAAAAAGAAATAGTAGAGATAATGCAAACCCAAGGAGCATCAAAAAAAATGTAGTATTACTATTGAAAGACGTCATCAAACTATTCTGATCTAGAAAAATAGCCATCATCTTTTCGTTATATCCATATTTGATAGACAGGGCAATAAAAAACGGAATTATTTGCAAACAACTCCAACTAAAAAATATTGCTAATGCACCAATTATATATCTTGCTCCGCTGCTTTTGCCTTTAAAGGCCTGCTCTATATACATTCGTTATTTTAAAATTTAAAATCCCAATTTTTTTCTGGATTATATCTTATTTCTCCTTCTTTTACCTCTAATGGACTTTCTATATTGTTGGTGTATAAACTTCCTGTTCCTAAGCCTTGTGGCATTCTTACCTTCTGTTCGTAGGTAAACTGTGAAATCGCATTTAGCCCAATATTACTTTCTAAAGCACTTGTATTCCACCAGCCAATATCTTCCTTTTCAGCCAGATCAATCCATTGCTGAGTTCCTTTAAAACCACCAATAAGACTCGGCTTAAATATCAGATATTGAGGTTGTATAGTTTGTAGCAGTTTCTCCTTTTTTGTTACGTCGAAAACACCTATTAATTCTTCGTCTAAAGCAATTGGTAATGGCGTTTCTTCACAAAGCTTCGCCATTTCTTCCCAATTTCCTTGCTTTATCGGCTGCTCAATGCTGTGAAGCTCTAATTCGCTTAAATGCTTCAGCTTATCTAAAGCATTTCTAGGACCAAAAGCACCGTTGGCATCAACACGCAGTTCTATTTCTTCTGCGGAATACTGCGAACGAATATACTTCAGTAATTCTAACTCAATTTCAAAATCGATAGCTCCAATCTTCATTTTTATACAATTGAAACCCGACTTCAATTTATCTTCAATTTGAGATTTCATGAAGTCTTTTTCTCCCATCCAGATAAGTCCGTTTATGGCAATCGCATCTTTGCCATTTGTAAATGCTGAAGGAAATAGCTCGAATTCATCTTTATTTTCTAGAGATTGGAATGCCATTTCTATTCCAAATTGAATACTTGGAAATTCTGTTAATTGTTCCCATAATTCATCTTTTCCTAAATCGATGTTTTTACAGGCCCATTTTAGTTTTTCTTGATAATCGGGACGGTCATCTATACTTAAACCACGTAATATTCCGCATTCACCATACCCAATATTATCTCCATTTTCAATTTTGATAAACCAGGTTTCTTTAACAGTAAGAACGCCCCGGGAAGTTCCACTGGGGCGTTTAAATTCTAAAATATGTTTTTTATATGTTGCTTGCAACTGCGTTGTCTTTAGTCTGTTAGTATTTTGGATTATTGGCCAGTTAGTATGTTCTATTGTTCATTTTTCTTTAAATTTATGAATCTTTGAAAATCTAACATTCTAATCTACTAACGATCCAAAAAATTCCAATTATCTAATATTCTCTAAAATTAAACACTTAATTTTTCACCAATATCGAGCAATAATAATTCCTTTCCTTTATCGGTAAATTTCTTTTTAGATTCAGCATGATCTATTTCAATATACCCGAAAGTATCGTAATGGCATCCTAAAATGCGATCACATTCTATAAAATCACTTGCTACTATAGCCTCATCAATTCCCATAGTAAAGTTATCACCAACCGGCAGCACTGCTAAATCTAGTTTTGTAAAAAGTGGAATCAATTTCATATCCATACTTAATGCCGTGTCTCCCGCGATATATAGATTTTTTTCTCCTGTCTGAATTACAAAACCTCCTGGTAAACCTCCTGAAGCTCCATCAGGAAAAGTACTACTATGCCAAGCCTGTACGTATTTTACTTTTCCGAAGTCAAAATTCCAACTACCGCCATGATTCATTGGATGCACATTGTATCCTTTATCTTCGTAATAAGAAGCGATTTCAGCATTACTTACAATTACAGCATCTGGATTATTCTTAGCAACAGTTTCAACGTCAAGCACATGATCTTGGTGGGCGTGAGTAACTAGAATAAAATCTGCTTTAATTGCATCTATTTCTACTTTCCCCTTTGCATTTTCGTTACCCGATATAAAAGGATCGACAATCACATTAATATTTCCTATAGTAAGGCCAAGACAATTTTGACCGTAAAAAGTAAGTTCCATAATCAATTTATTTTTTTGAATTGCTTCTAAAATACAAATTGAGTTAAAGAGAAGCCGAATTTAGAATTCTATAATTTTGTTAAACTTCCGTCTAAAATATTTGTCCTAAACCAAATAATATGGACATCGCGAAAGTACATAAAGCAAGCGTCTTCAATTCAGGATCTAGCAAAGCCGGAGATTCGTTTTGCATTACTCTTTTTAAATGCAGCACAAGTGGAATAAAAGTAACATAAAAAATAAGATCGTCCCAGCCCTCATAAAATAATGCTGAATAAATTACCATCAATAAAATAGCAGCCAGAATTAAAAAATAATGATATGTTTTCACCGCTTTTTGGCCTAATTTTACCGCAAGCGTTATTTTCCCTGATTTTTCATCTGGAATACGATCTCGCATATTATTAAGATTAAGTACTCCCGCACTTAAAAGTCCGACTGCCGCAGCTGGCATTAACACTGTCCATTCTAAATTATTCGCATACAGAAAAAAGGAGCCAAAAACTCCCACAATTCCGAAGAAAATAAACACGAATATATCGCCTAAACCACGATATCCGTAAGCAGAATTACCAACGGTATATTTAATCGCAGCGACTATAGAAGCTACACCTAATCCAATAAAAACAAGACTGTACAAAAAATTCTCTCTGCCAAAAGAAGCATAAATCAATAACACAGCAAGTATAAATGTAAGGATGGAGGTTGCGATAATTCCATTTTTCATTTCAGCATGGGTAATCAAACCGCTTTGTATGGCTCGCTGAGGACCAACGCGTTCATCGTTATCTGTACCTTTTACTCCATCGCCATAATCATTGGCAAAATTAGATAATACCTGAAGTCCTAAAGTTGTTGCAAGTGCTAACGAAAAAATACCTAAATTAAAATATCCCTGCTGGGCAGCAATTGCAGTTCCTACTAAAATACCCGAGAGTGATAAAGGCAAAGTTCGTAGTCGGGCAGCATTTACCCATGAATTTATTTTCTTCATTTAGCGCATTATTTTTACTAAAACTTCTTTTAAAAGATCTCCCGAGGATAAGTTTACTGCTCCCACACCTTTACTCTTTACATCTGCTTCTTGCAAAACACTAATGGCGTAGCTCACTTTTTTCATAGGATAATTTTTTGCTGCCACGGTATAATCATTTACAAAATAGGGATTCACTTTTAGTTGCTTTGCCACATTCATTTTAGATTTATCTGGCAATCCATGATATTGCAAAATTTGTGAGAAGTAAGAGAACAAAAGTGAAATTGTTACTACTAGAGGATTGTCCTTAGGATTTTGAGAAAAGTAATTTATGATGCGATGGGCTTTAATTTCGTCTTTAAGACCAACAGCTTTACGCAACTCAAAATTATTAAAATCTTTACTAATACCTATATTCTGCTCGATAAGCTCCGGAGTTACCTCGGTGCCTTTTTCGCAAACCAATTGTAATTTTTGTAACTCGTTATCGATTTTACCCAAATCTGTGCCTAAAAATTCTACCAGCATTTGCGAAGCTTTAGGTGAAATCCCCAGGCCTCTAGATTTTAAATTCTTTACGATCCAATCTGAAACCTGATTTTCGTAAAGCTTTTTACTATCCAGTATTACTCCGCTTTTTTTGATGGTTTTATAGACCTTTTTTCGCTTATCGAGCGTTTTGTGTTTATAACATAACACTAAAACCGTGGTAGGTTGTGGATTTTCAGCATAATCGCTCAATTTATCAATCGTTCGTGATAAATCCTGAGCTTCTTTTACGATCACTACCTGGCGTTCTGCCATCATAGGATAACGCTTGGCATTCCCTACAATTTCATCGGGATTAGTATCCCTACCGTACATGATAATTTGGTTGAATCCTTTTTCATCTTCCCGCAGCAAGTTATCTTCAATATAATCGCCAACCTTATCAACAAAATAAGGCTCATCCCCCATCAAAAGATAAATGGGAGCAATCTTTCCATTTTTAATATCGGTAACAATCTGTTTTGCGTCGTCCATGCAGAAAAGAAACTTTTAGGCTGAAATTAGTTTTACCTTTAAAGGCTTTTGGATGTTGTATACTTTAGTATTTTTGGGGTCTATGATCGACCTCAATTTTCCAAAATATAATTTCAGGTTCAAAAATAGTCAAAATAAAATAGCTGTTTTTGACGAACTGCGGAAAAAATTTATAATTCTAACTCCAGAGGAATGGGTGCGCCAACACTGCGTACAATTTTTAATAAAGGAAAAAGAATTTCCTAAAAGTTTGATTAATGTAGAGAAGCAACTGAAGCTAGGTAAGTTAACCAAACGTTATGATGCCGTAGTTTATAATAGTGATGGAAGTATTCATCTAATTGTAGAGTGTAAAGCACCGCATATTAAAATCACACAAAATGTTTTCGATCAAATTGCACAATATAACATGACCTTAAACGCAGATTATTTAATGGTTACCAATGGATTGTCACATTATTATTGCAAAATGGATTACGAAGCAGGAGAATATCAGTTTTTACCAGAAATCCCGGCATATAAACAAGCATAAATGAAAGTAGCAGTTGTTATATTAAACTGGAATGGGAAAGACTTGCTTAAGCAGTTTTTACCATCGGTCACTCAATTTTCTACGGAAGCCAATATTTATGTCGCCGATAATGCTTCAACCGATGATTCGATAGAATTTCTACGGAATAACTTTCCTGAAGTAAAAATTATTCAGAATAAAGAAAACGGAGGATATGCTAAAGGTTATAACGACGCCCTGAAGCATCTTTCCGAAGAAATCTTAATCCTTTTAAATAGTGATATTGAAGTTACCATAAATTGGTTACAACCTATATTAGAAATGTTTGGCAAAGAATCTAAGACCGCTGTAGTACAGCCAAAAATCTTAGATTATAAAAAGAAAGATCATTTTGAATACGCTGGTGCGGCGGGAGGTTTTATCGATAAGTTTGGATATCCTTTTTGTAGGGGAAGAATATTTGATACCATAGAAAAAGATTTTGGCCAATTTAATGATAACGCAGAAATTTTTTGGGCAAGTGGTGCTTGTTTAGCTATTCGAAACGAGGTATTTAAAGAAATTGGAGGTTTTGATGAAGACTTCTTTGCCCACCAGGAAGAAATTGATTTATGCTGGCGGATTAAAAATTTTGATTACGATATAAAATATACAGGCAATTCTGTCGTTTACCACGTTGGAGGAGCAACTTTAGATAAAATAAATCCTAAAAAGACCTATTATAATTTTAGAAATAGTCTTTTTATGCTTGTTAAAAACCTCCCTAAGAAAGAAATGCGTAAAATTGTATTCCAAAGAATGATTTTGGATGGGATTGCCGGCTTAAAATTCTTAATTCAAGGTGATTATAAGCATTTAATATCGGTTTTAAAAGCTCATACCCATTTTTACGCTAATTTTTCAAAAATGAGTAGAAAAAGAATTGAAAAATCGTCTAATATTCAGTATTTTGAGATTAAATCGGTTGTTTTTAAGTATTTCGTATTACGAAAAAAAACCTTTAAGAATATAATGTAAAGCCTGCCTAAAGTATTGTTAATACTACTTTTAAGCTTTATATTTTTTTGATACTTTTGGAAAATCTAACATTAACAATAATTACAACAAGTTATGAAAAAAATCATGCTTTTATCGGCCTCTGCGGCCATCTTGCTTTCTTCATGCGTTTCTAACAAGAAATATGCTGAACTTGAAGCAAAACAAAAAGAAACTCAGGACCAGCTTAATACCGCCACTGTAAAACTAAACGCTTGTCTTGATAGCAAAGACGAAATGACTGAAAGGATAAAAGTCCTTAATAATACCAATGCAGCGTTATTGAATAACGTTGGCGATCTTGCTACCCTTTCTAAGAAAGAAGCAGAAAATCTTGAGCGTTCTTTGGAAAGTATCAAAGAAAAAGATCTTGCTATTAAGAGCATGAGAGATGCTATCAACAAAAAAGACTCTGTTACTTTAGCGCTTGTTACTAGCCTAAAAGGAGCTATCGGAAACATGAACGATGAGGATATCGAAATCAATGTTGAAAAAGGTGTTGTTTACGTATCGATTTCTGATAAATTGTTATTCGACAGTGGTCGTTATAATGTAACTAATAGAGCTAAAGAGGTTTTAGGAAAAGTTGCTACTGTGATTAAAAATAAGCCAGACATCGAGTTTATGGTAGAAGGTCACACAGACGATCAATCTATCTCTACTTCTATGTTCCAGGATAACTGGGATCTTTCAGTAAAAAGAGCTACTTCTGTAGTTAGAATTCTTCAAGATGAATTTAATGTAGATCCTAAGCGTATGACTGCTGCAGGTAGATCTTACTACATGCCAGTAGCGTCTAACGATACTGCTGAAGGTCGTGCAAGAAACAGAAGAACAAGAATCGTTGTACTTCCTAAACTAGATCAGTTCTACGGAATGATTGAAGAAGGTATGGAGCAAGCTTCTAAAGCTTCAAACTAAGAAAATAAAATATTTTATTATATTGAAAAGCCTCGCTATGCGAGGCTTTTTCTTTTTCCTTGTTTTTAAATTTTTGTGAAAAATCAATAAAAAAATCCCCGGTTTTTTGGCCGAGGATTTTTTTATTACTTAAAAGTTTTATTGCTTACATTATTTCCAAACTTCCTTTACCTTCTCTTATAACTTCAGGTTCGTTAGTAGTCATATCAATTACCGTACTAGGAGTATTATCACCATATCCACCATCAATAACAATATCAACAAGATTATCCCATTTTTCAAGAATCAACTCAGGATCTGTAGTATATTCAATCACCTCATCTTCATCTCTAATTGAAGTTGATACGATCGGATTCCCTAATTCTTCTACAATTGCCCGGCAAATGTTATTATCTGGCACTCTAATCCCAACTGTTTTCTTTTTCTTGAATACGGTTGGTAAATTATTATTTCCAGGTAATATAAAAGTATAAGGACCAGGTAAACAACGTTTCAAAATTTTAAAAGTCGCGGTATCGATTTGCTTTACATAATCAGATAAATTGCTAAGATCGTGACAAATAAAACTGAAATTCGCTTTTTCCAATTTCACTCCTTTAATCTGAGCGATCTTTTCTAAGGCTGAATTATTTGTAATATCACAACCTAAACCATAAACCGTATCGGTTGGATAGATTACAAGTCCGCCGTTACGCAAAGTTTTTACCACTTTAGCAATTTCACGCGGATTGGGATTTTCGTTATATATACGAACAATTTCAGCCATAGTTAATCAGCTTTTTCTACTTCTTTTTCTAATTTTAGAACTTTACTTCCGTCCTTTTGTTCAATTAGTAGCGCTTTATTACCCTGTTCTCCTTTTCGGGTAATTTCACTGCCATCAATTGTTTTTGTAACCTCTTCAGTATAAGTTTCAGTTACTTTACCTTCAGCGGTTCCATTTCCCCATTCCCATTTTACATTACTTCCTTTCTGAATCATCTTTTTTCTTTTGAAGATAAAAAGAAAGCCGCAAATCGCGGCTTTGAATAACAGAAGTTTAACTCGAAAACCTTGTAAGCGCTAGCAATTTATAATTCTCGAATGTTTAGAATACCTTCTAAGAAAGCAATTTCAATTTAGCAAATCTTAGCAATAGTTTTTTGATTCCGCCATTTTCAAAATTAATTTCAGCTTTTTTATCTTGGCCAACCCCTTCGATACCCAAAACTTTTCCTTTACCAAAACGCATATGTTCAACCTCATTTCCAACCTCCAGTTGAATAGCATTGGTAGCTTTAGCAGGTTCTGAGGCTGCAGGTCGTAATTTTCGTAATTTCCTAAGCTGCTCCTCAGTTGGCTTATGTGCCGGTGGTGGCGTTCCAGCTTTTGGTTTTGTCTGTCGAAGTTTGGACTTATCGACTTCATCTCCAAAAATATCTGTATCGATAAGTGGCTTATATTTATAATCATCCTGCGGAATCATATAATCCAAAAACTTATCATCGATCTCTTCAATAAATCTACTTGGCTCGGCATCTACAAGTTTTCCCCAACGATATCTGCTTTGCGTATATGTCAAAAAAGCTTGTTTCTCAGCTCGAGTTACGGCAACATAAAACAATCTACGCTCTTCTTCGAGTTCAGATCGGGTATTCATACTCATTCCAGAAGGGAATAAATCTTCTTCCAAACCAACTATATAAACGTAAGGAAACTCAAGTCCTTTCGCAAGGTGAATGGTCATTAAAGCCACGCGATCCTCATCTTCGGTTTCCTTATCCAAATCGGTTGCTAAAGCCACATCTTCTAAAAATTCTGCTATAGATCCATTAGCATCAGCAAGTTCTTTTTGTTCTTCAACAAAATCTTTAATACCGTTTAATAATTCTTCGATATTCTCGATTCTGGCGATTCCTTCTGGTGTACCGTCTTTTTTTAGTTCCTGCACCAATCCTGTTTTCTTCGCTACAGTATCGGCAACAGTAAAAGCATCGGCATTCTGAGCCAAAATTGTAAAATGCTTAATCATATTTACAAAATTGTCCAGCTTTGTACGGGTACTTTTAGTGATCTTTATTTCAGGAAGATGATCCAGATTTTCTAAAACTTCGAAGATCGATTTTCCGTATTTGTTGGCAGCGATACTTAGTCTATCCATCGTAGTTGCTCCAATACCGCGCGCAGGATAATTGATCACACGCTTTAAAGCCTCTTCGTCTTTCGGATTTATTAATAATCGTAAATACGATAGCACATCTTTAATTTCCTTACGCTGATAGAACGACAAACCTCCATAAATTCGATACGGAATATCTTTCTTCCGCAGCGCATCTTCCATCGCCCTACTCTGTGCGTTGGTTCGGTACAAAATTGCAAAATCGCCATTCGCCATTTGATTTTGCATTTTATTTTCAAAAATCGAACTAGCTACAAATCGTCCTTCTTCACCATCAGTCAATAATCGATTTACCACGATCTTTGGACCATCATCATTTGCCGTCCAAACCACCTTATCCAATTTGGTTTGGTTTTTATCGATTATCGAGTTTGCAGCATTTACTATATTTCCGGTAGAACGATAATTTTGTTCCAAGCGGTACATTTCTACGCCTTCGTAATCTTTCTGAAAGTTAAGAATGTTATTAATATTCGCTCCTCGGAAGGCATAAATACTTTGCGCATCGTCCCCCACCACACAGATATTCTGAAATTTATCAGACAATGCTTTTACGATCAAATACTGCGAGTGATTGGTATCCTGATACTCATCCACTAAAATATATCGAAATCGATTCTGATATTTCTGAAGCACTTCAGGAAAACGGTTTAAAAGCTCATTGGTTTTCAGCAATAAATCATCAAAATCCATTGCACCGGCCTTAAAACAACGCTGCACATATTCCTGGTAAATTTCGCCCATTCTCGGCTTTTTGCTCATCGCATCAGCCTCCATTAATTCAGGATTATTGAAGTAAGCTTTTACAGTAATTAAGCTGTTTTTGTAAGACGAAATTCGGCTATATACCTGCTTATATTTATACACATCTTTATCAAGCTGCATATCTTTTATGATCGCTCTAATTACGCTCTGTGAATCCTGCGTATCATAAATTGTAAAATTGGAAGGATAACCTAACTTATCGGCTTCAAAACGTAGAATCTTGGCAAAAACCGAGTGGAATGTTCCCATCCACAGATTTTTAGCTTCACTTCTACCCACGATCTGGGCAATACGATGTTGCATTTCTCGCGCCGCTTTATTAGTAAAAGTTAAGGCAAGAATGTTAAAAGCATCGATTCCTTTACTCATCATGTATGCGATCCTATACGTAAGCACACGGGTTTTACCAGAACCGGCCCCCGCAATTACAATCATAGGACCTTCAATCTGCAACGTTGGTGCCCTTTGGGCATCATTTAATTCGGCTAAATAAGCTTCCAATTTCCTTCAAATTTTAAAAGCGTGAATTTAACCAAAATGAATCAATTTCTAAACTCCGCTCGTTAATACTTTTAAACAGCGATTCGCTAGGCTTTAATTGTTTATATTTTTTAGTATTTTTAAAGGAAGTGTTTTTTGAATAAAAATAACAATCCCTTTTAACGAATTTCAATGAAGAAAATTTACTATCTATCCCTCTCATTACTTTCTGCTTTTAGCTACGGGCAAAAAATGGATGCCGATCTTGAAAAGGACATCGCTGCCGTAGAAGAAAAAGTGATCGAATGGCGAAGAGATTTCCATGAGCACCCAGAACTCTCGAATCGCGAATTTGAAACTGCTGAAAAAATCGCCAAGCATTTAAAAAATTTAGGTTTTGAAGTTGAGACTGAAATCGCAAAAACCGGAGTTGTAGCTTTGCTAAAAGGAGACCATCCAGGAAAAGTTGTGGCTCTGCGAGCCGATATCGATGCGTTGCCGGTAACCGAAAGAAATGATTTGCCTTTTAAATCTAAAGTAACCACCGAATTTCTTGGTGCGCAAACCGGAGTAATGCATGCCTGCGGTCACGATACGCATACTGCAATATTAATGGGTGCTGCTGAAGTTTTATCACAGCACAAAGACAAAATTCATGGAACGATAAAATTTATTTTTCAACCAGCTGAAGAAGGTCCACCACCAGGTGAAGAAGGCGGTGCAAAACTAATGATCAAAGAAGGAGTCCTAAAAAGTCCAGATGTTGATGCAATCTTTGGTTTACATATTAATTCTGAAACTCCTGTTGGCACCATTCGTTACAAACCGGAAGGTACAATGGCCGCAGTAGAACGTTTTGTAATCAAAGTAAAAGGAAAGCAAACACATGGCTCACAACCTTGGAGTGGCACAGATCCTATTCTTATTTCAGCTAAAATCATCGATGGTTTACAAACGATTATTAGCCGTGATGCTAAATTGATCGATGCTGCAGCGGTAATTACCGTTGGAAAAATAACCAGTGGCGTACGTTTTAATATTATTCCTGAAAGTGCTGAAATGATTGGAACTGTTAGAACTTTAGAACCGAAGATGCGAGAAAAGATTTTAAGCCGAATGAGAGAAATGGTGCCAAAACTTGCGGAAGCCTACGGTGGTGAAGCGACTATCGAAATCCAAAATAACACTGCGGTGACTTATAATGATGTTGCATTAACTAATCAAATGCTGCCAAGCTTACAAAAAGTGGCCGGAGAAGATCATGTAGAACTGGTTAAAGCGACAACCGGCGGTGAAGATTTCTCTTATTTTCAGGAAGAAGTTCCGGGCTTATACTTCTTTTTAGGTGGACAACCTTTGGATAGCGAAGAACCAGCACCGCATCATACACCTGACTTTTTTATTGACGAAAGCGGATTATTACTAGGAGTTAAAGCAATGACACAATTGGCTCTGGACTATCTTAATCCTCCGCAATAAAATAGGTGGAAAAATTGCCTTATCATGCTGAATGATTCAGCTTCTCGCTTTAAATAGTTTTAATGAGGAATTTATGGATTCAATCAAAGCTACTTTTTAGTTAACTTTGACGTTTAACTTAGAAAAAGTACCTTTCGTTTTTTTAGAACAAACCAGCATGAACGATTTAGATTTATTGCAATTACTTTATAACATTTTACCGGCTATCATCGTGGCCGCGGTAGCTTTTTATTTTTTTAAGACCTTTTCTGAGAACGAGAATCGTAGACGTAGATTTTTATTGCATCAAGAAAATCAAAAAACAGGACTTCCTCTTAAACTTCAGGCCTACGAAAGAATGGTCTTATTTCTTGAAAGGATTTCTCCCGGAAATCTATTAGTAAGGATAAAGCCAAATAATTCAGATAAAATTCAGTATTCAAATACTTTGATTAGTGCGATCGACCAGGAATTTGAGCACAATTTAGCGCAGCAGATCTATCTTTCTAACGAATGTTGGAATTACATAAAAACAGCTAAAAATGCTACAATTTCACTGATAAGACAAACCGCTGCAGATAATAACGTCGAAAATGCCGCAATGCTTCAAGAAAAAGTACTAACAGTTTTAATGGATGAAGATGCTCCTACCGTTGCTGCGCTTACTTTCGTTAAAAATGAGGTGAAGGAGATTGTTTAGCTTAGCTAAGCTTCAGCCTTCAGTTTAAATTAATTCCGAAAATTTATAATCTGAATTTTTAGTTCTTAAATGTTTTTGGATTATCGCTTAAAGATTTTATCTTGACATGTTTAGATGAAAATACATCTTTTAGAAATATTTTGAAATTATCGAATGACAGCTATGAATATAATAATTGGTCTAGTTTTAATTTTGAGTCTATTCCTATGGTTTTGGGCGATATGGGATTTATCTAAATCTAGATTCAAGAAAACTAATCTTAAATTTGTGTGGTTATTGATAGTTTTATTCTTCCCATTTTTTGGATCGATCTTTTATTTTCAGTTAAAGAAAGAATTCACAATAAAACAAAGACACTTTAAACCAGATTTTTCTCAAGCAAAAGGAACTTTTTAAAGTTATATTTTCTAAAATTAAATAGAATTATGAAAAAAGGAGAAGCAACTCAGAAACCAAAAGAAAAAACAAATATTTTAGTCCTAGGATTAAGTTTTGTAGTTTTTTACACCATTTTCAATAATTGGGATTATTTGAAAAGTCTAATTGGGAGTTTGCTTTAGTTATTTTAGCAATTGCTTTTCAACCATATTATTGAGTTCTATTTTAAAGCGATTACGTGAATTTTCAAATGATCAAAAAATACATCACCAAATCATCTATTTTCTAACAGCGAAGCAGTCTCAATTCTCTTTTCTAAAATCTAATTTTCTTTTAAACCTCAGGTTTGATCTTTTTATCTTCTGCTACTTTTTTTTCGGCGTAATCATAGCCTTGCTTCCACCATTCGGTCATTAGTTTTTTGTTGAAAACAAGCGAGTTTTCGGTAAGTTTTGTGGGAGTATAGAAAATATTCAACTTCACGTTTTTATTCAGCGCGGCAAGTTTTCCTTCGATCACATCGTGATACTCTACCTGATCTAGCACAAAGCTGTATAAATTCATCATTAAACTGAATGGATTCTTGCCCAAAACCTTGTTATACTCCATATTCTCTGCTTCTAAGATAATAGCATCAACTTCAGTAGCACCGCGTTTTATCGCTTCCCGAATAGGAACCACACAGCCTAAACCACCATCGGCATATTCGTAACCATTTTTTTTGGCCAAGCTCATAAACGGAATATAATTACAAGAAATCCAGATCCAGTCGCAAAAATCATCGTAAGAGAAATCGTGAATAGACTTATACTCTACTCGGTTTTTAGACAAATTGGATACTGTGACGATTACATCTCCTACCTGATTCTTTAGATTTTTGAAATTCTCTTCAGAAAAATTCCTGCGGATATGCTTTAAGAGATTCTTACTTTCTCCAAAAGTTCGCTTTTTCTTTAAAAATTGCCAAAACATATTAAAGTAGTTAATCGTCACATATTCCCGCCCTTCTTTCTTCTTAACGATAAACGGATTTAAACTGAAAATTTTACGCTGATTTACATTCGTGTAGAGGTCGTAAACTTTTTGAATATTTCCTGCCGCCAGATGCGGAATCAATAGACTACCGGTAGAAGTTCCCAAAAAAAGATCATACTTTTTCTTTTCGGCTTCCATTAAATATTGGGCTACGCCGCCTGCAAATGCTCCTTTACTACCGCCGCCCGAGATGACCAATGCTCGCATTAAGGTTCGATTTGGTTTATTTCTTCACTCTTCATTTTAGCGTAGTTGAAACCACTTTCCCACCAACGCTTCATTTTTTCCTGTTCAAAAATAAGGGAATTCGTAGTCAATACAGTTGGTGTATAGTAAAAATTAATAATTACATCTTTGTTAGCGGCAGCAAATTTACCAATTTTAATATTTTGATTTTCAACCCTATCCGTCACAAAATTAAATAGGTTTGTAATTAAACCGAAAACATTTTTTGAAGGCATCCGGTTAAAATGGCTAACTTCAGTTTTCAAGATAATGGCATCAATTTCTGTAGCACCGCGTTTTACCGCCTCTTCGATAGGCACCATCGATCCAAAACCACCATCGGCATATTCACATCCATTTTTTTGAACTAAACTCATAAACGGTGTATAGTTACAGGAAATCCAAATCCATTCTATAAAATCCTGATACTCGAAATCTTTTATCGATTTATATTCCACTTCATTAAGTGATAAATTCGAAACGGTTACCAAAATATCTTTTTCTGAATGTTTTAATTGCTGAAATTCTTCTTCAGAAAAGGTATTTAAAATAAGTTTTTTCAGGTTTTTGCTTTCTCCAAATGTTTTTCGGCCTCTGGCTAAATTCCGTAGCACATTGAAGTGATTGATACTAATTTGATCATAACCATGTTTATGCTTAATTAAGAAGGGACGAAGATTAAAAATACTCGACTCGTTAACCGAGGTGTAAACCTGTTTAATCTTTTCAACCTTTTTTAATGCAAGGTGCGATATCAACAAACTACCGGTAGAAGTGCCCAGATACATATCGTAATCTTTGCCCATTTTTTCTATTAAATGCTGCGCAACACCACCCGCAAAAGCACCTTTACTACCACCACCTGAAATCACTAATGCCTTCATTATTTATAATTGAGATTGTAAATATTGCTGCTCTTTTTCTGAAAAAGAATTAGACAAGTCTTGTAGTTTTTTACGGTACTTTTGGTGCGTTAGTATTTCCTTTAGCAATTGTCTACAATAATCTCTAAATCTATAGGTATGATGTTGCGTACCTTGCATAAGATCTTTTAAGTTTTGATCTGAAAAAGCATCAATCTGGAATAAATAACTAAAGGCATTTTGTCGAATTTCGAATGGATATTTTGTTTGGGTGTAGCCGGAAAGTTCAGCATAATTTTTTTGGCTATTTTCAGCATCAAATTCTGGTGTCACCAGGTTTAAAGTGAGCCACAACATACGCACATTCTTATTGTAGAATCCTTCGATGTTTTTAGTTTTGCTTAAGTATTTAGATCGTTCTTCAGGAAAATTAGTCCATAACGTCATTAAAGCATACTCTTTAGTGAGGTAAGAATCATCATTCAGTAAATCTTCATATTCCGATTTTAAAGATGTTGGAATTTCTTTCATGCTCGAAGCTATGGTTTGTCGCACAAAAATATTACCGGTTTCAAAGGCCTTTTTATAAAGATCGATTGTTTCTTGTGAAGTATTTCCCTGCAATTGCATTACTGCTTCCTGCCCAATATAATCGTTTACAGGAAAATCTAAAGCACCATCTAAAATATTGTACTTTATCCCAACGCTTTGCTCTCTTACAGCAGCAATATCTAAATATCTTCTAATAAATGCAGACTGTTTTAAAGAATTAAACACGGCGTTCGCTTTAAAAGCCGATTGCTCTAACCAATCTTCTTTAAATTGGGATAAATCCTGCCCGCTAACATTTTCCATTTCAGCAAGAAGATTATCGGTGGTTACATTCTTAAAACTATATAATTTTAAATACTTTCTTACACCGGTTTTAAAAGCTTCATCTCCTAATTTTTCTCTTAAAATATGTAGCGCCCAGGCTCCTTTTTGATAAAAAGTAAGAGAACTTGCTTTTGGATTTAGTAGCGCTTCACCTTCACCGCGATCGCTAATTTTTTTAAGCTGCTCGGCGGTTTCATATAATTTCCAGTAATAGTAATCCTCACCAAATAACTGTTTTTCAGCAAGTAATGCATAGTAAGTTGCAAATCCTTCATGCAACCAGTGGTGTTTACCCTCAGTCTCGGTCACTAAATCCCCAAACCATTGGTGTGCCAGCTCGTGAGCATTTACATTAACATAATTCTGATCTTTAAATCCTATGCTATCGGTAAGCATAGATTCAGAAAAAATAGTTGTACTGGTATTTTCCATTCCTGCATAGAGGAAATCTTCAACCGGAATCTGTTTATAATTTTGCCAAGGAAATTCTACCCCAATTTCATTTACTAAAAAATCGAATATTTCCTTAGAATATCGATACGTTGGTTCTGCTAAATTTTCATCTTTTGTCTCGTAGAATAACGAAATTGGAATACCATCGGCACTTTGCAGTTTAGTACTTTCATAATTCCCGGCTGCAACTGCAACCAGATAGCTACTCATAGGCTCTTTCATACTAAAACTCCATTGCTTTATAGAATCGTTTAGCATTTCTTCATTTTCCAGTTTTCCGTTTGCTATTACCTTATAATTTTTATTGAAATTGATCTTTAAATTAAAAACGGTTTTCTCGCGCATATCATCAAAACTGGGTAACCAATGTGACGTATAGCGTCCCTGCCCCTGCGTCCATACTTGTTTACTTATTTCTTGAGAATCTGGCTGATCCCAATTAATAAAATACATGGTTTGTTTTGGCGAAACTGAATATTTAAGCTGAAGTTTATTTTCTTTAGACCGATCAAGTCGCGTTTTAATCCAGATTTTGTCTTCAGCTAAACGAAAATCGGCTTCCTCTCCATTTACTAATACTTCGCGAAAGCTCATGTTTTCAGCATCAATAAATATCGAATCTACCTGCTTTAAAACTTCAAATTCATAATTTACATTCCCTTCCACACGGGCAGCTTCGGGATAAATACTAATTTCTGCAGTAACTGTTTTAAAATCTACAAATTCAATTTGATTATCGCTAGAGACCGATTGTGCTTTTAGAAAAAAAGCGTTTAGAATTATAAGGGAAAAGAAAATCTTCTTCATTATTGATAAACATAGTTTGGTAACGGCAAATTACAAAATTTAGCGCCAGAGGTTGCTTTTAAACTTAATCTTTCGGCTTCCTTCCGTAATTTTTAAAAAGAAATAGCATAAAATATGCCCGAAATAATTCTAAAATTAGGCTTTTTAATATCTTCGTTTTTTATGAACCTTAATATTCTACAAACTCCGATTGATTATTTAAAAGGTGTTGGCCCAAACCGGGCTGATGTCCTACGGAAAGAATTAGGCATTCATACCTACCAGGATTTAGTAAATTTCTTCCCTAATCGCTACCTCGATAAAACACGATTTTATAAAATTTCTGAATTACAACGAAATTCGGCTGAAGTACAGGTAGTAGGAAAAATCACCCATATAAAAATGGTTGAGCAGAAAAGGGGAAAACGTTTGGTTGCTGATTTTGTTGATGACACCGGCCGTATGGAACTGGTTTGGTTTAGAGGCCATAAGTGGATTAGAGAGAATTTAAAATTGAATACGCCATACGTTGTTTTTGGCAAAACTAACTGGTTTAGTGGTATTTTTAGTATGCCTCACCCAGAAATGGATACGCTGGCCGACTACAAAAAGCAATTGCGCCCCGCGATGCAACCTATTTATCCTTCTACAGAATTATTGCAGAAAAAAGGGATTACCAATCGCGCGGTTAATAAAATGCTACAACAGCTTTTTGCTGAAACTAAAGCCCGTTTTTATGATACTTTAAGCGAAGAAATTAAAGAAGAATTTCGCTTAATTTCTAAAGCCGAAGCGCTTTTTAATATTCATTTTCCAAAGAATGCCGAGTTGCTTGCTAAAGCACAGTTTCGTTTAAAATTTGAAGAACTTTTTTACATTCAGCTGCAATTATTACTTAAAAATCAACTTCGAAAACAAAAAATAAAAGGTTTTGTTTTTGGCGAAATTGGAGAAAATTTCAGCGGATTTTATAAAAATCATTTGCCTTTCGATCTTACCGGCGCTCAAAAAAGAGTGATTAAAGAAATTAGATCAGATCTAGGAACAGGTGCGCAAATGAATCGTCTTTTGCAGGGTGATGTTGGTTCAGGAAAAACCATTGTCGCTTTAATGAGCATGCTTATTGCTATCGATAACGGTTTTCAGGCCTGTTTAATGGCTCCTACAGAGATTTTAGCGATTCAACATTACCATGGTTTGGTAGAACTTTGTGCACAAATGGACCTTTCCATTTTCTTGCTGACCGGTTCTTCTAAAAAAGCACATCGCCGAGAATTGCATGAAAAATTAGAAACTGGCGAGATTGATATTCTAATTGGTACACATGCGCTTTTAGAGGATAAGGTAAAATTTAATAATCTTGGTTTAGCTATCATCGACGAGCAACACCGCTTTGGTGTAGCACAACGAGCGAAACTATGGCGAAAAAATAAAATTCCGCCGCACGTTTTAGTGATGACGGCAACGCCAATTCCCCGCACCCTGGCCATGAGTTTGTATGGTGATTTGGATATTTCAGTGATCGACGAATTACCACCGGGACGAAAACCGATAAGAACGGTGCATCGTTTTGATAGTAATCGCTTAAAAGTTTTCAGGTTTTTAAAAGAAGAAATTGATAAAGGACGCCAAGTTTATGTAGTTTATCCATTAATTCAGGAATCCGAAAAAATGGACTATAAAGATTTGATGGATGGCTATGAAAGTATTGCTCGCGAGTTTCCCGATTATCAAATCTCGATCGTTCACGGCCAAATGAAGCCTGCCGATAAGGATTATGAAATGCAACGCTTTGCGGAAGGAAAAACCGAAATTATGGTGGCCACTACTGTCATTGAAGTTGGCGTAAATGTGCCTAACGCCAGTGTTATGATTATTGAAAGCGCTGAGCGATTTGGACTTTCTCAATTGCATCAGCTAAGAGGCCGCGTGGGCCGTGGAGCCGAACAGAGTTATTGTATTTTAATGACAGGACATAAATTATCAAACGATAGTAAAACAAGGCTAGAAACCATGACGGCAACCAACGACGGTTTCCAAATTGCTGAAGTTGATTTGAAACTTCGCGGTCCTGGTGATATTATGGGAACGCAACAAAGTGGTGTCCTAAATTTAAAAATCGCCGATATTGTTAAGGATAATGACCTGCTTAAAACAGCTCGTCACGTTGCGATGAAAGTGCTAAAAGAAGATCCAAAATTAGCTTTAGAAAAGAATAAAGTACTACGTTTTACCTACGGGCAGCTCGCAAAACACCAAAATATCTGGAATTATATTTCTTAGCGGAAATTTCAGTCGTATCGATATTTTTTTATGCTGAATTTCAGCTTTAAAAATTCTATAAAATTCTTTCAAAATAGGCTATAATTTTACAAACCTTAGATTATGCTAAAATCAATGGTAATACTATCTTTGTAGATTGTAAAATTACATAGATGAAAATTTCATACAACTGGTTAAAACAATTTATAAAGCTTCCTGAAGATGCCGAAAAAACTGGCGAACTATTAACTGATCTTGGTTTAGAGGTTGAAGGAATTCAGAGTTTTCAAAGTGTAAAAGGTGGTTTAGAAGGTATCGTAGTTGGGCATGTACTAAGCTGCGAGAAACACCCAAATGCCGATAAACTTAATATTACCAAAGTAAATCTTGGTGATGGCGAAGAAGTACAAATTGTTTGTGGAGCTCCAAATATTGCGGCAGGACAAAAAGTTCCGGTAGCAACAATTGGTACCATTCTTTATGATGAAAAAGGTGAAGAATGGAAAATCAAAAAAGGGAAAATTAGAGGTGAATTAAGTTTTGGAATGATTTGTTCTGAAAGCGAAATTGGTCTTGGATCTAGCCATGATGGTATTATGGTAATGGAAGAAGATCTAATTCCTGGGACACCTGTTGCTGAAGTTTTTGAAATAGAGAATGATCAGGTTTTTGAAATTGGTCTTACGCCAAACCGCGCCGATGCTATGAGCCATTGGGGAGTAGCAAGAGATTTAAAAGCAGGTTATCAACAAGAGAATAAAAGTTTAGAACTTATCACTCCTTCTGTAAGCAACTTTCATGTTGATAATAGAAGTTTAAGAATCCCTATTTTTGTTGATGATTCTTCTTTAGCGCCACGATATTGCGGAATCACCATAAGCGATGTTAAAATTCAGGAATCGCCTAAATGGTTACAAAATCGTTTAAAAGCAATTGGCATAGCACCAAAAAATAATGTTGTAGACATTACCAATTATGTATTGCACGAGTTGGGACAACCCTTACATGCTTTTGACGCTTCTAAAATTGCAGGTAACGAAATTCATGTAAAAACACTTGAAGCCGGCACTAAATTCACCACCTTAGATGAAGTTGAAAGAGAACTTCATGAAGAAGATCTTATGATCTGTGATAAGGAAAAACCACTTTGTATTGCAGGAGTTTTTGGAGGATTAAACAGTGGAGTTTCAGAAAATACATCCCAAATATTCTTAGAAAGTGCATATTTTAATCCCGTAAGCGTTCGCAAAACAGCAAAAAGACACGGTTTAAATACCGATGCATCTTTTAGATTTGAGCGTGGTATCGATCCTAGCATTACAGAATATGCATTAAAACGTGCGGCTCTTTTGATTACTGAATTAGCAGGCGGAGAAATAACCAGCGATGTTGATGATCTTTATTTCAAAAAGATAGAAGATTTTCAGGTTTTCTTAACCTTCGATAAAGTAAACAAGCTTATTGGCGAAAATCTTGAAGAAGAAACTATAAAATCGATCTTAGCTTCTTTAGAAATTCGAGTGAATAATGTTACCGAAACAGGCATGGGACTCACAATTCCTTCCTATCGAGTAGACGTTCAACGAGAATCTGATGTTATCGAAGAGATTCTTCGAGTGTATGGATATAACAACATAAAATTCAATGAAAAGTTTAATGCTTCGGTTTCTATTTCATCGAAATTTGAAGATTATAAACTTCAGAATATTATTGCAAACCAATTAGTAGGACAAGGTTTTTACGAAACCATGGCCAATTCACTTACAAGTCCGTCTCACATAGAGCTGAGTGAACAACTAAAAAGCGAATATAATGTTGAAATGCTGAATCCGCTTAGTGGCGATCTTGCAGTAATGAGACAATCAATGCTGTTTAGTGGTTTAGAAAGTATAAGACACAATTTAAACCGAAAAAGAAGAGACCTAAAACTTTTCGAATTCGGAAAAACGTATCACAATTATACTGGTGGTCGTGTTGAAAATAAACATCTATCGATTTTTGTAAGTGGCGATAAAGCTAAAGAAAGCTGGAGCTCTGCTGCTCAAAAAGGAACTTTCTTTTATATGAAGGGAATTATTGAAGCAGTTTTCCAAAGATTGGGAATTAAAAGCTTAAAATCTAATGCTATAAAATCTGATGTTTTTGCTGAAGGAATTATTTTGAGTTCAGGAAAATCGAAATTGGTAGAATTTGGAGTGATTAAAAAATCGATCCTAAAACATTTTGATATCGATCAAGAAGTTTTATTTGCAGATTTTAATTGGGATACAGTTATCGAGATTACTAAAACACAGTCTAATAAGTTTGTAGATATTCCAAAATATCCGGCAGTAAGACGTGATTTCGCTTTATTATTAGACGATGCTATTTCTTATGCTGAAATTGAAACCATCGCTACGCAAACAGAAAAGAAATTACTGAAAGAAGTAAATCTATTTGATGTGTATCAAGGCGAAAATCTTCCCGAAGGTAAAAAGAGTTATGCGGTGAGTTTTACCTTTCAGGATGAAAACAAAACCATGACTGATAAGCAAATTGATAAAATTATGAGCAAACTTCAGTATAGATTCGAAAACGAATTAAAAGCTGAACTACGATAAATTCAGAAAAAAATATACTTAAATATTAGATTATTGGTTCAACTAAATTTGAATCCAGAAGTACATAAGTTTTAACTCGATAATCTATATTAAATGCTCCAAGGCTTGTCTTGAAATTATTTTTTTCAATTCCATTTCTCATAAACTTGCCCTGAGGTTGTTTACTAAAAACCTGTACACTAAAAGTTAAGAGGCTTATTAATACTGGGGACTAAATGTCCCCTTTTTTTATTCCAATATTTTTTTGGAAGAAAGTTAAATTGCGCATGCATGGTTATCAATTTATATATCTATTATAATAAAGGTGCTATATAGAATTCTTTATAAAAGCAAAATCACACTAAAGGGATGATATAAAAACTTTGGTTTGGTGCTTTTCACTATGTCTTTTTCTAAGCATGAGCTTGCTTTTAAAAGTTACAAAGGTACTTTTCATTATTACAAGTTATGCCGTTTGGACGGGCATTGGTGCAGCCGGCACCTTGCTTTTAGGACTATTTATTTTCAAAAAAACAGTAACATTTTC
The DNA here is from genome assembly GCF_027594405.1 of Zunongwangia sp. HRR-M8. NCBI lineage: Bacteria > Pseudomonadati > Bacteroidota > Flavobacteriia > Flavobacteriales > Flavobacteriaceae > Zunongwangia > Zunongwangia sp. HRR-M8. The sequence continues at coordinate 1,105,017 of NZ_CP115161.1, read as the reverse complement.
GGGATTTTTTTTATTACCAAAGTATTGGCTCTATCATTGGTTTAAAGTTAGTTTGAAATTAAAAATGTGAACCACCAAAAGCCTAGCATTCTTAATCTTAATAGTCGATGCCTGATACTTTAATTTAGTTATTCTGAAATATCGGCGCAGGAACTAACCAGCATAATAACAGAATACTTAAAAAGGCAACAAATGTGAGGATAATAAGAAATTTGAATCGTCTCAAAATGTAAAATTTTAATTCTTATTTTATTCTCTTTTCTAATAATCTTCGGTGTACTTTTCTCTTTAACATCGCCAGATTTTCAACAATCTTGAGATAACGCAAACGATGCTTTTCCATTTGTTGAATATGAATATCTCCGTATTCCTTTTTCCCATATTCAAATTCCTTCTGAAGTTCCTGTTCAAACTTGCAAAAACCAGCCGTACATAAAATCACATCTCTACGCATTGCCTGTAAAGTACCGGCCAGTTTTAGATCTTTTATCATCTGTTTTTCAAGCTTTAAAAGATTTCCTAATTCTTCATTTATATCTTCAAGAAGACTTCCCCACATGGCGATTTCTCTTAAATCCTTTTTAATACAGAGTTCTCTATAGGAATATACCTGTTCAAAAAAATTGATATTCAATGCTTATTTTAAATATGTTACACACAAAATCATAAAGACAAAGCCTGTACCGATATCTTAACAGAACTATCTAATATCTATATCAATCTGATTTACAAGCCCATAAACCAAAAATTATTTCAGAAAAAACAATAAATTTGAGTATAATTGAACCAATGGGTAAAAACACCCCAATAAATAATCAAAAAAAAGAAAATTATTAAACTGATTATCAAACAACTATAATTTGATTTTAGACTTTATGTAAAATCATATTGATTATTGCCCAATTATAGCTGTAAAGGCCATAGAGATTTTTAAAAATGAATAAAGAATTTACAGTAGAAGATCGCTTAAAGGAAAGGATAAAAGAATTATCGTGTCTTTATAGTATATCCCGTGTGTTGCGTAAACATCAAGACGATGTAGAAGCCACTTTAAAAGAGATTTGCGAAATTACTAAAAACGCCTGGAGACACCCTGAAGCTGCCATTGTTCAGCTAAAGTATACCAATTTTGATATAAAAACAGGTGCTATTCCTTCTAAATATATCTTTCAGGAAAGCAGACTCTCAGATCATCAGGAAAATTTGGGATATATTAGAGTGTATTATGATTCGGCTTATTTTGATAACACCGAATTCTTAGAAGAAGAGCAACAATTACTAGATCAAATTTCAATAGAAATTAGCGACTTTTTTGAGCGTGAGCGTATAAAAGAGCGAGAAGAATTATTACGTCGAAAAGCCGAACATAATGACCGCCTGGCTATACTTGGTGAAATTACTGCCGGCATAGCCCACGAGCTAAACACGCCTTTGGGTAATATTCTTGGTTTTGCTGAGCTTATACAAGCGAATAATAAAGACGACCAGACTAAAAATGATTTAGACAAGATCATTAAAGCCAGCATATATTCTCGAGAAATCGTAAAGAAATTAATGTTTTTTGCCTGTGAAATGCCACACCAAAAACAAGCTCAACAAATAAAACCTATTATAGAACAGGCGCTTTCGCTTTTAGGGCCAAACCTCAAAAAAGCAGGAATAAGTTGTCAGTTTAAAATTGATGAAGAAAATTTAATCATTCCAATCGATATTGTACAATTTACCCAGATAATTTTTAACCTGGTTATTAATGCTATATACGTGTCCACTCCTCAGTCCTATATTGAAATATTGGTTAGCCATACTAAAGATACAATGCTTATGGAAGTAAAAGATCAGGGCCCGGGGATTGCTAAAACATTTCGAAAAAAAGTATTTCATCCTTTTTACAGTACAAAACCACTGGGCGAAGGTTCAGGATTAGGATTAAGCGTGGTGCACGGTATTGTAAAAGCACATCAAGGCGAAATCAAAATTGTAGACAATATTCCTAACGGAAGTAATTTTAAAATTTCATTACCGCTACACCCTTAAGATATGACATATAAAAAGGCCAATATTTTAATCGTTGATGACGATTTCGATATGTTAGAATTGTTGCAAAGGCAACTCCACGATCAAAACTTTCATGCCTATAAAGCTTCCAACGTATTAGAAGCTATAAATATTCTAAAATATAGTCGCATTGATCTACTAATTACAGATTTGCAAATGCCACAGGTAGATGGGATTGCATTAATAAAATATGTATCAGACCACTACCCTAAATTACCAACATTGGTCATTACCGGTTTCCCTTCTATAGACGGAGCTTTAGAAGCGATGAAATCTGGAGCTGTAGATTATCTTATTAAGCCATTTACCACAGAAGAATTAAAAAGTGCAGTAGCAAAAGCTTTACCCCAAAACCTACAGGAAGCAACAAGAGATTCGTTAGCTAATAACAGTATTTCTTATGCCGGGATTATTGGTAATTCTGAACCAATGCAAAAGCTTATCGATCTTATAGAACGGGTTAAAGACAACAAAGCAACGGTACTTATACAAGGTGAAAGTGGAACGGGCAAAGAGCTTATCGCGCGGGCGATTCATTACAAAGGCAGGTTTGCTGCACAGCCTTTTATCGCAGTGAATTGTGGCGGTATTCCTGAAGATTTACTGGAAGCCGAATTATTTGGTTATACCAAAGGTTCATTTACTGGGGCTTTAGAAAATAGGCAAGGATTTTTTCAGGCGGCAGATAAAGGCACAATTTTCTTAGATGAAATTGGTAATGCCCCGATGAAAGTTCAGACCCGGCTGCTAAGAGTTCTTCAGGAAAAAGAAATACAGCGTATTGGCGAGCAGAATGCTAAGAAAATAGATATTCGCATTATTGCGGCGACTAATAGTGATCTTTATAAAATGGTTAAGATCGGGAAGTTTCGGGAAGATCTTTATTACCGATTAAATGTTGTAAATATATGTACGCCGCCACTGCGTTCACACAAAGAAGATATTGTATATCTGGCAAATAATTTTTTACGAAAATACGGTTCAGAATATGGAAAACGGACTAAACTTAGTGACAAAGCATTAGAATTACTACAAAATTATGACTGGCCAGGCAATGTAAGAGAATTAGAAAATATCATTCAGCGTGCTATTATTTTAAGCGATGATGAAATTACTTCAGAACAGCTTCCGGAACATTTTAAATACGATATTGGTTCTTACGATACTAGTTTTAAATCTTTAGAAGAAGTTGAAAAAGAATACATACTGAAGGTTTTAGCCTATACCGATCAAAACAAAACAAAGGCAGCCGCAATTCTTAAAATAGATCGTAAAACACTTCGAAATAAATTAAAATAAGAGGTGGTACATAATTCCCTAGCAGGGGTAAAATGCCCGGTAAATTTTAAAAAATAAATATTTTTAAAATTTATAAAAACCTAAAATTCAGCACGATAACAATTTAAGATAAAACTTTCCTCTTTTGGGTACAGCATTTGACTTTTAGGTATAGACGAACCTCAATAATTATGAAAACCAATCGTACCAAAAATAAGTCGGCTCCAAAAAGTTCTTTAGGCAGCCTCTTAACCCAGGAAATGCTTAAGGGGCTTTGCTTTAATTGCGATCATCAAAAGAATTGTTCGTGGCAAAACCACAGAAAGTTGTTTTGTGAACATTTTAAATAAACTATCTCGGGGCAAGCCCTCGAGGCATTCGTTGGAAACAAATTTTTAATTTCAAGGCAAGCCTCGGGGTATTATGCCCTTTGGTGGTACCAATACATCTTATGAAAAAGGAAAAAACAAAAAAACAATCTATGCACACTACGGTTATGAGCCAGTTTAATAAAACTGCAGACCGTATGGAGTTAAATACTAATATTAGAAAGATCCTTTCGATCTCTAATAGTGAAATTATCGTACACTTTCCCGTAAAAATGGACGACGGCAGTGTAGAAGTTTTTACCGGTTATCGAGTGCAACATAATAATGCCCTGGGACCGTACAAAGGTGGTTTACGTTATCACGATACCGTAGATATCGATGCTGCAAGGGCTTTAGCCATGTGGATGACCTGGAAAACTTCTCTTGCAGGCCTGCCTTTTGGGGGTGCTAAAGGCGGTATCGAAATAGATCCCAGAAAATATTCTATTGGAGAATTAGAACGTATTACACGAAGATTCACCTATGCGCTGGGAGAAAATATAGGACCAGAACATGATATCCCTGCTCCAGATATTAATACAAACGCACAAACTATGGCCTGGATTGCAGACACCTATATGTCTACCATTCCAACTGCAGAGCGTTCCCATAACCGACATATTGTTACCGGTAAACCATTAGGAGTTGGTGGTTTGGAAGGCCGAGATCGCGCTACCGGTTTTGGCGTTTTCCTTTCAGCAAAACTTTATCTGGAAAGTAAAGGTGAAACTTTAGAAGGAAAAACATTTATTGTTCAGGGATTTGGTAATGTTGGTTATTGGGCGTCACATTTTATGCTAAAAGAAGGCGCTAGCTTATTAGCCGTACAGGATGCTCATGCAACTTTATACAAAAAAGACGGGATCGATGTAGAAGGCTTAGCGGCACATTCTAATCCAAGAAAAGGTTCTATTGCAGATTATCCAGATGCGGTTTCTATACCACCAGAAGATTTCTTTGGTTTAGAATGTGATATGATTATTCCGGCAGCACTGGGAAATCAAATCACAGCTACTGTTGCCGAAAAAATAAAAGCGCCTCTCGTTTTAGAAGGTGCCAATGGCCCAACCGATAGCGAAGGCGAAACTATTCTACTAAGAAATAATGTTACTATTATTCCAGACATTTTTTGTAATTCAGGCGGAGTAATTTCTAGTTATTTTGAATGGCTTCAAAACCGTAACGGAGAATTATGGGATCTGGAAGAAAGTATGAGTAAACTGGAGAAAAAACTTTCAGAAAACTTTAGACGTATACAGCGTGAAGTAGAAGAAAAAAATATCGATTGGAGAACTGCTGCTTATATGCTAGCCATTTCAAGAATTGAAACGGCTTACCAACAACGTGGAATTTTCCCTTAAACATTAATGCTGAAAATAAAAGCTGAAATTCGAAATTTAAAGTTGTCTTATGAAATATGAACCTGAAAACAGTGATGAAAATAATATCGCTGTAATTGAAGAACATGTGTATGACTGGCTTCAAAATCTTGAAATTATCAATTTTGAACTTGTACTCTATAAATCATATTTACAAGATCATAACTGTTTAAAATCGGTAGATAAAAAAAGTAAAATAAACTCACTATTATCATGTATAAATGAGCAAATAGAACAAAACAAATTTCATCTACGCACGTGTTTATTTTATAAAAACAGAGTTTCGAAAATCAGGGAATGTGATGATATAGAATGTGAAACAACATATTTAGAGGCACATTCTCTTTTTAAAAATCGACTTCAGTATCATTTTAAACAGATTAAAAGTTTGAAGCATCAGATTATTTCTAAAAATTTAGCGTTTTCAGCATTAAAAATTGAATAAATAAGGAATTTAAACAGCATTTACATTTCAATTGCGTCGAACTGTTTGTTTAGATGTTTTTTCCGCAGCCGGACACCTGGTAAGATTCTATTAGAATCAATTTTTCAAAACAAGGTGTTCGGCTTTATTAATTTTTATCTTATTGAAAATGGGCATGCATCATAAAATCAGCTCAAGTTCGGAGTAATTAAAAAGGTAAACATATCAGATAAATTCCGAAGAAAAAATGCTCTAAAAACAAAGGCTGAAATTCGATAATTTCAGCCTTTGTTTTTTCAATATATTTTGAAGTGACTACGGAAATTGTTTAAAAATTTTATCTACATAATTTCTAACAGCGCGTGCCGTGCGACGATCAGTAATTTCTACTTCATCGGTTGTCCCTCTCCATATAATTTTATTGTTTTTTCGGTTTATAAAATCGATCACAATAGTTTTTGATTGATAAGGAATTTGGTCGATATTATCTCCTGTAATTCGTTGAATGGTATAATAATCTTTATACATAAAAGGCTTGTAATAATCACCAATATAAAAATCGGGACGATAATACGAATAACTGGTATAAACAGGATCTGCATTCACCTCAACTTTATCGTCGAACATGGTATGAACATAAATTAAAACGCTTGGTTGATCTTTTTCGTAGCGATAACCTTCGTCTTTCATGTTTTCATTCACCGTATTCACAATCTCATAATTAATTTCTTCATTGTTATAATCCGGTGTGGTGATTTTATTTTGGTTGGGCAAAAATGCATAGGTATTGTAACTTTTCAAATCTTTTGGATTCTCACCAACTTCTGAAGATTTACTCCCACCGCAACTTGCAAATAAAAGGATGGTTATAAGAAATCCTGACCACTTAAGTAATTTCATAATTTAAAAATTTTTGCTCATAATACCAGCTTTCAACGGTCTATCAAAAACATTTAGTAAAATTTAGACATAAATTTAACAGGCATTTAGAAACGTAAAGAAAAAATTCCCGAAACATAAATTCTGAATTAACATTTACAGGATTGGTATTTACATTGATAATGTATAATTTAGTAGCTCATGCAAAGTGATTGATGATGATGAACTTACCCCGAACTAACATTGAAAAACAACTTCTAAAATCCAGAAATAAACGAAAAAAAGAGGATCATTTTCTTCAGGAAATCCATTCTATTTTCAAGGAAAACGATAAAATTGATACAGCTATCCTACATAAAATAGCAAATGGTGGTGATGCAGAGGATATCAATTTTTTCAATTTTGATCTTCTTGAAACCAATCGCATTTTTCATATAAGCGATATTGAAAAGATATGCGTTAATTATCGATTACGATTTTTGAGTTCTAAATATTTTAAAGCTAAAATTCCTTACGATGCCATAATGGCTATTAGAAAACTGGAAAATGATCATAAAACCAGCTTAAAAGGATTTAGAATTATTGCACCGGCGCACCTTTTTAAATTGGATAATGCTGACGATCCTCTATTAATGGCACCCATGGGCAATGAGTATTATTATTTGGTTCACAAATGGGGCAACGACCTTCATCCTTTTAGAAAATTATTAATGTGGCCATTTAAACAACTAGAAAACTTCATTTTTTCAATGTTTGTGCTAAGCCTGGCAATCACCTTTTTAATACCGGATAAGCTGTTTTTTCATGCTGGAGAACAAAGTCTTAGCGAATTTTTAATGATTCTATTTTTTGTATTTAAATGGGTTGGCGGTCTTGCTATATTTTATGGATTTAAAAAAGGTAAAAATTTTAGCGAAACCATCTGGGAAAGCAAATATTATAATGCTTAGCTTATCATTCAAGAACGTTAAACTCTAATTAAATTATCCTGTAAAGATTAGTAATCTTCGTATTTTAGAATTCTTAAACTGAAAATTATGAGTACTGAAGAAACATACGATAGAGTTTATACAGGAAGTGAAGTAAATGTGCAATATTTACAAGAACTATTTAAAAAATCTGGAATTTCTAATCGCGTAAGAAATGATATGGAATCTGGATTGAGAGCAGGTTTTGGTGGTGGAATACCGGGACAGGTTCAGCTTTTCGTGATAAAAAGTCATTATAACGAAGCTGCTGCTATAGTGAAAGCGACATTTCCAAACGATGTTGCAGAGCATGAGTAAAGGAAATAAAGTCCCCTCAAGCAGGCGAAATTATGCGTATTTGGCAATTGGTATTTTCTCCCTTGGATATGGTGCATATCGGGTTATAAGTTTATACGAAAATTATCAGAAATATGAAATCCAGTTCGCCATCGCTATTGGTTTTGTTGCGGCTGGTGTTATTTGTATATATAGATTCTTTAAATCATTAAAATAAAAATAAAAAGCGGCTTAAAGCCGCTTTTTATTTTTTCTATTCTGAATTACTACCATTCGATTACGGCACTAGCCCAGGTAAATCCACTACCAAAAGCAGCTAAAACAATGGTATCGCCTTCTTTAATTTTTCCTTCTTCCCAAGCTTCTGTTAGTGCAATTGGAATAGATGCTGCGGTTGTATTTCCGTATTTCTGAATATTGTTATATACCTGATCATCACTCAATTTAAATTTCTGCTGAATAAACTGAGAAATTCGAAGGTTCGCCTGATGCGGAATTAACATATCGATATCTTTAACATCCAGACCATTTGCTTTTAAACCTTCCAAAATAACTTCAGAAAATCGAACAACTGCATTTTTAAATACAAACTGACCATTCATATAAGGATAGTAAGGAATATCTTCTTGCGGATTTTCAGCAATAATTTCAGGGACCCAATGATTGGTACTTGGTCCCTTCAAACTCAATTCGAGCGCATGCTTACCTTCAGAATGCAAATGCGTAGATAAGACACCTTGTCCCACATGATCACTTCTGGTTAGTACCGCTGCTCCTGCTCCATCTCCAAAAATCACAGAAACCGATCGACCTCGAGTTGTAAAATCTAATCCTCCACTATGATTTTCGCTTCCGATTAAAAGTACATTTTTATACATCCCGGTTTTGATAAACTGGTCGGCAACTGAAAGACCGTATATAAAACCACTACATTGGTTACGAACATCTAAAGCAGGACACGTGTGAATATCTAACATCTCTTGGATCTGTACGCCACATCCCGGGAAATAATAATCTGGACTTAACGTAGCAAAAACAATTAAGTCTATATCATCTTTGCTAATATTGGCCCTTTCTAAGGCTATCTTTGCTGCCTTAGCTCCCATACCTGCGGTAGTATTTCCATCGCCTTTCTTTATATGTCGTCTCTCTTTTATACCGGTACGCTCCTGTATCCACGCATCGTTCGTATCCATAATTTTGGACAGATCTTCATTAGTAACTACATTCTCTGGCACGTATTTTCCTAATCCGGCAATTTTAGACTGATACATTCAGTTTATTTTTAAATTATTAAAATTTACACTCTTAAATTTAGCAAATATCTAAATTTTTACATCTGCAATATAGTAAAGATTAACATTTTATAGATTATCTTATCTTAGCACAACAAATATTATAAAACCCAATAAATGAAAAAACAAGTCATTGTTTATTTGCTGTGTTTTGCTGCTTCAATTTTCAGCAATTATGCGCAGGAAAACCTAACCTATCAAAAACCACCAAAACCTATTTTAGATTTAGTTGATGTACCATTAGCCCCAGAAAGTTACATAAATAGTAAAGGTGATTTAATGCTGTTTCTTTATCGCGATCAATATAAAACTATTGCAGAGCTTAGCGAGAAGGAACTACGTCTTGGTGGATTAAGAATTAACCCGGTAACCAATATTAGTAGCCGGGCGCGGTATTACAACGATATAAAAATAAAACCTATAAAAGACAACAAACCTACAGATGTAAAAGGTTTACCAGAAAATCCAAGGATAGCCAATCTAAGCTGGTCGCCAGACGAAAAAAAACTTGCTTTCACGCAAACAACGGATAGCGGAGTAGAGCTATGGGTTATCGATATAAAATCTGCCACAGCAAAAAAACTTACCGATGCCACTTTAAATGCAAATATGGGAAACACCATTAATTGGTTTAAAGATAGCGAAGCAATTCTTGTTAAAATGTTACCTGCAGATCGCAAAGATCTGATAGACGAAGCACTAGCTGTACCAACAGGCCCAACTGTTAGCGTTAGTGATGGTAAAGAAGCACAAAATCGAACTTATCAGGATTTGCTTAAAGATCCTAATGATGAATATAATTTTGAACAATTAGCACGCTCCAGTTTATTCAAGATAGATCTAAATGGAAATCAATCGGAATGGATGACGGCTAAGATGTATGACGATATTAGTTTCTCTCCAGATGGAGAATTTGTTATGGTTAGCCATATAAAGAAACCATTTTCTTATCTAGTTCCTTATTATAGATTTCCTACTGAAACCAATATTTATAAGAATGATGCTAGTTTAGTAAATATGGTTAATGATGTACCTCTTTTAGAAGATTTACCACAAGGTTTCATGTCTACACAAGAAGGTCGCAGAAGCCTGAACTGGCGAGCAGATAAACCAGCAACCTTAATTTACGCCGTGGCTTTAGATGGCGGTGATCCAGAAGTTGAAGTAGATCATCGTGACCAGGTTTTTATGCTAGAAGCTCCCTTTAAAGGAGAAGGAAAAGCATTCTTAAAAACTATTAATCGTTATAGCGGTATAACGTGGGGTGATAACAATACCGCTATCGCGATGGATTACTGGTGGAATACCAGAAATAGAAAAACATATTTAATTGATCCATCAACCAACAACGAAGATCCTAAAATTCTTTTTGATAGAAATTATCAGGATGTATATAGTGATCCCGGAAGTTTTGTAACGCATAAGAATAATTTTGGAAGATATGTTTTAGAACTCGATGGCAAAGATGCCTACTTAATTGGTAATGGCTTTTCTGATAAAGGGCAATATCCATTTATCGACAAAATTGATCTTGAAAATGGAAAAACTGACCGACTATACCAATCAACTTTTGAAGATAAAAAAGAGAGCATAGTTGAAGCTTTAGACATGGACAAAGGAAAAATCTTAGTACGAATTGAAGCTTCGACGGAATATCCTAATTATTACATTAGAAACATTAAAAAGAAAGCTGATTTAAAACAGATCACTAATTTCGACAATCCCTTTAAAAGTTTAGAAGATGTAAGTAAAGAGGTGATCACTTACCAACGTGAAGATGGATTAGAATTAAACGGAACCTTATATTTACCGGCAGGTTACGATAAAGAAAATCCTGAAAAACTACCAATGATCATGTGGGCCTATCCTCGTGAATACAAGGATAAAAATTCGGCTTCCCAAAACACCAGCAATGCTAACGATTTTACTTATCCCTATTACGGCTCTCCTATCTATTGGGTAAACCGTGGTTATGCAGTTTTGGATGATGCAGCATTCCCAATTATAGGTGAAGGTGACGAACAACCCAATGATACCTTTAGAAAGCAATTGGTAGATAATGCTGCTGCCGCAATAGATGCCGTAGATGAAATGGGGTATATCGATCCCAATCGCGTTGCTGTTGGTGGGCATAGCTATGGAGCTTTTATGGTGGCTAATCTTTTATCACATTCTGATCTTTTTGCCGCTGGAATTGCAAGAAGTGGTGCTTACAATAGAACTTTAACGCCTTTTGGTTTCCAAAGTGAAGAACGTAATTATTGGGAGGCTCCAGAAGTTTATTACACGATGTCACCATTTATGCATGCTGATAAAATGAAAACGCCGCTTTTATTGATTCATGGAGAAGCCGATAATAACTCGGGTACCTATCCCATGCAAAGTGAGCGTTATTTTAATGCGCTAAAAGGACTTGGAGCAACTGCAAGATTAGTAATGTTGCCTAAGGAAAGTCATGGCTATAGCGCCAAAGAATCGGTACTACATGTGCTTTGGGAACAAGACCAGTGGTTAGAAAAATACGTAAAAAATAGACCGAAAACGGATGTAAAATCTGGTGATGGGGAAATTAAAGATTAGATAAAACTGACTCAAATTTTACAAAGCCTTCTGAAGTTTCAGAAGGCTTTTTTAATAATAAAAGCGTAATTCCAAATAACGAATTACGCTTTTCAACCTAACCAATAAATCAAAACTTGCTTATAAATAACTTCGGAAATTGTTAATTTCAACCTTTGCTTCTAGGTCGTGAAGCAAATTATATAAACCGAAGAAAGTCCGGTTAATGTAAAGAAAATGCTTACTTCCACGATTTCCGTTCATTTTTCTTAGTTGTTCATCTTTGCTATATTTTTCGCTCAGTTTTGTAATTGAATCCCAAAATTCTTCATTAGAAAAATCAAAAGTTTCAGAGTGAAACGGACTCGTAAACAAATTCAACATTTGATGAAATAACTCAGAAAAATACTTAATCTCATTTTCGGTATCATCTTTCCTTAAAATTTCTAACTCATATAGTTTCTCGTTAAAAAATTCAGGATTATTGATATTTTCTTTTTTCGCTAATTCAAAGTACGGAACATAGAAATCGTCGGGTACTTTTTTTATACATCCAAAATCGATAGCAATTAAATTACCTTCTCGATCCACCAAAAAATTACCAGGATGAGGATCGGCATGTACTTCTTTTAAGCCATGCATTTGAAACATATAAAAATCCCATAATGCCTGCCCTACTTTATTTGCCTTGTCTTGATCTTTATTTTCTTTAGCAAATTCACTTAGGTGCTTTCCGTCCATCCAGTCCATCGAAATAATTCGCTCGCTGGATAATTCTTCGTAATATTTTGGGAATTTTAAATTTGGAATATGGGCACAAGCTTCAGAAATTTCTTTACTCTGCTTTACTTCTAGAATATAATCTGTTTCTTCTAGTAATTTCCCTTCAACTTCTTTAAAATATTTTTCAGAATCCTGCCCTTGTAAATTAAACATTCTAGTAGCAATTGGCTTCACCATCGCTAAATCTGAGCTGATACTATCTGCTACCCCTGGATACTGAATTTTAACGGCCAGTTTCTTTCCGTCTTTAGTGGCCTGATGCACCTGCCCAATGCTCGCAGCGTTTACCGATTCCATATTAAAATGATCGTACAATTCCTCGGGATAATTACCGTTATATGTTTTGAAGGTTTTGCGCACTAACGGAGCTGAAAGTGGTGGAACACTGAATTGTGAAAGACTAAATTTTTCAACATAAGCACTAGGCAGCAAACTTTTCTCCATAGAAAGCATTTGTGCAACCTTTAATGCACTGCCTTTTAAACTTTTTAATCCATCATAAATATCGCTTGCATTATCTCTATCAAGATCGTCTCTCGTTAAATCTTTATTGAATGCTTTTTTACTATAATATTTAATATAATTACCGCCGATTTTGGCCCCGGTTTGAACCAACTTACTGGTTCTGCCGATTTTTCCCGTGGGAATTTTATCTATCGATTTCATCTAATCTTTTCTTTGTGACCTTTCGGCCTTTTTCATAGCAATTTTTGAAGCGTCTATTTTACCATTCTTTCCTTGTATAGGAATTTACCAAAATCTACAACTCTTTCTAGTGGAGAATTATCAAAAACATCGAATACTGTATTTACAGATTTTTCGATTGCAACATCTGTACTTTCAAATTGTGCGGAATTGTCGTCCATCCAGAACTTTAGTAGGAAAAGTAATTGGATCCACGCTGCTTCAGAAAATACTTCTTCAGGTTGTTGTAAAAATTTTAAAGACTTTTCTTTATTATCATCCTGAATTAAACCTTTAGCAAAAGACTTTACATTTTTTCGTAAACCTTTTAATTGCTCCAAATTTTTCATTCGGGTTGTTTCCTTCTTCAACGTGAAAAGCACATAACTTCTATTCGCCGTTAGCACTTCAAAAAAGGTGTAATAAAAGGTTAGCATTTTTTCTCGATTCGAAAAACCAGGATATTCTGGGCTCTTTTCGATAACGTTAATAGTATTTAGATAAAAAGCTTCCCAAATTCCTTTTTCTAAGCCTTCAAAACTTCCGTAGAAATTATAAAATTCTTCCTCTGCAATTCCATTTTCCTTACAAAACTTATATACCGTTTTTGGCGCATGCTCGTTTTCTAGCACGTAATCCATATACATACTTATAAGCTTATGCGAATCTAGTTTCTTTTTTGCTGTAGTTGCTTTCTTTGTCGTTGCCATAATTTCCTTTTTCTCTTATCAAAGATATTAATTGTTTAACTTAAATACATAATTGTTAAACAAAATGTTTGTTAAAAATATTCGCTCTTATTTTTGAACTTCAATCACTTAGATATTTTAGTGTTTATAATGCTGCAAGTCTTATGCCATGTTGACAGCAAATACGTAATGGTATTTTTTTTGGTTAGTAGCAATTGTATTTGACACTAAAAACTAAAAATATATGGCAACTGGAAAGATTAATGTATCTGTAGATAACATTTTCCCGCTGATTAAGAAGTTTCTTTACAGCGATCACGAAATTTTCCTGAGAGAGTTAATTTCTAACGCTACCGATGCAACACTAAAATTAAAGCACCTAACAAACATTGGTGAAACCGATGTTGATTACGGTAATCCTATAATTGACATTAAGGTTGATAAAGAGAACAAGAAAATACACATTACCGATCAGGGTATTGGTATGACGAAAGAGGAAGTTGAAAAGTATATTAACGAAGTAGCTTTCTCTGGTGCTGAAGAATTCTTAGAAAAATATAAAGATTCTGCAAAAGATAGCGGAATTATTGGTCATTTTGGACTTGGTTTCTACTCGGCATTTATGGTTGCCCATAAAGTAGAAATTATAACAAAATCTTACAAGGATGAACCTGCAGCACATTGGACGTGTGAGGGAACTACCCAGTTTACTTTAGAAGATTCTGATAAGCAAGAACGCGGAACAGAAATTATTCTTCATGTAAACGAAGAAGACGAAGAATTCTTAGAAGATAATAGAATTGAAGAGCTTTTGGTGAAGTATAACAAGTTTATGCCTATCCCAATTCGTTTTGGAACCAAAGAAGAAACACTTCCGCTTCCTGACGATGCACCAGAAGATGCTAAGCCGGAAACAAAGACAGTTGATAATATCATCAACAACCCAAATCCAGCCTGGACAAAGCAGCCTACAGAATTAGAAGAAAAGGATTATAACGATTTTTATCGTGAATTGTATCCAATGCAATTCGAGGATCCTTTATTCCATATTCACTTAAATGTAGACTATCCATTTAATCTTACCGGGATTCTTTATTTCCCTAAGATGACACAGGATATGAGCGTTCAAAAAGATAAAATTCAGCTTTACCAAAATCAGGTTTTTGTAACTGATAACGTTGAAGGTATTGTTCCTGAATTTTTAACCATGTTACGCGGAGTTATTGATTCGCCAGACATTCCGTTAAACGTATCTCGTTCTTATCTTCAGGCAGATGGTGCAGTGAAGAAAATTTCAAGCTATATCACAAGAAAAGTTGCTGATAAACTGAAATCACTGTTCAATAATAATCGTGAAGATTTCCAGGAAAAATGGAATGATATCAAAGTAGTTATCGAATACGGTATGCTTACTGAAGATAAGTTTTACGAAAAAGCGCAGAAATTTGCTCTTTACCCAACAATCGATAACGAGTATTATACTTTTGAAGAGTTGAAAGAAACTATTAAAGATAACCAAACCGATAAGGACGGTAATTTAGTAGTTCTTTATGCTTCTAATCAAAATGAGCAACACAGCTACATACAGGCTGCGAAAGACAAAGGTTATAAAGTATTGTTATTAGATTCTCCTATTATTTCTCACCTATTGCAGAAATTAGAATCTTCAGAAGAAAAAGTTACGTTCACCAGAGTAGATTCTGATCATGTAGATAACCTCATCAAAACAGATGAAGAGAAAATCTCTAAATTATCTGATGATGAAAAAGAGAAATTAAAAGGTGATTTTGAAAAAGTGGTACCTAAAGAAAAATATACCATCCAGATGGAAGCGATGGATAGTAATGCCGCGCCACTTATTATCACGCAACCAGAGTTTATGCGTAGAATGAAAGAAATGCAACAAACCGGTGGTGGCGGTATGTTTGGAATGGGTAACATGCCAGAGATGTACAATCTTGTGGTAAATACAAACCACCCATTAACTTCTGAAATTTTAGGTGCAGATGAAGAAACTCAGCAACGTCTAATTAAGCAATCTTTAGATCTTGCGAGGCTTTCACAAAACCTCCTAAAAGGGGAAGAATTAACTAACTTTATCAAGCGTAGTTTTGATATGGTGAAATAATTTTTCGCTTTAAGAATATTCAAAAAGCGTTGCTTTAATAGAGCAACGCTTTTTTATTTCTTTACAAATTTTTCTAGAAAAATTTTGATCTAGAACAATACCAGAAAAGTGAAAAGTACCCTATAAAGTTACTGGCAGAATATTTCTATAAACCACCTGATAAAATTTTTGTGTATCGTAAGGTTTTATAATAATATCATTCATTCCTGCGCTATGTATTTCTTCTCTAAATTCTTCCACTTCTACAGCTGTTAATGCTATTACGGGAATAAGCTCGTTAAATTCACGAATTTTACGAGTAGCTTCCATCCCGGTTATTCCTGGCATATTTACATCCATCAAAATAAGATCAAAATTGCCATTTCTAACTTTCTCTACCGCTTCATTTCCATTTTGAGCAATTTCGCATTCAAAGTTTTTCTGCTCTAAAATTCTTTTGGTAACGATTTGATTAATGCGATTATCATCTACAATTAAAATACGGCTTTTTAAGTCTTTTTGCATTTCTTCCGATATAGAATTGTTTGCGTTATTTATTTCAAGCTGAGGTAAAACTACTTTTTCTTTATCGATTTGTAAATAGATCTCAAAACTAAAATTCGAACCTTTGTTTTCAATACTATTTAAATGAATATCAGATTCAAATAATTTGAGCATCTTTTTTACAATGGGTAAACCTAAACCTGTACCCTGATAATTATAATTGGCAGGTTTTATTTGAGAGAATTCCTGAAAAATTTCCTTTTGTTTGCTTTGCGGTATTCCTATACCATCGTCCTCTACCTCAAATCTAAGTTTGCATTGCTCTGATGTTGCACTTAGGCATTTTACCCGAACCCAAATATTGCCTCTTTCGGTAAACTTTAGAGCATTCCCCATTAAATTTACCATTATTTGGGATAATCTTACCGAGTCTCCTATTAAGAATTGAGGGACATCTTGATCAATTTTAAGATGTATGGTATTTTTATTCTGAATCCTGGTAAATTCTAGTGTTTTAGTAATGCTTTCCAATAAATCGCCTAAATGAAAAGAAATGTATTCTAATTTCGCTTCCTTAGATTCCATTTTATTTATTTGCAATACATCGTTTATTAGAGCCAAAAGATAGTCTGCAGAGAACTTTAGCGATTTAAGATCGTTTTTATGATCCTTTAAACTCTTGTCCTCTAACAATAAAGTAGTTAAACCAATAACACCGTAGAGCGGCGTTCTAAGCTCGTGGCTTACAGTGGAAAAGAATTGCGTTTTTAGGTTTGATAAACGCTCAGAGGCTTCCTTCGATTTTTGTAATTCTAGATTTTTTTCTTTCAGCTCGTTAATCAATATTTTCCGCGAACTATTAATTTTATATAGAAATATCAGGATTATGGATAAAACAATGGCAGCAACCACAAGTAGAATAAGCTTTTCGTTAGACTTCTCGATAATTTTTTGTTGGTATTGCTTATCTTTTTTAACCAGTTCCAGATTTTTTTGATATTGATTTACATCGAATCTTGCATTAGCTGCTTGTATTTGAGTAGTCTTTTGATAATCAGAAACGATAGACTCATATATATTTTGTTTTTTTAAAGCTGAAAAGGCTTCTTTGTAATTTCCATTTCTAAAAAGCATCTCAGCGTACCATTTATAAGCTTCTGCTCCCTCATATTCTAAACTATCACGATCTACAATTTCTACTGAATTCTCAAAATAAACCCTTGCAGAATCAACTTCATTTAATGCTAAGAAATACCTTCCATACAGCGTATTAACCTCGGCGTTTATATAAGACAACGGCCTATTTTCCAGGATTTTCGTGGCATTATCTAAATATTTTTTCGCTTTAGAAGATTGATTTTTATCAAGATACGTCCAGGCAATATTAATGTTTGGCGCTATCAGCTCTTCTTTGTTATCTAACTTGATAGCAAGATCTATTACTCTATTGTAATAAGCGATTCCCTTTTGATAATCTCTATTAGATTCTGAATAGATATTCCCTAAATTATTAAAGGCCCACATCAGTAAAGTATCATCATTTGCCGCGGTAGCATACTTTAAAGACTTTTTATAATGGGATTTAGCTCTAGTTGTATCTCTTAGCTCTTCGTAAGCCGTTCCTAAATTATTATGGGCATGATACAGGTAATAATTATTATCTCCTGCCAATCCTATAATATTCATCGCCGATTGGATACCTTTATGGTAATTGTGATTATCCAAATATTGGACAGATGTATTTAGCAGATTTTCAAGGCTATCATTACTCACCTGAGCATCCATCCGAAAAAATACCAGATTTGTTAATAATCCTAAGATGAATATTTTCCTAATCAAGCCAGATGGAGAATTAAAAATAATAGCATCGAAAATTACACGATTTAAGCCAATTACCAAAAAAAATAAGCTAAACTCGACAAAAACTTAGTCAAACTACCGTAAATTTATTATCTATTTAAAAAAAAGAACTTTTATGCAATATCCTTGGCATTTATATTTAATGGGTTTCATGTATGCTATAGCAGGTATTAATCACTTTATAAAACCAAAAATGTATGTAAACATTATGCCTCCCTATATTCCGGCACACCTCAACATGGTCTATCTTAGCGGTATTGCAGAGATTATTTTAGGAATAGGTGTTTGTTTTGCCTTAACAAAAAACTATGCTATCTACGGAATTATAGCAATGTTGCTAATATTTTTCACCGTTCATTTTCACATGCTTTCCTCTCCTGAAGCCGGAGCAGGTTTACCTAAATGGGTATTAATTCTTCGCATTCCACTACAGTTTTTATTAATTTGGTGGGCATGGTTTTATTTGAAATTTTAAAATGACTGAAGAGATCAATCTTCCACAGGCTAAATTAATTTACATTACCAATTTTATAGAAACTGAGTTTGCAAATTTGGTTTTTGAAAAATTATATACTGAAACCAACTGGATTCAGGAACCTATTAAAATTTTTGGAAAAGAAATGATGCAACCAAGATTGACGAATCTTTTTGGCAAGAAGTCTTATTCCTATTCCAATATTGTAATGAAACCGAATCCTGTGCCTGAAGTACTTCAGCAATTACAAGTTAAGATTGAAGAAGTGACAGATTCAAAATTCAATATTTGTCTAGCTAATTTATACCGCGATGGCAAAGATAGTATGGGCTGGCACAGCGATGATGAGAAAGAACTGGGAAAAAATCCGATTATCGCCTCGGTAAGTTTAGGAGGAGAAAGGATGTTTCATCTTCAGCATAAAACAAAAAAAGAGCTAAAACAAAAGTTTGTTTTAGCTCATGGTAGTTTACTTATAATGGCAGGTGAAACTCAGCATTATTGGAAACATCAGCTTCCTAAAACTAAAAAACAAGTTTCGCCAAGAATTAACCTCACTTTTAGGCAAATCTTGGATTAGCCATAAATTTCATTTAAAATCTTTGCTAAACGTATACCGCCCTTTTGTAATTGTTGTCTAACTGTTGGAAACCACTGGTACATGTATTTGTAGCCAAGGTCATTATCTTCTTCAACAGATTTGTATAATTCTTCCGCAAGATCTCTACTTTCGTGCACCCAATCTAATAAGTTTCCGCTCTCGATAACCTTAATTTGCATTTTGCTTAATTCATCACGATTTTCAGCAAGCTCAGTATAACTCATCTGGTAAGAATCGATCATTTTGCTGTCCCAAACGCTGTGGATATTGGTCTTTTTTCCAAACCATTCTACATCTACTCTATTGCCACCTAAATCTGCAGCATGCCCAACGTGAAATGGCTGATGCAAATCTCCTACAAAATGAACAAGCATTTTTAAATGAAACTGCTTATCTTCTCTGGTTGCGTTTTTATCTTCCAAAACTTCAATACACTTTCTAATTCCCACCACGAGATCTCCATCTTCACTAGCATGCTCAATATCGTACTCGGTTGCCTCTGGATCTATATTCACGTAATGCCAAGGGCTATATTTTCTATAAGAAGGATCACTTTTAATGTCATCACCATGATTTGCTACAAATGCAAGGCTATGCCCATTTAATAATTTATCAATTGCTTTTTTAGCCCTCCTGTTTAAATGAACTTGCGCAATTTCACCAGTAGTTCTATGGCCTGTTTTGCCCCACTCTATACCATTGGCCAAACCAAGATTGCTAATTAATAAAGCACAAAGTACAATCAATACTCTTTTCATTCTGTTCCAATTTTGCTGCAAATATAACTAAGCTTAAGTAATTTAAATGTTAAACATCTAAAGTGACTGGTTTTAATTCAATATATTAGTAATATCATTTTAATATCAATTAAAAATTTAACCACAAATGACACAAGAAAAACCTTCATCTCCATCGAATGGCTATTTCATGCTTTTCATCTTCGCAATTCTATTTCTCGGAAGTATTTTAGGCTTTATTGCTATCAAAAATCCATGGTTTATTTTAGGGATTTTCTTAGCGATATTACTTGCACCGGGATTTATTTTAGTGAATCCTAATGAATCACGGGTGCTATTATTATTTGGAGATTATCGCGGTACTGTAAAAAAGAATGGGCTTTTTTGGGTAAATCCTTTTTACACTAAAAAGAAAATTTCGTTACGTGCCAGGAATTTTGACAGTGAACGATTGAAAGTAAACGATAAACTGGGAAACCCAGTAATGATAAGCACAATCTTGGTTTGGCGTGTAAATGATACTTACAAAGCCTCTTTTGATGTTGATAATTTTGAAAATTTTGTAGTGGTACAAACCGATGCAGCGGTAAGAAAGCTGGCTAGTATGTATCCTTACGATAATTTTGCCGATGAAGGTTTAGATGAAGATATTACCTTAAGAAGTAGTGTTAATGAAGTGAGCGATGCACTAGAAAAAGAACTAGATGAACGCCTGGAAATCGCCGGAATCGAAGTTTTAGAATCGCGTATCGGTTATTTGGCTTATGCCAACGAAATTGCCAGTGCCATGCTTAAAAGACAACAAGCCACAGCCATTGTAGCCGCTCGACATAAAATTGTTGAAGGCGCTGTAAGTATGGTAGAAATGGCTTTGGATGAATTAGGCAAAAAAGAGATCGTGCATTTAGATGAAGAACGCCGTGCTGCCATGGTAAGCAATCTAATGGTGATTCTTTGTGGTGATAAAGATGCCTCTCCCGTTGTAAATGCAGGCACACTTAACCATTAAATATGAGAGTATTTAAAGAAGAGCAACGATTTACACAATGGTGGCTTATCGCAATCTTTACAATAGTCATCCTGGGAATTTTACTAAACTTTTTTTCTTATGAAAAACCGCTACAGCAATTCTCTACCTTCAGTATAGTAAGTAAAACAATAGGGATAATAATTGGCGTAGGTATTTTTTTAGTAAAAATGCACACAAGAATCGACAAATCTGGAATTGAAGTTTGGTTTAGTCCATTTAGATTTACTCGAAAATCTTTTACATGGAAAGAGCTTGAAAAAGCACATACTAGAAAATACAAACCTGTTACCGAATATGGGGGCTGGGGGATTCGTGGCTTAAGCAAACCAAAGGCTTATAATGTAAAAGGAAACAAAGGAATTCAGTTAAAAACAAGAAAAGGACGCTATTTTCTTATCGGCACTCAGCAACCAGATAATGTAGACCGAGTAATTCGTAGATATTTTAATAATTCAGAACAATGAAAAAAATACTATTAATATTATCGATTTTAAGCATTAATTTTTGTTTCGCTCAATTTGAAGATAAAGAAATTAAACTAAACAAATATGTTCACGGAACCCTTTGCCAACCCACTGAAAAAACAGAAACTGCTGCCTTAATCATTGCAGGGTCGGGACCAACAGATCGTGATGGTAATAATCCCATGCTACAAAACCACAGTCTAGAAATGCTGGCCCACGGTTTAGCTGGAAATAATATTGCCAGCTATAGATACGATAAGAGGATCTTTAGAATGCAGGAGCTGCAATTTACCGAAGCTGATCTTTCTTTCGATGATTTTATTGAAGATGCCATAACCGCATTACAGTATTTAAAGGATTCGCTTCATTACAACAAAATAGTTGTTATTGGTCACAGCCAGGGCTCTTTGGTTGGGATGATCGCAGCTAAAGATCGTGCTTCAGGATTTATTTCTCTTGCCGGACCTTCAGAAAAAATGAGCACAAAATTAATTGAGCAGATTAGCAACCAATCGGCAGCCTATGGCGATACCACTAAAGTTTACTTTCAGCAATTACAGGAAAAAGATACTATAGAAAAAGTAAATCCATTTTTGATGAGCATTTTTAGACCATCGGTTCAGCATTTTATAAAAACCTGGGATAAATACGAACCTAAAAAAGAGCTTAAAAAACTCGACATCCCTATATTAATTGTAAATGGCACCAAAGACATTCAGATAAATGTTCACGATGCCGAAGGCTTAAAAAGTGTGGTAAGTGATGCCGAATTATTACTTTTGGAAAATATGAATCATATTTTAAAGTCTGAAGCCGAAACTAAGAAAAATGAAGAAGGAGAATTGATAGTGCATCCAGATCTAATTCCCGCACTTACAAAATTCATTCAGGAATTATAAAATATGGCTAAGAAAAAGGCATTTGCATTACGGGTAGATGAAGACATGCTAAAAGCTGTTGAAAAATGGGCTTCAGATGAATTTCGAAGCACCAATGGGCAGATCGAATGGATGCTTAGCAAATGTTTAAAGGAAGCAAAGAGACATCCTAAAAATAAAAATCAAGAAAAATAATGAATTATAAAATTGTCTTTTCAGACATTGACGGTACACTTTTAAATAAAGAAAGAGAATTATCACCATTCACCATAAAAATAATTAAAGAGGTAAAAGAAAAACTTCCCGTTGTACTCATTTCGGCTAGAATGCCAGATGCAATGCGCCACCTTCAGGAAGAACTTGATATTAGAGATTCACCAATAATTGCTTATAATGGCGGACTCGTTTTGGTTAACGACCAACCAATTAGCTCTGTTGAAATCCCAATGGATGCTTTAAAAGCTATACATCAATTTAATACTGAAAATAATCTTGATGTACACTTGAGTTTATATCACCATGATGAATGGTATGTTCCGCAAACCGATTTTTGGGCAGAGCGCGAAGAAAACAATACCAAAGTGGCGCCACAAATAAAACCAAATGCTGAAGTGATCGAAAAATGGACTTCAGAAAACAAAGGCCCACATAAGATTATGGCTATGGGCGACGAAGCAAAAATCGATAAAATTAGCGAGTTTTTATCTAAAAATTATAGCGAAGATCTACACTTTTACCGCTCTAATAATAACTACCTGGAAATTGCGAATAAGGAAATTTCTAAATTTTCTGCAATCCAATATTTATTAGATAATCATTACAAAATCTCTACGGAAGACACTATAGCTTTTGGTGACAATTATAATGATATAGAAATGGTTGGTGGCGTAGGAATGGGCGTTGCTGTTTCTAATGCTAGACAGGAAGTTAAAGACGTTGCTGCAAAAATTACCGGACACGGTAAAGAAGATGGTGTAGCAAAAATGCTTCAGGAAATATTTTCTTTATAATCTGTTGTGAATAAAATAAAGGCTAAGCAAGCAAGCTTTTTATTTTAATAAATCTATTTAAAGCTATCCCGATATCGATAGCTATCGATATCGGGATTACTATTTAACCCCAATTATCTACTAAAAACTAAATTATGTAGGTAGAATATAATTTGTATTTTGCCTGCAAATCTTAATTTTATGGAAGACATGCCGGTTTTTACTAATGATGCTGTAGTATTAGGTTTATTAATGCTATCGCTTGGTTTTGTTTTTTATACCTCGTCGATCAAAACTGGTTTTTGGGCAAAGTTCTATAAAATAGTACCTGGCGTTTTAATGTGCTATCTAATTCCGGCGATTTTAAATTCTTCCGGACTTATAGACGCATCGGTTTCTAACCTTTACTTTGTTGCTAGTCGATATTTATTACCGGCTTCTTTGGTTTTAATGACTTTAAGTATTGATCTAAAAGCAATATTTAATTTGGGGCCAAAAGCTTTAATTATGTTTTTTGCGGCTACTTTAGGAATTATTATTGGTGGCCCGATCGCTATTCTATTAATTTCTGCAATATCACCAGAAACTGTTGGTGGTGCAGGATTCGATGCTACATGGCGTGGACTTTCTACCCTGGCTGGTAGTTGGATTGGCGGTGGTGCAAACCAGGCAGCGATGTTAGAAATTTACCAATACAACCAAGAAAAGTACGGTGGGATGGTGTTAGTTGATATTGTTGTCGCTAACCTTTGGATGGCCATCGTGCTTTTAGGAGTTGGTAAAAGTGACCGAATAGACAAATGGCTGCAAGCCAATAACTCTGCTATTACTGATTTAAAAAATAAGGTTTCAGCATATTCCGAAAGCGTTAAACGCATTCCCAGTTTACCCGATTTTATGATTATTCTGGCACTAGCTTTTGGTGCTGTTGGAATAGCTCATTTTGGTGCCGACGAGATTTCAAGGTTTCTAATAAGTACTTTTGATGTTTTTCAGGATAAAAAAAGTACACTCGCTTCTTTTTCTTCTGAATTTTTCTGGATGATCACCATAGCCACTGCTATTGGAATTCTACTTTCTTTTACTAAATTTAAAAAATATGAAGGCGCCGGTGCTAGTAAAATAGGAAGCATTTTTATTTATGTTCTAGTGGCAACCATTGGTATGAAAATGGATCTTGGCGCAGTATTCGAAAATCCTGGATTAATAGCAATAGGTTTGGTTTGGATGAGTATACATGTACTTATTTTATTAGTAACCGCTAAATTGATAAAAGCCCCCTATTTTTTCCTTGCAGTAGGCAGCCAAGCCAATGTTGGTGGCGCAGCTTCTGCTCCTGTTGTTGCGGCAGCATTCCACCCATCATTAGCTACGGTTGGCGTCCTTCTCGCTGTTTTTGGATATGTAGTGGGAACCTATGGAGCTATATTGTGTACTATGCTAATGCAGATCGCTTCAGGAAGTTAGGAAAGTAGATAATTTTAACTTCGGTATAATTAAAAAAAATTAAATCTTCAATATTAAGATAAAATAGAAAAATATAGGATATTTGCCTTGCTTAAACCAAGATACAATGAAAAAAACTAGCTTACTTTTACTTACTGTTCTTAGCATTATCGCCTGTTCCCAAAAAGAAACCAATCTTAAAGTTTCCGGAAACATTAAAGGACTTAAAAAAGGTACGCTATTTCTTCAAATGATCGAAGACACTGCTTTGGTAAGCGTAGATTCTGTAGAAATCAACGGAGACTCTAATTTCTTGCTTCAGGCTAATATTGATAGCCCGCAAATGATGTATTTGTACCTGAATAAAGTTGACAATTCTGAATTTGATGATCGCTTAGATTTCTTTGCTGATGAAGGAGAAACCAAAATAACAACCTCCCTTGAAAAATTTGAAACCGATGCCAAAATTACCGGTTCTCAGAATCAGGAAAAGCTTACAGAATACCGTAAAATGATGAGCAGGTTTAATGATAGTAATCTGGATATTATTAAAGAAAACTTTGAAGCTCAAAAAGCTGAAGATGATGATAAGCTAATAGAACTAGATAAGCGCTACGAAAGTCTTTTAAAGCGTAAATATCTTTACACCGTAAACTTTGCTCTTAATAACAAAGATTTAGAGTTAGCTCCTTACCTAGCCTTATCTGAAGTATTTGATGCCAATATTAAATATCTAGATACTATCTATAATTCTTTAGAAAAAAATGTTAGAAAATCTAAATATGGTAAGCAACTAAAAAGTTTTCTAAAAGAGCGTCGCGAAGAAGAAAAATTAGAAGACAAAATAGAAGCAGATAACGAACAATCCAACTCTTAATTGCAACAGATAGAAAATTTACAGCCGCATTATAGCGGCTTTTTTTATTCGCCATTTTAGAAAACATAGCTAAAAAGCTTTAAGAGAACCTTAGTAGTTGTTCGCTAGCCTTTTCTTTAACTTTGAGAAAAAGGCTTATATGATTGCGAAACCTAATCCTAAAGAAAAATATGATTTAATTTGTGTTGGAGGCGGAATAATGAGTGCCACTTTAGCGCTTATGACCAAAATTATAGATCCCGATGCAAAGATTATTATTTTTGAACGTCTTAAAAAAGTAGCTCAAGAAAGTACAGAAGCCTGGAATAATTCGGGAACAGGACATTCCGCATTTTGTGAGCTCAATTACACTCCAGAAAATAAAGATGGCAAAATAGATATTTCTAAAGCCAAACAAATATTTCAGCAATTCGAACAATCAAAGCAATTCTGGTCTTACTTATTAGAAAAAGGATTGCTGAAAAATCCCAAAAACTTTATTCATTCCATACCTCATCATAGCTGGGTTACAGGAAAAGAAAATGTAGATTTTCTTAAAAAAAGACATGCAGAAATGACCAAAAGCTTCATGTTTTCGGAAATGAAATTTTCTGAACAAACTGAAGACTTAAAGAACTGGTTTCCGCTAATAATGAAAGATCGTAACGATAGCGAGCCTATGGCAGGAACCCGAATGGAACTGGGTACCGGCGTTAATTTTGGAAATTTAACCGAGCAATTTTTCCGCATCTTGAAGGAAGAATTTGAAGTTCCAATTCTCTTAGATCATGAAGTATTGGATATCGATCCAGATGGCAAAGATGATTGGTTAATAGAGGTAAAATACAACAAAACCGGTTATAAAACCTACTACGATAGCAAACATGTATTTATTGGAGCCGGCGGTGGTGCATTGCCTCTACTCCAAAAAGTAGAGATCGAAGAAAAAGAAGGTTACGGCGGATTTCCCGTAAGTGGCCAGTGGCTGTTTTGTAAAAATCAAGAAGTAATTGCAAAACATGATGCCAAAGTATATAGTAAAGCTGGACCAGATGCTCCACCAATGTCTACACCACATTTAGATACGCGCTACATTAATGGCAAAAAACAATTGCTTTTTGGACCTTTTGCAGGTTTTAGTACCAAATTTTTAAAAGAAGGATCATATCTAGATTTACCTAAATCGATCAATTTTAAAAATATCCCGTCCATGTGGGGTGTATTTTGGCATAACATTCCGCTAACCAAATATTTGTTGGAACAAATAAAAATGGATCATGAAGACCGAATGAATGAACTTCGGAATTTTGTTAAAGATGCAAAATCGAATGAATGGGAATTAAAAGTAGCGGGACAAAGAGTGCAAATTATCAAAAAAGATGAAGAACAGGGAGGAACATTAGAATTCGGGACCGATGTGGTTCATTCTAAAGACGGAAAAATTACAGCACTTTTAGGTGCTTCTCCAGGTGCTTCGACTACCGTACATATAATGATAGATATTTTAAAGATCGCTTTTCCTGAAAAATTAGAACAAGATGCTGTAAAAGCCAAGTTGGACGAAATGATTCCTTTCTGGAACAGGGAAATTTCAGAAGAAAATAAAGAAGAATTTAGGGAAATTCAGCGAAAAACATCGGAATTATTAGAATTGGATGTGTCGCACTAAATAGATGTGAGATGTGAGATGTGAGATGTGAGATGTGAGATGTGAGATGTGAGATGTGAGATGTGAGAATTTAGACTTTCTAATCTTACAATCCTAAAATATATAAAACAAAAAAACTCCTTAGAAAATCTAAGGAGTTTTTTTGATTATTCTAAAATAAACTCATTAACGATCACTTCGTTATCGAAACCATCATTATAAGTAATTTTTGTAGCAATATTAGTATCAGAATCAATAATGGCTTCTATTGAATATTCTTCATCAGGTTTGAATATGTTTTTCACACGCTGTAAAACATTTTTAGAAGTCTCACTCGTTGCAAAAGCATTGGTTTCACCGCCTAATAAATAGTAAACTTCTTTACCAAAAGTAGCATCATAAATAAATGCTTCGGGATTTAAAGATTCCGTATAGGTGTAAACATATTCTACATATCCAAACTGATTTGCACTCAATTTATTAGAATTCTGATCATACGTTGAAATAACTGTATTATTATCTGAATAATACGGACCATTTGCTTCGTAATAAACTAGATCTCCTTCTTTTGAAAGAATATATTTATACGTTTCAGAATTTTCTATATATTCATCATTAATTTCATTTTTAGTAAAAGAATTAGAATATATGGTATCATTGGCATAAGTATAAACAGATTTATAATAGTTGTCATCATAATCATCTTCAGAAAAATATACGTAACTTTTTAATCGGCCTTCATTGTCGTAGCTAAATTCATAACTACCAAGAACTTTATTGTCTTGTTTCTTCATGAATTTTAAAATTTTCCCATCTGTATCATATTGATATTGTATTGTTGATGTATCTACCGAAACAGTTTCATTATTATAATTTATTCTATAATTATAAGAAACGCTTTCTATTATTTTATTATTTTTTAAATGCGATACCATAGAATCACTAACCTTCCAGGATCCATCGTAATTCCTACGATAGGTTGCCGATATCCATTTACTTATTTCAACATTTTGGTTGGGGGTTTCTTTTATCCCTTTATCATCTGAAGAGCAAGCCTGAAAAAAAATGAAAGACAACATTAAAAATACGATAAAGTAATTTTTTTTCATTTCGATTGGTTTAAATATAAAAAATTAGACATAAAAAAACTCCTTAGAAAATCTAAGGAGTTTTTTTTGAGCCGATGGAGGGACTCGAACCCACGACCTGCTGATTACAAATCAGCTGCTCTAGCCAGCTGAGCTACATCGGCGTCACTCTAATTATAGAGCATTTATTTTTTCAACAAGCTTTTCAGCTTTTACTTTTAAATCTTTTTGAACTGCTTTAAAATGTTGCTTTTTATTTTCAACATCTTTTTTGTTGATTTCAGCGATAATTTCATCAAAATCTGCGATAGCCTCGTCCACTATGGCTTCTGTTTTTGCAGAATCTTCAGGAGTTGTTTCCTGATGGATGTATGCAGCTTCAATAATATCACCGAATACATTATTCGCGTCCCGCTTAAGTAATCTTTTACTTGCCATATCTTATAATTTCGGCTGCGAATTTAATTCATTTTCCGAATATAAAAACACTTTTCTGTAATTTTTTTTCAAAAATCTTAATTTATCAACTTTGTTCAGAATGTAATTTAAAAATTTATTCGCCTTTATACGTCACAAAATTACGTGGTGTTTCGTATAAAGTTACCTGAAGATCTAAGTTTTCTCGTAGTTTATCTCTTAATTTATTCCAGATCACTACCGCAATATTTTCAGCAGTTGGATTTAAACTTTTAAACTCTTCCACCTCAACATTCAAGTTTTTATGATCAAAAGGTGTTTCCACTTCGGTATAAATAAGATCTTTCAATCGCTTAAGATCCATCACAAAACCGGTTTCAGGATCAATCTCTCCTGTGACCGATACGGTAAGCTCGTAGTTATGCCCATGATAATTGGGATTACTGCATTTTCCAAAAATTTCAAAATTCTTTTCGTCACTCCATCCTTTTTTAAAAAGTCTATGTGCCGCATTAAAATGAGCTTTTCTATGTACCGTTAGCCTCATTACGAAATATGATTATAATATTTATCGAATATGATCTTAAACCATTCAGTATAAACATCTGGGTTTGCTTTCATATCTTCTTTCACTTCTTCAAGACTTACCCATTTCCAGGCATTTACTTCATCTGGATTAGGTTTAGGGTCTTCATCGTAATGTCCAACCAAAATATGATCAAATTCGTGTTCTGTGAGTCCATTTTGAAATGGTGCCTTATAAATAAAAGAAATGGTATCTTTAAGTTCTGTCGTAAAACCCATTTCTTCCATCAAGCGACGTTTCCCGGCTTCTACGTTAGATTCGCCTTCTCTTTGGTGACTACAGCACGTGTTAGTCCACAGTCCAGGAGTGTGATATTTGGCAAGCGCTCGCTGTTGTAACATCAGCTCTCCTTTATTATTAAAAACAAAAACCGAAAATGCACGATGTAGCAATGCTTTCTCGTGCGCTTCTATCTTTTCCATCAAGCCGATCTGCTCGTCTTTTTCGTTCACTAATATTACCTGATCTGTTCCCATCATAAAATTTAGAGCTCCAAATGTACAAAATCGTACTTATCTTAAAAACCTATGTTTTTGCTTCCAAAACTCAATATTAGTCATTCAACTTTAAATATGACCAACAAGGCATGTTTAAAATTCCTTAAAATAATAGTATTTTTGCGCCACAAATATCGGTAGATGAAAACTTTTCAGAAAGAATTACGGCGTAGAAGAACCTTTGGTATTATCTCTCACCCAGATGCGGGTAAAACAACGCTTACAGAAAAACTCCTACTTTTTGGAGGTGCAATACAAGAAGCAGGTGCTGTAAAATCGAACAAGATCAAGAAAGGAGCAACCAGTGACTTTATGGAAATCGAGCGCCAACGTGGGATTTCGGTAGCAACTTCGGTTTTAGCATTTGAATATAAAGACATTAAAATTAATATTTTAGACACTCCTGGACACAAGGATTTTGCTGAAGATACTTTTAGAACCTTAACAGCGGTAGACAGTGTAATAGTTGTGATTGATGTTGCAAAAGGTGTTGAGGAACAAACTGAAAAATTGGTTGAAGTTTGCCGTATGCGTAATATCCCAATGATCGTTTTTATCAATAAAATGGATCGTGAAGGTAAGGATGCGTTTGAGCTTTTAGATGAAATTGAGCAAAAATTAAATCTAACGGTAACTCCGCTCTCTTATCCAATCGGGATGGGATACGACTTTAAAGGAATCTACAATATTTGGGAAAAGAACGTTAACCTGTTTACAGGTGATCCAAGGAAAGATATCGAAGATACCATAGAAATTTCAGATTTAAGTTCTTCAGAATTAGATGATTTAATTGGTAGTGATTCTGCAGATGAACTTCGTGAAGAATTAGAACTTGCACAAGGTGTTTATCCTGAATTTGAAAATAAAGCATACTTGGAAGGTCGCTTGCAACCAGTATTTTTTGGTTCGGCTTTAAATAATTTTGGTGTACGCGAACTACTGGATTGTTTTATCGATATTGCTCCGCCTCCAAGACCAAAAGAAAGTGATGTGCGTGTGGTAGAACCTGCTGAAGATAAATTCACCGGATTTGTATTTAAAATCCATGCCAACATGGATCCTAAACATCGTGACCGCCTGGCGTTTATTAAAATCGTATCTGGAAAGTTCGAAAGAAATAAAAACTACCTACACGTTCGCCATGGCAAAAATCTAAAATTCTCTAGTCCCAATGCATTTTTTGCTGAAAAGAAAGAGATTGTAGATACTTCTTACGCAGGAGATATTGTTGGACTTCATGACACCGGAAACTTTAAAATTGGTGATACGCTTACCGAAGGGGAAACTTTAAATTACCGCGGGATCCCGAGTTTCTCACCAGAACATTTTAGATATATCAACAACGCCGACCCTATGAAATCTAAGCAATTAGAGAAAGGTGTAGATCAATTGATGGACGAAGGTGTTGCGCAGTTATTTACTTTAGAATTTAACGGGCGTAAAGTAATAGGAACCGTAGGAGCGCTTCAGTTTGAAGTAATCCAATACCGATTAGAACACGAATACGGTGCGAAGTGTACTTACGAAAACCTGAATGTTTTTAAAGCAACCTGGGTAGAAGCTGAAGATGAAAAGAGTGAAGAATTTAAAGATTTTAAACGTGTAAAATCCAAATTCTTGGCTAAAGATAAACAAGGACAATTGGTGTTTTTAGCCGATTCTCAATTCTCATTACAAATGACACAGCAAAAATATCCATCGATCAAATTCCATTTCACTTCGGAATTTTAAGTTAGGATCATCATAAAAAGATCAAAGGAAACTCCCCTGTTTTTGATAAAATCAGAACTGGGGAGTTTTTATTTCACTTCAGAAAAATTATAGTTTCAATGCTTAAAAAATATTCTGGGTGGTCGTGAAACTTATTCTGAAAAAGCCATGATTAGCGGTTTATTTACTATATTTTCGGCATAAAGCTGAATTATGGAAACTATCGACAAGTTTGTCGCTGATTTTGCCTCTGCCGTTTGGGGATTACCTTTGGTAATCTTACTTATTGGTGGTGGAATATTTTTATTGATCTACTCTAAATTTCTTCCGTTTCGTTATTTAGGGCATTCGATTGATCTGCTAAAAGGAAAATATGACGATCCTAATGATCCAGGAGAAATCAGTCATTTTCAAGCTTTAGCCACAGCCTTAAGTAGTACTGTTGGTATGGGAAATATTGCAGGTGTAGCTGTTGCCATCTCGGTTGGTGGTCCTGGTGCTGTTTTTTGGCTATGGATTAGTGCTATTGTAGGAATGGGGACAAAATTTTTCACCAATACGCTAGCAGTGATGTATCGCGGAAAGGATACTGAAGGCAAAATTCAGGGTGGCGTAATGTATTTTATTACTGAAGGTCTTGGCCGAAACTGGAAGTTCTTAGCTATCTTTTTTAGTATTGCAGGATTAATTGGCGCGTTACCTATTTTCAATGTAAATCAGCTTACAAAAGCCATCAATTTTATTTTATTGGAGCCTAACGGAATCGAAACAGGCAATGTTTCAAATTTTACCATAGGCGTGATTTTAACCATTATAACTTCTATTGTTGTATTAGGTGGTTTATACCGAATTAGCCGAACGGTTTCTAAACTTGTTCCGGCAATGGTAGTGCTTTATTTTATTTCTGTAATCGCTATTTTAGGAATCAATTTCGAGCAACTTCCTCAATATCTATCTTTAATCTTCACCGATGCTTTTGCAGCAAATAACTATCATGGCGATCCACTTTTTGGTGGATTATTAGGAGGTTTAATTTTACTTGGAATACGTAGAGGTGCATTCTCTAACGAGGCCGGTATTGGGACAGCTACGATGGCTCATGGCGCCAGTAAAACCTCACAGCCCATTCGGGAAGGTTTAGTGGCCATGTTGGGACCAGCAATAGATACTTTAGTGGTTTGTACACTTACCGCTCTTACCATTTTGGTTACTGGAGTTTGGCAAACTAGTGAAGCTAGTGGTGTTGCTTTAACCGCCAAAGCATTTGGAGATTCTATACCAGTTTTTGGCCCATATTTACTACTTATTTGTATTGCAGCTTTTAGTATTTCTTCTCTATTTTCCTATTCCTACTACGGAACAAAATGCCTGTCGTTCCTAATTGGTGCAAAGCATAAACATTATTATAATTACTTTTACATTATTAGTATTATGATTGGCGCCACGACAGAACAAAGTATCATATTGAATTTAATTGATGGCTTTTTTGCACTGATGGCGATTCCTACGATGATTTCTACGCTAATCCTTGCTCCAAGAGTAATGAAACAAGCAAAATTATATTTTAAAAAATATGGCTAATTGTTCTTATTTTTCATCTTATTGAAATACATCTACATTCTTACCGGTTAACTTTTCCAGTAAATCGGTTTTGCGCATTGCTCCCCATATTTCTAATTCTGGATCGCTTTGGGTAGTAATAATAAGATTGATTTTTTCTTTAGTTTTTTCAATTTCCAGATTTTGCACATTTTGATAGTGACTTCTATCCAAACCATCAGCAACCCTTATTATTGCTGAAAGTTTTTTAACTCTCTTTCGTAATTTTTTATCTAATTTCTTATATGGCTTGTGGCTTTTTTTTGGCGCCGATTTTCGATGATAACGTGCAACATTTGCCATAATATTAATCTCATCTTCTGTGAAGCCAAGTAAATCTGAATACCTAATTAAATAAAGCGCGTGTTTATGATGTTTTCGATGAGATATATAATAGCCTATATCATGCATCAAACTCGCATATTCCAGTAGTTCTCTATCCCTTTTTTCAAAATCAAGATCTGCCTGAAATTCATCAAAAAGCTGTAATGCAAATTTAGCGACATGTTGGGAATGCTCTTTTGCCCAATTACATTTACGCAATAACTCAAAAACACTTCTACGCCTTGGATCTTCAAAACTTGCAACGAGATCAAGATGAAGCTCGTCTTTTTTCTTATCGATATAGTTTAGAATCATTCCCTCTCGCAAAGCTCCCTCTGAAATTTTGATATTTTCAATAGAAAATTGCTCTATTAAAAATTTCAATAAAATCATTCCGGGATTTATAATATCAACTCTTTTTTCTTCTAAACCCTTCTCTTTTAATCTACCCTTTTTATCAAGTTTTATAAAATCATTATACAACTCTAAAAAAGACGCTGACTCGAAAGTGAGTTCATTTAGCGTTCGTTTTGCAGTAATATCGTTACGTTTAGCAACCATTTCTGCAATATTTTCCATTGTACCAGAAGAACCAATAATAGTTTTTACATTATGTTTCTTGGCTAATCTTAAAACTTCAGCTAATTCTTTTTCAAAATGGTCCTCTAAATTCTTAATAGTCTTTTTATGAATAGGATCTGCATCCATAAAAGCAGCTGCCATTCTTGCTACTCCAAGTTTCAAACTATTATAATAGATAAATTCATTCTGATTCCCAATAATGAACTCAACACTCCCACCACCAATATCTGCCATAAGGACCATCTCTTCCTCTATAACAACACTGTGTTTAATAGCAAGACCTATCATCTCTGCTTCCATTTTACCAGATATAGCCCGAACAATTATACCTACTTCATCTGCGACTTCCTTAATAAAATCACCTCCATTTTTTGCTTCTCTAATGGCACTAGTAGCATAGGCAAGAATTTGCTCAACGTCATGACTATCACAAAGGAATTTAATATGTTTTAAAGCTTCTAGACCACGATCCATCGCTTCTCTACTTAATCGATCTTCCATACCCTTTTCAGCAAGACTAACCATTTCTTTCAGTTTATTGACCGTGCGAAAACTACCGTCGGGATAAATATCTACTAAAACTGCATGAAATGAATTTGTACCTAAATCGACGGCTGCTATCCTTTTGGTGGGTTGTGATTGTGAATTTTGATTGGCCATAAAATGGTTTTAAAGAATGGAATTACTTTTAAGGTTTTCTAAAGTTAAGCAAATATCATGTACTAGTTGTAAAAAGTAAAAAACCCACAGCGAATACTGTGGGTTTTTATTTTTTCAAGAGGACACTAAGCTTGTCCTGTAGGACCAAAATTCATAGGTATTGGTGTTTTCTCGTAATCTTTTATTTCACCATGCTGCTTTTCGAAACGTTCTACATTATCTGCCAATGCTTTTAAAAATCGTTTTGCATGCTGCGGTGTAAGGATAATTCTACTTTTTACTTTGCTTTTAGGCTTGCCAGGCATAATATTTACAAAATCTACTACAAATTCTGAAACCGAATGGTTGATAATCGCAAGATTGGAATAGGTTCCCTCTGCTACAGCTTCATCTAATTCAATATTAATCTGGCCTTGTTTTGGCTTCTTTTCTTCACTCATCTTTAAAAGTTTTTTCAGTTATCGAGAGACTTTCTTTTTTCAAAAAATAAAACTGCAAAATATCGATTTTCGATAATTCTCGATGTACTTATTGGTTTAAAAATACAAAAAATCCCGTCGCTGAAATTTTCAGGACGGGATTTTACTATTTGTAACGTATGTTCGTTTTCAGAACTTCGTTCTTAATTGTAATTTACTTCTTGCTTCTTCTCTAGCATTTCGTCAAATTCTTCTTTAGAACCAACTATAATGCTGTCGTATTTGCGCATACCTGTACCTGCAGGAATTCTATGTCCTACAATTACATTCTCTTTAAGACCTTCTAGAGCATCGATCTTACCGCTTACAGCAGCTTCGTTTAATACTTTAGTTGTCTCCTGGAAGGATGCCGCAGAAATAAACGACTTAGTTTGAAGTGATGCTCTGGTAATACCTTGTAGAACCGGTGTTGCAGTTGCTGCAACAACGTCTCTAGCTGTAGCCAGATTCTTATCTTCTCTTCTAAGTGTAGAGTTCTCATCTCTAAGCTCTCTTAAAGATACGATTTGTCCTGGTTTCAAGTTTTCAGATTCACCAGCGTCTTCGATAACTTTCATTCCGAAGATTTTATCGTTCTCTTCAATAAAGTCAGATTTATGCACAAGTTGGTTTTCAAGGAAAATTGTATCTCCTGGATCAACGATTCTTACTTTACGCATCATTTGACGTACTACAACCTCAAAGTGCTTATCGTTAATTTTCACCCCTTGTAGTCGATATACTTCCTGCACTTCGTTAACAAGATATTGTTGTACTGCGTTTGGCCCCTTGATATTCAAGATATCTTCTGGAGTAATAGATCCATCAGATAATGGCATACCAGCACGAACATAATCATTTTCCTGTACTAAGATCTGGTTAGACAGTTTTACTAAGTATTTTTTGATCTCACCAAGTTTAGATTCCACGATAATTTCGCGGTTACCACGCTTAATTTTACCAAATGATACTACACCATCAATTTCTGAAACTACAGCCGGGTTAGATGGATTACGTGCTTCAAAAAGCTCTGTTACCCTTGGAAGACCACCGGTAATATCACCTGCTTTAGATGATTTACGAGGAATCTTAACCAAAATCTTACCAACTCCAATTTTTTCAGCATTATCAACCATAAGGTGCGCACCTACCGGTAAGTTATAAGAACGAATTACCTCGTCTTTCTTACCTAAAATATGCAAGGTTGGGATAAGCTTTTTATTACGAGATTCAGAAATTACTTTTTCTTGGAATCCTGTTTGCTCATCGATTTCAACCTGATAAGTAACACCTTGTTCTATATTTTCGTATTTGATCTTTCCAGCAAACTCAGAGATAATTACACCATTATATGGATCCCATTGACATACTGTAGTGCCCTCAGCAATCTCTACACCATCTTCTATAAAGATTTCAGAACCGTAAGGAATATTGTTTGTACTTAAAACAACACCTGTTTTCTTATCTTTTACTTTAATTTCTGCTGTACGTGAAATTACAATATCTGAAGTGCTACCATCTGGAGCTTCTCCTTTTACTACTTTAAGATCATCAATTTCAGCAATACCACTAAACTTAGTAATAAGCTTGTTTTCTTCAGAAATGTTTCCGGCAATACCCCCAACGTGGAAGGTACGCAGTGTAAGCTGTGTACCTGGCTCACCAATAGACTGAGCAGCTACTACACCTACTGCCTCACCTCGTTGTACAAGTTTATTTGTAGCAAGGTTACGACCGTAACAATTAACACAAATACCTTTTTTAGCTTCACAGGTAAGAGGAGAACGTACTTCTACACTTTCTATAGGTGCATTTTCTATTGCCTTTACAATATCTTCAGTAATTTCTGCTCCAGACTCAACGATTAGCTCATCGGTACTTGGATTGTAAACATCATTTAAAGAAATACGTCCTAGAATCCTTTCTCCAAGAGATTCTACGATTTCCTCATTCTTTTTAAGCGGCTTAACTTCTACCCCTCTTAATGTTCCACAATCTTCTTCATTTACAATTACATCTTGAGAAACATCTACCAAACGACGGGTTAAGTAACCTGCATCGGCAGTTTTAAGAGCCGTATCCGCAAGACCTTTACGAGCACCGTGAGTAGAGATAAAGTATTCTAAAATTGAAAGACCTTCTTTAAAGTTAGAAAGAATTGGGTTTTCAATAATTTCACCACCACCAGAGTTAGATTTTTTAGGCTTAGCCATAAGACCACGCATACCAGTAAGCTGACGAATCTGTTCTTTAGATCCACGAGCTCCAGAATCAAGCATCATAAACACCGAGTTAAACCCTTGCTTATCTTCACGAATTCGCTTCATCGCTAATTCAGTTAGACCGGCATTGGTAGATGTCCAGATATCAATTACCTGATTGTAACGCTCGTTATTGGTAATAAGACCCATGTTATAGTTACCAATAATTCCTTCTACCTGCTCATTCGCTTCATCAATCATCGTTTGTTTTTCAGCAGGGATAATAATATCACCTAAACTGAAAGACAATCCACCGCGGAATGCAAATCCATATCCAAGAGACTTAATCTTATCTAGGAATTCTGAAGTTTCAGGAACACTAGTTAACTTAAGAATATTACCAATAATCTCACGAAGAGATTTTTTAGTTAGTACCTCATTAATGTATCCAGCAACCTCTGGTACAGTTTCATTAAATAAAACTCTACCAACTGTAGATTCTATAATTTGGTAAACAAGTTTTCCTTCCTCGTTGTAATCTTTTGCTCTAATTTTAATTGGAGCATTAAGATCTACTTTATTTTGATTATAAGCTATTACTACTTCTTCAGCAGAATAGAATGTTAATCCTTCACCCAGTACAGTCTCTTCTTCTGTAGATCGCTTAAGCTTGGTCATATAATAAAGACCAAGAACCATATCCTGAGAAGGTACTGTAATTGGCGAACCATTTGCAGGGTTAAGAATATTGTGAGAAGCCAACATTAAAAGTTGCGCCTCTAAAATAGCCTCTGGCCCTAATGGTAAGTGAACCGCCATTTGATCCCCATCAAAATCGGCGTTGAATGCCGTACAAGCTAATGGGTGTAATTGTATTGCTTTACCCTCGATTAATTTAGGCTGAAATGCCTGAATACCTAATCGGTGAAGCGTAGGAGCACGGTTTAGTAATATTGGATGTCCCTTAAGAACGTTCTCTAAGATATCCCATACTACCGGCTCTTTTTTATCTATAATCTTTTTCGCAGATTTTACAGTTTTTACAATTCCTCTTTCGATTAATTTTCTAATTACGAAAGGTTTGTAAAGTTCTGCCGCCATGTTCTTTGGAAGACCACATTCGAACATTTTAAGTTCTGGTCCCACAACAATTACAGAACGTGCTGAATAATCCACACGCTTACCTAGTAAGTTTTGACGGAAACGCCCTTGCTTACCTTTCAATGAATCTGAAAGTGATTTAAGTGGACGGTTAGAATCAGTTTTTACTGCGGAAGACTTTCTTGTATTATCAAATAATGAATCTACAGACTCCTGAAGCATACGCTTTTCATTACGTAAAATAACTTCTGGAGCTTTAATTTCCATTAAACGCTTTAAACGGTTATTACGAATAATAACCCTTCTATAAAGATCATTAAGATCTGAAGTTGCGAAACGACCACCATCTAAAGGTACAAGAGGTCTTAATTCTGGTGGAATAACCGGGATTACTTTCATAATCATCCATTCCGGTAAATTCTCACGGTTTTTATTTGCGTCACGAAGCGCTTCTACAACCTGAAGACGTTTTAAAGCCTCCGTTTTACGTTGCTTAGAAGTTTCGTTATTTGCTTTATGTCTTAATTCATAAGAAAGTTCATTAAGATCAATTCTCTTAAGAATTTCGATTAGACATTCAGCTCCCATCTTAGCGATAAACTTATTTGGGTCGCTGTCTTCTAAATATTGATTTTCCTGAGGAAGTTCATCCAGTATATTAAGATACTCTTCTTCAGTTAAGAAATCCATTTTCTTTAAAGGCTCTCCATCTTCATTTTTAGCATTACCGGCCTGGATTACTACGTATCTTTCGTAGTAAATAATCATATCTAATTTCTTAGAAGGAAGGCCTAATAAATAACCAATCTTATTTGGTAAAGAACGGAAATACCAGATATGAGCTACAGGAACTACCAAATTAATGTGCCCAACACGGTCTCTACGTACTTTCTTTTCTGTTACCTCTACACCACAACGGTCACAAACGATCCCCTTGTAACGTATTCTTTTATATTTTCCACAGGCACATTCGTAATCCTTTACAGGACCAAAAATACGCTCACAGAACAATCCGTCACGCTCGGGTTTGTGCGTACGATAATTGATAGTTTCCGGTTTAAGAACTTCACCACGAGATTCTGCGAGGATAGACTCGGGAGAAGCTAAACCGATAGAGATTTTATTAAATCTCTGTACTGTATTCTTATCATTATTTCTAGCCATAATAAATGCTGCTATCTAATTATTGTGAAAATCCTGAAAATCGGAGCAGTTTCCCACTCCGATAACCAGTGTTTTATTCTTCTAATTTTAAATCCAGTCCAAGACCTTTCAACTCATGCATCAATACATTGAAAGATTCTGGTAATCCTGGTTCTGGCATAGGCTCTCCTTTTACAATACTTTCGTAAGTTTTAGCCCGTCCTATCACGTCATCAGATTTTACGGTTAAGATTTCACGTAGAGTACTCGACGCACCGTATGCCTCAAGAGCCCAAACCTCCATCTCACCAAAACGCTGACCTCCAAACTGAGCTTTACCACCAAGTGGTTGCTGAGTAATAAGAGAGTACGGTCCAATAGAACGTGCATGCATCTTATCGTCGATCATGTGACCTAGTTTAAGCATGTATATAACACCTACAGTTGCTCTCTGGTCAAAACGTTGTCCTGTACCACCATCAAATAAGTAAGTATGTCCAAATCTAGGAATACCGGCTTCATCAGTAAGCTCATTGATTTTATCTAAAGATGCTCCATCGAAAATTGGTGTAGCATATTTCTTACCTAATTTCTGACCTGCCCATCCAAGAACAGTTTCATAAATCTGACCAATGTTCATACGAGAAGGTACCCCAAGTGGATTTAATACGATATCAACCGGTGTTCCATCGTCTAAGAATGGCATATCTTCTTGACGAACGATACGAGCAACAATACCTTTGTTACCGTGACGTCCTGCCATCTTATCCCCTACTTTAAGTTTACGCTTTTTAGCTATATAAACTTTAGCAAGTTTCAAGATTCCAGAAGGAAGCTCATCTCCAACAGAAATAGTAAATTTCTCTCGTCTTAAATTACCCTGAAGATCGTTCTCTTTAATTTTATAATTATGAAGAAGATCTGCTACAAGTGCATTAGTATGATCGTCTGTGGTCCAGGTACCTTGTGTAAGGTGAGCATAATCATCTACAGAATTTAACATCTTCAATGTATACTTCTTACCTTTTGGTAGTACCTCTTCACCTAAATCATTTTGAACACCCTGAGCTGTTTTTCCACCAACGATTGCAAATAATTTGTCAATTAAATTTGACTTAAGAACCGCAAACTTCGCTTCATACTTCTTCTCTAAAACAGCAACATCTTCCTTATCCTGCGCTCTCTTGCGCTTATCTTTAATTGCACGAGCAAATAACTTCTTATTAATTACTACACCACTTAATGATGGTGAAGCTTTTAATGAAGCATCTTTCACATCTCCTGCTTTATCACCAAAGATCGCTCTAAGAAGTTTTTCTTCTGGTGTTGGATCGCTTTCTCCTTTAGGAGTGATCTTACCAATAAGAATATCCCCAGGCTTCACTTCAGCACCTACTCTAATCATACCGTGTTCATCAAGATCCTTAGTAGCATCTTCTGAAACATTAGGAATATCA
The DNA here is from genome assembly GCF_027594405.1 of Zunongwangia sp. HRR-M8. Classification (NCBI taxonomy): domain Bacteria; kingdom Pseudomonadati; phylum Bacteroidota; class Flavobacteriia; order Flavobacteriales; family Flavobacteriaceae; genus Zunongwangia; species Zunongwangia sp. HRR-M8. The sequence goes on along the minus strand of NZ_CP115161.1, from coordinate 1,063,941 downwards.
TTAGTAAGTTCTTCGTTACCTAATTTAGTATCACGAACTTCTAAAGAATACTCATCAATATGAATAGATGTAAAGATATCGTCTCTTACAACTTTTTCCGAAATTACAATCGCATCCTCAAAGTTATACCCTTTCCAAGGCATAAAGGCTACTTTCATATTACGACCTAGCGCTAGCTCACCTTTATCGGTAGCATAACCCTGACATAAAACCTGACCTTTAGTTACTCTATCTCCTACGCTTACAATTGGCTTAAGGTTAATAGACGTTCCTTGGTTAGTTTTACGGAATTTGATAAGATTATAGGTTTTAGAATCTGAATCGAAACTAACCATTCTCTCTTCTTCCGTACGATCGTACTTAATTGTAATTTTCTGTGCGTCTACATATTCTACTTCACCTTCTCCTTCAGCATTAATCAAAACACGAGAATCTGTAGCAACCTGTCTTTCCAATCCAGTTCCTACGATAGGAGAATCTGCTCTTAATAACGGCACTGCCTGGCGCATCATGTTAGATCCCATCAACGCACGGTTGGCATCATCATGTTCTAAGAACGGAATCAAAGAAGCTGAAATTGATGAAATCTGGTTAGGAGCAACATCTGTATAATGAACCTCTTTAGGATCTACTACAGGGAAGTCACCCTCCATACGAGCAATAACTTTATCTGTATCTATCGTACCATCATCTTCAGTAGGAATGTTTGCCTGCGCAATCATTTTTCCTTCTTCCTCTTCAGCACTTAAATAAATTGGCTCTTCAGAAATATTTATTTGCCCTTCTGAAACTTTTCTATAAGGAGTTTCAATGAATCCCATTCCGTTTACTTTCGCATAAACTGAAAGTGAAGAAATTAGACCAATATTAGGCCCTTCAGGAGTTTCAATAGGACATAATCTTCCATAGTGAGTGTAGTGAACATCACGTACCTCAAAACCAGCTCTTTCTCTAGAAAGACCACCTGGTCCTAAAGCTGAAAGACGACGTTTGTGAGTAATCTCTGCTAATGGATTTGTTTGATCCATAAACTGAGAAAGTTGGTTGGTACCGAAGAACGAGTTAATTACTGAAGATAATGTCTTCGCATTAATAAGATCTATAGGTGTAAATACCTCATTATCCCTAACGTTCATTCTTTCACGGATGGTACGAGCCATACGCGCTAAACCAACTCCAAATTGCTGAGATAATTGCTCTCCAACAGTTCTAACACGACGGTTAGACAAGTGATCGATATCATCGATCTCTGCTTTAGAGTTAATTAACTCAATTAAATATTTTATAATGGTAATAATATCTTCTTTGGTAAGCACCTGCTTATCCATTCCGATATCAAGACCAAGTTTTTTATTCATTCTGTAACGACCTACTTCACCAAGACTGTAACGTTGGTCTGAGAAGAAAAGCTTATCGATAATTCCACGAGCAGTTTCTTCATCTGGCGGTTCAGCATTACGTAGCTGACGATAGATATGTTCAACCGCTTCTTTTTCAGAATTTGTTGGATCCTTTTGAAGTGTATTATGAATAATAGCATAATCACCGGTAGAATTGTCTTCTTTGTGAAGAAGAATTGTCTTAGTTCCCGTTTCAAGGATTTCTTCTATGTGATCTTTGTCAAGTTCAGTATCACGATCTAAAACAATCTCGTTACGCTCTATAGATACAACTTCACCAGTATCTTCATCAACAAAATCTTCATACCATGTATTAAGAACACGAGCAGCTAACTTTCTACCTAAAACTTTTTTAAGTCCTGTTTTTGAAACCTTAACTTCTTCTGCAAGATCAAAGATTTCTAAAATATCCTTATCGCGCTCAAATCCAATTGCGCGGAAAAGAGTTGTTACAGGTAATTTTTTCTTTCTATCAATATATGCGTACATAACGCTATTGATATCTGTTGCAAATTCTATCCAAGAACCTTTAAAAGGAATTACTCTGGCAGAATATAATTTAGTTCCATTTGCATGGAATGATTGTCCAAAGAATACTCCTGGAGAACGATGAAGCTGAGAAACAACTACACGCTCTGCTCCATTAATGCAAAAAGTTCCACTAGGGGTCATATAAGGAATAGTCCCTAAATAAACATCCTGAACGATAGTTTCGAAATCCTCGTGCTCTGGATCTGTACAATATAGTTTAAGCCTTGCTTTTAAAGGTACACTATAAGTAAGACCACGTTCAATACACTCTTGAATAGAATATCGCGGCGGATCTACAAAATAATCTAAAAATTCTAATACAAATTGGTTACGGGTATCCGTAATTGGGAAATTTTCAAGGAAGGTATTGTAGAGACCTTCATTTCCCCGCTCTTCTGATTTTGTTTCTAATTGAAAGAAATCCTGGAAAGACTTGATTTGGATATCCAAAAAGTCAGGATAGTCAGGTCTATTCTTTACAGAAGAGAAACTCAATCTTTCAGTTTGCTTTGCTAACATCAATGGACGGATTATAATTTATAAAAAATGGTGCGTTAAAAAGCCTAAACCCTATATACGCAAAAAGGGTTTAGACCTTCAGGAGCGTATCCTGAGGTCTAAACCTAAATAATATTGCTCTCGTCAAGCTTATTTAAGCTCAACCTCAGCTCCTGCTTCTTCTAATTGAGATTTTAAAGCTTCTGCTTCATCTTTAGCAACTCCTTCTTTAACTGGTTTTGGAGCTCCGTCTACTAATTCTTTAGCATCTTTAAGTCCAAGACCTGTTAATTCTTTAACTAGTTTTACTACAGCTAGTTTAGATCCACCTGGAGCTTTAAGAATTACATCAAATTCTGTTTGCTCTTCAGCAGCGTCTTCACCACCAGCAGCAGCACCACCAGCAACAGCTACAGCTGCAGCAGCAGGCTCAATACCATACTCTTCTTTTAAAATATCAGCTAACTCATTAACTTCCTTTACTGTTAAGTTAACTAACTGTTCTGCGAATTCTTTTAAATCTGCCATTTTCTATCGTTTTAAAATTTTTGTAAAAGTTATATTTATTAAAAAGTGCGTACTATACTAGTCCTCTTTTTCAGAAAGAGTTTTAAGGATCCCTGCAATTTTTCCACCACCAGATTTAAGTGCTGAAACAACATTTTTAGCAGGAGATTGTAATAATCCAACAATATCCCCAATAACCTCTTCTTTAGATTTAATATTAGAAAGAGCTTCTAAATACTCATCTCCAACATAAATAGCTTCGTCTATAAAAGCTCCCTTAAGAATTGGCTTTTCGTTCTTCTTTCTAAATTCTTTGATTACTTTAGCTGGTGCATTACCAGTTTCAGAAATCATTATAGAGGTGTTACCCTTTAAAGTTGTAGGAAGTTCTCCAAAATCTTTATCTGAAGCCTCCATCGCTTTAGTTAGTAACGTATTCTTAACTACCGCAAGTTGTACATTAGCTTTAAAACAAGCTCTACGTAAATTAGAGGTTGTTCCGGCATCTAAACCTGAGATATCTGCAATATAGATAGTTGAAGTATCAGCTAACTGGGCAGTTAAATCTTCTATTACTTTTGATTTTTCTTCTCTTGTCATAATACCTTATTATTGCTCAGTAAACCTTTTTGTATCTATTGCAACACCAGGCCCCATTGTACTGGACATGTGAATACTTTTAATGTAAACACCTTTAGCAGCCTGAGGTTTCAGTTTTACAAGCGTAGTTAATAATTCTCTCGCGTTTCCAGCAATCTTATCAGATTCGAAAGATACTTTTCCAACCCCTGCGTGTACAATACCAGTTTTATCTACTTTAAAGTCGATTTTACCAGCTTTTACATCAGATACTGCTTTAGAAATATCCATAGTAACTGTACCTGTTTTAGGGTTTGGCATTAAACCTCTAGGTCCTAAAATACGACCTAATGGACCTAATTTACCCATTACGCTAGGCATGGTAATGATTACATCAACGTCTGTCCAACCACCTTTAATTTTCTCAAGGTATTCATCAAGACCAACATAATCTGCACCTGCATCCTTAGCTTCTTGTTCTTTGTCTGGAGTAACTAACGCAAGAACTTTAACATCTTTACCAGTTCCGTGAGGAAGTGTTACAACACCTCTTACCATTTGATTGGCTTTACGAGGATCAACATTCAAACGAACCGCTAAATCCACTGAAGCATCAAAGCTCTCACTAGAAACTTCTTTTATTAAGGCAGAAGCTTCTGCTACCGAATAGGTTCTACCGTTTTCGATTTTAGACTGAGCTTCTTTTTGTTTTTTAGTCAACTTTGCCATTTTCTAAATTCTTTTTGGATTAAAACGGTGCATCACCTTTTACAGTTATACCCATAGAACGAGCAGTACCAGCAACCATTTTCATTGCAGATTCCACAGTAAATGCATTTAAATCCTGCATTTTATCTTCTGCGATATCTTTAATTTGATCCCAAGACACACTTGCTACTTTCTTTCTGTTTGGTTCTCCTGAACCTTTCTTAGTCTTTGCTGCTTCCATTAGCTGTACAGCTGCAGGTGGAGTCTTGATTACAAAATCAAAAGACTTATCAGAATAAACCGTAATTGCTACTGGTAGCACTTTTCCTTGTTTATCCTGAGTTCTACCATTGAATTGCTTACAGAATTCCATGATATTAACTCCGGCAGCACCTAAAGCAGGTCCAACTGGTGGTGAAGGGTTAGCAGCACCTCCGCGAACTTGTAGTTTTACAACTTTACTTACTTCTTTTGCCATTTTTTACATTTTTAGAAGATAGTTTATTAGAGTGGAAGCAAATAAAAAACTATCAAAAAACTTTGTAACAATTATACTTTTTCAACTTGCATATAACTAAGCTCTAAAGGAGTTTTTCTTCCAAAGATCTTAACCATAACTTCAAGCTTTCTTTTCTCTTCATTAATCTTTTCTACAGTTCCATTAAAACCATTAAAAGGACCATCAATAACTTTAATAGTCTCTCCTAAAGTAAATGGAATTGCAACATTATCGGTCTTAACAGCTAACTCGTCTACTTTACCAAGCATACGATTAACTTCAGATTGTCTTAATGGAACAGGATCTCCTCCTTTTGTTTCTCCAAGAAAACCTATTACGCCATTAATCCCTTTTATAATATGAGGAATTTCTCCACCCAGATTCGCCTGAACCATTATATAACCAGGAAAATAAACTCTTTCCTTATTAATCTTTTTGCCGTTACGAATCTGAATCACTTTTTCGGTAGGAACTAATACCTGGTCTACCCAGTCTTCCATACCCATGTGAGAAATTTCTCGCTCTATGTAATCTTTTACTTTATTTTCTTGTCCACTTACAGCACGAACAACATACCATTTTTTATCCTTAACGTCTGCCATAACTTAGATTACGATTTTACCCATTCAAAATATCCTTCGATTACATTGCTAAACAAAGTATCAACACCCCATATAGCTAAAGAGAATACAATAGAAAAAACTGCAACGAGTATTGTTAACCTTTGAGCTTCAGGCCAACTTGTCCAGGTAACATGGTTTTTTAATTCGTTATAAGACTCAGATATATAATTAACTATTCCTGCCATTCCTTAAAGTATATTTGCACGGGTTGAGAGGCTCGAACTCCCGACACCTGGTTTTGGAGACCAGTGCTCTACCAACTGAGCTAAACCCGTAAGATAAAGAGAAGGTATCCTGATAAACAGGATACCTTATATATTCAAACTATATTAGTCTAAAATTTCAGTTACCTGTCCAGCTCCTACTGTTCTACCACCTTCACGGATAGCAAAACGTAGACCAACATTCATTGCGATTGGCTGGATAAGTTCAACAGTAATAGTAAGGTTATCACCTGGCATTACCATCTCAACTCCTTCTGGAAGATTAATTGTTCCAGTTACATCAGTTGTACGTACGTAGAACTGAGGACGGTAGTTATTATGGAATGGAGTGTGACGTCCACCTTCTTCTTTCTTAAGGATATAAACCTCTGCTTTAAATTTAGCGTGAGGAGTTACAGAACCTGGCTTAGTAATAACCATACCTCTAGAGATTTGAGTTTTCTCAATACCTCTTAATAGGATACCAACGTTATCACCAGCTTCACCTCTATCAAGGATTTTACGGAACATTTCAACTCCAGTAATAGTAGAAGTTAATTTTCCAGCTCCCATACCAATGATCTCTACAGGATCTCCAGTGTTAGCAACACCAGTTTCGATACGTCCAGTTGCTACTGTACCACGACCTGTAATAGAGAATACATCTTCTATAGGTAAAAGGAAATCTTTATCAACATCACGCTGAGGAAGCTCAATCCAGTTATCAACTGCTTCCATAAGATCTAAAACAGACTGCGTCCATTTATCATCACCTTCTAAAGCACCAAGAGCAGATCCAGAAATAACAGGACCGTTATCACCATCATATTCGTAGAAAGAAAGAAGATCTCTAACTTCCATTTCAACAAGCTCTAAAAGCTCTTCATCATCAACAAGGTCAACTTTATTTAAGAATACAACGATTCTTGGAATACCAACCTGACGTCCAAGAAGGATATGTTCACGAGTTTGTGGCATAGGACCATCAGTTGCAGCAACAACAAGGATAGCACCGTCCATTTGAGCAGCACCAGTTACCATGTTCTTTACGTAATCGGCGTGACCAGGACAATCAACGTGAGCATAGTGACGGTTTCCAGTCGCATACTCTACGTGAGAAGAGTTAATAGTAATACCTCTATCTTTTTCCTCAGGAGCGTTATCGATTTGATCGAAAGCTCTTGCTTCAGAAAATCCAGCGTCAGCCAAAACTTTAGTTATAGCTGCAGTTAAAGTAGTTTTTCCGTGATCTACGTGTCCAATTGTACCTATATTAAGGTGCGGTTTGGAACGATCATAAGTTTCCTTTGCCATAATTAATACTTATTTAATCTTAGTTATATATTAGTGTTCAATTTTATACTAAACCAGAGCCAACGACGAGAATTGAACTCGTGACCTCTTCCTTACCAAGGAAACGCTCTACCCCTGAGCTACGTCGGCAAAAAAGGGCTCAACACCCAATTGCTCTAAACAACAAAAACCATAAGCCATTTACAGCTTACGGATATTATTGATCTCATTTAATAATTTCTTAGAGCGGGAGACCGGGTTCGAACCGGCGACATTCAGCTTGGAAGGCTGACGCTCTACCAACTGAGCTACTCCCGCAAAATAAAAAAAATCTTAAAAGATGATTTTTATAATTTAAGTGGGGAGAGCAGGATTCGAACCTGCGAAGGTAAAAACCAACAGATTTACAGTCTGTCCTCGTTGGCCGCTTGAGTATCTCCCCTCAAAATTATTATACCATTATTTCATAGAACCACAACCCAAAAGGATCAGCTTTATGATGGTATCAAATCGGCTGCAAATTAAAGTAATTTATCAGCACCATCCAAAGCTTTTTTCAAAAATTTTTTGAAAAATTTTCAGTCAATTAACTTTCAACAAGTTAAGAAAACCAAAGCTTTCAGATTCAAAATTTCAAGAGCCGATGGAGGGACTCGAACCCACGACCTGCTGATTACAAATCAGCTGCTCTAGCCAGCTGAGCTACATCGGCAACATACTTTCTTTCACAAAAAAGTCCGCTATTTCTAACGGACTGCAAATGTATACAAATTATTCCTTTCTCAAAATAAAATTTGAGTTTTTTTTCACTAGGCGTATAATTTAGATTTCTCTTTCCTTTTAATCAATTGGCGTTGCAAAGAGCTAACACACTCATCTACACATTCTTCAAATCTTTTACAGGTCTTTTTCACCATAATATCTTCACCAGGTATACTTAGTAAAATTTCTGTAATTTTATTTTCCTTGTCGCTTGTATTCTGAACTTTCAGAAAAACATCTGCAAAAACCACCTTGTTATAATAATTCTCGAGTTTATCCATTTTCTTTTGAATAAAATCAATTAGTTTTTGATCTGCATTAAAGTTTACAGACTGCACATTTACTTTCATAACGTCAAAAATTTAATTAAACAATAGGTTAAGCTAGTTCTTACTATTACGGGGATGAGCTGTTTTATGAATGTTTTTAAGTTCTGCAATACTATTATGCGTATAAACTTGTGTTGATGCCAGGCTAGAATGTCCTAACAATTCTTTCACAGCGTTTAAATCTGCTCCCTGATTAAGTAAGTGCGTCGCAAAAGAGTGTCTTAGTATATGAGGACTCTTTTTTAACTTACTCGACGCCTTACTAAAATAGTTATTTATAATTCTATAAACAAGACTTTCACTCATTTTATCTCCCTTGGCAGAAACAAACAAATAATCTTCAGGAAAAACCCCAAACCCTTCATTTTGTCTCTTTTCAATATAATATTGCAAGTTTTGATATACGTTTTCTAGCAAAGGAACGTAACGCTCTTTATTTCTTTTACCCAAGACTTTGAGATTAAGTTGTGACGAATCCAAATCCATTAATTTTAGATTTATCAATTCGCTACGTCTTAATCCTGTTGAATAAAAAACTTCTATGATTGCCTTATCTCTAGCACCCTCAAAGGCATCTATATTTATACTATCTAGTGTACTAAGGATTTCTTTTTCTGAAAATGGAATCTGGATCTTCTTACCCGTTTTAAGAGGCTTATGTTTTTGAAGCGGGGACACAACTACATCTTCAACTTTTTGCAAGAATTTATAAAAAGATTTTAAAGATGAAATTTTACGATTTATACTTCTATTTGAAAGACCTGCTTCAGAAAGGCTTACGATCCAACTCCGAATTTGCGAATAATTTATTTGCTGAAAATCACAGCCACCAAATTCGATTTCAATAAAACCCAGAAAGGAAAGCAAATCAGTCTCATACGCCTTAACGGTATGCGCTGAATAATTCTTCTCCAAGAGAAGGTAGTCTTTAAACTGATTAATAGACATAAAAAAACTGTTGATAAACAAAGTTAAGAAACTTAATTTACCAACAGTTATATATTTTACCAAAGAAGCAGGGCTTCAATGATTACATTCAAACTTTAATAAGAAAGGAGATATTAGATATCTTCTTGATCTCTAAGGTGCTGAATATATTCGGCTTTTTGAACTTGAGCCCTACGTTCTACAGACGGTTTTGTAAAATGCTGACGACTTCTTAGCTGTCGCATTGTTCCTGTCTTATCGAATTTACGCTTAAAACGCTTAAGCGCTCTATCAATGTTCTCTCCGTCTTTTACTGGTATTATTAACATAGATCCACCTCCTTTCGTTGAAAATTAGGCTGCAAATATAATTGAATTTTACTTACAACCAACTAATATCTTATTATTATTAATAAATTATATCTTAAAATCGATCAGCACCGTATAGGCTAAACTTTTAAAAAGTTTTCTTAGGATTTAAAAACTTCTTTTACCGGTGCTTTATACTCTTTTTTATCAATTACCATTTTCGAAATAATCTCTCGTAAAATTTCAGATGTTCCGCCTCCAATAGGCCCTAGCCTACTATCCCTAAACATTCTCGCCAATGGATAATCTTCTGTGTAACCGTAGCCGCCCAGCATTTGTAAACTCCCGTAAATAACCTCGTCGGCTATTTTGGTGCTTAATAACTTAGACATACTAGCTTCTTTAACCGGATACTCACCATTGCCCAATTTATATGCGGTTGCGTAATTAAATTCTTTTATTACCGTAACCTCGCTAACCATATCTGCGATTTTATGCCTTAGCGCCTGAAATTCGTTTATTTTCTTTCCAAAGGCTTCCCGCTCACTCATATAATCTATAGCATAATCTAAAGCAAACTCTGCTCGCGCATGCGCATTCACTCCCATAATTAATCGCTCCATAGCAAAATGCTGCATAATATATGAGAAACCTTTATCCTCTTCACCTAATAAATGATCTGCAGGAACTTCTACATTATCAAATGCAATTTCTCCAGTATCTGAAGCTTTCCAACCCAGCTTATTCAATTTGGAAGCAGAAACTCCCTTAGCATCTCTATCTACAATAAAAATACTCATCCCCTTACTCTTAAGCTCTGGACTTGTTTTCGCAGCAACTACCAAATAATCGGCATAAACACCATTGGTTATAAAGGTCTTTGAGCCATTCAATATATAGGTATCGCCTTTCTTTTCTGCTGTAGTTCGCATACCAGCTACATCAGAGCCTCCAAAAGGTTCAGTAACGCAAAGTGCCCCTATCATCTCTCCACGAATACTAGGCGCTAGATACTTTTCTTTTAAAGCTTCGCCAGCTTCTATTTTAACATGCGTCATTGCTAAATAGGCGTGTGCCCACATAGCCGCTGCAAATCCCCCTGAATTGATCTTTTGTAATTCTTCGAGAAATATTATTGTATAGAATATATCGAGATTAAGACCACCATATTCTTCCGGCTGATATAAGCCAAAATATCCCATCTCGCCAAACTTCTGCCAGATAAAACGGTCGATAGTTCCGGTCTCCTCCCATTTATCGATGTGCGGAACTACTTCTTTCTGTAAAAAATCTCTAAAACTCTCTCTAAAAAGAGCATGCTCTTCGTTAAAATACATGGAATTCATTTAGTCTACTATTGAAAAATCTTCGATATGATTCTATTAAAAATATCGCAAAAATATATCGATTTTTAAAATTAGAATCTAAAACGAACTTAAAATTAAGAACACGTTCTTTTTTTACAATGTATCAATTAAAACTTAAATATAATTGAATTCTATCAATTTTATCAACTGGAAACCCATCTATTTTTATTAAATCTTCAACTGAACTTATCTTCTCATGCAAATTTCTATAATTTACAAGCGCTCTAGCAAGTTCATAATCGAAATATGGAATTTCAGAAAGCTGAATAACATCTACCTCATTAATATTTAACTTCGAAAAATTTTGAGGAATTTTTTTTAAATGCTTTATAAGTTCTAATCTGGTTTCATCGTTTAACCCATAGATATCCTGAAGCTGAATAAAGCTACGATAACCACCAATAAGCGTTCGATATTTTACTATTCTTTCACCAAGGGTTTGCCCTATTCCTTTAATCTGCATAAGTTCTTCTGCAGTAGCGGTATTAATATCAACCTTTGCAACGTTAGACTGTTTTGAAACAGAGGTAACTTTTATCCAAGCTGGAAATTTAAAATTAGGCGAAATAATATCTAATAAGCTATCGGAAACCTTAGTAACCTTTTGAAAATCTGAAGCAGAATTTATCCATTTACCGGAGGCTCTATAGGCTAACAATCGATCAATCTCTTCAACAGACATTCCTAAACGATAAGCTTTATAATCGGTTAGATAATTAGGATTGAAAGGATAAATCGTATCCTTAATACGTTCGGTATTTTTTAAACTATCAAGTTTGTTTTGAAAAGATTTTAATGCAGTAGCTTCTTTTTCTGAAATACGTTCTTCTGAAGCAGAAAAAGGATCGCTAAATTTTATAATTTGAAGAAGAACAATAACAATAACCAAAACAAAAATCCCATTCCGTTCACTTTTATTGAAAACGAAATGGGATTTCCAGTATTTCATAATACTATAATTTCACTATTGCATAGTCGCCTTTGGCTTTCCGTCTTTAGTAAACAATTCTCCTGCTTTAAGCTTTCTAAAATATTCACGAAGATCTTCTCGAACTTCACCGCTCATAATGTAAAGACCAATAATATTAGGGAAAGACATAGATAAGATCATCATATCAGAAAAATCAAGTACAGCACCAAGACTTATTGAAGCTCCTATAACCACAAAAACCAAAAAGAATATTTTGTAGATAAGCTCTGATTTTGTGCTTTTTCCGAAAAGGAACGTCCAGGCTCTCATTCCGTAGTACGACCAAGATATCATAGTAGAAAAAGCAAACAAAAATACCGCTACAGAAAGCACATAAGGAAACCAGTCTATAACACTTGCAAAAGCATCTGATGTTAACTGTGTTCCACCAACACCTTCTACCTCGTGCATTCCTGTAAATATTAGGACTAAAGCCGTTAAAGTACAAACGACAACCGTATCTATAAAAGGTTCTAATAATGCTACAAAACCTTCAGATGGCGGATTATTTGTTTTCACAACACTATGCGCAATAGCTGCAGAACCTACACCAGCCTCGTTAGAAAATGCGGCTCTTTGAAACCCTACAATAAGTACACCTATTACACCTCCTTTTAATGCTGATGGACTAAAAGCACCATCCCAAATTGCATTAAATGCAGGTCCTATATTATCTATATTAATCCCGATTACAACAAAAGCTCCTAAAATATAAACTGCTGCCATAACAGGAACAATTTTACCAGTTACATTCGCAATACTGTTAATACCACCAATAATAACTATACCAACAAGCACAGCTAAGATAATACCGAACCAAAACCCATTACCTTCTAACATTGGGAATTGCCCTGACAAAATTTCGAACGACTGGTTTGCCTGGAACATATTACCTCCACCAAAAGAAGCACCAACTCCTAATATTGCAAAGAATCCTGCTAAAAATTTACCAAGACTCTTCATGTTACGCTTTTCTAAACCGTAACGCAAGTAATTCATAGGACCTCCAAAAACTCTACCTTCAGAATTAATGTGCCTGTATTTAACACCTAAGGTACATTCCACAAATTTTGAAGACATTCCAAGTAAACCTGCAACAATCATCCAAAAAGTAGCTCCTGCCCCACCAAGGGAAACGGCTACCGCCACACCTGCAATATTTCCTAGACCAACTGTAGCAGACACTGCTGTTGCTAAAGCCTGAAAATGCGTAATTGTACCAGGTGCATCTGGATCGTCATATTTACCACTAGCTAATTCAAATGAGTGCTTAAATCCTCTAATATTAATAAAACCCATTCTAATTGTAAAGAACGCCGCTCCAAATACCAGCCATATTACAATAAATGGTATTGGATGGGTTTGAGGATCGCCATTGGGATGCGTTAATATTACCGGCTCATCATATTCTATTTGTCCTAAAAAATGCGCTCCAGTTTCAATTAAATCTTCTGTTTTTTGATAATCATAAATTGTCCCGCCTTCTTTTACAAGATATTTTAAATTACCGGTTGCGCTAGCATACACAGGCCTTTCAGGATTATTAGTTGACGTAACAACAGCGATCTGATCTCCTTTTTCTACATGCTCACCTTCTTCTATAAGCCACTTTTTTAGAACAAATTTATCTTGAACTTCTGCAGTCCAACCTGGAGTTTCCACGTTTTTGACATCAGCATAAACCACAGGATCATACACACCTATAGCTGCAAATGGATCCCAAAAAAGAACAGCGGTTAAACCTTGAACCGCTGGAGTAAAAACACCATTAAAATTTTCTGTAATTGCCTCTGCTTTAACTTTTGCTTCGACTGTTTTAGAATTACCGTTGCTATCCTGAACAACTACCGTATATGGAATACCCTCTGTAAGTCCTTCAGCCTTAGAAGAGCTTAATGGGGTATCTTTATCAGACCATTTGTAAGTATAAGGTGGGGTTCCTCCAGTTACTTCAATATCTATAAAACCGTCGTTAATTTTATTTGTGGGGTTCCCGACTTTGGTATTTACTTCCAGCTCTTGAGCCTGAAGTAATGCTATTGGGAATAGCAATAACATTGAAAGTAAGTACTTTCTCATATAAAGATTAGTGTTTAGTTTAGATTAAAATTTCCGACCAGCAAGATGCTAAAAAATTAGGCTATTTCAAATTTTTAGTAGTTAAAATGTCAAGGTTTTGTTAATGAAACTTCAAATAATCATCAACAGCCCCTAATATTTTAAGGGGACATTTATCAAAGATCGAAAACTGAAGTACGCTTGGTATAAATAAGATCTTTAAGTTTTAACCAGAAAGCAAGCGTTAAATAAACCGCAAAACCAATCCCGAAGGTAAAAAAGGTAACATAGATAAAAAAAAGCCGAACACTTTTAGCCCGCATACCAATTTTATCTGCTAAGCGAGAGGAGACGTAAAATCCGTTACGTTCTAAATAATATCTCAAATTGTACATATTCTTCATCAAAGTCCAAATATAACTAATATTTACCTTTTATAAACTTTGCTCCCAAAGCACATTTTAGACAATTATTAGGATCGCAATAATTTTTTTTAAGCTGAAGTAGCGATTGAGAATGCATCGCATTTGTAAAAAGCCCAGGTTTTAAGCTCTGATAATTCTGAATAATACTATTTTTCTCTAAGCGCACCTCAGAAATTAAGTCAAGAAAATAATCTGTTTTAGATACCTTGCGTTTTGAAAAAGCATACATAACAGGAACTATGGTATTGATAATCACTAAATCGATAAATTTTTCTGACAGCTTTTTATTTCTAGTTTTATGAGCGCTTCGGAAGTTATAGTGCGTTTTCCAAAATTCAGGAACTTCAATAGAAAAAATAGTATAGATATCCTGTTTGTTCTTCACTCTCTTTATTGCTGCAAAAAGAGCCTTGGTTTTAACCAAAACTGAAGCTAACTGAACAAGCCGTATGGTTGGAAAATTATCTGGGCGAAGTCTAAAGAAAACCGGCCTTGTTTCTATAGCGCGACCTAAATTAAATTTCTTCTGAAGATATACATATTCATTTTTTAATCGAATAAAATAAGCGGCTTCGAAATTATCATCTAATAAACCAGAATGCCCCAGTAAAACTGCTTCTAACTGGAATTGATTTTGAGAAAGTTTTCTTATAACTTCAAAATCTATGGAATGAGCAAGGTTTAGAAATGCATCGCCATTTCGATTTAATCCAAAATTTTTAGCTAACAACTTAAATAAAACTGCTTCCCAGTTATTCTTACTTTGGTGAAGTAATTCAGTTATCAAATTGTTCTTAGCTTCTAAACGTTCAAAATATAAACGAGTTAACCAGGCTTCAATATCAAATTCGTTGAAATTGGGAAAAAATTGCTCGCAATTAATCCACTTTTTATCTGGCGCAAACAATTTGTAATAATTATGCTGAATCTCAGTTAAGACGATATCTTTAAGTTCCAGCGTTGGCAAAATTGACTCATCTTTTCTAAAAATATCAACATCATGTTCCCAAACTACATGAAGAATCACATTATCGTATGCGGCATCAATTTCGTGCTGATGGAGATACCAGTCTGAAGATTTTAAATGAATTTCGACGTTGCCGGCCCAAACCTGTGTATCAATTTTGAGTTTAGCAGCAAAAAAATCTGGACCACAATCAATATTATGCATCCCGGGATGATAAATTTCTAAAAACTCGCCATTTACAGTTTCAAGTGGAGACTGATTGAATTTTTGAAATTGCCATATATAATGTAGAAAATCTTCCTTCACCTATTAAAGTTAAGAAAGAAATGATTAAAACACTAATGATCAGATTTTTAAAGGTTTTTTTTAATCCTGAGGTAATTTTTCTACAACATTCAGGATAAAATCTTCCACCCATGTTTTATACATAAGCGCACTGGGATGTAAATCATCATCAGCTACCAAATCAGGATTATCCTCTGCTCTTCTAGAAATAGGAGTAATATTATAGAAGCTAACATTAAAATCTTGGGCAACACGTTTAAAAACTTCATTAAAAGCATCAATATCTCGTCCAATCTCATCTTTATGTGCAGCACCAAATGGCGTAAACCCATAATCGGGAATACTCACCGCGAAAACTCCGGCTTCCATTGTTTTAGAATGATTGATCGCTTTTCTAAAAATTTCTCTTAGTTCTTCTTCGTACTCTGTTATAGGCTTATTCTGATATTGATTATTAACCCCGATAAGAATAGAAACAAGATCGAAATCTCGCTGCACATTTAATTCCGAATTAATTCCCGCAATTAAATCGGCTGTTGTCCAACCTGTCTTAGCTATAATCTTTGGTGCAGCCATGGCATAACCTCGATTTTTTAATTGCTGGGCTAACTGAACCGGCCATCGTTTAGAAGCATCTACGCTTTCTCCAATCGTATAAGAATCGCCCAAAGCCAGGTAACTATATTTTGGCTTATCCTCTGCTTCCCCTGTCGTTGTATTTGTTTGGTTAACACTTTTACCTGAACTACAAGAAGTATTAAAATTGATAAAGATAATTATTGAAAGAAAGTAAAAGATTCTCATAGTTATAGGTTTAGCCAGCAATATTGATGAAAGTAGTTTAGCAGCATTTTTATGCTGTAAAAATAACACTTCAAAAACTTCAGTACCGAAAGATTTTCTTAAAACATCAACAATAAATCGATCCAACACCTATATATATATTAGGCTTATTATTTAAATAGTCTCTAAAAGAGATGTTCTGAATTCCGAAAATTATCACAGAATTCAGAACATAAAGCAATCTATTATTTTGATTGTATAATCTTGATTGATTTAATCTGCATTTCTATATTTTGGATTAATGAAGATTTCACCGTTCTTTAAACGTTTCAAATAATCTTTTAAATCTGCTCTAATTTCCGAAGACATAATATAAAGACCAATAATATTTGGGAAAGACATCGCTAAAATCATCATATCAGAAAAGCTAAGTACTGCTCCTAAACTTACTGAAGCACCTATAATCACGAATATTAAAAACAAGACTTTGTAAATAATTTCAGACTTTTTACTTCTTCCAAAAAGGTAAGTCCAGGAACGCATTCCGTAATACGACCATGATACCATTGTTGAAAATGCAAAAAGGAACACTGCTAAAGCAAGCACCGCCGGAAACCAGGAAATTACGCTACCAAATGCATCGGCAGTTAATTCTACGCCTCCCATTCCATCAACTTCATGCATCCCTGTGAATATTAATACCAAAGCCGTCATTGTACAAACTACCATAGTATCAATAAATGGTTCTACCAGTGAAGTATATCCATCTGCAATTGGATTTTTTGTTTTAGAAGCACTATGTGCGATCGCTGCTGAGCCAACACCAGCTTCACTAGAAAAGGCAGCCCTTTGCAAGCCTACAATTAGCACACCTATAAAGCCACCCTTCATAGCACTAGCAGAGAAGGCTCCGTTAAAGATGGCGCTAAACGCATTTCCAATATTTTCTATATTGGTTCCTATTACTACAAGACATCCTAATACATAAACTAATGCCATAAATGGCACAACTTTTCCAGTTACTTTGGCAATACTCTGTATTCCTCCAAGAATTACAATTCCTACCAAAACGGCGAAACCAATCCCAAAAAAGAAACCATTCCCTTCTAGAAAAGGAAGTTGGTCTGACACAATTTTAAAAGCCTGATTGGATTGAATCATATTACCACCACCAAAAGACGCTCCAACTCCCAGAATTGCGAATAGAATAGCAAGGCCTTTACCCAGACCTTTCATATTTCTTTTTTCCAGACCGTAACGAAGGTAATTCATTGGGCCTCCAAAAATTCTACCTTCATCATTGATATGTCTATATTTTACCCCTAAAGTACATTCTACAAATTTTAAGGACATAGCAAAAAATCCTGCAATAAACATCCAAAATGTAGCTCCCGCTCCACCTAAGGATACAGCTACCGCTACGCCGGCAATATTACCCAAACCTACTGTAGCTGAAACTGCAGTCGTCATAGCCTCAAAATGGCGAATTCTACCAGGAGCATCTGGATTATCATATTTCCCTTTCGCCAATTCTATAGAATGCGAAAATCCTCTAACATTGATAAATCCAAGACGAATGGTAAAAAATATGCTTCCTAAGATAAGCCAGATTACAATGAATGGAATACTGTTTTTCTTTACATCTCCATTAGGATGCAAAACCGGCTGTGGAGAATCATACTTAATCTCTGCCACCTGATCTGCATTTTGTTCGATTACATCAGTTTTGTCTTCAGGATTAAAAATAACGGCTCCTTCATCTACCACGTGTTTTAAAGTTCCCGCTGCAGGCGCATAAACCGGGATACTCTTTTCGCTACCTTTTTGAACTACTGCTATTTTATCTCCTTCTTCTATTTTATTTCCTTCCGGGGCGACCCAGCTCTTTAGGGTATACTTTTGTTCTGTTTTTGCATCAAAATCTGGAATAAGCACGGGACGATTTTCAGTATATACCACAGGATCATATAAGCCTAAAGGCTCAAAAGGATCCCAAAACAAAATACTTTCCAGAAAATCTACTGCGGGTTGCACCCTACTATTTACTTTTTCTGCAATGGCCTTTGCTTCTACTTTAAAAGTCTTTTTCACCTTGTTACCATCAGCATCTGTCACTACAACTTCTTGCTCGCGACCTTCGATAAAACCTGTAGCCTTACTTGCATCTAAAGGCGTTTTTTTCTGGCTCCACTTATATTTGTAAGGAGGGGTTCCGCCCTGTACTTTAACGACTGCTTCAGCGTCATTAATTTCCTGGGACGGATTGCTAGTAGCAATCGTAACTTTAAAATCGGAATCTTCCTGCGCTAACAACGTTACCGAACAGAATTGAAAGATTAAAAGAAAGAAAATGTAATTTCTTATCATAAGTTATGTATTAAATTAGTAGTCCTATACGACCTTAGGCTAATGAAAAGAATGCTAGAAAACAAATAATTTTAGTTAACTTAAAATGCACTATATAAAATCGTGTGCTTTCATCCATTCGTCATTAAACATTTTTCCTACATATCGACTTCCGTGATCGTGAAATAAAACAACCACCACATCATCTTTTGTAAAATGTTCTTTTAATTGTAATAGTCCTTTAGCCGCCGCACCGGCAGAGTTCCCCAAAAAAAAGCCTTCTTCTTTAGCTAATCTTCTGGTAAAAATAGCAGCATCTTTATCTGAAACCTTGGTAAAACCGTCTATAACGCTAAAGTCTACATTTTTTGGTAAGATATCTTCACCAATTCCTTCGGTTATATAAGGATATATTTCATTCTCATCAAATTCTCCGGTTTCGTGATATTTTTTAAAAACTGAGCCATAGGTATCTATTCCCCAAATCTTGATATAAGGATTCTTCTCTTTTAGAAATTTACCTACCCCAGATATAGTCCCTCCGGTTCCGACTCCTACCACAAAATGAGTGACCTTTCCGTCAGTTTGTTCCCAAATTTCTGGCCCTGTGCTTTCGTAATGAGCTTTAGTATTCGCTAAATTATCATATTGATTTACGTACCATGAATTTGGCGTTTCTTTGGCCATTCTTTTTGCAACAGAGTAATAACTTTTAGGATCGTCTGGGGCAACATCAGTAGGACAAACAACAACTTCACTACCTACAGCTTTAAGTATATCTATTTTCTCTTTACTTTGTTTATCAGATAAAACACAAACCATTTTATAGCCTTTTACGATAGCCGCAAGTGCTAACCCCATTCCCGTATTACCGCTGGTTCCTTCTATTATGGTTCCTCCGGGTTTAATTAAACCTTGTGCTTCTGCTTCCTCCACCATCTTTATGGCCATACGGTCTTTAACAGAATTTCCCGGATTAAAAGTCTCGTATTTTGCAAGAACAAGAGCATCTATTTCTTTGGTAAGTTTATTCATTTTAACCAAAGGGGTATTCCCTATAGTTTCAAGTATATTTTCTGCGTATTTCATTAATTTCTTTTGAATTCACAATGTAGGTATTCTAAGATGAGAATAGTGTTTAAGAAAAATTAAAACTTGAAACGAAATTTTAGTATTTTTTTTGATTTGATTTTTTAAAAATCAAATTACTTTTGCGCAAAATTTGGCAGACATGAGAAATTTTATCGCGCAACAGGTTATCTTTCTAGCAGTTACAACTTTATTATTTGGCGTTTCTTGTAAAAACGAAACTGAAGAAAAACCGGAAAATACAAAGGCCGAATGGCAGCAAAAAAGCCCGAAACAAAAATGGGATTATGCTGGAAGCTATCAGGTAACTTTACCCTGTACCGATTGTAAAGGTATCGTTGTGCAACTTCATTTAAAAGAAGATGGTTCTTATAAAATCATACAGAATTATAACGAAAATGACGATACTGCCGGAGAAATTAAAACTGAAAGTGGACAATATAACTGGAGTGAAAATGATTCTTTAATTATATTGGACAATCAAGAATTTCGTGTTTCCGATAATGTACTTGCTTGGAATAATCCTAAAGTTGCAAGAATGGCGGTAGATAGTACTAAGAGCTATACATTAAGAATGATCTCTAAAGATTCGATTAGTAAATAAATCCCAAAGCTTTATTCGAATTTTATTGATTTTACTGGTGATATCTTAGAAATAATCATAGAAGGTATCAAAAGCATTATCATACAAAGTACCAACGTACCAAGATTCACAGCCAAAATATAATCCCATTGGATAGAAATAGGAACTTCACTCACGTAGTAGGTTTCAGGATCTAAAGGAATTAGTTTTAGATATTTCTGAATAAACAATATTCCAAGGCCAATAATATTTCCCCATAACAAACCTAGAAAAATTAGATAACCGGCGTTATATAAAAAGATCTTACGAATCGACCAATCTTGGGTTCCCAAAGCTTTAAAAATTCCAATCATCTGCGTTCTTTCTAAGATCAAAACCAACAAGGCGGTAATCATGTTTATTCCCGCAACCAAAATCATGATACCAATGATCAGCGCAATATTAAAATCGAAAAGTGAAAGCCATTCGAAAATATTATAATACTTCTGACTAATGTTTTGAGCATCTAAAAAAGATCCGGTATTTAAATAAACTTCGTTCCATTTTTCATCCAGCTTATCAAAATCGTCAATAAAAATCTCAAAGTTTCCAACTTGATCATCTTCCCAATCATTGAGTTTTTGGATATGTCTCAAATCGGCTATTAAATACAATTCATCAAAATCCTGAAATCCCGAATTATAAATACCTACTATTTTAAAACCTCTTACTAGAGGGCGATCTTTACCCTCGCGTAAAAAATAGGTTGGAGCACGATCCCCAACTGCCAATCCCAGCCTATTCGCTAAATATTGAGAAACTAAAACCTCATCATTTAGATTAGAAGAAAAATCTGGCAATCGACCTTCTACGAGAAATTCTTGAAAATAATGCCAATCATAATCTCGACCAACTCCTTTAACAATCACCCCTTCAAAATCTTCTGCCGTTCTAATAACGCCAGTTTTAGTTGCAGTACCCTGTATATGGGTTATGCCGCTAACGCTTTCAAAGTCTGGATAAAAATCCTGATTTATAGAAACCGGCTCTAAGGTAACCTCGCTACTATTATTATCGTAATTTGTTATTACGATATGCCCATTAAAAGCTGCAATTTTGTCCCTAATTTTTTCCTGAAGCCCAAGCCCCGTAGCAAAAGAAACCAGCATCATTACTACACCAATTGCAATTGCCGTAATCGCAATTTTTATTATAGGTGAGGAAATACTACTTTTATCCTTATTGGCGTTTATTAAACGTTTTACTATGAAAAACTCAAAATTCAAGATCTGCAATTATATGATTAATCGGTTATTCAAAAGTACATTTTTATTCCCTCTTATTTTAATTCTTTCCTGCGGAAACATGGAAGCGGAAAAAAAAGATCCTGAAAAAAACCCTTCAGTTGAAGTACAAGTAAACGATAAAACTTCAGAAGAAATTGTGGTTGGTGCTAATCGAACTGAAATTTATTTACCGCTTCTTCAGAATAAAAAAGTAGGATTGGTAGGTAATCAATCTTCTTTAATTCAGAATAAAAATAACGCTTCTATACATTTAGTAGATTCGCTATTAGCTTTAAATGTCAATCTAATTAAAGTTTTTGCGCCAGAACACGGATTTAGAGGAAAAGCAGATGCGGGAGAAAAAGTAGAAGATGGCAAAGATCCTAAAACCGGCCTTCCGGTAATTTCGCTCTACGGAAGCAATAAAAAACCCAAAGCAGAACAACTGCAAAATATCGATATTTTAATTTTCGATTTACAAGATGTTGGCGCAAGATTTTATACGTACATCTCTTCGCTACATTATGTAATGGAAGCTTGTGCTGAAAATAACATTCAGCTTTTGGTATTAGATCGCCCAAATCCTAATGGTCATTATGTCGATGGTCCTATCTTAGAAAAAGAGTATCAAAGCTTTGTGGGTATGCATCCCATTCCAACCGTACACGGACTTACAATGGCAGAATATGCAAAAATGATTAATGGTGAAGGATGGTTGAAAAATGGAATTTTATGTGATCTTGAGGTGGTAACCATGCTAAATTATGATCATCAAAAAAAATATAGTTTACCTGTAAAACCTTCTCCCAA
Organism: Zunongwangia sp. HRR-M8; assembly: GCF_027594405.1. Taxonomy (NCBI): domain Bacteria; kingdom Pseudomonadati; phylum Bacteroidota; class Flavobacteriia; order Flavobacteriales; family Flavobacteriaceae; genus Zunongwangia; species Zunongwangia sp. HRR-M8. The sequence continues at coordinate 1,041,826 of NZ_CP115161.1, read as the reverse complement.
TTTACCGAACGAAAAATCTATAAACTTATATCCCAGTCTTTGTTTTTTTGAAGGCACTAATGTAAATGCAGGTCGTGGTACCAATAAACAGTTTCAGGTTTTTGGATCTCCTTACTTGAATGCTCAAAAGTTCGATTACTCTTATACGCCAAAATCGATGGATGGTGCTAAAAACCCAAAGCATTTAAATGTAAAATGCTACGGAAAAGATCTTAGCCATACAGAATACCTAAATGAAATCAATTTGGAATGGTTAATAGAAGCTTACCAAAACACTGATGATAAATCGAAATTTTTCAATAACTTTTTTACCAAACTCGCCGGCACGAAAAAGCTTCAGCAACAAATCGAAAAAGGATTAACTGCAGAAGTTATTAAAAAATCCTGGCAGCCGGGACTTGAAAAATTTAAAAGCAAAAGAGATAAATATTTGTTGTATGCCAATTAGGCTTTTAAACCTTTATTCTCCTTTTCATTTCTTCAACAATATTGTAAGCAGCCGGACAAATTGCGGTATTCTTTATGGTAAGATTCGATATTTTATGGAAATCTTTACGATCGGTGTGTGGATATTCTCTGCAGGCCTTTGGTCGCACTTCGTAGATTAAACAATAATTATCGTGCCCTAAGAATGCACAGGGAACTTCTTGCAAAACATAGTCTTTATCCTCGTCGATCCTAAGGTATTGATCGATAAATTGCTGTGGTTTCAATTTTAAAAACTTGCTAATCCTTTCAATATCCTTATTGGTAAAAAGAGGACCAGTAGTTTTGCAGCAATTAGCGCAGTCTAAACAGTTGGTTCGGGAGAATTCTTCATCATGCATTTGCTGCATTTTGACGTCTAAATCTTTTGGTGGTCGTTTCTTTAACTTAGAAAAAAACTTTTTATTTTCCTTCTGCTTATCTTTGGCCTTTCCTGGCAGCTCTTTTAATATTTCGTGCATGCCGCAAAGATAATAAGATTATGAAGCAAAAAGATATCTTCGGGATGGCTATGAAAGCTTTCTATTTCGATAAAGATGAAACCCCTATTACTGTGCATTCGCCAGATTTTGATGACGATGAAATTGCTATCGAGTATCTTTTCAGAAATTATGCTGAAATGCCTAAAACCGAACAAAAAGCATTAAAACTCGCTTATGGTAAAGTTTTAGATGTTGGCTGTGGTGCTGGTAGCCATACGCTTTATCTACAGAAAAAAGAAATTGACGTAAAAGCAATTGACACTTCTGAAGGTGCAATTGCTATAGCAAAAGAACGCGGTGTAAAAAATGCAAATGTCCAGGATTTTTATGCTGAAAATGGATGCTACGACACTTTGTTATTTTTAATGAATGGTACAGGAATCATCGGTAACCTCATCAACACCGACAATTTTTTGAATATCTGCAAAGAAGTTTTAAAGCCTGGTGGACAAATTTTGATCGATTCCTCAGATCTTAGCTTTTTAGAAGACGATGAAGAACCAAACAATGATTTTGATCGTAATTATATTGGTGAAATTGACTTTAAAATAAGTTATAAAGAAGAACAATCGGAATATTTCCCTTGGCTTTATCTAGATTTTGATATGTTGAAATTAGCCGCTGAAAAGAACAATTTTAATTGTGAATTAATTTTAGAAGGCGATCACTTTGATTATTTAGCCAAACTAACACTGAAAAAATGATTAAATTTGAAATCTGAATTCAACAACAAATGAAGAATTTTTATACCTATTTTTATGCAATCTGCCTTTGTGTAATACTTTCATCTTGTTCTAGCGATAGTAATAGCGACGCTGTAGATGATTTACCGGTAATCGACAAAACATTAAATCAACGTGGCTTGGGAGAATCTGCTCATGATCTTTTGAGTGATGATAAGTATACTTCAATGAATATTGAGGTACTTTATGTAAACGGTTTCCAGCCAACTACTGCTGCTATGGAAAATTTTAAATCATTCTTAGAAGAAAGAACATTTAAACCAAATGGCATTACTATTTCTTACCAAGAGGTGGAATCTTCTGGCTTATCGCCTTTCGAAATAGAAGAAGTTTATGATATTGAAAAGGAAGAACGAAGCTTTTATAGTGTTGGAGATGAAATTAGCGTATATATTTATTTTGCTGATGGAAGTAATGAAGGTGACACCGATAAGCGATTTATTTTAGGTTCTGCTTACCGTAATACCTCTATGGTGATTTATGGAGAAACTATCAACAAGTTTGCAGCAAGAGTTAACGCCCCTAGTAAGAGTGTGATAGAAACCGCTGTGTTAAATCACGAATTTGGGCACTTATTTGGGCTCGTAAATGTGGGCACCGAATTACAAAGTGATCATGAAGATGAAGAAAATAATGGTCACTGTACTGAAGAAAACTGTTTAATGCGTGCCTCTCTTGAATTTGGAAGCGGAATTATAGATCAGGTTCGTGGTACACCTCCAGAAATGGGTCCAAAATGTATTGCCGATTTACGCGCTAATGGCGGAAAATAAATTTTGAACAAATCATAAAAAAAAGCCTTTTTAGAAGTTCTAAAAAGGCTTTTTTATGTTCTCTAAATATAATTTACTAATTGCTTTTTGTGGTTTTTAAATTAGTTAAAGCAAATATTGAAATAATCATTAATGAAAATGACAATCCATATATTGCACCATTCCAGAAATCATATTCACCAATAAAGTATTCAAAGCTTCCGCCCAAGGCCAGTAATATTAGACCAACAATCAATAACCAAATAGCTTTATTTTTACTCGGATTAGAAAGTAAACTCATGTATTCTAATTTACATTTAATCTATATTATTCAATTACACCTGAGTTTATTAGATAGATTCCTGCAAGTACTCCAATTACGACTCCACAATAAAGACCGTACTTAAATTGTTTTGTTCGAAAAGCAAATTTTAGTTTATTCATCTTAAAAAATTTTAATTGGCAACTTCACTAATAAACTTAATTCGGTATAAACGAATTTCTTCATCGTCATAATCACCATCAAATTCTTCAAGTGCTTCTTCAATTTTATCGGTTTCAGCCTCTAGAAAATATTCGTGAAGTTCCTCTTGCTGATCTTCATCTAAAACATCTTCCAGATAGTAGTCGATATTCAGCTTTGTACCACTATAAACAATAGCTTCCATTTCCTTTATAAATTCTGGCATAGCCATACCTTTTGCTGAAGCTATATCGTCTAATGGCAATTTTCGATCTACACTTTGTATAATAAACAATTTTAAAGCACTATTTGCCCCAGTAGATTTAACAACCAAATCGTCTGGTCGTATTACTTCGTTATCTTCTACATATCTGGCTATAAGATTTACAAAATCTTTACCATATTTCTTTGCTTTCCCTTCACCTACTCCAAAAATATTTCCTAACTCTTTTAGGTCAACAGGGTATTTCAACGCCATGTCGTCTATAGAAGGATCCTGAAAAACTACAAAAGGAGGCACGCCATTTTTCTTAGCAACCTTTTTTCGCAGCTCTTTAAGCATGCTTACTAATTTATCATCGACTCCTGTTGAGACTTTGGAAGAAACGGCAGCATTATCTGAAGACTCATTAAAAATATGATCGTGAGTCATCATAAAAGGTATAGGATTTTTCAGAAACTCTTCCCCTTTCTCGGTTAATTTAATTACGCCGTATGTTTCTATATCCTTACGTAAATATCCTGCAACAAGTGCTTGTCTTGTAAGAGCCATCCAAAAACTCTCACTTTTATCTTTCCCTTTTCCAAAAAGCGGATTTTGATCGGTTTTATGGGATAAAATCAAAGCATTACTTTTTCCTACAAGCGTCTTTACAACTTCTTTCGATTTATATAACTGCTTTGTTTCTTTGATTACTTGAATTAGTAATCCTAATTCTTCTTTAGCTTCATGCTGTTTTTTAGGATTACGAACGTTATCGTCCATAGAAGCCCCCTCTCCTGTTTTGTCATCGAATTCTTCTCCAAAATAATGAAGAATAAATTTTCTTCGCGACATTGAAGTTTCAGCATAAGCAACTACTTCCTGAAGTAACGCATGGCCTACCTCTTGCTCTGCAACAGGTTTACCACTCATAAACTTCTCTAATTTTTCTATGTCCTTATAGGCGTAGAAAGCGAGACAATGTCCTTCACCACCGTCACGACCGGCTCTTCCGGTTTCCTGGTAGTAGCTTTCGATACTTTTTGGAATATCATGATGAATAACAAAACGCACATCGGGCTTATCGATACCCATTCCAAAAGCAATGGTAGCCACAACGACATCTACATCTTCCATCAAGAACATATCTTGATGTTTAGATCGTGTTTTTGCGTCTAGACCAGCGTGATATGGTATCGCATTAATTCCGTTTACCTGTAGGGTTTGGGCCAGCTCTTCTACTTTTTTACGGCTAAGGCAATAAATGATTCCGCTCTTACCATTATTCTGTTTCACAAAACGAATGATATCGGCATCAATATTCTTAGTTTTAGGCCGTACTTCGTAGTAAAGATTAGGTCTATTAAAACTGGCTTTAAATGTTTTTGCCTTTTGGATACCCAAATTTTTAAGAATATCTTCCTGTACTTTTGGAGTAGCCGTGGCGGTAAGTGCGATAATTGGAATATTTTCGCCTATACGCTGTATTATACTTTTCAGATTTCGATACTCTGGCCTAAAGTCGTGCCCCCATTCGCTAATGCAATGCGCTTCATCAATTGCGAGAAAAGAAATTTTCTGCTGTTTTAGAAAATCGACATAATCATCTTTTGTTAAAGATTCTGGAGCGACATATAAGAGTTTGGTCACACCATTCACAATATCTTCCTTAACCTGCTTTACTTCAGTCTTATTTAGCGACGAATTAAGCACATGGGCAACGCCATATTCCGAAGAAATTCCTCGAATGGCATCCACCTGGTTTTTCATTAAGGCGATAAGGGGCGATACAACAATTGCAGTTCCTTCTTCTATTAATGCAGGTAGTTGGTAGCATAGGGACTTACCTCCTCCTGTTGGCATAATTACAAAAGTATCGTTTTTGTTTACGATACTTGCTACAACATCCTCCTGAAGACCTTTAAATTGGCTAAAACCAAAATATTTCTTCAGTTCTTTATGTAAATCAATTTCAGTCAAACTCATTAAATTGTGTTACAATTTTACATACATTTGCACATCTAAATATACATATTTCTTTAGTATCTGCAATCCATAATTATTTCAAAATTTGAAACTTCAGCAAAAAATTCTAAATACCGCAAAGGAAACTGTAAAAATTGAAGCTAAAGCCATTGCAAATTTAGAACATCTTATTGATAATGAATTTGTAGAGGCGGTAAAAAAAATTTACAATGCTAAAGGCAGAGTAATTGTAACCGGAGTTGGAAAAAGTGCTGCTATTGCAAATAAAATTGTTGCTACACTAAATTCAACCGGAACTCCGGCGATTTTTATGCATGCGGCAGATGCAATTCACGGAGATTTAGGTATCATCCAAAAAGACGATATTGTACTTTGTATTAGCAAAAGTGGAAACAGCCCTGAAATAAAGGTATTGGTACCTTTTATTAAAGATTTTCATAATACGCTTATCGCAATGACAGCAGATAAAGATTCGTTTTTAGGAAAATCGGCCGATTTTATTCTTAATTCTTATGTAGAAAAAGAAGCTTGTCCCAACAACCTAGCTCCTACAACCAGTACCACTGCACAATTAGTAATTGGTGATGCTCTAGCGATCTGTCTTTTAAAACTACGCGGTTTTTCTAGTGAAGATTTTGCAAAATACCATCCCGGTGGCAGTCTTGGAAAAAAATTATATTTGCGAGTTAAAGATATTGCAGCCCAAAATATGAAACCCAGTGTTTCTCCCGGGACTACAGTAACCGATGCTATTATAGTTATTTCTGAAAATATGCTTGGTGTAACGGCTGTTTTGGAAAATAATGAAATTGTAGGCATTATAACCGATGGAGACATTCGTAGAATGCTAAAAAATAATGATGAATTTAAGAATCTTACCGCTGCAGATATAATGAGCAAATCGCCAAAAAGCATTGATGAAGATGCACTGGCTGTGGAAGCTCTTGATGCATTACAGGCGAACAAAATATCGCAGTTGTTAGCTACAAAAAATGGAAAATATATTGGCGTGGTGCATATTCATAATTTAATAAGAGAAGGAATTTTATGATGAAAAAAATAAGCCAGCCTCAACAAGAGGAACCAGAAATGTCTTTTTTAGATCATCTTGAAGAATTAAGATGGCATTTAATACGATCTGTTCTTGCAGTAGTAATTGCAGCAACAGTAGCCTTTCTTTTAAAAGGTTTTATCTTTGATGTACTTCTATTTGGCCCAAGTAAAGGAGATTTCTGGTCGTATAGTATGTTATGCAAAGTATCTGAAGCACTTGGCATTGATGGCGGATTTTGCTTTCAAGAGCTACCGTTTACCATACAAAGTAGAACGATGGGTGGGCAATTCTCTGCCCATGTTTGGACATCTATAACGGCAGGTTTTATAATCGCATTCCCATTTATTATATATGAATTCTGGAAATTTGTTGCCCCGGCAATGCACGAGAATGAAAGAAAACATGCTAAAGGTTTTATATTCGTCACCTCTCTTTTATTTTTTATGGGAGTGCTTTTTGGCTACTATGTAGTAACACCGCTTTCTATCAACTTCCTAGGAAAATATCAGGTAAGTGAGATAGTCTTGAATGAATTCGATTTAAGCAGTTATATAAGTTTAGTAAGATCTTCCGTAATCGCAACCGGCTTAGTATTCGAACTTCCTATCCTTATTTACTTTTTGACTAAAGTTGGGGTAGTTACGCCGCAATTCCTAAGAAAATATAGAAAATATGCATTAGTAATTGTACTTATTATTTCAGCAGTAATAACACCTCCTGATATTGTAAGTCAGATTATCGTTGCAGTACCGGTATTAATACTTTACGAGGTAAGTATTGTAATATCGAAGATTATTTATAAAAGAGAAATTAAAGAAAAAAATTAAGCTATGATTAATCAGGTTCACGAATTTAATTCGTATCGCCAAAAAATGAACGATAAAATTCTTGGAGAGAATAATAAAGTTCTAAAACGTATTTTTAATTTAGATACGAATGCTTTTTCTGAAGGTGCTTTAGACAAAAGAACTAAAGAGCTTTTAGGTTTAGTTGCTTCGCTTGTATTAAGATGCGACGATTGTGTAAAGTATCACTTAGAGAGCAGTTTTAAAGAAGGTCTAAAGCGTGAAGAAGTAATGGAAACGCTAAGTATAGGAACTCTAATTGGCGGAACCATCGTGATCCCACACCTTCGCCGTGCGTTTGAATACTGGGATTCTTTAGAAGAAGCAAATGCCGAAAAATAAATCGGTATAATTTATGTTTATAACTGAACTAAACCTAAGAAATGAAATTAAAAGCCGATAATCTTATAAAACAATATAAAGGTAGAAAAGTAGTTAAGGGAATTTCTCTTGAAGTGAATCAAGGCGAAATTGTTGGTTTACTGGGTCCTAATGGCGCAGGAAAAACAACTTCTTTCTATATGATTGTTGGCTTAATTAAACCTAATAGTGGTAGTATCGTTCTGGATGCTGAAAACATCACCAATTTCCCGATGTACAAAAGGGCGCAGCATGGTATAGGTTATTTAGCACAAGAAGCATCAGTTTTTAGAAAGCTAAGTATAGAAGACAATATTATGAGTGTTTTACAGCTCACAAAGCTCTCTAAGAAGGAGCGGGAAATGAAAATGGAATCCTTAATTGATGAATTTAGCTTAAACCATATTCGTACTAATCGAGGCGATTTATTAAGTGGTGGAGAGCGCCGGCGTACCGAAATCGCACGAGCACTTGCGACTGATCCAAAATTCATTCTTTTAGACGAACCTTTTGCCGGGGTAGATCCTGTAGCGGTTGAGGACATCCAACGTATTGTGGCGCAGTTGAAAAACAAAAACATCGGAATTTTAATTACCGATCACAACGTCCAGGAAACCTTAGCGATTACTGACCGCACTTATCTTATGTTTGAAGGAAGTATCCTGAAACATGGTATTCCTGAAGAACTTGCCGAAGACGAAATGGTTCGTAAAGTCTATTTAGGACAGAACTTTGAGCTTAGAAAGAAGAAATTGTTTGACTAAAAAATCTATTTTCAGCTTTTGTTTCTGGAAAAAATAGATAAAAGCACATAGCTCAAAATGATCATTGGCACTGCCAGAAACTGAAACAACACGATTAAAACTACACAGAGAATTAAGAAAATATACCTGATCTCATTTCCCTTAAATCCATAGTTTTTAAATTTTAGAGCGAACAATGGCAATTCCGCGTTCAAAATAATGAAACTAATGATGGTTAAAGCAAAAAGAAACCATTCGTTTAGAATTATTTCTGTAGCAAAACTATTTGGCTGATAGGTCAAAATGAGTGGTAGCGACAAGATCAATAACGCATTTGCAGGAGTTGGTAAACCAATAAAAGAATCTGTCTGGCGGTCATCTACATTAAATTTAGCGAGTCTGTAACCCGATCCCAATATAATAAGAAGCCCAAATAAAGCTAAAGGGTTAAAAGTAAATTCTAACCAATTCGTTTCCGAAGTCCACTGCGGAACTCCATTTTCACCCGGCAATGCCATTGTAAGCAGCTGAAACATCACAATACCGGGCACCACCCCACTAGTTACAACATCTGCAAGAGAATCCAGTTGTAATCCCACGTCACTTTTAACATTCAATGCTCTAGCCGCAAGACCATCAAAAAAATCGAAAAATATTCCTAAAGCTACGAAAAATGCTGCTGCAACTAAGTTCCCCTGAACGGCAAAAATTACAGCAATACTTCCACTGAATAAATTACAAAGCGTTATAAGATTCGGAATATGTTTCTTCATTGATTAGTTCGATTAGCAATCAACTAAAATAGGTATTTACAATTCAATGTCTAATAAAATTTCCTTAAAACCTTTTTTCTAACTAAGTTTAGTATTTTTGTCTACAAAAATCAAAGGCAATTCCCTTAAAGCTGATAACAGTAAAAAGACAAATTTCAGTTTAATTTTTTTAATTATGAAAAATATTCTATTTGCAATTTTAAGCGGACTTTTGCTTGCTTTTGGCTGGCCTACTAACGGTTTTCCGTTGCTCCTTTTTTTAGGATTTACGCCTTTACTTTTAGCAGAATTCAATATTCGAAATTCTGAAGCGAAGTTTAAGAAATTGAAGATTTTTGGAGTCGCTTATATTAGCTTTTTCATTTGGAATATTATTACTACCTATTGGATCTATTTTTCTACTCCTTTTGGTGGTGCTTTCGCTATTCTGGCGAATTCTTTACTTATGTCTATCGTATTTTTAATATACCATATAATTGCAAAAAGAACAGGTTTTAGAGCTTCTGCCAGTTTTTTTATAAGCCTTTGGATCGTATTCGAAAAAATACATCTTGGCTGGGATTTTTCATGGCCTTGGCTAAATTTGGGTAATGGCTTTTCTGAATATACTAACTGGATACAATGGTACGAATTTACAGGAACCTTTGGGGGAACATTATGGGTCCTACTTGTGAATTTTATATTTTTTAAAGCCATACTTGCTTTCAATGAATTTAAGGAAAAAACGATTTTATATCGCGCCGGTATTAAATCTATCTTAACTATTGGACTACCAATTATCTTATCTTATATTTTGTTGTGGAATTATGAGATGCCACGGGAAAAAATAAATGCCCTAATACTTCAACCCAACATAAATCCTTATACCGAAAAGTATAACACGAACGATACAAAAATTGGCGAGTTATTGCTAAATATGACTTCGGAAAACATCACAGATTCGACCGAAATTGTTTTGGCCCCTGAAACCGTTTTTGCCGACGGAACAATTTTATCAAGATTCAACAAATCTGAAGCTGCATTTTTTGGAAGACAAATTTCACAACTTCAGCCAAATTTAAGTTTTTTAGGAGGAGTTTCATTTTACGAGCGTTTCTCCGATCCTAATTTAGTAAATCCTCAGTCTAATCGGTTAGGAGAGAATGATTGGTTTAATGATTACAATTCGGCTTTTCTAATTAAAAATAATACTGAAAACCAGATTTATCACAAATCGAAATTAGTTGTTGGGGTAGAAAACTTTCCGTACCAGGATATTCTAAAACCAATTTTAGGCGATGTCATGATCGATTTGGGTGGAACAGTCGCAATGAAAACTACCCAAAAAGATAGAGCTGTATTCAATATAAAAGATAGTATTTCAACCGCTCCAATTATTTGTTACGAATCTATTTATGGCGAATATGTTACCGGTTATGTAAAAAACGGAGCCAATTTTTTGAGTATAATCACCAATGATGCCTGGTGGAAAAATACAGCAGGACATAGACAACATGCCAGTTACGCTAAACTTAGAGCAATCGAAAACAGAAGATCGGTAGCAAGAAGTGCAAATACTGGAATTTCAGAAATCATAAATCCAATTGGAGAGGTTCAACAAAAATTAGAATACGAAAAACGCGGAACTATATCTGGTAACATTATTCTTAATAATAAAGTTACTTTTTATTCCAAATATGGCGATTATATCGCTCGAGTTTCGAAGTTTTTAGCGCTCTTTATTTTTCTTTTTGCCATGGTAGGAATTAAGCGCAGCAAGTATTTTTAGTAAAAAACTGTAAGATTTTAAAAATTAACGTCTGATTCATCAAAACTGGATTTATAAAAATTACGTTTTCTATATTTCAGCAGTAAAATACTTTTAATACTGTCTAATCTATATTCTAATTTCTTCTCAATTCAAGAAGCGTAGTGATCTATGTACCGACTACTGCCCGCGCATAGAAATTACGGTACTTAAGGTTTTTAGAATGATATTAAGGTCTAAGAAAATGCTTCGATGTTTTATATAAAATAGATCATACTGAAGTTTTTCTAAAGCACCGGCTTCTTCTCCGCTATAATCTCCTTTTACCTGCGCCCAACCCGTTAAACCAGGTTTGATTACATGCCGAATGTTATAAAAAGGAATACTTTTAGAAAGCTCCTGTACAAATATAGGACGTTCTGGTCTTGGACCTATCAAACTCATTTCCCCCTTTAGTAAATTCAAAAATTGTGGAATTTCATCGATTCTGGCTTTTCGCATAAATTTACCAAAGGGCGTGGTTCGAAGATCATTCTTTTCAGCATATCTTGGTCCCTGCTCTTCTGCATTCTTAACCATCGTTCTAAATTTAATAATCTTAAATGGCTTACTATTTTGGCCAATTCTTTCTTGTGTATATAGCAAAGGGCCGCGATTAGCTAAAGCGTTTCCTATTAATAAAAATGGAACGATTGCAATGCCTATTACTATTCCGATTAATGAAAATAGAATATCAAATAGACGTAAGCTAAAAAGGTAAAATTTGTTTTGATTACTTCGGCTAAAAGGAAAATACCTATAGAAATCGTGATCTACATTTTGCACAGGAATTCTTGCAGTAATATCTTCGTAAACCTGCATATAATCACGAATTGGGAAGCCTTCATTCAGAAGAAAACTGAGTTCATTATACAGCGGAAGCATTAATCCACTATAGCCACTAGATACCACAATTTCTTTTATATGATATTTTTTAACCGCTTTTCGTAAATCATTAACCTCAAATTGTAACAAATTTTCATCTTCAACTTCAACCTGCCCATCGGTATTTACAAATCCTACAACCTCGTAATTTGGATCTGCTTTTTTAAAGGCTTCTGCAATCATTTTAATATCAAAACTATCCCCAACTACAATTACTCTTTTATTAAATCTTGGTGAGGCAATCAAAGAAATATAAGCCCAACGCCACAATAAAATTGTGCATAAAATTGTGAGGAAAAAATATAGAATTTGAATTCTGTTATCGGGTAGACTCGGACTTAACAGCGGTGTTAAAATAAAAAAAAGAACTGTTAAGGAGGTTGTTAGCAATGCATTTTTGAGCACTACATCAAACTGGCTTGCTTTCTGAAGGTCGTAGAGTTCAAAAATATGAGCAAACAGTTTTAAATAGGCGACAAGCAAAACTGTCCAATACCAAAACTCTTTACTAATCCTGAAGTAACTAAAATTGGTGAAAATTTGCAGTAATGTAAGCGTTAAAAGAACAAACAGCACGTCGAATATTCGTAGAAGAACCTTCCTTTCTGAAATTTCGAAATGTAGTAGGGGTTTGTCTGCCATTTCCGTTAATTTACGCAATCAAATATACTCTTTTAAGTCAGTAAATCGTTCCACTGATCTTTTACATTTTCCCAATCAAATTTTTCAACTTTCTTTCTAGCATTCTTCGCTATAGTATTCGCATCTAACTGCTTATCTAATAATTTAAAAGTTTTATCTGCCAAATCTTTAAGATTATTACTTTCAAATAAAATTCCATCTTTACCATCTTCAATCAGGTATGGAATCCCACCAACTTTAGAACTTAGCACTGGTAAACCTAGCGCCATAGCTTCTACAATACTTACGGGTGTATTATCTAAAGTAGAGGTATTCAAGAAAATATCGCATTCTTCAGCGAGTTTATGCCATATTTTTTTATCAAGCTTACCTTTAAAATGAACTGGTAATTTATTTTTTTCAGCATAATTTTTACATTTCAGAAGGCTACCATCTTTGTCAGGACCAACCATGTAAAGCGCTGATTTACCGTATTTCTGTACTAATAACTCGAGTAGCTGAATCGCCAATAGTGGATTATAAATTTCAGCAAAAGATCGTACCCAAATTATTTTTGGCCCAAATTGATGACGTTCTTTAAAATTATATTCATCTAGTTTTATTGAATTTGGAATAAACTTCAAATTCGTTAATCCTACAGCCGAAAATTTTGAATAAAAAAATTCGGATGGCGCGATATTGTATTTAGCGTTGTGGAAAAACGACAAGAAATTTTTGCGTAGTCTTCTCTCCAGATTTCCGCCATGTAAAATATTTATATAATGAACTCCTTTCGCTTTACTAAGCTTTCCGCACAAATAGGCGTACCAAAAATTTTGTGTGCTGTACACATCTATAATGATCCAATCTACCTTATTGCTCAAAACAAGTACACTTTTGAGCATGTCTAGCAGACGTAAAATTTTATTCTCTTTTACTGAAAATGAATATACTACATAGCCCTCTTTTTCGAATAATCCAGGTAAAATATCAGCCGAAGTTGGCGTACGTCCAAGATTCGCTAGTTTATTTCCTATATAAAGAATTTTTTTAGCAGCCATTATTAATAACCTCTAACCAGTCTTTCCTTATCATTTGCCAATCGAAAGATTCGGCCTTACTCCGTGCATTTAAAGCCAAAGATTCTCCTCTTTTTGGGTATTCTATGATCTTAGCTATTTCTGAAGCCATTTTTTCTGCATCTCCTGAGGGAACTAAAATACCATCTTCATTATGATTAATTAAATTGGGCATTCCACCTACATTTGTTGAGATTATGGGCAAACCTAAACTCATAGATTCAATAACACTAATTGGCGTGTTATCAATAGTAGTAGTATTGATGAAAAAATCGTAATCTTTAGATAATTCTGCCCATTCTACTTTTTTTAGCTTACCGGTAAACTTAACATTAAGATTCTTCTTCTTTGCCAGCCGCTTACAATCCTGCATGCTGCCATCTTTCTCGGGGCCAACCATACACAACTCGGCATCCTCATAATTTTCAGCTAAAAGTTCCAAAACATTTAGAGCCATTTTTGGATCATAGCGATACTGAAAGCGCCGCACCCATAACAATCTTGGTCTAAAAACTGTACGAGGTTTAAAAGGATAATTTTTTAAATCTATAGAATTGGGAATAAGGTAGATTCGATTAATATTTCTTTGCTCAAATTCATTTTTAAGAAAATTTGAAGGCGCAATGTTTTGATAAGCATTGCCAAATAAATTTTTACTGAATTTAGGATCTTTATCCAATCGTTCAGGAAGATTCCCACCGTGTAGGATAGGAATATACGGTATATCAAAAAATTGGCAAAATCTTCCTACTAAATAAGCATAGTAAAAATTAGTAGCTCCATAAGTATCGATAAGTACAAGATCTGTAGATTTATGAAATCTAATAATTAAACCAAGCATCTCTATTAGACGTACAGCCTTGTTGCGTTTAGCCGATGCAGTTTTTACCTTAAATCCTTCTAACCTAAGCATTTTACTTAAGAAGGAGATATAGGTAGCTGTAAAACTATTAACGCGCAAGTCGTTTCCTATGTATAGGATCTTTTTTGTCATCTACTATATAAAGTAATGCCAGGCCATATACGAAAGCCGGCAGAGCAATTCGCATGGCCGAATGGTTAATTGTTAAGAACCAAAAGGCTAAAAACGCTAAAAAATAATAATTGTTTTCGAATTTAAACCAAAATACAACAGGAACAAAAATTAAAATCAACAAACTAATAAGACCAAGAATACCCTGTTCTGATAGCATTCGGCTAATTTCGTTATGCGTTGCTATAATAATACCTAATTGATCCTCGCGATATTCTTTCCCTTTCCCTACTCCAATTCCTAGAATTGGATGATTAATGAATGCATGTAATTCGGTTTCTATTAATTCTGATCTTCCGGTCGTAATATCTTCTTTTAACTTACCTGAGGCATCTCTATTTGTATATCGATTCCCTATTAACCCAGAAGTCTTAACTAACGTAAATGACCATACTGCCAGTCCTGCAACTGCTATAAATAATATTTTCTTGAAAATACTTGATCTAGTTTTTGCATTTTGTTTATAATAAAAGAATAGCACAAATGTGCTGATACAAATTACGCCAGTAACAACACCACCCCTAGAAAACGTAACTATTGCACGATAGGCCATCAAACCAAGCAAAACAAAATCCACAAGATTTATTAATTTGTCCCTAACCAGAAAAAGTCGGGTTGAAATAAGAAAGAAACCCATTCCGAAAATAGTCGAAATTTGATTAGGACCATATCCTCCCGTTGCTGAATAATTCGCGGAGACATTTATGAGTGATTCTTTTAAAGAAGGTGTATACAGGTATAAATAAAGCATATTTGAAATTAGCGGTAAGAGCAACATTAAAATTACCTTTTCAAAATCTGCTTTTTTAATTTTTTTGTAATAGCAATAGATTGCCACGACACCTAGACAAACCGGACCACTTAAATTAAATGCAACTAACTTCCTAAACTCAGCACCATAGCTTATATTAATTGCTGAAACCAATATACCAGGTACCATCATAAGAATAAAAAACCAATAGGGTACTGTTTTAGAAGATGTTCCTTTAAAAAACATACCTATAAGGATGTAAACCACAACCATATATTTTCCGGTTTCATAAAATATCATACCGGCAGTCATTCTAAAATACACTTCGCTTCCTGCAACATAGGCTGCTGCCATTAAAGCTTCGTTATTTTTATTCTTTTTCTGAAGAATATAAATTAACCAAAATAATAACATCCCATGGCAAATAAGTACAGAGATAGGTCTATATAAATATATTGCAAATGCTATAGCCACATGGAGCAGCAAAAGTCGAAAGTATTCTTTTCTATTTTGATCTATCGTCAACTGCATCTTTTATAGAACTCAATTGATTGTTTTATAATTTCTTCAGCACCAAATTTTCTTTTCGCTAATTGATGAAATTCTAATGCATTGCTATTTAGCTTTGTACTATCTTCGGCATATGAATTAATGGCCTCCAGCAAGTCATCTTCATTCCCAGAATTAATTATTATTCCAGTATCTTCAACAACGGCTCTACACTCCCCTACATCTGTACAAATAACAGCTAATTCAGCTTCAGCATACTCCAATAGAACTAGTGGTAAGCCTTCTGATTTCGAAACTAAAATACCTATGGAAGCTTGATTTAGTATTTCCCTATTAATGGACTTTGGACCATAATAAAAAACATTAGTCATCTTCTCTACCCGCTCTAAAATCCTATTACCGTATTCATCATTAAAGTGCTTACCAAAAAGGTGTAGACTTAGATCCTTATCGCTCAGTTTAGCAAAAACATTAAGTAAAAATAGATGATTTTTTTGAGGTCTAAAGTTTGCTACACAAATCAATTTTACTTTTTGGTTTCCTTCCAAATTCACGTTTTCAACTGTATTTTCAGCAAGTTGAACAAAATTATTTATTTGGATACAATTGGTGCAATTTAATTTTTTGCTATTCCAATCTGCCAATTTTTTATTTACTGCAATTATGCCATCAAATTGAAAGCTGCATAATTTTAAAACTGAATAGCGCCTTTCGTTAAGAAATTCACTGTTACCATAATGATCATGCCAAATAAGAATTAGACGCGGAATTGCAATCTTCAACAAACTCGAAATAAAATAAGAGCTGCCATGCGCATGAATGTGAGTTATATTTTTTGCTCTAACAAATTTCATAAGAGCATAAATAGCTTTGATATCAATTACTCTTTTCCTTTCTAAAAATAGATAATTTGAAGAAGTCTTTAACTCTTTCTTTAAAATCCCCTCCTTTCTGGTCACCACTAAAAATGAGGTTATGTTTTCTACATTACTTAGGGCATTGTAAAAATTGACAGCCATACGCTCAGCTCCCCCTGCATCTAAAGAATCTATTATCTGCAATACCCTCATAAAAGTTTATATATTTCAGCTTCGAAATATTCTAAAGTATACGTTCTTGACCAATCTCCTGCTTCTTTAGCCATATCATTATAGACTAGAGGATCTTTTATTACCCCATCAATTTTTGCAATATTTTTATCGAAATTTTGATCCATAACTATTCCTCTTTTGCCATAATTGAGCATCCACGGCACACAAGATACAGGAGTAGCAATAGGAACACAATTAAAGAACATAGCTTCAGCGACAGCTTTAGGCCAACCTTCACTTTTTGAAGGTAAAATCGAAAAATGAGCTTCCTGATATTTTCTTTTCAAAAGTTCAAGTGGAATTACTCCGCACAGTTTAATAATATCGGAGAGATTATTTTCAATAATATAACTTTGCAAACTTTCTTTTAAAGATCCTTCACCATACAATTCTAATACAGCATTTATCCCTTTTAGCTTTAAACTTTGTACAATTTTAATAGCTTCTAGAGGTCTTTTACCCTCAACCAAACTTCCAACAAAAATAAATCTAACTTGATTTTCGATGATTTTATCATCTATATGCACACATTCATTTTCAGAAAATGAAGCCGTAAAAAACGATTTGATATTTTTAGTTTGTTCTGGCCAATCTCCATAAACCAACACTTTCATATTCTTGCTTAGAAAAGTATTCGAAATTATCCACTTTTGCAATTTATAACTCCAAGGTTGCTTTGAATTTGGATCCCAATTTCCTGCATATTTTACGGTTTTAGCTTTTGAAGGAAAAAAAACTTGTATCATACTTCCTAATAATCCCATATTACCCGGACACCGTAAATGAATATGGTCGGCCCACTTCATCGATTTCCAAATAGTATAGCTTATAATGGGTAATTTCAATAGCGTTGTGAAAACACTCCGTACTGAAAGCAACGAAAATTGCGGAACTTCTACAAAATCTAGTTGTTTATGTTGGTAGGCGGCTGCGATCTTAGATGCGTAATCAATATTTGCAGGAGCTACTATTTTTACCGCATCAACATAGTTGAACCATCTATTCATTTCCAACACATACGGAGCATAAGCCTGAAAATTAGATCCGACTTTTTTATGAACAACATGAGTGATTACAACAAATTTCATCAGCAAAATTAGTGTTTAAATGGTGTTGCCAACAATGCGCGCATTCTACCCAAAAATTCAGTAAATGCTTCCTGCCTTTTAGAGGTAGAAAATACATTTGATAATCGCACAAAAGTTAATAAATACGCAATTTTATACCACTTTAGCCTCGCTTTTAGCGATGGCTTTTCATATTTAGTTCGCCAAACATGCCAGCCATTTTCAATAACCATTTTGCCATATCTAAATTGATTCGGCCGCCCATCGGGATCGTGATAATGATACAGACGTGCTGAGGTATTTACATATAATTGCCCTAATTTAGAAACTCGCAGGCAATACTCCATATCTTCATACAAGCCATAACCTTCAAAATAATTTGAAAATTTTATATTTTTAACTTTACTAATTCGGAAAGACATTGCGCAGCCTATAAAAAATTCAACAGAATAGGTTTTTCCGCTAGGCGGTAAAAAACCTATTGAAAAACCATTAGAAAACGCCGGCATAATACCAGGTGCACAATCGCTTAATAAATTTAGTTTTTTTCTTAAAACATTTCGACTCCCTAATTTTCGTTTCCAACCGTCAAATTCATATTCATCATATAAAACAGGGCCATTTTCAGCTTTCTGCCAATTAATAGAATCATCTAATATATAGCCTCCGACTCCTAAAGCATCTGGATAGTTTTTGTAAGTATCCAATATATTTTCAAAATAATCAGACACTAAGTCCACATCATCATCAAGAAAAAAAGCAATATCTAGTTCAGAAGAAAGTTTTGCTATTCCAAAATTTCGCTGCCTGGTTAAACCACGATGCTTTTCTTGAACATAATAATAGTCTAAGTTTGGAATAGAATACGCTTGTAATGCTTCCTTAGTATTGTGAGTCAGCGATCCATCTATTATAAGAATTTGATTAGGATATACCGCTTGGGCTTTTACTGAATCTAACACCCGAAGTAAAGCCGTTGCTCTTTCAAAAGTACATATTATTAAACCAAACTTCATGATCTTCTATTTTGCTGCAATTTAGCGGCCCAACGCTCGCTTACTGCCCAGCGTTTTTGCATAATCCTTTTATACTTAAATGGATTTTTTATTTTTTGCGATTTATAAAATTTAAACCATAAAATAAGCTGATATCCTCTTTGCTGTTCTACCGTATAATTCTTTTGAATATACGTCATTACTGTAGGTGAGGGTTTGGGAATTGGTTTTGTTTGCTCCCAAGGTTTAGTAGTTTTAGTCCTAAAACCTCCCATTGGTGCTTTAAGATGAATAATTTCAATTTCCGGATGATAGATAATATCAACACCTTGATTGCGCAATTGCATCCCAAAATCTTTATCTTCTCCATAACCATATTCTAAAGCGATATCAAAAGATAGGCTTTTAAGCTTTTCTGAATAAACAAAACTGGTACCTGAACCAAAGCTCGCCCATTGTTTTACTTTAAAATAGGTATTCTTTTCGTTTTCTTGTTTACAATTCAAGTTTAATGCTCCTACTCCAAATTGGTCTACGCAGATAAAAGCTTCATGTATGATGTTACTCTTAAATCGAATATCATCATCACAAAAAAACACCCAACTTGCTGTTACTTCTTCTAAGGCTAAATTCCGAGCATTACAAGCTCCAGTTTGATGGGTAAAAATATGCTGAATTTCAAACGGCCAATCTTCCGCAGCAAAATCAAAATCGCTTGTACTCCCTACATCCGGATTTTGCTCTACTACAATAACTTTTTGAGGAAGCAAGCTTTGCTTCTTTACATCTTTTAAAACATTCAATAAATGTTTAGGGCGACCTATTGTTGGAATTATCACATCTATTGAATGATCCGTTTTCGGCTTAGAAGATTCAATTGAGATATCAGAAAAATCAATTTCAGTAGCAAAAAAATTCAGCTTAAAACAATTAAAAATGAATGATTTAAAAGGGTATTTCTTCTTGTATTGCATAAAACACAAAAACAAGATAACCGCTCTTATTTTTTTATACAACTGACATGTAAACGAAAATAAATCGGCTTCAACAGCTTTATAATTTATATTTTCGCTTCTTTTTATGGCTAATTGGGGCGAATGATAGCAAAAAAGTCCGTTATGCTGCCCTAATTTTGCTATTGCATTTAATAAATATTCAAAATCAGAAAATCTACTAAAGTTTTTTTGAAATTTCAATACTACAGTAGCATGTATGGCTCCCATGTCGCTACTCATTAACCAAGTTGGGTAATTTACGGATCTATTAACAACTGCAAACGGAAATTGATCGACATAACCAATGTCTTTATTAAAAAAACTGGTTTTAACCGCACAAGAAGCCATGATTAATTTGTGATGAAAAATTTCTGAAAAAACCAGTTCATTAAAATTATGAACTTGCTCTTCTTCCAGCCAACAAATCCATTGATCGGGATAATCGTTGGCTACTGCCCAAAAAGCTGTTACTACCTCATCAGCATACCCTTCTAATGGCTTAGCATCTTTATAAATGGCTACTATTTTTGCGCTATGTCGATGAACGAACTTAATCATTTTTGTGTAGCTAAAATTTCCTTATAAAATTCAATATTTTCAATTGCTTTTTGCTGAATATCAAAATTTGCTTCAACTTTTAATCGCGCATTTTTTTGAAGTTTTTCTCTTAAATCATCCCCGTCAAAAATTTGCTTTATCGCTTCTGCAAAAGCTTCATGATTTGATGGATGTGCCATAAGCCCATCTTCTCCATGAGTTATTATTTCTTTAGCCCAACCAATATTAGTATTTACCACTGCTTTTTGTAAAGCCATAGATTCTATAGATACCATCCCTAAAGTTTCTGCATAGGATGGAAAAACACAAACATGCGCTTTTTTAATATGCTTTTTTACGTCAGAATAGGGCATTTTGCCTAAATACTGAATTCCGGAAAGTTGTTTTTCTTTTACCTTTTGCTGAAGTAACGCCCAGGTTGATGTACTTCCGGTTTTGATATCTGTACTATCGCCACCTATCAATAGTAATATTGCTTTTGGATATTTTTGCTGAACCTTTTCAAAAATATCAGGCAATTCTAAAACGCCCTTTTTACGAATTAACGTGCCTAAATATAAAATTGTAAATGCCTCAAATTGCTCTGGATTTTCATTATTGAATTTTTCCAAATTCAATCCATAATGAATGGTTTTTACAGTTTTATTTTTAATAAGAAACTGTTCTTTTGAAACATTACCGGCAAAAGTAGTAGGTGCAATAAAAGCGTTTGCATTAGTTACCGCTTGCTGTTCAAAAAATCGGTTTTTGAATTTTTGAGATCTATTTTCTAAGTGACAAAAATAAGTATCACTACCATGAAACCGCATTATTACTGGAACTGAAAAGTTCATGAAAGCTGTAATCCCTGTCCAATCCGGAACTTCTAATAAGTCTATCTTGGTATTTTGGATCCAATAATTTAGTTTTTTATTTATATATTTTCGATATAGATAGAATCCGCCGATTTTAAAGGTTTTCTGTTTAATGCAATAAAAATGAATCCCGTTTTCTTCAAAATCGGCATCCTCTTTTTGACCATATACAAAAACACTAATAGTTACCGCTTGTGCTTGTAAAGACAGTACCAAATTTTGCAAACTACTTCCTAAACCACCGGAGTGACTTATTTTTGGGTGTGGATATTCGGGAGTTAGAAAACCTATATGCATTAGTTCAAAATATTTTTTATAGTTTCCCAAATCTCTAAAGAGGAAGTTTTCGGATGTTTACCGGCCACCACTGTAAACCATTTTAGTACCTGAGCTACAATAGGTTTCGGATTCTTTAATACATTTTCTAAAGTAGCTTGTAAACTTTCTTTTGAAGTTGCCCAAGCTACTGCATGTTCAGAAGGCATCGATCTAAAATGTACATATTTATAATTTTGACCGATATCTCGAATTCCGCTTTGCAATTGCGGTTGTTCATAATTAATATAGATGCAAGGTTTATTATGTATTGCAAAATCGAAAACCATAGAAGAACAAATATTCACCACAAGTTCTGAATGTTCACAAACTGTTGCTAACAATGAAAAATCGTAAGGTTCAGGAAGAATAGTATTCCATTGTTTTCCCATTGCTTTCCAGGCCGGGGCTATTTCCGTAATTTCCTGTTTATACTTTTCTATAATTTCTTGATACCTCCCCGTATGATCTACCGGTGCTTTTCTAAAAATGATTCCTAAATTATAGCCCGCTTTATTAAGATTTTGTACTGCACTGGCCAAATCTTCTAAATAATATTGATCTAAAGGTGACGTAGTTGTATCATCTCCTGAAAAACAAATATATTTTTTGGTTTCATCTAGATCATATTCTGCAAAAAATTTAGCCTTAGGTGTAATCCGATTTGGATCAAAATGAGGTTCAAATTGTGGCGTACCGGTCACAATAACCTGATGATCTTTCAGATAAGGATAATATTTTAGCATTTCAGCTTTCATCAAATCGCTCCACACAAAATAATAATCGCTTTCTACCACTAACATCGCTTTAGGCACATTATCCCAACTATAAATAAATGTAGCCGTTGGAATTCCTAAATCTTTAGCAGCTAATAATGCGCTTATTGCTTGAGTAGCTCGCTGCGTTGTACATAAAACTAAATCAGGTTGATGCGCTTCTAATTGTGCTTTGCAATAGTGATATTTAGAATTTTTACGTTCTAATTTTGCTATTTTCTCTTTAATTGCACCTAATCCTTTTCGAGAATTATGTGTAGCAATTAAAAGCTTGGTTACTATGCTGCGAGTGGCTTTTTTGGTGGTATGATATTGAAAAGGGAATTTATAGGTTTTATAAACCGAATCTTTAAATTCTTTTTGCCATAAATTAAGCTCTATTCGTTTTCGCGCTCTGGAATAAATAGGTGTTAATGGATGTAAATTATCGGATGCTATTTTAACTTCCTGTAGTCCTAATTTTTCGTGTAATGGAAAAACACTATTATTCCAATACACTACATCCATTCCTAATTCCTCACCGAAATCATTAAAATTAGTATACGCGAAATTACGTAAGCCGACACCATCCGGTAAAAAAACAAAAACTTTTTTTTTAGCCATTAATTTTTTCTGAATTTCAATTTCTCACGCTGAACCGCTTCTATATCTAAAATATCTTTTTCTTTAAAGGTTAAGGACTGGTAAACGGCACTTAAATCTCGTTTTAATTTACGCATCCCCGAAGGTTCTAACGAAGCCGCATGATCGGTTCCCTTCCAAGTTCTATCTAACGTATAATGTCGTTCCACCACATTGGCTCCTAAGGTAAACGCGGCTACATCTACAGCAATTCCTAAATGATGACCAGAAAACCCGATATGCTTTACTTTATCTTCATAAAGTTGTTTCATTCTTGAAATTTCTAACAGACATACATCATCAAAAGGAACCGGATAGCCAGAAGTACAATTATAAATTACTAAATCTTTATTTCTCCCCTTTTCAGTGAAAAAGTCAACTAAATATCCTATTTCGTTTTTAGTAGTCATTCCTGTAGAAATATGAATTTCGCCGGAATAATTTTCGCACAACCAATTCAACATCTCATAATGATTATTACAAGCCGAAGGAATTTTAATAAAATCAGGTTGCAAGCTGGCAATTTCTTGAGCTGAGGTTAGATCCCAAACTGAAGTAGCATAGGTAATTTCCATTTCTTCACAAAAAGATTTCAATTCTTGATGTTGTGCTACTGAAAATTCTAAAAACTCACGATGTTCCCCATACGTATCGCCATATGCATTTACCGGATTAGGGTGTGGCGCGTTGTACTGACTTTCAGTTAGTAACTCTTTATTATTACGTTTCTGAAATTTTACAGCATCTACTTTGCAAAATATTTTGGCTACCTTAATTAGCTCTTTTGCAATTTCCATATCGCCTTTGTGGTTACATCCAATTTCGGCGATTACGTAAGGTTTTTTATAAGTATTCAAAATCTAGTATTGTATTTTTGTATAAATTGAGCTACTTCTCGAATAGCACCCTCTCCTGATTTTTTTGCCAAATTTACGTCGGCAATTCGTTTAATTTCATCCATAGCATTTGCGGGAGCAAAAGACCAACCTACACGGCACATATTAGCCATATCGTTAACATCGTCTCCTACGTACGCTAAACTGCTCATCTCTAAATCATTTTTCAAGCAATAATCTTGAAGCAATCCGAATTTATCTTTTGCTCCTAAAAACACGGTATCGATTTTGAGTTTTTTCATTCTTGCAGCAACCAAAGCAGAATTTTCTGATGTCATTACCATTACTTTTACTTGGTGTTGACGCAAAATTTCTAAGCCCATACCATCGCGCATATCGAAAGATTTCGCTAATTCTCCATTTTCAGAAAATAACACTTTTCCATCAGTAAACACACCATCTACATCTAACACTAAATGCGTGAGTTTTTGATTCGTTTTCAGTTTCTTTAATTCGGTTGCCAAAAGATTTTCAACACTTATCCAATCGGCTTCGCTATCAATTTCAGTATAGGAAACTTCTGGCATTTCAAACGGAACTATGTTTCCACTTATTCGATTTTTGCTAGTCTGAAGGGCTTTTTTAGTGGTACAATATATCGCACCATTTTCAACTAACAAGCCTTCGAAATCTTGCCTTCTTGGTCGAGTTTTATAATCATAATTCAACGATTTACCGTTATGATTCCAGATAAAACGATGGGTTTTCACTACGCTTAATGAAGCATCGGCTCCTTCTTCAATTTTTGATATTCCGTTGTTAATGGCATCCGCTTTTGTAAACGGGGAAGTAGCTTGCAATAAACAGAACACATCAAAATTATAGTGTACAGACTCACAATAATTTAATATTGCCATTTCGGTAGAAGCCGTATCGGTAGCCGTATTTTCGGGACGAAAAATTGCTTTTACTTTTGAAGACCACTGAAACTGATTTTCGATAAATTCAATAACTTCAGTATCGTCAGTAAATACAATTACCTCATCTAGTTTCGAAAATATAGCTTCGGTTAAGACCCAACAAAATAAAGGTCTGCCAAGCATTTTACGCTTATTTTTACCGGGAATACCTTTAGAGCCTTTTCGTAATGGAATAAAACCTACTGCCTTCATTAATTTGTTAATTAAATGCTAATATACTATTTATAAATTCCTCATAAATTAATTTCGATGAATGCTCAAATTACTCCATAATTGATCGGTTTTCGACGACGAGTAGTACTTTTTTATTTTTCAAAAGGACAAACTTCGATTAAACCTTCCTTGAGATTTTTCATTATTTGCGCATTCGGTAAGCTAGGATAATTGATAAATAACATTTCTAATTCTGAAAATGTATACGGAGTTTGTCGAATTTCGGGTTTATAGAAAGGAATTTTAACGGATTCCATATAATCTTGATATTTAATATCGTCACCAAATACTTTGTCTGAAAATTTTTGCCAAACTGCCGGTATTCCATACGCATGGCTCACAATAAGACCATGCAAAGAAGAGGATACAATACGCTCACAGGCTAAAATTTCGCAAGTAGTTTTTTCCACATCATTGGTCATAAAGTCTATCACAATTATGCCTGGCACTCCTTTCAGTAATTTTTTAGCCGTTTTATAATCATTATAATGTGGAATAATACCCAACGTATAGGCTTTAGGTATTTCAGGTGTATAAAAATCAGGCAGTAAAATGGCCGGATCGCCATATACTTCGGGAACCTGATATCCTTTTTCTATTAAAAATTTCCGAGTTTGTGGCCCTCTTACTGCTAAAAAAGTAGCCTCTTTTACAGGATCTGTTTTATTAATAATACCACTTCCCCAAACAATACATTTTTTATTTATGTGAGTTAAAATACTGCCTACAGTCACATAGATTGGGGAAAAATAATCCTTATAACTCCACTTTTTTGGCCAGGCAAATTCAACGTTCTTACCTGATATTTTTTCAATCAGATATTTCCCCAACATATCGCCATAATTCTCTTTAGCTTTATGTTGAATTTTACGCTCGTTCCACCAAAAAAGTCGGACTTTATTTGGCATATTAATTTAATAAAGAGTTATACGTTTTTATAATATGTTTTTTTATAGTATAAAAATCTAATGACTGTTTTAAAGATTCATCATTAAATTTAGGGTAATTAGAAACTTCTTCAATAATTGTTTGCTTCAACAAAGAAAAAATTTCTTCAATATCATTACAATCAGAAATCAGAAATCCATTTTTACCGTGTTCAATAATTTCGGCAGTTACACCTCCGGGATTGGACTGGATTGGGAATACATCTAAACAAATGGCTTCTAATAATGTATTGGGCATTCCGTCAGAATTACTATTGCCAATATAGATTTTGGATTTACCCATTAACTTTAAAACCTGTTGATGAGATATTTTCCCTAAAATCTTGAAATTATTCCAATTTTTTAAGTCTTTTTGGTTTACCCATTGAAAAACCTCCGGATCGGCTCCAAAAACAACAATTTGATACGGTTGAAATTCTACTTTTAATTTTAAAATAGCTTTTAAAACCGGTATTGCTCTTCCCGACCTGCCTTGATAGCCTTTAATTAAAATTATATTTCTATCTTCTTTTGATTTTTTATAGGTATTTATCTCTTCTAATTTAAATCCGCCACCACCGGGAAAAACTCCTAAAAATTGTCCTTTGAAACCATGCTTTTCGGCTATTGTAAAATCTCGCTTACAATCGGTTATTAAATAATTTACACGCTTGAGTACCTCCTTTATATCGGCTAAATAATCAGTTTTATTTTGAAAATAAAATAGATCGCTCCCCCAAGAACTGTATATCCATTTCAACTGATCATATTTCTTCATAACCGATAAAATAGGCGTACAAGCTACATATAAAGCAAAACTATGTACAAAATCGGGTTTGATTTCAGCAATTGTTTTTTCAAACTCTGAAGAAATACGGCGTTCATTAATTTTTTGTAAGTATCGATATAGGCTTGGAAATTTCGATTTTATGAAAATCCGACCCGGAAAATCCCATCGCATCTTCCATTTGGTAATTTGGTGTACCCAGTTAATACGTTCTATTTTATTTCCGGCTCCAGTAATATCAAACCAATACACGTCAAAATCGCTATCTTTTAGCTGATCCACCCACCTAAAAAAATGCAAACTGGGCATCGCCACCATTAGTATTTTCTTTTTGTTAGGCATTGGGTACTATTTTTAATAGTATCGCTTCTTTTTCCCAATCGATATTATAACGATAAAGAGCTAAGCGATGATGCTGAATTATTGCTTCTAAAAGCCTATTATTGATACTTTCTAGCGAATAGGTTTGTATATGTTTTTTACCGCTAATTTTTTTTATCTGATTTTTGACTGATTTTGAACGAGTATCGGCAGTAATTTTAATTTCAGAAGCTTCTTTTAATCCTGAAAAAATTCCGACCATAAAAGCATCGAATTGAAAACATTCGGAACTGATTTCGAATTTGTGTATCGGTCTTTGTAAATCCTTCCATTTTGCTGTATCAGGCATTTTGCCCCATTCAAACTCGCCATTAGCTCGGGTAATTTTATGCTGATATTGCAACAGCATATACTTATGATTAATTTTTTCGAGATTGGTATGGAAAGGATAGTTGCTTTTTTTACTCCGGTACTGTTTTAGATGCCATTGGTGTTTTACCAAAATTTCACGATCGTAGAAATGCACCGAATATCCGGCATTTTTCAATCGTAAATGCACATCGGTATCCTCGGCACCCCAACCATGATAAAACTCGTCGTAACCGTTTATTTTTTTTAAAATTTCCGTTTTGTATACAGTAATACCGGTAACTTCTTTATTGCTACTAAACGAGATAGAGGCTTTATTGAAATTTAGGTTTTTCTGGGTAGTTTCTTTATCGAGAAATCCTGTTTTAAAATAAACGATTCCTATTTCTTTATGGAGTTGTTTTGATTTCTCAACAAAATGTGGATGAAATAATAGGTCGATATCGGCTACGCATAAAAGCAATGTATCACATCTTTTCAAAGCAATGTTAATGGCTCTACTTTTATTCCATAATTGCCCGTAGGTGGGCACAAAAATATATTCTATAAAATCGTATAATTTTAAAAGCTTTTCCAGCTCTGCTGTATAGTTTTCTGAGCTTCCATAATTCATCAGAAAAATTTTAAAATCTTGATCTTTTTGAACTTTTAAGGATTCTAAACAACGCTTTACGATTTTTAAATCCCGATCACGGTATGTTAAAACAAGGCTAAGCATTAAAAGATTTCATTAAGGAATAAAAATACATTTTGGTAAATTTAATTTTTCTGTTAAACAAAATCAATTTAAAATATTCTTGAAAGGCTTTTATGTAATCTCCCTCCCGATTGTAAGCTAGAATTAAAGACTTCTTCTTGTTTATAATAGATTTCTGAAAATGTTCATCCCATTTTTCAAAACCTTGTTCTTCATTTAAATTTTCTAAAATAAATAAATCGGTATTAAATAAAGTGCTTAACTTTTTTCTCAACTTAAAAGATTGCCCTACCTCGACTCTATAAACCGCAAGATATTCATCCAAAAAATAGATTTTCTTTCCACCCACAACTGTATAAAGATATAAAGGCCAATCTCCATAAGGTAATCTTGAGAACCAAGATGGCAGATTATTCAAAATGGCTGAATTTTTAAATAAAACTGTAACGGAAGGAATAAAGTTCTCCATTACTAAATCAGTAAAATCAAAACTATTCCTTTTTAATGTTCTGGATTTTTCAATAAGTTTCCCATTCGAATATAATCTTCTACATTTACCAAATACTATCGAATAATCATCATGATTTTCTAATAAATCGACTTGTTTTTGTAATTTATAATCATCTGTCCAGTAGTCGTCTCCATCACAAATCGCTACATATTTTCCAGTCAAATGCTTAGCAGTTTCGATAAAATTTTTAATTAGTCCAATATTTTTATCCCGGCTTATTAATTTAATGACGTCTCCAAATTTTCTCTGATAATTTTTACAGATGTTTAACGTATCGTCAGTACTTCCATCCTCGCCTATTATCAACTGAAACCTAAAATTAGTTTTTTGGCACAAAACTCCTTCTATAGCTTGTGCAATCATATTTTCTTGATTATAAGTAAGCATAAAAACACTAACGATAATTTTAGACTTCATTAAAGATATTTATATAGTTTTGAAAAACCTTTTCTTTTATCTTCGAAAGAATAATTAAGCAAATCAATATCCTTTCGAAATAGTTCTTCTACACGGTTCTTATTGGATTCTGTAAAAAACCTTGAATAATGTTTTCTTTTTTTCTTGCGTTTATTAAGATGAAGTGTAAAATCATCTTCAATTTTTAGATTTTTAAGTAAAATTTCTAAATCACTTTCTAAAGATTCAAAACGTCCTACAAAATCTAACTTATATTCGCCTTCGATGTCGAAAAATGAAGTTTGAGGATATAAATGATCTCCTCTATATTTTAAAACTCCTTTCTGAGTTAAGGTTGGCTGAAATTCTTTTTCTCGGCATAAATACTCTTTTAGATTACCTTTTATATTTTGATCTTTCTGCAACCAAAAATAATCGGATATAACTCGATCCCACGGATTTCGAACAAATGTAAACTTATAATAGTCGCTCCATTGATTTTCTGTAATTAAGCCTTTTTCGACTAAAAATTTTGCAGGTGCATGTTGCAAAAAAGTTTTATTCCTGGGACACCAACCATATAACACATCATAATTTGCCTTGTTCCAAGCTATAGACTCACCTTCTCCTAATAAAAATTTGGTGATACTAATCCCTGCGCATTTAGGTATATGGATAAAAATACATTTATGTTTATGAGAAATCATATTATTATTTAATAATAAGTTCTACCATATTTTAGTAAAACATTTTTAGGCAACCCTTTATATTTAAAAAAAGTATCATTTACAATCTTGATCCGCAATAGTTTTTTAAAGATCCTATTCTTAACTAAGAAACTCAATTTTGAAGTGTTATTTTTTTTTAGACCGTTTGATTGGATTTCAACTCTCTTTTTTAAAAAACTAACTTCATCCATCCAGTCCTCATAAACGTTCCCCATATGGTAGGCGTAATTTTTAAAGGTGGTCAGTTTCCATAAGTCCATATTTAATGCAGCAATATCTAATAAACGTTCACTATTCTGGCCCATTTTCGAAGGAACATATTTTTTTATTAAGTTTAAAATTTCTTTTCTATAGGTTGCCACAAAATGACTGGAACCGATACAGGCTTTTACTTCACCTTTTTCAATACCCAAAATATACTGTAAATAATAATGATCTTCTTTCATATTCCACCCAATACTCTGATAAAATTTTTGCATTTTCGTTGGTTCCGCTACCTTAAAAAATTGCATTCTTTTTTGTAGAAAATTATCGAATATCACATTGGTGCAAAAATTAGCGTACATATTAAATTGAGGTACAATACCAACTGTACCGGCCTTTGGAAAAGCATTAAAAACACGAATAGTTTCCTGTTGCCAACCAGACAAAAACATCGTGTCGGCATCTGCAATTGTAATTAAATCAAAATTATGACCTACTACACCTTTATAAATTGCATTTAATTTCCCTATATTAGAAGTATTTACAAGCTCTTGAATTTCACCTTTTTCTTTTAAAATTAAAAGGT
Source organism: Zunongwangia sp. HRR-M8 (assembly GCF_027594405.1). Classification (NCBI taxonomy): domain Bacteria; kingdom Pseudomonadati; phylum Bacteroidota; class Flavobacteriia; order Flavobacteriales; family Flavobacteriaceae; genus Zunongwangia; species Zunongwangia sp. HRR-M8. The sequence goes on along the minus strand of NZ_CP115161.1, from coordinate 1,011,446 downwards.
ATTTTTCAACTTCACTACAACTCCCATTATTTATAATAGAAATATAGGTGTACTCAAAATCTACCGTTTCTAATATCGATTGAAGACACTTTTTGAAGATTTTAAAAGCATCTTTAAAATAATCTTTTTGATTAGGGATATAAACCGGGATAATGATCTGATGCATAAACTTGTCATCAGAGGTAACTTTATCTTTATTGGGATTATTTCCTTTCCGCATGAGATGAAACTAATATTTAAATTTTTCAGGCTTTTTTATCTTAAACTTCAAAACAAAGAATAAGAATTTAATGGCATAAAAAGTGTCTATAAATAAGTTCTTAGATCCGTTTAAGAATGTACCAACAATGCTATTAAAGGCCTGTCTCATTTTTACTTCTTTATGCCATATTTGATAATTTCCTAACAAATCATTTTTTCTTCGAAAATAAGACTGTGCCTTCGTTCTCCTTACTTCGTAAGCAAATACTACAGGAGCAAATTCTATTTGGTATCCCTTTTTTAGTACTCTTTTTGTCCAGTCTTTATCTTCAAAAGTGGGTACTTTATCGTTGAATGGAATTTGTTGCCAAACACTTTTTCTGAATGCTGAACCTGTAAAAATTAAGCCCGATTTATTAGGGTCCTTTTCAGCATCGATGCTAAGAATATAATTTCGATAATCGTTTGGGGTATGCAAGCATCTAACACCAGCCAATCTTTTATTGGCATCGAATTTTTCTTTTATAACATCAAAGAATTCCGGACTAACAGGATAAGAATGTGCACTAAATATTACTACAATATCGCCTTTAGCCTTTTCAGCTGCAAAATTTGCACTCCCACCATAAGAAAAGTTTTTTATGGTTTCGAAACGTGCACCATATTTTTCAGTTATTTTTTCACTTTCGTCTGTAGATTCGTTATCTATAACTATAATTTCATCTATGGTGTCAGAATATCTATCGGTAAGATTGAATAATAAAAACTCTAAATCTTTGGCTTCGTTCTTATTTCTAATTGCTATAGAGATTTTATCTTCCATGTATTTGAATTGTTAGAAGTTTTAAAATAATACTGCTGCTCCACACTCAAGTTTTCTGCATCAATATACCAACCACCGTGTCTAGCTATTAAAGGATATCCTGTCCTAATTGCAGTAAAGAAATTTTTTTCCAATTTCTGATCATAAGGTCTATAAAGAGCAAAAGTTGTATCAATTTCTGCTAAATAATCTCCGTCTTGTGTTTTTTTATGCCAAAATTGTTTTTCCCAATTGAGAATTTTAATTTTTAAGGGGTTGGCATCAGGTATATCTTCCAGAGACAAACTAAAACCAACTTTAGAAACTTCAGTATGCTTATCCAATTTGGCTTTAAAAATAGCTAAAAAATCATCCGGACAAGAACTTATAGGTACAATGTCTGGGTCTGTTACAACATGATATCCTTGACCATAAAACATCCTAAACTCCTTTTTCTTCCAAAATACTAAATGCCCATAATTTTTATTCAATCTATGAATTCTTACAGATTTATCTTTTTTAAGAAATTCTAAATACCGTAGTAATTCAGGATACGTAGAAGCATTATCTATAATTACAATATTTTCATATTTCGTTTTTTTTAAAAAGTCAATTAATTTCTTTAGGTAAAAAAATTGATTAAAACTTATAATAACAACTGGATATGTTTTAGGATTCTCAATTTTATAACGAAAATTACGACAGAAAGTTTTCAGAAAAAACAAATTAAAAACAACCTGCAATTTTTTTAATATATTCTTTATCAATTTCAGAAGTGTTTTAAATTAACTCTCGGTAGGATTTTTTTAAAACATCTCTCCACTTCTTTTCAAAAGTATAACTACTCAAATTTAAAAGCATTAAAATTCGACCTAAAGTTACAAATTCGAAAAAGTATAGTTTATTACATAAAAAGAGCTGTGATTTAATCCATTGATACCCTTCCAGACTTAAGCTTTTATCCTTATTTAACAAGCTATCTTTATAGTATTTAAAAATTAATGAGGTATTGAGTGCAATAAGATAATTATCTTTAATTTCTATTGATCTTTTAAAATTTTGTTTTGCAATTTTAAATTGAGATGCTCGATAATGTGGAACATAATTTATGCTATTTTTTCCAGTTATTGAGTTTGGATGTATTCGATAGTCAAATAACGGTTCATCAATAATTATATAATTTTCTTTTTTTTCTTTATAAAATAATCTACAAAAAAACTCGGTTTCCTGCCCTCTGGCAATCGTCTCATCAAAAAGTTTTTTTTCTTCGAAATAGGATCTTCTGAAAAGAATTGAATTAGTAACTATTATATTTCTAAATAGTATTATTTCCTTAAATAAACTAAAATTTTTATTCCGTATACTATTATAGGGATTTCTTTTCTTGTCATTTATTACGCGACATCCACAAATTGAGAATTGAAAAGAAGAAATATGTAAAGGAGAAATTTTTTTTTCAATAAATTGGGGTATCATCAGATCATCACTATCAAACCAATTAATATATTCCCCTTTACTAAGTTCGAAACCATAGTTCCTACAGGCATTGGCTCCTTTTGGCTTATTATCGGGACGATGATGATATTGAATCCTGGAATCTTTTACGCGATAAAATTCCATTAGCTCATCAGTATAATCGTTGGAACCATCATTTACTACGATACATTCCCAATTTTGATAGGTTTGCTCAATAACAGATTCCAAAGTTTCTCCAATAAAATGAGCCCGATTATAGGTTGGAATAATTATGGAGACTAATTTTGAATCAACCACTTATTCTATAATTGTGTTTTAAATTTTTGTCTAAAAAAATATCCTCTTCCTAAATATTTTTTGAAATAGATCATTAATCTATATTTCAAGGCGCCATTTTTGAAATTTTCATTCAAACTATCAAGAAAGAAAGATTTATCCGGCACTAATGTTTTACCTGATAAATAACATAAATCCAGAATATTGAATAAAACCTTTCGTTTCGTTGTAATACTCATTTTAGATTCTAAATCTAAATAAGTAAACCAAGATTTCAATATTGCACTTTCTGTTTCAGCTTTTTTGTCTTGTTTTAATAAACCTTGTTTGGATATTTCATGTCTTCTTCTTAAACTAAGATAATTATCAAGAATAAAACAACTTTGAGAACTAACTACCAATTTACAGTAATAATTATATTCTTGCCCTGTTCTTAGATTTTCATTGAACGAAATTGATTTAGCTAATTCTTTTTTTACAATAATGTCAAGCGTTAGCCAATTTATTCTTTGAATTATATAGTTATGGGGAGTTACTTCATATTCATCAAATTTATAATAACGATCCATACTTTTGTCTGTAGAATTTAAAAATTTGGTTTTTGCTATTACATAATCAACTTTATGACTAATTATAGCATTGAGTTTAACTTCAATATGATCTTCTGTCATTAGATCATCACTATCAAAAAAAATAATATAATCTCCATTAGCAAGATTCAAACCATAATTTCTAGCTCCATTCCCTCCAGGTAAATAATCGTTTGTTCTTCTATAAAACTTAAACCGACTATCTTTTTTAATATAAAAATCTAATAACTCAGCAGTATAATCCGTAGATCCATCGTCTACTACAATACATTCCCAATTAATGTAGGTTTGAAAAAATATAGAATCAAGAGTTTCTCCTATTAAATGAGATCGGTTATATGTAGGGATAATGATAGAAACAAGATGTGGATGCATGAACTTAATTATTAAATTTTAATTGAATTTCTATTCCTACTATTTTTTAAGGATGTATACAGTCCTTTTAGAATTCTATATTTAGAAAAATTCTCTTTTGCTTTTCGAAATTTCAATTTGAAAAGTAATTTAAAATAGCTTAGTCTAATTTGTTTTAATTGCAATGAAAATTTACTATCAAAGTTTTTTAAGTTTATATCAGCCCATTCGACTTTAGCATATCTTATATATTCTTCATAATAGTCATCTGAATATTTCAATACGGGTTTAACCTCTCTAAATTCACGATCATGAATCATTTTAGCCTTAGGAACAATTCCAATTTTCATATTATGATACAAAACTCTTTGGCAATAATTTCGATCCTCTCCATAATGAAAAAATAGCGAATCAAAATAGCCTACTTTTTTGAGTGTTCTTTTAGGTATAAGCCAACCGGCAGCATTTACAAAGGGAATTGAATAGATATCTTTTATCTTGCTCTCATTTGCATCGAAAATATAATCCCTGGAAATATTATATCTTGACATAAACATTGAAAAATTTGCATCTAATCCTGTAAAACTTTTTTTATAATGGAACGGACTTAAAATTCCATATTCAAATTTGTCCTTACTGATTTTTATTAATTTTTCTAAACAATCTTCTATTAAATAAGCGTCCTGATTTAATAAGAAAACATAATCTGCACCATGATTAATAGCATACTCAATTCCTATATTATTAGCTTGCCCAAAACCTAAATTTCTATTTTGTTCTAAAAGATGAACATCCGAATAATTATTTTTAATAAAATCTATTGTATTATCCGAACTATTGTTATCGACTACAACTACAGGAAAATCACCACATGAATGCAAGCATTTATCAATCCATTTTAGACCATTGTAAGTAACAATGATGATATAAAATTTAGGCTCTTTCAATTTAAATTAAATTTGAAAAAATTAAAGTCAAATTCTTACTAACCATTAATTTCTGCTCTCTAGTATATCGCACTAGAGCATTTGAGCTCCATTTATTCATTAGGGTTGATAATTTATTAATTTCAGTAAAGTCTAAATTGTAATCTTGATAAGCGGGCATCCAAGTAGATATATAAACTTTTGATTTTACTACTTTTCGATTAAGTGCTACGAAAGGTCTATTAAAACTTTGAGCTGTTATGATTCCATGAAGACTTGTTCCTACAAAAATTTTAGATCTCGCAATTAAGTACATTATTTCATAAATACCTTTAGGTATGACCAAATTGAAACTATCAGATATTTTCGCCATTTCATTTAATATCTTGTGATCTTCATGATTTGGAGCCATACCAATAGGACATAAGATGATTTCTAATTTTAGTTTTGTTGCTTGTTTTAAAATTTGTGATGCAAAATCTTTCAAATTTTCTGGTCCTTTATTTATTCCTACTTGCAATAACAAGTAATCTTTATTATCAAATATTAAATTTGAAGAAGTTTTACTTTTTAAAAATTCAATTGAAAATAAATCTGACATTAGAATAGCAGAATCTGGCACTAAGATAGAATCCACATTATATTCTTTAAGTGAGTTTTTAGTTCGTTTGTCTCTTACACTTATAAAATCTGCTTCCTCTAATAAATTAGCGATATATTTATTATTATCTGTTTTTCCATAAAAACGACCACCGACTGAACTAAAAAAAAGTTTTGAATTGTTTTTCAATGGTACAAATGGACTCATTGAAGAGTCTTTAGATAATAATCGTTTAGGAAAATTAATCTTTTCATCTAATTTTTTAAAAATTTCAAATTTTAAAAGATGTGCATAATAAGGATTTATGAATGAATAAAGCGTTCTCCAATTCGCAAAGAAAACTTCCCCCCCACCAACAACTATGTTACCTTTGTTCTTATTAACTTCTTCTTGAAATTTTTTATAAGATTTAGTTGGTAATGCACCAAAATGTGAAAGGTCACTTTTTACAATCCCATAATTATAAAATTCTGCTTCAATATTATAGATCTTCAGCATCTTTTTAAAAATTATTGGAAATAATAAATCTCCGTAGTTTATTCTATCTGATGCCGATAGAAAATGGATTATCTTTTTATTTCCACTCATATCCAATCATAAAACCTTTATTCCAGCTTGGTAAAAAACCGGTGTTATAAAAATCGCCTTTTTCAGATTTTATCCAAATTGCCTCTTTTATATAATCGATAGTTTCATCTTCGTATCTCAAATAAATATTAAGATAATAGCTTCCTGAAGCTAAGGGCCATTTAGGTATTTTTAAGTAGACACTGCTTTCTCCTTTTTTAATATTAAAGTAAGGTTGATTCAAAGTTTCTGTTGAACAATGAAACTGAGGGATTTCTTCATTACTATAAACTCCCAACCCAAGGTGCAATGAATTTAGATTTTCAGATGCATTCAATTTAATTTCAAAATAAAGCGTTTCTCCCGATAAAATTGTTTCTATTTCTGTATTAAATTCATTTAAAATTCGAAGATTTTGGATGCTTATTTTATCTGACTTTTTAACTTTTCCAGAAATATTAAATCTAAATTTTTGATCCTTTGATGACAGGTAATTATTGATAGCTTCTCCTATACTTCCCTCAAAAAAAGTTTCCCCATTCTCCAAAACTATACCTCGTGTACATAGATTTTGAACACTAGCCATATTATGACTTACAAAAAGCACAGTTCTTCCCTCGCCTGTAGATAGATCTTGCATTTTGCCAATAGCTTTTTTTTGAAATTCGGCATCACCCACGGCTAATACCTCATCGACTACTAATATTTCAGGTTCTAGATGCGCTGCTACTGCAAAACCTAAACGAACACGCATTCCGCTACTGTATCTTTTTACGGGAGTATCAATATACATTTCGCAACCAGAAAAAGCAATAATTTCGTCTATTTTCGCACGTATTTCCGGCTTTGTCATTCCTAGAATAGCACCATTGAGATATATGTTTTCCCGACCGGTGAGTTCTGGATGAAAACCCGTTCCAACTTCAAGCAATGAGGCAATGCGTCCTTTTGTTTTTATGCTTCCAGTAGTGGGAGAAGTTACTCTAGAAAGTAATTTTAATAAAGTAGATTTTCCGGCACCGTTTTTACCAATAATACCTAAAACCTCACCTGTTTTTACTTCAAAATTAATATCTCGAAGCGCCCATACATAATCTTCATTTGCTTTTGCAGATCGATCGTTTACCGCTCCTACCTTCAGATAAGGATCTTCTTTCCCTCTTATTTGATGCCACCATCGATTAAAATCATGGCTTATAGTGCCTGTACCAACCGTACCCAATCGATACTGTTTTGAAATATTTTCTGCTTTTAAAATGACACTCATTATACGGTATCTATAAAATTCTTTTCAGTTCTATTAAAGGTAATTAACCCAATAAGAAATAAAGCTAGACTAATTCCTATAGTGTATAAGAAAGATCCTAGGTTAAAAATACCTTCATCTAATATCATATATCGAAATCCTTCTATAATCTGAGTTAGTGGATTTAAACGAACAATCCATGCAATGTCTGGCATTTTTTCTTCTACCTGACTCAAAGGATAAGGTACCGCTGAAATATAAACTAACAAAGAAGTCGCAAAACCGATAAGTACGGTAAGATCACGATATTTAGTTGTCATTGCTGAAATAATCATCCCAAATCCTAAACCCATAAAAGCCATTAATATCACATATACCGGAAATAGAATGATATTAGCATTCGGTGTTACCGAGCTGCCTTGATAAATATAATAAATATAGAAAACTATCAGAATTAATAACTGAATTCCAAATTTTACTAATCCAGCAATTACTTTACTAAGAGGAACAATAACCCGAGGAAAATACACTTTACCAAAAAGGGCTGCATTTTGGTTGAATGTGTTCGATGTACTGGTAAAGCATTGATTGAAATAATTCCATGCTGTAATTCCTGTAAGATTGAATAAAAAATTAGGAACGCTGCCTGTAGATATACTTGCGATATTATTGAACACCAACGTATATATTACAGAAGTAAATAGAGGCTGAATAAAGAACCAAAGCGGCCCAAGTATAGTTTGCTTATAAACCGTTGTGATATCACGCTTTACGAACAAAATCAACAGATCCCTATATCGCCAAATCTCTTGGAAATTAAGGTCGATTAGCTTCCTTTTGGGACTAATTTCATATAACCAGTTATCTTCTATGGAATTCATAAACTCTTTGGAGGATTTGCAGCTTTTTGATTTATTATTCTCGCTATTTTCTAATAATTTGAATTCTATTTCAACTTAAAATTTATTGCTATTTTTTATTACCGTAAAGGATGACTCTGGCGAAGAGCACATAAAAAAAAGGAATTTTTGAAATAAAAATATCTAAGTTAGACGCCAATTTATTTATCCAGTTATCGTAGTTTTTATCACCATAAATTTTTAGAGAAATGACTCCAAACATTACAGTGAAAAAGTCAAAAAAATAATGATTAAATGTAAATTTCTCTTTTATTATTTTAATGTCTTTTGAAACCAAAGCGTGTTCATCTGGTGTTCTTTCTTGCGGATTCATTTTTCTGTAAATCTTATATATTGGATTCATATTTAAGGGTTCCAAAAAAATAATCTTACCGCCAGGCTTTAATACTCTATGAATATGGGTTATTGATTTCTCGATATCCAAATGATGAAGTATTGCTCCCCCAAACACAATATCAAAAGATTCATCTGCAAAAGATAAATCATTTGCATCCATCAAATAATGGTTTATTGGAAAATCTCTCGAAGTTGCGTGCTTTTTACCATTCTCTAATTCCTTTTCTGAAATATTTATACAGGTTAAACTTTTAGGTCTGGTGGATTTATCAAACCAGGCCGCCCAGGTATAAGAACCAATTTCTAACACATCCTTATCATTAAAATCCAAAAGTAGTTTATTGATAATCTTTCTCTCTCGCTTGTAGGAATAAAAAAAAGCATGCCTTCTTAGCTTCTTAATTTTAGTTCTGTCCAATTTATTCTGATTCCAATAATCTCTTTCGGTCTGATTTATTTCTTCTCTGGTTCTCGCTTTCATAATAGATAGACAGTCACTAATAGCTTATTTTATTCAAACTTGCGCTTAAACTTCTCCCATGATTTCTTAAATTGAGATCGTGTAGATGGCGCTTCACCATACCCGTTATTATAACGATTATAGCCATAGCCGTAGCCATAACCATAGCCGTAACCATAGCCGTAACCATAGCCATATTTCGCTCGATGTACAAAATGATTCAGTACAAAACTTATATTTTTTATCTCTCCTTTGGCATATTTCTGATTAATCGACTCTAGCATTCCTCTTTTCGTATAATCTTGTCGCACCATATAAATAGTGGCATCGGTGAATTTTACTAGATTTAATGCATCTGCTACCAAACCGATTGGTGGCGTATCCAAAATAATATAATCATAAGTTTGCCGAAGCTCTTTTATTAGTGCTTCCATTTGATCATTCATCAATAATTCTGATGGATTTGGTGGCACTGGCCCGGCAGTGATTACATCCAGAAAAGGAATTTTACTTTGCTGAATAATTTCTTTAGAACTTGCATCTTGAATCAAATAATTACTAACTCCTAATTCATTATTCAATCCAAAATCATCAAAAATCTTGGGTTTACGTAAATCCAGCCCCACAAGTATTGTTTTCTTTTCGCTCATCGCAAAAACCGTCGCCATATTCATCGCACAGAAGGTTTTCCCTTCTCCTGAAACAGAAGAAGTGATCAAAAGCGTTTTTGCACCTTCAACACCCTGTTTTTTGTACATAAACTGCAAACTGGATCGCAAACCTCTAAAGCCTTCAGAAATTGAAGCCTTGGGACTTTCAAAAACCGCAAGATTACTCGTCATCTTGCTTTTACCTATCATTCCTAAAATTGGTATGGGAGATAAACGCTCTACTTCCTGGGCGTTGTGGATATTAGTATTTAAAAAAACCAATAAAAACACAAAGGTCAACGGAATAACTCCCCCAACCATTACTGCCATTACATAATTCAGCTGCGTATTAGGACCTATTCTTCCGCCTCCAATGTCTTTAGCTTTGTCTATAATTAAAACATCACTAACGTTAGCCGCTTTTATAAGTCCCGCTTCATTACGTTTTTCTAAAAATAAATTATAGGTTTTTTCACTAATATTATATTTACGCTGAATTTTAAGTAAATCCTGCTCTTCCTTTGGTAGCTCTCTAATTTTTGATTCAGCTGTAGATATCTGCCCGTTGATATCTCTCAATTCACTTTGAAGCAATCCTTTGGAACTTGTAATATTTTCAAGCAAAACTGATTTTACACTATTAATTTGCCTGTCAATATCTGCGAAAATCGGAGCTCCTTCTTTTAACGAATACTGGTAGTTGCTTCGTTCTTCTGCTAAAGTTATTAATCGGGAAACAGCACTAGCTATACTACCTTCAGAAATTCCTGCTACTGATGGTGCCGGAATATCTGAATAATCTGTACGTGTTTCTAAATATGTCCTCAGTGTTTGGTAATATGATAACTGCCTGCTTATATTCTCTTTTCTAGAATCAAGATCCAAAAGTTTACTAGAAAGCTGCTGACTTTCCGCCGAGATATCTAAAATCTCGTTGTCATTTTTATAAGAATTAAGTTCGCTTTCCACTAATCTCAATTCTCGAGATTTCACATTTAAACTACTGTCTATAAAAGCTATAGTTTTTGTAGCAAAAAGGTTTTTTCTTGCTAACATATTATCGCTAAGAACCTTAACCGATCCATTTAAATAATCAACTAATCGAGCCTTGTTATTACCTGTTTGAGATAAGCTAAGTACCGAAGCACCATTAGACTCAGGCTTTACAGAAACATTTTTATATCTAGAAACAGCAGAGTCAAAATTTAGAAAACGAACATAAAAGCTCTTATCTTCCTGGAGTCCGTTTTCTGAGCGTATTATCCTAGCATTCAAAAAAGGAGTTTCAATTTTTTCTCCAAACTTATACGTTTTACTAAAAGCTATTTCTTCTTGTGTTCCACTAACTTTTTTGTCCTTAGAACCATAAGATTGTAGTGTAAAACTGCCGGGGATTGCTGCTGTAATTTGAAAATTGTCCTCACTTACAGCCACAATTTTATAAGTGATATTTAAAGCTTGGAACTTTGTGGTATCAACAATTACTTCAAAAGGAGTCTCTCCATAGGCATCTACGCGTTGATATTCTCCATCCTTTCTATAATCAACATAAAATCCCAGTCGTTCAACAACTTCTTCATTATGGGTTCTAGATCTTAAAATGGTTATAGCTGTATTAACTTTATCTGATGTTCCACCCCAATTAAAAGTCAAACTCGTATTACTGGTAAAAAAAGGATTTTGATCGTCCTTTATAGAAATCGAATTCCCTAATTGATAAACCGGTAGTTTCCTAACATTGTTGTAATAAGCTACGGCTAAACTTACCGTTACTGAAAACAATATAAGTTTCCAGTAACTAATCACTTTTAGCACAAAACCTTTAAAATCGAAGGTTGAACCTACATCTGAAATATGATCTTCTTCATTCGCCATTTAAAACCTAGTAAATAATAAGATTGTTGTTGAAATTAACGAAAAAACTGTACCTATGGTTCTAAAACTCTCAATTCCGGTTGTACCAGCACCCAATGATTTTTGTGGCAAGGGATCGACGATTATCATATCGTTGGGCTGTATGTAGTAATAGGCACTCTTTACAGCATCCAAATTTGTTAAATCTATATGGTGCACTTCCTCGCCGTGAGGATATTGTCTTAAAATCTTCACATCTTCTCTATTCCCAACGTCGCTAATCCCTCCTGCATTAGCTATCGCTTCCATTATCGTAACTCGCTCTTTATATAATACATTACTACCTGCTCCTATTTCACCGATAGTCGTATATCGTATTCCCGCAAGCTTTACAGTGACAAAGATGTTCGCCTCAGCTCTAAAATATTCAGATAGTAATCTATTTTCTATTTTTTTCCTTATTTCTTCAACAGTATACCCCATCACATTAACTTCACCCAAGGTAGGAACGCGAATATTACCATGTTCATCTACAGCAAAACCATCATAGTACATTCTTTCTTCTCCTGTTGCATTGGCATTCCCTTCGTTAACAGGATTAAACATCCCTACAATATCTTGATCTAGAGCTTTCACTCTTATACTCAGAAGATCGCCAACTTGGACACGGTAAGGTTTATTTAGACGATGTACATCTACAATACTATCAACGCTCGCCTTATCTTCCTGAAGATAAGATAACTTCTTTGTAGAAATACAAGAAGTAGACATTAAAGATAGTACGAGTACTAGTACTAATAGAATTCTAGTCATAAGGGGCTTCACAAATTTTTAACAAATATAATTCTTGCGCATTAATAATAAAATAATTAAGATGATTATCGATAATTTAACTTTATTTGCGGTTAAACTGAAAAATTGTGAATTACCTTTCTGTTGAAAATATTGCAAAATCTTATGGTGAACGTATATTATTCACCGACATATCCTTCGGAATCAATGAGGGGCAAAAAGTAGGCTTTGTCGCCAAAAATGGGACGGGAAAAACTTCGCTTCTTAACATCCTTGCCGGGTTCGACACCCCAGATGAAGGAAATGTAGTCTACCGTAAGAATATTAAGACGGCTTTTTTACCTCAGGAACCCGACTTAAATCCAAATTTAACGGTAGAACAAACTATTTTTTCTGCGGAAAATGAAACTCTAGAAATTATAAAGCGCTACGAAGCTGCTTTAGAAAATCCTTCAGATGCTGAAGCTTATCAAAAAGCTTTCGAGGAAATGGATGCCGCCCAGGCATGGGATTTTGAAACCCAATACAAACAAATTCTTTTTCAGTTAAAACTGGAAGACCTTCAAAAAGAAGTGAAAAATCTCTCTGGTGGGCAAAAAAAGCGATTAGCTTTAGCCAATATGCTTTTGCAAAAACCAGATTTTATAGTAATGGACGAACCTACCAACCATTTAGATCTGGATATGATCGAATGGCTGGAAGAATTTTTCAGAAAAGAAAATTTCACCATTTTTATGGTAACGCACGATAGATATTTTTTGGAGCGTGTGTGTAATGAAATTGTAGAGCTAGATGAAGGAAATTTATATACTTATAAAGGAAATTACTCCTATTATCTAGATAAAAAAGAATCGCGAATTGAATTAGAAAATACCAATACCGATAAGGCAAAACAGCTTTTTAAAAAGGAATTGGACTGGATGCGTAAACAACCCAAAGCACGTACTACAAAATCGAAATCCAGAATCGACGATTTTCACGAAATAAAAGATCGAGCTTCCAAAAGACGCAAAGACCATCAGGTTCAATTAGAAATTAACATGGAGCGGCTGGGGAGTAAAATGGTAGAACTGCATAATATTTCCAAAAGTTTTGAAAATAAAGTGCTTTTCGAAAATTTCGATTACAATTTTCAAAAAGGAGAACGTGCCGGTATAATTGGTAAAAACGGTACGGGAAAATCTACGTTTTTAAATATTCTTACTGGTGATCTTCAGCCAGACACCGGTAAAGTAGTGGTTGGCGAAACCATAAAATTTGGATATTATACCCAGCGCGGTATTAAAGTAAAACCAGGACAGAAAGTTATCGATGTGATTCGAGAATTTGGGGACTTTATTCCGCTTAAAAAAGGAAGGCAAATTTCTGCTCAGCAATTGTTAGAACGTTTTCTTTTCGATAGAAAAAAACAATATGACTTCGTAGAAAAATTAAGTGGTGGAGAGAAAAAAAGATTGTATTTGTGTACGGTTTTAATTCAGAATCCAAACTTTTTAATTCTGGACGAGCCTACCAACGATCTAGATATTGTTACTTTAAATGTTTTGGAAAACTTTCTATTGGATTATCCTGGCTGTTTGCTGGTTGTTTCTCACGATCGTTATTTTATGGATAAGATTGTAGACCACCTTTTTGTTTTCCCTGGAAATAAAACAATTGAAGATTTCCCCGGCAATTATTCAGATTATCGTGCCTATGAAGGAAGTTTAGATGCTGCTGAGGATAAAAATGAACCTTTAGAAAAATCAACTAAAAACGATTGGAAAGACGAAAGTACAGGAACCAAATTAAGCTATAACGAGCAAAAAGAATATCAAAAATTAGAACGGGAAATCGCTAAACTGGAGAAGAAAAAAGAAGAAGTTCAGAAAAAATTTCTGGAAGAGCTGAGCGGAGAAGAAATCGATAAAACTTCTTTAGAGTTAAAAGATATCGAGAAACAGATCGAAAACAAAACCGAACGCTGGTTTGAATTGATGGAGAAAATGGAGAGTTAGAATGTTGATATAATACCGTCTTCATTTAAGATTTTATTTCTGAAAGCAAAAGAAAAAACAGACCAGAGACCAGAGACAAGAGATAAGAGATAAGAGATAAGAGATAAGAGATAAGAGATAATAATTTGAAGATGTGGTGATGAAACTGCACAAAAAGAGTCATTCTTAATGTTGAATGATGAATTTTGAATGATTTCATGTTAAGCCTAATAATTTTGAAACCTGGACTTATCGAAAATTGCTTGTAAAATTAGAAGTGAAAGATACAGAAATACGAAATTGTATATTTTTGAGCTGCTTTTTATTAAAGCAAGATTAAAAATTCATTATTCAAACCGTAACGTCCTAACAAAAAAATTGCATCAATTAAAAGCTTACATAAAATTTCTGCTTGCTTCGCAAAATCAGCACGGATTGCATTCTCCTTTTGTGTACGATTTGGTGACTAATTGTTTTTACGATAAAAATAAATATCCCGAATATCAACAAATCAAAAAATACAAAGTTGATCTTCTAAAAAACACTTCTGAAATTGAGGTTACCGATTTTGGTGCGGGTAGTCGAGTTTTTAAAAGCAATAAAAGAAAGGTTTCTGATATTGCTAAAGTCGCCGGAATTACTACAAAAAAAGCTGAATTTTTATTTAGAATCACGCAATATCTTCAGCTTAAAAATTGTCTGGAACTTGGTACAAGTTTAGGTATTGCTTCCGCAGCAATTGCTTCCGCAGAAAAATCAAGTTTAACCACTATAGAAGGCTGCCCTAAAACCGCCAATATTGCGCAGCAGCAATTGAAGAAATTCGGTTTTAAAAATATTGAACTTAAAATTGGCGAATTTCAACACTATGTATCTGATTTCTCAAATTCACAAAAATTCGATTTAATTTATTTCGATGGTAATCATCAAAAAACAGCTACACTTCAGTATTTCAAAGCACTTTTGCCAACCGCACATAATGATTCTGTTTTTATTTTTGATGATATTCACCTTTCCGAAGAAATGGAACAAGCTTGGTTAGAAATTCAAAATCATCCTAAAGTACAGGTTACTATCGACACCTTTCATTTAGGCTTAGTTTTCTTCCGCAGGGAACAAGCAAAGGAACATTTTAAAATTAGATTGTAACAAAAACAAACTCTTAGCGTCATACCTTTATAAATTGATTTTCTATGAGCAAGAAGGTTATCGAAATTAGAAATATTATTCGAAATTTCCCTTTAGGACAGGAAGTTGTAAAAGTGCTTAAAGGTATCGATCTGGATATCGATCGCGGTGAATATGTAGCATTCATGGGTCCCTCTGGTTCAGGGAAATCAACTTTAATGAACTTATTGGGATGCTTAGATACACCAACCGGTGGTTCTTATATCTTGAACGGAAAAGATGTTAGCCAGATGACCGATAGCGAACTTGCCGAAGTTCGTAATAAAGAAATTGGTTTCGTTTTTCAAACTTTTAATTTACTTCCACGAACAACTGCTTTAGATAATGTTGCGCTTCCTATGATCTACGCCGGTGCCTCAAAAGCCGATCGTAAAAAAAGAGCCGAAGAGGTTTTAACCGATGTTGGCCTTGGTGATCGTATGGATCATAAACCCAATCAGCTTTCAGGAGGGCAGCGACAACGTGTGGCTGTAGGTAGAGCTTTAGTAAATAAACCTTCGATTATTCTTGCAGATGAGCCTACAGGAAACCTGGATTCTAAAACTTCTGTTGAGATTATGAGTCTTTTTGATGCTATCCATGCCGCAGGAAATACCGTAATTCTTGTTACTCACGAAGAAGATATTGCAGAACATGCACATAGGGTAATTAGACTTCGTGATGGGGTAATTGAAAGTGATACCAGGAAAGAAGTAGTTGATACGCAAAATATATAAATTCGAAGCTAAAACTATTTATTTATCTGAAATCTTGAATGCTGAATTTTGAATGTTTTATTTCAAAATATTCTCAGACTATTTTAACTGAAGAATTTTTGTTTTTTTCTTCTTAAAGCATTTATTTCAACTAAAGAAAACTTGTAGTTGATCACTAAGAGTTATTTGCTTTCCATAAAAATCATAACTTTGCAGTCTTAACCTAGAATCTTAAGCTTGTGTTTCATTTAGATCAAGAATCTTATATTTATCTCGTTATCATAGCCATTGGTTTGCTTGTATTCTCTATGGGCGCGAAACAACGCAAAAAAAGACGAAACGAAAACACCGACTTCCGTAGAAGATATCAGGCTCGCAAAAAAGAAGAAGAAAAAGATAGAACTACTAAATAAGCTACACTATTTACTTTTGTAACTTCGCTCTCCTATTTGTTCTTCTGAAAAAAATACTAAATGAAAATTTATACTAAAACTGGCGATAAAGGAACAACCGCATTATTTGGAGGAACTCGTGTCCCTAAGCATCATATTCGTATCGAAAGTTACGGTACCGTAGACGAACTTAACGCCCATATTGGTCTTATAAGAGATCAAAAAATTGATAAAATTACTGCGGAAGTTTTACTGGATATTCAGCATAAACTTTTTACCATTGGTTCAATTCTCGCAACAGATCCCGAAAAAGCAACCCTGAAAAACGGAAAATCCCGTCTTAATATTCCCAGAATTTCTGAAGAGGATATTCATCTCTTAGAAACTGAAATGGATAGAATGAATGAAGAACTTCCTGAAATGACGCATTTTGTGCTACCGGGTGGGCATCAAAGCGTGTCATTCTGTCACATAGCCAGATGCGTTTGCAGGCGCGCAGAACGCTTAAGTACAGCATTATACAATGAAGAAGCTTTTGATGAAGAAGTTTTAAAATACTTAAACCGACTGTCTGACTACCTCTTTGTGCTGGCACGACTATTGACTAAACAACTGCAAGCTGAAGAAATTAAATGGATTCCAGAAAAATCTTAAGAAATCGGTAAATTAAAAATCCGTAAATCGTCTTTTTCGCTGCATTTTAGTTCTTTCACCTATGTTCTTAATAATATTGAATAAAAATTAGACTTTTTTCTTGGGAATTTCAGTAAAAAAATTATTTTTGCAGAAATTAAAAACCCGATTAACTAATGTACTGGACTTTAGAATTAGCATCTTATCTTAGTGATGCACCATGGCCGGCAACCAAAGATGAGTTAATTGATTATGCCATTAGAACAGGAGCACCACTAGAAGTTGTGGAAAACCTTCAGGCCATAGAAGATGAAGGTGACTCTTATGATTCTATCGAAGAAATATGGCCCGACTATCCAACAGATGAAGATTATCTGTGGAACGAAGATGAATATTAAATTACATTTATACCTATAAAGTTAAAAGTCTCATTATTTAATGAGGCTTTTTTTTTGCGTATATTTGAACCCCTAATAATAGGAAAACTATGAGTTTTTTAGAATCTGTATTAAAAGTATTTGTTGGCGACAAATCCAAAAAGGATGTCAAAGAAATACAACCAATAGTAAATAAAATTAAAGCGCTTGAGGCCGATTTTGAGGCATTAACTTTAGATGAGCTTCGCGCTAAAACTACTCAGTTTAAATCAAAAATAGCAGATGCTTTAAAAGATGTAAATCAACAGATTGAAAATCTTGAAAAAGAAGCAGATACTTCTGATGATATCACGCGTAAAGAAGATATTTATGCTGAAATCGACGGATTAAAAGATAAATCTTACGAAATATCAGAAGGTGTTCTTAATGAAATTTTACCGGAAGCTTTTGCAACGGTTAAAGAAACTGCGAAACGCTTTGCTAATAATGAGACTTTAGAGGTTACTGCTTCTGCTTACGATCGTGAAATTTCTGCAGAGAAAGATTATGTAAATCTTCAGGACGATAAAGCGATATGGAACAATTCCTGGGATGCAGCCGGTAAACCGGTAACCTGGGATATGATTCACTACGATGTACAGCTAATTGGTGGTGTTGCTATGCACCAGGGAAAAATTGCAGAGATGCAAACCGGGGAAGGTAAAACCCTAGTAGCTACCCTTCCTGTTTATCTTAACGCGCTTACCGGTAACGGGGTTCATCTGGTAACTGTAAACGATTATTTAGCAAAACGTGATAGCGCATGGATGGCACCTATTTTCGAATTTCATGGCCTAAGCGTAGATTGTGTAGATTATCACCGTCCTAATTCTGCCGCGCGTAGAAAAGCATATAATGCAGATATAACCTACGGTACAAATAACGAATTTGGTTTCGATTATCTAAGGGATAATATGTCTCATGCTCCAGACGATTTGGTGCAACGCCCACACAACTATGCGATTGTCGATGAGGTGGATTCAGTTTTAATAGACGATGCTCGTACGCCTTTAATTATTTCAGGACCTATTCCTAAAGGAGATGTACACGAATTTGACCAGCTTAAACCAGCAGTTGCTAATATCTTCGAAATTCAGCGTAAAAAGGCTACCGAGTTTTTACAGGCTGCAAAGAAATTAATTGCTGAAGGCGATCAAAAAGAAGGCGGATTACAACTTTTACGTGCTTATAGAGCGCTTCCGAAGAATAAAGCATTAATTAAATATTTGAGTCAGGAGGGTAATAAACAATTACTTCAGAAGACCGAAAATCATTACATGCAGGACAACAACCGCGAAATGCATAAGGTTGATGCCGAATTGTACTTTACTATTGAAGAAAAAAATAATCAGATTGATCTTACCGATAAAGGTATTGAATATCTTTCTGGTTCTAATGATCCTAACTTTTTCGTACTACCAGAAATTGGTATGGAAATCGCCAAAATCGAAAAAGAAGATCTTACTAAAGAAGAGGAAGCAGAGAAAAAAGAAGAGCTTTTCCGTGATTACAGCGTGAAAAGTGAACGTATCCATACGCTTCGCCAGCTTCTTAAAGCCTATACGCTATTCGAAAAAGATACCGAGTATGTGGTAATGGATAATAAAGTAAAAATCGTAGACGAGCAGACCGGTCGTATTATGGACGGGCGTCGTTATAGCGATGGTTTACACCAGGCGATAGAAGCAAAAGAAAATGTAAAGATTGAAGATGCTACGCAAACTTTTGCAACCGTAACCCTTCAGAATTACTTTAGAATGTACCGCAAGCTTTCTGGTATGACGGGTACTGCGGTGACTGAAGCAGGAGAATTCTGGGAGATTTACGAATTAGATGTTGTTGAAATACCAACCAACCGTCCAATTGCTAGAAACGATAAAGACGATCTTGTTTATAAAACAAAACGTGAAAAATACAATGCGGTAATCGATCACGTTACCGAGCTATCCAGAGCTGGGAGACCAGTGCTTATTGGTACAACTTCCGTAGAAATTTCTGAGCTTTTAAGTAGAATGCTAAAACTTAGAAATGTTCCGCATAACGTATTAAATGCGAAATTGCATAAAAAAGAAGCCGATATTGTTGCCGAGGCTGGTAAAGGTGGTATCGTAACCATCGCAACGAACATGGCAGGTCGTGGTACCGATATTAAACTTTCTAAAGAAGTAAAAGATGCAGGTGGTTTGGCAATTATTGGTACAGAACGTCACGATTCTCGTCGTGTCGATCGCCAGTTAAGAGGTCGTGCCGGTCGTCAGGGAGATCCAGGTAGTTCTCAGTTCTACGTTTCTTTAGAGGATAATTTAATGCGTCTATTTGGATCTGAAAGGATTGCTAAGCTTATGGACCGTATGGGTCTCGAAGAAGGAGAAGTGATCCAACACGGAATGATCTCTAAATCTATCGAAAGAGCGCAGAAAAAAGTCGAAGAGAATAACTTTGGTATCCGTAAACGTCTATTAGAATATGATGATGTTATGAATGCCCAACGTGAGGTAATCTATAAACGTCGTTACCATGCCCTATTTGGTGAGCGATTACGTGTAGACCTTGCTAATATGATATTCGATATTTCTGAATTAATTTCTGAAACAAACAAGCAAGCCAACGATTATAAAAATTTCGAATTCGAATTGATTCGTTATTTCTCTATGAGTTCGCCAGTTTCTGAAGCTGACTTCGGAAAAATGAACGCGCAAAAAATAACTGCTGAAGTGTATAAAGCAGCCTATGAGCATTACCAGGAAAAAACAAAGCATAGTGCAGCTCGTGCTTATCCTGTAATCCAACAAGTTTACGAAGATGAAACTAATAATTTCGAAAGAATTTCAGTTCCATTCTCAGACGGACAAAAAACACTTCAGGTAGTCACAAATCTTGAAAAAGCTTACGAAACCAAAGGTGAGCAGTTAATTAAAGATTTCGAAAAGAATATTACGCTTGCCATTATCGATGATGCCTGGAAAACGCATCTTCGAAAAATGGATGAATTGAAGCAAAGCGTTCAGCTAGCGGTACACGAGCAAAAAGATCCTTTGTTAATTTACAAATTCGAAGCATTCGAACTTTTTAAAGCGATGTTAGAAGATGTAAATCGCGATGTAATTGGATTCTTGTTTAAAGGCGAAATTCCTGAAGGAAACATGTCTAATATTCACGAAGCAAGAAAACGCCGTCAGGAAAAGATTGAAGCTTCTAAAGAAGAAATTCAGAATCTTGATGAGCGTGCGGCACAAAGTCGTGCGGCAGGACAAGCTGCTAGTGGTGCACAGCAACCACAACGCCCTCAGGTAACCGAAACTATTAAACGTGAACAACCAAAAATTGGTCGTAACGATAAAGTAGTTATTAAACATGTAACCAAAGGTGAAAGCAAAACAGTAAAATTTAAGCAAGCGATCCCGCTAATCGAAAGTGGCGAATGGGTTGTCGTTAAAAAAGCTTAAAAAATTTAGCAATCAAGTATTGAAAAGCTGTCTTTACAAAAAGGCAGCTTTTTTTATTTTAAAACTAAGGCTTTTGAAAAAATTCAGTTTGATTGAGGAACGAGTTGAATTTTTTAAATATCTGAATAAAACGTTACAAGACCGTCTTCTTCTAAAAACAAAGTCTTGATTAATATTTCTAAAATACTTTATAAAGATTTCTCTCTATAATCTATTTTAAGTTCTATCAGGAAAGCGATCTAATAGATTCTGAAGATCTCAAATAAACAATATAAAATTCCACCTGCACCGGTTCAATCTTAATAAAGGCTTTCTTATTTTTGTGGTATTAAAAGGTTTAAGCGCGATGAAAAAATTTAAGGTCGAAGTAAAATGGGGAATCACTTTTGTTATTGCTCAACTTATCTGGATTGCTTTTGAAAAAGTGATGGGCTGGCACGATGAGCATATCAATGTTCAAGGAGTATATTCATTATTTTTCGCGGTAATTGCTTTTTTAATTTACTATGCAGCCTTAAAAGAAAAGCGTGACAAATATTTTACAAACGAAGATTTTGGATGGCAACAGGGTTTTATGAGCGGAGTTATACTTACTGGTGTAATTACAATTCTTACTCCTCTTATCCAGTATTTTGCGATTACTGTTATTAGCCCTAATTATCTTCAGAATATGATTGCTTTTTCAGAGCAACAAGGCATGACTGTAGAAAATGCCGAGACGATGCATAGCACAAAAATGTATCTATTTATGCAGATTTTTAATGCGCTTGCTATGGGAATCGTGACCGGAGCGATTGTAGCGCTAATTACTAAAAAGAAGGAAAAATAAATTTTTAAAAACTATATTTTTAGCAACAAATTAGGATCGGGACAATTCTCCAGATAAAAATCCAGATCTTTTTTAGAAGCTACACCCGGATAATCTCCACTATTTCCCTGAAGATCTTTAATAAGTTGAAAATGTAAATGTGGAGCGTAATCACCATTTTCTTCGGCAGCGCCGAGTTCAGCTATTTTTTCTTGAGCTTTAACTTGCTGGCCTACTCTCAGGTTTTCTAATGATCTTCTGCTTAAGTGCCCGTAAAGTGAATAAAATACTTCATCTTCAACTGTATGCTTCAAAATAATTGTTGGTCCATAATCTCCAAAATTGGCATTATCCTGAAAGCTATGGATTTCGCCATCTAAAACTGCTAGCACATCGGTACCTTCCGCAGTCCAGATATCAAGACCAATATGGATATTTCGGTTTAAAAATTCATCTACATTTTTATTGAAAAGTTGGCTGCGCTGATATAGTTTTCTTACTTCGTTATAACCACCAAAAGCAACCTTTTTACCAGCCACTTTAAGATTATGATCTATAAAAACCGAAAAGGCTTCAGAAGAAAGTTGCTCTAATTTTAAAAGTTCCGGGTTATTTGCAGATAGGTCGATGGCAATAAAATCTTCCTTTTTAAGTTCTCCTCCAACAACTGGAGTAAAACCTGCAGTTAACCCGGAAATATATTCAGCGAAACTTGCTTTCATAGAGTGCATTTTCGCCAAATGTAATCTTTGTGTCCTAATTTAGCAACACATCGCTAAATCTTGCTGAGATAGAGATTTGTCGATCTGCATTAGAACTTTTGTAATATCCTTTTAGAATCTCGTTATCGTAAGATGAAGTTTTATCTACATTTAATGCTGCTGGATAGTCTAAATCACTTTGATTACCGTTATAATTAAACCTAAATGCCGATTGAGGTAATTTTAATCTTAAATCGCTATTTTCTAAAGTAATATCAAGATTCTTAAAACTCCCTCCTAGATTTTTGATTGTTAAGTTACCAAAGGTACCAGACAAAATACCGATTTCGTTTAATCTATTAATATTGACATCACTACTGTTCGAAATCAATTTTATACTTCTGGCCGTGTTAATATAACAGCTTGGCAAATAGCTTGCATTAAGTACACCGTAATCCCAATTTGAGATGCTAACCGGTGTGTACGATACTTTTACGTGAGTATCTTTTCCGGTGATTGTATTCGCCTTAAAATTTGCGTGAGATAGTTCTGCAATAAGATTATCTGCATTATCCAGTTCTATTTTACCATAGCGTACATTAAGTCTTATTTGAGCATTTTTAGGCGCTTTTATTTTTATGGTCTTATGGGCGTTGGCACCTTCTTTATTTCGATTTAAAAAGATCACATTAGGCATTTTTTCACCAGCTTCTTGTTTAGCGGTCATTTTCTCTTCAAAATTCTTTCCCCAGGCTTCCATTTTCTTTCCAAAGGATTCTCCCCACTTCTCCATACTGGCTCCAAAAGAATTCCCCCATTCTTCCATGCTTTTCTCAAACTCCTCGCTATTTCCCTCTACATTCTTTTCAAAGTTCGCCGCCCATTTTTCCATTTTCTTCTCTAAGTCTTTTCCAAACTTTTTATCGACCTGCTTTTCATAACGATCTAAATAGGCATCACCTTCTTCCTGATAGGCTTGATAATCAAAATTTAAAGCTCCCATATTTGCAAAAAGATCTGGTGGCAAAGGGTTTTCAGAAATATTTTGTAATAAAGGGGTTACAAGATCATTCATTATTGGCCCCATAATTTCTGGCAATTGCGCCAGGGCATCATTAAGCTCTTCATCATTAATATCTACATTCCAATTAATTTGCATGTCAGATTTAGAAGATATCTGTACTTTATTTTTTGATCCCTTAGTATTAAGCTTCCAGCTATCCATAATTTTGGCAGCTTCATTTTGTGGAACACCACCATCAATATAAGCTTCGATCGCTACGGTATTTTTATCCCAATTCTCAATAATAATATTGGTGTTTTTCGCATTTACTTCTACAACAACATCACTATTCACATTGTAGTTTCTCTGCATCATATCCTGTGCGGTGACGGTGACATGCAACGTGCATCCCAAAAGGAATAAAAATATATAATTAAGCTTGTGCATTTTCATAACTGTTGTCTTTTGATTCTTTAATTTCTTTTAGCTTTTGTTTTAGTTTGAACAACAACTCTAACCTAAGCTGTAAGTTAGCAACCATTGCTTCGATGGTTTGTTCGTTTGGCCCTAACTCATTTAATTCGTTATTTAATCTTTTATATTCTTTATCCAGCTCTGCCAGTTGCTTCATAAAAGAGTCTATAAGTGCTTTATTCTCATTATTCACATCTAGCTTTGCCAACTCCATATTAAGGCTCGCCATGTAATAATCTTCGATCTTTTTATACTGTGGCGACACATCACTTAGCTGAAATTGTTTTGCTGAATTTTCGCTTTTCTTCTCTTTCTCTTCTGCTGGGCTTTCTTCTGAATTTTCTACAACCTGATTCCCGTAAGCATCTACTGAATTACCCGAACTGAAGTAGAAAAATCCTCCTACTGCCAAGGCAACCACTAGTACGGCAGCGATCTGTAAAAACCATTTATAGTTACCAGACTTTTTCTTTTCAGGAAACGATTTATTCAATCGATCTTCAAATCTTGCATGATGCCCTTCTGGAATTTGAAACTTTTGTTTTTCTTTATCATCCTGCAGCATCTTTCTAATATCCTGTCCCATATCTCAATTTTTTATGTTTGATCTGCTGTAAGCTAAACAGCTTCTCCTCTACAATTTTGTTTGTCTTTTTATTCCTCCCAATTGCTTCTCAAGATTACTAATCTTTTCCTGCAATTTTTTCTTTCCGCGGTGCACCAGTGTTCTGGAAGCGACCTGAGTAATATTCAGTATTTCTGAAATTTCTTCATGATCATATCCTTCAACTAAAAATAGCATTAAAGGATATCGATACTTTTCTGGAAGCTCGCTAATCGCTTGCTTAATGTCTTCAACGGTAATTCCGTCGTTAACATGCCAGTCTTCTTCGTCGGTTTTTCCAAGAATATGCTCGTTCATCGCAACTAGCTCTAACTTCTTTGCTTTTAGCTTATCCAGACATTTATTTATAACGATTCTTTTAAGCCAGGCGCCAAAAGTAACCTCTCCGGTAAATTGATGCAGTTTTGCAAAAGCCTTAATAAAAGCTTCCTGCATCGCGTCTTCTGCCTCCTGGGTATCGTTCATAAACCTAAATGCCACGTAATACATACCTTCACAGTATTTATTGTAAAGCTTTAGCTGCGCTTTGCGGCTATTGTTCTTACAATCTTCTATTAACTGATGTTGTAACAAAATGGTTTTTTGATTGGTTGTTGTTCACTTTAAAGACGAGCTAAATTTAAGCATGTTGCAAAAACTCAATTTTTTTTAATTAAAAATGTAGAATCAATTTATATGCTTATTTTAGAATATTAAACATGCAAGATGAAATTGCTAAGTTTAGCGCTAATATCTGTATATGAATAATAACCTGAAGTTACTACTAAAAATTTTAGGAATCAGCCTTTTGGTGTTCGCCGTCATATTTTTTGTAGTTCACTATAACACCAAAGCATACAGTCCAGAGGATAACGTATCTTACACGAATGACGATCTTACATTAGAAGTTTTTTATAATAGACCTTATAAAAAAGGCAGGGAGATTTTTGGGAATCTTGTTCCATACGACTCTATTTGGCGAACCGGTGCAAACGAGGCGACGGTTTTTAAAACCAATAAAGATATTCTGGTAGATGGCAGTTTGTTACAAAAAGGAGAATATACACTATGGACGATCCCTAAACAAGATAGCTGGAAAATTATCTTTAATAATAAAATGTATCCCTGGGGAATTGACCTTAAAGGAAATGCATATCGAGATCCTGAATTCGATGCGCTTGTTGTTGAAGTTCCCGCAAGCAATCAAAACATTAGTGTAGACCAATTCACTATTTATTTTGAAGAAGCTAACGACTTAGTATTTTTAGCCATATCTTGGGATAAAACGAGTGTAAGAGTTCCTATAAAAATAAAAGAGACTCCTACGATAGAAGCCTCTTCAAATAATTAAACCGATTGTTATCTAATCTTAATCTTCGTCGATAAGTAAATTTAAAGTCACATCGATATTATCTCTTGTTGCTCTAGAATAAGGACAAACTTCGTGAGCTTCATTAATTAAGTTTTCCCCAGTCTCTACGTCTATATCTGGGATATAAATGTCCAATATAGCAGAAAGCTCTAAATCTTTATCTTCATTTTGCCCAAGATCGATTGTAGCAGTTACACTATAATCGCCAAGATCTACATCTGCATTTTTAGCAATCATTTCTAAGGCACTACCAAAGCAGGCAGAGTATCCTGCTGCAAATAGCTGCTCGGGATTGCTATGGTCTCCACCTTCTCCTCCAAGACTTTTTGGCTTGGATAGTTTCATATCTAATATTCCGTCTTCGCTAGTCGTTCTACCATCTCTACCACCTTCTGTAGTTACTTTAGCTGAATACAAAGTTTTCATCTTTTTGAATTTTTATATTATTCTACAACAATATACTATTCCATAAATTCGCATTCAAAGAATGTATTCATAAATTTGTCATAAATCAGCACACATTGACAACGCCTTCCAAAAAATCTACATTATCCCAAAGCAACAGCATTCCTGCTTCGGCTAATGTTAGCACTAATGCCGCAGAAAAAATTAAATCACTTCGGAAGGAAAAAAAAGATCATTCTGTAATTTTAAATCAACTTCTTCAGGGTAACCATACAGCACTGGGTAAAGCGATCACTTTAGTTGAAAGCAATAATGTAAATCACCAAGAGCAAGCTTCAGCCATTATTGAAGGTGCCATAGCTTCCGCAGGAAAATCTATAAGAATAGGAATTACAGGTGTCCCAGGCGTAGGGAAAAGCACTTTTATAGAAAGTTTTGGAGGTTATTTACTCAAATTAGGAAAAAAAGTTGCCGTGCTTGCTGTAGATCCTAGCAGTACTATTTCTAAAGGAAGTATCCTTGGAGATAAAACACGAATGGAAAATCTGGTAAAAGAACAAAATGCCTTTATTCGCCCAAGTCCATCTGGTGATTCTTTGGGTGGTGTTGCCAGGAAAACGCGAGAGAGTATCCTTTTATGTGAAGCAGCCGGCTTTGATGTTATTTTGATTGAAACCGTGGGCGTAGGACAAAGTGAGACCACCGTACATAGCATGTGCGATTTCTTTTTATTATTGAAATTAGCAGGAGCTGGTGATGAACTTCAAGGCATAAAACGCGGCATCATGGAAATGGCTGATGCCATCGTGATCAATAAAGCAGATGGCGAAAATATTAAGGCTGCCAATAATGCAAAATTAGATTTTAAAAGAGCCTTACATCTCTACCCTCCTAAAGAAAGTAGTTGGTTACCGGAAGTTCTACTCAGTAGCGCTTTATACAACGAAGGCATTCCAGAGATATGGGAACTTATCGAGTCTTTTAATAAAATCACCACAGAAAATGGCTATTTTCAACTAAATAGAAAAGAACAAAGTAAATTTTGGTTATTACAAACCATTAACGAACAGTTGAAGCATTCTTTTTATCAAAACCCTGAAATTAAAGTGGCTTTAGAAAAACAATTAAAGGCAATTTTCGATAATAAAACAACTGCTTTTATCGCTGCAAAACAGCTGTTAGACAAGTTTTCTAAACTATAGAAAATTACTTTTATACCAGTTAATTTGTTTTTGCAGGCCTTCTTTTAAAGTCATTTTAGGATTATATTCAAGTATTTTTTTTGCTTTAGTAATATTGGCTCTAGTGTGCCATTGATCGCCCTTCCGCTTCGGAACAATTTTTAATTCGATCTTTTTACCTAAAAGTTCTTCGACATAATCAATACCCTCCTGAGTAGTATACTCTGCTTCTGTACCTAGATTGATAATTTCACCATTTAATTCGTGATGCTTTTTAACTGCAGAAAGTAGTCCATCTATTATATCACCCACATAAGTAAAGCTTCTTAAATGTTTTTCGCTTCCGGAAAAAAGCGGAAACTTCTCATTGCGATATGCGCAGGATATTAATTTGGTATAAAGCTTCTCAGGACGCTCTCGAGGTCCATAAACTGAATATAATCTTAAAGAACTACTATTTAGTCGTTTCGCACGAGATTCGGCCAAAACTAATTGCTCTGCAGCTAGTTTGGTGACTCCGTAGTAGGAAGCCGGTTGCGGTGCAGTATTTTCAGGAAAGGTAGCCTCTAAACCGTAAACTGAAGATGTAGAAATATTAAAAAAATGCTTCAGTTTTCTATTTTGATGAGCAAACTCTATTAGATTCTGCGTTCCGATTATATTATTTTGAAGGTATTGATCAAAAGTGCTACTGTTAGAAATTCCTGGTTGTGCTGCAAAATGAATAATAAAATCAAAATTGGTTGAAAGCTTTTTGAAATCTTCGGTTTCTCTTAAATCTGCATTAATAACTTCTACATTATATTTTTGCAGACACTCAGCATTCAGCTTTTTCAATTTGACATCATAATATTCTGAGAAATTATCTATTCCTGTAACCTGATAACCTTCTTTATTAAGTGCCTCAGCAGCATGGGATCCAATAAAACCGGCAGCACCTGTAACTAAAACTTTCATAAATTTAATTGTGAAAATACGAGTAAAACAAAACTATTGAGTCCAAATTACGTCGATTTTCACTTATAATCTATATTTATCTTTATAACCTTCTTACTTTTTCTATTAAAAGATACATTTGTAAATAATTTGTAAGCATGGAATATCAATTTACGATTATTGTACCAATTTATAATGAGGAAGAAAATCTGGAAAGATTAAAAGAACAACTTTCTCTGTACCTTAAAATTGCAAGCAAACCAACCTGTATACTATTAGTTAACGATGGATCCTCGGATAATAGCCTTTCCTTTATAGAAAAGATTTGTAGTCTAAATGAGTCTTTTTATTTTATCTCTTTTGAAAAAAATTGCGGACTGAGTGCCGCCATAAAAGCTGGGTTTGATCACGCCAATACACCTTTAATTGGTTATATAGACTCTGACCTTCAGACAGATCCCGAAGATTTTAATCTTTTAATGAAAGATATTGGTGAGTATGATCTAGTTACTGGATGGCGCGCTGATCGCAAAGATTCTTTCATTAAAAACATGTCTTCGCTTATTGCTAATGGAATTCGTAAAAGTTTCACCCAGGATGGAATGAATGATACCGGTTGTCCATTAAAAATAATAAAAGCAGATTATGCAAAAAGAATCCCGATGTTTAAAGGATTACACCGTTTTCTACCAGCAATGATAATGTTACAAAATGGAAAAGTAAAACAGATACCCGTAAGACATTATCCGCGGATTGCTGGTGAAGCTAAATTTCACCTTTGGAATAGGCTTTTGGGGCCACTAGTAGATTGTTTTGCTTACCTCTGGATGAAGAAAAAGTATATTAATTACAATGTAGCGAAAAAAGGATGAATCCCTGGCTTATATATAGTGTAGGCTTTATTGCTCAAATTCTTTTTTCTGGACGTTTATTGTTGCAATGGATCCTTTCTGAAAAACATCAAAAAGTCTTGACGCCGAGTATTTTCTGGAAGTTGAGTTTAATAGCGTCTTTTCTGCTCTTTATTTATGGCGATTTACAGGATGATTTCTCGATCATGTTTGGACAGGCTATTACCTATTATATCTATATTAGAAATTTACAACTGCAAGGAGAATGGGATAAAATTAAACGTATATTTCAGTTACTCATATATACATTTCCTGCTTTTATACTACTTTACAATTATAATAATGGCACATTAGATTTGCAACGTTTCTTTGGTAATGAAAGCATTCCTATCTGGCTGGTGATATTAGGTACGATTGCTCAAATTATTTTTAATCTTCGGTTTCTATATCAATGGATCTATTCTGAAAGAAAAAAGGAAAGTGTTCTCCCATTGGGGTTTTGGATATTAAGCCTTATTGGCGCCAGTTTAATTTTAGTTTATGCTATTATTAGAAAAGATCCCGTTTTATTTACAGGACATATTTTTGGAAGTATAGTTTATGTAAGAAATATTATCTTACATAAAAAAGCTAAAAGACAATTAAATGAAGCTTAAATTTCATAGATATTTGCTTGCCATCATTTTTGTTTGCATCCTCATATTTTTCATTAATCTGGATGCTATTTACATAAATATTATGGAGGCTCGAAATTTTGGTTCGGCTAGAGAAATGTTAACTTTAGATCATTGGCTACTTACCACTTTAAACGATATTCCTAGATACGAAAAACCTCCTTTACCGACCTGGTTAACTGCAATTTCGGCTAAAATATTTGGTATTGAAAATTTATGGGCTTTACGCATACCGGCTGCATGCGCGGCAACTTTACTTACAGTTTCTTTATACAAATTTTTAGAATTACTAAATATTACCCGAAAACAAGCATTTATAGCAGCGCTTATTGAAGTTACTTCTTTTTATATCATCTTTTCTGGCAGAAATGGACAATGGGACATTTTTACTCATTCGTTTATGATGGTATCTATTTACTTTTTATTTCGATTATTTAATGATGACAAAAAACTATGGCACAACACATTGTTGGGAGGAATTTTCTTTGGATTCTCTATATTAAGTAAAGGTCCAGTTTCTGTTTACACGCTATTTTTATCCTTTTTAATTGCTTATAGTATAATTTACAAATTTCAGAATTTTAAAAGAAAATGGCCTGCTCTGATCGTGTTTTTATTTCTTGGTTTATCAGTTGGATTATGGTGGTTTGCTTATATAAGAATAGCTGACCCTATTGCATTTTTAGATATCGCTAAAGATGAAGCATCAAACTGGGGAAGTTATAACATTCGGCCGTTTTATTATTATTGGAGCTTCTTTACGCAAAGTGGCATTTGGACAATTCCATCTTTCGTTGCGCTGCTTTACCCTTACTTAAAAAATAAAGTTAGCAATAAAAAAGTATACCAATTTGCTATTCTATGGACACTTATTTCAGTAATACTTCTCTCCATTATTCCCGAGAAAAAGTCTAGATACCTCTTACCGGTACTGATTCCTATGGCAATAAACACTTCATTTTACATAGAATATTTATTCAGAAATTATTCAATTTTAAAGCTGAAAGAGAAATGGATTGTTTATTTTAATTTTGGACTCATTGCGATAATAGGTATTACTTTTCCTCTCATTGCTCCATTTTTTCTAAAACTTAGCGGAATTTATTATTTATGGTACACTCTAACATCTATTGCCTTAGCAGGTATTGGGTTTGGAATATTCTACTTCTTCAAAAAGAAAAAAATTGCAAAGATTTTTTATCTCACTATAAGCTTCATCTGTGTGATCATAATTTTAGGTTTTCCGCTTGTGGATACTCTTATTAATAATCCTAATTACAAGGCATTTTCTGAATTAAGAAAGCTGTCCCAAAAACAGCAATTTGAAGTTTACGAATACAAGTCTTTTAGTCCGGAAATTATCTGGAATTATGGTGAGCCGATTCCAATATTAAAAGATAACGCTAGTTTCTCTTTGCCGAAAGAGAAAATTTTTGGTTTACTCATATCTCCAAATGACACTATCACTTCAGAAAAATTTTCTAAGTATTCTATCGAGAAAGTTGATCGGTATGACTTAAATCAAGTAAACCCGAACAAATCTGGATATAAAGATCGCCTGATTCGCGATTTTTATTTACTCAAAAAAAAGTAATAATATTGGATTAAAGATTTAAGTAACTCAATCCACTCTCTCCTGAAAAATATTTAAATTACCCATGTAACATTTGGCGCAAAAAGTATCTAAAGGATAAATCTTAAATCTTTTCTTATGAAAAATTTCATTTTACTCTTTAGTTTTTGCTTTCTGCTTTTTACAAACCATACATTTAGTCAAAGCAGTTTTAAAGTCACAAAATCTGGTAGCGGTGAGCCAATTTTACTTTTTCCCGGTTTTACAAGTACATCTTCAGTTTATAAAAGTCTTATTGAAGACCTTTCTAAAAATCATGAAATACATGCATTCACTTTTGCAGGTTTCGGCGATGTTGCTCCTATCCCTTTTCCATGGCTTAAAACAATTAAAAAGGATATCGAAACTTACATTATAAAAAATGAGCTAAAAAATCCTGTAATAATAGGTCACAGTATGGGTGGTACTTTAGGATTGTGGTTGGCTTCAGAACACGCAAACTTTAAAAAATTGATCTTAATCGACGCCTTACCTGCCATGGGTGCATTAATGTTGCCTGACTATAATAGTGATTCCATAGAATATGAAAATCCTTATAATGAGCACTTGTTAAAGATGGATACTTTAGAATTTAAAAATATGGCTACGCAAATGGCAACTGGGATGAGTACCAATCCTGAAAGCCAAAAGTTGATTATTGAAGATCTAATGAAAGCTGATCGCAAAACCTATGTTTATGGGTATACTGATCTTCTGAAATTAGATTTACGCCAGAAATTATCTAATATTGATATTCCGGTTTATATTCTTGCTGCAGATCTTCCTTACGGAAAAGAAACAGCTGAGAGAAATTATAAAAACCAGTACGAAAACCTGAAAAGCTACGAACTTACTTTTGCTAAAAATTCAAAGCATTTTATAATGTTTGACCAACCAGAATGGTTAAAGAATCAAATTAATATCACCTTAAGTATCGATGAATAAAAAAATCATATTCGAGGATATATATGCCGCCAATTACCCAAGAGTTTTTCGCCTTTGTTTAGGGTATCTTAGTGGTAACGAAGATTTATCTAAAGATTTAGCGCAAGAAGTTTTTATAAAAGTGTGGCAATATTTAGATGATTTTAGGGGTGAAGCTTCCACTTCTACCTGGATTTATAGAATTACCGTAAATACGTGTTTACAGGAACTACGGAAGAAAAAGACCAAACCGCTAAAAATAGAAATTGCCGGCGATAATCCCATAGAAGAATCTGAAACCGAAAGTCAGTTTGCTAGCATGTATCGTTGTATCGACCAGCTTTCAGCAGAAAATAAATCGATCATATTATTAGAACTTGAAGGTTTGCCGCAAAAAGAAATTGCCAAGGTGATTGGAATTAATCATGCTTCAGTAAGAACAAGAATTCACCGAATTAAAGATCAACTTTCTAAATGTGTAAAAAATGAATGATTTTGAAAATATAAAGAATCAATGGTTGCTAAAAGAAACACCAGCGCCAAAAAACAATTCCGAAGAAATTATAAAAAAATCAAATTATATAAATCGTAAACAAAAAATAACAAAATTCGTTTTAGGTATCACGATTATTATTTTGATTGGATTTTTCTTCTATATCTCAGCTTATAAATATTCACAGACATTTTTAGGCTTAGGATTGATGCTTGCATGTCTTAGTATTCGAATGGGGATTGAATATGCGAGTGGAATTAAAAAAGAAAATTTTGCCAGTCACCAAAGTATGAAAGCATTTGATAACCAATTGCTACGCTATTACAAATCCAGAAAAAAAATTCATTATATCTGGACACCAATTTTATTTGGAATATACGTTATTGGATTCTTATTGCTGCTGCCCGGTTTCAAAGAAAGTCTTTCCTCGGGATTCTATACTTATATTATAGTTTCAGCTGTGTTAACATTCGTAGCCCTCCTACTATTAATTGCTTTTCAGATAAAAAAAGAAATGAAAATTATCAAAAATTTAGAGCAAATACATTCTTAAAAAGGAAGCGAAGTGATATTATTAGACAGGCATTAAGTAAAAAGCCTCTCCAAATTGGAGAGGCTTTTGCTTTTATTTTTTAGAAGCTGCGATAGATTCCTTACGGAATTCTTTAAGAAGCTTTTCTAAAGCTAATGAAGTTTTTCTAGCGCGAGTTCCGGCTGCTTTGTTACCAGATTCTAACTGTGCATCAGCATCAGCTTTAAAAGATTCGAATGTCTCATTGATATTTTCTACCAATTTTTCCATGTTATAATATTTATAAGATTAATTAGACAAGCGAAAATAAAATAATATTCGATTTTTACAGGCATTTATATCAAAATTCCCTCGTAGGATGCCCAATTTTAGCATATTATTAGTCTTGCTAATAATATTAGATGGAAATATCCCACTGTATTCGGAATCTTAACTCGTCTTTTATCCCCATATCTTCAGTTTCCAGATCAAATTCAGATATCTCCATGGTGAGTTTATTGCGATGCCCTTTAAAAAACCAGTTTAAGGCCAGGGTTAATTCATCTAAATTAGATTTTACTCTTGTATTTGGAGTATAACTGGCATAACGTGCGGCTATTTCTAAAGGTTTTGGCCACCAGCTAAAACTTTGATGTGCCAAATATCCCGCCTGTAGATAGTAACCACTCAAATTGGTTGCTCTTAGATTTATGCGGTCTTCAATTTTTTTCCAATGAATTTCTGATTGCCAACTGAATCCCTGATAAACTAAAGCTGTTTCGATGTTAGCCTGATTTAGGCGATATTGCCCCGGGTTTTCCGACTCGTAACCTTCTAAAAATCCACCGCCAGATGAAGAAAACCGGGTATGCTGACTTGTATTGGTAGATCCGGCAACAGCGATAATGGCTCCAGGTTTTTCATGAATACTTAAATCGCTACCTGTAAAGCCAATATTTTCTCCGAATACATTCCATTGTAAACGGCCAAAATACATAAGATCTTTGTTGTCATTTTCTGTAGCCCCACGACCTGACCCAGTAAATACACCAAACCAATAATTAAAATCGACAGCTCCCACAGTTCTTAGTCGTCCATAAAGTTCTATTCCCTGCTGCCGATCGACCGTAAAAGCCCTATTTAAAATAGAACGATCTACTGTTTGCTGTGCGCCACTACTAATACGACGTTCTCTACTATATTCTACTTTAAATTGACCAATTTTAAAATTAAGGAATTCCCACGGCTCAATCATCAGTCTATAATCCAGCAAATTAGATTGTCCCAAATCGTATTCCCAGTAATATTTAAGCCAAGATTTGTAAGCGTGTCCACCTACTTTTATCCGAGAACGATTTACTTTGAATACATTACCAGGATTATCATCAAAGTCATTAAAAGATAATGGATCTTGATCGCCCGGCGTTGCATAACGAAACTGAAACCTACTTTGGATCTGAAGTGAATACTGATTGTCATTGGTTCTAAATTCAAAACCATTAGCCCCATAATTAACCTGTAAATCTTTTAGTACATCTCCTGAACTTTCCTCGGCGCTTTGAGAAAAAACGGTATCTGAATCTAAGACACCTAAAAAAAGTATTAAAAAACTAAGAATACTATAAAAACCACACTTCATAAACTTATACTAGTATGGCTTCAAAAATATAAATAATTAATCTCTTAACGTTCAATTAGCGTTAAAGTAACACTTAATTTACATAATCATATGTAAAAACATACGCTAAAACACAAAATATCAATTAATTAAAGTATTTTCATGCTGAATAACATGACTCTTTACACTTGACTGAAATTCCTGTGGTGTCATTCCTGAATGTTGTTTAAAAAATCTGCTGAAATACGATCTGTCTTTAAATTTTAGATTAAATGAAATTTCTTTAATAGTATTCTCGCTATGTATAATTTGCCGTTTCGCTTCCAAAATTAGTCGATCATGAATTAGTTGTAAACCGGTTTTTTCTAATTTCTCTTTAAGAATTTGATTTAATCGCTTAGCACTTATTCCTAATTTTTCAGCATAAAAAGAAGTATCTCGTTCTTCTAAATAATTAGATTCTAACAGTAACATAAACTCATAAATTCGTTTTTCATTTATATCATGTTGGGTAAAATGTTCATCTTTCAACTGAATTAATTGCAACAAAAAAACCTTCAAAAGTGCTTTCATCATAATTAAATTCATTTCATCTTTTTGATATTCTTCTGTCAACAAATTATAGACAGAATTTAATCCTTTAGAACTTTGCTCGGTGACCTGTAAACAAGAAAATTCTCCCTGGATATTGAACATTCTAAAAACGTCCAATAAAAATTCTTTAAGATCATCTTCTAGCAATTCTCTTTTAAAAGATAGCAGTACTCCCTTTTTCCCTGCTTTATTCAATTGATGCACGCGGTACGGCGGGATTAAATAAATCCAATCTCCCTGCACGGTCTGAAATGAATGCTGAGGAACGTGTAAAGCTTTTTCATTTTTAAGCCATACAATCTCAAAAAATTCTCTCCTGCCGGGATCATCCAAATAAGAAGGAGGACAATCAATTAAATCGCGTATATATAAAACCTTATCACTTAGCATATTCTTTGTCATAAAAGATTGAAAAAAAAGACTTTTCCAAAAAGTACCACAAAACTAGCTAATTTCACCCAACAAAAATGATGATATGGCAAATTGTACCACATATCTGCCAGATTTTATACCAATTTGATCTCTTGCGTAGATTAATTTTGTCCCTCCCCAAAAAGGGGGATAATTTAAAGACGATCATAATGGATAATAACAATCACGATAACAAAAATGCTAGCATCCAAAATGCTTACGAGATCATTATAAATGAGCATGTAAATCTATATCACTCTTTAAATTTAGAAAGCCTTAAGGCTATAGAAAAGCCAATTAAAAATGCTAAAAAAATATTTTTAACGGGCGCAGGAAGAACTGGTTTTATGGTAAAAGCAGCTACAATGCGCTTGATGCATTTAGGATACCATGTATATGTTGTTGGAGAGACTACTACACCAGCAATTACCAAAGATGATCTTTTAATCGCGGTATCGGGTTCTGGAACTACAAAATCTATATTGAACGCTGCTGAAACTGCTCACAAAAATGAAGCAGATTTAGTATGCTTTACAACAGATGAGTCTTCTCCGCTCGCTAAACTGGCAGATCATACTGTAGTTATTCCGGCAGCAGGAAAGCAAGAACATGGTAATTCCATTTCTCAGCAATATGCAGGCAGTCTTTTTGAACAATCATTTTTATTGATTTTCGATGCCCTTATCCATTATTTATGGAAACAATCTGATAGCAGTGCCGAACAATTATGGGAGATGCACGCCAATATGGAATAGATTAAAAAGTAAAATAAAAAAGAAGAATATAAATTAAACATAGAGGATTATGACTAAATTACAAGTAGCAATCGACCTACTAAATACAGAAGATGCAATAGCTTTAGCTACAAAAGTGGCTCCTTATATCGATATTATTGAATTAGGAACACCACTTATTAAAAGTGAAGGTGTACGTGCAATTACTGCGATGAAAGAAGCATTTCCAGACAAAATGGTTTTTGCTGATTTTAAAACTGCAGATGCAGGTGGATTAGAAGCTGAAATGGCTTTTAAAGCAGGAGCAGATTATATCACTATCTTAGGATCTATTGATGATGCTACTATCATTGGTGCTGTTGAAGCGGCTAAAAAATACGATAGAGCTGTAGTTGTTGATACTATTGGTGTTAAAGATCGTGTGCAACGTGCGCAAGAAGTAAGTAAACTAGGTGTAGAATTCGTAGAATTACACGCAGGTTTAGATGAGCAGGCAAAACCAGGATACTCTATTGATGTTCTTGTAGAAGAGGCTTCTAGAGCTGGTGTACCAGTATCTATCGCAGGAGGAGTTAATCTTGACAGTATCACTAAAGTTAAAGAATCTGGAGCAGTTGTTGCCGTTGCCGGTGGAGCTATTTATGGAGCTGAAGATCCAGCAGCAGCAGCTAAAGCATTAAAAGAAGCTTTAAACTAGTTTCAAGATATTACATTATTCAAAATGTAGATTTGTCTTAGGGCTGGTAATAACCAGCCCTTTTTTACTCTTAATTTTTGAGGCTACTTCTTATTTCATGCCTATCTTTTTAAAGTACATATTCTTCATTTACACTTTCCACTTGTCCTGGAACATTTTTAGCTCTAATCATTTCCAATAAATTGATTTCTATAGTTCGTGATATTAAGTTTAAAGGAATTCCGGTAGGTAATATTTCAAAAGGATTAAGTAGCGATACTCCAATTTTGTGAATCGTAAGAAATACATAACCTATTAAAGTTCCAAAAACCACAGACCATATTCCAATACTTTCAGCAGTTACAAGCGTTGAGCATACAATAAATATCCATACAAAAACTCTTGTATAATAATTATATGTAGTTGGAAAAACAGTATTCGCAATACGTTCAGATTTGCCCATTTGATCACAAAAGTTAATAAGCATTTGGTTTAATTGCATAAATTGAAAACCATCAACCTTTCCTTTTTGATACCATTCGTTTAAATCTCTTGTCTGAAGATTTAAAACCGCATTCGCTTTATTAGATTCATGTCTTAAGTATTCAAAATCATCATCATTTAAGAAATTTAAATAATCGGTTTCTGAAGATTTCCTCAGGCCTCTGTTTAAAGCGTAAACAAAACCTATATGTCGGCGTACTAAAATTTCAATGAAATTTCTGTCTTCTCCTTTAATTTCTTCCGTAGTTTTCTTCAGAAATAATAATTGTCTCGCCCAGCTTCTACTATCATTTACGAGTCCGCCCCAAATTTTTCTTGCCTCCCACCAGCGATCATACGCCTGATTATTGTTGAAACCGATAAAAAACGCAAGTGCTGTACCAAGAATTGTTGGCAATAATGCGGGGATGGGAATATTTATAATATTGAAATACTCAGATAAGGCATAGGTAACGCTACAAGTTAAAAAATCAATTAAAAAATAAGTCCAGGAACCTTCAATAATTCTGGAGATTCTAACTTTATTGGAAATTAACATTCAGTTTTTTATCTAAATTAAATAAAATTTGATATTATTTAAATTTTTACAAATATTCTTAACTACTTTAATACTTTTATTCATTATTAAAAAGACTTATAACGTTAAAACCTAAAGATCACTAATATTCTTTATGAAATATTTTAAGCAACCTATTAAAATTTTGGCGGTAGATGATAATCCGGTTAATCTATTTTTAGTAAAGACGATTATAAATAAAATTTTTGA
Source organism: Zunongwangia sp. HRR-M8 (assembly GCF_027594405.1). Lineage (NCBI taxonomy): Bacteria > Pseudomonadati > Bacteroidota > Flavobacteriia > Flavobacteriales > Flavobacteriaceae > Zunongwangia > Zunongwangia sp. HRR-M8. The sequence continues at coordinate 972,797 of NZ_CP115161.1, read as the reverse complement.
TTGTGCTGAAATTATAACTGCTGCTACAGGTGAAGAAGGCGTAGCTATTTATAGAAATTCGCCAATTTTTGATCTTATTTTAATGGATATCCAGTTGCCGGGAATTGACGGATTTGAAGCGAGTAGATTGATAAAAGAAATAGAAACTAAGCACTCCACACGTATAGTAGCACTAAGCGGTAATAAATTGGAGAATATGATGGAAAAAGGTAAAATGGTTGGTATGGATGGTTATCTTAGTAAACCGATTAAAGTTGAACCAAGTAAAAATCTATTTAAAAAACTCTTAGTAGAAAAAATTTAGCACCTCTACGTTATAATAAAAATTGGAACATGCCGTCTAAGAATCCCTTATCATCAATAAAAAAGCTGACTCATTCATTTTCAGAATAGTCAGCTTTAAGAAGTGTGATTTTTATTTTTCAAGAATTACAGCACTTTTTGATCTTCATGTTTCTTGGATTCTTTATTGATTTCCTGCATTATTTCAGAAAATGTACTTACAGATTTTTTTCGATCTTCAGCATCATACATCGCAGAAACTGCTATTAATTCATCTACGTTAGTTTCCTCCAAAAATTCATGTACTTGTCTTTTTACGGTTGCTTTGCTTCCTACAAAAGAATACTTAAGCATTTGCTGAACTGAAGGATGTTCTAGTACTCCTTTTAATTCAGATGTCATAGGAGTAGGTGGTTTTAATCCGTCTCTTTCTCCGGTTAAAATTCCAAGAAACATTCGTATTAATGTTGTAAATAATTCATTTGCTTTTTCATCGGTTTCAGCAATTATTACATTTACACCTGCCATACAGTAAGGCTCATCTAAAACTTCTGAAGCAGAAAATTCTTCTCTATAAATTCTTAACGCATTTTGTAAATGCTTTGTCGCAAAGTGGCTGGCAAAAGCATACGGTAGTCCTTTTCTGGCAGCTAAGTGCGCACTATCTGTACTAGAACCTAAAATATAAAGCGGCACATCTGCACTTTCAGCTATGGGAGCTCTAACTTCTGAAGTTTTATTCTCTGACGAAAAATAACGTTCAATCTTAGCAATTTCGTTTGGGAAAGATTGTGCAGCCTGCATAAAATCAGATCGTATTGCACTCGCAGTTTTAGGATCTGTTCCGGGAGCTCTTCCTAAACCAAGATCGATACGGCCAGGATATAATTGTGCTAGAGTTCCAAACTGTTCAGCAATCACCAATGGTGAATGGTTTGGTAGCATAATTCCTCCAGAACCTACTTTAATTTTAGAAGTATTATCAGCAATATAGCCCATAAGAATTGAAGTCGCAGTACTCCCTACGTGCTCCATATTATGGTGTTCTGCAAACCAAAACCTATGATAACCTGCATCTTCAGCTAATTTTGCTAATTCCAGCGAATTGTTTAAAGTTTGTTTATATGTATTTCCTTTTGAAACATGAGCAAGCTCAAGTATCGAGTATTTTATGTCTTTACTATTCATATATTTAAATGTTTCAATATATTAATTATTGAAGCTTTGTAAGTTCTTGAGAGTCGCTAAATAATCGTCCAGAATTTTCTGATTCAGAGAATAAAAATAAAATCGCCCTTCCTTATGCGGAATTATCAAATCGGCTTCTATCAGTCTTTTAATATGATGACTTATTGAAGGTTGTGATAAATCTAATGAATCGACAATCGCAGAACAATCCAATTTCCCTTCGTTTTTTTGGATCGCCTTCAAAATGAGCAGTCGATTTCGATCACTTAAAGCCTTAGCTATTTTCTCTACTTCTTTTAAATTCAAATTCTCTAATTAAATAATTTATCTAACAAAGCATTACACATAGTTTGTAGCAAATAGTGCAAAAACCTTACATAATCAAAGAATTAATTTGTTTCCGAAATCTATTTTAAGCTTGCTATAAAAAAACTAGAAATGTTGAAAAATAGACTATCATTTATTAGAAAATATTCACCTCCTGCTAGCAATAGCGTTTTAGAGAAATATTTGAAGAATACAAAGATCAATTCTACGTCAGTATAATTTCACTACCGATGCTTATCATTAGACTTAAGATATTCCAATACAACATCGGGTTTATCGGTTTGAATAATATTGATTTTTTTATTTATAAAATAATTGAGGGTATCTGGACTAACTTCCAACGATTCGTCCAATTTGCCTAGAGCGTTTGCAAAAACAGGTTTTCGATATTTTTCTTGCATTTTTTCTATAAACGATAATTCCCTTTGGCTTTCTGAATTACCAAGATGAATAATATCTGGGTTAACACTTACCATTGCTCTTTTTATAGCTCGTCGATTGGGATTCACTTTTGTCATGCGCATCGCTGACGGAAGATACTTCACTATTTTTCGCAGCACAGCATATCTGCTTTCATAGAAAAATACGGAATTAACGGCCTTGCAATCTTCTATAACCTGAGCCACCTTTTTAGTATGTCTGGACTTCACTTTAAGATCAATATCAAATACGACCTGATTCTTACCAAAATCTAAAGCTTCTGCGAGTGACGGAACTTTAAACTCAGTAGGCGTTCCATCTTTATCCAAAAGATATAATTCGCAAATTTCCTGATAAGTTAAATTTTTCACCTTACCTGAACCTGTAGTGGTGCGATCAACTTTCCTGTCATGAATTAGAATCGGAATTCCATCTTTGGTTAAACGAACATCAACTTCAACAATATCAATGTTATGAACTATAGCATCTTCGATAGACTGTAATGAATTTTCAGGAAAATTAGTATGCATCCCTCTATGTGCAGCTACTAGAATTACAGTGGGAGAAGGATCAAAAAGATTTTCGCTAGTGTACTCAAATGAAGAGTTAGATTGCGCTCCACAGAACCTAGATATTAGCAGGAATATGAATAAAGCTTGGGATTTCATGGATTTTCAATATATGATTTCACTATTCAGTTTAGAGTTAATTGCAGACAATAAAAAATAAAAATACTATATAATTTGAATAGTTAAATTGATGTTTAGAAAATTGAGGAGAAATAGCTCCTCAATTTCTAAACCAGAATGTCATAATATTTTTAAAAGCTTTCTATTTTTTTCTAATCCATTTCTTTTCTATCCTTCAATAATCTTAGAAAATTATTCGCTTGTTCTTCTGTTAAGTTTTTTGCCCAATTAACCCGATTATTTGAAGCTCCTGGCCCAGTTGAATTATATTCGGCATAAAATACGGTTTCTTCAGCTTCTGGCTTTTCCCAATTATGCCATCCTTCAAGTTTTATGTGATCTTGAAGTTCACAATTTACAAGTACAGTTTGAGCATAATTCCTCCATGGCCTTCCTAAATACACTGAATTCGGCCCAATCCCTTCTGCAGTAAAATTACATTCGATAAAAACAATTCCATAGCTAGCTCCTTTTTCCGTAGAAGCGGCGGTAACGTAACCATCACGCTTACTTTTTATTTCGCACTGGTAAAATATTGCTGAAGACCAACCGAATATAAAATCAACTGTACCTTCTATGTAGCAATTTTCATAAAATTGATTGCTGTTTTGACCATGTAAATAAAGGGTATCCTGATTACCTAAGAATTTACAATTTTTAAAATGAGCATTGTTTCCATCTACTCTAACCGCTACAGCTTGACCAACCTGACCGGCACTATTTTCAAAAGTGATATTTTCTGCAGAAAAATTGTCACCGAAAATAAAAAAGGATGTCGATCCTGTTGTTCCCAAACCTTCACCAAAACTATTTAGTTTACTAGCATAATCATCGTAAGTGATAATGGTTCGGTTTTTATCTTCTCCAATAAATTCGATATTGGTCTTGGAAGCCGGCAAAACCAGTTTTTCTTTATATACACCGTTTTTGATATAAACTCTGGTGATATTTTTTCTAAAATTGGGCAAGTTATTTATAAGTTCTGTTAATGTACTGAAATCACCGCTACCATCTTTAGCAACGACAAAATCAAACATTGGAGTCTTTGTGATATTTTGAATATAGATTTCGATATTAGTGTACCTATTATCCAAATTATTTGAAGTAGCATCCTTTTTATGGGGATTTAAGTTTTTATTCTTTTCCCAATCGTCGGGCATTCCATCGTCATCGCTATCTTTTTTACTTTTTCCATTTTTTAAAATAGGCCATCCTCCAACATCTTCCTGAGAGTCTATAATACCGTTTTTGAAAGTCGTTTTACCTGATCTTACTTCTGTAATGATTCGCCTGTCCACCTCATCTCTATACAAACTGGCGCCAGCATTTTTAAGAACATTATTGTAAGCCGTTGTGGCATCTTCAGTATCGATATTATTTAAAATATCGAACATTTTTGATGCTTTGCTTTTCATCGGATCGTCGCATTGTATTCCACCCTGCCAATTATTTCGGCTAACGGTTTGTGAACCTTCTACATAATTTCCCTCTACGAAGAATTGACCATATGGCTTACTGGGATTTAAGATTCGTGCTTTCACATCTTCTTTTGTAGCCGGTCCTGGTTTAAAATAATTATTTACGACATTATAGCGTCCATTTTCACCTCCATAAATACTATTAAACCCCCAATTAAAAACGACATTATTCCGAAAATCAACCAGTTCATCTTCTTTATTTGGAACTGAAGATGACCCTCCAAAGCGAGGATTCCTACTACTATTGCTCGCAATTAAATTATGATGAAAACTGGCGTTCTGGCCTCCCCAGATTCCGCCATAACCATGTGCACCTTTATGATGTACAGACCTGTTTAATGCTTCTGAAATTATACACCATTGCATGGTAAAATTTTTGTTCCAGTAGAATGAAGAATTTTCGTCTGTTGCCCAACTTATCGAGCAATGATCGATCATAATATCTGAATTACCACGACCTCCAAGAGCATCATCTTCAACACCATTTATATCTCCCATTCTGAAACGCAGATATTGAATAATCACATTATCCGCCTTCACTTTCACCGGATATCCTTTTAAAGTGATTCCTCCACCGGGCGCTGTTTGTCCAGCAATAGTAAGATTTCCTCGATTGATATCTAAAGAGGATTTTAAATTAATAGTGCCTGAAATCTCAAAAACAATTGTCCTAGGCTCTTTTTTTTGAATTCCTTTTCTAAGACTACCCTCTCCGCTATCGTTAAGATTTGTAACTTTATATACTTGACCTCCTCTTCCTCCACTAGTATATTTACCAAATCCTTCAGCTCCCGGAAAAGCTAATATCTGTCCTTGCAATGAAGCATTTAAGAAAAATAGTATCAAATTCAGCACAAAAAAAGAATAATATTTTATTGATTTTCGATTTTTCATAATGATATTTTCGGATAATTTGGAAGCTGGGATTTCTCTTTTCTTAACCCCAGAATTGCTATGAAATCAAAATATGCTTTTATATTATTTTGAATTAAAAAAATCAAAGCTGGAAGATTCCAGCTTTGATTGTCATGAACAGGCTATAATTCAATTCTCCATCGGGGATCACCGGTATCAAAACGACCTGCAAATCCTCTATCCTGGAAATTAAAATTGTTTTGATCTTCTACATTCATCCAGAGGTCATCTTGAGTACCTCTATAATTGGCTATCGGAAATCCTGGAATTTCACCTCCAGTAAATGAAAAATTAGCGGTAGAATAGTTGTTTACGATATTGAAGCTAGTATTACCCAGTCCTTGGCCAATCCCCACTATTCCATAATTATCGCTATCACTTAAATCCCAACTATGCCCAAAAATAGAATTACTTATGGTGATTCCATTGGTCACGTTATCATTGCCATCACCTCCTCTATATCTAAAAAATTGACCACCAGTATTGATAAAATTAGCAAACGAACATCCTTCTATCGTGATCGATTGTGAATTATTTCGAGATTGAATTCCCGTATCGATATAATTAAACGAACTGTTTAAAAGATTTATTCTTTGTACAGATGCAGTTGGTGTATCTGAAGATGGATCAGTATCTGTAGTAAATATCCCATATCCACCTATTGAGTCTACAATAGAATTGCTAATAGTGAATTCTTCTACCTGAACTGTAGTTCTTATTCTCATAATACCTCTAAAATTGGAGATATGACATTTCTCAAATAAAACTTCTCCTACATTTACATTATTCCGATTAGGATTAAATACATAATCCCCAGTATAATCTGCCCCTCTAAGTTCTAAATCGATAAACCTAACATGATCAATATTGGCGTTATCTTCTATATCCCAATTACCTGTGGTATATAACATAGCTTGTTTTTCGCCAAAACCGTAAGAAGCTCTAATTGTAATTGATTTATTCAGGTTTTGCTCTGGAAATTTATAAACACTTCCTCTTGAAACTAACACAACTCCTCCGTCTGGTGCAGATGCTACTGCGTTTGAAACCGCTAAAGAATCTGTAGCTCCTCTAATATCTATTACATTAGCATCATTAGGATTTATATCCATTGGTAAAGTGGTATAATTAACCCAGCCTCTAAGAACATCTTCACTATACAACGCAATTTGATATTCCGTATCTGGATCTAAGCCTGTGACAATAGCTTCTGTAGAATCCCGCTCCTGGTCATTCACCGATCGCTCGGCAAAAAGAGGATTATTTAGCGATAGATCTTCTGCCGAATAAACCTGAATCCCGGTAACAGGATCTCCTGCTGATGTCCAGGTTACTCGTGCTGCTGTATCGATTACATCAAAACGACTTGGAACATTCAAGATTGATGGAAATCTTTGAGTTCTTACATTTCCTAAATCTGAAATTTTACTATCAAATTCAGGATTATCGGCATGAGCCGTGGCTCTAATTTGATATAAGGTATTCCAATAGAGTTCTTGCCCGATTAAATCTTCGTTAATCTCTACATAATTGGTATCTGTCTCAATTGTAAAATCCACATTTGCAAACGTATCACGGCTTACTTCAATCGTATATGATTCAGCGCTACGCATATTGCCTAGATTTACAATAATTACGTTTCCCTCTGAATATAAATCTTCATTTAAAACAGGTCTAAAAAGACGTGTTCTATCGAACATCTCTTCATCTTTTTCACAAGCGCTAAACATTATTAATCCTAAAAGAATAAACAAAATATTTAATGTATATCTATTCTTCAAATCTCGAATATTATTAAAATCCATAACCATCATTTTTTAAAGTTCCCTGACTGTTCTCGATAGCAATTGTTGGAATTGGGAATATATATCTTGCTACACCTGGATTTGGTCCATTGTAATAATTTTCCCAATCATAAAGTATCCATTCCTGATATTGTGTTTCGTCACTATGTAGACTAAGTAAAAACGGAACCTGATTCCAGGTATCGTCTGGTGGCGCTACTACTTTTCGGTTTGGATTTAAAATTTCAAAATCTCCACTTTCATCCGTTTTCCAATACATATAAATTGGTAAATCTGTGGTACCATTATAAGCAGCATCAGCAAGATTTTTTAGTTCTTCTACTGTTTCCTGCGTTTTTTCAGCATAAATACCCCATCGAATTAACTCATATTTTCTAATCATTTCTCCACCAAATTCCCAGGCTCTTTCATCTACAATAGCTTCAAAAAAACTTTCTTTTGATCCTGAAATAGAGTTTATATATTGATCTACCTTTTCTGGCCAGTAGGTGTCTTCAAAAGCACGCTGTCTTACTCTTGCTAAGGCTTCCTGTGCTAAATTTGTGGGGCCATTCAACTCATTTTCTGCTTCTGCGTACATCAATAAAACGTCAGAATACCGCATCATCGGCCAGTTTATCCCTGTTCCTTTTGCTGAAGAGGCTCCCGGCGGGTTATCCAAAAAGTGTCTACTCCATTTACCTTGTGAAATATCGTAAGAAGCTTCTACAAATTCTTTTTCAAATTGTTCATTTATTTGATACAATCCACAGGTAACATCTCTACGAATATCCAATGTATCAAAGGAGAAATAATAGGTAGGAGGAATAGACATATAATTGTTTCCTGAACCATAATCATGAGCTGCTGTTGGACCTCCTATTACGGTAATACCTATATTCCAACCTACATCTCCACTGTTTAGCGAAAATGGGACTTCAAAAAGAACATCACTATTCACAGGTGAAATAAATTTAGCCTGATTTAAAAACACTTGGCGAAAATCTCTTGGCAATGGTCTATCTTTTAATTCTACTAATTTCTGAGAATATTCTTTTGCTATTTGATAGTAATCCAAATAGTCACTCTCCCTATCCATAGTTAAATCAGGTTTAAGAAAATATCCACCTCTCTGTAGAGATAATCTTGCAATCATTCCCATAGTATATTCACGGCTTACTTGTTCTATTCCATAAGGTAACTCATCTGCCCATTTCATATTAGACTCTATATCTATTAAATCCTGAATAACTCCTGAAAGAATCTCATTTCTATCTGTTTTAGGCAAATTGAAATCGTCTCCTGCTACAGGTGCGGAAGTTACATATGGCACATCTCCAAAATAAAAAATAAGCATACTGTACCAATAAGCTCTTAACGTATAAGCTTCCCCTAGTAATTGATAAAAATCTGCTTGCTCATTGGCATCTGTTGATTCTAAAGAACCACTTGCACGAATACTTTCGATAGAAATATTTGCATCTCTAATTGCTCTATAGGCGTATGTCCATACAATATCGAGATCACGATTACTTGGTAAAGCTTCCAGATCCCAAATTTGATATCGATCTGCTTCACTAGTCCAGCCAGAAGAATGCTCTATATCTGTATTTCCCGCCATATTATTAGATAATCGGGATCTAAAAGCATCTTGATTAAAATAGGAATAAATAGCGTTAACTCCATTTCTTGCATCATCTACATTAGAATAAATGTATTGATTATCAAAGGTGGATCTTGATTCCGGTTCCATAAAATCATCTGAACAGGAAGTCACCAAAATCCCTAAAAATATGATATATAAAATTCTATTCTTCATAGTATTTTTTTTAGAAAGTTAAATTAAGTCCCAATGTATAAGACCTACTTCTAGGAAAAGACGAATAATCTACCCCAGGAGTTAAATTGTTTCCTGACGTACTAACTTCAGGATCATAACCTGAATAGTTTGTCCAAATATGCAGGTTTCTACCACTCGCATATATCCTTAACTGATCCATACCTACCTTAGAAATCAAGTTTTTTGGTAGGCTATAGCCAAAAGTTAGGTTGTTCAATCGTATAAAAGAACCATCTTCAATCGCCCACGAGTGAACTACTGCACCAGCAATACCATGACTTGCATGAGACCAGATATTTTTATCCTGATTTAATTCGGCTAATTGATCTAGATCTGTAACGATTCCTCCCGGTGTCCCGGTAATATCTCCACCCTCATCAATATAAGTATAACGATTGTCTGTACTCATAGTTTGTAATAAATTACCATAAGTTACACGCCGAAATTGATTAAATTGAATTTTACCGGTATTGTAAACATCATTACCATATTGAAAATTAAAGAATATCGAGGCGTCAAAACCTTTCCAGCTTGCATTAAATCCTAAACCTCCCTGGAACTTTGGTAAGGTATTTCCAATTACCTGACGATCGTCTGCATTAATTTCGCCATCACCGTTTAAATCTTTTAATTTAAGAAATCCTGGGCGAATATCTTGATTACCTACAACTGCACCAGATGCCGGCACACCTTCCCTTAGAATGTATTCCTCGGCAACCTCATCGTAACTTTCAAAATCATCAACCGTATAATATCCATCGGTAACGTATCCATAAATATCTCCAATAGTTCCACCTAATTTTAAATAATAATCGTTGATATTATTTAAATCTGTACTTGCCCAGTTTGATCTAAAAAAGCGCTCATCAGTACCATCCAATTCTTCTATTTTAGCTCTGTTTAAACCGAAATTAAAAGTTGTTGAGAAATTGAAATTTTCATTTTCAATAATATATGCATTTAAACCAAGTTCTATACCTCGATTGGAAGTGCTTCCTATATTATCCCATTCTTCATTAAATCCTACGGTATTAGAAATTGCAGATTGCAATAATAAATCTTTAGTGGTATTATAATATGCATCCAAGCTTCCGTTTACCTTGTTTCCGAATAATCCAAAATCTAAACCTAAATTTCGAGTTATCGTGGTTTCCCAAACCAAATCAGGATTATATAGTACATCGCTGCTTGGCGTATAATACACATTATCTGCATTACCAAAACCAGGACCTCTATTAGTTGTTGCACTGAATAAGAACTGTGTCGCCGTTGCATCGATTCGATCATTACCGGTTTCTCCATAACTAAGCCTTAACTTCAAAGAATTTATAGCTTCTGAATCCTTCAACCAATTTTCTTTATCAATCTTCCATGCCAATGCTACTGCAGGAAATATTCCAAGACGATTTTCTTTTGAAAATTTACTAGACTGGTCTGCTCTAACGGTAACAGTCGCTAAATACTTGCCCATAAATTGATAGTCTAATCTTCCAAAGTATGACAACCTATTACTCTCTGTAAACTCGCGAGTATATTGATTATCCACTCTACCGAAAGCCATATTTGCAAAAAGTTCTTCAGGAGTAATAGATAACCTAAAATCTTCTGCTCTAATAAAAGATTGATCTCCTCCACTAGAATAAACTTCATGACCTAGAAGTAAATCAAAACTATGATTTTCTAATTCTTTATATGTAAAATTCAATGTATTTAGCCATCGATAAGAGTAGCTCTCTCTGTTATCCTTATACCCCAATGGTAAGCTACCTCCATTATTGAAAGATTCTCCTGTTAATGGACCGTAGAAACGTAATTCTTCTCTATAATCTTTAGATCGTGTATACGTTGTTTTATAGCTCAAATTATCGAGAATGTTCCAATTTAAGGCGGCATTTAGAACATAATCATTTTCCGTTCTTTTTCTCCAATCTTGCTCAGATAGTTCTACCGGACTTATAAGGCTTAATAAAAACTGCTGAAAATCATTATCAGAACCTAATTGGTTAAGATCAATATCAAGTTCATCGGCCAAACCATTTACAGGTCGTGTTTGTACAGCCTCTTTAATTCCGATCTGAGCATTTCTGGAAGTTCCAGCACCGTCTATTTCCGTATCGGTTATACGTGCTGAAACATCAAGATCTAATTTATCTTCAACTAATTGCTGATTAAGTTTAAAGTTTATTGCTGTTCTTTCGTAACCTGAGCCAAGTAATAAACCTTCATCATTATTATTACTAACGCTTAGACGTACTTTTGTTTGTTGAGTTCCACCACTAACTGTTAAATTATGAAATTGAGAAATTTTTGCATCGCCAAATAATTCTTCCTGCCAATCGGTTCCGTTCATCGAACGGTACAAATCGATATCATCGTAAACACCAAAATAGCGCTCATAATTCCGAACATCAGCTTCAGACCTTAATTTAGCATATTCATAGTTTGCAAAAACGTATTCGTAAGGAGATAAAACGTCATATTTCCGATCTTTAGGTAGAAAATTCCACTGTAAAAAGTTATTATAATCTATAGAAACTCTCCCAACAACCGGACTCTTAGTTGTTACAACTACTACTCCGTTAGCTGCTTGGGCTCCATAAATAGCGGTAGCTGCGGCATCTTTTAGAACGTTTATAGTTTCGATATCGTTGGGTGGAATATCATCGATCCCACCAACAATAAATCCATCAACAACATATAGAGGCGAGTTGTCCTGCGTGATTGATCCACCTCCACGAACTCTAATATTAATTGCAGCACCTGGCTCTCCATCTGCAGTTTGCACATTAACTCCAGGGAGCCTACCTGCCAAAGCTTCGGCCGCACTGGACACCGGTATTTTCGAAAATTCTTTGCTGGTCATCGTGGCTACAGAACCAGTCATATCCTCCTTTTTGACATTGCCATACCCATAATCGACGATCACAACCTCTCCCAACTGGTTTAAATCTTCTTCTAGAGATACATTTATAGAGGTATTTCCATCTAAAGATCTTTCTAATGTTTTAAAACCTACGTAAGAAAACACTAATATCGCATCCGTACTTGAGACCGTAATGCTGAAATTACCATCAAAATCTGTTACGCTACCATTCTGAGTACCCTTTTCTAATACGGTGACTCCCATTAAAGGCTCACCAGTGGTAAGATCTTTTACTGTTCCAGTTATTTCTTGACTATAACTGGTAAAAGCAAATAAAATAAAAGTCACAAAGCATAAAATTTTACTTTTTTTAATTTTGAAATTTGTGATTTTAAAGTTGGAATTTTTCACCTTATGGTATTTGTGTTTCATAAGTAAATTCTTTTTTGCAATCGATTACACATTTGTTTAAAATTTTTTATAAATCCTTTTTTAATAAAAACTACATCGTTTTCGATTAAATGTTATAAAATAGTTAATTGTACTACAAGTTTACACAATAGATATCTAATTATCAAATATTGAATTTAAATTTTATCAAATTATTTTAAACGTATATTAAACATTAATAATTTATCAAAACAAATAATCGTTTTAGCAATACTCAAAAAGCCGCTGTAATCAATTTCACAAATTATTACTCAAGATTATTCTGCTTAACTACATAAATTAAATAGCACACATATTAAATATTAGATCTGGATTAATTGAAAGATATTTTAAGAAGAAAGCATTAAAAGTTGATTGCGATTATCTTTCTTAAAAAAATGCATAAAAGAAGGTATAGTTACAATAATGTGATGATGGTCTTCGTTGATGCGAGAAACTATTAAACTATAAATTTTAAATAATGCAGAAGATTTTTAATCTGGAAATTCATGAACCTATTGATTTTGAAAATCCTTTTATAATAGAAAACCTTGTTAGAGAACGAATGCTGAATCATTTGGAAGAGAAATACACCATTCAATCTGTTAATCTCTCAATGAACCGTAAAGACAATTATGTGCTTATCGTGGTTGTTAATTTAGAAAAGTAAACTTCTACAGTCGAGTCGATAATAAATTCGATTCAGACAGTTTCAATTAATATTATATGATGTGTTGACTTATCAGCCGTAATTTTTCGTTGGATAAGTCAACACACTCATTATTTTCTTTCCTACTTCTACGAATTCATTTTTGTAAATCGTAAAATTCCATTTCAGTTTACCTCAAAACAAATACCACTCGTCGAAACTAAAAAATAGCTCAACGATTTAACTTAATATAAAAGTAGTTACTAATTTATTTTCGTGATGTGAATAAGTCGCGTTATGAAACCACTACTACTTCTTTTTAGCCTTTTGTTTTCTTTAGCCTTAAGCGCACAGAATTATAAATTCTTAGGAACTTATGATGACCAAGGAGTGCCAGATTACTTAGTTGGTCGAGATGATATAAGTGCAGAAACCATGCAAATGATTTCTGATGCTCTTCCTGAAGGTTATCCTGTACCAGATTATAATCCTCACTACATTAGTGCCGGCTATGATACCGATCTAATTCTGGATAAAGATGCTGCGGTGTGGGTAACATTCGTAAAAGAAGGTGCAGGATACAAAAATGTATTAGGTTTTTATACGTATGATATTAACTCATCAAAAGTTCCAAAACCACAACCAGAAGACATTACAATCATTTTCCCTAACGTATCTGGAGCTGGTTCTGGCGGCGGACTTTACGCTGGGGATAAAGTTAAAATAGGTGATTTTAAAGCAGGTACCGCAATCGGCTGGGTACTTCTAGCAAATGCATGGAAAGGCCAGGTAACCGATGGGCTATGGCAATTATTTTCTAATCCAAATTATAACCCTGAAGCAGATGAGGATTTAAGATATCACAATGTATTATTAGAAGATCCAGAAAATAAACGTGTAATTCTTGGATTCGAGGATATAAGAAGAGATTACGCCAGTTGTGATCAAGATTTTAATGATGCCCTTTTCTATGTAACAGCTAATCCTTACGATGCGATTAGAACCGCCAATTTTGTGGATATAAAATCTGCTACAGATGTAAGTTCTGCAAATTTAGGCGGATTAGAAAGTAATGGCGATTTAGCTTCCTTAATCGCAAAAAGAAACTTCAACAGAATTAAACAAAACAACTTTAAAACCAGTAAAAGAAAACAATCTAAGTATAAAGCTCAGAGCCATTTCATGAAAAACTCACAGGTAAATCTGGGATCCCTACTACCAGAGACTGGAATGTTTGGTTCTGAGCAATCTTACGAGTCGAGCCCTGAAGACTTACTTGCGATCACTAATGCCAAAGAAATATTTTCGGTAGATTATTATGAAGGAGACAAAAGAGTCGCGGCAGCGCTGGCTACATTAACCGATGGCGGAATTTACGATCACTCTAAGGTAATTTGTGACCGATTAAATAGTTCTAGCTTAGAAGATATTAGAACAATAAAGTTGGCGGGACACAAGATCATTATGATCAAAATACTTAGAGCTAGCGGGCAGTTAGAATATGCGCTTAACTTTTCTATTCAGTTAAATAATTCTGGGAACAGATTATACAGCTTTTGGAATATTGGAGATTATCCTGCCGGTAACTATGCAAACTTTCAGGTTTGGGGAGGTTCTATGGGACAGGTTAGCACTTTAGCAAAGCATGTTATTGATACCTTCCAATCGGTTAATGGATTAAGCTTTAGGAATCAAAATAACGAAATTCCAAGTGTATTTGTAAAAAAAGGAGTTTATAAAAACGGAAATCTACATTTAAAAATAAAGAATAATTCGGGCGCTACCGCAGTAAATCTTCAGGGGAATATTCGCGCTACTGAAGTTGCTTCAGAAAATGAATTTATCCAAAATGTAGGTTTAAATGCAACATACGAAGAAGAAATAGTGGTAAACGCCGGAAGTTTATTTGATGTAGGTTTAGAAATTCAGGGGAATAATTCACCAAAAGCAGATGCGCTTTATCTTGCTGATGGACCATGGGGAATTAATTATGCCGATACCGAAACTAAAATTAATTCTTTCAGTATAGAAGAAGCGAAATTAGATAATTTCAGCCATAATTCTTACCAAATCGAAAGAAACGTACAGGTAAATGGTGAGCTTTATGGAACCTTAAATATCTTCAGAAATATTCTTGCAGGTGATCAACATTTTTATGCTGAAAATTTTGAAGCTTTGGAATTCATGACTAAAACTAACCTTCCTATTGAAGTGATCTTAGTGACAGAAGGCTTAACAGACTGGAATAAGAGATATCGCTACGCCATAGAAACTAATGAAGACGAAAAAACCTACAACCTAAGATTATCAGATTTCAGTAATGATGCTGAAAGTTTTAAAGGAGAGGCGTTAAAAGGAATAGTATTTTCTGTACAGGGGAATTATAGTGCATTTCAGCAATTTAAGGTAAACATAGAAAATGTCCAGTTTACCAATTTCAGAGAAATTCCTTCACAGGAAAATCCAATTGCGATAGTAGACACTCCTGTAAAGAAAGCCTATAATTATCCAAATCCTTTTAGAAATAATACCTATCTGGTTTTGCCAAAAAAAGGTAAAAAAGTAAAGGTAATGATCTTTGATATGATTGGTAAAATGGTACATAATAAAGAATACGAACTGGAAAACGGAAAAATAGAAGTCCCAATACAATTAAAAAGTGTTTCGCCGGGAATCTATAACAGCATAATTATCGTAGATAATAAAGAGAAGTCACAAATTGGTTTAGTTGTGAATTAATGATTGGTTAGTTGGTTAGGTTAGTTATGAGTGAAAATGCCGGGAGTGGTTACCCGGCATTTTTTTATTAAATTCGCTTTTCAATTTAAGAAAATGACACTCGAGCAATTAAAATATCCCATTGGTACATTTCAAAATCCTACTGAAATTACTTCGGAAAAAATTAAAACCTGGACTAAAGACATTGCAGAATTACCCGCCAAAATAACGAATCTTACCAGTAGTCTTTCTGAAGAAGAATTATCCTGGCAATATCGCCCTAAAGGCTGGACGATAAAACAGGTGATCCATCATCTAGCCGATAGCCATATGAATAGCATCATCAGGTTTAAAATAGCTTTAACCGAAGAAGATCCTGCGATTAGAGGTTATGATGAAACTGCGTGGGCAGAACTCGATGATTATTCGTGTGATATTCACCAAAGCCTAATTTTGTTAGAAGGTATACATTATCGTTGGGTAAAATTGATAGAGAATTTTAGCGAAGATGAACTTCAAAAAACTTTTTATCACCCAGAAAGAAATCAGAAATACACTTTAAAAACCGCTATCGGGATGTATGCATGGCATTCTAATCATCACCTTGCGCATATCGAACAGGCAATTAAATTTCAGGGGAAATTTGAGTAGTTTAAACGTAATCTGAAAAATTAAATTTTAGGCATTGCCGTTATAAGTCTTTTAACTAATTTACCCCATCAGTTTAAGACTTTATTCTATGATTTATCGTTCTCAGGTTTTCAGAGTACTTGTGTTGGCAGTCTTTATGACGTGTTCCGCGACAATGTTATCCCAACAAGCGCTGGTTTTAGATTCGCTAAGCCTAGAGCCTATTCCCTACGCCAATCTAGAGTATGGCACTAATCAGGGAAGTGTGAGCAATCAGGACGGGATTATTTTCACGCCTAAGGATTTTAAAGACTATAAACTTTCTCATGTAGGCTATCAAACACGCAAATTGACTGCTACACAGTTAAAGGACACCTTGTATTTAAAAGCGCTCGCTTATAATTTGGATGAAGTTGTTTTGCACAATTTTAATGCGAAAGACAGCATTTTAAAAGCATTTGAGAATATACCGAAGAACTTTCTCTCACAGCCTTTCAATCAAGAAGGAATATTTAGATATAGCTTAAAGAAAGATGGAAAAGGAGTAGAAATGATCGAAACCGACTTTCTATCCTACAAAGCGTCGCTGGAAGAGGAAACCAAAACCAAAATTTCTGAGGTTAAAAAGACAGAAAAATATGAGCCTTTGAATCTTTTAAGTGGTGTAGCTGAGTTTTTAAACATAATGGATCCTAGCATAAAGAACGCTCCGGTATTAGAGAAACTAAAAACAATGAACTTTAGCTATGCCGGCCGAATTGAAAACGACGAAGAAGAAATCTATAAAATTGACATATCTGGAGAAGAAGAAAAAGACTCAGCAAACGGACATATTTTTTTAAATAAAAACCAACTCGCCATAAAAGAAATAAAAGTTGAATATCTAAGAAACGAGCTACCAGAATTAACACGTAAGGAACCAAATTATACTACACGAGTTGCTTCGTTCATTAAATTCAACACCGATAAGAACAGTAAACAATTTTTGTCTTATGCAGAAATCACAAATGATAAAACAGCGCTTTTTAAAAATGATTCCATCTATCATTTTGAGATGAAGGGCAAGATTGCCTTCAATAAATTAATTCAAGGAAAAAACGTCAAAAAATTTAAAAGCAACTATAATTCTAAAAAAGCGTTCAATAAAACCGTGGCTAAATTCAAACAAAAGCAGCAATGGACCAATAGTGAGATGCTCCCTATGACCACAGAAGAACTGGAAATTCTAAAAGATATTTACGGTAATTAGTACTAAAATCAGGAATAGTTAAATTCCCCATTCCTGATCATTATTTTACTTCGTTTCAAAAACCGGCTTATTCAAAAAGATCCACTTCAGTCTAAATCCAAATTCAGTAAATGTAAATCCGGCTGCAGTGGCTGAAGCTATGTTACTTCTTGTTCCGTAGAAATTGGCTAAACAACGCTCAGAAAATTTATATCCAAACTTTCCCTGGATTCGGTAAGTCGACTGTTTAGGATCATCTTCGATAAACTGATATCCTATGGCTGCGGTTAAACCGTAATACAAACTTTTGGCTTCCACCGCATTTTCATCCATTAAGAAATCTGCAAAAACTTCAACCGCATTAAATCGTGACGGACTAAAATAAACCGTTGGCACCTGATTTTTAAAACTCAAGAATTGATAATTTACACCTCCTTTTAAAACCGGTTTCGACAAGAAATTATAATATAAAGAAGTAAACAGCAAATTTCTGCTATTTTCATCGCTCTGCGAACTGTAGTAATATTGTGTAAACCAACCTAAATTAAAATTAGTTCCCATATTATAATTCAGATAGTAATTATTTACTACAATTTCTCGATCTAAAAGATCGGCGTTAAAATTCTGCACTTCGCGGTTATACCCAACTTCTAAATCCTGTAACTTGTAAGGCTTTATCTTGAAAAAAGCCTGCGCCAAAAATTGGTTATAATTATTGCTGAAAGAGTTTGCCGAATTGATTCCTCCCAAAACATGAAAACTTGCTTTTGGATGAAATTTATAACTTCCTCCTAAACTAAAATTATTTGAAGTTGCTTCATTTTCAGTAATGCTATTTCTGGTTTTTCGGTAGTTGTAATTCGCATTGAAGCTCAATTTTGTACTTACCGGAAATTCAATATTCGTATTGGTAGCATAGGCCTTGTTATCTCCATTATCGAAGGTGTAATTTATTTTTTCTTCTACCGTTGGCGTAAAACTTCGATCTAATTTCCCTATAAAACTAGTCGCATCTTTTTGATTAGGAAACACTTTTAAAGTCTCATAAGCGGCATCGTATGCATTTTCGGTTTCACCATCTGCAAAATACGCATTGGCAATTCCCAAATTCCCATCAAAAGAAGCCGTATCTTTTTCTAATATTTGTCGATAATCAGAAATACTTTCTTTAAAATCACTTCGGTACATTCCTAAAGTCGCTCTCAAGGACAAAACCCAATTTTCTTCGCCGTATTCTTTTATTAATTCTGAAATATAAGCTTCAGCATTTTTAAAATCTTTATTCCAAACCAAAGTCTGGACATAGCGCTCTCTTGAAGCCTGTATTAAAGTGGAATCTCCTAAAGTTTCAGCTTTTTCAATCGCTTTTTCAGCAAGCGCCTGTGCTTCTTTTTCATCTTCAGCAATATGCGCGGCAAGCGACATTCCGTTTAAAGCTACGATACTGTCTTTGGCGTTTTTGGCTAATTCTAAATATACATTTTTAGCTTCGTCAGTTTCCTTAGTTATTAAGTAGATATTGGCTTTATTCAGCAAAGATTCTCTATCGCCCGAAAAATCTTCTAAATTTTCGTTCAATAAACTTATCGCCGGCTCGTATTCTTGATTTTGCATTTTTTGATAAGCAAATCCCAACCTTATATATTTCTTAGAAACCATAGCATTAGGGTTTTCAGGAGAAGTCTCCAAAGCACGGTTTACGTAAATTAATGCGTTATCGTATTCTTTTAAATTAGAAAGTGTGTTGGCAAAACCTAAAAGCGCCGCAAAGTTTTCTGGATATTTTTTTACGAGATCACTATAGTAATTTTTCGCATCATCATAATGCTTTCCCCATAAAAGAGATTCGGCATAATTAAGTTCAATTTCTATATCGCCGGGGTACTCTTTAAGCAAATCAGTAAAAATTGCAGTCGCTTTTTGCGCCTGCCCATTTAAACCTACTGCTCTACCGTAACAAAGATTTGCGGTTTTATTATCGGGATAGTCTTTAAGGATAGCTTCAAAAAAAGTTTCTGCTTTTGCAAAATTGCCTTGTTCCAGATATCCAAAACCTTCTTTCATGTCTTGGGCAGAAACTAATTGAATTCCAATAAATAAGAATAATAATAGGCTAAGTTTTTTCATGGGTATTTGGTTAATTTTTGTAGTTGCAAGTTAAGCCTGTTTTGGTCTTCATTCATCTACATAAAACTTCCGCTCAACGAAATAGAATCCCTTCTCATTGAAATGTGAGAGATATTTGCTCCAATATCTAATCTAAAACCGAACTGAAAATGATTTTATCACAACTAAAGGTAAGAAAAATAACTCCCGAACAGTTCTTTATGTTGAGCGCAATGGGAGTAAATGTAGGAAACTACCTCTACAACCTATTGTTAGGTAGAATTTTAGGGCCAGAGCAATTCGCCAATGCTGCGATTTTAATCACTTTTTTACTTGTTTTGTCGTTTATCGCCATGACATTTCAGTTGACCGTAGCAAAATTTACAGCTGGTTATGAGACTGAAAAACAACTTCATTTTCTTAACTACGTAAAAAAAGCAAGTCTAATTATTGGGATTATTGCTTCGCTTGCAGTTGTTTTATTTGCAGGGCAACTACAGCAGGTTTTTAATACCGATAGTAAATGGATGTTTGTTATTTTTGGTGTTGGTATTCCGCTTTACTTTTTAATGAGCGTAAATCGTGGTTTTTATCAGGGAAGCAAAAGTTTCTACAAACTTTCAGCAACCTATCAAACCGAAATGTTTAGCCGATTAGTGATCACTTTGTTATTGGTAACGCTCTTGGCTAATGGTTCTTCGGTTTTAATTGCTTCAGGAATTTTAATCTCCTTTGTTTTTGGGTTAATTCCGTTTAAAAAAAGTGGTAACTTTTTTACCAAAGTGACCTTAGAAGCGTCTGATCGTAAAAGCTTGGTGAACTTTATCGCTATTACTGCTTTTTACGAGCTTACACAGATAATTATTAATAATAGCGACATCTTATTGGTTAAACATTATTTCGACTCTTACGATGCAGGATTATATGCTTCTTTAGCTTTGATTGGTCGATTAGTTTACTTTGTAGCCTGGATGTTTGTGATGATCTTATTGCCAACCGTTGTGCAAAAAAAGAAAAATGGCGAGAACACCTTGCCAGTACTTTTTAAATACGTTGGTTTTGTTAGTCTTTTGGCGATAAGCATTATTACGGTAACCTATTTCGTTCCAGAATTAATTATAGATATTATGTTCGGTGATGCTTATACAAGTATCGCACCATTGCTTTGGAAGTATGCTTTAGCAACCTCTTTATTCGCGATCTCGAACGTATTTGTGTACTACTTTTTATCGATCGATACCTATATGCCCGTTGCTTTATCTGGAGTATTTGGATTAGGCCAGGTAGGATTAATCGTTTTCTTCCATGATTCTTTAGAGCAAGTGGTTATTGTACAGATTATTATCATGGTTTTATTGCTTTTAATTCAGCTTGGTTATTTCTTTTACCAACACAAAAAGAAAGCTCATCTACAGTAAATTACCGTTTATCGAAGAAGAAAAAATAAAGAGAAGTTTTAAAAGATATTTGATTTATCAATAAAAATTAATCGAGGTACTCCTCACATAACTAGCTCCTGTAAAAAGGAATTTTAAAACCAAATTACCATGAAACTAGCAATTGTAACAGCGTTCCCTCCTAGCAAAGTAACATTAACGGAGTATGGATACCATTTGGTAAAGCATTTTGCTTTAAAAGATGAAGTTGAAGAGATCGTATTAATTACAGATCATACTGAAGAAGAAAAGCAAATTGACTTTGATGCGAATTGCAAAATCACGGTTAAAGATTGCTGGAAGTTTAATAGCTATGCAAACATCTTGAATATTTACAAAGCAATTTCAGCTGAAAAACCAGATGCTATTTTATTCAATCTGCAATTCATGAAATTTGGTGACAAGAAAATTGCAGCAGCTTTAGGCTTAATGCTCCCTATGATTTTCAGAATAAAGAAAATCCCAACTATAGTTTTATTACATAATATTCTTGAAACGGTAGATTTAGAAAAGGCAGGATTTACTCAAAATAAATTGATGCAAAAATTATACAATGGCATCGGTACAACGCTTACAAGATTAGTTTTACAGGCAGATCTTGTGGCCGTAACCATTAGTAAATATGAATATATTTTGAAGTCAAAATACAAAAAAAAGAACGTAATGTTGATTCCGCATGGTGCTTTCGAAACGCCACCAGAACCAACTTACGATCTACCAGCAGGTCCAAAAAAGATTATGACTTTTGGCAAATTTGGAACTTATAAGAAAGTTGAAATCTTAATCGAAGCTATAGAAAAACTAAGAAAAACCTCGAATGAGGAAATGGAAATTGTAATTGCAGGAACAGATAGCCCTAATACACCGGGTTATATAGAAAGCATGAAGGAGAAGTATAAAGATGTTCCTAATCTTACATTTACCGGTTATGTTGAAGAAAAAGACGTACCGGTAATCTTCGGAGAGAGTGCGGTAGTTGTGTTTCCCTACACCTCAACTACCGGCAGCTCCGGAGTATTACACCAGGCAGGAAGTTACGGTAAAGCTGTTGTGCTTCCAGACTTAGGCGATTTGGGAATTTTAGTAAGAGAAGAAGGTTATCGTGGGCAGTTTTTCACGCCTTCTAATGTAGATTCTCTTGCAAAATCTATAGATGCCATTGTCTCTAACGATGGTTATCGAAGAGAACTAGGTAAAAAGAATTACGAAGCCTCCTGTTCTTTACCAATGGAGAAAATAGCAGACATGTATTTAGAAGAATTTCAGAAAATTATACATAGAAACTTAAAAAATGGAGTTAGCGTAGTGTGATGATGTTAGTGAGTAATGTGGTTAAAGGCAGGTTTAGGTTCTCCCCGTTGGTCTAGAAATCCAAAGAATCTTTGCCTGCTTTTCCTCCATGGCAATCTTCCTACCACATCAGATGGAACTTCCTCAAAATCATACAACGTCCAAGACATAAATGCGAGATCTTCTTTTTTAAAGAAATCTTGCATTTTTTTATGATATTGAGCCTGATCTTTTTCATCAGTACCAAAAGGATTCCATAAACCATGATAAGAGCTCATCCCAAATTCCTGCATTACTAGCGGCTTATCCGGAATCTTTTGTTCCAAAATTTCAAAATCTGGACCTAACTTTTCAAGATCTTTATAGAAATGAAAAGACACAAAGTCTAATTTCTGCTGAAGATTTACTGCAGCTTCTGGAGAAGACCATCCTACCGTAATTAGATGATTTGGATCGTATTTTTTAACCTGATCGGCAATATGGGACAACCATTGCAAAACCAAATCTTTACCTCTACTATCAAAATCGAGATCGGGTTCATTTTTTAGATCCCAGGCCAAAATTGCCGAATGATCTTTAAAAGCTGAAGCGATCTGATCGGCATGGCGATGTGTTAACGTCCAATCTAAAACCGAATAATCACCATAAAAATCAAACAAGGTTACCACTACTTTTAGCTGATGTTCTTCAGCCAAATCTAAAACGGTTCTAAGCTTTTCTAATTTCTGCGGAAGCACTTCTGCCTTCCCAAAATCCTCATACTGAAGAAAAATTCGGATACTATTTAATCCTGCATTTTTAATAATTTCAAAATCCTGAGAAATCGTATCTCGACTGAAGTTTTCCCCAAACATATCCCAGGGCGAATCCTTTGGATAATAATTGATACCCTTTATCTGAAATTCTTTATTTTCTATATAGATTTTTTTGCCTTTAACTTCAGCAAGTTTATTGGTAGAAACAGAATCTTTTTGCGCTTTCGCCGATTGTTTTACCATATGCCGAATGCGCCAAAAACCATCTTCCAACAACAGCATCACCCGGTAAGAAGAAGTATCCTGATGCGTCAATAACTTTTGATCCTGCTCGTAAATTTCCTGATACTCGATTACCTCGTTATCGGTAATTACCACTAACTGTCCATCGGCACTATAAAACTCTAAGTTTGGACGATGATTTAAAGTCGTTGCCTCTAAATGAATATCATTTTCTTTGTTAAAAGCAATAGTTTTAAAAAGGTTTACGCGAGAACTATCGGTATAATAATCTTCAATTCCGTATGGATTATTGGTTTTGTAGGCCACGTGTTTTACATACCAGGCGTTTAAATAATCTTGCTGAATTTCACCCAAAGTCTGCTGCTCCATTGGCCGGCCGGGATTTTCTAAACTTTCCCATTCGATATTCGGCAAATACACGTCTTTGCTCAATACTTCAGTATGTAACATTCCCGTGCGCTCGGCTCCCGTATTTAACCACGCCAAAACCGAACTCAACCCAAAAAGTACCAATGCATTTAGGGCCACAAAAGTGACAATCAAACCTGCGCGATAGATATTTTTACTCAATTTATTCTTCATAATTCAGTACTTCTGTGGTTTTGCTTTTGCCCAAAGCTTCAATTTTAAAACTATAGCTGTTTTCAGGATAAAAACTTTTGGTTAATCGAAAAGTCACAAAGCCTTCATTTGAGGTCTCTTGCTTTATCTCAACCAATTTATTTTGATGAAAAACATGCAATTTCACCACTGCTCCATCTGGGATTAACTGCTGCATAAAACTTTGCAATGGCCCAACTTTAATTGTTCGATTTCCGTTAGAAAATTCAACTTCAAAATCTTTTAAAGCTTGTCTAAAACTAATTTCAATCTCATTACTTTCAGCTAAACCGGTCACGTAGCCTTTTATTTTCCAGGTGTCGGGATGATCTGGATGAATAATTTTTGCCGTTGCCACACCCTCAATCGAACTTCCTCTTGTGGTAAGTATCGTTCCGGCGTCATTTTCTATATAAAACGACACCAAAGTCCCATCGCTAATGGTATTTCCCCATTCGTCTTTAATTTCTGAAGTGGTAAATTCTGCAATCTGATTACCATCGGCAAAATCATGATTTCTGAATGATGAGATCTGAAAATCTGTAGCGTTTGAAGGAAAAACATTAGTCGTTAATTCGATCGAATTTATACCCAAAACTGTTGAAGAAACATTGATATTTCCTGTTTTTCGATAGGCCATAATATTTCTCCAGGCCATCAATTTATTAGTAAATATTTCAAGGGAATCGATCTCCTGATAAAACTGTTTGTGCAACATCACACTTGTACTATCGGGCAAAGGATTGTCCATCGCGTCCATAGGTACCACCACTAACATTGAATAATCGCGATCACCGGCTTGTATACTTCGCGGCCCAAAATAACTTTCAATCACCGTTTTTGATGCAACTTTTGGAAAAATCTCGAAACTTCCGGTTTGTAATTGCTCGTTATCCTTCAGCAAAATCCAGTTGACTTTCCCGATCTTCGAACTTAAAAATTCAGGTAGCACAAAACTTAACTTATTTTCTGTTCCCTTCGGTTTTAATATGGTTTGTGAATACGAATGGTGAAGATAGAGTTTAAAACTTTCATCGATATTGCTAAAATTCAGCTGAATTTTTTCACCCGCTATATACCGATCTTGATCATTTATAAGTCCGATTTTTTCAATAGGAACTTCAGTATAAAAAAATCCAAAAGACGAGCCTAAAAAGACCAAACTCAGCAATATGATGAATCTTATTTTTAGCCTCATTATTTTGGATTTCCAACGTAATTATTCAGTTCTAATTTAATGAAATTATAGCCTTTACCTTCTAATTGTTGCATTTGCTCTTTTGGATGTTCTTCCTTTCGATCGGGAATTACTTTAATAGCAATCTCTTTATTTGGTAATCCATTCACGAAAATATTTTCCATGGAAGAATTGATGATTTCCACTTCCTCTAGATTCGGTAAATCATAGTCAAAATACTGTTTACGCTGTACTCGTACGCCTTCTCGCATAAAATCCTGATTTACCCAAATTAGTTCTTTATTCTCGTCATAATAGGAAAAAATAAGCTCGGGAATGGTTACTTCCTGTATTCCGTAGTTAAAAAGCGTTCCCGAGATTTGATCTTTAGCATAATTTACATCTGCTAAGGCTACATATTTATACAAATCGGTATTCGCAACATTTCCTGCGCATTGCAAATTGAATTTGGTTGGCGGTTCTGGTAATTCTACCGGCGTAAATTCGTCTGGATTAAAAGTCTCCGGAATTTTATCGTCCTTTCCTAACCAGGCAATTCCCTCAAAATCCACTCTAAAACTAGTAATTTCTTTAGGAAGTAATTTGTGACTCATTACATATTTAGCGCTATAACCTGCCAATGCTTTATTCTCGTTGTTGTAAAGGGTTCCTTTAATCACGATATCTGCAGGTACATTATCTACATTTTGTATCTCACCAATTATTGCATAACGATCACCTTTTTTAACCAATTTGGCTGTTAGAACTTCTAGAACCGGTTGTTTTAAAACATCCTGATGGTAGGTTTGCTGTGTGGTTATTCTGCGCCGACCATGATTATAAAACTGCGTTAGATTATCAGAAAATAATTGATCTGGCGGAATATCTAAATCATAAGTATTGGGTTTTATAAACCACTTTCCTCCTATCTTAATTACATCATGCTCGTAGGTTTTATCGATATTTTCTAAAGGGGTAATCCACTCGGTATGCGCTAAGATCTTCGCCCTATTTTTAGATTCACTTAAAACTTCAAGCCCAATCGAATCCATTTTAGCATAGGAACTTAAAATTCCATCTGTCACAGACACTTCAAGCATATATTGGGCGATGGTGACATCACTTTCAGGATCTAAATAGGAATGTGCTCTTTCAAATTCTTTAAAATCGAGGGCGTCGTAATAAGATCGCACGACATTTTCAGCACTAATCTGTGTCGCATTTTTAATGTAAAAAAGGTAAATTCCGTAGAAAATAACTCCGCATAAAATTACTGCCCAAAGATGACTAATCTTAATAAGCTTCCAGCTGAAGCCGTTATAACTGGTTTTAAATTTTAAAAAATCTGGTTTCTCGGGAATTTTGATCTTTAGCGTCTGAAACCAGATCAACTGAATATTGATAAAAAAAGCGATCAAAACGGTTAATACCGGTATTACACCCCACATTATTTTTAGGAAAACTGGAACATCGTCTTTTGGAAGAATTTGGCTTAAAGGCGGAACATTTAATCTTTCCCATACCATAATCCCATTTTCTAATTGCTGAAGCCGCTGCCAACCCGAAAAGTACAATATAGGATCGTAAAATTTATCGTTGGAAAATATATACTTTAGATTATACTTATCCGGTACCGTTAAAAATTGTTGCAAAGACCCAATCCCTTCTACACCTCGGAATTTTGAATTCTCCAATCGCTCTATAGCCCTGGTAGTTAACTCGGGCAAACGCCTAGCACTATGATAATTTCCATCAACAGTTAATGCGTTGGTTTGTGCTGAAAGCCATGCCATCTGATCCCCAAATCCTAAGGTTAAAAATCGCCAGTGATCGTGTTGATCCTGACTAAGAAAATTAGTAATAGGCAAAGTTTTGATCTTTTGCGGCTGCATAGGCCTAAAATAGCCCAAAGTTATAGTGAATATTGCCATAAATAAGAACAACCCAACTAAAAATGCGCCCAAAACCCGATGATAAACCGCGCCTAATTTCTCCTGAATTTTGAGTCGCAAATCGCCTTCAGCAAAACGATAGCCAAATTCCCCGAATATCGGCAAAGCCATAATCGATGCCCAAAGCGTAAATCTATCTAAAGTGAGAATATTAAAAGCGGTATCGCCCAACATCATTCTTGGAATTGGCGTAGTTCCACCGGTTCCTAAAATGGTTAACAATGTAAATGAAAGACCAAAAAAGATGTATCTTTTTGAATAATATCGATAAAATATATATGGCAATAGAAATAGCAATATGCCCCAAGGAATGGTAAAAAATACCAAACCAGATGAGGTGACTTCCAGAAAATTATCCCGACTACCATGCGGAATAGGTACCTGTGTAATTGGATTTTTCTTTGAATTTACCCAGTAAGGCAAAATACAGGTTACGATGATCACCAACGAAATTCCGCCGAACAAGACGATACGTTTAAAAGCTTCAAAAAAAGATTTCAGAAAAACCTTAAAAGTGACTTCTTTAATATGATTTACTCGTTCTCGAGAATTATCCATTACTGCCATGCCAATTAGTGGAAAAATAAAAAATACCATTCCAAAGATTGGCGTTACGTGATGCGAAGTTACGGTTACCGCTAATAATGAAATCGCTCTTACTAGTGATCCCAGCTTTCCTGTTTTTATCCACATATAAATTTCGGGCATACAATGCATCAAAACCGAAACTCCTACGATGCTAGGCAACTGGCCAAAGATATGCAGTGTTTCTACAAAAGAAGAAGAAAAAACTGCTAATAGCGCTGCATAACCGGCTGCCTTACGATCACCCAACATCATTAATGAAAATCGATATACACCGGTAATGAAAAGAATGATGCCTATAACCCCAACCGTGAATAATCCAAATTTGAGTCCGCCAATATAACTAAGCAGTCCCATCGCCTGGTGTACCAGCGGCGGATAACCCATAACGGTAAAACCTGTGTACCACTCGTAATTCCAGGGTTCCCACCAACTGTTGGCATAATGATCTGCAAAAAATAAATGAATTAAAGCATCATAAGTATTTTCTATAGTAAAGAAGATTGCCGTTCCGTGAAAAAGAACGCCAATAATCAATGCTACTATTAAATATTTATTAGTCTTTTCCTTCATTTGATATAAATACATCTATAAAACTACGATAAATATAAAAGAATGTTTAACGCAACGCTTATCCATTTATCGATAGAAGCTCACCATTCATCTAACTAAAAATAAAGCTTCGTCTAATTACAAAGCTAACTAACTCTAAATCAATCTATTTTTGAACCACATTAATAAACCAAAGCCATGAAAATTTTAGCCATCGACGATCAGCAATTAGTGCTTTTACCATTAAAAAGAAGATTAACCGAACTTGGTTATGAAGTTATCACTGAAACTGATGCATTAAAAGCCAAATCTATCTTTGATAGTTTTGAACCCCAGTTAGTGATTGTGGATATTAATATGCCAGTAATTTCAGGAATTGAAATTATTAGATATATAAGAGGTACAAAAAATAAGCAGACACCAATAATGGTACTATCCGGCAACACCGATGATAATCTAATTGTTGAAAGTTTTGATCTTGGTGTTGAGGATTATATGAAAAAGCCTTTAAGTCTGGATGAAGTTTCAGCCAGGGTGAAGCGTTTAATAGGTTCAGTTAATCAGGAAAGAAAACAAGTTTCACAAAATACGATTATCGAAAAAAGGTGTGTTGGTGTTGTAATCCCATGCTATAACGAAGAAGACCGATTATTAAGCAAAGAATTTACCGATTTTGTTGAAGGACATTCTGGCTATCATTTGTGTTTTGTTAATGATGGAAGTAAAGATAATACTCTAAAAGTTTTAAAGGATCTTAGAAAGGGACGTGAAGACTATATTACGGTTTACGATTGCGAAAAAAATGGTGGCAAAGCTGAAGCGGTTAGATTGGGCATGTTGCATATGGCAGAATATACCGATCTAGATTATATTGGTTTTTTAGATGCCGATTTATCTACAGATCTTACTGATTTTGATGATTTAGTAAAGACAATAGAAAATTATAATTTTAAAATTGTTAGCGGTAGTCGCATTTCCAGAATGGGCGCTGACATTGCAAAAGAATCGGCTAGACAAATTATTAGCTTAACAATTAATTTTATTATCCGTAAAATTCTAAGAATGAATTTTAAAGACACGCAATGTGGTGCCAAGATTATGGATAAGGAAATTATTAAAATAGCATTTCAGGATCCATTTATTACCAAATGGCTTTTTGATGTTGAAATTTTTATGAGAATGAAGAAATATTTTGGCGCTAAAAAAGCAGAATCTTTTATATGCGAACAGCCGCTAAAAAGATGGGTACACGCAGATGGTTCTAAATTATCGATGAAAGATTCATTCAAAATCGTCTTTCAACTAGGACATATTGCTACTCATTACAATAAAAAAAATACAGAAAATATAAAAAAGGAAAATTACAATTACGCTATTAAACCAGGTAAGCAAAAGGTTATTTAAAATAAAAATTCAATAGTTAAGGTCTTAAATTTAAAGGTCTTAACTATTGAATTTTAAACTATAACACAGTTTCCTTATTCCTTATTTTTGAAGCAAACCTGACATTTTTCAAGTTCGTCATACTTATCTTTCAACTTACGTATAGTTGCATCTATTTCCGGTAAGTTACTCATTTCAATAAAATCTGAATTATTGGGAATTAAAGGACAATCACTTTGATGTACGATATGATAAAGACCTAGAGTTCGCCTTTTTTCAATATAAACTTTATTTATTTTTTGCACTACTACCTCCATTGTAAACTAATAATTCACAATTATATAACTTTTCGTTAACTTATAATTAAGAAGTGTATTAAGTTTTGCATTTCACAACCAAACTTAACATTAAGAAATGATAAGTTTTTGAGATACAAATAGTTATTAAATATAGAATATCCTTCGCAGCATTTTTTATTGAAATTCTACTTAATTGTCGTTTCTAATGATCGAAGCTTATCTTTTACGCTTCAATTATGTCGAAAAAAAAGAGCTCAAATATTGAACTCTTTTTTGCTTTATTATACTTATATCCAATTATTGATTGTTTCCCACCAATGTTTCTAATAAATCTGGGTATAATATTGCTCCTGTATTTCGGTTGAACATGGCAAAGCCATTTTCGCCATTGTCTCCATTATCCCAATAGATTGGCACCAAACCATTTGTTTGTGCTGCCTGGGTTACATATTCCAAATAATCTTGCCTGTACTGCTTATGTCCATTTATATTTGTCCTTGCTATAGCACCATACTCCCCTAAAATAACAGCGATACCTTGGTCTATAAAGTTAGTTTTCATTCGTTGAAATTGTTGATCTACGTAAGATTCGTTAGCCCAACTTTCTACTTTATTAGGATCGGTAGCATTACTTCCCCATTGCGTAATATTGCTATCTGCATTTAGCGCAAAATTGTAAGGATCGTAGTAGTGCACTTCTATCATCAATCGTTCTTCTACAACATCATCAGGAATTTCAGCAAAATTAACAGTATGATCTATGTTTGTATTGAACCCCTGCACCACTAAATATCGATACGCGTTTTTCCCGCCTGTAGATCGAACGGCATCTACAAAAGTTTGATTAAAACTATTTTGAACCGTGTAAAATTCTTCGGTAGGAGTATTATAATTATTTTCCACCATAACTTCATTTGTACCTGCAAATAAAAGTTTTGGGCCATAATCCATAAAATGATTACCAATTTGCGTCCACATAATATCTAAACGCTCATTTACTTCATCTTGATCTGCATAGGTTGGTTGCATCCATCCGCCATCCCAGTGAATATTCATAATAACATACATATCGTTATCAAGTGCATAGTTTACCACTTCTTCTACTCTGGCCATCCAACTATCCTTAATAACATAATTAGCAGCATCTGAAAACTTACTCCAGGCCACCGGAATACGAACAGCCTCAAATCCAGCTGCCTTTACAGAATCTATTAGACGCTTCGAAACCATAGGATTTCCCCATTCAGTTTCTCCTCCAATAGCTTCTAAAGAATTTCCTAAGTTCCATCCAATATCTATTTGACTCGCAAATTCAACAGCACTCATTGTAGTCATACCAGTACTATCGGGCTCTACTGCGAAAACAATTTCATCTGAAGGTTCTGGAACCATAGCTTGCTGAGAAATATTAACGTCGAACGAATGGTCTCCTGAAGTTATAGTGATCATCGAAGAGCGCGCAATAGTGTCTTGATTTTGTGAAGCGCTTAAATTCACTTTTTTGCTTCCTCCTGCGGAACCTTCAGACCAAGAAAGCCATTCTCCTCCTCCGTCAATAGTCCAGGCTTCGTTACTATTGATATTTAGAACATTATTCCCTCCATTGGAAGCGAAATCGATTTCGTTAGGATACACAGAAAAATCTAATGACTTTGAAGCAACAACCTCATCGTCATCTGAGCAAGAGACTAAAAAAGGTATGGCTAATACAGCCAAAAAAATAAATGTTAGTTTTAGTAATTTCATAATAACAGTTTTAGGTTAATATTTTAATCAGCAAATCCTAAGATTTGCTGATTATCAATTTATTTAGTAGTAGTTTCTAATTTTAAAACCCATGCACTTTCGCTAAGCTTTTTTGAAGGTGTAGATAATTTTAGACCATCAGCTTGCAATTTAAATTGAACTTCTTCTTCACTACCTAAGAAATGTGCATTTACAATAGAGAATTTCTTATTAGAAGATAATTCTGCAAAAGATTTTAATAATACCTCTTTATTACTTCCCGGCCATCCTAAGAAAATCACATAAACAGTATCTCCTTTTCTAGTGTATCGAACATCTTGCGGGGTATAGGTGATTTTATCTAAAAACATCCCCGATTTTTCCTGTTTTGTAGGGCCCTCGCCATAAACATTCCAAGTATCGGTGTCGTAAATAGCTTCTCCGTTAACATCAAGCCACTCACCGATTTCCAACAAAATTTGTTGTTGATTTTCAGGAATTACGCCATTAGCCATAGGAGAAACGTTCAGCATTAAAGCACCGTTTTTACTTACAATATCAGC
This sequence comes from Zunongwangia sp. HRR-M8, assembly GCF_027594405.1. Classification (NCBI taxonomy): domain Bacteria; kingdom Pseudomonadati; phylum Bacteroidota; class Flavobacteriia; order Flavobacteriales; family Flavobacteriaceae; genus Zunongwangia; species Zunongwangia sp. HRR-M8. The sequence goes on along the minus strand of NZ_CP115161.1, from coordinate 940,691 downwards.
TAGTAAATCAATAATTTCGTCTGAAGTTTTTAATCCAAGATCATTGGTATAACTCCAGCTTCCCACAGATACAGTTTCATCTGTTAACCAATATTCTTCGGTTTTCTGGTTCATTCGACCTTTTTCCAGATCTTCCAGACTTACCGATTTAGGTAACTCTCCTTCTTTATGAGTGATAACGACTTCTTTATCATTCTTTTCAGCATAATTAAAATAATCGGCTACAAATTGTACTTTGATTGAATCTGGAATTTTATCCAGTTTACTGTCAAAATAGATCAAATCTGGACCATATTGATGAATTACTTCATGAAGTTCCGATAGCCAATTTTTGTAAAATTGTTCTTTAGGAATATTCCCATACATAATACTTAACAACGAATCCTTTGATGAGGTTGGCATTTCTGGATCGTAAGGGAAATAAGACGTATCATCCTCCCATTTTGTAGAATCTTGTTGAAATAATTGTAATGTTCTCGCTTTATGGAAAGAAGTGATAAACTTCATCCCATTGCCATGAATAGCTTTCTCCAACTCTCCAACCAAATCACAATGGGGTCCCATATCTGCCGCATTCCAAGGATTGGTTTCACTATCCCAGTTACTCCAGCCATCGTGATGTTCTGCTACAATTCCGGCAAATCTTGCACCAGCCTTTTTAAATAATTTCGCCCAGTCTTCAGCATTAAACTTTTCAGCTTTAAACATCGGTACAAAATCATGATAACCAAATTCTGATGGTTCGCCGTACGTAGCTACATGATGTTTATATTCGTCACTCCCTTTAATATGCATATTTCTGGGATACCAGTCGTTCGCATAAGCAGGAACCGAAAGAACTCCCCAATGCGCGTAAATACCGAACTTGGCTTTCTTAAACCAATCTGCGGCTTCGTTATATTTCGCCAGAGAATCCCAATCTGCTGCATATTCTTTTGAAGTAACTGTATCCTTTTCTGCTGAACTCGTTTTCTTATCGTCTTTACAGGACGCAAAAATAATGAAGATCGAAAACAGCCAATATTGAAGAAATTTTGATTTCATAATTACTGAATTGTAATCTCTAATTCCTCTAAAATATTTCTGGAACTATTTCCTAATTTCAAATTATAGATGCCCGGTTCTACAACCCAATCTTTCGATGAAACATCGTAGTAAGCAAGTTCTTTTACTGGAAGCTGAATATTTACACTAGCTTTTTTACCTGCTGAAACCTCAACTTTTTTGAATGCTTTTAGTTCTTTATCGGCTCTTTCAACTGCACTTTCTATTTTGGAAACGTACACCTGAACCACTTCTTTTCCAGCTAATTCCCCTGTATTTTCAACATTTAGACGTATTGAAATTGTATCGTTTTGAGTATAGGTTTTAGTATTTGTTTCAACATCAGAAAAATTGAAATCTGTATATGAAAGTCCGTATCCAAAAGGATAAAGCGGAGCTATATTTTTAGTATCGAACCAGCGGTAACCCACTAGTATTCCTTCGTCATAACTTACCGTTTCATCACCCGGAAAGCTGTTAGTTGCATGGGCTGGAGAATCTTCCAGCTTTTTAGGCATTGTCCATGGTAATTTTCCTGAAGGATTTACATCTCCCAACAAAACATTTGCTAACGCATTTCCTCCTTCTGAACCATTAAACCAACTCCACACTAAAGCTGAAGATTTCTGACTAATCTCGTCTATATCGTATGGTGCTCCCGCAATCATCACAACAATGGTGTTTGGATTTGCTTCTAATACTTTTTCTATCAATTCTTTTTGACCAAATGGTAAATCTAAGCTTGCACGGTCTGAAGCTTCTGTTTCGTAATCTCTATTAGAACCGGCAAATATGATTGCAGCATCTGCATTTTTAGCAGCGTTCACAGCTTCTTCTACCAATGCGGGATCAAGTTCGTCGATAGTTACAGGACCACTAAGCGTAACATCTCCTAATTTTGCTTTTTCGGTTTTAGAATAACGCTCTTCGTATCCCTGGGCGAATTGAATATTCACTGATTTTGGTAAACGATTTTGCAATCCTTCTAGCGGAGTAACTTCACGTTTGGTTTTTACACCGGCACCAAATCCTCCCAGTGCATTTTTCTTCTTTGCATTATCACCAATCACCGCCAAAGTTTTAATTCTGCTAGCTTTCAATGGCAATAAATCGTTCTCATTTTTCAGCAAAACAACCGATTCTGCTGCAATATTATAAGCGTCTTTAAAATGCGCTTCTGTGCTTATACTTCCTTTCTTGCGATCATCAGATCCCATACTTTTTACAGAGTACATTACGCGAAGTACACGCTTTACATGCTTATTAATTTCTTCTTCAGAAATTTCACCGGCCTTAGCAGCATCTATAAGCGGCTGGGCTAAGAAAAATTCATCAAAATCTTTAGGCGTTCCCATTTCAATATCGAGTCCGCTTTTTAAAGAATTTACAGTAGTATGTACTGCAGCCCAATCTGAAATCACTACTCCTTCAAATCCCCACTCGTCTCTAAGAATCTGATTCAGCATATAATCATTCTCACAAAGATATTCACCTCTAAATTTGTTGTAAGCGCCCATCATAGAATAAGCATGAGCTTCTTTAACAGTAGCTTCAAAAGCTGGTAGGTAGATTTCACGCAAAGGTCTTTCAGCGATTTTCACATTTACATAATCACGATGAGTTTCTTGATTATTGGCAGCAAAATGCTTTACACATGCAGCAACATTATTATCCTGAATTCCAACAACAAAAGGAACAGCGAGTTTTTTATTCAAAAAAGGATCTTCTGTAAAGTATTCGTAAGTTCTTCCTCCAAGCGGTGTACGGATAATATTTATAGCTGGCGATAAAAGCACATCTTTACCTCTAGCTCTTGTTTCTTTGCCAACGCTATTCCCAAAGGTATAGGCTAGCTCTGGATTCCAAGTTGCCGATAAACCGGCACCAGCCGGATAGTAGGTTGCATAATCATCATCAAGACCTAATGGTGTCCAGGATTCTTTTTCCAATTCTTCTCTAACTCCTAGGGGACCATCTGCCATCTTTAATTCAGGAATTCCTAAACGCTCTACTGCTGCGGTAGCAAACATGCTATTACCATGTAAAAGTCCGGTTTTTTCTTCCAAGGTCATTTCAGCGATAAGCTCATCTATTTTGGAATCAAAATCTTTAGTGACCGGTTTTCCTAAATATCTCTTTTCTGTACTCTCATTTTGGTCATTTTTAACAAGCTTTTTATCGCCTTTACAGGCCATAAAATTCAGGAAAAGACTCAAACTAAAGACAGTTATTATTTTAGATTTAATTTTCATATAAAATCAGTTTATAGTCGCTATGAAAGCTTTTAATTTTTTAATTGGTATGGTTAATTATTGTTTCTTAAATCTGATGGCCGCCCCACCGCTCTCACCAAGCTGCAATTTTATACGGTCACCAGCGTTTACTTTTTTCTTATCAATAGTGACTGCCGTTGGATTGTTTTCCTGCCCGGTACCCGGTGCATCGGCATAAATTTGTGCTTCGTAAGTTGCTCCTTCATCCAGAAAATCAAGTGTTATTTCTAAATTTCGGGATTCTTCGTTGGTAATACTTCCTAAATACCAATCCTCACCAGCTATATCTTTTCTTACGGTAGTGATATATTTTCCAATTTCGCCATTTAGAACTTTGGTATCCTCCCAATCGGTAGGAACATCGGTAAGAAATTGAAAAGCCGGTTTGTCTATATAATTTTCAGGAAGATCGGCCAGCATTTGCAAAGGAGAATATAGCACCACCATTAATGCTAACTGCTTAGCGGTAGTACTATGCACCCTTCTTCCCGGGTAACCCTGTTTTACTTCTACATCGAAAACTGCAGGCGTAAAATCCATAGGTCCCGCAAGTAAGCGTGTAAAAGGTAAGATTGCAGTATGTGATGGCGGATTCCCGTCACTCCACGCGTTATACTCCTGTCCTCTGGCACCTTCACGCGCCATCATATTGGGATATGTTCTACGCTCTCCGGTATCTTTTATAGGCTCGTGGAAATAAATTTCCAGTCCATATTCCGCAGCCTTTTTCACCACATATCTAAAATAATTCACGCCATACTGGCCATGATGCCATTCTTTCATATTCAGCTTAGAACCTACATGACCAATTTTTACGGTGTGAATTCCTCGTTCTTTATATAAAGCAAAAGCTGAATCTATCTGACTCAAATAATTCGCAAGATTAGATCCTGTTTCGTGATAACCAACGATCTCTACTCCATTTTCAGCAGCATAATCGGTAACCTCTTTAAGGTCAAAATCATCAGCGTCTTTAGTAAAACTAAACTGATGCATTGCATTTTCGTACCAGGAAGGTGTCCATCCTTTATTCCATCCTTCAATTAAAAGGTGATCTATTCCTAACTTATTAGAATAGTCTACATACTCCTTTGCATTTTTTGTGGTAGCTCCTTGCTTTTCTCCTTCCCAAAAGCTGAATTTACCAATATGCATACCCCACCATATTCCTAAATATTTAAAAGTTTCTATCCAACTAGTATCTGCTATTGCATTAGGCTCATTTAAATTTAGAATCAAATAACTTGTAATTAAATCTGTAGGTTTAGAAGCTATTTGCAAAGTTCTCCATGGCGTTGTAAAAGATTTAGTAGTTCTTACTTTTACTCCATCTGCCCATGGCACTAAATCGGTTTTAAGCGTAGTGCCGCCAGTATGAGCCAAAGTAGTGCTAGCAAAATCTACAAGATTAGCTTCATGAAAACTGATAGCCAATCCACTCTCACTCTCAATAGTTAACGGCGTATGAACAGTATCTAGTGTACTTACTTTAGAATCTGTAAATAGATTCTCATAGCGTTGCTCATCGTAAGCAGGAATCCACCACGCCTTGCCATCATCGGCTAGCTGAAACGTGGTAAGCTCGTCCATTATAAAAATACTGTCTTTGATACCTTGCTCTGGGAAGACATACCTAAATGCAATACCATCATCGAAAGCACGAAATTCAATATTCAATTTTCGCTGTTTTTCAGCCTTTTCTTTTAGATGAACTGTAAGCTGATTATAATGATTCCTAATCTTTTTTTTCTCTCCCCAAACTTGCGTCCAAGTTTCATCAAAAGAAGATTCTTCAACATCAACAATTTCTAAATTTTGCTGAAGACTATCGCCATCTTTAAAGACAAAACCCATTTCTGAAGGTAAAATAATTTTGGTTTCACCATGATTCACGGCATATTTTGGGGAATTTCCGTCTAAACTGAAGGTTATACTATTCTTACCTTCTGGAGAATCTAAAGTATAAGATTGTTTTTTTTCTTGCGACGTACAGCTGAGAAATAGCAAGTTTACCGCAATAATAAGGGGTATTTTATTATACATTTTGAATGGATTTTTATTTTAATTTTTTACTACGGAATTCATCTAATTTCAGTTGAAGACTGTAAGTGAAATTTCAGGTTTCTGGGGTTATTTTATTATTGTTTCTGTTTTGAAATTGATTTTATCTGATAAAGAAGTCTGTTTCAGCTTAAATGAATTCCCATCTTTTTCAACTGAAATATTTTCTATTTTTTTTCCGTCAGGTAAATAAATTTTTCCGTTGGCTGCATTTGTTGTCTTATCAGCAAACACCTGAAGTTCCAAATTAGTCCAGTCCATATCTTTTGTCGATTGCGCTAGTTTAATATGCGGTAAAATGGTACCGTTTTTAACTAAAGCTATTATGGGAATATCACCAGCCTCGATCGTGTGCCATCCACCTTGATAAATTTTATGCGTTTGATAATCTATCCAGGTGCCTTTTGGCAAATACACCTCTCTGGCAGTTTCCTCTTCAAATAAAGGAGCCACCAGCATGCTTTCGCCAAATAAATATTCGTTATCAATAAGCCAAGATCCCGCATCATTGGGATATTCTACAAATAATGCTCTCATCATTGGAAGTCCTTTTTCTGAACTTTCTTTAGCCTGTGCGTAGATATAAGGCATAAGTTTGTACCTCATATTATCTGCGTTTCTAAAATCTTTCAAGAAACTTTTGCTATATTCCCAAGGCTCTGTAGGTGGCTCGCCGTGACTTCTTACATGGGAAGATAACATCCCAAATGGTGTCCATCTTCTGTAAATATTTTCAGGAGATTTGGTTACAAAACCACCAACATCATGACTCCAAAAGCTAAAACCACTAAGTCCTAAAGACAAACCACCTCTTAAGGTTGCAGACATCGCTGAATTTGTAGTGGCAGCATCGCCACCCCAATGTAAAGGATAACGTTGGCTCCCCGCCCAGGTACTTCTTGCCCATATTAGTGTATAGCCATTAATTTTTTTAGTAATTTCTGCAACTGCTTTATTGTAGCGTAATGGGAATAAATTGTGTTCGTAAAAACCAGTTCTTCCAGAATGATAGATACCGCTATAAGGTGCTGCTTCTCCAAAATCTACTTTAAAGACACTTACACCAAGATCCAGTAAATGTTTCAGTTTTCCCTGATACCATTCTACGGTTTCAGGATTCGAAAAATCAAGTATTGCATCTTCGTAAGGGATATTTCCTTTTCGATCTTTAACCGCATAGTTATTATCTACGATTTCATTAAAAAGAGTGTTTTTAGGTGTAAAGTATGGTAATTGCCATAGGCTTACATGAAAACCATCCTCCTTCATATCTGCCATCATGGCTTCAGGATCATCAAAACGTTCTTTGGCAAATTCGTAATTATTTCTCCAATCAACATCAAACCATCCCGTATCAAAGTGGATTACATCACTCGGGATTTTATAATCTCTTAAGTTTTTAGCAACTTCCCGCCCTTCTTTTTCAGAAAAATAAGTGATTCTACTCATCCAAAAACCAAATGACCAAAGTGGTGGCATTGCGGCTTTACCAGTTAGATCTGTATATTCATCCAAAATATCTTTAGGGTCTCCCAGGAAGAAAAACAAATCTGCAACATCATCGCCCAGCATCATCTTATTTGCTGCATTAAAATACTTTCCAAAATCTACTGTAATCGGAGAGGAAGTATGCATAAATACTCCGTAACCTCGACTACTCATGTAGAAAGGAATTGGTTTGTACATCGTTTCGTTCTGTACTCCATTAGCATCATCGGTATACAAAATAACTTTTTGCCCTCGTTTATTGAACTGGGTAAAAGATTCCCCACATCCAAATATTTTCTCATCTGGTTGAAGGCTGAAAACCGGACTAAAACTTCTTGAATAATCACTGTTTCTTCTTACAAAAGAAAAAGGCAGTACAGGTGTGTAGGTGTTTTTAACATCTGAATTGTGCAACGTACTGGTTAGCAGCTTCCCATTTTCATCATAAATATTTACGTGCCATGGTTTAGCAATAATTTCTACTTTACCGTGCTCACTTTTAAATTGATGTCCTTTATCTATTATTGAATACGTCCATAATTCAGGATGATTTGGCGCAGTACCATCAACCAGCATAAGAGAAGATTCTGATTGATTGAATTGCGGACCGGAAGTCATTTTTAAGCGAACTGTACGATCTGAAACAAACTGAATTTCAAAAGGAAGTTCAGGCGCTTCTGCGTATTCTGTAGAAGGAAATTCATTTGCAGCAACGGTATCTGGCTTCATCAACATATTATTAAATGCCTGCCGAGTTTGATACTCGTAACGCTTATACTTTAAAGTTCCTTTCCCTGTTTTCGGATTAAAATCCATCAACTCATCAGCGAAATAAAAAGTATTCTGATAGTTTTCAAAATCCTTACTTACATCTACGGGTTCGTTCAAAACATCTGTGTTCTGAACTTGTGAAAATCCCAGAGAACTAATACCTAATGCTACGGATAGCATTATCTTAAATGGACTAGGGTAATTTTTAAGCGTTTTAAAGATCATTGGGTACACTATTTATTTATCGATTGTATGATTACTGAAGTTTTTTCTAAACCTTCAGCAGTTGCAGTTAATTTTAATTCTCCGGCTTCTTCATCAGCTTTCAGGATCACTAGGCATTTTCCGTTTAGGGCAGTATGCTCGGTTCCTTTAAAAGATTGATGATTCGTGGGATCGCCGCTGGCAACTCCATAAATTTCTCCAGGCCCCTCTAAGCTGAAGGATATGTTATGATTCGCTTTAGGAACCATAATGCCCTGTTTATCGGTAATGGTCACCGTAACAAATGATAAGTCTTTTCCATCTGCTTTTATTGTTTTTCGATCTGGCGATAGCACTATTTTTTCCGCATTACCTGCAGTTTCGATAATGGTTTCTTTGACGATTTCCCCATCTTTTCTAGAAACCGCTTTAAGCGTTCCTGGTTGAAAAGGGAAACGCCACATTACATGAAGATCTTCGTCTTTCTTCCGTTTGGTTCCTTGCGACTCTCCATTTAAAAACAATTCAACTTCATCTGCATTATTATAATAAGCCCAAACATCTACAGTTTGTCCTTTCTCCCAATTCCAGTGAGGTAAAATATGAAGAACGGTATCCTTAGTCCATTCACTTTTATACATATAATACACGTCTTTAGGAAAACCAGCCAAATCGACCACTCCAAAATAAGAACTTCTTGAAGGCCACTCATAAGGAGTAGGTTCACCTATATAATCAAAGCCTGTCCAGATATAAAATCCAGAAAGGAAATCGTTCTTTTTAATGATTTTCCAACTGGTTTCATGCAACGATCCCCATGGTGTACGCACCTGATCGAACGCAGAAACTGTATTGTCTTTATTACCACCAGTAAACTTTTTATCCCAGCGTACCGGCCAAACTTTGGTTGTATCTGAAGGAAATTCGTAATAGCCTCTGGTTTGTAGGCCAGAAGTAGTTTCGGTAGCAATAAATGCTGTGTTTGGAAAATTTAGTTGATGTTTCTCCCAGGTTTGATGTGCATAGTTATAACCGATAATATCTAAAGCTCCAGAGCCTGCAAGCGAATTAGGTTGATCTGCAGTTTCTTCAAATTGTATGGTAACCTCTTCATCAGAAACATGTACTGGTGGATTCATCCCTGCGGTAACCGGTCTTGTGGTATCCATGCTCTTTACCATTTCAGATAACTCATTACCTATATTAGCACCTTCTTCACTCCATTGTTCCTGAATTTCGTTACCGATACTCCAAATAAAAACACTGGCATGATTACGATCCCTTTTAATTAGATCTCTTAAATCTTTCTCGTGCCATTCTTCCCAATATTGGCTATAATCGTTTTCAGTTTTAGATTTAGTCCACATATCAAATGCTTCGTCCATTACGATAAATCCCATTTGATCACACAAATCAAGTAATTCTGGAGCCGGTGGATTGTGCGCAGTACGTATACCGTTAACGCCCATTTCTTTCAGAATTTCTAACTGACGTTCTATAGCGCGGGTGTTAATCGCTGCTCCTAATGGTCCAAGATCATGGTGGAGACAGACACCTCGAATTTTTAAGGATTTTCCATTTAAGATAAAACCCTTTTCTAAGTCAAATTTAAAATCGCGGATCCCAAATTTAGTTTCGTAGCGGTCTAAAACTTCATCTTCCTGAATTATATTTATTTGCGCCGTGTATAGGAAGGGCTTATCTACCGACCATAATTTTGGATTTGTAATCGTAAGCTGCTCTTCTACTTCATTCTCAGTATTTGAAGATATCTGAAATTCTGAACCTTTGCTTTTAGTAATAAGCTTATCATCTTCCAAAATTTTTATTTCTACGGAAATATCTTTTTTCGTTGAAAATTGGTTTGCAATCTGAGTTTTGATATTTACAATGGCCTTTTCATTATTGATTTCAGGAGTGGTCACAAAGGTTCCCCATTGTGGAACGTGTACTTTATTCAACTTTTTAAGCCACACATTTCTATAAATACCGCTACCCGAATACCATCTGGAATTTGGCTGATCTTTATTATCTGCTTTTACCAAAATAATATTCTCTTCCTCTCCAAATTTTAAATATCTGGTAATATCATATTCAAAACCGATATATCCATTAGGCCGTTTACCAAGATTGGTTCCGTTGATCCAAACCTCACTATTCTGATAGACTCCATCGAATTGAATTTTGAATACAGAAGAACTATCTTTAGTTGAAATTGCAAAGCTTTTTTTGTACCAGCCGATACCACCACGAAGCGCTCCACCTCCTAAACCTGTAGGACTATTTTTATCAAAATCTTTATAAATACTCCAATCATGTGGTAGGTAGACATCTTCCCAACGATCTGACTCTAATATCTTTTTGACATTGGTTATATCGTCATTCTGTTGAAATTGCCATCCTTCTGTAAATAAGACTTTACGATCCTCAAAATCAGATGTTGTAACCTGACTATTACAAGAAAGAAAACACAATGCGAATAAAATAAATAGTCCAATTGAGAAGTAACGAGTAATGTACTGTTTCAAAGCAATCATAGTTAGTTTATAGAAAACCGGTAGATGTTGTTGCTACCGGTTTATTGATATCTATTCCTTTGGTCTGTAGTGGAAAACGATCTGAGCCATGCCTTCTCCACTTCTGGATTGATCACGAACTACTGCTAATCTTAATGAATTGTTTGAAATCTCAACTACATTTACAGAAGTCCAGTTACTCACATCGCCATAATAATCACCTCCGTAAAGTAACTCTACACCACCATTGAATCTTATTCTGTGATTATCGATGTTATAATTAAAAGTTCCTGCCGAACTTGTTTGGCTATCAGAGTTTAATGCTGTTTGTGTTACAGATACATTGTAACCACCATCAAGATTAAATGAAATCTCTCCCCAATCTTTATTTTCCATTACCCATTCGTTACCAGCATAATCTGGAAACCAGTTCCAATAATCTGCTCCGCTTTCGTTATGGGGATAGTCCAAACCTGCCCATCCAATAGGGCTAGCCATATCTAAAACCCAGGTTTTCCCTTCAACACCATTGGTTAGCATTGCCCACTCGTCTGCGCTAAAATATTCTTCATCATTTGATGATACTTCTACAGTAACAGGATCGGCTTCAACTGGGCCACCTTTTGTGTAAGCGGTATAGTAAACATTGTAAGTACCCGCAAAAGGAAAGGTAATGCTTAGACTATCCTCATTAGATGTACCTATTTCATTTCCTTCGGAATCGGTATAACTCCAGTAGGAAATAAAGTTTGACTCCATACTACGAAGATGTATCTCATTGTCATTTCCATTAGCCTGAGTTACCATGAAATTTAGCTGATCACCTTCTAATGCTACTTCTGGAAAGCTATATTCATCCTGGCAAGAAGCCAGCAACAAACCGAATATTGCAAGTACGATGTAATTAATATTTTTCATAATTTCTTGAATTTAAATTAGAATTACCAACCTGGATTTTGCTCTATTGCACCATTAGATAAAAGAATTTGAGATTGGGGGATTGGAAACCATCCATTAGTTTCAGTTCTAAAAGTCACATCGAATTGTGCACCGTCACCAGAATTATCAATCGCTTGTTTTGCACGATCTAATCCCCAACGAATAAGGTCGAAATAGCGTTTTCCTTCTAAAGCAAGCTCTAGCCTTCTCTCTTCCATTATATTTTCTTTGGTTACAGCTATAGAATGATCGTCGTCTTGAAATGCTCTTGCTCTTACCCGGTCTAAACAATCCTTCGCAAATCCCTGATCGCTATCCATATTTAATTCTGCAGCCATTAATAGGACATCTGAAAAACGGATCACTGCAAAATCTTCGTAACCATCAATTTGAATATCACCTCCATTTGCTGCTACTACTGCTTCCCCAGCTTCATTGGTAATAGGTGCATATTTTTTCCAGGATAATCCTGTATGCTGGCGTTGACTTCGAACATCGTTATCAAATTCCAGCCCTTCTTCTTCGTAGTTGATTATTGTAGCATCACGTCTGGTATCACCTATTTGGTAGGCATCGTAAAGTTCAGGATTTACCGGCGCACCTCCCCAACCGTAAGCGTATGGCCCTAAATTACTTCCTCGGGTTGCAATGTTTACTTGAAAGCGATTTCCTTCGTTAAGTCCCCAATCTCCATTACCGGAACCATTAAATCGAATTGCCCAAACCATCTCAGCATTACCTTCTCCTACGTAATTTTCCATAGAAGAAGCGAGCCAAAGTCTTGAGAAATCTTCAATTAGTTCGTGACCGCTATTATTAACAACATCATTAATATAGGTTGTTGCTTCTTGTTTAGAAACGACTCCTGCCAAATCTGAAGTTTCGTAATAATCGTTATAGAATAAGAATGTTTTCGCTAAATATGCTTCAGCTGCCCATTTTGTAACTCTACCATAATCGGCACTATTATTTAAGCTGTAATTGTCGTCGCTTAGATTATCTGCGGCAAATTTAAAATCTTCGGCTATCAGTGCGTAGGTTTCTTCTGCAGGAGCTCGTGGACTTTCAAATTCTTCTGGACTTAAAGAATGATCTAAAGGCACAATTTCTCCGAACATTCTAGCAAGCTCAAAATGATAATGTGCTCTTAAAAATCTCGCTTCTGCTTCATATTGAATTCTTAGATCTTCATTTCCTGTCCAATCGATACCGTCCAGATTTTCAAGTACGATGTTGGCTCTATAGATACCCATGTAAGAAATTTCCCAAACAGGGCGATTCATCTCTAAATCAGATCCATATTCAAAACGGTCCCATTCTAAAGAAACCTGATTATCGGCTGTACCAAAACCTCCGAAGCAATTATCGGAAGCTATTTCTGAAACCATCAAGAATCCTCCATAACCTTCTCGTTGCAAAACATCGTAAGCTGCAACTAAACCTTCGAAAGCATCATCTGGAGTTTTGTAAAAATTATCCTCAGTTCTTTCAGTATAAGGACTGTTTTCTATAAAATCATCAGAACAGGAAGACATAATTCCTAATGTAACTATCCCTAATATCTTTATATACTTTTTCATTATTTTATCTTTTAGAAATTCACATTTAAGCCTACCATATAAGTTCTAGGTTGTGGATAATATCCTACATCTATTCCTCGAGCCCATGATTGATTAGCATTTCCGAATCCGATTTCAGGATCCATACCTTTGTAATTTGTAAATGTGTACAGGTTGTTGCTTGTCACGTATATACGGAATCTTGAAAAGGCATCAAGTTGATCGGTAAGTTTGGTTAAATCTACACCTAAATTAACTGTTTTGATTCTCAAGAAATCGGCATCTTCTACGTAAAGATCAGAGAAGCGGGTATAATTTCCGTTTGAAGTTGTTCCCCAGGTTGTTCGTGGTAATGTGTTAGAACTACCTTCTCCTGTCCAACGATTTACAATTTCTGTAGTATAATTATTAAACGGTCTTGAATAATCTCTTACCCCGTAAACATTTTGGAAACCTGCCATCCCGTAAGTGTAAACAGAGAAATCAAATGCTTTGTACTGTAATTGCACATTAAAACCAAAGTTTACATCTGGATTTGGATTTCCGATTTCAGTTTTATCATCTTGATTAATTCGACCGTCACCATTTAAATCTAAAAATCGAACATCACCGGGTTGAGCATTTGGTTGAATTAAAGCTCCGTTTTGAGCATATTGCTGAATCTCATCTTCATTCTGAAAAATCCCGTCGGTTTTTAAACCGTAGAAATAACCAATTGGATGCCCAACTTCAACTCTATTCATCTCGTCCAATCCCTGAAACAGTAAATTACTATCTCCATGAATTATCCCTTCAGAATTCGCAATTCTTAGAACTTCATTCTTGTTATAAGAAATATTACCATTTACAGTAAGACTCCAATCTTCACCTAAATCGGTGTTATAACTAGCACTAAATTCTACCCCTTCGTTACGAATATCACCTCCATTGATAAATGGAGCATTGGCTCCGGCGATAAGAGGGACAGATGCTTGTACTAACCAGTCTTTAGTTTCTTTACGATAATAATCGAAGGTTACGTTTATATTTGAAAATATTCTAGCATCAAAACCAAGGTCAAACTGTTCTGAAGTTTCCCATTTAAGGTCTGGATTCGATAAATCATCTGGACTGGATCCTACCTCTAACGGCATCTCGTTATCACCAGTACCAAAATGGTAATTTTTGTTATAAGAACTAATTGTAGAAATATAAGCAAACTGCTGGCTAAATTGATCATTACCATTTTGTCCCCAACTTCCTCTTAATTTAAGAGAATTTATAAAAGAATTATCTGGGAAAAAATTCTCTCTATCGATATTCCAACCTACAGAAAATGCAGGGAAATAGGCGTATTTATTGTTACTACCGAACTCGGAAGAACCATCTCTTCTTAATGTTGCTGTAAATAAATATTTGCTGTCATAATCGTATAATAATCTTGTAAAATAAGACTGAATACTATAATCTACTCTTTGCCCGCTTACAGAATTTTGAGTTTGATCTGTAGCATTAGATAGATAAGCATGCTCAAAATCATTGAAGGTTAGATCTCTTCCGGTAGCCGATTGACCTTCGTAAATATTTTGTCTTGCTGAAGTACCTAAAAGAACATCAATATTATGAACATCTGCTAATGTAGTTTGATAATTCAAGGTGTTTTCCCAAATCCAAGAAATCGATTTGTTCGCGCTTTGAGTAACTTGAGAGGTATTATTATAAGCTACACTTGAAAGCTCATAAATTGGATTAAAAGCTCTATACGTGTTGTCATTAATATCTGCTCCAAAACTAGTTCTAAAGGTAAAGTCGCTATGAGAAACTTCAGCAAAAATATTACCTACTGCTCTATTCGTTTTGCTTTCATTAAAGTTACCGTAATAAAGTGAGCCTAATGGATTTGTAATATCAGAGCTAATATCTGAACCTGCATAATCTTCGTTTTCATCATAAACCGGCATTGTAGGCGGAGCATTCAAAAACCCTCTTATATTATTACTATAAATTCCGGCATCAGAAACCCCTTTATTATATTCATTTGCGAAAGAGAAATTTTCTCCGATTTTCAAATGATCTTCAATTATCTCATAAGTGATGTTATTATTGAAAGTAATACGATCGTATTGTGACTGATCGGTTTGGCTACCAATAATTCCTTCCTGCCCATAATAAGAAAGTCCTGTAGAATAATTTACTTTTTCAGTTCCTCCTGAAATCAATACTGAATGATTTTGTTTGATGGCACCATTATTAAACAATTCGTCTTGCCAATCTGTATTTGCCGCATTATTCAACTCTTCCTGAGTATAAAGCGGAGCATATCCTGAATTTACTCGGGCTTCATTCATTATTAATCCATATTCCCGGCTATCCAATAAATCAAGGGTTCTGGCTACTTCCTGAAAACCTACATAACTATTCACAGAAACACTAGTTACACCTTCCTTACCTTTTTTAGTAGTTACCAGTACTACACCATTAGCAGCACGAGCCCCATAAATAGAAGCAGCGGAAGCATCCTTAAGAATATCTACTCGTTCTATTATTGAAGGGTCCAAATACCCAATACCGTTTTCTACCACAACTCCATCTACAACATATAAAGGAGAATTATTACCAGCAGTTCCTACACCTCTAATATTTACGGTCATATTAGCCCCAGGTTGTCCTGAAGTTGAAGTAATATTTACTCCAGAAGTTTGGCCCTGCAAAGCACTTGTTGCATCTATACTTGCAGTTTGTATTAAATCTTCAGATTCTACCATAGATGTGGCAGCGGTAGATACTTTTTTACGCTGCGTACCATAACCAACTACTACAATTTCATCTAACTCTGATGTTGATACTTGTAGACTCACATTTAATTCAGTTTGATTTCCAACACTAAGTGTTTGAGTTTCGAAACCGATGTAGCTAAATGATAAACTTTCTGTAGATGAAGCCTCTATTTGATAATTACCATCAAAATCTGTAGTAGTACCTCTACTGGTTCCTTCTATAATAACACTAACTCCGGGAATCGGCATTCCGTCGTCAGCGGAGGTGACTACACCTGTGATCTCCTTTTGCTGTGCCCAAACAGTAAACATGCTGCACATAAAAAAAATCGTAGCTAAGAAATAAGGTTTTAACCTAATTTTAAAAATAGTTTGTTGTTTCATATACACTTCTTTAATAAGAAATTCTTAAAATTACCCTGCGTTTTATTCCAATTCAAAAAATTAATAGCTTATAAAATGGATATACATTAACCTAAAACGTTATCGTAATGACTGCGAAATTATCGAATAGAAGCTCTGTTCTAGGGTATCAAATCGTTTTATAAGGGGATAATATGTTTTCAGGTTCGATCACAAACCGCTGAAACACTGCAGGCAGCAAATTTTAACAATTGGACAATTTGATTTTATATATAAAATTGAAAACATTTTTTCATGAAAAATCAGAATAGGCAAATTGTATTAAAATTTTATCTAGGAATGTTGCTTTTTATATACTGAAGGCAACATTTTGTATTTTTTCTTGAAATTTTTTGTGAAGTACTTTGGATTATTGAAACCTGTCTGAAAAGCTATTTCTGAAATAGTAAGTTGGCTATGTTTCAATAGTTCCTTTCCCTTTTCTAATCTGATATCGGTAATAAGCTCTAAAGGAGATTTCTCAAAAAGACTCATCGATTTATTGTATAAAAACGATCGGCTTACTCCAATACCGGAAGCTAATTGCTTCACGGTAAAATCTGGATCTTGATATTTCTTTTTCACAAGCTGAAGCACTTTACGCATCAATTTTTCATCTTCACTCTCAACTTGTACCCGGTTCACAACATCCGGTAATTCAATTTTTTTTCGATAGGCCTCTTGAAATGATTTTCGCTGCTGTATAAGGTTTTCTATTCTAGATTTTAAAACTTCTACTTTAAAAGGCTTCGTCACATAATCATTGGCTCCTGCCTTTAAACCTACCAATTTATAATCTTCATTTTGATTTCCCGATAATAATATAAAAGGGATATGCTTAGTACGAGAATCATTTCTAATTTTTAAACATAGATCTGTACCTTTCATTCCAGGCATTTCCCAGTCGCAAACGATTAGATCTGGTATTATGGATAATGTTTTCTTCCATCCTGTTTCAGCATCTGTAGCTATAAAAATATTGTATTGTTCTTTTAACTCTTGCCCTAAATAATTTAAAAATTCTCGGGAATCATCTATGATCAATACGGTAGGGAGATTATCATCCTGTCCTATTATTTTATTGGTGTTTTTCTGAAAAATGTTAGACATTTCTTTTTCAGGTATGTCCTGCAATGGCAATTTGATAGTGAAGCTTGTTCCTTTACCTGGTTCACTAACACATGAAATTTTCCCATTATACAACTTCACATATTCCTTTACCAAGGCTAAACCAATGCCACTACCTGTTTTATTAATATCAGTCTTTAGATTTGCTTTATAAAACCGATCAAAAATATGTTCTTGATCTTTTTCAGCAATTCCTACTCCAGTATCTTCAACTTCAATAATTACCCATTTTTTATTCTCTTTCGGACTATTTGAGAGTGATCCCTGAACATCTAAATGAACACTGATTTTCCCTCCTTTCGGTGTAAATTTAACTGCATTTGATAATAAATTATAAATGATCTTATCCAGTTTATCCAGATCGAAGACGGTATAAAATGTTTTTTGTTTACTATGAAAATTGAGCTTGATACCACGATTTTCTGCATACTCCCTAAAATCGGTAACGATGTCGTCTATAAATTCAACAATATTAGCTTTTGAAGAATTAAGAAGTGTATCATTCTTGACGTTACCTAAATCCAGAATTTGATTTATCAAGTTTAGTAAACGCTGAGCATTATCGTTAATCGTATCAATTTGTTCCTTTACATGAGTACCTAAATGTTGCTGTTCTTTCAGTTTTGAAATTGGAGATAAAATCATTGAAAGCGGCGTTTTAAACTCATGACTAATATTCGTAAAAAATCTAATTTTCATTAGATCCATTTTGTGTAAATGGTCTGCTTCTTGCTTTTCCTGTCTTATTTCGAAACTACGTTGTTGCTTTTTAATAATTCTTCTTCGAGCAAAGTACAATAAGCTTAAAATGAATACTACATAGAGTATATAAGCGTAAATGGTTTTATAAAAAGGAGGCAAAATCGTTATCCTCAACTGCTTCCCTTCCCTATTCCAAACCTGATCATTATTAGAAGCCTGGACTACAAAAGTATACTCACCGGGATCGATATTAGTATAGGATGCTGTTCTTTGCGAACTTCTTAAGTTTTGCCATCCATTATCTACACCAATTAATTTGTAGCGATAATTATTTTTAGAAGGCTGAAAAAAATCTAAAGCAGCAAATTCAATCGAAAAGAAATTCTGATTATGCTTCAGGGTAATTGCTTCAGTTTCATGTAAAGGTTTTTCTAAAATGGTTCTTTTTTTTACAATTTCACCTGCTTTGATTTCCTGGTTAAATAAGTTGAATTTAGTAAAAATGATTTCTGGTTGTTCCTGATTATATTTAAATTCTTGCGGTTTAAAGACATTATAACCATGCAAACCCCCAACTAAAATTTCACCCTCACTATTTTTAAAAATAGAATTCTCATTAAAGAGATTGCCCTGTAAACCATCAAGATCATTATATATTTTGAAATTGGAATCGATTTTACTTTTTAAAGAATCTCGATTACCTTTCTTCAATTGTGCAATACCGAAAGAAGAAGTTATCCATAGATCTTTTTCGTTATCTTCAACAATACCAATAATTTTCTCGCCGGGTAAACCGTCCTGTTTTCCGTAGTGATAAAAAACTTTTTCTTGGTGATTATACAAATTTAATCCCTGCTGTGATCCTACCCAGATATGATTATCATCGTCTTTATAAATGGCTAAAATGTTATTATCACTTAAACTCGACTTATCATCTGGTCGATGCGTTAAATGATTGACAGTTCCCTTTTCTTTATTTATGACATCTACGCCGTTAGAAGTTCCTATCCAAATTTGACCATACTGGTCTTCTGCAATAGAAGATATATAATTTGCATGGATTGGATATTTACCTCCGCTATCGTAGGAATGGATAAAACGATTTCGTTCTTCATCATAAACATCAACACCACCGGTAAGTGTCCCTATCCATAATTTGCCGTTAGAATCTTCAAAAAGCTCCCAAATATTATCCCCTGCAATAGTCGTACTATCTTTAGAATTACTACGGAAATGTTTAAAACCATTCTTAGTCATTAAATTTAAACCTCCCAAATAAGTTCCTATCCACAACCGGTCTTTACTATCATATAACATACTAACCACTACATCACTGGAAATGCTGGTTGGATCATCAGGATTATTTTGATATTGTATATATTTTCCTGTTTTTTTATTTAATTCAATTAAACCACCGCCATTAGTACCGATGAATAGATTACCTGCTTTGTCTTCAGCAAAAACATTTACATCATTAAAAGGTAAACTTTCGGGATCAGACAGTATTTTCTTTTGTAAAGGAAAACGTATGATATTGGGATGATAATAATCAATTCCGTTTTTAAAGGTACCCACCCACATTATTCCTTTATCATCGCAATAGAGTGAAGTAATACTGTTCTGGGATAAAGAGTTTCCAATTTCTGGATTATTTTTAATGTATTTTACAGACAGTTCTTTGGGATTAATCACATTAATTCCACCTAAATCTGATCCTATCCAAATATTACCTTCGGCATCTTTTTCAATATCACTAACCAGATTGGTACTTAGCTGAATCTGTCCTGAATCTTTAGTAAAATTGAACAATTTTGCCTCTCTATATTTAAAGTAAAAAACACCATAATCCTCAAAAAGATGAATCCAAAGATCTCCTTTGCCATCGCTTATCATTCTAAAATCATGGTAAGTATTATTGAATTTCTTTTGAAGTTGATCGAATTCCGCTATAAGGGAAAGCTTCTCTGAGTTAAGTTGATGAATCAGCCCATTTTTAAAGATTATAAATATACTACCATCTCCTTGCGTTACCAAAGAAGAGATTTCTAAGTCTTTCTTTTTTAAAAGTGAGTTATATTCATCTGATACAAAAACCTTTTTGCTGTTGCGATCATACCTCGTTATCTCATTTTCCTCATGAATAAACAAAAAAATATCGCCCTCTATTTCCACAATATCTCTTATAGGCTTACCAGAAACCCCTAATTTATTCAGAATCTCGGTTTGATCTGCAGTAAAACTTTCAGAAACAGGATCAAATATATTGATACCTTCCGGCGTTTTGCACCATATGTTACCTAAAGGCCCACTAAAAACTCTCCTGAAATGTCTTGATTGAATTGCTGATGCATTCGAAGTTTTAGGACTATAAAGATCAAATTCGTAACCATCGTAACGATTTAATCCAGAAGTTGTCGCAATCCATAGAAACCCCTTGTTCTCCTTATAAAAATCATTAACTACTCCGGGTGAAAGACCGTCGATGACGCCTTTATGAGAAAATCTATATCTTGAATCTAAGGCATCTAGAACATTACCTGACTGGGACAAGCAGGTAGGAGAAAAACTAAACAGAAGAAAAAATAAGAAGAAAACACCTCTCATTATTGATTTTAATTTTATTATGAAATTAGAAAATTAAAAAATTGAACGTTATGAATTTATAAGATAAGCTTGAATAAAAGTTAAATGCTAAGGCACGAAATAATATCGATAAAATTATAATGTTTAGATTTAAAGATACTATGTACAAATGAATTTAAACGATTTCTTTTGTCCTAAAACCTAATAGTTTAAATGACTACAAGTTTAATTTATTTTTATAATGTAGCCAAATATGGATTGTAAATTAAAAATTTCTATTGCTAAAAGGCCATGAGTAACAGTCAATATGGATCGCAATACAGATCATATAAATTAAAGATAAGCATGTAGCTTTTTTATCGAATTTTAATGTTGATGTTTTTAGAAGCTTCCAATTATAAAATTGTGCCGATTTGAATATAAAATAATATAAGTAAATGATCTTTTATAAGTAGTCATTTTTAATTGAATATCATATTTTAGAAGGCACTTTATGTAATTTCCTAAAGAAAAAATTCAAATCAAATGAGAAATCTCAGTATTTACATTATACTATTTTTAATTAGCATTAATGCTATCGCAAATGTTAGCCTTCCCGGTATATTTTCAGACAACATGGTGTTACAAAGAAACAGCGATGTTGTAATTTGGGGATGGGCTGATCCTGGTGAAGAAATTAAGCTTGTTGCTTCTTGGAATGCTAATGATACCCTTACCACAACCACGAACAGACATGCGCAATGGAAACTGATCCTAAAAACAACCGATACTAAAAAACCGGTTTCTTTAGACATTTTTGGCTACAATCATGTACAACTAAAAAATGTATTGTTAGGAGAAGTTTGGCTGGCTTCCGGACAATCGAATATGGAATGGAGCGCTTCTGCCGGAATAGTTGGTGATAGCTTAGCTATTAAAAATGCAACCAATAAAAACATTCGCTTTTTTAGAGTTCCCAAACGTACTGCAAAAACTGCACAAATCGATATCGATGCTACTTGGCAAGTTAACAGCCCGGAAACCATGCAGTATTTTAGTGCTATCGCTTATTTTTTTGCTGAAAAATTAACGAACGAATTAGATGTTCCGGTTGGAATTATCGGGTCGTATTGGGGAGGAACGCCTGCAGAAGTTTGGATTCCCTCTGAAGCTTTTCAAAAAGATTCGACTTTGGCGCAAGGAACTAAATATTTACCGAAAGAAAAATGGTGGCCTACTGAGCCTGCTTATAGCTTTAATGCCATGATTGCACCACTTATTCCTTTTAAAATATCCGGTGTTTTGTGGTATCAAGGAGAAAGTAATACAGAGAATACCAGCTATTATAAAAATGCATTTACGACTCTAATTCAGTCTTGGCGAAAGCAATGGAATGATAATTTCCCTTTTTACTATGCACAAATTGCTCCTTATAATTATGGAGAAGATCATGATACCGGCGTTCAAATTCGTAATATACAGCGTGAAGTTTTAAAACTACCTTATACGGCTATGGTACCAACGGGAGATGTAGGAAATTTAGAAGATATCCATCCCAGAGATAAAAAACCGGTAGGCGAACGCTTTGCGAATATCGCTTTACAGCAAAAATATCATCAATTTTCAGGAGAAATATATGGGCCTTTAGTAGAAAATGCAAATCTAAAAAAGAATAAAATCATCCTTAGTTTTTCGCATTCCGAAGGATTAAATTTTAAAAATTCAGACCGTCAATTTGAAGTTGCCGGAGAAGATAAAGAATTTGAAACCGTAAAAGCTAGAATTAAAAATAATACGGTTATTCTGAAATCTTCTATAAAGAATCTGGTTTATGTTCGATATGCATGGAAAAATGCGATTGTTCCTAATCTTTATAATAAAGCTAATTTACCAGCTTCTAGTTTTGAGATTAAAATTGACTGATTTCTTCAAAAAAATTAGTCGTCAAACTATATAATATTAACTTATTTACAATGAAAAACCCTCGTTTGCAAACGAGGGTTTTTAGTTCATGATAAAAGCAAATACTACTCTTTAATAGTAAATTCTTTTTTTAAATCAGCTTCAGAGCTTCTGCCAACAAATACTGAAAATTCTCCGGGTTCTACTTTATAATTTCCTTCAGCATCATAAAAACCAAGTTCTTTTTCGGTTAACGTAAACTGAATGGTTTTTGATTCCCCTTTTTCTAGAGTAACTAACTCAAATCCTTTTAATTCTTTTATGGGCCTAATTATACTAGCGTATTTATCGTGTATATAAAGCTGTGCCACTTCTCTACCAGCATAGTTACCGGTATTGGTAACGGTGACGCTTACTTTTATTTCTTCTGAAGATTTAATGGATTCTTTATTCAATTTTAAATCTGCATATTCAAAAGTGGTGTAACTCAATCCAAATCCGAAAGGATATAATGGCGAATTTTCTTCATCGATATATTTTGACCAAAATACTTGCTCTTGTCCTGGTGCAGGATCTACCGGCCTTCCGGTATTTCTTTTGTTATAATAAATAGGAATTTGCCCGACGCTTCTCGGGAAAGTCATTGGAAGCTTTCCACTTGGGTTATAATCGCCATATAAAACCTGAGCAATCGCATTTCCGCTTTCGGTACCTAGTTGCCAAGCTTCTACAATGGCAGGAATATGCGCTGCAGCCCAATCGATCACCAATGGTCTACCGTTATTTAAAATAAGTACTATGTTTTTATTTACTTCGTACACTTTTTCTAACAATTCTTGTTGTACGCCTGGCAAACCTAATTCGGTTCTACTTCTTCCCTCTCCGGTTTGGAAACCATGCTCGCCAAGCACCATTACAACTACATCAGCGTTTTTAGCTGTTTCTATAGCTTTAGAAAACTCCCTTTTATTAGACGTATTTACATGTAATTCTTTGGTAAATTGTGGATCGTTTTTAATTAAATCAGCTCCTTTTGCGTAGGTAATCGTATTGCTTTTATACGCTTTCATTCCTGCTAAAAAACTAACTGCCGTATGATCGTCTGATCCTAAACGCCAGCTTCCTAGCGGACTATTATCATCTTCGGCTAACGGACCTATTACGGCTATATTCTGATTTTTCTTTTGAAGTGGCAATAGGTTATTTTCATTTTTCAATAACACGATCGACTTTTTCGCCATATCCAATACAGCTTCACGATTTTCTTTACTTCCTATGATGTTTTTTTCCCGTTCTTCATCGCAATATCGATACGGATCGTCAAACAATCCTAATTCAAACTTTACTCGCAAAATTCTTTTAACAGCATCATTTAAAACTTCTTCATCGATAGTTTCGTTAGCCACCAATTCTTCTAAAGCTTCATTATAAACATAGCCTTCCATATCCATATCGGTTCCGGCTGTCATGGCTCGTAAAGCGGCTTCTTTTTTATCTTTAGCATAACCCCAGGTAATCATCTCTTCAATAGAAGCCCAATCGGATACCACAAATCCACTGAAATCCCATTCATCTTTTAACACATCACGCAATAAATATTTATTTGCAGTAACCGGGAGGCCGTTCCATTCATTAAAACCATTCATTAAAGTGCGTGTTCCTGCTTCTACAGCTGCTTTAAAAGGTGGTAATACCACGTTATGTAAAGTGACTGCGCTAAAATCGGCTTTATTATATTCTCTTCCCGCTTCTGCAAATCCATATCCTGTAAAATGTTTTGCACAAGCCGCGATAGTTAATGGATCGGCAAGATTTTCTCCCTGAAATCCAGTTACGCGAGCAGCAGCAATTTTACTTCCTAAAAACGGATCTTCACCTCCGCCTTCCATTACTCTACCCCAGCGCGGATCTCTAGAAATATCGACCATCGGAGCAAACGTCCAATTGATTCCGGAAGCTGCTGCTTCTGAAGCGGCAACTTGAGCTGATTTTTTAATGGCTTCCAAATCCCAGCTAGCGGCTTCAGCCAACGGAATTGGGCTTAAGGTTTTATACCCATGAATAACATCGAAACCAATAATTAACGGAATACCCAATCTACTTTCTTCTACTGCAATCTTTTGTACCGCTCTCACTTCTTTTACTCCGCGAACACTTAACATAGAACCTACCCTTCCATTTTTTAAGTCTTCATATTTTTTAGCTTCGTTAGAACCGTTAGGCGCCGGGCCTGTTACATCCCAAAATCCGTTATATTGAACGGTTTGACCAACTTTTTCTTCCAGCGTCATTAAGCTGAGTAGCGAATCGACTTTTGTAGTTATTTCTTCTTCGGAAAGTTTCATTGATGATGGAGTTTGTGCATGTGCAGTAAAACTTATAGCTGCGATAAAAATAGGAGTTGTTATCGATTTTAATTTCATGGCTTACTTTTTAGAAAAGATCGTGTTATACTCTTTTAGCATTTTTAAAGTAGAAATATCTTCAGCAAAAACAGAATTTAAACCTTGAGGTTCTTGTGGAGGATCAGCTGTAAAATCGTCACCTTTTTCCCATTTAGCTTGCCCCGATGTAGTTTTAGCTATTCCGGCAAATCCCCAAAAATTCAATCCGCTTAACTCATTTTTATGTTCAAAACTTGTCTTTAATTCTTCTAATATTGATTTATAAAACTGATCGCGATAATGTACCGAAGAACCTCTCTCTAAACTTTCACCATCACGAGGAAATCCAAATTCAGAAAGCACTAAAGGTTTTTGAAGTTCTTTTGCTACCCTTTTATGCTCTTCAATATAATCATGAGCATTTTTTATAGATGTTTGCAAAGTAGCTTCTTCATTATCTTTATCGTACCAACCCCAATTTTTTGGCCACATGTGAGCCGTTAAATAATCGATTTTGGGGTTTGCATGCAAGTTTTTATAGGTCTCTAAATCTTGCAGATAACTGGCTTTTCCTTCGGCGCCCGTAGAAATTAAGGTATTCGGATCTAATGAATCCATATAATCTACAGTTTCTGATAACCAGGATGCAAAAGGCTCCCGATCTTCTTCAGAAAAAATTCTTGGTTCGTTAGCTACTTGCCAAGACATAATAGTATTATCATCGGTATACACCAATCCGTTAACCGAATTGGTTCTGGTCATTATAAATTTAATATGCTTTTTGAAAGCTTCTTGGCAAGGTTCGCAAGTGTGAAATTGCTGTGTATATGCAAAATATTCTGGCCAGGTATATTCCTCTAAAAATGGATTAGGAACGTCACCGTAACCATTCCAACGTAAATAAGTAGACATTCCGCCAGACCAAATCCAGTTATTATTTAAATATAAAACCGCATACATGTTACGCTTGCGCATTTCGTTCAATAAAAAATCAAGCCCTTCTAACAAATCTTGATTATATTTTCCTTGCTCGTACTGTAAAGCCGGTTTTACCTGAGAATCTTCAATACCTCCTTCTCCTCCTACCAAAATTCTTAAATTATCAACTCCCAAACTATCAAGCATGTCTAATTCCTTAATTAACCGATCTCGATCGCCAATATTAGGCGCTGCAATTAATGGCCCATACCAATAATTAGCGCCCACAAAATAGTACGTTTTTTTTCCTTTATAAAACTGGCCGTCTTTAACGCTTATTGGTTTTAAACTTTGGCATGAATAGCAAACCATACAAAGTATACATATTGAAAAAAGTCGTTTTATCATGATAATTTTAGTTAGGGTGATTGTTACAGATTTTAATAATTTTCAATCATTTCGATTAGCGCTCGACTATTGTGATATGGGCATTTCCACATTCCTAATCGATTTTCTGTTTCGTAAGGCTTAAAATTTTTATCGATTCTGAAATGCCATTCGCCACGTTCTTCATCGATAATGTATTTTTTAGTGAAATTCCAGATATCTTCTATAGCTTCTCTGTATTTTTTTGAAGTTTGAATATTGTTAGCATACGCCAAACCTACCATTGCTTCAGCTTGTGGCCACCAATGCCTGTCGGTATCTATGTGGTTGGTTTCTAAATCTTTTTCATTAATTATACCGGCAGATTTTTTGTAAGCTTCAGCTAAAAATACATCGGCGATTTGGATAGCCGCTTTTTGTACTTTTTGAAGCAGATTTTTATTGTTAACCTGATTTGCTGCTATTAACAGCAACCAAGCTGCTTCAATATCATGCCCGTAAGAAACTACCTGTGTTTGGACATTCCACTGATCATTAAAAAACAACTGAAAATGGCCAATTTCAGCATCAAAAAATTTCTCTAAATGAAGATTTATTAAACTTTCTAAGGCCCTTTTTACCTTTTCAGAATGAGTTACTTCGGCCAATGTAGTATACGCTTCTAAAATATGAAGATGCGTATTCATAGTTTTTGAAGCATTTAGATCTTTCTCACTAAGCCGCATATCCTCTATCGGAGACCAATCTTGATTAAAAGCCTCTATATATCCGCCAAACTGAGCTTCTAAAGCATGTTTTTCGATTAATTCAAAAACAGCTAATGCCCAAATAATGGCATCTTCGTTTTTAGATAATTTATAATATTCTGATAAAGCATAAATTAAAAAAGCTTGCGCATAAATCTGTTTTCTTCGATTTTTAGGATTTCCCTGATAATCTAACACCCAATATACGCCACCAAATTCAGCATCGTTAAAATACTGCTTCAGATATTGAAAAGCGCGATCGGCTTCTTTTTCAGTATTAAAATCTTTATTGAAATTAGCAATTTTCGAAAAGGTCCATAATAAGCGTGTATTTAGAATGATTCCTTTATCAGCTTCAGCATAAGGAGTATTAAAATGATCACGCCTTCCTATAAATCCGCCAAATTCAGTATCAATACTATTGTTTTGCCAATATTGAACAATGTTTTTTAATTCCTGCTGTAATTCTTCTTTCAATTTAGCTTTTTGAATTTCCATAGGCTTTATTCCGATTTATTAAATCGATAATTTGATTGACAGAACTAGCTGATGTAAAATTATCTTTAGGGGTATTTTTTACGTAATCTACTAATCGTTCTACCGAACTTACCGCTACATGACAGCGTGTATCTGAAGAAGCATAGTAAATATATACTTTTCCATCTTCATCTTTAATCCATCCATTTACAAACAATACATTAGGAACATCACCAACCGTTTCCTGATAATTAGGCGCCATAAAATACCCTGCTGGTTGATAAATCACTTTTGAAATATCTTCTAAATCGCTCATAAACATATACAAGGTATATCGTAAACCTCCTGCGGTATTACGAACTCCATGCGCTAAATGCAACCATCCTTCTACGGTTTTAATTGGCGCAGGACCTTGCCCGTTTTTCATTTCATAAATAGTATGATACGCTTTATGATTGATAATCGTTTCGTCTTCTAAAACAGGATTCGACATATCGGTGATATAGCCCAAACCAATTCCGCCGCCTTTTCCTACTTCGATAAATCCATCTTGCGGGCGTGTGTATAATGCATATTTACCATTGACAAACTCAGGATGCATTACTACGTTACGTTGTTGCCCAGAATTTGAAATTAAGTCGGGTAAACGTTCCCAACTCACTAAATCTTTAGTACGAACAATACCAGCATTTGCAACGGCTGCGGTTGTATCTTCTAAATGATCTTTATCTTTACGTTCGGTACAAAAAATTCCGTATACCCAACCATCTTCATGCTTGGTTAATCGCATATCGTATACGTTGGTATCTGGCTCACCATATTGCGGTAAAACTACCGGCTTTTCCCAAAACTTAAAATTATCGATTCCGTTAGGGCTTTCTGCAATACCAAAAAACGATTTACGATCGTTACCTTCTACCCGTACAGCCAAAAGATATTTATCACTCCATTTAATTGCGCCTGGATTAAAAGTAGCATTAATTCCGATACGCTCCAATCCGTTTGGGTTGGTTTCCGGATTTAAATCGTACCGCCATTCTAAAGGCGTGTGTGCATGCGTTATTACCGGATTTTCATAACGCTGATATATACCATTAAAAACTGATGATGGTTTGTTTGACTTCTCTAGCAATTTGCGATGGCTTGCCTGTAACTGGGCAAAATTAGGAATGGTTTTCATCGAACTAATATTTATATCTACTGACTTTTTCATTGAGTTACATATTTACAGATTTGGAATTTTCTTTTTTTACTCTATCCCACCAATTAAACTTTAGAATAACTATAGAAATACTTAAAACGATAGTACAATAGAGTACTAGCGAGTATTCACGTATTATTAAATAAATAGGGATAATTACTAATAAGGTTTGGGCTAATGTTCCAATCACTACGTTAAACATATCACGTGAAAAACCTTTATTTTTCTTGAAATTTGAATTTACCGATTGTACTTTAGTAGCAATTGGTTTCCAAAACCCCCACGGATTTGTTTTCTCGTAAAAATTCATTAGTACTTTATCGTTTGTAGGAGGAGCTGTGTAGGTTCCCACAATAGCTCCAACTAGAGAAATAACAAGAATAATCGGGAAATAATACAAATCGAGTGTATCGGTAAATATTGGAAATATTAAAGCCGGAATAATACCAGACAACATTCCCCAGAAATAGCCCTCTCCATTAAAACGCCACCAATGCCATTTTAACACGTTAGAGATTACGTAGCTCCCGTATAGTGCAGAAACAATCCATTGTAATATAGAGTTTACATCTTGAACGAAAAAGCCAAGTACAATACTGATAATTACCACCACGATACCGCTGAGATAATTCATCTTTTTAATTTTTTTAGAAGAGGCATCAGGTTCTTTATATTTCAAATAAATATCATTAACCAAATAGGCTTGTGCAGCATTTAATGTTCCCGCAAAAGTCGACATAAAAGCAGCCAATAAACCCGCTAACAACAAGCCTAAAAGACCTACCGGAACAAACTGCTCAATGGCTGCCGGTAAAATTTTTTCGAAATCGAGTACCCCGGCAGTTCTCAAATCTAGCTGATCGTAAAAAAGAACGGCTAAAATAGAAAAACCACCTACCATTAAATATCGAGTCGGGATTAACGCTCCTAAAGAGAAAGCACTCATTTTAGCCGCTTCTAATGGAGATTTTGTAGAAAGGATTTTTTGCATATCGTAATTAGGTGCTGGCCCAGCAATACTCGATAAAATACCTTTGAAGAGCATCAACATAAAAAAGAGACCAAATAAGGAATAGCCATCTTCTGCTATCTTGGTGTTTACCTCATCAATGATGCCCGTCCAATCGAGATTGAGTTCCCAACCAAAAAACGGATTCATCCAATCGTTAGGTACATTTAACGTATTTTCTCCAAAAGCATTCCATGCAATAATTGCTATAGCAATTGAAGAAATCGTCATTATTCCGTATTGTAAAACATCGGTCCAAACAATACCGGACATCCCCCCTAACACGGAATAAAAAACAGCAAATAATGTAAAAATGATACCGTAAAAATGAGGAATATAAGCTGGCGCGACCTCAAAAGGAACGTAAGGTGAAATTAATTCCCAAGGAATAAAAATTTCAACAAACTTCCCTAATCCTATAAAACCATAGGCTAAAAATCCTAAGCAACTTAATATGGCAAATATCACGATAATGGTATGCGATCGTTTCCCTCCTTTTCCACTATCAAACCGAAATAAAATCCATTCGGCTCCTGTTGTTACGTTAGATCGGCGTAACCACATCGATAAATAAACCATTAAAAAAACTTGGTTAAAAACAGGCCATAACCAAGGGATCCAAATACTTTTAAACCCATAAACAAAGGTTAGGGTTACCAACCACATGGTACCGGAAATATCAAACATTCCCGAAGCGTTAGATAAGCCTAGCATATACCACGGAAGGCTTTTCCCTCCCATTAAATAATCATCTTTACTTTTTTGAGCTTGCTTTCTAGCAGCAAGTCCAATTATTATTGTTCCTGCTAAATAGGCAAGAATAATAAGAATATCGGTTAATTGTAACATAGGGCTAAATTAGTTGTGTATAGTTTTGAGCTCGGGCAAGAATAATATATCTTGTTTTTGCTCAAACTTCTTAAAGTTAGATTCGGTTTTTTCGGACGGATAGGTACTAAAATAATGATCTTTTCGGGCATTTCTCCACACCATCACCCAAGCAATTCCGCTTTCTTTTATGGCAGGATATAATACTTCTGTCCACCACTTGGCATTACTTGCCATACTAAAATTTCCGGTTTCGGTTAAGGCAAAAGGCTTATTTTTGGCAATGCTTTTCTTTTTTAATAGTTGAAGGTTTTGAGTAACAGATCGAATAAATTCTTCATCACCGCTATGGTTATAGATATCAACACCCAGCACATCTACGTATTGGTCTCCCGGATAAAACCTGTCAAAATCTTCAGCAGAAGACATGGTGTTAGGAGAATAAGCATATAAAAGATTGTGAACCCCATTTTCAAAAAATAACTGCTGTGTTTTTATCCAAAGTTTTTTATAATCTTCAGGAGTACACCGTCCTTTTCCCCACCAAAACCAGGCACCATTCATTTCGTGAAAAGGTCTAAAAATAACAGGAATTGCTTTTCCTTCTTCATCTTTTAAAGAATTAAAGAATAGGCTAAGTTGCTTTACCCAACCTTTATATTTTTGACTTACTGCTCCTTCTTTTAAAATTTCTGAAACAGCTGAAGTAGTATCCCAAGAGCTTCCCCCACTTACCGGATTATTTAAATGCCAGCTAAATGTCACTAGACCACCTTCTTTATACATTTTTTGAGTATGCTGCTTCATCATAGCAAATGGAACGGTATCTAAATTAAAGGTGTTTCCTAATTCTAAGTGGCCTAAATCAAAGCCAAATAAAGCCGGTTGTTTTGCTACTACTTTTTTAATATCGCTCGTTAAGACTTGCGGCTCTTCTTGTAAATACCAGTTTAAACCATAAGCGGTGGCATCTTGCTGCCCAAAGGCCATTCCTTTTTTTGAAATATTTTTCAAACGTTCTCGTAACTTAATAACATTACTATTTGCGTAGCGATCTGAAAGAATACTATTCGCATTTCTAGACATTGTAGCGCACGAAATCATTAAAATAAGATTAAATAGTATAAGTATTCTGATAAAATATTTCATTTCAATTTTTTATTTTCTATGCTAAATGTATATTAGACACAGTTTTAAATATATAATGTTTGAAGCATTATTTTAATAATTCCTTTCGAATTAGCATCATAAATTATCAATTCTCAAAATTAACAGCGGAAGCGATCATCTATTAATAGAATTTTATCATTTAATAATTATTTTTTTTCTTTTTGACTCATATGATACAAACTAATGTACACCGCGAAATCACACCACTTGCTCCTGAAGATAGCTTTTTAGTTTTTGACAGAATTAAAGATGAATTTGATTTTCCTATCCATTTTCATCCAGAATATGAATTAAATTTTTTAAAAAATGGGAAGGGTGTTAGACGTGTGGTTGGTGATTCGATGGAAGAAATTGGTGATATTGAATTAGTACTTGTTGGCCCTAATCTTCAACACGGCTGGGAACTTCATAACTGTGAAAGTTCTAAAATCCACGAGATAACTATTCAGTTTCACAATGATTTATTTGACACCAAACTTTTGGACAGACGTATCATGAAACCAATAAAAGATATGTTTGAACGATCTGCACACGGTATTTTATTTTCAGAAAAAATATCTGACGAAATCGCACCAAGAATCATGAATTTATCTAAAATCGATAGTATAGATTATTTTTTAGAACTTATATCAATACTTCATGATTTAGCGCGATCAAGAAATCAAAAATTACTTTCTACGTACACTTCAGATTTCAAAAATTTTGAGAACAGTGATAAAATAAAAATCATTTATGAGTATGTTCAGCTTAATTATCACAAAAAAATAAGCTTAAATGAAGTAGCCGATCTGGTAAATATGAGTCAGGTCTCGTTCAATAGATTCATTAAAAAAAGAACCGGAAAAACATTGGTGGAATATGTTAATGATACACGCATTGGTTACGCTGCAAGATGGCTAATTGAAAAAGATTTAAGCATTGCTGAAATTGCATATAAATGCGGTTTCAATAATATTGCAAACTTCAACCGGGTTTTTAAGAATAATAAAAAATGTACTCCAAGTAAATATAGAGAAGAATTTAGCGGAATAAAAAGGGTGCTTTAATTGATAATTTTAAGTGAAATAATGACAAAATATAATCAAGCCAAATAAGTAGTATGGTATCATTTAAACTTTAATTTTAATAACTAAGCATTTTTTCCTTGAAATATTTACCCTGACGGCTTGGTGTAAATTTTTTATCCTTAAACATTCTGGGTGCCCAATCTTTATCGAATACCCAAATTAAGTAGGAGATGTTATTGTTATCTGAATAATTAGTTATTGCTTCTCCATAACCTTCGTCACCTATTACAGGTTCATGTGCACCAGGGGAAAATTTATCACAAAAACCAATTTCAGTTAAAAC
The DNA here is from genome assembly GCF_027594405.1 of Zunongwangia sp. HRR-M8. Lineage (NCBI taxonomy): Bacteria > Pseudomonadati > Bacteroidota > Flavobacteriia > Flavobacteriales > Flavobacteriaceae > Zunongwangia > Zunongwangia sp. HRR-M8. The sequence goes on along the minus strand of NZ_CP115161.1, from coordinate 907,914 downwards.
AACAGGATATTTTTCCTTTGCAAATCCCCAATCTTTTGACCATTTTCGCTCCCAAGGCTTCTTCTTTTTTTGTGGATAAGGGTGAGCTACATACGCAATATTAGTTGCATTAATAGGGTTTTCTTTAATTGGCTTCAAATCATACGCCCAGTTAAAACCGGCAACCAAAGGAATTCCTTCTCCTCCATTTGCACGGATTACCCTTATAATGTTTTCCATCAGTTTTTTCCATTCTCCCCAGGAAATTGAACCAAATTTCTTATTATATGTAGTAGGTTCATTAAAAAGCTCGTAAAATGCAACAGTTGAATTTCTTCCGTAATGCTGAGCCATAAGTTTCCAAAAATCGCGTGTTTCTTGCATTGTGGTAAAATACATCTGGTCCAGATAAAGTTCTGTTTTAAGATTACCGATACTATGCCAATCCAAGATTACATACAAACCGTTTTTATTAGCCCATTCAATCCCCTGATCTAGAATTTTTAAATATTCTTTCTCTCCTCTTTCTCGCCATGCTTTAGGATGAATTGGAAATCGCACAATTGTTGCTCCCCAATTCTTTATTTCTTTAAAATAATCCTCGTTCCATAAATCGTCTTTCACCAATTTATCTGGATCGCTCGTATTTACGCCTCTAAATACTAAAACCTCTCCTTTTGCATTCACAAATTCATTTTGAGCTACTTTCAAACGATCCATAGACTTTTGTGCCCATAAATCGAAACAGACCAAAATCAAAATAGCGAAAAGGCTACATTTAAAATTCATATCAAAATTTACGACTTTGGAGTTAAAGTAACCATCAAAACATCGTGTACACCAATTGATGTTTTTAAATTCTTACCGGTATTCCCAATATTTTTATGCTGAAATAAATCTCTGATTGCATATTCTTTAAATGAAGGCTTGAAGTACTGCTGACTTAAATCATCTGCAAGTTGATATTTCTTCCAGTCGAAATCCAGATCTACCGATTCTTCATTACGATTTATGAAAGTAATTGCCCAAGCATCATTTTCCAGTGGTTTCGCCCAAATTTCTATATTGTCTTCATTATTAAATCGAAAAGCCGGCACGGCTAAAGGATCTTTGTTTACACCAATCACTTCTTTATTTGTTAATGTTTTCAAGGTTTCTTTGGACATTGCCCTAAGATCGTTTCCCATTATTAAAGGCGAATTTAGCATACTCCACATGGCAAAATGACTACGATCCTCGGCATCTGTCATTCCATTACCAACTTCCATCATATCGTAATCGTTCCAATGTCCTGGTCCTGCTACTTCTCTTGTTTTTTCCTTTTCTCTTAACTCTATTATTTTCCAGATTCCGAAAGATGCCCAGGATCCATGTCCTACTGCACAATCCCAACAATCAATAATATCGCCAGTTATTCGCCACATATGGCCTACATCTTCTCCCCATTCCCAAGGATCGTTGTCTCCCCATTCGCAAATACTAAACAAAACAGGCCGACCTGCTTCATAAAGGGCGTCTCTCATTGTAATATAAGATTCCTGTGCATTTAATTTCCCGGTATCGCACCAATCATATTTTAAAAAATCTACTCCCCAAGAGGCATATAGTTTAGCATCTTGATATTGATGCCCTCTGCTACCGGGGTATCCTGCACAGGTTTTTCCTCCTGCGCAGTTGTATAACCCAAATTTTAAACCTTTAGAATGCACATAGTCTGCTATGGCCTTCATACCATTGGGAAATTTTTCTGGATCTGCTACAAGATTTCCCTCTTCATCTCTTTCTCTAGCCATCCAGCCATCATCAAGAACTATATATTCATAACCAGCATCCTTAAGCCCTAGTTCTAAAAATTTATCTGCAATATCTTTTACTAACTGCTCATTGATATTAGTTTCGAAAGTATTCCAGCTGTTCCAACCCATAGGGGGTGTTTCAGCCAGGTTATCAAATTTTTGAGCGTGAATATTAAGCCCTGAAAAATATATAAATACAATGGCTAATATTAGTTTATTATTCATCTTGATTTTCAGATTCTAAAATTGATTGATTGTTTTTAAAAGTCGCTGATAAACCTTTACAGTAAACCAAAATCATCGATATAATAAACATTACCGGTACCATTAAATTCTTGCAGTACCACGTTATCTAAGGACTCTAGCCCTGCCAGACTTAAATTTTCTATTGGTATTGAAACTGTTTGCCATTCTCCCCCGGTAATAGAAATTAAATAACCATTTTCATAATCATTATTCGTTACCACCATAATATTACCGTCATTTTCAGGATAAATTTCAAACTGCAAGGTATTATAGTCTTCAGCTAAAACAGGAGCTCCTCCGTTACCAATTTGAAAACCAGACCATGCCGCTATTTCAACTTTTAAAGAAACCTCACCGGTAAGTACATTTTCTGTATTAGCAAAATCATTAGTTACACCCCAGCCGCCTATCCACCAATCTGGATTTAACTGTTCGTCATAAAATTTAAATAAAAGACCTCCGAATAGTTTTTCTGAGGCTGTAGACCCACCGGCTGTTGTCACGATAACTGGAGACGGCGCGGAAATCGCTGGAGCTTCTACAACAATTTCTGTATCAGAATTAGATAATATTGTTGCTTCGTTTTCACCAAAAAAAACACTCTCTAAATTTTCGAAAACACTTCCTAAAATGGTCACCTGTGTTCCTGCATCTCCTGTTTTAGGGCTAAAAGACGTTATTCCCGGTGCCGGTTGTAAAATATCAAATTCGTATTCCACTTCTGCTGAGTTTGTTACCAGTCTCAACATTTCTGAAGATTGATCGTATGGTGTATTTGCATCGATCGTCACAAAAATCACCTCATCAGTTACAAGAGTTGGGTTAAAATAAGTATCATAATCATTGAAATATATTTTTTCTAAAGAACTAAAGCCTCTTCCTCTAACTATATACATATTTTGTCGCATACCGCCCATTACTACAGAATCATTCGCTGCAAGGCTTATACTTTCTATTTCTGGCGTTGTGACTAAATCATCATTATCTTCACAAGAAGTTAGTATTACGCTTAGTAACAAACCAACCAGCAAAATACCATATTTGATATTATTCTTTATATTTTTCATTTTGATTCGTTTTTATATTATTTGATTAATCTTCAAAATCATATGGCACCGCTTCCTCTAATAGCAATGGGTTTGATGCTGATTCGTTTGCAGGGATAGGATATATTAGATCTTCTGCAGTAGCCGTATAAAATTGATCAAAATTTTTGTCTCCTCTGTTTTGAGAATTCAAAAGTTCAATCGCATCACTAGTAGATAGCAAACGCTGAATATCAAACCAGTATTCTCCCTCAAAAGCAAACTCTCTTCTACGTTCTTCTAATAAGGTTTCGTTAGTTATACTTGGCAACTCAACCAATCCAGCTCTTTGCCGTATCATATTAAAATACATAAGTGCAGTAGCATCTGAGGTTGCACCTGTCCCAGCCATAGCAGCTTCTGCATAAATCATAAGCAAGTCTGCATAGCGCATCACGTAAGTATTATTAGATGTCATACCCCAGTTATCATAAGGATCGTCACCTCCTACAACGTATTTTTTAATAGCTGAACCCGATGTCGCAGCATCAATATCTTCTGGGACAGTAAATTGTTCTCCAGAGGAAGTATATAGGTTTTCGTAAGTATATCCAGGAACCATTATGTTTTCTACTTCTCGTAGATCTCCGTTAGGATAGATATCCTGAATGTCCTGAGATGGACCAAAAACATTCCAATCCCCTATATTGCCAAGTCCATAACCACTGGCAGAATTAGCAATATTACTTTGGTTACCAGATCCATAATCGGTAGAAATCGTCCACTGTATAGCGAAAATCGATTCTTCGTTATTATTATTATCAGTTAAAAATAAATCGGCATAATTATCTAAAAGCTGAAATTCTCCAGAGTTAATTACCTCAGCTGCTAAATTTTTAGCTTCAGCAAATTTCTCCTGAGATAAATATACTTTTGCAAGAATCGACTTAGCTGAACCTACTGAAACTCTTTTATTACTGGCATAATCTGCACCTCTAATTTTCTCTGGCAATAAATCTATTGCCATAGCCAAGTCCATTTCTATAAATCTGTAAACATCCTCTTTAGGATTTTTAGGAACTTGTGGACTATAGATATAAACATACGTATTTTCTATAATTGGAACTTCTTCCCAAAATCTAACAAGATAGAAATAAGCTACTGCTCTTAGAAAATAGGCTTCCCCTTTTACGATGTCTATAGTCTCTTGGTCCACTTCTCCACCAGCACGATCATCTAGATTATTTATTAGTTCATTAGATTGTGTCACAACAGAATATAAACTACCCCAAGTATCTTCTAACATCGAATTAGAAGAAGTAACCGTGAACTGCGTAAAAGATAAGTGCGTGTAATTAAACATGTTCCCGGAAATTGTCTCTGTCATAGGCCAGAAAGAAGTACTAAACATGTTCCACCAAGGCTTATAATATAATGGAGCAATTCTAGAATTTACCTGATCATTAGTATAATAAAAATCGTTATCTGAATAATTATCTTCTGGTGGTCGTTCTAAAAAATCGCTACAAGAAGAAATACCAGCTAATAAAACAAAGCCTAAAGCAAGTCTACGGACGTTATGTAAAAATTGTATCATGTTTTATTAAATTAGAATTCAAGATTTAGTCCCATGGTATATGTTACCGGCGAAGGATATCTACCGTTATCGATCCCCATGAGTAAGGAATTTTGATTTATCGATCCCACCTCTGGATCATATCCACTGTAATCTGTAAGTGTATATAGGTTTTGAGCACCTACATAAATTCTTAATCTGGATAAATTTATTTGAGAGATCGCATTTGTAGGCAAATTATAACCTAGCGTTACATTTTGTAATCTTAAATAAGAACCATCTTCAACAAAACGTGAAGATAATCGATTATTATCGTGGTCTACTAACTGAGGTCTTGGTAAGCTAGCATCGGTATTTTCTGGAGTCCAAAAATCACCTGCTTCTCCTAATTGATTAATGTAAAGATTTGCATTAAAAGTTCCGTACTTTCTGGTTAAGTTAAGTAGATCATTCCCGTAAGAACCTTGTAAAAATACAGAAAGTGTAATTCCCTTGTATTCAAAATTGTTTGTGAAACCAAAAGTAAAGTCTGGATGTGGATTTCCTATAAATGTAAAATCATCTTCAGATATATTCCCATCATTATTAATATCTACATATCTAACGTCTCCAACTTCGGGGGTTTCACCAAAGTAACTCCCTACATTCCCAAGTTCTTCTGCTGTGATCAATCCATCGGCTTCCAATCCGTAGAATTGTCCAATTGCCTTTCCTATTACTGAATTGGTTACCGTTAAATCATTATAATTTAAATCTGCAATTTCCTGAATCAAATTAAGATTCTCATTTATTTGCGTCAATTCATTATTATATTGAGATACGATTAAGGAAGTATTCCAAGAGAAATCATGATCGGCAGCAGTATTATACTTTAAAGAAAAATCCCATCCAATGTTTTCCATTTCACCAACATTAACAGTTGGATTGTTTACACCGCCTTCGTAACCTTGATCTCCTGTTAGATAAGCTGGTAACGGAATGGTATATAAGAAGTCTTTTGAAACTTTGTTATAACGTTCTACCGTTAACTGCAGCCTATTCTCAAAAAATGCCATATCCAAACCAAAGTTGGTTTGTTTCATAGATTCCCACTTCAAATCTGGATTTGCCAAATTGGACACCAAAAATCCAACCCCGTCTAAAGAATTAAAAGAAGACAATGCACTACCGTAAGAGTAATTTCCGATATTTTGATTACCCGTTTCTCCATAACCTGCACGTAATCTTAGATCATTTAAAAATTCTAGATTATCCATAAAAGATTCTGATGATATTCTCCAAGATCCAGAAACACCCGGAAAATATCCCCATCTATTTCCTTCAGCAAATTTTGAAGAACCATCAGCTCTGTAAGTAGCACTAATACTATACTTGTTATTGAAATCGTACATTACACGACCAAAGAAGGAAAGTAGCGCGGCGCTTCCTTTATAATCTGTAGAAGTAGTAACATCGGCAACATTCAATGCTCTAATTTGGTCACTAACAAAGCCATTTCCCTGAGAAATAACTCCAGACCAAACATTCTCTGAAGACTCTTGTCCTAATAATACATTTAGGTTGTGTTTACCGAAGCTTTTATTATAAGTTAATAAATTCTTCAGGTTCCAGCTATACCAATTTTGCCGTCTTACATTAAGGACAGCCTCTTCAGTATTTAAAAATTCTGCCTTTGGTGTGTATTTATCAAATTCACTAAATTCAGTATTGGCACCAAACTCAAATCGGTACTTTAAACCATCAATGATATCGGCTTCTAAATAGGTATTTCCTAAAAAACTTTTACGGATAAGATCGGTATCAATCGACAATGCCATTCCTAAAGGATTATTGAAAAAGATATTTAAGTCGTTGTTTTCCTGAACCTGGAATTCTCCATCGCCAGTGTATGCCGCTAAATCTGGAGCAGATAGTACGGAGTAATTTATAATACCATTACTACTAGAATTAAATACCAAATCTTCATTAGTTACCGATGTAGATAAATTAGCACCTACACGCAACCAATCTCTAACATTACCATCTAAATTGGTTCTAAAAGTATAGCGCTTTAAACTAGAGCCTTCGATAGTACCTTCTTGATCGTAATATCCTCCTGAAAGGTAATAGGTAAAGTCTTTTTTTCTTCCAGAAAATGATAATTGATGATTTTTTGTGGCAGCTGTTCTAAAGAGCTTTTCCTGCCAATCTGTACCTTCTCCTAACAAATCTGGATTTTGAAATTCTATTCTGGTTTCCAAACCGTAAATATCAGCCAATGCATTTTGTTGTACTGCATACTGTCTAAGATTCATTACATCCAAAAGTTTAGATTGTGATCTAAATGCGATATAAGAATCGTAAGTAATTTTTCCTATTTCATTTTTCCCTGATTTTGTAGTGATCAAAACGACACCATTAGCACCACGTGAACCATAAATTGCGGTAGCCGATGCATCTTTTAAAACTGTCACATTTTCTATATCGCTAGGGTTGATAGAAGCTAGTGGGTTTACTGTAGTTTCCCCATCACCTGCAAAATTCCCACCTGCTATGGGGCGTCCGCTAGTAGCGGTATTACGCGCATCTCCTGAAACTGGTATACCATCTATAATATATAAAGGTTCGTTACTACCGGTTAAAGAAGTTGCTCCTCTTATTTTAACTGAAACGGCCGCACCGGGTTTTCCAGAATCGTTTGTTACTGTAACACCAGCAGCCTGTCCTTGTAACATTTGATCTATAGTGGCTTGAGGTTGATCTTTTATATTTTCCATATCTACTACAGAGACCGCACTATTAATCTGCTCTTTCTTTTGGGATCCGTAACCAATAAGTACTACCTCTCCCAAACCTTCTATATTTTCTTCTAAAATTAAATTAATGGAAGATTTGCCGGCAACATTAAATTCTTTAGAATTGTAACCTACATAGCTAAATAAAATAGTTGCTCCTTCACTAACTTCTATACTGTAATTACCATCAAAATTGGTGATAACACCATTATTTGTTCCTTTTTCTATTACAGATACACCAGGTAGCGGAATGCTATCTGAATCTCTTACTGTTCCCTGTATGGTCTTTTGTTGACCAAAGACAGTTACAGTAACCATTAGCAAAAAAGGAATCCATAAGCCTTTCCTTAATACGTTCATTTGATCTAATTTAAATTGATATATAATTAAACAACTACAACCTTTTCGTAATGAATTTTAAGTATTCACTAAAAAAAGACATCTAGAATACTAAAATCAAATTTATAGTTAATATCACTGGCTTATTAATATTATTTTGTCAATTTGTTATCAAAATCATAAGATAATTAATAATTCCAAAATGAGTTCTTTTATCCTTTTTGTTAAACATTTTTCCAACCTGAATATCATTTCTTTACAACTTTTGGATTGTTATTCGCATAGTAGGCTGAAGCGTTTAGAAATAAATTTAACTGAATTAAAAGAATCAATTTGTGATATTGACCAACTAACTAAAAAAGCTTTTAGCGAGATTGATTTTGATCCTATTTATTGTATTCAATTAATTGATGATTCTAACAAAGAAGAAATGAAGAAATAGGGAAAGCTTTTAAAGCTGCTAAAGAAAATAAATTCGAAGATCGCTGTTATTCTAAGTTTAATGAAAGATCTAGCAAAACACTTTATGTAGGGATAAGTCAAGAAATGAGTTTCCAGAAAAGAATGCGTGAACATTTGGGGGCCGGAGCTAAGTCTACTTACGCTTTAAACTTAAACTATTGGATTCCTGATAATGTTTCATTTAAAATTTCAGTATTCAAACCTATCATTCCTGAATACAATGAAAAAAAATTTTAATCTATTGGAAGTATTGGAACAACCATTATGGGATAAACTAAAACCAATGATGGGAAAGCGCAGCGGCCAAGTTTAGAAGCAATAACCATTTTATTTAAGAAACTCCCATAAGTAAATTTCTCCGGGGCAAGCCCACGGAGTATTTTAGCTGAACGCGTTTTCAAACTTTAATTTACTAACGAGACAAGTCTCGGGGTATTTACCCTCCTAGAATAAAAAAACCACAGATAAATCTGCGGTTTTTTGTTGCGGAGAAAGAGGGATTCGAACCCCCGGAGGTGTGACCCTCAACAGTTTTCAAGACTGCCGCATTCGACCACTCTGCCATTTCTCCTGAGTGTCTCATCAGCTATTCGCTGATTGCGGGTGCAAATATAGTAAGCTTTTTCATTTCTACACAAGAAAAATTGAAAAAAAATTCATTCAATATATACAAAACTGATTTTCAACAAAAAAGAAATGAATTTTTCAACATAGAAAGATTCCAGCCTACTTTTAGTTAAATTTACGCTATAACTTAATAACATCATGAAACTTAAACATTTAATATATTTAGGCGTTTTAACCATCAGTGCCGGAGCTTTCGCTCAGCAACAACAATACAAAAAACTTATGAGCCAGGATTGGGCAAATTTAAAATGGTATCGTGAAGCCAACAATAAAGTAAAAATGGAAGGCAAACCGGTTACCGCTGCTTTTATGGGTAACTCGATCACGCACGGTTGGTATGACAAACATCCAGAATTTTTCAAAGAAAACAATTATATAGGCCGCGGGATTGGCGGACAAACAACACCACAAATGCTTATAAGATTTACCCAAGATGTAATCGATCTTCAGCCAAAAGTAGTTGTGATTTTAGCGGGTACAAATGATGTTGCGGGTAACACAGGATATTCTTCAGTAAAAATGATTACCGACAATATTAAGGCTATGGCGCAACTAGCCAAAGCCAATAATATAAAAGTGGTGTTAAGTTCTATTTTACCGGTAGAAGATTATCCATGGCGACCAGGACTAGAGCCAGTTGCTAAAATTGCTGAAGTAAATAACTGGCTTAAAAACTACGCTGAGCAGAACAACCATGTTTATTTGGATTATTTTCCTGCTTTGGCTAACGATCAACAAGGAATGAAAAAAGAATACGCTACAGATGGTGTTCACCCAACTTCAGCAGGATACGATGTCATGGAACCTATGGTGAAGAATGCTATAGAAAAGGCACTGAAGGAGTAATAATCATCTTACTTCCGAAGAAAAAAACAAGCAGAACTCCCTAATATCAGATAAACTGCTATATTGTGCAATCTTATATAAAATTCGATAAATTCATATGAAAAAAATTCTAGTATTTGCTTTAACTGCAAGTTTAGTAGGCTGCGGCGCTCATCAAAAAGATGTAGACAACGCCGATCCAATGAAATATGCTGAAACTATTACTCCTTCAGATCTAAAAGAACGCGTTTACACTTTTGCAAGTGACGAATTTGAAGGTCGTGAAACAGGAGAACCAGGACAGAAAAAAGCTGCCGAATACTTGAAAGAGCAATATAAAAAGTTTGATATCCCTTCTGCTTTGGGAGGCGATGATTATTTTCAAGAAGTTCCAAAAAGCTACTTTAGAGGAGACACTAAAGCTTCTGAAAATGTAGTAGCATATATCAAAGGAAGTGAAAAGCCAGAAGAAGTTTTAGTAATTTCTTCTCACTACGATCACATAGGAATGGATAGCGAAGGGAATGTATTTAATGGAGCAGATGATGATGCCTCTGGAAGTATGGGCGTTGTAGAAATCGCTCAAGCATTTTCTGAAGCTATAAAAGATGGTTACACTCCAAAAAGATCTATCCTTTTTCTTAACAACACAGGAGAAGAAAAAGGTTTAGTGGGTTCTAAATTTTATACCGATAATCCAATTTTTCCATTAGAGGAAACTGTTGCCAACCTCAACATAGACATGATTGGTCGTATCGATCCAGATCACGAAGGAAACGACAATTATATTTACCTTATTGGTAGCGATAAATTAAGTACAGATCTTCATGAACTTAGTGAAAATGTAAACGCTAATTTCATGAATATGGATTTAGATTACACGTACAACGATGAGAATGATCCAAACCGTTTTTATTATAGAAGTGACCATTACAATTTTGCAAAAAATAATGTTCCTGTAATTTTTTACTTTAACGGGGTACATGCCGATTATCACAAAATCACCGACACACCAGATAAAATTAACTACGAAGCATTATCTAAAAGAGCCCAACTTGTGTTCTTAACCGCTTGGGAAATTGCTAACCGCGACGAACGTTTAGTTGTGGATAAAGCTGAATAATATTTTCTGCGGAAAAAATCAAAAAAGCCTCATGAACTTCCTGAGGCTTTTTTATTTATAAATCGTACTGAAGTAATTTTCTGAACGGATATTATTTACCAATTACTGCTTATTGAAAAATGATAATTGGTAATTGTTAATTGTTAATTGATTACTGCTAACTGATAATTGATTCAATTTTTATCCTCCAATAGCGGTACAAATCGAAATTCTCCAAACTCAGTTTTGTCAAATTCAGTTGGCGATTTTCTTACAAACAAAGTCATAATCTGCACATTGTCCCCTACCGGGATCACCAGCCTTCCTCCTACTTTCAACTGCCCTAACAAATCTTTTGGAACAAACGGCGCTCCTGCAGTCACAATAATCTTATCAAAAGGCGCAAAAGAAGGCAAGCCTTTATATCCATCACCAAAACTTAAATATTTAGGACGATAGCCAATTTTATTTAAAAATGTCTTGGTTTTACGATACAACTCTCTTTGACGCTCGATACTATACACTCGCGCTCCCAACTCGCATAAAACTGCGGTCTGGTAACCACTACCCGTCCCAATCTCTAAAACATTTTCTCCTTCAGAGATTTCTAAGAGCTCACTTTGGAATGCCACCGTATAAGGCTGAGAAATTGTTTGATCTGCAGCAATAGGAAAAGCTTTATCTTGGTAAGCATGATCTTCAAAACTACTGTCCATAAAAAGATGACGCGGAATTTTACCAACCGCCTGCAATACACGACGATCTGTAATTCCTTTCTTGGTTATTATGTTTACCAATTGTTGCCTTTTCCCTTTATGTCTAAAAGTATCTTTATACAATTCTCAGCAGTTTTTTTTATTGTTCGAACCGTCTAAAACGGCTTAAAATCGGATATTCTAAGTTTTAAAAAAGCCTAATATTCCTAATCCATTTCAATTAAAAATAGCTCTTTCAACTAATAATTATCGAGCAAAAATAGGGAAACAAATTCTATTGCTCCAAGCAAAAGCAGCCATGATATTAAGATAAAAATATAATCTGTTTACAATCAAAATAGTATTTTTGTAAAAAATCGAAGCTTATGCTTAAAGTTGGGGTACTAGGTGCCGGCCACCTGGGTAAAATCCATTTAAAATTACTAAAACAATCTTCAAAATATAATCTTATTGGCTTTTACGATGCCGATAAGGAAAATTCAGAAAAAATTGCAGCAGAATTTGGCTACACACCATACGACAATCTAGACCAGCTAATTGCAGATGTAGATGTGGTAGATGTAGTAACGCCCACGCTTGCTCACTTTGATGTAGCAAAAAAGGTGATTTTAGCCAAGAAACATCTATTTATAGAAAAGCCTATTACCAACACTTATGAAGAAGCAAAAGAGCTTATAAAAATGGCTTCGGAAAATGGTGTAAAAGGGCAGGTGGGGCATGTAGAACGTTTTAATCCGGCTTTTCGATCGGTTGTAAATCGTATTGAAAATCCTATGTTTATTGAAGCGCATCGTTTGGCTGAATTTAATCCTCGTGGCACCGATGTTCCCGTAGTTTTAGATTTGATGATTCACGATATCGATGCCATTCTTAGCGTTGTAAAATCTGAAGTAAAAAGCATTAACGCCAGCGGAGTCTCTGTAATTAGTGATACTCCAGATATTGCCAATGCAAGAATTGAATTCGAAAATGGCTGTGTGGCGAATTTAACGGCTAGCCGAATTTCGATGAAAAACATGCGTAAATCAAGGTTTTTCCAAAGAGATGCCTACATTTCGGTAGATTTCTTAGAGAAAAAATGCGAGGTGGTAAAGATGAAAGATGCACCTAGCGAGCCAGATGAATTTGCCATGATCCTGCAAAATGCTGAAGGCGTTAAAAAACAAATATATTACGATAACCCATCGGTTTCTCCAAACAATGCCATCCTGGATGAGCTAGAAACTTTTGCCGATGCAATTAATAACGATACTACCCCGATCGTGACTTTAGAACAGGGCGCAAAAGCGCTTAAGATTGCCAATGCGGTGATCGCTAATTTTTAAACCACACAAAAACGGTACAGTATGAAAACTATTGCAGTTATTGGCGCAGGAACAATGGGAAACGGAATTGCCCATACTTTTGCCCAATTTGGATTTAAGGTACATCTTATTGATATTTCTAAAGAAAATCTTCAAAAAGGAGTGGATACGATCACTAAAAATTTAGATCGTATGTTGGCCAAAGAGAAGATTTCTGAAAAAGATAAAGAACAGACTTTAGCTAATATTTCAAGTTTTATCGATATCCCTTCAGGTGTAAAAAATGTTGATCTTGTTGTTGAAGCGGCTACCGAAAATGAAAATTTAAAACTAAAAATCTTTAGTCAGCTAAACGATATTTGCGATGAGAATACAATTTTAGCATCGAATACTTCTTCGATCTCGATCACTAAAATTGCTTCAGTAGTAAAAAATCAAGAGCGTGTTATTGGGATGCATTTCATGAATCCGGTGCCGATTATGAAACTGGTTGAAATTATTAGAGGTTACAACACTTCTGATGAAGTGACTGAAAAGATCATGAAACTTTCAGAAAAACTAAATAAAGTTCCTGTTGAAGTAAATGATTACCCGGGATTTGTAGCCAACAGAATTTTAATGCCAATGATTAACGAAGCTATCGAAACACTTTATAACGGTGTTGCCGGTGTTTACGAGATCGATACGGTAATGAAATTAGGAATGGCACATCCTATGGGACCTTTACAATTAGCCGATTTTATTGGTTTAGATGTTTGTCTTTCTATACTGGAGGTAATGTATAACGGCTTTAAAAATCCAAAATATGCACCTTGCCCTTTATTAGTAAATATGGTACAGGCCGGAAAAATGGGTGTAAAATCGGGAGAAGGATTTTATGATTATTCTGAAAACAAAAAGGCTGAAAAAGTATCAGCTCAGTTTGTTTAAAATTCAGATTAGTATTATTTCGTCTCTCATGCCAGACACCTTACGGGATCTCACTTAATTAATATTGTTATTTCTACTTGCCATGCATAATATGTCTTTTAGCAAGGCAGGTTAGAAATTACAGTAAAATAAGACTAAAAAGACCAAAAGAATTGGTAAAAATAACTCCTTTTAAAGCAGTACGACCTCAACGCGCTAAGGCGGGTCTGGTAGCTTCGCGCCCTTACGGTGAATATAATGAGGCCGAAATGCGTGCTAGATTAGATTACAATCCATATTCTTTTCTTCACATTCTTAATCCTGGCTATAAATTTCAGCACACCATTAGCGGTACGCAGAAATTTCAGCTGATTAAAAATAGGTACCTTGAATTTAAAGAAGAAGACACCTTTATTCAGGATGAAAATCCTTGTTTTTATGTTTATAAAATGGAATCTCGTGATCTTTCCTGCTGCGGAATAATCGCTGCTGCAAGTGCCGAAGATTACAAAAATGGTATTATTAAAAAACATGAAGATACTATCGCCAGTCGCGAGATTTTATTTAAAGATTATGTAAAAACGGTAGGATTTAATACCGAGCCGGTATTACTAACGTATAAGGACCAACCTGAAATTCAGGCATTTCTTGCTAAAATTATGCAACAAAATCCTGAATATGAATTTGCGACGCGACAACGAGAAATGCATTATCTGTGGAAAATTGACAATAAGGCTGAAATTGAGCAAATTCAGCAGTTCTTTTCGAATATGGATAGTATCTATATTGCCGATGGTCACCATCGTTGCGCCTCTTCTTTTTTATTATCGCAGGAATCTGCTAAAAATAACGAAAATCATACAGGTAAGGAATCTTACAATCATTTTCTAAGCTATTTTATTCCTGAAAATGATTTAAAAATATATCAATTCCGACGTCTAATTACCGATTTAAATGGCTATTCTAAGGAAGATTTTCTAATTAAACTTGATGAGCATTTTAGAATTGAAAATAGAAAGCTAGATGCATATCAACCAGAAAAAAAACATCATTTTAAAATGTATCTTGATGGCGAATTTTATTCGTTATACCTGCGTAAAACAAGCATGAATTTCACCGATACGCTTAGCCAATTAGATAGCCAAATTCTTTACGATCTTGTGCTAAAACCAATTTTAGGAATCAACGATCTACGTAAAGATAAACGTATCAATTACATTCCGGGAAAAAGAGATATTCTGGAAATGAAGAAATTAATCGATAGTGGCGAATTTTCGGTTGGTTTTGGTATGCTACCGGTTTCTATTTCAGAAATTAAAAAAATTGCAGATGAAGGCCTCACCATGCCTCCAAAAAGCACCTATATCGAACCAAAATTAAGAAGCGGACTTACCATTTACGAGTTTTAAGAAGTAAAACTTTATTTGATTCTATTAATTATTATCTTGCAGTAGTTAAAGAAGTACCTAACTAACCGAAGAAATAACGCAGAATGAGTGTTGCTGAAAATATCAAAAAATATACTGAAGAACTTCCTGATACCGTAGATCTTGTGGCGATAAGTAAAACTAAGCCCAATGAAGATATCATGGAAGCCTATGAAGTGGGACAACGCATTTTCGGAGAAAATAAAATTCAGGAAATGACGGATAAGTGGGAAGCTTTACCCAAGGATATCGAATGGCATATGGTTGGCCACGTACAAAGAAATAAGGTAAAATATATGGCGCCTTATGTTGGCCTGATTCATGCGGTTGATAGCCTTAAACTTTTAAAAGAAGTAAATAAACAAGCTAAAAAACATGATCGGGTGATTAGATGTTTGCTTCAGATAAAAATTGCTGAAGAAGATTCTAAATTTGGGATCACGGCTGGTGAAGCTGAAGAAATTTTACAGTCTGCTGAATATAAAGCCTTCGAAAATGTAGCGGTTGTAGGTTTAATGGGAATGGCAACAAACACTGAAAATGATGATAAAGTTGCTGAAGAATTTGATTATCTGCATTCAGTTTTTAAAGATTTCAGAGTAAAATACCCGGCAATTAAAGAGCTTTCTATGGGTATGAGTGGCGATTATAAAGTGGCTTTAAAGCACGGAACCACTATGATAAGAATTGGAAGTTCTATATTTGGAGCTCGCAATTACAACTAAAAAAGAGGGATAATTTTTTGTACGCAATTTTAGACATAGAGACGACTGGCGGTAAGTATAATGAAGAAGGCATAACCGAAATTGCTATTTATAAATTTGATGGAGAAAAAGTGATTGATCAGTTTATAAGCCTGATTAATCCAGAACGGCCTATACAACCATTTGTAGTTGGTCTTACCGGAATCAATAACGAGATGCTTCGTAATGCGCCTAAGTTTTACGAAGTGGCCAAACGAATAATAGAAATCACAGAAGATTGCATTATTGTAGCTCACAATGCAAAATTTGATTACCGAATTCTAAGAACAGAGTATAAACGTTTAGGATTCGAATTTCAACGAAAGTCTTTATGTACCGTAGAACTTTCTAAAAAATTAATCCCAGATATGCCTTCTTACAGTTTAGGAAAACTGGTAAGAGCATTAGGAATTCCGCTTAGCGATAGACATCGTGCAAATGGTGATGCTCAGGCTACCGTTAAATTATTTAAGATGCTTTTGGCTAAAGATACCCAAAAAGACATTTTAAAAGATAACGTTAGGCAAGAGCCCAAACGGCAATTAGATAGTAAATTAGTGTATATCCTGGATGATCTACCAACCATTACCGGGATTTATTATCTACATGACGAAGACGGCGAGATTATTTATATAGGTAAAAGCAAAAATATTAAAAAACGGATTAATCAGCATTTTACTAACGACCATGCTAAGGCTCGCGAAATGCAAAAAGAAGTAGCATCGGTTTCTTACGAATCTACCGGAAATGAACTTATAGCGCTACTTCGCGAAAATCAAGAAATAAAAAATAATAAGCCTAAGTATAACAGAGCTCTAAAGAAGAATATATTTACTCATGGCCTTTATCATTATACCGATAAAGATGGCTATATCAATTTAAAAATAAGCAAAGCAAGATCGGCTAAAAATTGTATCACTACTTTTAGCAGTTTAAGATCTGCTAGAAATACGCTTGCCAATTGGATCGAAACCTATGAGCTTTGCGCAAGACTTTCTGGTGAACATCCCGGTTCGGGCAGCTGTTTTAATTATACTATTAAAACCTGTCATGGCGCTTGTGTAGGCGAAGAAAGTCCTGAAGATTATAACGAAAGAGTGCTACAACTTATTGAGAAATATTCTTATATCGATCAAAATATGCTGGTTATTGATCGCGGGCGGGAAATCGACGAAAAAAGTGCACTGTTAATTGAAGATGGTCAATTTAAAGGAGTCGGTTATTATAATTTGAATCATCAAATTAATAATTTAGAAATTATCAAATCTATCATCACCCCTATGATTAATGATAGAGATGCCCAACACATCATCCAAAGCTACTTAAGAAGAAATAAAAAACTTAAAATCATCAATTTTCAGTAAAATGAATAAAATAATACTTGCGCTTTTGCTAATTTTTAGCATTAGCCTTTTCGCTCAAGAAGCAGATTCTCTTTTCAACAAACAAAACTTCAATGTAGATAACATAAGAGTTACCAAAGAAGATCTAGCTGCAAAAACTTATTTGCCAGACACTACTGCAAATGCTTTTTACATTTTTGAAAATGGTTTTAGCAAAATTGAAGATGGTGACGATTATCATTTATTTATCAATTACGAAGCAAAAATTAAAATTTTAAATAAAGAAGGCTATGATGAAGCCAGTATTGTTATACCTCTTTATAAAGGAAGTAGCAAATCTGAAAAAATTCATGATTTAAAAGCTTCTACATATTATCTGGACGGCTCAAAGATTAAAAGCACCACGTTATCCCAAAATAAAATTTTTACTGAAGAGGATGAAAAATATGATTACATAAAATTCACCTTTCCAGACATTCAACCTGGCGCTGTATTGGTTTATTCTTACACGAAGGAAACTCCGTATAAATTCAATTTTAATACCTGGTGGTTTCAAAAGGAAATTCCAAAAGCCTACAGCCGATATAAAACTGAAATTCCGGCAAATTACGAATACGGCATCGTAAAAATGGGAGAATTGCAATTAGACCAAAATGATGCTGAAATAAAGAAAAATTGTTTTTATGCAGGCCAATCTCAAAATGCTGGAGATTGCGTTGTGACCACTTATGCGATGAAAGAAATTCCGGCATTTATTGAAGAGGATTATCTTACATCTAAGTATAATTATATCTCGCGTATCGAATACGAGTTGAAGCAAATCACCATGTTAGATGGCTATGAACGCAAGTACACAAAAGAATGGAAAGACGTAGACAAAGAATTTAGAACAGATAAAAACATTGGTAGACAACTAAGAAAAAACAGACTGGTTAAAGAATTGCTCCCAGCCGAAATTGCATCTCAAGAAAATAATCTTGATAAAGCTAAAGCCATTTACAATTTTGTAAGAGAAAATTACAAATGGAATGAAGAATATGGGATTTTTGATAAAATGAATCTAAAAGATCTTTTGGAAGAGCACACAGGCAATGTTTCCTCATTAAACGTACTTCTACATAATTTTTACGACAATGAAGGCTTTAAAGTTTATCCTGTTATTAGTGCTACACGCAACAGAGGATTCCCTAAAAAAATAATCCCAGTACTATCCGATTTCAATTACCTATTTGTTCTATTAGATATTGATGGCAAAGAATATATGCTAGATGCCACAGACGAGTTTGTTGAATTTGGTCAACTCCCATTTAGGGCACTTAACCAATATGGCAGAAAACTAGATTTCGATAACGAAAGTAGCTGGATTGATATTAATCCTGAAGGCTATTCTCAAATCGCTTACCGCGATAGTTTAATTGTGCATGATGATGGAAGTTCCACTACTAAATCTATCCAAAATCTTGTAGGTTATCACGCCTCTACAGCACGAAAAAAAATTGAAAAAAATACCGAAAAAGAAAATCTTTTTAAAGCACTCAATGAGATTCGTGATTCCTATAACCTTATTGATTTAAGTTATAAAGGTGAAAAAGATACAGATGAAAATTTAATTATCAATTACGAAGTTAAAAACCCTTCACAAAAACTCAACAATAAAATTTACCTTAATCCATTTACTTTTCTATTTTGGAAAGAAAACCCTTTTAAATTAGAAAGTAGAAAATATCCAATAGATTTTGGTTATAAAGATGTTTATTCCAGCAGTATATTAATTAGCATACCGGCTAATTATGATATCGAAGAAATACCTTCGCAAGAAGTTGTGGCAGTCCCTAACAGTGCTGCCAAAATTCAATTTACGGCACAAAAATTAGATGCTAATAATATATTTGTAAATTTAAGAGTAGTATTTTCACAAACCATGTATGCTTCAGAATATTATCCTTATCTTAAAGAGTTTATGGACAAATTGGTCACTATTCAAACCCAATCTATCATTGTGTTGCAAGAAAAGAATATTTAAATTCGCTAAAACTAATTGCGCTTGAAGACCAAAGACAATAGACCTGAGTGGAAAAAAAGGCTTTACGAAATCATCTACGAAGCCGATACTCCCATGGGAAAAATCTTTGATATTGTACTTTTAGTGCTTATCGTTTTTAGTGTCGCCCTAGTCATGTTAGAGAGCATAACTCAACTACATGTAAAATATTATTGGGAGTTTTTTATTGCCGAATGGATTATCACAATTTTCTTTACTATAGAATATATAGCCAGGATAGTGGTTATTAAACGACCTAAAAGTTACATCTTTAGTTTCTACGGAATTGTTGACCTGCTTTCTACTTTGCCAAGTTACCTCGGCTTTTTTATGGGCGGTAAAAATTTATTTTTTGCCATAAGAGCCTTAAGATTGTTACGCGTTTTTAGAGTACTAAAAATTACCCGTTATGTTGGCGAGTCTAATAAATTAATGATTGCACTTCAAAAAAGTAAAGCCAAGATTCTTGTTTTCTTATTTGCGGTTTTTATAATTTGTATTATCACCGGCACTTTAATGCATCTTATAGAAGGAAAAGCCGGCGGCTTTACAAACATCCCTATAAGCATTTACTGGTGTATTGTAACACTTACTACGGTAGGATTTGGGGATATCGCACCTATTACGCCTCTTGGGCGACTACTGGCTTCGCTATTGATGATTGTGGGCTATGGCATTATAGCAGTGCCTACTGGAATTGTTGGCGCTGAATATAGCAGAGCTACCGACGAAAGTATCGCCGATAATACTCAGGTTTGCCCTCATTGCAATGAAGAACAGCATTTAGCCGATGCCGAATTTTGCCATAACTGCGGAAATAAATTAAATGACTGATAAAATACTTATAAGTGTTGTTGGGCCAACTGCGATTGGAAAAACAGCACTGGGAATACAAATTGCTAATTATTTTGATACTGAAATTATTTCAGGCGATTCAAGACAATTTTTTAAGGAAATGAATATAGGTACCGCAGTGCCTGATCCTGAAGAATTATTAGCTGCAAAACATCATTTTATACAACACATATCGATAGAAGATCATTATTCGGTTGGGGATTTTGAAAAAGAGGCGATTTCTAAAATTTCTGAATTATTTTTAGATCACGATGTAGTAGTTCTAGTTGGCGGAAGTGGATTATATGTAAAAAGTATAATTGAGGGCTTAGATGATTTCCCAGATATCAATCCTGAAATTCGCAAAGAGCTCAATGAAATATTAAATAACGAAGGGCTAAAACCACTTCAGGAAAAACTGCAACATTTAGATCCTGAATACTTTGCAAATGCAGATATCGAAAATCCGCATCGTATAATACGAGCTCTTGAAATTTGTATGGGAACCGGCAAAAAGTTTTCTTCTTTCCGCAACCAGAAAAAAGCACAAAGAAATTTTAAAACTATAGAAATTGGTCTAAAAGCAGATCGACAAATAATCTACGATCGCATTAATAAACGAGTAGATTCGATGATGCAAAGCGGACTTTTTGAAGAGGCCAAGAACCTCTATCCCAAAAAACATCTAAACGCCTTAAATACTGTTGGCTACAAAGAACTCTTCAGTTATATAGATAACGAAATCGAACTGGATTTTGCCATTTCTGAAATTAAAAAAAATACGCGCCGTTTTGCCAAAAGACAACTTACCTGGTTTAGAAAAAACGACAGCATTTATTGGTTTGATTATCAAACCAAACCTGAAGATATTAATGCATTTATTTCCGAAGAAATAAAAAAACTACAATAACTTGATAATTTAGACAAAGCTAATTCAGTAAAGGTATCGGAATATTCTGCTTCCAATGAAACAGAATATTCCTTCCCTCGAAACTGAAAATTTTTATTTTATTAAAACTATGCTTTGCTTTCTTCTTCCTTGTTTTTTACAACAAGTCTAAATCCTTCACCGTGAATATTTAAAATTTCCACGTTTTCGTCTTTTTTAAGATACTTACGTAACTTTGCGATGTAGACATCCATACTTCTAGAAGTAAAGTAGTTATCATCTCTCCAGATCTTAGTTAAGGCTAATTCTCTTGGCATTAAGTCATTTTCATGCAAAGCTAAAAGACGAAGCAACTCGTTTTCTTTAGGAGAAAGTTTTTGTGCTTCTTCATCCTTATAAGTTAAAAATCTAAGTTTAGAATTTAGATGAAATCCTCCAATTTCAAACTCAAATTGCTTACTATCGGCCACGCTATCGGTAGCTTTGCGTTGCATGATAGCCTTAATCTTCATAAGCAATACTTCGCTATCAAAAGGCTTGTTTAGGTAATCATCTGCTCCTACTTTGTATCCTTTTAATACATCTTCTTTCATCGCCTTAGCAGTTAAGAAAATGATAGGAATTTCTTCATTCTTTTCTCGAATTTCTTTTGCCAAAGTAAATCCATCCTTATAAGGCATCATCACATCAAGAATACAAAGATCGAAATCGTCTTTTTTGAATTTTTCGAATCCTTCCATTCCGTTTTTTGCGTGAGTTACCTCGTAATCGTTCATTGCAAGGTAGTCTTTAAGAACAGTTCCGAAGTTTGGATCGTCTTCTACTAGTAAAATTTTCTTGTTTTCAGTTTCCATATATTATGATATTAGTGGTAATTTAATTATAAACGTACTTCCTTTTCCTTTTTCGCTATTAACGCTAATTTGACCGTGGTGATCATCTAAAATCTGTTTTACATAAGCCAGACCTAGACCATGTCCTTTCACATTGTGGATATCGCCAGTATGCTCTCTATAAAATTTCTCAAATATTTTTTTCTGAACGCCTCTTGTCATTCCAGCTCCCTGATCTCTTATTTTAACGATAATATAATTTTTTACATTCTCTGTATAAATATCGATTCTGGGGTTATCTTCACTGTATTTAATCGCGTTGTCAAGAATATTTACGATAACATTAGTAAAGTGATCCTCGTTGGCTAAGATTGATGATTTTAATGCTCCAAAATGAGTTTGAATATAACCACCGCGATCTTCTACGATAAGCTCTACATGTGTTATAGCATCTAAAATTATATCATGCAGTTGCAAACGTTCTTTTCTAAGATCAAGCTCATTTCGCTCTAATTTTGAAATACGCAACACATTTTCTACTTGCGCATGCATTCTTTTATTCTCATCTCTAATCATTTTTAGATATCGAAATACTTTAGTCTCATCTGCAATAATTTTAGGATTTTTTATTGCATCTAACGCAAGATTTATAGTGGCAATTGGCGTTTTAAATTCATGCGTCATGTTATTGATAAAATCGGTTTTTATCTGAGATATTTGACGCTGTCTTATTAATTGCGATAATGCACTGGAATATGCAATAACTATAATCAATGTAAATACAATAGATAAAACGGCCATTAATGTAACCGATGATAATACAACACCTTTTTTGCCTTTAAAATTTACAAGCAATTGATAACTACTATTCCCTGCTCTATCTAAAAATAAAGGAACACCGTAAGTAGCAGGATGAGCTACATCAAAACCATCTGAATGTACTCCTGTTTCTATTGAATTACTATATACAGCAAACTCAAATTTAGTATCAAGATCGCGGCTTGCTAATTCTCGTCTTAGCAAATTACGTATCGTTTTCTCTGAAACCCGTTTCCTTAACGGTTGTCTTCCAGCTGCTTCAGATATAACATCTCGCAAGATTTCTTTCTCATAATCCTCCAAACGCATTACACGCTCCATAATATCTGAAGGTGTTCTAGCAGCACCTGTATCCTTACCTACATCTTTTACAATTTTGGTAACTTTACGGTTTATAAGTTTCTTCATCTGAATGCTATCGTTCTTTTGTTCGGCACCCAGAAAATCAGAAGAAATTTTATAATCTGCTTCCTGTATACTACCAAAGTTAAAAACCTCTTCATTCTTCAGCTCGTCACGTGTAGCAATTAGATATTCGGTTAGTGTAACCTTATCTATCGTTTGTTCAGTATTTTTTAGCTGAGATTCGTATTCAAAAATATAGCGTTCAAACTCTTTGTTTTGAATTTGTTCTGAGACTTTAATTAAAACCTGTTTTGCGCTGTAAGAAAACTGTTCCTCTCTGTCTTCAACTGTACTCTTAATCCAGTAGCCCTGTACAAAAATGATACCTATAAGGGATAAACTCATTAAGACAACGAGTAGTACAAACAACTTCTTATTCATGTCCCAAAAGTAATATTTTAACATTTAGAGCATAACTGGTTTAACCAAATGTTAACAGAGAACTTAGGAAATTTTAGCCGACTTTAAGATTATATCGTTTAATTGTACAACTTGTTTCTTAGAATCTTCGATTTCTTCATTTATTATCTCGAAATCGGCTATTCTACGCTTGGTGGCATCATCCCATTGATTATCCATTCTGGATTCAATATCTTCTCTTTTTAGACTATCCTCTCGCTTAAGCAGCCTTTTAATTCTTATTTCTTTTGGCGCTGAAACCAAAACAGTATAATCGAAGTTCTTCTGACTACCCTTTTCGAATAAAATTGCAGCTTCGTATATGATATAGGGGTAAGTTTGTCGCTTAAGCCACTCTTTAAAATGCTGGGCTACAGCAGGATGAATTATAGCATTTAGTTTTTCTAAGAGCTCTTTGTCGTTAAAGACTTTGGAAGCAATAAAAGCTCGATTGGGCAAATCCTTGTTGTAAGATTCTTCACCCAATAAATCGATTATTTTCTTACGAATCTCGACAGATGTGTTCATCAGTTCTTTACCCGCATCATCAGCAATATAAACGGGAACTCCAAGTTCCTTAAACATTTTAGAAATTGTTGTTTTTCCACTGCCTATGCCTCCTGTTAGCCCTACTTTAATCATCTTTTAATGATAAATTGAATTTTCCGCTCGTTTAAACGTACATTATTTACAATTCTAGGTTTCTTACTTACTTTAGCCAACATATACCCAACACCTTCCTGAATTTCGGTAAAATCACATATTACTTTAAACTGTTCTCCCTTTACGTATTCGTAATTTTTAAGATTTACCTGATAGTATACCATTACTTTTTTGGGGAATATTGTAAGATTTGTACCTCTTGGAACATTAATTACCTCAACAGGAATTTCAACATTTCCTTCCGTAAATTTTTCGATTTTCTGGTTATAGTCTACTGTATTTCGGTAAAAATTAAGCATCCCAAGATTGCTGGTATCGATAGCCACCGTACCAGAAATGCTTTTATTCAAATTATCACCTTTAATGGACTTCGTAGTAATACTGGTTAAGGTATCTATAATATTTTTAGGGCCGCTAACTGTTACGCTATCGGGTTGAAGATGCACATTTTCTATAGCCGAGAATCCTACATCATAATTTAAATCGGTTTTCGGTAAAACCACGATGCGTTTTTCTTTTCTGGGCTGAAAATCGAAAACTAAAGAATCTTTAAGGAAATTAGCATTATCGAAATCTATATTTAATTGATTCTCTATAGTATTTCTATTATCCCGAATATTGTATACCAATTGCGAACCAACTTCTTTTGTATTACTTAGATCTATCGTTAATCCCGGTTTAAATAGCTGATATTTCCAAATCAATAAAAATCCTTTTGCTTCCAGATTAAATTTTAAACTTTTAGGAGAGTCTTGCAGGCTTTTATCAAGAGGCATATTTACATATGTAAGAGGAATTTCCACATTACGGTTATACTCTTTAGAGAGTTGAACTAAAACCCATAAAATTGCAGAAAAAATTAAAAAGAAACCAAACACCTGTACGTTGGCTTTTTTGATTTTTTTACCTCCTATGTTTCCGTAACTACGCATCTTTAAAAAATAATCCCGGATAAGCTTCCTCCGGATCTGTTTTACGAATTAACATGGTATATGAAGATTTTATGAATCCATAACCATATCCAAAAAACTGAATAATAGTTGCAATAACAGCTAAAAGGCCTATTCTAAGACTTTTGGTTTTTATGCTCGCTGCTAAAAACAATATCAGGAAATATAATACATATAATCCTAACATCCACCAAATATCTAAACGAGTAGCCATTGCAGATATTACAAAACCAGTTATAAATATGGACGGAAACCAGTAGGTGATTTTAGAGCTACCTTTATGCCAACGGTTTAATATTGGCCGCGTAAGTCCAAATTTATGAACCTGATTATAAAACTTTTCCCAATCTATTCTTCTTTTATGAAATACCACTGCCTTGGGGATAAGACAGGTTTTAAAACCAAGTTTTTCCAAACGTAGTGAAAGATCTGGATCTTCACCGGGATGAATACTACCAAAACCGCCGGTAACTTCAAAAGCTTCTTTAGAAAGCCCCATGTTAAAACTTCTTGGTTGAAATTTGTTAACAGCCTTTTTTCCTCCGCGAATTCCTCCGGTAGTAAGAAAAGAGGTCATGCTAAAATCTATCGCTTTTTGAATATTGCTAAAAGTTTTATGAGCTCCATCGGGACCACCAAAACAATCACAATAATTGTTTTCTAAGCCTTCATCAACTTGTGCTAAATAATCTTCAGGTAAAATAACATCGCTATCTAAAATAAGAAAGTAGTTTCCTTTAGCCCTTTGCATTCCATAGTTCCGTGATTTACCCGGGCCAGAATTATCTTTAAAATAATAGCTAATATGAAGTTTATCTTCAAACTCTTTAATAACCTCTTTTGAGGTATG
This sequence comes from Zunongwangia sp. HRR-M8, assembly GCF_027594405.1. Taxonomy (NCBI): domain Bacteria; kingdom Pseudomonadati; phylum Bacteroidota; class Flavobacteriia; order Flavobacteriales; family Flavobacteriaceae; genus Zunongwangia; species Zunongwangia sp. HRR-M8. Next base: position 882,038 of record NZ_CP115161.1, on the reverse strand, counting down.
GCTAGAACCATCTTCGATAATAACTACCTCAAAATTCCGATTAAAGTTTAGAGCCGTCATGCTTTGTAGCAATTCTGTAGTCTCTTGAGGACGGTTATAAACAGGAACGATAAAAGAATATTCTCTATTCATCTGATGAATAATAGCAAGATGATTTAATAAGTGAAGTTAAAAAAGAAAAACTGAATTTATCTCAAATTAAGCTAAGCTTAACGATATTGCCAAGCCATAACTTCAAGATAAATTCAGTTTTAAATTTCAGCAAAAATTACTTTTCGCCTTCTTTCTCTACAAAAGCTTCCATAACTTCCTGGCTTACTCCTACATTAGAGAAACCTCCGTCGTGATATAAATTCTGTAAAGTTACTTTTTTTGTAAGGTCAGAAAATAATGTAATTGTGTACTCTGCACACTCTTGTGCTGTTGCGTTACCTAGTGGAGACATTTTATCAGCGTATGCGATAAAACCATCAAAACCTTTTACACCCTGTCCTGCTGTAGTTGGTGTTGGTGATTGAGAAATAGTATTTACTCTTACTTTTTTGTCTTTCCCAAAGAAATAACCAAAACTACGAGCTATACTTTCTAAATATGCCTTATTATCAGCCATATCATTATAATCTGGAAATACACGCTGTGCTGCCATATAAGAAAGCGCTACGATACTCCCCCACTCGTTCATAACGTCTTTTTTATAAAGCGCCTGCATGGTTTTGTGAAAAGATACTGCAGAAACATCCCAACCTTTTGCTGTGAAATCATAATTTTGATTGGTGTAGTGATTACCCTTTCTTACGTTTACAGACATTCCGATAGAGTGAAGTACAAAGTCGATTTTTCCGCCAAGAATTTCTACCGCTTTATCTACTAGATTTTCAAGGTCTTCAACTTTTGTTGCATCTGCAGGAATAATTTCAGATCCGGTTTGCTCAGCTAATGTTTTGATGCTTCCCATTCTCATGGCAATTGGTGCGTTAGTAAGCACAAATTCTGCACCCTCTTCATGTGCTTTAACGGCTGTTTTCCATGCAATAGAATTCTCATCTAAAGCCCCGAAAATGATTCCTTTTTTTCCTTTTAAAAGGTTATATGACATGTCGAAATATGTTTTTAGATTCTTTCAGCCGGTAAATATAGTAAAATTCACTGCAGCCAAAGGTTTTTTAAAATCTATTAATTCTCAAGAAGCGATACCGCATGCGCCCGCGCAGATTCTCCTATGGATTTTCCACCAAGCATCATAGCCAGTTCGTCTATACGTTCCTCGCGCTCTAATTTGCGTATTTTGGTACTTGTAATTTCGCCGGTATCTTCTTTAAAGATTTTAAAATGAGCACTTCCTTTACCAGCAATTTGTGGCAAGTGAGTTATAGCAAGTACTTGCATACTCTGTCCCATTTTCTGTAAAATTTCTCCCATTTTTTGTGCAATATCTCCAGAAACACCGGTGTCAATTTCATCAAAAATAATAGTAGGCAAATTACTTTGGGCTGCTAAAATACTTTTAACAGCAAGCATTATTCTGGACAGCTCACCACCAGAAGCTGCCTTGCGTATTTCTTTAAAGCTGCCGCCCTTATTTGCGGCTAAATACCATCCTAAAGTATCATTTCCATTAGCAAAAAACTTTTCTCCTTGTTCTAAGCTAATTTTCAATCTGGCATTTGGCATGCCCAATCCGCTTAATATTTCTTCCGTTTCTTTCACGAAAGGGGTGATTATTTTCTGTCTGCGATCGTGAAGATTTTTAGCCAATTTTGATAATCGATCTTCTTGTTTTTTTATTGCTGAAGCAATTTCAGCTAAAGCTTCGTCTGCATTTTCACTTACCGCCACCTGCTTTCTAAGATCTTCTGCTATTTCCAGTAATTCTGAAATCTCTGAAACATTATGCTTTTTTTGAAGATTGTAAATTAGCTGAAGCTTATCGTTGGTTTTCTCTAATTCCTGAGGATCGGCTTCGGTATTTTCTAAAGCGGCTTCTAATTCTGCATTGATATCATCTAATTCGATGATAACACTTTGCACACGTTCGTGCATACTTTCATAATTCGCTGAAAATCTTGATATTTTAGCTAAATTATTTCGAACCTCTTTAAGCGTGCTTAAACTTCCTATCTCCTCTTGAGTGATAAAGTTGATCGCTGCATTTAATTGCTCTGTTAATTCTTCAACGTTATTCAGCTCTTCATATCGCGTCTCTAGCTCTTCCAGCATTCCAGATTCTAATTTTGCTTCATCTATTTCATTCAGCAAAAACACATTATAATCGTATTCTTTAGTTGCCTGCGCCTGCTCTTCTTTTAAAACGTCCTGACGCTTTTGTAAAGCCCGAAGTTCTTTTAAAGCTTCCCGATAGTCTAAATTTAAAGCTTCATTGTTGGCAATAGTATCGATCACCTGAAACTGATAATCAGTATTTCCTAAACTTAAAGTTTCGTGCTGACTATGGATGTCTATTAAATAATTCCCTAAACTATTAAGACTTGCCAAGGTTACCGGCGTATCATTTACGAAAGCACGCGATTTGCCTGAAGCTAGAATCTCTCTTCTAATTATCGTTTTAGGTTCGTAATCTAAGTCGGCTTTTTCAAAAAAGTTTGTTAGACCATAATTAGAAACATCAAAAACTCCTTCTATCACACATTTTTTATCGGGATTTTTAATCGAACTATAATCTGCTCGATTTCCCAAAAGCAAACCTAATGCACCTAGCATAATAGATTTTCCTGCGCCGGTTTCTCCAGTAATAATGGTAAAACCGGGTTGCAAATTCATGTTGATATCTTCGATCAACGCGTAATTTTTAATAGATAAAGATGTAAGCAATTTTCTTAGAATTTGAGTCTAAATATAAGGGAGATATTGGCAGTAATCAACCGCCAGCTAAATAAATATTATTACTTAATTTGTCGCCACTTACGAGCATAACTTGGCGCCATACTGGTTAACTTTTGAGTAAGACCTCGGGTGCCCACATCGGGACCACCAGTAAAAACAGCTACAATTTCGTCTGATTTTGCGTCAAAAAACATTCGTAACAATAACGAATTTCGACGTATAGAATTCATAGTTCTTAAACTTTCTAGAGCTGCAGCTATAGATTTTTTTCCTTCATCAAGATTCTCATGCATTCTATCTAAACCCTGTCTATGATAAGTGTACATGGCATTCCTGTATTCTTTGAATGAATTTGAAAGTAAATCTGCATTCATTCTAAAACGAGAGCTGGTATTACCGCTTGGTTGCCAGCCACCACTATTACTTTGCTGGGCAACGGTAACAATTTGTTTAGCTTCCTCAAAAAAAGGTGTCCCACCATCCTGCTGAAAAGAATCGGCATCTAAACCAAGAATAGTATAAACATAAAAACTTACTACAGAAACTAAATTAGAGCTATAAGAATTCTGGTTATAATTTAGTGGCTGATATTCTCGGTATGCAAAATTGAAATCGTCGTCATTATAATTGAATATCGGTGAGACCATATCTGAACCAAAAACAGGTCTTGAAGATTGCACCTGAATACTGGCTGAAAAATTTTCTCCTTCAAAGGAATTAATCGTGATAAACATACTACAATTAATTCGTTGCTCTGGTGGTAATTCACGGCCCGTCCAGCTAGTAGTATTCACAAATTCCTGAAGGGAACTTTTTAAGGTTTTAAATACGCTTAAGTTCGCTTGCCCTGTTTGCTCTGCATTAATTTGAATACTGCAATTAAGTTCCTGTGCCTTCAACTGAAAGCAAGAAAACAAAACTAATATTGCAATTATCCTATTCATGAAACAGATTAATTAATTCGTTTAGAATGTCCTGCGCAACCTCAGACTTCTGTTTTAACCCAAAAGTTTTAACTTCTTCAGCAAAAACAAAACTTACTTTATTAGTATCACTTTGGAAACCCGCGCCTTTATCCTGTAAAGAATTTAGCACAACAAAATCGAGATTCTTTCTTTTCAGCTTAGATTTTGCATTTTCTAACTCGTTATTAGTTTCTAAAGCAAATCCAATTAATTTCTGATGACGCTTATTTTCACCTAAAGCTTTTAAAATATCCTGAGTTTTGACGAGTTTTATAGTTAAATTCTCATCTGCTTTTTTAATTTTTTGATCAGCTACTTTCTCTGGAGTGTAATCTGAAACTGCCGCTGCTGCTATAACCGCGTGCACACTTCCAAAATGTTCCATAACTGCATCGTACATTTGCTGAGTATTGGTGACTTTAATCAAATTCACCAGATCTTTTTCTATCTGCAAATGTGTGGGACCAGAAACCAAAATTACCTCAGCGCCCAAATTTGCGGCAACTTTTGCAATTTCATACCCCATTTTACCACTACTATGATTGCCTATAAAACGTACGGGATCGATAGCTTCGTAAGTTGGCCCAGCTGTAACCATTATCTTTTTACCTTTTAAAGGTAAAGATGCGGACAAATCATTTTCTAAAAACCTAATTATTTGTTCGGGTTCGGCCATTCTTCCTTTACCGCTTAATCCACTAGCAAGTTCTCCTGTTCCCGCAGGAATCATAAGATTACCGTAATTTTCTAAAGTTTCGAAATTATTTTTAGTAGAAGGATGCTTGTACATATCCAGATCCATAGCAGGTGCATAATAAACCGGACATTTGGCCGAAGCATATGTTGCGAGTAACAAGTTATCACTATTACCCGAAACCATCTTGGAAAGTGTATTGGCTGTGGCGGGCGCGATAAGCATAATATCTGCCCATAATCCTAATTCTACATGATTATTCCAAACGTCGTTTTCTTCTTCAGTAAAAGAAGAATAAACTTCGTTTTTGGAAAGTGTAGAAAGGGTAAGCGGAGTAATAAATTCTTTTGCAGCCGGCGTCATCACCACACGGACTTCTGCGCCGGCTTTAATAAAAAGTCGAACTAACGAGGCCGTTTTATAAGCCGCAATACCGCCGGTTATACCCAAAAGTATTTTTTTGCCTCGTAGTACAGACATAATATTAGAATCTATTATTAAGAATCTTAATTAGATTGCTTCTTCTGAATCTTTGGTGTTACGATAGTAAATCTTATCGCTTAACCACTCTTCTACTGCCAAAGCATGTGGCTTAGGAAGTCTTTCGTAAAACTTAGAAACTTCAATTTGCTCCTTATTTTCGAAAATTTCATCTAAACTATCGTTGTAAGTTGCAAACTCATCCAGCTTTTCCAATAGCTCTTTTTTGATCTCTGAATTGATCTGATTAGCTCTTTTAGCGATAATTGAAATTGCCTCGTAGATGTTATCTGTAGGCGCATCAATCTTGTTTTTGTCGAGCGTAGTAGTATTAACCGCTGCTTCAGTTTTTTTAATATCCATTTTCCTTAAACTAATTAAAAGTTTTCAACCTTGCTTGTATCTCTTCGTATGCTTCGTCTACATTCGCAAGATACTCACCATCAGGATAACTCTTCTTGTACGCCTGATAATATTCTTTTGCTTCTTGTAAACGTTCTTGCATTAAATTCCTATAACTATTAATAGCATAAGAATATGCTGCGTCAAATCTTAGGTAAAACGCTTCTTCGCGATATGGTGTCCCAGGATAATCTGCTATAAAATTATTGAATGAGGTAATTGCCGCGGTAAAGTTTCCTTCGCGATAATTGCCCCCAATTCTCCAATATTGTTTAGCTATTTCAAATGCTTTTTTCTCTAATTTTAATCGCAGCTCGGTTGCCATAACATTGGCTTCCTCTGCATATTCACCATCAGGATACTTGTTAAGATAATTTTGTAGTGCCTCTACAGCCTTATTTGTATCTGTTTGATCTAAATCAAAACGTGGTGATTCTTCATAGTAACTTTTAGCCGATTTAAAAGATGCTTCTTCTACCTTATCACTATTTGGGTAAGATTGAACAAATCGCTCAAACTCGAAACTTGATAAATAATAATCCCCAACCTGATAATAAGAATCGGCATAAAGATAGCTTAATTTCTCACCCTGAGGTTTGCCACGGTATTGGGGTAAAATCTGTTCAAAAAGACGAAGCGCTTTTCTATATTTACGGTTGCTATCTTCTTCTTTAGCCTCGTTGTAAAGTTTTTCAGCAAAGGTGTATTTATCACCCGCATTCTCACTTTTCAACACTTTTTGGTAGTCACTACAGGACTGAAGAATAAAAATAAAACCTAGTAAGAGTAATCCTTTTCTCATCATTTGTAAAAACATCTTGCAAAAGTACAGTTTTTGGAATTATAAAAAAAACTTTCCGTACGTACAACATTAACAGTAAAAGCCTTTATTTATTATAGCTGAGCGAAGTTTATTTTTCTATTCGGAAATTTTCTTCTGCTCTAAACGAAAAAAAGCTGCCTAAAGCAGCTTTAATTTATATCGAAATTAATCAAATTCTTGCTAAACAATAGCGGTATGAAATTGATTAATAAATTCACCTATTTTGTTCTGCAATCCTTCTGAAGCATTTACCAAAGGTAATCTTACATTCTTACTACATATTTCTTTCTTTTCTAGAATAGCTTTGATACCTACCGGATTTCCTTCAGCAAAAGCCAAATCTATAGAAGGCGCTATTTTGTAATGTATTTGGTAGGCTTCTTTTGCGTTTCCTTCCAAACCTAATTGCACCATGTGAGAAAATTCAGCAGGAAATGCCTGCCCTATTACAGAAATCACTCCTGCTCCACCAGCAAGCGTCATTGGCAGTGTAATCATATCGTCACCAGAAATCACTTTAAAATCTTCTGGCACAAGACTAATCAACTTCATAGCCTGTACTATATCTCCCGCTGCTTCCTTCACTCCTATTACATTATCACATTCCAGAGCAATTCTAGCAATAGTTTCTGGCAACATATTAGATGCTGTTCTTCCAGGTACATTATATAAAATTATAGGTAGCGGAGAAGCTTCTGCTACCATTTTAAAATGCTGAAAAATCCCTTCCTGTGATGGTTTACTATAATATGGAGAAACCGATAAAACTGCCTGAAAATCTTTAAGGTTTGTAGATTTAACTTCGTCTACCACAGCCATAGTATTATTTCCTCCTATCCCTAAAACCAAAGGAAGACGACCATTATTTACTGTAACAATACATTTAATTACCTGTTCTTTTTCCTGTTTAGTAAGCGTTGTATATTCTCCTGTAGTTCCTAAAACTACAAGATAATCGATACCATTTGCGATTTGATCTTCTACCAATCGCTCTAAAGCTTCAAAATCTACACTTAGATCATTTTTAAAAGGAGTTACTAATGCTACTCCTGTGCCTACAAACGCGCTCATCTTCTCGTATTCGTTTAATTTTATCAATATTTCAGCGTCATTTTTAAATAGTAACCTATACTAAATCTCACTCTTCAGTTAATAAATTCCTATTTTATCAAAAGCTTTATTCAAGCAAATTTCACATGATGCTGGTCGACAAATGTAAATAATTTCATATAGAATTTTACTAGCAGGAGATCCTCAATATCGCTACCTATTTCTATATTTAACAGGTTTGTTTTTTTTGTTACAATAAATACACATTATCGCCTACCTCCATTAATTTCTTCGGAAGAAAAACGGCATACTTTCTGAATCTGTTTACCTTTGTAGCGCAATTTTAAATTTCTATGAAAAGAAACATTCTATTATTTTTTTCAGCAATAAGTATACTTACTTTTTCGGCCTGTAAATCTAGCCCCGGAAATTCCAAGACTCAAATTGAAGCCAAAGAAATTCCTATCGATAGCACAATTTCAGCAGATAAAGAAATCGAAGATTACATTGCTCCTTATAAAGAACATCTTAATGAAACCTTAGATACGCCCATAGCCTATAATCCAACTATTTTAAGCAAAGGAGAAAAGGGGATGAATACCGGTATTGGTAATCTAATGGCCGATATTGTGATGGAACAATCTAATCCTGTTTTTGAAAATCGCACCGGTAATTCTATTGATTTTGTTTTGCTGAATTATGGCGGAATTCGTGCCGAATTAAACAAAGGGGATATTACAACGCGTGATGCCTACAACATGATGCCTTTTGAAAATCAAATTGTAATTGCTGAATTATCTGGAAAAAAGGTAAAAGACTTACTTTCTTATCTTGAAAAAGGAAAATCTGCACATCCTGTTAGCGGCATAAAAATTAAAATGGCTAAAGATTATCATATTACTGAAGCCAGCGTAAACGGACAACCAATTAATGAATCTCAAAATTATTTTGTAGCAACTTCAGATTATTTACAACAAGGTGGAGATAGCATGAACTTTTTTAAAGATCCGGTTAATTTATACAATATCGATTATAAATTGAGAAATGCTATTATCGATTATTTTGAAAAAACCGATACCATTACGGCAACACAAGACGATAGATTTATTAAAGAATAGCTGAAAAATAAACATTATGAAAAGAAGAAATTTTATTCAGCAAACATCAGCAGCTTCAGCATTTGTAGGATTAGGTGGTTTATCTTCACTTAGTTTTACTGAAGCTCCAAAACATATTACAATCCTGCATACTAACGATGTGCACAGTCATATCGAAGCATTTGGCCCAGATCACCATAGAAATCCAAACATGGGCGGAGTAGCTAAAAGAGCTGTTTTAATTGAAAAAATAAGACAGGAAAATCCTAATACGCTTTTGTTGGATGCCGGAGATATTTTTCAGGGAACACCGTATTTTAATTTTTATGGCGGCGAGCTGGAATTCAAATTAATGAGCAAATTAAAGTATGACGCTTCTACTTTAGGTAATCATGATTTTGATAACGGAATTGATGGTTTATATGCTCAACTTCCTCATGCAGATTTTGATTTTCTGATCTCAAATTACGATTTCAGTAATACCATTATGGATGGGCACACAAAACCGTACAAAATTTTCACAAAAAGCGGTATTAAAATCGGCGTTTTTGGTGTAGGAATAGAATTAAAAGGTCTGGTTAACGATAAGCTATACAAAGAAACGAAGTATCTGGATCCTATCGAAATGGCCACAGACATGAGTAAGGTTTTGAAAAATGAAGAAAACTGCGATCTCGTTATTTGTCTCTCACACCTGGGATATAAATATGACAGCCAAAAAATAGATGACCATAAATTAGCCGCTAAAACCGATAATATCGATTTAATTATTGGAGGTCATACCCATACTTTTTTAGACAAACCTACTGTGATTAAAAACAAAGTAGACAAAGAGGTAATGATTAATCAAGTAGGATGTTACGGACTTTATCTAGGCCGAATTGATTTTTATTTAAATGGAAAAAAAACTTCTGTTAGCAACGGTAAAAGTATGCAGGTTTAATTCAGAATATCTAAAATTGTTTATTTTGTAAGCAAATGATCTTTACAACGCCTAAGGCACTACTTAAAAAAATAGCACAATGAGTTTATTAGAAGATTTACATTGGCGATATGCCACCAAAAAAATGAATGGCAAAAAAGTGCCTCAAGATAAATTGGATTATATATTAGAAGCGGCACGTTTAGCTCCTTCTTCTTCAGGCTTACAGCCGTATAAGATTATTGTAATTTCAGACAAAGCTTTATTAGAGAAAATAAAAGGAATTTCTTGGAATCAGAGTCAGGTTACCGATTGTTCTCATCTTCTAGTTTTTGCTGCATGGGATCATTACAGCAACGAACGTGTTTCTGAAGTTTTTAATTACACCATGGACGAGCGTGGTTTGCCACATGAAACGATGGACGATTACAAAGCTAATATCTTAAGTTTATATGAGCCATTAGGACAAACTTGGCAAGCCGAACATGCTTCTAAGCAAAGTTATATTTCTTTCGCCATGGCTATCGCCGCAGCTGCAGAGCAAAAAGTTGATGCTACACCGGTAGAAGGTTTTGTGCCTGAACAACTGGACAAACTTCTTAAATTAGAAGGAAGTGGTTATAAGAGTACGCTGTTATTACCATTGGGATACCGTGAAGAAGAAAACGACTGGTTGGTAAACATGAAAAAAGTACGTACGCCTAAAGAAGATTTTATTAGTGAAATGACCATAGCTGATGCCGCTGAATATAACGAAGAGCCTATGGATAAATCTATTGGAGATTTGAAGAAATAATTTCTTGATTTATAAAAGCTTTTAAAGCATTGAAAAAGCCTTATCGATATGATAAGGCTTTTTTTTATTATAAAATTATTTCTTCAAATTCTCATCTTTAAAATACACATTTTACAATTACTGCTTACTGAAGTATTTTTTAATGATTTCAACCTAATTTATTCAATTAAAAAAAGTCAATTATATTTGACAAAATTATTTCATTTTTTAAATGAACGAATGGAAACCATATGCAATTAAGGAATATGATCAGCAAGAGCTTCATTTATTAAGAGGTAATAAAAATTTCCTAGAGGGTTTTAGCATTTTTGAAGAAAGCCATTCAAAAGGAGAAGCTTCTGGCTTTGCATTTCCCTTCCGTACCAATCATCACCTTATCATATTACTTTTAAAGGGTAAAGTTAAATTAGAGCTTAATTTAAATACGCATATTCTAGAGCCTAACGACCTAATTTCGGTTTCGGGCCATATGGTCACGCAATCCATAGATTTTTTAGAGGATTCAAAAGCAATCATCCTCACGTTTACAAAAAAATTTGCACTCAAAAATACACTTCAAAGCAGGACGCTAGAATCCTTTAAGCTACTTTCTTCGACTAACAGTAAAAAGGTTTCTTTAAACGCTGATGAATTAGAAATTTTTATTTCTATAGCGACCTATCTTCGCCTTAAAACAAAAAATATTGAGGAAGATCATATCGAGCATAAGATCATTCATGCCTTCAATTTAATTTTTTATGAATTAAGGGCTTTATATGAAAAGCAACATCCCTTGTTACCAATTGAAGTTTCGAGAAAAGAAGAACTTTCAGCAAATTTCATCCATCTATTAAAATCACACCTCAAAGAAGAGCGCAGTGTATCTTTTTATGCCGATGCTTTAAACGTTACTCCGGGACATCTTACTAAAGTTCTTAAAAGTATTTCAGGAAAAACAGCCCGCCAATTAATTGATGAAGCCGTGATACTTGAAGCAAAAATTTTAATAGCCAATAGAAGTTTAAGCATCGCTCAAATAGCAGAATCTCTTAATTTTAGCGATCAATCTTTTTTTGGTAAATATTTTAAAAAGGCAACCGGATATTCACCGTCTGCCTATCGCAATAATCTTGCTCAAGGTTAAACTGCTACAAGAACTTTTTTAGACCATTTTTTTTATAAGGCTTACTCTGTTATAATTATTGATCTTAATTGTTTACTCCTGTATATTTTAATAAAAATACACTTTAAGTAAATTACTTCGAGGCAAGGCAATTCAACATTCAATTAAACAATACGTTTTAGAACGAGACAAGTATTGGAGCATTTAAAACGCTATTATCAAGTAATATTTCTGACTATGACAAACCAAAAACTTGTCTTGTTTACGAATACAAAATGATGGTTTTAGACCAATTTTAGCTGATTTCTAACCTTACTAGAACTTCAAATATACCGCAATTTTGCACCCCGAAATGAATACCGTCAAATTTTCTAAAAATCACGGAAACTCATCAGATAAATCAATATTCATAACATTTAGAAGTTTACTATGAAGCTTAATTTTTTTTCAAAAAAGAAAAACAAGTACCATTTAATAATAGGTATGTTGTTAATGATTACAACATTAACGAGCTGTAAAGACTCTGCTCAACAAAAACAACAAAAAACTCCTAATCGAGTATCTGTACAAAAAGTTACTAAAAATAAAGGATCAGAACAATTTAATTATAGTGGTAATCTAGAAGCCGATAACACTGTTAATTTATCCTTCAGCGTTGCGGGTAGGGTTCAGACTATATATGCAGAGGAAGGTCAACATGTCAAAAAAGGACAGCTTTTAGCTTCTTTAGAACAAACGCGCTACCAAAGCGCCTATGTTGTTGCTGAAGCCAATTATACACGAGCTGAAGATCAATTTAAACGTAGTCAAGATCTATTTGATTTAAAAAGCTTACCAGAACGTGATTTAGTTGTTACTAAAGCAAATAAAGCTCAAGCGAAAGCCAACATGAATTTAGCAGCCAAAGATCTTGAAGACACTAAATTAGTCGCCCCTTTTACAGGCATAATCACTAAAAAAGTAACAGAAGCCGGCGCTATACAATCTCCCGGTTCTCCAGCTTTCGTACTTACAAAAACCAATATCATGTACGCTACCGCTTCCATTTCTGAAAGTGATATTGCTCATGTATCTATTGGTGATTCTGTAGAAGTTGAGATCCCTGCTTTAAACGAAAAGCGTAAAAGCCAAGTAAGTATTTTGGTTCCTCAGGCAGATAACTACTCTAGAACTTTTGAAGTGAAAGTAAAATTGGAAAATAAAAATGGAGCCATTCTGCCGGGTATGTTAGCTCAACTTCATATTAATACGGGAGTTTCCCAAGACAGAATCAGCATACCAACTACTAGTATTTTGAAAGATACCGATAATATCGCTTATGTTTTTCTTGCACAACCTAATAAAACAGCAATTAAAAAACGTATCACTATAGAACGTGCTACAGGAATGAATCAGGTAATTATTTCGAGTGGACTAAAAGAAGGAGATCTTCTAATTACACAAGGAAACTCTAAGCTGGTTGATGGAAGTCCTATTCAGTATTAACAGATCAAATTTTTAAAAATTCTAAGAGCATTTTAATATGACAAAGAAAAGAAAAATACACTACTTGGAATCGGTGATGAAACATAACCAAGTGGTGAAAGTAGTTATTGTGCTGTTACTCATATTTGGTTTGTATTCACTTTTCAATATGCCTAGAAGTGAAGATCCGGATATTGTAATGCCTACTGCGATGATTTATGCATTCTATCCTGGAGCAGATGAGTATCAAGTAGAACAGGAAGTAACTGATAAGATTGAAGAATACCTTTTTTCTTTTGAAGAGATAAGAAAGGCTAAAACAAAATCTGAAACCCGAGAAGGACAATCTTTTATTACAGTAGAGATTTATTCTTCAGTAAAAAACAGAAAACAATTTTGGCATACGCTACAATTAGACATGCAGTCTAATTTGCTGCCCAACCTACCTAAAGGAGTTGTTGGGCCTTTTGTAAATAGCAATTTTAGTGATGTTACCGCTATGATCCTTTCTGTTTCTTCATCAGAACGTAGTTATGCTGAAATTGAAGAATATGCAGATAAGTTAGATGACGGACTTAAAGTAATCCCTACGGTTTCTAAGATTAACAGAAGTGGAGAGCAACAACGTCAAATTTACATTAGTGTAAACGATGAAAAATTACGCCAATACGGCTTTGATATGAGCTTGTTAGTTAACAAACTTCAGCAAGCTAACGTCACTCAATATACTGGAGAACTGAATATGGGATCAAACACCTTGATACCTGTTTACAGTTCTGGCAGATTTCAGTCTGAAAAAGAAATCGCCAATCAAATTATTTACACCACTCCAGAAGGGATTGTAGTTCGTTTAAAAGATGTAGCAACGATAGAACGCCGTTTTGAAGAAAGAGAATCTTATGTACGTGTAGGTGAAGAGCAAGCGATGGTTTTGTCTATCAATATGCAGCCCGGCAATAATATTGTTGCTTTTGGAGAAACCGTGCAAGAAAAAATAGATAAGATTAGAGCAGAGTTTCCTTCAGATATTCATATTAAAACCATCGTCAATCAACCTGAAATTGTAGACGATAGTATTGGTCATTTTATGATCGAATTTGGGATGGCTATTGCTTCAGTAATTATTGTGGTAATGCTTTTATTACCGTTTCGAGTAGCTGCAGTAGCCTCTATTACCGCCCCTATATCTATTATCATCACCTTTGGATTGATGAATATGGTTGGCTTGTATTTACATCAAGTAACTTTAGCCGGTTTAATTATTGTTCTCGGGATGGTGGTAGATGATGCTATTGTGGTCGTAGACAATTACATTGAAAAACTAGATGAAGGTGTCACGCCCTGGACGGCGGCGTGGACATCTGCTAAACAACTTTCGCTACCTATTTTTACAGCGACTATTGCAATTATTTTTGCCTTTGCTCCATTAGCTATTTTTATGGATGGTGTTGCTCAAGATTTTATGTCTTCTTTACCGGTAGCTATTGGTTTGGCTTTATGTACTTCTTTAGTGGTTGCTTTAGTATTTACGCCTTACACCTGCTATGTGTTTATCAAAAAAGGACTTAAACATAAAATGAGCGAACGTAAAGTGCGTAAAAAGAGTTTGCTAGATTATTTACAGCTGTTTTTTGATAAATGTATTGAAACGGCTTTCCGCTGGCCAAAAACAACTTTATTGATTGGTTTTCTATCCGTCATTAGTGCCTTTGGAGTTGCAGGAAATTTAAAAGAGAAATTCTTCCCTAAGAGTGAACGTAATCAATTCAATTTAGAAGTTCGTTTACCGGTAGGGGCAAGTCTAGAACGTACCGAAGAAACGGTTGTTGAGCTGGAAAATATCTTAAGAAAAGAAGATCGAATTACCGATGTCACCAGTTTCATAGGAATGAGTTCTCCGCGTTTTCATACCGCTTACGCTCCCGAAACACCACGTAGAAATTACGCGCAGATTTTCATTACCACAACGAGTAATGATGATGCAGATGATCTTGCTAAAGAATACTTAGAGAAATTTAAAAACTATTTACCAGATGGGCATATTCAGGTTAAACAATTGAGTTTACAAGAAGGTGCACCAATTGCGGTAAGAGTTTTTGGAGAAAACGATAATGATCTTAAAAAAGTAGCGCTTCAGGTTAAAGATATTCTTGAAAATGCTGAAGGTCCTAATTATGTAAGATTAGATTCAGAAAACGATTATTTAGGACTCAAATTAGATATAGATGAAGATCGTGCTGCCCGATTAGGCATAAGCAATTCTGCGATCACTCAGGCATTAGGTGCCGGTTTAAAAGGTTACGCATTATCTACAATGTGGGAAGGTGATAAACCCGTTGATATTTTTGTTCGCTATGATTCTATTAACCGAAAAGATTTTGATGCCTTATCTAACATTCATATTAGCTCTTCCTATGGTAAAAAAGTTCCGCTTAAAGATGTAGCAAGTTTAAATATGTCTTGGCATACAGGAATGATCGCTCACCGCAACGGACTTAAAGCTTTATCGGTACTTTCTGAAGCGCAAATGGGGGTCACTCCATCTAGTATTCTTAGAGCTATTCAACCTAAAATAGAAGAGATTGAATTGCCTAGAGGCGTACATATTGAATATGGAGGGGATGCAGAATCTACGCGTGATAATCAACCTAATATGATGACTTCTTTGGGAGTGAGCTTGATTCTTATTTTTCTAACGCTACTCTTTCAGTTTAAAAACTTAGGAAAAAGTTTAATCGTGCTGAGTACGTTTCCATTGAGTTTACTAGGAGCTTTTACCGGATTATTCGTCACCGGAAATCCTTTAGGAATGACCGCCTTTATGGGAATTATAAGTCTCATAGGTATTGTGGTACGTAACGGAATAATTCTGGTCGATTATACCGATGAGTTGATTTTAGATCACGGCTATTCTATAAAAGCAGCAGCTATGGCCGCTTCTAAACGTAGAATGCGACCTATTTTCTTAACCTCTGGAGCGGCAGCCGTTGGTGTGATCCCAATGATAGTGAGCAAATCTCCTATGTGGGCACCGCTAGGAAGTGTACTTGCCTTTGGCTTGTTATTTTCTATGGTGCTTACGCTCTTTGTAGTGCCGGTATTATATAGTCTTTGTATAAAGCCTAAACAAGATGTGGATAGAAATCAATCTGATGTTGACGATCCTATTCTTTACAAACCCAAGCATTCTTAAATAAATCAAGATGAGCAGTATGGATAAAGTATGAAATACTGCTCTATTCTTTAATTGAAAATAAAACACATGACTATTTATAAAATCATAATACGCTTATTTTGTGTTAGTGTTTTTCTGTTGAGTCTGAACAGTACAGCACAGCATATAAAAATAGAGCTAGATGATGCCAAACAAATGGCACTATCTAATAACCGAGAGATTAAACAAGCTAATGAAGAGTTAAAAGCTGCTTTCGAAGCTTTATCGTCAGCACAGGCAAAGAACAAACCCAGTTTGGAAGCAAGTGTTGTAGGCTTATATTTAGGCGAGCCAATGCAAACTATGTTACCTGAAACGAGTTTTAATGGGAGTTTGGCGTTAAGTGAAGTGCTCTATGCCGGCGGAAAAATACGTAACGGAAAAAAATTAGCTGAATCTTCTGTACAATTACAAACCTCACAACAAGAGTTAACAGAGCAAGAGATTCTACTAGAAACCGAAACCCAATATTGGAATTTAGTAAGTATTTACGAAAAAGTAAATTTGGCTAAAAAATCTTTGCAGTTATTAGATACGCTGCATACAGATCTTACCAATAAATACAATGCTGGATTTATAAATAAAAATGATGTGCTACGTGTTAAAGTAAGACTTAATGATGCCGAAATACAATTACAAAAGGCTAAAGATGGTCTAATTGTTTCTAAATATTCTTTTGCGCAACTCATTGGTTTAAATACAATGGATTTTGTTCTGGAAGATGAATTTAACGAGTTAGAAATCATTCCAAAAAATATTGAAGATCCAAGTGTATTTGTAAACCAACGCCCAGAAATTAATATGTTAGAAGAAGCTGTGGAAATACAGAACCTCCAAACCGATTTATTAAAAGCAGATCGTAAGCCTTCCCTTTCTGTTGCGATAAATGGTATCTATTCCGCAGGGAAACAAATAGATTTTTCTGATGGTTCAGACAGTTTCACTTCTGCCATCGGACTTGTAAATTTAAGCATTCCTATTTTTGATTGGGGTGGTCGCAAACACAAAGTAACTGAGCAACAAGCTCACGCGAAAGCTCAAAAACTTAAACTTGAAAATACCAAAGAAGAATTAGGTATCGAAATCAAGAATGCTAGTCTACGTTTAAATCGTTCTATGCGAGAAGTAAAACTTTCTGAAGAATCTTTAGAGCAGGCGCAGGAGAATTTAAGATTACTCAAAAATCAGTTTGATTCCGGTATTATTACCGGGAAAGATGTTTTAGAAGGACAAGTGTTGTGGCAAGAAGCTTACACGCAAATGATTCAGACCAAAGCGGCACTAAAAATTAACGAGGCAAAGTATAAAAAGGCGATTGCAGCTTATTAATTGCTGAATTTTTTTAAGCAAAAAAACCCTTCAAGCTAATAGTATTTAGATTGAAGGGTTTTCTTTTTACCCGCATCTTAATTTTGATAGCTATTTTACAGATCACAGTCTGTTTTAAACTTCGTTTCCTAGAGCTAAAAACTTTTAAGTATAAGATTGTAAATTTTGTATATTTTCGTTTTTAAACGACAAAGCTTACCCGTAAAATAAAAAGCCAATACAAATAATATGTTTAAGGAACTTTTTGATAATCTTGAAGACAAAATTGAATTAACAGAAAGCGCCAAAAAACGTATTCCTAATTTTTTTTCGACTAAAAAACTTAGTAAAAAACAGTTTCTACTTCAAGAAGGAGAATATTGTAAAAACCTAGCCTTTGTAGCTAAAGGAATTTTGAAATCTTACACTATAGATGATAAAGGACAAGAACACATTAGTTTATTCGCTATGGAAGGTTGGTGGGTCTCAGATTTTAAAAGTTTTATTGTAGATGAAAAAGCTATTTTATCTATTGATGCTATTGAAGATAGCGAGGTTTTATTGATTTCGCGTTCTAATTACGAGCAACTTTTAGTTGAAGTACCTGTGATGGAGCGCTATTTCAGAATTTTATATCAAAACAGTTTGGTAACAAAAGATCGACGCTTAATAAGTTCTAATACTCATACTGCAGAAGAAAAATACGCGCATTTTTTAAAATTATATCCATCAATTTCACAGCGTATTCCGCAGCATCTTATTGCCTCTTATCTTGGGCTTACTCCAGAAACCATTAGTAGAATAAAGAAGAATATCATTCAGAATAATTGATAAAACTCAATTCTCGTTCTTGATTCAAATCAATGCACAGCAGTAAATTTCAGCATAACTTTGTCAAAAAGAAAAAGATAATTATGGAAAATATTGCATTAATAGTTGGCGCAAGCGGCATTGCAGGAAACAACCTTGCCCAAGAACTCATCGAAAATAATTGGACCACCTACGGGATTACACGAAATTCTGACGTAAACCTAGAAGGATTAAAAAATATTAAGGCAGATTTGCTAGACCCGGAAGCGCTAGAAGAAGCCTTAAAAGATGTAAAACCAACTCACGTATTTTTTACCGCCTGGATACTAAAAGATTCAGAAGAAGAAAATATTAAAGTGAATAGCAAGATTGTTAGAAATTTGATAGACGTTTTATCTCCTAAGAAATCGGTAAAACACGTTGCGTTAGTAACCGGACTTAAACATTATTTAGGTCCATTTGAAAATTACGCGAAAGAAGGATTTTCACCAGAAACCCCTGTAAGAACCGAACACCCACGATTAGAATTGAAGAATTTCTACTATGCACAAGAAGATGAGGTTTATGAAGCTTCTAAACGTGATGGATTTACGTGGAGCATACACCGTGCGCACACGATGATTGGAAAAGCGGTTGGAAATTTAATGAATATGGGAACCACTTTAGCCGTTTACGCAAGTATCTGTAAAGAACACGGAACCCCATTTATCTGGCCGGGCTCTGAAGCACAATGGAATGGAATTTCTGATGTGACCGATGCCAATATTTTAGCCAAGCAATTTTTGTGGGCGGCCACTACACCAGAAGCAGAAAATGAAGCCTTCAATATCGTAAATGGCGATGTATTTCGTTGGAGCTGGCTGTGGAAAGAAATAGCTAATTACTTTGGGGTTGAATATCAAGGTTATGTTGAAAACAATAAAACTCTTGAAGAAATGATGAAAAATGATGAAGAGATTTGGAAACAAATTGCAGAGCAACACGAATTAGTTGAATCTGAATTAAAAAGACTAGCTTCTCCCTGGCATACAGATCTAGATTTGGGAAGACCAATTGAGGTGATGACCAATATGGCCAAAAGCCGCAAACTTGGTTTTAAAGAATATCAAGATACCAGAGAATCATTTTTTAACTTGTTTGAACAACTGAAGGAAGAAAAAATAATTCCGGCTTAGGGTTGATTCAATCATCATCATTGTATAAAAACAAAAGCGGTTTAGGTGAAAACTAAAACCGCTTTTTTATTTTTATTTAGTATTTTTCAACTCAAAAATAGAACTTATAATTAAAGAATAAGAAATAATTCAGCTGAAACAAATCCCCAAAAAGTGTTTGAAAAACTAATTGAAAATATAAATAATTCCATTAATTTAAAGAAAAGTGAATGGTCTTTATTACAAGAAAAATTCACTGTCAAAAAGATACTGAAGAATGATTTTTTTGTTCGAGAGGGCGACATTTTTAACTATGAAGCTTTTGTAACCAAGGGTTGCTTTCAAGTTTATCATATTAACGATAAAGGAAACAAACACGTTATTTATTTTGCTCCTGAAGAATATTGGCTTATCGACCCAAGTAGTTTCAATAGCAAAAAACCTTCCCGAATTTTTATTCAAGCTATTGAAGATAGTGAAATTTTAACGCTGACGCTTGAAGACAAAAATGAATTATTAGAAAAAATGCCTGCGTTAGAAAAGTATTACAGAAAATTATTAGAAAACGTATATGAACACTCTCATAACGGTATGATTACCCGTTCTGGAAAAACTGCAAAAGAGAAGTATATTCATTTTATGGAAGAGAATCAGCATCTAAAACACAGACTTTCTAATGTAAATATTGCAAATTATCTCGACCTGACTCCAGAAATTATCAGTAGAGTGCGTAAAGAATTCTATTCAGAAAAACAATAAACGAGATCAATGTTTTAAAGATCTTGAATGCTCAAATTTGCATTTTAAAAATAAATGATGCAAAAGATAAAATTATTCTCCCCAATACTTTTAATACTACTAACCATTGTTGGCGCTATAACCTTTTTCTTTACTTGGGTTAATTTAGGTTTTGCTCCTCAATTTTTAGAAGAATGGTTTACTTCATTAATTATAGGACTATTTATATTTTCACCATTAGGAATGCTTAGTACCTTAGTAATTACAAAATTAGTTTCGCTATTTTTTAGAAGAGATTCCTTATCAAAAAAGATTTTGATCGGTGCTTTAATTGGTTGTACGATGGAGTTCTTCATTTCTTTTATTGTAGTCACCATCAATTTTGGATTCACTTCATCTTTTATCAATCAATGGTTTAATGCTTTTCTAAAATCTGTACCTATAGGTATTTGTTTGGGATTACTCATTTCATTTTTAATAAAACCCTGGATTTTAAATCGTATTCAGAAATTTAAAACCGCTGAACAAATAAGTTAAGGAGATGAAGAAAATCTAAAGCTTAGAGATTTCAGGTCAATGTTTTTGCTAAATAAAATTTGCAGATAAAACACTTAATTTAAATATAATGAAGCATTTACCAGAAAACTATTTGATATTTCGAGGCAAGTTTCGGAACATTTAATCTCAATTATCGAGTAAAGAAACGATCTGCAAAAAGCGCATTAATTTTTTAAGAATCTTGATTTAACAAGACCTGGAATAATTAGCAATGATGATAAAACAACTTCAATAAAAAAGCCTTATCAATTTGATAAGGCTTTTTAATAATTACTGTATTTAAAGAATTAATTCTTTAAAGTTTTCATATCTACATCAAGATCAAACGTATTGTTTACTTTCTCTACTGTAATGTCGTTATCTAAAGTGAAATTTTTAGCCATTTTAAGGTCTAAAGATGAAGCACCTATTTTTACAGTATAAGTTCCTTTTTCAGCAATCCAAGCACTTTTAGCATCTACAAAAGAAGCTAAATCTCTTGCTTTAATGGTGAAATTTAATTTTTGAGACTTTCCTGGTTTTAAAAGTTTAGTTTTTCCGAAAGCACGTAATTCTTCAGCAGGTTTATCTACCATTTTTGCCGGAGCAGAAACGTAAACCTGAACAACTTCTTTACCCGCAACTTTTCCGGTATTTTTCACTTTTACAGACACTTCTATTTCATCTTTAAAATTAGTTTCGCTAAATTTTAAATCTGAATATTCAAAAGTGGTATACGATTTACCAAAACCAAACTCGTAAGATGGCTTCACATTAAAGGTATTAAAGTAACGGTATCCTACATAGATTCCTTCTTTGTAAAATACTTCTTTAGGATCGTTAGCAGGAACGCCTGGGAAGTTAGCCGCAGAAGGTTCGTTGTTATAATCCATTGGGAAGGTCATTGTTAATTTTCCTGAAGGGTTTTTAGCTCCAGAAAATACATCGGCTACAGAGTTTCCTCCTTCTTGTCCGGCTTGCCAAGCTAGTAAAACAGCATCTACTTTATCTTTCCAGCTAGCAGTTTCAATAACTCCACCAATGTTTAAAATTACGATCACTTTTTTTCCTTCGGCGTGAAAAGCATCACTTACCGTATTGATCATTTTTATTTCATCTTGACCTAAATAGAAATCATTATCGATTTTTCTATCGTGTTGCTCACCGGCATTTCTACCAATAGTAATCACCGCAACTTCAGAAGATTTTGCCTTATTTGCTACCATCTCATTTTCTAAGGGCATCTCTGGGATACGTTGTACAGAGGCTAGCAAACCACCTTCTTCTTGGCGACGTTTCATTTCTTTTGCTGTCGCTTCTTTTACAAAAGGAACGTAAGCATTTTGAAGATCTTCATCGATGGTATAACCTGCATTGGTTAAACCTTCAATTAACGAAACGGTATAGGCTTCATTTACATCTCCACTACCGGTACCACCCGCAATAAAGTCGTAAGAAGTATCGCCAAAAACAGCAACAGTCCCTTTTTTATTGGTAAAAGGCAATGCGTTTTCGTTGTTTTTCAATAAAACCATTCCTTCTGTAGCAGCGTTACGCGTTACTTCAGCGTGCGCTTTTAAGTCTGGATCGTCGCTGTACTTATAGTTTGCTACTGTTGGTGTTTGCAAAATATAATTTAAAATATGGCGTAGGTTTCTATCAATAGCTGCTTCATCTACTTTACCTTCTTTAATGGCTTTGATTAAAGCATCTTTTTGGTTTTGAGTACCCGGCATTAATAAATCGTTACCAGCTTCCATCTGAGCAACAACATCACTTACGCTATTTTTTCCATTGATAGAACCAAAACCTGGATAACCACCAAACCAGTCTGTCATTACCAAGCCTTTATAACCCCACTCATCTCTTAAAACTTTGGTTAGTAAATCTTCATTAGCAGAAGCATACACGCCATTAATTTTATTGTAAGCCGTCATTACCGTCCACGGATTCGCTTCTTTTACGGCAATCTCGAAACCACGTAAATAAATTTCGCGCATTGCACGTTCTGAAATATGTGCATTAACCGATAAACGGTTAGTTTCTTGATTATTTGCTGCAAAGTGCTTGATGGAAGTGCCCACATCGTGAGATTGAATTCCTTTAACATAAGCCGAAGCAATTTTACCGGATACTAATGGATCTTCGGAGTAATATTCAAAGTTTCTTCCGTTTAATGGGTTTCTATGAATATTTAAAGCAGGAGCCAATAAAACATCAACACCATATTCTTTTACTTCTTCACCCATCGCTTTACCTACTTCTTCAATTAATTCAGTATTCCAAGAAGAAGCTAAGGCAGTTCCTACCGGAAATGCAGTAGCGTAATAGGTATTGGGATTATTTTCTCTTTTAGGCTGAATTCGTAATCCGGCAGGACCATCAGCAAAAACGGTTTTAGGAATTCCTAAACGGTTCACTTCTTCATTTCCTCCGGCTTGTCCTAACACACGTACGTCAGGCTCACCTTCTAAAGGCACCAAACCTGCATAACCAGGCATCCCGGGACCTACTAATAATTCTACTTTTTCTTCAGGCGTCATTGCCTTTATAACTTCGTCTACCGAAGCTTTGCCTAACTGAGGTGCTTTTTGCGCATTGGCAAGCGAAAAACTCCCTAATGCAACAAAGGCTAAAACCTTTAGTTTGTTCATTTTCATATGCTATTATTTATTTGAGGTATTTATATTGAGTTAACCAGTCTTCAAAACGCTTATACCAAGCGTCTACCGGTAAATTTTGTGTTTTCATTCCAAAACCGTGTCCGCCTTTTGCATACATATGCAACTCTACCGGATACCCTGTTTTTAGCCATTTGCTATACAGCGCAACACTTTTTGGTGCTAATTTTAATTGATCGTCACTTGCAGCTGAGATAAACAACGGAATTTCTGGAACTTCTTTAGCCATTAACTCATCGCTAGGCCCTCCGTAAAGGGAAGCTGCAAAATTAGGTAGGCTTGCTGAATGAGCTTCGCCTAAAACAGTTCTAAGAATCACCGATGCTCCTGCAGAAAAACCAATTACTCCTACTTTTTCGGTATCCACTGAAAATTCTGAAGCGTGGTTACGTACATAATCGATAGCTGTTTTACAATCCTCCCCCGCTAGTTTCTGAATAGCATTAGATCTTTTATAATGCGCATCACGATCTTTTAAACCCTCCATAAGTTCTTTTGCAGGCGTATCTGTTTTAGAATGAATCAACCGATATTTTAATACAAAAGCGGTTACGCCTTTTGATGCTAATTCTTTAGCTACATCAATCCCTTCTCTATTAATTGATAAAGTTTGAAAACCTCCACCCGGAGCGATAATAATCGCGGTTCCGTTTGGATTTTCTGGTTTAAAAACTAATAACTCAGGGTCGGTTACATTATAGACCACTTCCGTCTGAAATAAGTCGGAATATTTTTGAGCTTCCTGCCAGTTCCAATCTTCAGATCCCGGAGCTTTTCCGTCGTAAAGTTTCACTACCTGATCTTGTGCGCTAAGCTGAAAAACAGCCATTAGCAACATTACAGAAGTGATTATTTTAGTTAACTTTTTCATTTTATTCTAATTTTTATATTTAGCAGTTCTTTTATCTGAAATCACTCCATTCCAGTCTAAACCATAACCAAAATCGTAGGTATTTCCTTCTGAATCTTGATACGGAATCATATCGAAAGGCACATCTTCTTTTTGCGCTTCTACTGTTTCCATATTAGCCGGCATTTGCACTGGTAATAATCCTGAAGGTTCTGATTTTCCGGAAACAATATCTAGCACCGCTTGCGTTGAAATACCAAAGTTGAGCACAATACCTTCCACCTGTGATTCAAATTCACTAAAAATCATTGGTTTATTTGCGGTTACCGAAACAATTACCGGTTTATCTCCCATTAACATTTTGGTATCTTCAATAGTTCGTAGATCCATAATGTTAGAAGAAGTTGACGTTTTACCTTTGTACGAACGATCTTTAATTTCAGGATCAATCACCGGGTCACCGGCTGCAATACTATGCTCTCTTGCAGTAGTTGCGGTATATGTTTCGTATTGAAGTGAAATAGGCACATATCCATTCCCCCCTTCTTTACGATCTACTTCGCTATAACCGGCTTCTTTAGTTTGCGGATTTTTGACAAAAACCATCGCAAAATCTGCTTCTTTTGGATTATCGGTTACCTTGTAATACTTCTCAATAAGTTCTATATCTACCGGATAATCTAGTTTTGCCGGTGTAGGATTTCCCCACCAGTCGGTCGCAACCGGCGTATAAATTTTAGGAATGTAAACCGTTTTCTTTTCTTTTATAGGTAATACTTGAGCTTTATTTTTAAGCATTACCACAGATTTTACCTGAGCTTCATAGCCTGCCTGCATAAATTCAGCATTTCCTACGATTGCTTTAGTTTCAGCAACATTTACATAAGGATTTTCAAATAATCCGGTTCTAAAAATATTTTTTAATAACCGAACCGCAGAACGCTCAAAGCGTTTACGCATATAATCTTCTCCAAATTCTTCAACTCCCATTTGGTAAGCTTCCAAAACAGGACCTTTTTCGTTATTACCTCCAAACTGGTCTACACCCGCTTTTAGCACTTTATAATGACGTTCGGCTATAGAAAGTTCTTCGGTTCCCCAAGGTTTTCCGGCAAAAGTAGCTGGTGTCGCGCCTTCATCTGAAGTGATTAACCAGTCGGTACACACCACTCCGTCGTACCCATATTGATCACGAAGTAATTCAGTAATCATATATTTACTGAAACCGTTCCCTACATTTTCATTATAAACATCGTCACGATCAAAACTAATGGTGTAATATGGCATTACAGCAGCGGCTTTTTCGGTACCACCATCTAATTTAAAAGCTCCTTCGGTAAACGGTTTTAAGTGATCTGAAAAATTATCTCCCGGATAAACCGCAAATTTTCCCATTGCCCAGTGCGCATCTCGTCCACCTTCTTCCGGACCTCCGCCAGGCCAGTGTTTTACCATCGCATTAACACTTTGGTAACCCCAACCGCTATTGATTTCTGAGTCTTTATCTGAAGTTTGGAAACCTTCGATATAAGCTTTCCCCATTGCTTTTACCAATTCCGGAGATTCACTAAATACATAAGCAATGCGGTACCAACGTGGTTCGGTTCCCAAATCTACCTGAGGCGAAAGTGCTGTGGTAATACCCAAAGCACGATATTCTTTAGAAGCCATTTCTCCAAACTGTTTTACCAGTTGCGGATCGAAAGTAGCGCCCATTGCTAAACCGTCAGGCCATAATGAAATCGTACCACCGGCACCGGCATTAAATTCTGAAGTAACTTCTGCCGTATTTCTTGGGTCTGAACTGTTATTTGCAGGAATCCCTAAGCCCAAACCTTCTACATAAGCTTGTACATTGTTATTCCATTTCGCAGCAACTTCAGGCGATTTTACCGCGGTAAGTAAAACGTGGCGTAAATTATCGTCTTTTAAAAATTGTTTTTGCTGATCTGATATTGCAGAAGCTTCAGCTCCGCTTTCAGAAAATGGCTTTCCGTTATAAGTTCCGGCTCCAAAACCAACCTCTCCGGAAGGAATGGATTGATGCTGACTATATAACATTAATCCTGCGATTTGCTCGACAGACATTTTTGAAGCCAAATCTTTAGCACGCTCTTCTACGGGAAGACGCCAATCTTCGTAAGTGTCTAGCTTTCCGTTTTTATTTAAATCTTTAAACGATTCTTTACCGTCTTTTATGATTTTTACACCAGAATCTTTATGATACTTCAAAACAGTACCCGATTTACTGGTTACTGTTTTTATATCATTTTGTTGTGAAAATCCCATTTGAATTCCTAAGGCTAAGCTTAGTACTAAGCAAGTTTTTGTTTTCATAGCTAATCTTATAAAAGTCAAAAAGCATTCATATCTGAATGCTTTTTGAGGATGTTTATATTTTAGAAATTAAAGCTTACAGAAAGTTGTGCTGTAAACGGACGGATGTATGAAGCCGTTAACAGTCTTCCGTAATAAGGTTCCGGATCTTCAATTAATTCAGCTCCATTAATGGTCCCTTTAGCTCCAACTTGGTTTAAGAAGTTAACCAATGTAAGACCAAAATTTAAGTGGTCACTAAACTTGTAATTAATCCCTCCAAAATTTTCCCAACGTGGTGCAAAAGTCAGCGCATTATTGATATTAGCATATTGCTTACTAAAATATCTAAAACTAGCCCAAACTCTCCAGTCTTTGTAGGTATAACTTGGATCTAACTCTAATAATACTTTAGAAATCTCTAATACCGTTTTATCACTAAAATCATAATTGTTTCCGAAAGCATCAAAAGTAAAATCTTTATATTTTGGATCCTGTACCGTTACTAAACCATGAAAACTAAAACCTTTAAATGGAGTTAATACTACATCTGTAGTCCAGCCTAAGGTTTCTATATCATAAAAAGTTGTTGTTTGTTGCGTTTCAGAACTATTATCTGGATTAACTAAATTAAATCGTTTTAAATAGTTATTTTTAGTTAAATAGGTTACTTGTGAAACTAAACTTACCCAATCAGAATTATAGAATACACCAAAAGCACCCATTGGGCTTTTACTTGTAGTGGTATTAGGGTTTATAGGAGCAGAATATCTTTCTAATCTTCCGTTCTCTTCGGTATATTGTAAATTAGCTAGTACTCCAAATTTTTTAGTTAAATTATAGGTTGCATTTACTTTACCGGCAATATTGAACCAATTTTTATCGATAGGTGATTTTTCAGCGTCCTGAATAGTAAAATCTACCCCTCTTTGTTGCAAAGAATACTCACCGTCTAAATATTGATGTCTAAAGAAAACACCATAACTAAGATTAAAACGATCATTTACCTGCCAGTCGTCGCTAGCGTATACCGCCAATTTATTTTCTTTACCGGTGTGAAACTCTGCTCCTCCATTATATCCGTAAAATCCATATTCATCTGTTGTTGGACTAATTAATCGTTGAGGCTGATTTTCGACAGTTTGGTAGAATAAAGATCTATTAGATACATAATTATCTATGTTGTAATATTGTTCTAAAATCCCCAGCGTCACATCGTGATTTTCAATTTTTTTATTTATTGAGAATCTTCCCATAACACTTGTACTAGAAATTTCTGGAGAATTCATTCCTAACTGCGTGCCTACAGATCCCGTGTATGCTTCACCTGTACTTGCTATTTGATAACCGTCTCCAGCATTTGCATCAATTATACTAATAGGTATAATATTCAGTAGAGAAGCTTTAGCCAAGTGTAAACGTGTAGAATATTTAAAATTCCATCCATTATCCATAAGATAATTACCGAAAATATCAATATTATGAGATTTATTGGTATTTTCTTTCCCATCCATAGATGCCCAATAATAATCGCCCCCATCTACATCTTTAAAACGAACTTTACCGTCTCTAACTATATACGAATCGCGACCAATGCGAAAATCATCTATTTCATTAGCTTCACCATCTGGACCGTATTCGACCACCGCATAATTAGTAGTAGTATAAGAATCGGCATATTTGTAAGAAATATTAAAAATGCCTTTTCCATCCTTAAATCGTTTGGTTAAACCAGCTCTAAATATTTTAGTTTGATCTGCATAATTATTATATCCTAAATCGTAAGTACTGGGATCAAAGTTTACAAATGCACCAGCAGTGTAAGACCATCCATTCTCTGAAATTGGTCCAGAAACATTAATATCCCCCTGAAACCATCCAAAATGGCTTCCTGAAAGCTTTCCTTTTAATTGAAATTCTTCAGTCCCTGTTTGTGTGTAAGAATTAACCGCAAAGCCTAAATCTCCCATTGTGCTGGCTAACTCATCCATCTTTAACAAACCGGTTTTTTGAAGACTTACACTTTGTCTCCAAGTTTTGTTAGGCAACTCTGGCCAAAAAAGATAAACCACAGGTAAATCATTCTCAAGAATTGTTATACCTCCTACACTTCCTGGCAAACCTATATTTACATCTCTGGGACCTGAGTTACTAGATGCATTTAGCATCACATTTCGATCACTCCCGTTTTTCTTCCCGTCTGCTTCCTTGTCTCCTTTCAAATCCTGTTGCAATGCAATGGAATCCTGAACACTTATATTTTTATCTTTATCTTCTTGCGCAAATATCGATTGCGAAGCAAATAAAGAAAAGCCTGCGAAGAATAAGCTTAAACTTGTTTTTGTAAAATTCCTGTTCATATAATGCTTCATTTTGAAACTTTTAAAAATTGATATAAAATTTTCTCACCCTAACATGAGAAAAGACTTTTTTAAACTTTTTAATTCTTTTCTACTTCATGTAGATTATTGACTAACTATTTCTTTTACACAACGAAAGCCTGTATTTTCTAATCCTGTATCTGGTGAGGAAGCCATTCTTGAAGATGCTCTATAGCCAGAACAATAGGATTCGTTACACATAAACGAACCACCTCGAACTGTTTTTACTGGAATACCAGGCTGACGAGGATCGTTACTTGTTTGTGGACCTATAGGGTTATCTTGAACATCTACCGAGATTGTTTTATAATAATCACTTTTGTAATTATCTGCCGTCCATTCCCAAACATTTCCCGCCATATCGTATAGACCAAAATCATTAGGCGCGTAAGATTTTACAGGAGCAATCCCATAAGCCCCATCACTTTCTGTATTTTTGTAAGGAAATTTTCCCTCCCAGGTATTGGCTTTAGGCTTACCATGATAAGGCTCCTCTTTTCCCCAAGGATAGGGTTGGTTTTTTAATCCACCTCTGGCAGCATATTCATATTCGGCTTCTGTAGGCAATCGTTTTCCTGCCCATGTAGCATAAGCATTTGCATCATCCCAAGACACATGAACTACCGGATAATTTTCTTTCCCTTCAATAGAGCTTTGAGGTCCTTGAGGATGTTTCCAATCGGCGCCTCTTTTCCATTCCCACCATACTGAAGGATTATTTAAAGGAACTTCATTTTTAGTGCCTTTAAACACTAATGATGATGCTTTTAACAAACTATCGGCAGGTTTTGGAGTATTGGCAGGTAATTGTTTCTTCATCTCATTCCAGTCTACATCTCTTTCAGCAGTGGTTACATAACCTGTTGCTTTTACAAATTCAGCGAACTGAGCATTCGTTACAGAAGTTACATCCATATAAAAGGGATCTACTTTTACTTGATGCTGAGGGTACTCATCTGCTCTACCTCTATTATCTGAAGCCCCCATTAAAAACACACCACCTTCAAGTTTCACCATTCCTTTAGTAGAAATACTATCACTTTTCTTTTTAGAAATATTGGATTTTTCTGAAACTGAAAATCGACTCGGTAAATTAGCGTGACAACTGAGATAGGTGGAATCTTTTTTCGATACCGTTTTCGTTACCAAATCTTCTTTTTGTTTCTTCTCGTTTTTACAAGAAGAAACAAAAAGTAAAAGCAACAGTATGTAACTAAACCTAAATCCCATTCAACTATTTTTCAAATTCAGTAGTATAGGGTTTATAACCAATACGCATCGCATTAATTTCTAAGCGTTCATTTCTTTTAAGATCTAAAGTCTCGCCGTTATAAACCTTCCAACGTTTAGGAGCTTCTAGCTTTTCTCCTTGTTTATTGATTTTAAAAATAATTGCAAGATCCCAAGATTTAACCACGTGTTCGACAGGTTTGTAATCTTCAGATTTCTTAACGATTCTATAGCCTATAGAAGTTCCTGGAGTTTGCGCCACTAAATGAATTCCATCTTTAGCCTGAATAACTTCTACCGGCTTGGTTTGAGGTGCTTCTCCTTCTCCATTCCACATATATTCTTTCACCATTTCTGGCTCTGACATATAAGAAAGATCACCAACTCTAGAAACCCAATCTAAATATGCTAAACGCATTTCTTTTAATTTATCTTGATATTTAGGATCTTTTGCAAGATTATGAACTTCATCTGGATCTTCACTTACATTATATAACTCTTCAACTGGTTTTGTAGGTTTAAACCAATCTGCTAAATAAGGATTGGTGATTTCTCCCGCTTCTTTTTTGTCCAAAATTTCTTGCATCAACGGAATACCTTTTCTGTAATTAAGATCTTGATATTTTGGAAGTTCCGGATGATAATTATAAATATATCTGAAATTCTCATCTCTCACTGAACGTACTCTATCGTATTGTGCGTCCATTCGATCTCTAGCGGCATATACGTAATCACGCTTATTTTCCGCTGCATATTTTCCGATAAAGGCCTGACCTTGTAAATATTTTGGTGGCTTAATTCCTGCTATCGAAAGCACGGTTGGAGCAAAATCTATAGAACTAATCAAATCTTTAACTTCTGTATTAGCATTTGCGCCTTTTGGATACTTAACTACCAAAGGAATATGAGTCCCTCGTTCTAGAATTTCTCTTTTCATCCAAGGTAAATTCCCGCCATGATCGCTATAAAAGAAAATATAACTATTATCATATACTCCATCTTCTTTTAATTGCGCTATAAGCTCTCCCACGTTAGCATCCATCATTTCAATATGCGTTAGTAGGTTTGCAAAATCTTTACGTACTGTAGGAGAATCTTCATAAAATTCAGGCACGTCTACTCCAACATCGGCTGGATCTACAGTGAGCGTTTCAGGATATTCCATCACCTGAGATTCGTGAGTGATGAATAAATTATATACACTAAAAAAAGGTTGATCTTTATCTCTATACGTATAACTAGCAGCCGCACTGCTCTCGTCCCAAACGGTTACCGGAGCCTTAAACTGATAATCTTCTTTCATATTATTAGTAGTGTAATACCCCTCTTTACGTAAAAATTCTGGAAATGCTTTTACTTCAGCCGGCAATACCGCATCGTACATAGGTACTCCTTCCGGCATAAATTTAGCTTCAATAGCTCTGGTTCTCATATGCTGAGTTCCTACTGAAACCGGATGCATACCCGTAATAATACCCGCTCTACTAGGTGAACAAACTCCGGCAACAGTATATGCTGAAGTATATTTAACACCTTCTTCTGCTAATTTATCAATGTTTGGAGTTTTAATAACTTCATCCCCAAAGGCAGCGATATATGGAGATATATCTTCACATGTAATCCAAATAATATTTGGCTGCTCGTTATTTTGCTGAGCAAACATGCTATTGACTAGCAGAATCGCAATAATAACTAAAGGTTTGAATAATTTTTTACTCATGGGACTTACATCGTTTTCGAGATAATTTATTGTTTCATTTAAAAGCAATATTACAGCATTTTCTACAAGTTTCAAAAAGAAGCATTGTAATTTTAATCAACTTTTCTACTTCATAAAACTTAATACTTTCTGAATACCTTGTTATTATTGAAATAATGAGAAAAATGGATTTTAAAATAAATTCGTAATTAAATTTAAACAATATTAATATTTAGTTATTGCTGAACTCTAAAATTACTGATTTGATATATTTAGATTTCTTTAAAAATAATTTAGCCCCATGATAGGGGCTTTAAAGTTATTGTTCAAAAAATGCAATTTGACTTAAGATATTTTTATTTTAGAGTGTTCCTATTCTTTTCAAGTTGAAATTAGAACTTCCACTTACCAAAGATAATTTATCGCCTTCGCCGCGAGTATTATATTTTCTAGCATATACCGCTAATTGTTCCCATTGATTAAGTTCTACAAGCTTATTTAAACTGATTGTATAAATTTCGCCATTTTTAACTGCACTATCTATTGTTATAAAAACTGAAGATCCTTCAATTTTATTTCCCCACTTTGCAAAATAGAATTCGTAAACTGTATTTTCAGCATCGTCATCTTCTATTTTCAACGAGATAGTCGAATTAGCTTCGTAAACTCCGGACTTTTGTACCTGTATGCCATCTCCAGACATACTAGAATTTTTCAAATAAGAAGATTTATTGAATTTGATACTAAAAGCATTTCTATCGTTTCTCAAAAATTGAGTCCCATTATTATAAAGATCTCCAAAAACTTCTGCACTATTATCGGCAGCACCTCCACCACTAGATACTTCTTTCCAACTCGCATTACCGTTGCCGTCTGAAGTTAATACCTTACCAGCTCCTTGAGTCCCATCCACTAATTTAAAGCTTCCGTGAAGATCTAAACTAGCTTCAGGTTTATAGGTACCTATCCCTATTTTAGATTTATACCAATCATTCTTCCCACCGTTACTGTCATATCCAGCATTTCCTATAATTACAGTATTGTCTTGATCAGCTTTCGCTCCGTAGCCGATAGCAACAGCATTTAAGCCTTTTGTATTAGCCTCGTAACCTAGGGCTATAGAATTTACGCCATCTGCTCGAGATTTAAAACCATATGCTATAGATTTATCTGCGGTTGCGGTAGAACTTCCTCCAATGGCCATTGCGTGCATTCCACTAGAAGCAGCACCATTACCTAGTGCGATACTAAATTGATTTGATGCATTCGCTGAAACCCCAATAGCTAATGAATTTACATTGGAAGATTTACTATTCTGTCCCAAAGCTAAAGAGGCGCTAGAAGATGCATTTGATCCCGTACCTATAGCAAAAGCATCGGTTGCTGAAGCTTTTGAATTGCTACCTACAGCAAAAGAACTTGTACCATCTGCCCGTGAATTTACACCCATTGCAAAAGCATTGGTTTGATTTGTTTCTGCATTATAACCTAAGGCTACAGATCTATTGGTATTAGCTTTGGCTTTTGTACCTATGGCAAACGCATCCTGATTTCCGCTGGCATCAGATTCTTGCCCCAGCGCAAAAGAACGCTGGCTATTATCTATCACAGATCCTATACCGAAACTAACACCTCCGTTAGGGTGCAATTTACCAATTTGCTTATCGTTAACTCGGAAATTTAATTCTGCATAAGTAGTGCTGCCTATATACTTTTCTGAATTACCAGAATAACCAAGATCATTACCTTCCAAAGACCAAGAGCCAGAAGCATTATTACCAGGTCCAGAAGATAAATCATCTATTCTTGCTTCAAGAAAATCAAAATCATTTTGAGATTGAATTTTATCCCATTTTTCACCATCCCAAAAATAAAATCGTTCTTCTAAATCCCTATTTTTAATATCGTTATAAACTAATAGCCCAAGGACAGGATTAGGAACAGTAATTCTATCGGTCAAAGAAGTCAATTCTACTCTGGGGATTAATACTCCGGCATGTTTACTTCTAATATCCACTATAGAAGAAGGATCGGGTTTGGTTGTATTTATACCTATTTGTGCTGAAGCAAAACCTGACATTAAAAGACAGATTATTATAAAAATTTTATTGGTTTTCATATTGTAGGGTTTTTAGCCAGACAAATTTATTTTGAAAACCTTGGCTTAATGCCTGTTATTCGACAAGCTGCAAATCTGTATCGTTCAATTCATTTAAAATGAAATCGAATGGTTTTGAGCAATTCTCATATTATGCAAAATTCAGATATTTTAATGTGGTCATTAATAGCTTTGCTCATTTATAATTACTGAAGAAATTAGTCGGAACTCATATTTATATTCTTTTTATAATATCAAGATATGTCTCATTGTTTACTAGATTATTTCTTCAAAATAGGCGGTCTTATTCCAAAAAATTCTTTTCTTATTTTTAAAATCTGTCAGCAGATTAATTACGTTTATAAAATATTAGATTTTACAATACGTTGAAAGATTTCAATATTTGTAATAAAAGAAATACGTTCTCCTCGCCTCAGAAAACTGTATTCTATACTAGAATGAAAACAAAGAAAATAATAAGAAGAAGTCTAAGAATAATAATTACGCTTGTTTTAGTACTGAGCTTAGCAATGGGTATTTTACTGAATTTTGTATTTACTCCGGAAAAAATCACTCCAAAAGCGTTGGCAATTGCCAATGAATTTTTAGTAGGTGAAGTAAAATGTGAACGTATTGAACTCACTTTCTTTTCTACTTTTCCAAATTTTGGATTGAAATTTCAGGAAGGCGCCTTGTTGCCAAATCCCAGTTACCCCGATCAGGATACCTTAGTAAAATTTAAAGAAGCAAAACTTTCCTTTAATCTCTATAAATTCTTAAAACATAACGAAGTTGATATTAAGAATATTCAACTTGATGCGCCTCAAATTTACTTTCAGTTAGATTTGTTAGGCGATTCTAATTGGAACATTTTAAAACCTGAATTAGCCGAAGAAGAAGCTCAAGACACTACCGAGCAATTAGAAATTAAGGCGTTTGCTATTGAAAAATTAGAAATTAATCACGCCCAAGCACGCTATAAAGATGGTGTTTCTCAACTCAATTATGCCGTTAATGATTTTAATGTGCTTTTAAATCTTGCTAAAGACGATAAGGGTTTAGAACTTAAGCTTAAAAATCTAAATAAAGAAATTGCCGTTTATCGCGTTCCGGAGAAAAAGTTTAAAATTGAAAAAACCGGAATGGATGCTGAGCTGTATTTTTCATTTTCAGACACCTTGTTAAGCCTTCAAAAAAGTAATTTTATAGTGAACGATATTGATTTTCAGAATAAAGGTGAAATTCAATTCTATCCTAATCAAAAGCGCACTTTTTTCAATATTGACAGTGAACTCCAAACGAAATCCTTGAACAATATTATTGATTTAATTCCGCATACCATTTTAGAGAAAAGAGAAGTCACTACACAAGGAGATGTACAACTTCAATTGCATACCGAAGGTTTTTATGCTAAGGATGAATACCCTAAACTTAGTGCTAATTTACAACTAGAAAATGCCGCTTTGGCGTACACAGATTTCCCAGGAAAAATTAGTGATTTGACCGCGCATATCACTTCAGAAATAGATGTGCAAAACCCTGAAAACTCTTTCGCCACTATCCAGAATTTAAAAGTATTGGGTACCGGAATTAATTTGCAAAGTTCCGGTAATATTCAACAAATATTACTCGATCCGCGAGTTCAAGTACAGGTGAACGGAAATCTTAACCTTACGCAACTTTACCAAGCTTTTCCTTTTGATGAGAACATAAAAGCTGCCGGAACTATTTATACAAAAATAAACACTCGTTTCTTAGCCTCTCAACTTCAAAATAGCGAGTTTAAAGATTTAGAAATTGGCGGTGAAGTTCAGCTGAAAGACTTAGCCATTGCCTCGATAAAAGACAGCCTGTCGATTAATTCAAAACGTTTAGACCTGCATTTCTTTAAAGATAAAGAGGAATATAACACCTTGGCCTCTAAAATTGATCTTATTAAATCTAATGTTGAATTTAAAAATCAGTTGAAAGCTTCCGCAGAAAAATTAGCAGGAAAAGTTTGGATAGCACAAACCGGAAAACGAAAAGCGCATATAAACAGTCAAATTGAACTTCAAAAATTAAAATTCAACGCACAAGATTCGATTTGGGGTTTTGTTAAAAATGCACAAATTGATGCCGAATTACAGCCCAAAGAAAAAGATCGCCCAGCTTCTATCAACTCTCAATTTAGCATTGATAGTGTTGCGGTAGGGCTCCATAAATCGTATATAGCCATTGCCAAAGGAAACTATGAGCTAGAGCTTACTAAAAAAGCACCTAAAAAATGGCTCCCTAAAGGTTCGGTACGTTTTAAAAATTTAATGGCTTACGATCCTAAATTAATACATCGTTTGGAAATGCCAACTTCTACCATTGATTTTGAAAATGACAACCTTAGGTTAGATAAAACTAAATTGACCTTTGGAGATTCTGATGTTGAACTCACCGGAAACCTTGATCACGCCATAGGATTTAAAAACGGAGAACAAGTTACTGCTAATTTATCGTTGAATTCTACTAAGATTAATGCCAACCTATTAATGCAAGTTTTTGCAGGCATCGAAGACCAAGTTGCCAATACAGAAGATACGAATGCAACCACAACCGATACAAGTGATAGCTTAGCCCAAGAAAAACACGCATTTAAAGTACCGGAAAATTTAGCTTTTCAGCTAAACACCAATATTAAAAAATTGGAATTTGGGAAGATGGGATTGAACAACATTTACGGAAAAGTAAATGTGAATAATGGTGACTTAAAACTGAATCATTTACACTTCAACACTCCTGCAGCAAACTTAGATGCCAGTTTAACCTATACGGCTAAAGATAAACAAAAGCCGGCTTTAGATTTTGAGTTTTATATGACCGATATTGAAATGAGAAAACTAGATGAAGTAATTCATGTATTAGATTCTTTACTGCCCGCAGCCAAGGCTTTTGAAGGAAAAGCTGATTTTAGAATTAAAGGTAAAGTGAACCTTACTAATCAATTAGATTTTGAAGCTTCAAGTTTACGCGGTATTGCTGCACTAAAAGCCAAAGATATTATGGTTCTTGATGGGCCGACGTTTAGAGAACTCGCCAAAACGTTTATGTTTAAAAGCAAAGCCAAAAACCCGGTTAAAAATTTAGAAGTCGAAATGGAATTTGAAGAAGATGATGTACACATCCTTCCGGCCTTACTTGAAATTGATCGCTATCGCTTAGCTATTGGCGGCGTACAAAATTTAGATATGACCTATGATTATCATATTTCGGTATTAAAATCTCCCGTGCCGTTTAAAACTGGAGTTGACGTTAGCGGCAAAGATTTCGACGATTATGATATCTCGATCACCCGTGCCAAATACAAGTATTATTTTACGGATAAAGAACGGTTACTTAAAAAAGCTGATTCTAGTGTCTTTAGAAAGAAAGCACGAATTTTAGAAGAATTGAAATTTGAGTAATATTTATAATTGAAGGCGCATCACAGCATTCACTTTTTCCACTTATGCATTTATTTAGAATTCAGAAAAAGATTCGAAGAAAATTAAAAAAGAGGCTTAGTAGATAATGTAAAGAATTCTATACCGAAAAACAATAAACTAGATCAATATAGCAATTTATTGGAAAAAAAAGATCTAAATTTAATTTAAAATATCAAAACAAAAAACCACGCAATTCCTAGGATTTGCGTGGTTTTGTAATCATTTACCTTCTTAAAAAGTGACCCCGGCAGGATTCAAACCTGCAACCCTCAGAGCCGAAATCTGATGCGCTATTCAGTTGCGCCACGGGGCCTTTTTTCCGACTAAAGTCGGAAAATATTATTAGTTGCTAAGCTTTTGCTTAACTACAGTAGAAATCGTTTTTCCGTCAGCTTTACCAGCAAGTTGTTGAGAAGCTATTCCCATAACTTTCCCCATATCTTTCATTCCATCAGCTCCGGTTTCAGTAATAATTGCTTCTACTTTAGCTTCAATTTCAGCTTCACTTAACTGTTCTGGTAGAAATTGAGCAATCACTTCAATCTGCTTCTCTTCCGGTTCAGCTAAATCTTCTCTATTTTGTTCTCTGTAAACTTGCGCGCTATCTTTACGCTGCTTTACTAACTTCTGAACAATTTTCACTTCTTGCTCTTCAGTTAATTCCTGCTGACTATTTTCAGTCTTTGCTAAAAGTATTGCTCCTTTAACTGCTCTTAAAGCTTCTAAAGCTGCCGAATCTTTTGCTTTCATCGCAGCCTTCATCTGGGTCATTACGTCTTTTTCTAAGCTCATCGTAATAAATTTGAAGTGCGAAGATAAAATTTTAAAATCAAAAAAACCACATTAAATTCAGCCAAAAATCGCTAATTTCAGCTTATATCAAAACATATTAAAGTAATGAGAATCCTCTATTTTGGCTTAGTTATCCTTATAAGCCTGCAAGTTTCTGCGCAACAACATTTTACCGAAAGTATTTACCGATCAAAAGATCGAAAAACATATACTTATGCTGAAAAAGATAATGAAGAACTATATCTCGATGTTTACGAACCTGAAAATACTTTTAAAAACCGACCTGTATTTATTTTTATGCATGGTGGCGGTTTTGGCTATGGAAGTCCGCGTAATGATGACGAAGTAAAATTGGCAAAGATCGCCGCTAGCTATGGCTATGTAGCCGTACAGATCTCTTATCGGCTAACACGAAAAGACCAATCTTTTGGTTGTGATTTTGATGCTAAAGGAAAAATCGAAACTTTTCAGCTGGCTGCTGAAGATTTTCTGGATGCTGTTAACTTCATGATCGATAAGAAAGACGAATTCAATATTGATCCTAATAAAATTATTATTGGCGGAAGTAGCGCCGGGGCTGAAGCTGTTTTAAGTGCTGCTTTTAACCGTGATTTGCTTTTAAAAAATGCTTCACAATACAAGAATCTTAAAATTAAAGGTATTTTATCTTTAGCGGGCGCTATCGTGGATAAACGTTATATCGATAAAGAAAATGCTGTACCTGCAATATTTTTCCACGGAACTGCTGATAATTTAGTTCCTTACGCTACCGCACCTCATCATTTTTGCAAAAAAAATGAACCTGGCTATCTAATTTTAGATGGCTCCAGAAGTTTAGCTGCTAAATTGAAGGAATTAAATACATCTTACATGCTAAATACCTTTCCTGAAGCAGGACATGAGATATCCAGAATCCCTTTTGATCATTTACAAATGGTTTTTCAATATTTCGATGATGTATTTTTAAATTCTGAAAATCAACAGGTGGAGAATACTTTTTAGACCGAAAAATCTTAAAATTAAAAAACCGATGCTAAAAGCATCGGTTTTTTTGGAATTATAATAAATTAGTTAAGCTTCAAATTATTCTGTAAGCATAAATGTATTTTCAAATTCAGCATCAGAGCTTCCTGCGATAAAGAAATCAAATTCGCCTGGCTCGGCTACGTGTTCTAAACTGCTGTTATAAAATTTTAAATCTTCAGCACTTACTTCAAAAGTAACCGTCTTAGATTCACCTTTTTTCAGCATAATTTTTTCAAAACCTATAAGCTGCTTCATTGGCGGTGTGATGCTTCTCACTTTATCATGAATGTAAAGCTGAACCACTTCCTCTCCATCATAATCACCAGTATTTGTAATTGTAGCGCTTAGCGTTATCGTTCCGTCCATTTTTAATTCATCAGCGCTTGCTTTTACATCACTATATTCAAAATTGGTATAACTTAAACCGTATCCAAAAGGATAAAGAGGTGAGTTATCTACATCTAAAAATTCAGATTTAAATTTCTCAAAACCTTCTGCTTCCCCAGGTCTTCCTGTTCTTTTCATAGAATAATAAACCGGCACCTGCCCAACATTTCTTGGCCAAGATGCAGTAATTTTTCCTGAAGGATTGTAATCTCCAAAAATAACATCGGCGATTGCGTTACCCGCTTCTACACCTGGATGCCAAACCTGAAGAATATCTAAATTCATTTCAGACTCTTCTGAAATATTTAAAGGACGACCACTCATTAAAACTAACGCCATTGGCTTTTCTAATTTAGCCAATTCTCGGATCATTTTTTTCTGACTTTCAGGAATTAATAAGTTAGTTCTACTTGCAGCTTCTCCGCTCATTTCGCTTGCTTCACCAACAACAGCCACAATAACGTCAGATTTTTCAGCTACTTTTAATGCTTCTTCTAACATTTTTTCAGGAGAAGTTTCACTAATTTCAACACGAGGACCAAAAACATTTATGTTTTCAGCAAATTGCTTATCGTCGGTAATATTTGCTCCCTGAGCGTAACTAATCTTTGCCTTTGGAGCAACATTTTTCATTCCTTCTAAAACCGGAATAGAGAGTTGTGGATCACCAGTTGGTGCCCAGGTTCCTAACATATTATTTTTGTTGTTGGCTAAAGGCCCGATAAGTGCAATCTTAGCTTTTTTATTGATCGGGAAAACTCCGGCATCTTTTTTAAGTAACACAAAAGAATGTGCTGCTACTTTTCTGGAAAAAGCTCTATTTTCTTCGGAAAGAATATTTTTTTCAGGTCGGCTTTCATCTAAGTATTTATAAGGATCTTCAAAAAGACCAAGCTTATATTTAGCTTCTAAGATTCTACGTGCTGCTGTGGTAATTTCTTCTTCAGTTACTTTTCCTTCCTCTAAAGATTTTTTCAAAGTCTTTAAAAAACCTTCACCTACCATATCCATATCTAAACCAGCTTTTAAAGCTAATGCTGAAACTGCCTGAAGATCTCCCATTCCGTGAGCGATCATTTCATTTAGAGAAGTATAATCTGAAGTTACAAAACCATCAAATCCCCAGCGGTCACGAAGCAAATCGGTTAATAACCATTTGTTACCTGTTGCAGGAATACCGTCTACATCGTTAAACGAACTCATAATACTTGCTGCACCGGCATCGATCGCCGCTTTATAAGGAGGCAAATATTCGTTGAACATCTTTACTCTACTCATATCGGTCGTATTGTAATCACGACCAGCTTCTGAAGCTCCGTACAAGGCAAAATGCTTAACGGTAGCAATCATGGTATTTTCTTTAGTAAGATCGTCACCCTGGTAACCTTCTACCATTGCTTTTGCAATTTGAGAACCTAAATAAGGATCTTCTCCTGCACCTTCAGCAATTCT
Source organism: Zunongwangia sp. HRR-M8 (assembly GCF_027594405.1). Taxonomy (NCBI): domain Bacteria; kingdom Pseudomonadati; phylum Bacteroidota; class Flavobacteriia; order Flavobacteriales; family Flavobacteriaceae; genus Zunongwangia; species Zunongwangia sp. HRR-M8. Next base: position 841,274 of record NZ_CP115161.1, on the reverse strand, counting down.
TCCCCATCTTGGATCGCGAGCGATGTCTACCATTGGAGAGAAATTCCAGTTAATCCCATCTGCGGTAGCTTCTTGAGCGGCAATTTCTGCAGTTCTTTTGATCATCTCTAAATCCCAGCTAGCTGCAGTTCCTAACGGAATTGGAAAGGTGGTTTTATAACCATGAATAACATCTGAACCGATAAGCAATGGAATTCCCAATCGGGTATCGTTCACTGCATAATCCTGGGCAATTCTAATTTTATCGGGACCGGCCACACCAAAAAGTCCGCCTACTTCCCCGTCTTTAATTTTTTGCTGAACGTTATCACTTACCACAGCACCGGTAGCAACACCGCCACCAGGATTTAATAAGTTAAGCTGACCTATCTTTTCTTCGATAGTCATTTCGGCTAAAATCTCATCAACTTTAGCATTCATTTTTGAATCACTTGTGGTTTGTGCAGTAGCGTTTTTTGTTGGGGCAAAAAAGCATCCTGTAATTAGCGAAAATGTGATTAAACTTTTCTTTATCATGTAAATTTATTTAGGATTGTACTAACAATTATTTTATAGGTCTACCACGCATTCTTTCGAAATTTCTGTAGGCATTTTCTATACTTTTTTCTGAAGCTTTTTCAAATTCCTTTTCAGTTATATTATAATATTGCTGAACAGAATATACTTTTTTATTTCTTTTTCTCCTGACTTAGCAACCAGTCATATAATTCTGGATTATTATAGGTTTCTGTCCAGCTGTTGTGATTTGCAAAGGGATAAATAGTATATTTTACATCTGCATTACCGGCTTGTTTTAAAGCCATCACCATATTGTTACTGTTCTCAGGTAAAACTACATCGTCCATCGCTCCATGAAAAACCCAGATTGGCATTGTTTTAAGATGCTGCGCATTTCTATAAATTGGTCTGTAAATTGCACCACAAACCGGAGCCATAGCAGCAAATAATTCAGGATATTTTCCACCGGTAGCCCAAACACCATAACCGCCCATACTTAGACCGGTTAAGTACACTCTACTAGGATCAATATGTTCTTCTTTAATAATTTTCTTTATTAGACCTGCAACTTCATCGGGTTGCCAATACGTACCTTCCGGGCACTGCGGGGCAAGTATTACAGCATCAATTTCATTGCCGTCTTTTAAATATTGAAATGGTCCATTTACTTTTACTTTCTGAAGATCTGTGCCGCGCTCCCCGGCACCGTGTAAAAATACAATTAAAGGATAATCTTTTTTAGAATTCTTATAGCCTTCAGGTTTATAAAGTAAGTAGCCCATATCTACAGGGATTTCTACTTTCTCTTTAAATTGGTTTTTTGAAATACCGTCGGTTTGTGCTTCCGAAGAAATTCCGAAGAAAATAAACAATCCTAATATTGCGATTTTCGATATTTTCATATTTACTTTTTTTGAGTTTATCTTAATTGAATTCTGATTCCCTTATCTTTTAAAATCGAGTCTTTCAAGCCCATTTTTAATTTCAGGAGCACTCATAAATAGATCCCAAATGAGTCCGCTTCTATAATTTTCAATCATTACCATCATAGGTCCCTGATCGATCGCTAAGTATCTTTCAGCCACCCAATCACCGCCATCTAAACTGAAGGCATCGTAAAAACCGGCAGGTCCCCAAAGTAAATCATGCTGATCTTCGTAAAAATATCTTATTGCTTTTAAAGACTTTTCGGGAGTATAAGGTATAGAACTTACTGCTGCAGTTGGCGCTACAACACCTTTATCATCATCTGGAGAATGTGCTGTATACCCCACACTTCCGTCTTTATTCTTAGTATAACTTGCAGTTAAGCCCCAGCTATTCTCGCTATATGTTTTGAACTTATTAGGATTTTCCTGAGCATATTCGTAATTAATATTGCTGTGATTTACATTTAAATCCCAATAATTTGCATAACGATCGCTCAACCCTTTTGGATTTAAACCTAAGTAAGAATAGTGCGCCCAGAAAAGTGGTCCTGCTTTATCGCCATTAGTATTAAATTTTAATATTAGCGGAATTCCGTAAGCTTTTTTATCTGTTGTGATATTTCCGCTTCTCGCCCATCCGTCATGGTAAACTTCAGGTTTTATGGCATGTTCTGGAGAACTTGCTGCCATGATATAAGTGATTAGACATTCATTATAACCTTCAATCATAAAGTTTTTCTGGAACTCATAATTTGGTGACCAATGCCAAAAAATGCCGTTTTTATTATTTGTGTACCAATCCCACTCAATATTCTTCCATAATTTATCGAATTTTGCTGCTACAGCTTTTTCCTCTTCATTGCCATCTTGCAAATATTGGCGCACTACCAGAAATCCCTGAGCTAAAAATGAGGTTTCTACAATATCACCACCGTTGTCTTTAGTGTCGTTGCCAAATTCCTGAGTTCCGGCAGTTCTCCCATTGATCCAATGAGGAAAAGCACCGTGATATTTTGGTGTTTCTTCTAGGAAAGTTGCGATTTTATCAAAACGTTTCACAGCTTCTGCTCGAGGAATAAAACCACGTTCTACACCAGCAACAATTGCCATCAATCCAAATCCAGAGCCTCCTGTAGTGACAATATCAGGATCATTTTCTCCATAATCTCCGTTTGGATGGTATCGTTCTCTGGCCATGCCGCTATTAGGTTCAGCGAAATCCCAGAAATATTTTAAAGTTTGCATCTGGACGGTGTCCAGCAAAGCTTCTTCACTCAGTTTGGTTGAATCCTGAGCAGTTTCTTTTTTGTCTTCTGATTTTTCTTTTGAAGCGTCATTGCATGCGGTAAATGCGAAGCCCAAAAACAGAAGATATATAATGTGTTTATTTAGATTCATCGGTTAAGCTTAAAATAAAAAAGGTGTTTCAGAAATCTCCCGAAACACCTTTTAAAATAGATTTATTAGTATCCAGGGTTTTGTTTTAATAGACCTCCTGAAAGGCTTATCTGATCTTGAGGAATAGGGAAAACTTCATTTTTGCCAGCCTGGAAACCAAGCGGTCCAAAAACCTCTTGTCCTCTTCCTTGTCGAATTACATCAAAATATCGATCGAATTCCATACCAAATTCTAATCTTCTTTCTTTCCAAATAGTTTGTCTAAGTTCAGATTGAGAGGTTGTAGTAATTGCAGGTAACTCTACACGAGATCTTACTTCATTAAGACTGGCCAGGGCTGCACTTGAATTTCCTAACTCATTATTAGCTTCAGCATTCATAAGCAATACATCTGCATAACGAAGCAATATTAGATTTTTATCCAAGGCATTAGCTGCAAGTGGCCCAAAATACATCTTCTCACTATAGTAAGGATTAGGCGCATCTTCACTTACCACTGCAGAGATATTTGGATCACTGTCGTAAAGATCGTTATCATACATTTCTTCTCCACGGAAAATAATTGTTGCATCCCTACGAATATCATCTCCAGCAGCGTTATAAGCATCTACGAGACTTTGGGAAGGAACATCAAACCCCCATCCCCACTGGCCACGTACGCCATGGTGTTCTGCAAGGTTATTAACTCCTAAATTTTCTGAAGAGCTTCCCTGAACTTCAAATATTGATTCAACAGTATTTTCATTCTGTATTCTCCATAGCTCTTCGTAATTAGGATGTAAAGCATACTGTCCTGAAGCAATCACTTCATTCGTAAGTTCCAAAACTTCTTCCCAGTTCCCTTGATACATTTGCACTTTGGCAAGTAAAGTTTTAGCTGTTCCTCTAGTAACTCTACCTGTTTGCGCAGGCGTTTGTGGTAAGTTTTCTGAAGCTTCAGTTAAATCTTCTACGATAAAATTGTAAACATCTTCGCTACTGTCTCTTACAAGTAGCGCTTCCTGATCACTAGGATCTGTTTCTTCAGTAATAATTGGCACTCCCCCAAAAACTTTCACCAACGTAAAATAATGGTATGCTCTAAAGAATTTGAATTCTGCCTGATATTCTGCTATAGTTGCTTCAGCTAGATTATTTGAAGGTTCATTTACAATATCAATCCCGGTATTTGCAGTAGCAACACCACGATAATTTGCTCCCCATATTCCAGCTACAGAAACATCTGTAGGCTCGTGAGTAAAATTATCCAATTTAGCTTTATCTGCTCCTGTATCTCCTGGCGAACTTCCTTTATCTGCATCGTCTGATGCTATACTGAAGATACCAGAGAAAGAAAAAGAATGCTGACTATAATCTAACAAGTGAGAATAAGAAGCAACCACTGCCTGCTCTACATTTTCTCCCTGAAAATACCCACTGCCTGTTGTGGCCTGGCCTTCAGGTTTTACATCTAAATAATCGTCTGAACAAGACATTGCCAGCAGTGCAGAAACCACTACTAAGGTTTTTGTCATTGTTTTATATTGAAGTCTTAAATTTTTCATTATCATACTATTTTTTAAAAGTCAATATTCAATCCTAAAAGAAACTTAGCTGTCGTTGGATATGCATCCAATTCTAAACCGCTATCAAGAATTCCTCTTGGTAATTCAGGATTAAATCCGCTATACTTTGTGAACGTTAGTGCATTTTGTGCTGTAGCATACACTCTTAAGCGAGAAAGTTGAATCGCTTCCAGAATATTGTCTGAGAAATTATAACCTACAGTGATGTTATTTACTCGAAGAAAATCGCCATCCTCTAAGTAATAATCTGATGGAAGAGGCACTTCATTAAAAGCTGCCGGTCCTCCGTTAGTATTACCTCCAGTATATCTCTCTCCAAACAAATCTGAATCTATGTTCTCTCCACTAAATCTTTGTGCTCTTAAACCATTAAATACTTTGTTTCCTGAGTTTCCGAATAAAGAGGTAGAAAAGTCCACTTGCTTATATGTTACTCCCAAATTAATTCCGTAGTAAAAATCTGGCTGATAAGATCCCATGTATTGTCTATCGGTTTGCGTAATAGAGCCATCGCCATTAGTATCTACATATCTAAAATCTCCAACTTTAGCTCCTGGTTGTGCGCTGTTATCGATTTCCGTTTGATTTTCAAAAACACCATCTGTTTTATATAACCAAAATGTACCAAGTTCATTACCTTCTACGGTTCTAGTAACGATCTGTCCATTTTCTAAATTTCCACTATCAATAAACGGAGTTGCATTTGCTATCACCGGATTAATGTTAGTAAGCTCGTTCTCATTTTTAGTAATATTGAAACCAATATTATAGCTAAAATCTCCACTCTCTGAAACATCAGACCAGTTTAGAGCAAACTCGACACCTGTATTCTGGATGCTTCCAGCGTTGGTTACAAAACTATCATCACCTGAAGTTTGTGGCAAAGCCAATGGGAATAGTATATCATCGGTTTTTTTGTCGTAATATGTGAATTCACCACTCAATCTATTATCCAACAATCCAAACTCAATACCTAAGTCCAGTTCTGTAGTGGTTTCCCAAGTAAGATTCTCATCATACTGCTGAATTGAAGAACCTCCAATGGCAACACCACCTGGGAATGGATAAGCTGAAAAATCTATTAATTGAAGGAAGAGACCAGAATCGATACGATCATTACCAACCAATCCATAACTACCTCTTAATTTAAGATTACTAAGGAAGTTTTGATTGCTGAAAAATTCTTCATTATCAATATTCCAGGCAACACCAAAAGATGGATAGTATTTTATACGCTGAGATTCTGCAAATTTTGAAGATCCTTCTCTACGAATTGTTGCATTAAAAACATATCGCTTATCAAAATTATAAAGTAAACGTGAGAAATAAGCAAGACGACTAGAGCGGTCACCCTCATTAGTTATCGTTTGCCCTTCTTGCTCACCTACTCCTAAATATAACAAGTTATCTGAAGGTGGAACGCCGCGACGTGAAGCTTCTAAAACCTCAGATGCTATTCTTTCTGAAGTTAATCCTAAAGTAAGATTAATGTCATGTTTACCGAATTTTTTATCGAAAGTTAAAAAGTTATCCCAGTTAAATCGCTCTTCATCATAATCACGAATTGTTAAAACCTGATTTTGATTATTAATTTGGTTACCACTTTCGTTAGCTACAATGTATCTAGCACCATAACTTCTATTTTTCTCTCTAAGCACATTCACACCTAAGCTAGAACGATAAGTTAACCAATCAAAAATGTCAATTTCTCCCCAAGCATTACCTAAAATTCGAACTTGTTCGTTAACATTCTTATTGTTTTCAATATTTGCTACAGGATTACCAACATTATTCACGTTAGTACTTCTATAGTTTCCATTCTCATCTCTTACAGGAATATGTGGTGATTGTTTGTAAGCATTGGTGAAATTGGCAAATGAAGGATTAAACCCTCTTTGTCTCACTAAACTTACATTATGACCAATACGTATATTCTCACTTAAATGATAAGTATTGTTTAAGCGCACAGTTAAACGTTCATAATCGTTATCTTTTAATATTCCTTCTTCGTCCAAATAGTTGGCAGAAATGTAGTAATCTACATCTTCCTTACTTCCTGAAACAGAGATATTATAATTTTGATATAAACCTTCTCTAGTTATCTGGTCCATCCAGTCTGTAGTTTGAAGGCCTCCAATTTCTGCATCAGAAAATGCAGGCTCGTTGCCTCCACGAACTAAAGCTTCATTTGTATAACGCGCATACTCCTGTGCATTAGCCATGTCTACTCCATTTACCAAAGTATTAATACCTGTAGTAGAAGAAAGAGAGATTTTCATCTTTCCTTTCCCAGATTTGGTAGTAATCAAAACGACACCATTCGCACCTCTAGCACCATATATAGCAGTAGAAGAAGCATCCTTTAAGACATCAAAACTTTCAATATCTGAGTTTGCAATACCACTTATATCCTGAGTAATAACTCCATCAACTACATAAAGCGGATCTGCACCACCAAGTACTGAAATTGCACCTCTAATTCTTACATTACCAACAGATCCCGGAGATCCGTCATTTACGACCTGTACACCAGGAAGTTTACCTTGCGCAGCCTGCAACGCAGACGTTGTAGGGGAATCATTAATTTCTTCGGCCTTAAGGTTTGAAATTGTTCCCGCTAAATCGCGAGATTCAGCTTTTCCATACCCAATTACAACGACCTCGTTCAAAGCTGCAGCTTCTTCCTTAAGTTTAATACTATATTGATTCTGGGAATCAATAGTAATATCAGTAGGTTGAAAACCTAAAAAGGTTACTCGAAAAGTATCACCTTCAACCACATCTTCTAAAGAGAAATTACCATCAAAATCGGTAACTGTAAAAATCTCTTTCCCTTGTACTTTTAATTGAGCACCAGGCAATGGCACATCAGCAGTATCTGTAACAGTACCGCTAATGGTCTTGGTTTCTTGTGCCATACCTATATAGGATAGAAGCATGACAAAAACAGTAATTAATTTGAATTTCATACGGTTTAATGTTTACTTAATTTTGCCGAAATATAGCTTTAGAACCAAAAACAACGCAAACGATATAGTACACATCTACTACATCAAGAGAATTATATTTTTAAACTTCTAAAAATCAGCACTATAAATACATTTTGTAGTAAAATTTAAAGGGCAAAATACAGCAGTGATGTAGTGTTGTAGTAGTAATAAATTAGAAAATTAAGCGTGAATTTTTAAAAATTTAGAAATTTTTAATAAGATAGTTTGTTAGATTCTCGTTTTTATCCAAATCCATTTTCTTTCTTAAGCGATATCGATGTACTTCTACGCCCCTTACTGAAATTCCCATTAGTGGAGCAATTTCTTTTGAAGTAAGATTCATTTTTAGATAAGAGCATAATTTTAAATCCTTGCTCGTTAAGGCTGGATAAACCTCTAGAATATCTTTAAAGAAATCTTCGTGTATTTCATTAAAATTGGTTTCAAAAACCTGCCACTCGTCTTTGTTTTTTATCGCAGCATTAATTTTAGTCATTATGTTCTTTAAGCGATACTCATTCATTTTAGACTTATCTTTATTCAATTCACCCTGAATTTCCATAAGCACTTCATTCTTCTTAGCAGCGATCATGGTTGTATTCGCCAATTCTTTGCGTTTCATGTCGATCTCATCCATCAAACGCTCTTTTTCCAAACGATTAATTCGTTCATTATGCTCTTTTTCAAATTTCTGTTCTATAAGAATACGGTGCTTTTTTAAGCGTTTTCGATTGTACCAGTAGATTAGCGTTGTTAAGAACACAAAAAAGAGAAAGTAAACTATCTTCATTATAGTTGATAAATACCATGGCGGAAGCACTCTAAAATTAAATGTTTCAATCTTTTCCTTTTCACTGCCAACGGGTTGCAGTTGCAATTCATATTCACCAGAAGATAAATTCTGAAATTCTAAATTCCCACTATCCAAGAGCCCGTTTACCGTGTCGTTACCTATTAAACGATATTGAATATTCTGAGAATCAGAAAGTGGATAACCTATATCAAAAGTTAGGAATTTAGCATCCTCGAAGGCAATATCGGGATGCTCAACTATATCATATTCTAATTTCACGCCATCTAGACCTGCTACATAAGGCTTCGCTATAAATACCTTTTTTTGCTCTTGTTGTAAACCTTTAATATTTAATTTTGCGAAACCATCTTTAAGAGTAACATAATATATGGAATCTGAAGTGGAGATAATATTCTCATAATCCTTAACTAATCGATCTTCTAATCTATGGGAAGGCAAAATGAGATTTTGGTTCTTAAGATCTGTATACACCAAATCATTATTCTTAGCATTTATGAACCAATAATAACCATTCCGTTCTTCTAAAAGTCGATTTGAATTAAGGTGCTTCAATTCATCAAAAATTTCTAATTTATCTAAAAATGAATTATATCGATACCATTTTGAATTAGAATAAACCGCAATTTGATTATTAATCTTATAAATTTCAGGATTAAAAAACTGCAGACTATCTGAACTTGGTAATGAATATACTTCAGTTGTTTCTTTTAAATCTTCGCTCAGGCTAATCCTATAAATTCCTTCGTAAGGGTGTGCCGCCCATAAGACCCGTTCATTTTCAAACACAATCTTTTTAACCGGAAAATCCAGTTTTTCGAAGCGAGTGAAAGCGGTATCACTCAGCTTCGCTAAACCGGTATAAGTTCCTATCCAAAAATCTTTGTTAGGGGACAATTCACTTTCAAAACTTCCCGTAGAATTATCTAAAGCAACAGCTCGGTCTTTATATATCTGAAAAGTCGCAGCATTACTATTACTTATAATCCTGTTTTTTGTTTTAGTTAGATTCCAAGAGTGACCTTCGGCACCCTTAAGTAATTTGAGACCTTCATCATCTAAATAATAGACACCTGTATTACTAGCAAGGAAAAAATGATCTTCTTCTTTAATCATATCATAAACAGTACCCAGTTCTCCATAACTATCTGTATAAAAGTTTATTGGAGATCCAACCTCTACCCTATCAATCCCATTATCAAGACCAAGCCACAAATTTCCATTGAAGACGTCCATAGAAAGAATGGTGTTGTTTTGCAAGCCGTTTGTTCTATCAAATGTTTGGATCTTGCCAGTATCACTATCCCAAGTTAAAAAACCATTTTTTAAAGTTCCTACTACTAAAACTTTACTTGACAAAGAACTAAGTTTATTAAGTTCAGCTCTACTGATAAAATCATTTACCTCAGTACTAATTAGTTGAAACTGATTGAGCTCTTCATCTAACTGATATAACCGATCTTTAGAGCCCACAATTAATTTCTTATTATGAACAATTATATCCGCAATAGTATTTTGAATTATTTCTGAAGGTTCAAAATGAGTCAATTTATCATTCATATCTACTGTAAACAAACCATCCCTGCCCTTAGCGACAAACAACCGATCTTTGAACAATATCATACTGGTAAAAACACCACTTTCAATCTTTACTATTTCCTCACCATTATATTTATATAACCCTGCGAAAGATCGAAAATAGATATTGCCATGATATTGTTTAATACCCCAAAATTCTTCATTACTAAGTTCTATGTCTTTAAAAAGATGTTTTAAAGAATGATAGACAAAAGCACCTTTAGAGTTCCGTTTCCAATAGCCAAACTCCAAATATGACCCTGTATACACTCTATCTTTATACGCAAAAACAGAACGAATTATGGAACCACTTTCTAAATTGAAAATTTTCCATTTTAAACCATTAAAAACTAAAAGACCTTTGTTGTTCGCACTGTATATAATTCCGCGTTCATCTATTGATAAATCCCAATTTTGACTAGCCGCACTGTATTCGAATGAAGTATAATTTTGTATAGGTGGATTTAATTGCTGTGCAGTAGAAACTTTGGTATTTAAAATACTGAGCAACAATAAATTGAAAAACAATAGAAAGTTTATAAAAATTCTATTTGAGCAAGTAGGGTTAATGTATTTCATGTCTCAAAATTACAACAAAAATTAAATAATTTAAGCCAAAATCACCTAGGTAAATATTTAACATTGGAATATATCCTTACAATAGGATTTATTCCTATTTTTGAAAAAAGAAGAGTATGAATTTCGAAAGAATAAATGAGAAGCTGGAAATTTTAGCTGATGCTGCTAAGTACGATGTCTCATGCTCTAGCAGCGGAAGTAATCGGAAAAATAAGAATAATGGCTTAGGAGATTCTTCTGGAATGGGAATTTGCCACAGTTATACAGAGGATGGTCGCTGTGTCTCTTTGCTTAAAATATTACTTACTAATCATTGTATTTTTGATTGTGCATATTGCGTTACTAGAAGAAGTAACGATATTAAACGAGCTGCTTTTAAGGTGCAGGAAGTGGTCGATTTAACAATCAACTTTTATAGACGAAATTATATAGAAGGGCTTTTTCTTAGTTCCGGCATTTTTAAAAGTCCAGATCATACTATGGAGCGCTTAATTAGAGTGGCTAAAAAATTAAGAGAAGAAGAAAACTTTAATGGCTATATTCATCTAAAATCTATTCCCGGCGCTAGTGATGAGTTAATGTATGAAGCAGGTCTCTATGCCGATCGTTTAAGTGTAAATATTGAAGTGCCTACAGTTTCGGGCTTAAAACTACTTGCTCCGGAAAAAAAGCATGAGGATTTCACCAAACCGATGGAGAAGGTCAAAAATGAAATTATTCAGTTTAAAGAAGACCGTAAGTTGATACGCAGTACGCCTAAGTATGCGCCGGCGGGCCAAAGTACACAAATGATCGTTGGCGCAACGGGAGAAAGTGACCGCGATATCATGTACTCTGCTCATTACTATTATAAAAAATACAATATGAAGAGAGTTTATTATTCAGGATATGTTCCTGTTGCGGTAGACCCTAGACTCCCTGCAATCACCTCTCAGGTGCCTATGCTACGAGAAAACAGATTATACCAAACCGATTGGCTTCTGCGTTTCTACGGTTTTGACGTAAGGGAACTATTAAACACAAATCATCCCAATTTAGATTTAGATATAGACCCAAAATTAAGTTGGGCCCTTAGGAATCAGCACTTATTTCCAATCAATATTAATTATGCCGACAAATCTATGTTGGCAAGGGTGCCCGGTTTAGGGATGCGATCGGTTTTTAAAATTTTACAGGCTAGAAAATATCGAAAACTAAACTGGGAACATCTTAAAGCTATTGGTGTTGCACTAAATCGTGCAAAATATTTTATTGTTTGTGATTCGCGATTATGGGAGAAAAAAGATCTAACTGCAGAGCAAATTAAATCTAAGATTATAAAAACAAGTTCGAGCAAGTTCAGAAAAGCCTATTCTACGCAATTAAATTTATTTGATCATGCCTCATAAAATTCTTATTTATGATGGCACCTTTCAGGGGTTGCTCACATGTATATTCCAGATATATGAAGAAAAAATTGTGGATTTTAACATTCATCCTGAAGGAAACGAAAAACCCGACTTTTTCGCTGAGAAAGAACTTATATATACAGATACTGAAAAATCAAAAAGAGTACTGCAAAGCTTTCAATCGTACACGTCTAAAAAAGCGGTACATCGTATTTATAGATCTTTCCTTTCAGAAATCCCCGGAATTGAAATTGATATTGTAGCTTTTTTTCAGCATATTTTCAAACATAAAACTGATCTTTCCGATGATTTCTCCTATCCACCGATCTTAAAAATTGCGCAGATCGATCGAAAAGTAGGACGCGAAAAGCATAGAATGGAAGCTTTTATTAGATTCGAAATGCTAAAAGATGGAATATTTTTTGCAAAAATAGCCCCAGATTTTAACGTTTTACCCCTGATTTTAAAACATTTTAAGAACCGATATGCCGATCAAAAATGGATAATTTATGATGAAAAACGCAAATTCGGCCTTTATTATAATTTAAAAAAAGTAGAACCTATAAGCCTCAATTTTAACAATAATTCAAAAAATGAAGCCGATATCCTCCATAATGAAGAAATTAGCTTTCAAAAATTATGGAAATCATATTTCACCTCAACCAATATAAAATCTCGAAAAAACTCTAAATTACACCTTCAACATGTCCCTAAACGTTATTGGAAATATTTAACGGAAAAGACCACTGTCATGTAATAAAAAATAGTTTAAATTTGCTTGTTCAACTAATTAAACATTATAACGATGAAAAGATTATTTTTATTATTTGCTGTAGCAACAATGACAATTTCAATGTATTCTTGTAGAGAAACTACTGAAGAGAATGCTGAGGAAAATATGGAACAAATGGGTGACGATATCGAAGATGGCGTTGAAGACGCTGCCGAAGATACTGAAGATGCTGTAGAAGAGGCTGGTCAAGAAATTGAAGATGAAGTAGAGAACAACGACGATATGTAATTTTCACTTACTGTGAAAAGAAAAACAAAAGCCACTCTCTGTAGTGGCTTTTTTTAGCCATTTTAATTTATCATTAAACTATATTAATCATGAAAAAACAAATTTTAGCATTATTTGTTGCTATTTTCGCTTTATCACTATATTCATGTAGAGAATCCACTGGAGAAAAAACAGAGGAAGCGGTAGAAGCCATTGGCGAAGATATCGAAGACAACGTAGAAAAAGCTGGAGAGAAAATTGAAAGAGGAGCCGATAAAGTTAAAGAAGAGGTAGATGAAGAAATTCATGAAACCGATGATATCAACGGCGAAGAGGCTAACGACGATATGTAAAAATCGAAACAAAAATAAAGGCTTCAAAATTTGAAGCCTTTATTTTTTTCTTTCTATCACATAATTTACCATTAGCTCTAGAGAATCTTTAAATTGAGATTGCGGATAGTTTTTAAGGATTTTTAAAGCCTCTTCCTGAAAGGCTTCCATTCTTTTAGTCGCATAATCCAATCCTCCCTTTTTCTTCACAAACGTAATAACTTCTTTTACGCGTTTTTTATCTTTATTGTGATTTTTAATCGAATTAATCACCCACGCCTTTTCTTTCTTATCTGAATTATTCAACGCATAAATCAAAGGCAATGTCATTTTCTGTTCCTTAATATCAATACCTGTAGGTTTGCCTATTTTATCATCACCGTAATCAAATAAATCATCTTTAATCTGAAATGCCATCCCTATAAGCTCTCCAAATCGTCGCATTTCTTCTACATCTTCAGAATCTGGTTTTACTGAAGCAGCTCCCAAACTACAACAAGCCGCAATCAAGGTTGCTGTTTTTTGCCTTATTATTTCGTAGTAAACTTCTTCTGTAATATCCAAGCGACGGGCTTTTTCAATTTGCAATAATTCGCCTTCACTCATCTCCCGCACCGCTACCGAAATAATTTTAAGCAAATCAAAGTCGTTATTATCTATAGAAAGCAATAATCCTTTTGACAATAAATAATCTCCAACCAGCACTGCAATTTTATTTTTCCAAAGTGCATTTATACTGAAAAATCCACGCCGACGGTTACTATCGTCCACAACATCATCATGCACTAATGTAGCAGTATGAATTAATTCAATTACAGAAGCTCCACGATAAGTGCGCTCATTCACTTTCCCTTCGGAAACCATCTTAGCTACCAAAAACACAAACATGGGACGCATTTGCTTCCCTTTTCGATTTACGATGTAATGTGTGATCCTGTTAAGTAACGCTACTTGTGAAGACATCGATTGGAAGAACTTCTTTTCAAAAAGTTCCATTTCCTTTTCAACAGGAAGTTTTATTTGAGAGATTATCTTCATAAAGAGCCCAAAGATAGGTTATTTCGGAAAAATTGAAGTTAAATTAAGACGCCGATTTATTTGCTAACTGTCCACATGCAGCATCGATATCTTTACCGCGAGAACGACGAACGGTTACCGTGATTCCATTTTGTTCTAATAAATTTTGATACATATCTGTAGCTTGTGAAGAAGCTTGCTGAAAATCACCATCATCGATAGGATTATATTCGATTAAGTTCACTTTACACGGAACATATTTGCAGAATCTAACTAAAGCCATTGCATCTTTACGAGTATCATTCACATCTCTCCAAACAATATATTCGTAAGTTATTCTACTCCTCGTTTTGGAGTACCAATATTCTAAGGATTCTCTTAGGTCTTCTAATGGAAAGGTTTCATTAAAAGGCATAATCTTTGTGCGAACCTCATCGGTTGCGGCATGCAAAGACACTGCTAGTTTTATTCTGGCTTCGTCATCTGCCAGTTTCTTAATCATTTTAGGAACTCCAGAGGTAGAAATCGTAATTCGTTTTGCAGACATTCCTAAGCCTTCATCTGAGGTGATTTTATCTACAGCTTTCATTACATTATTATAATTCATAAGCGGTTCTCCCATACCCATAAATACAATATTGCTCAAAGGACGGTCAAAATATAATCTACTTTCATTATCAATAGCGACAACCTGATCGTAAATTTCGTCCGGATTCAAATTCCGCATACGTTTTAAACGCGCTGTTGCGCAAAATTGACAATCGAGACTACATCCTACCTGAGAAGACACACAAGCCGTTGTACGCTTGGCTGTGGGAATTAGAACAGATTCTACGGTAAGATTATCATGTAATTTTACAGCATTTTTAATGGTGCCATCACTACTTCGCTGCATTTGATCGACGCGAATGTGGTTGATCACAAAATTATTAGATAGCATTGCTCGCGTTTGTTTAGAAATGTTCGTCATTTCGTCAAAACTATGCGCTCCCTTATTCCAAAGCCATTCGTAGACTTGCGATCCTCTAAAAGATTTGTCTCCGTTTTCTACAAAAAACTCTTGCAGTTGTATTTTGGTTAATGCTCGTATATCTTTTTTCTTCTTTTCCACGCTACAAAATTACAAAGATTCTAAGGATAATTTATTACCTCATTAAATGCAAAAAGCCACAATTGAAATAATTGCGGCTTTTTAATTGATATTCTAATTACTTATATAATTAACATGGCATCGCCATAAGTATAGAATCTATATTTTTCTTTTACTGCTTCTTCGTAAGCTCTCATCATAAAATCATGACCAGCAAAAGCAGAAATCATCATCATTAATGTCGATTTTGGAGTATGGAAGTTTGTCACCATACAATTAGCGATACTAAAATCGTAAGGAGGGAAAATAAATTTATTTGTCCATCCACCAAATTCGTTTAAAGTTTGATTAGAAGAAACTGAACTTTCTAAAACGCGCATTACGGTAGTACCAACTGCACAAATTTTACGCTTTTCGTTTTTAGCTTTATTAATGGTATTTACAGCATCACCTTTTATAAATGCTTCTTCACTATCCATCTTATGTTTACTAAGATCTTCTACTTCAACTGGGCTAAAGGTCCCTAAACCTACGTGAAGAGTAACTTCAGCAAAATTAACGCCTTTAATTTCTAAACGTTTAAGTAGGTGCTTAGAAAAATGCAGTCCTGCCGTTGGTGCTGCAACAGCTCCTTCTTCTTTTGCATAAATAGTTTGATAGCGCTCCTGATCTTCAGGCTGCACATCTCTTTTTATATATTTAGGAAGCGGTGTTTCCCCAAGCTCTTTTAATTTTCTTCTGAAATCTTCGTAAGACCCATCGTAAAGAAAACGTAATGTTCTTCCTCTAGAAGTGGTATTATCGATTACCTCGGCAACTAAACTTTCGTCGTCTCCAAAATAAAGTTTATTCCCAATTCTAATTTTACGTGCAGGATCTACTAAAACATCCCACAGTTTAGTTTCAGGATTTAATTCTCTCAACAAGAAAACTTCAATTCTGGCACCGGTCTTTTCTTTGTTCCCATACAAACGAGCGGGAAAAACCTTTGTATTATTTAAAACCATCACATCTTCTGGCTCAAAATAACTAATAAGATCTTTAAATTGTTTGTGCTCTATAGTTTGCTCTTTTCGGTTAAGAACCATTAGGCGCGCTTCATCTCTATTTTCAGCCGGATACTCAGCAAGTAATTCTGGCGGAAGTTCGAAGTTGAAGTTTGAAAGTTTCATTCCCATATTTGAAATTTTAAAGGCTGCAAATATACAACCTCAAAACAGGGGTTGTCAAGTAATTGCGACATTATTTGAGAATTTAATTTAATTAAGCCTTTTCTACCACAAATTTTAAGCTTTCTAAATCATTATAAAAATCGGGATAACTCTTTGATACCACCATTGCATCGTCAATAATCACAGGAACTTTTAAAGCTATTGGTGCAAAAGCCATTGCCATGCGATGATCGTTGTAAGTTGCAATTTCAATATTTTCTTTTAAGCTTTTTGAAGGAAGTAATTCTAAATGATCTTTGGAGATTACAACTTCTCCACCCAATTTCTCTATTTCGTTTTTAAGCGCTACTAAACGGTCGGTTTCCTTGATTTTAAGCGTGTGTAATCCTGTAAGTTTACATCCCACTCCCAAGCCCAGACAAGTAACTGCTATAGTTTGTGCAATGTCTGGCGAATTTCTAAGATCTTCCGCGATACTTGCGGGCTTCGAACATTTCGATTTTTTAAGGGTAATGCTATTTTCACCGAAACTAGTTTTCACCCCAAACTGCTTATAAATTTTAGCCAAACAAGAATCTCCCTGTAAACTTTCTTCTCTATAATTCGATAAATTAATTTCAGCTTCTTCACATAAGGCAGCTATGCTATAAAAATAGGACGCTGAACTCCAATCTGATTCTACCGGAATAGTTTTAGGACTTAATGTTGAGCAAGCTTCAATTTTAATAGTATTCCCTTCAAAACTTCCCTGAATACCCGAACGCTGAAGCATCTCTAGCGTCATTAGGATATATGGTGCGCTGGTTACTTGGCCTTCAAGATTTATGGTTAATCCCTGCGGAAGTGAAGCCCCAATAAGCATTAATGCTGAAATATACTGGCTACTTATATTTGCCTGTAAACTAACCGAATTTGCCTGAAGTTTTTTACCTTGAATTCGAATTGGTGGATATCCTTCGTTTTTTTCGTAGGTAATTTCAGCTCCCATAGATCGAAGCGCTTCTACCAATAATTTTATTGGCCGCTCCTGCATACGCTTACTACCGGTTAAAACTGTCTCTCTACCTTCCTTAACAGCAAAATAAGCGGTAAGAAAACGCATGGCGGTACCTGCATGATGAATATCGACCTCAACTTCGTTAGAAGCCAAAGCCTTTTTCATTACCTGAGAGTCGTCACTATTCGAAAGATTTGTAATCTCAAGATTATTGAATAATGACTCTATAATTAGTAAGCGATTAGATTCACTTTTGGATCCTGTGATTTGCAGAGTTCCTTTTATATTTTTTTCTGAATGGTTTACTTTAAATTTCATAGAAAGTAAAGTTGATTATTTTTTTAGTTGGTCTTTATCTTTTCTGCGGAACTGCCCGTATGATACAATCATCCCATAAACAATCATTCCTACAATCTGACCTATAACAAAAGTAATCATTTTACCGTCTGCCATCTTCTCTTGATAGTAATCTTTAAAGGCAAATCCTCCATAATCGATAACCATCATCACAACATTATAAATTAAAACAAATAAAAAGCCCAAAATAGCTACAGACTTCCAGTATTTTTTACTGGACATAATTTCTTTAAACTTCATACTATTTCAGTTTTTCGTTATTATGATGTCTGTTATGATCTCGTTTGGTTTTAATATCTAACTTTTTATCAAAAGCTTCCTGAAGATCTACCCCTGTTTGGTTGGCAAGACATAAAACTACAAACATAACATCTGCAAGTTCCTCGCCAAGGTCTTTATTCTTATCGCTTTCTTTTTCGCTTTGTTCCCCATAACGACGCGCAATTATACGAGCTACTTCGCCAACTTCTTCAGTTAGCTGCGCCATATTGGTTAATTCGTTAAAATATCGTACCCCGTGTTCTTTAATCCAGGTATCAACGGCTTTTTGTGAGTTCTGTAGATTCATCGCTTTTTTCAATTTTAGACAAAACTATAGCTTCTGAATGTTTACTCACAATTTCATCGAAAAAGTTTTTTAGATGAGCATAATCTTCAGCTGGATAAATAGACTTATTTAAAAGGATTGAAGATTCTAATCTTAGGAAATTTGCGCTCTTATTAATTATAAACTTAAAAACAGCGCCGTCTTCGTTTATATTGACAATGGTACTTTCTGGCATAGATTCCAACTCATAGCCTTCTGGAACCATAAAATTGATTACCGAAACATAATTTACAGGAAAATCCATATATATAGGATACGTTCTCTCGTCTGCTTTGAAAGGATTTTCTTTTTCAGCTAAAAATAAAAGAGGGTTAAAATAAATATTATCTCCAATAACCTCTACGCCATGATTCAATTCAAATTGATAACTTTCTTTTATATCTGCCCCTACTTTCTTAACATTTTCTTTTTTAATATCGGTAATAACGATATCACCCTTATCTTCCTGTAAAAGTTGTTTATAATTTTCTTCGTCGACACCTTTGTATTTATCACGATAACTTTTTGCTACAAATTGACTATACATTCCTGTATACTTACCTTTGATTTTAAAATCTTCAGTAATCTTAATATTTATGAAATTTCTCTTTAAAGAACTGTAGTTAGGCAATAGAGAAACCCAGCCAGACTTACCATCATCTTTAATAATTCTACCCTGCCAGTTTCTAGCTCTCTCTGGTAACTGCCCTGGTGCTGCGTTAAGATCTGTCGCATCTAATAAAATTATTTGGCCATCGAAATCTACACTGGTAATTACATAATTAAAACCAGATCTTGTTGGAAAAACAGGTATTCCGTTACTTTTTGTGCTTACTAATACAGGGTCTGCATTCAAACCAGCGTATCTAAGCATCGCAGTAAGCAATAAATTTATATCGCCAGTATTTCCACTTCCGTCTTTATACGCTTTACGAATACCATTTTCCGCAATAAAACCTATATAGTCATTCCAAACCACTTTAGATTTCACAAAATTATAAATTGCGAAAATCTTATCTTGAAGTTTATCTATACCCTGCAACAAAGCTTCAAGATCATCTTTAAAAAAACTACTTTTTCTAAGCTCACTTGCAAAACCTCCTTCATCATAAATAGATTTAGCTACATCGTCCCAATTAGCACTAAAATATTCCATTGGAGTATCTGGAAATTTAGTATACTGCAACTCCCACTTAATACTTGCAGCATAATTGTCTAAATAATCGATATATACCTCTTCTTTCAACGCAGGAATGTTTTCCTCGGATATTTCATAAACCGTTTGCATATATTTAGTGGTCTGCGCATGCATATTGTATTGCTCATTATTTTTCTTTATTGGAAAAAATAGTGAAGAGAGTTGATTATAATGAGCCACAAAACCAAAAAATTCTGGTATTTCAATTTTCACATCCAGTTTCTTAGTTGGTATTCTAGCCTGCAATTCTGTCTCATCTAAAGAGGTTAAAAATGGAGATCTTTTTTCATATTGAAATTCTACCACGCTACCCGGCTTTAAAGAAGGCATTGTGAATTTCACTGATTCGCGATATTTAGACGTTTCCTCTTGGAAAATTTCATCCTTTCTCAATTTTTCTTCAACAAGTTTTCCATCTTGCAAATTATAAGTAAATCCTTTTAAACCGTAAATTTCTTCTTCATCATTACCGCTAATGTGTTTTGTTAAGTTCACAGTTGCCCAATCAAATCCATCTTCATTATAAATTTTTATACGATAGCGATATTTAGTTACTAACGATAGACCATTATTACTGTTATAGTCGTAGTACGTATATTGTTTTTTATAAAGATAAGCTGCATTAGCTTCTTTGTCTGAAGGATGTTCAGTCTCTGCAACTTCTTCTTCAGAAACTTTTCCAAATTTGTAATTCTGAGCCTGCATTGCGTTTCCTATGATTAGAAATGCAACTAAAAGATAAAATTTTGAGAGCATAATTATAGGTTTTAGCCGTTTTTAACCAAGACAGCTTTTTGATTACTTAAAATATTGATCTTATTTAAAAATTCTCTAAAATCACTAAATTGATTTGGAGACCACTTGCCTTCATTTATAGTTATAGATCGCTTAACCTGAAGAAGTCTGGGATCATCATCAGCAACCTCAACTGAAAAACTAAACTTGCCAAAATCGGTTTCAATATTTATAGCATCTGGTAAAGCTTCTATCGTATAGGCTTCTGGAATTTTAAAATCAAATTGATCTTTATTTGTAAAGCCCCGCAATATTTCTATAGGATACTTTCTATCTTCATCTCTAGTTACAGCATCAATTTCAGGCTGTATAAAATTTAATGGAAGTAAAATTCGGTTCCCAGCCGTGGTGTGAAATTTTTTACCACTAAAATCCAATTGTTCTGAAAAGCTAA
The DNA here is from genome assembly GCF_027594405.1 of Zunongwangia sp. HRR-M8. NCBI lineage: Bacteria > Pseudomonadati > Bacteroidota > Flavobacteriia > Flavobacteriales > Flavobacteriaceae > Zunongwangia > Zunongwangia sp. HRR-M8. Next base: position 820,600 of record NZ_CP115161.1, on the reverse strand, counting down.
CTTGATCCTTGTTATTTTCAAAATTCAACGTATTGATATGAATACCAGGCAAATTCCCTAAAATCTCTTTATAGTATATATTTTTATCCTTTTCTTTTTGATTTTGAATATGATAGTTATTACCGTATGAAATCCCTTTACTCTCCCGCTTCACAGTTGCCGTGAAGGAATCTTCTGAAAGCTCGATTTTACAAAATGTCTCTTCAAGATTTTTTTGACATGTATATTGTGGTGTTTTTACAATTTCCCCACCTTCTTCCTTTATTAAAAGAACATGACGATTATCGGTAAAATCACCCAAATAGTTAAAAGGCATTGATTGGCTTGTACATTCTAACCAAACATCATCTTCTGCAATATTAGGAATATTTAAGATCACATGGTTTCCCTGCATCGATGCGAATCCCGGATCGATATCTTTTTGCTCGTTACCGGCGTAAACTACAGCGTAATTAGACTTAATACCCTGTGAAGATAGCAAAGCCTTTGTATAATTGGTTAAGCCTTTGCAATCGCCATATCCTACACGATCTACTTCGCTAGCCAAAATCGGTTCCCAACCACCTATACCAAGCTGTACGCTTATATAGCGGGTTTTACTTTGCATATATTCGTAAATCATCTTAGCTTTCTCGTAGTCATTGGCGGCATCCTTTACCAGTTCTGAAACTTCAGCAATAGTATTAGCATTAAGCTCATCTCTTCCTTTTAAAAGATTTTCAAATTGCCATTTCCCAAAAGTACTCCATTCACTTGCACTTCCCTCAACACCCATTAAGCTAAAATCATTTAAAGCAACCTTTACCATTGGTGCCATATTTGCAACTTTAGGACTGTAAGGTTCATAATTATAGGCTGGTATATTTTTAAAGGTGTATGTAAGCTCAAAATCACTTACTTTTTTTTCTACCTGAATGCTATCCAAATTTGTCTCTACGTAACGTATTGGTATATGATTTGGATTTTTCAATTCATATTTGCTTGAAGCGACACTTAAAAAGTAATTATTAATTGGCTGAAAAGCCTTTATAAAAACGGTAGTCGACATGCTTACTTCACTTTCGTAAACCACCGTATAGGGATAATCTGCAGGGGAATAATTAAGATAACTTACACGATTATCTGAGTATAAATTTGAAGAACCTACGGCGCTTTGATCTTTAAAATCACGCTGTTTAAATTGCTTAACCTCTTCCCCTAACTTATTTAAAACCAATGCATTTTGCTTTTTTATCTTTGCATCATTATCATCGTAAAAATCATAAGCTCTCACATAATCATCGCCATATTTATTCAAAACAGTGACCACTCTTTTTGTAGTAATGGTCATATCGTCTACATCTTCAATTTCGATGAGCACCTGTTCGTCCCTTAAAATAGCATTTGCATGCTCGGTAAGTTCATTTTTAAGTACGATACTTTGATAAGAATCTTGTGCAAAACACAATATTCCCGTGAAAAGCATTAAGCTGGAGAATAAAAATTTCATTACAAAAACTGATGGATTTCGTTTTGCAATATATCAAAATTTTAAGATATTTTAACTTTTATTTTTAGAATCTATTAAGATAGTTACGGGACCGTCGTTTAAAAGCTCTACCTGCATATCGGCACCAAACTCACCTGTACCGACCTTTTTACCCAGATGTCTTTCGAAAGTTTCGATAAATTCTTCGTAAAGCGGAATCGCAATATCTGGCTTTGCAGCTTTAATATAACTGGGACGATTTCCTTTCTTAGTACTGGCGTGTAGAGTAAACTGACTTACAATAATTGCATCCCCACTAACATCTATTAGCGAATTATTCATCACTCCGGTTTCATCATTAAAAATTCGCATATTTACGATCTTACGACACAGCCATTCTATATCCTCAGAAGTATCTTCTGCTTCAATACCAACTAATAATAAGAGTCCATTAGCTATTTCAGCATTTAATCGATTTTCGATGCTTACCGAAGCTTTTTTTACTCGTTGTAAAACTATTCTCATTTTTTGTATTGATCTACTCGATAAGGATCATCTTCTCCTTCAATAATTTGCAAATAACTTTTATAACGCGACCATGGTATTTCACCATTTTCCAAGGCATCTTTTACGGCGCATTTTGGTTCATTAAGGTGCAAACAATTATGAAATTTACAATCTTGTTTCAATTCAAAGAATTCTGGAAAATAATTGCCAAGCTCTTCTTTTTCGATATCTACCACTCCAAATCCTTTTATTCCCGGCGTATCTATTATTCGAGCATCAAAACTTAAATCAAACATTTCAGCAAAAGTAGTAGTATGCTGTCCTTGTTTATGTTGTTCTGAAATTTCTAAGGTTTTTAAATTTAAAGAAGGTTCTAAAGCATTTATCAACGTAGATTTACCAGTACCGCTATGGCCAGAGAACATCGAAGTTTTCCCTAACATCATTTCTTTTACTTTATCGACATTTTTCCCTGCTTTTGCTGAAATACCAACACACTCATAACCAATTTCTCGATACATTTTTGCGAGGAATTTAATCTCTAAAAGTTCGTCTTCGTTATACGTATCGATCTTATTAAACAACAACACCGCTTTTACATGATAAGCTTCAGCAGTAACCAGAAAACGATCGATAAACGTGGTAAATGTTGGTGGATTGTTTAAAGTCACCATCAGAAAAACCTGATCGATATTTGCAGCGATAATATGTGTTTGCTTAGAAAGATTTACAGATCGCCTGATAATATAATTATCGCGTTCACCAATCTTTTTAATAACCCCTTGAATTTCTTCTGAGTCTTTATCAATATCGATTTCTACCCTATCTCCTACTGCAACAGGATTGGTGCTTTTGATCCCTTTTATGCGGAATTTCCCTTTGATACGGCAGTTGTAAAACACACCATCATCTGCCTTTACCTGGTACCAACTTCCTGTAGATTTATAAACCGTTCCTTTCATTGAAGAAATTTGTTTATTAACAAATTTTTAAGATATATTAGCAGCCTCAATCTTTATTTTTAAAATGAAAAAAATAACATTAAAACTATTGCTTGCGCTTACTTTATTAGTAGGCGCAACCGTTGAAGCTCAAACTCATCTTTTTGAGCATCCAGATTTTGAAACTATTGCCAAAGACCATCAGTCTATTGCAATTATTCCATTTTCAGCAAAGGTAAGTCTTCGTCCTAAACAAATGAAAGAAATTACTGTAGAACAATTAAAAGAAATGGAAATTGGTGAAGGACATTCTATCCAAACCGCTATGTACTCTTGGTTTCTGAAAAGAAAAAAACGTGGAAAACTCTTAATTGACGTTCAAGATCCAAACAAGACCAATGCGATATTGAAGAAAAATGAAATAGACATGGGGATTACAACTCCAGAAGAACTTGCTCAGCTTTTGGATGTAGACGCTGTAATAACCGGTAAATTCGAAACCGACAAACCTATGTCTGAAGGCGCTTCTGTCGCTTTAGCGCTTCTTGTTGGATTTTGGGGAACAACGAACTCAGCTACCGTAAATATGAGTATAAACAACGCTGAAGATGGTGTTTTACTTTGGAATTACAATAAACGTGTTGTTGGAAGCTTAGGCAGCTCTAACGACCAGCTTATTAATAAACTAATGCGAAAAGCTTCAAGAAGATTGGCTTACACAAAGTAATCTTAAATATTAAATCCAAAATGAAAGGCTGTTCAGGTATTCTGAACAGCCTTCTTTATTTTTGGAAAATCAAGAAATCATTTAAATACTTAGCTATCTAAAATTGACTGCTGATGATTAATTGATTCCTGGTGAACAGCTTTAAATAACTTTAAGACAAACTCTTCACTTAAACCTACCTGCTCTCCTTCTAAAACCATTTTTCCTAAGATCTCGTTCCATCGCTTAGTTTGAAGAATAGCAACGTTTTGTGACTTTTTTACATGTCCGATTTCCTCAGAAATCTTCATACGTTTCGCTAAAAGCTCGATCAATTGATTATCTGCGATATCAATTTTAGTTCTTAGATTGCTTAATTTATTTTGAAAATCTTCACTTTCAGAAATCTCCTTTCTAATTTTTAGATCTTTCATGATCTGTACTAAAGTTTCCGGAGTAATTTGCTGTTTAGCGTCACTCCAAGCATTATCTGGATCCCAGTGAGTTTCTACCATTAATCCGTCGAAGTTAAGATCTAGCGCAGTTTGGCAAAGATCAAAAATAATATCACGACGCCCTGCGATGTGCGAAGGATCTAAAATTAAAGGAAGATCTGGGAATTTATTTTGTAATTCGATCGCAATTTGCCATTCTGGGTTATTACGGTATTTTGATTTTTCGTAGCTAGAGAAACCTCTGTGAATCACTCCAAGATTTTTAATATCTGCAGTATACATGCGCTCTACTGCACCAAGCCATAACGCTAAATCTGGGTTTACCGGATTCTTAATTAAAACAGGTTTATCTGTTCCTTTAAGGGCATCTGCAATTTCTTGGATCATAAAAGGAGAAACTGTAGTTCTTGCTCCAATCCAAAGAATATCTACATCGTGTTTTAAAGCCAACTCTACGTGATGCGGATTTGCCACCTCTGTAGTAGTTAACATCCCGGTTTCTTCTTTGGCTTTTTGTAACCATTTTAAACCTAAAGCTCCTACGCCTTCAAAATTCCCGGGTCTTGTTCTAGGTTTCCAGATTCCGGCGCGTAAAACTGTAGCATCTGTATCTTTTAATTGGTGAGCAATTTTTAATACCTGCTCCTCAGTTTCTGCACTACATGGTCCAGCGATTACCAATGGATGATCTAATCCAAATGCATCTAACCAGTTTCTTAATTCCTTCTTGTTTTCCATGATTATAAATTTTAGCTAATTCCGTTTAAAATTGATTTTATATGATTTGTACGTTCCATTTCGTTATACACTTCACCAAACTCGTCGTTGGCGATTAAGTCTCTAAAAGAACTTAAATTCTGAATATATTCATTTAAGGTTTCCAGTACATTTTCTTTGTTCTGCTGAAAAATTGGTGACCACATTGCCGGCGAACTTTTTGCTAATCTTACTGTCGAAGCAAATCCACTTCCCGCAAGGTCAAAAATGTCACGTTCATTTTTCTCTTTTTCAAGCACTGTTTTTCCCAGCATAAAAGAACTGATATGCGATAAATGAGATACATAAGCAATATGCCGATCGTGAGACTCAGGATCCATATATCGAATACGCATTCCTATTTTCCTAAAGATCTCCATGCCTCGCTCCTGAAGTTTAAAAGCTGTCTTTTCTACTTCACATACGATATTGGTCTTTTCTTTATATAAATCTTTTATAGCTGCTGAAGGACCAGAAAACTCGGTTCCCGCAATAGGATGAGCAGATAAATAATTTCTGCGCTTGGGATGATCTTTTACCGCTTCACATAATTTGAATTTTGTGGAACCGGCATCGATCACTAAAGTATTGTCGCCTGCATGATCTAAAGCTTCTTTTAAAACTTGTATGCTAATATCTACCGGAACCGCTACAATGGCAACATCACTATCTGCAAGATCTTCCATGGTTCCTGCCTTATCGATAAAACCGATCTCTAAAGCTTCATTAACATGGGCTTCACTCTTATCGATACCAAAAATCGTACTTTCAGGAAAGGATTCTTTAATCGCTAAAGCGAACGAACCACCAATAAGACCTACTCCAATTACACTTACTTTCATCTTTTGATTCGTTTTATAGCTTCATCAACATTTTTTTCGTCTGTACACAATGAAAAACGAATATAGCCTTCGCCCATATCACCAAAAATGAAACCTGGTGCAGTAAAAATGCTATGCTCATGCAGCAGATTATCTACAAATTCTTCAGATGATTTTCCTTCGGGCACTTTACACCAAATAAACATTCCTGCCTGTTCTTTACCCGGTGTGCACTCTAAAGCTTCAGCTAATTCTAATATTTTAGCTCTTCTGCTTTTATAAACCTCGTTCATAGAATCGAACCAGTTTTTATCTAATTGTAATGCTGCAGTAGCGCCAGCCTGCACAGGATAAAACATTCCACTATCCATATTGGTTTTTACCTTTAAAACAGTGTCGATATTTTTAGCGCTTCCACACAACATTCCTACACGCCAACCTGCCATATTAAAGCTTTTACTTAAGCTGTTCAGCTCTAGCGCTACTTCCTTGGCACCTTCAGTCTTTAAAATACTTTTAGGGTTCTCATTCAGGATAAAACTATATGGATTATCATTAACAATAAGTATCTGATGTTTTTTTCCAAAAGCAACCAATTGCTCAAAAACTTCATCTGTAGCCGATGCTCCGGTTGGCATATGCGGATAATTAACCCACATGATCTTCACTTTACTTAAATCTTTTTGCTCTAATTCATCAAAATTTGGCAACCAGTTTCCTTCTTCATTTAGATCATAAAAAATGGCCTTTGCACCAACTAATTTTGAGACCGAAGTATATGTAGGATACCCTGGATTTGGAATTAAAACCTCATCTCCTTCATTTAAATAAGCCATAGAAATATGCAAAATCCCTTCCTTGCTTCCCATTAATGGAATCACCTCAGACTCTGCATCTAATGATACCTGATAATACTTACGATAGAACCCGGCAATCGCATTCCTAAAATCAGCAGTTCCTTTATAAGGCTGATATTGATGCGCACCATTTTGAGTTAATCCTTCATTTAAGGCGGCAATCACCTGTGGCGGTGGCGGTAAATCTGGACTACCAATTCCTAAATTGATAATGGGTTTACCTGCGGCCTGCAAGGCACGAACTTCTCTTAATTTTGAAGAGAAATAGTACTCTTTTACATGTTCTAACCTATTGGCTGGTATCATTATTAAACGTTGTTTTTATATGTTCCAAAAATTCTTAATTGCTCGGTCATCATTCCCAAAACTTCCATAGCTTTAGAAAATCGCTCGTAATCATCGAAAGTGATATCTATAAAAAAGCTGTATTTCCAGGGAGTTTCGATAATTGGCATACTTTGGATCTTGGTCATGTTAAGATCAAAATCACGCATAATATTTAATACTGAAACTAAACTCCCGGTACGGCTTTCTAACTCAAACTTCAAAGAAGCTTTGTCTATTTTCTCTCCGTTAGGCTCTTTTTTAGTTTTACTGATAATTAAAAATCGAGTAGAATTACTCTTTTTTGTATGAATGTCTGAAGCCAAAATATCCAGTCCAAAAATTGAAGCCGCTGCAGTGCTGGCAACAGCCGCTACATGCTTTGATTGCTTTTCTGAAATTCTTCTGGCAACCTCTGCAGTATCTGTATCTTCTATTAATTTAATATTGGGATATTTTTTGAAGAATTCTTTACACTGCAATAAAGCCATTGGGTGAGAATATACTTTTTTGATCTGGTCGATCTGCTGTCCTTTTAAAGCCATCATATTCATAGCGATTGGGATATAATGTTCACCAACCACATGCAGATCATTCTCGTCGATCAATGCATAATTAGGAAGAATTGATCCTGCTATAGAATTCTCGATCGCCATCACAATTTCTTGGGTTTCTCCGGCAACCAGACTTCTTACCAGTTCCTGAAAAGACATACATTCCAAAATCGCTACATCCTCACCATAATATTGCTGAGCAACCAAGTGATGGAAAGATCCCTGAATTCCCTGTATTCCTATGACTTTATTCATTCAAAATTTGATATAAAAAAAAGTCCCGATTTTTAGATCGAGACTTTTATATAATATTGTTTGCTTAATTACATACCATTCCCGATCTCTATTCCTTAAAAAAGAAATAAAAATAAAAGAATGCGTTCCAAGTAAATAAGTTGTTCATCTGTTCTTTATTACGCTGACTAAAGTATAATTATATTTTAATATTAAAAACCATTTTTATATTTTTTTTGAGATAATCTTACTTTTTACGAATCTTTTTATATTTCAGTTTTTTCAGAAGAAATCTTGCAGCGAATACAATTTTAACCAGGGTGTTTTTAAATAATAAATATTAAAACCAAAAAATCAGTTTTAATAAAGTGTACGTTAATACTCTAAACCTGTTTTTACTGCGCCAATTTTATGCTTACTTTTGGCCTAAAGCTTCCAACATGTCGATTTCAGTAGAAAAAATATCAAAATTTTATGGGGATCAAAAAGCCCTTAACCAGGTTTCCTTTTCTATTGAAAAAGGTGAAATTGTTGGTTTTCTTGGTCCAAACGGTGCCGGTAAATCTACACTCATGAAAATTCTTACCGGATATCTTAAAGCATCGGAAGGTAAAGCGACTGTGAGTGGCTTTTCGGTAGAGCATCAGCTTCACGAGCTACAAAAAAGTATTGGCTACCTACCAGAACATAATCCTTTATATACTGAAATGTACATACGGGAATATTTGGGCTTTAATGCGAAAGTTTACGGAATCAGAAAAGAACGTATAGAACAGGTGATTAAATTAACCAATCTTGCTCCCGAAGCTAATAAAAAAATCGATCAGCTTTCTAAAGGTTATCGCCAGCGAGTTGGTTTGGCAGCGGCTTTATTGCACGATCCACAAGTTTTAATTTTAGATGAACCAACCACAGGACTGGATCCTAACCAGCTTGTAGAAATTCGTAGTCTGATAAAAAATATCGCCAAAAACAAAACGATTTTTCTTTCTACTCATATTATGCAAGAAGTTGAAGCGCTTTGTGATCGCGTGATCATTATTAATCATGGCAAAATTATCGCCAACCAAAAACTAACCGATCTTCGTAAAGGCCAGGAACAAATTATCGAAGTTGAATTTGATTATCGTATTGAAATGGTGGCGCTGCAAAAACTTCCGCATCTAAAGCAAGTAAAAAACCCTGCTGGTTTTGTTTACGAACTTACTTTCACCACAACAGAAGATATGCGCCCGGCGGTTTTTGATTTTGCGCATGATAATGGACTAAAAACGCTTCAGCTTAATCAAAAAACTAAAAATCTGGAGAGCTTGTTTACTGAATTAACACAGCAACCTAAAATTTAAGATTCGTTGTTTCTCACAACAATTTTTTTCTTAGGCATATCAAAAGTAATTACCTCGCCAATCCAGTTGATTCCCATTATACCTTCATGAATTAAACCGTCGATAAATGTTACTTGAAAATCGGTTTTTTCAGCATTCATTTTTAAATCTCCAAAACTGCCGATTTCAGCTCTATAATATTGATTTCCTTGTTCTGGTTTAAAGGAACTTGGAATATATTTGCTTTCTACCTTTGTAGAATCAATTCCTAAAGCTTCCATGTACCTTGAATTAAATCGAAAAACATCAAAACCGGCACCACTATCTAAACCAACATGTAGTTTTAAAGAATCGATTTTTACCATTGTCCCGATGCTGACTTTTATGTTTCGATCGTTATTAATCTCCAGCGGCATTTCGAAATCCTGATTTTTTTCTCGCTGTTGAAGTGACTTTTTAGATTCGACAATCAATTTCTTTTCAACAAAATCAATCGTAAAAGCTTTTTGCCGAAGTGGTGTTAACGAAATTAAACCGTCTAATGGAAAATCGATATCATAAACTGCAAATTGCTCATTTTTAACATTGAAGTCTCCAATTTCTAAACGTTCTGAATCATATAAATCGGTAGTAATCGCTTCTCCTGTAGCTCGATGGCCGGTATAAAAATGATTCGTTTTTTTAAGATTATCGATTTTATCGGCAAAATCTTTAGTCAGCAAATTCAAACCGGCACCGGTATCAAATACAAAATTTCCGGTCACGCCGTTTACGCTTGCTTTAATCATAATATGCCCATTCGGACTCAATTTAAACGGAATTTCAATCTTTTCTTCCGAATAATTCTGTGCAAAAAACACACTTGAAATCAATAAAAACGTAACTACTAAAACTGCTTTCTTCATAATATCCTCTTTCTTATAACACGACTCAGCAGCAGATTTGTTACAAAAAAGCCTCATAATGTATCGAATATGAGGCTTTAAGTATGTAAAATATAAGATGAGACCCTGAAACAAGTTCAGGGTGACGTAATCTTTTAATAATAAAATAAAGATGCTATTTCCAATCTATTTCTTTTCTGAAAGTTTTAAAATATCACCAAACACACCACGAGCGGTTACCGCGGCGCCAGCTCCGGCGCCCTGAATAACGATTGGGCGATCACCATACGATTCTGTATAAATTTCAAAAATCGAATCGGCTCCTTTTACTTGCCCTAAACTACTTTCATCGGGTACAGAGACCAATTTAACTTCTAACTCTCCTTTGTCTTGCTGTAAATCTCCCGATAAATCACCAATATATCGCAGTACATGATTTGGCTCTTGCTCTTCTTTTATTTTTTGATACGTAGCATCTAATTCTTCCAGTCTCGACACAAAAGTTTTTACATCGCCACCTCTCAGATCTTCCGGCACCAAATTATTTATTTTCACATCACTGAATTCATTTTTCAGCTCTAATTCCCTAGCCAAAATCAGTAATTTACGGCCAACATCATTTCCGTTTAAATCTTCACGCGGATCGGGTTCGGTAAATCCTTTATCGATCGCTTCTTTTAAAACACTGCTAAATTTCCGATCTCCCGCAGAAAAAGTATTGAATAAATAACTTAATGTTCCTGAAAACACCCCACGAATCCGGGTAATATTTTCTCCGGAAAGGTGTAAGATCCTTATCGTATCGATTAACGGTAACCCGGCACCAACATTGGTTTCATATAAATACTGCTTCTGATTTTTCTCTAAATTCTCACGTAATGCGGAATAAAAATCGAAACTTAATGTATTTGCAATTTTATTTGAAGAAACCAGATCAAAACCATGGTCTACCAGCTTGTTATAATTTTGCACAAAATCTTCGCTCGCTGTATTATCGACTGCGATCAGGTTTTCTAAATGAAATAATTTGGTGTAATTAATCACTTCATCTAAAGAAGCTTCCTGCTCTGTGTTTTCTAGCTGAGTTTTCCAATCTTCGCCAATTCCGGTAGCATGAAGCAATAGTTTTCTGGAATTAGATACGGCAAAAATATTCAGTTTTACATTTTTTCGTTCTTCTATTGAAGCAGCCGAATTTAAAATCTGATCGATCAACGTTCCGCCAACCGTACCATGACCAAAAATCGCAATATTGATTTTTTTACAAATCTCAAAGATTTCACCATGAATCACATTTAGCGCTTTGTTCAGCTGTGATTTTTTCACCACTAAACTCACGTTTTTCCCGGTTACGGTATTATTGAAAAGCAACGGAACAATTTGGTTTCTAATTAAAGCATCGTAAGGTTTATGGAATGTACTTAAATCTTGCCCAACTATTGAAATCACAGAAACATCATCAACTACCGAAATTTTATTGACATCTTTCGAGTAAAAATCACTTTCAAATTCACGCTCTAAAGCTTTAACCGCACGAACCGCATTTTCAGCGTCTACCACCAAACCAATTCCACGTTCCGAAGAACCCTGCGAAATAATACTCACACTTATTTGTGCATCACCAAGTGCACGGAAAATTCTTGCATCGACACCCGATTTTCCTAACAGACCACGACCTTCTAAATTCAGCAATGCCGTATGCTCCAAAACCGAAAGGGATTTCATGCCTTCTTTATTCGGCTTTGCGGTAATCAAAGTTCCCTGATTATCGTTATTGAAGGTATTCAGGATACGAAGCGGTATATTCTTTTCGATTAACGGAATAATAGTTTTGGCGTGTAAAATTGTCGCTCCAAAATTCGCAAGCTCGTTCGCTTCGTTATAAGAAAGTTGATCAATTCGTTGTGCACTCGGTACTAAATCTGGGTTTGCCGTATAAATTCCGTCTACATGCGTATAATTTTGCAATTCTTCCGCATCCAAATAATTAGCAATTAACGAAGCGGTATAATTACTTCCATTTCTACCTAAAGTAGTGGTTTCATTTTTAGCATTCGATCCTATAAAACCAGTAACGATATTTACTGTTTTTCCATTAAATTCTTCAAAATGCGCTAAAACATTTTCTTTTGAAAGTGCTTCCAACGGCTGTGCATTTCCAAAAACATCATCAGTTTTAATAAGCTGGCGGCTATCCGTAAAATTAGCTTTGTAACCTCGTTGCTTTAGAATTTCAGAAATTAATTTAGCCGACATTAATTCGCCTTGAGAAAGTAATTGATCTTTAATTTTCGGGCTATAATCACCAAGCAAGCGAACACCTTCCAATAGCTTCTCGATATTTTTAAATTCTTCGGAAAAATCTACAAAATCATATTCTGAGATTTGGTAGGCTTTGAATTTATTGAAAGCCGAAGCAAAATCATCGTTTTCTGATGCTTTTTCTAATAAATTTTCAAGCTGATCGGTGGTTTTTCCTCGTGCTGAAACTACTACCGCAATACGTTCTTCATTTTTGATTTTTTCTTCAATAATTTCTAAAACCGTATTTATACCTTCTCCGTTGGCTAGAGATTTTCCGCCAAACTTTACTACCTTCATTTTATTTGCTTTTTGAAAAATGCCTGCAATTATATTTTCCAGTTGTTTAAATTCAATTAAAAATGCATCGTGACCGTGCAGGGAATGAATTTCGCCATACGTCACTTTATTGCTGCTTTGAGCTAGCTGTTTGTAAGTTTCTCGATTTTCTTCCGCAGTAAAAAATAGATCTGAATCGACCCCGATAATGCAAATATTGGCCTTGATACTTTCTAAAACCTTATCTAGCTCTGGCCTGCCACGAGAAACATCGATTGTTTTTAAAAGCTGATTCATTAATTTATACGCACCTACCTGAAACCGCTCCTGAAGTTTAGCACCATGGTGCAACAACCAGCTTTCTACATTAAAAACCTGAAGTTCTTCATTGGTGGTTCTTTTAAAACGAGATTTAAAAGACTCGGGCGTGCGATAACACAACATGGCGTGCATACGCGCATCGTGTACCGGATTTTTAGAATTATTTAAAAATAGCTCTTGAATTTGGCAATTTGCGATTAGCCAGTCGGTCGATTTCCAATCGGTTGCTACAGTAATTAAATTATCGGTGATCTCCGGACTCAATGCTGCCATTTCCCAGGCGATGCCACCACCCAGCGAACCACCAACCAATGCAAAAAGATGATCGATTTTTAACGAATCTAAGCCTAAAAGAAAGATTTTGGCCATATCTCTGGCTACAAAATCTTTATAGTTCTCGATCAGAATTCCGTCGTAACCATTACCGGGTACATTAAACGCCAAAATGGTATATTTATCGGTATCGATACACTTTTCTGGGCCTACAACATCTTTCCACCAACCGGTTTCTCCGGCAACTTCAGAATTTCCTGTAAGGGCATGATTTATCATCACGATAGGCGCCGAATGTAATGGTTGGCCAAATACATGATACGACAAGGTGATATCTTGAGTTACGCCACTTAACGTGGTAAAATTATGAAGTTGTATTTGTAATAAATCTTGTTTCAACTTTTCTATTTTTTAAACTTTAAAAGCTTAAAACCGACTGAAAAAAGCTAAACATCCATTTGATGGGTGCGTACTCTGTTACAATCAAGAAAAGTTTTTGAGAATAAATTCGGTGAAGAATCTTTCTGTTATCTATCCGAAAATCGGTAGAACGTAGCACCTTCTTTGTTGGCAAAGGGTTGCTAAGGCTTCAGCGGGTCTATTCCCTCAGCCTTTCTTGATAACAATCAGTAAGTTTTTGAACTTTGTCCCTACAAATTACGGTAATAATTTGCGATCAACCAACATTTTTTTCAATTAGTATTGAGAAGTTATATTTCTACCGGTTGACTGAATAATTGATCATTTTCCTTTTTTACATTGATGAAAAAAGAAAGAAAAAAATCTAGGCTTACGAAACTTGCTCTAAATTGTACATTCGAAAGCTAAATTTTAGGAACTCGCCCGATTACCATCGGACTCAAACAGCCTAAAATTTCTAACGCTTCTCTCATTTCCAATTTTACGAGCAATTTTCGATAGGCCAGTTACTTTATAAAATCTAATATCATAACGCCAATTCAAAATTCAACATCTAAAATTCAAAATAACTTAATCCTGATCTAAACGTCAAAAGTCTAAATTCTAATATCTAAGAGCGAAGCGGTCTAAAGACTAAAAAACGGCTTCAGCAATTTGCTTGATGTTTGAACTTTTTCCCATTGAATAAAAATGCAATACTGGTACTCCGGCTGCTTTTAATTCTTTGGTTTGCTCGATCGCCCATTCAATTCCTACCTGGCGTACTTCCTTATTATTTTTACAAGCTTCTACACCATCAATTAAATCTTGCGGAAGATCGATGCTAAACACATGAGGCAACAATTGCAAATGTTTTTTTACGGCAATAGGCTTGATCCCGGGAATTATGGGCACGTTTATTCCCATTTGTTTTGCTTTCTCTACAAATTTAAAATAGGCCTGATTATTAAAAAACATCTGGGTTACCACATAATCGGCTCCGGCATCAACCTTTGCTTTCAACTTTTTAAGATCGGTTTCTAAGGAAGGGGATTCTAAATGCTTTTCAGGATAACCGGCTACTCCTACACAGAAATCGGCATGATTTCCAGAATCGATAACTTCATTTAAATATTTTCCTCTAGAAAGATTTTTTATCTGATCTACCAGCTCGTTAGCATAACAATGCCCGCCACTTGTAGGTTCAAAATAACGCTGATGTTTCATGGCGTCACCCCGCAATGCCATTACATTTTCGATTCCTAAATAATGACAATCGACCAATAAATATTCGGTTTCTTCTTTGGTAAAACCACCACACAATACATGCGGAATGGTATCTACATTATATTTCTGTTTGATCGCAGCACAAATCCCAACCGTACCTGGGCGCATTCTAGTAATTTTACGCTCTAGCAGTCCATCTTCCCGCTTAATATAAATATGCTCTTCTCGAGAAGTAGTCACATCAATAAAAGGAGGATTAAATTCTATTAAAGGATCGATATTATCATATAATTCTTGAATATTTTTCCCTTTTTGCGGCGGAACAATTTCAAATGAAAAAAGCGTTTTTCCTTTTGCGTTTTCTATATGCTCGGTTACTTTCATTGTTTTAAGCTGTTAGCTGTTAATAGCTGTCATTTAAAAAAATCGTCACACTGAAATTGATTCAGTGTCTCATCTTGCTTGACTAATATGATGAGATTCCGGATCAAGTCTGGAATGACGACCATTCCCATCAATCACCCTAATCTGCAATATTAGGATTTAGCCATTTTTCGGCTTTTTTTAATTCAATTCCTTTACGCTCGGCAAAATCTTTTACCTGATCGTCCTTAATTTTCCCTAAACCAAAATAGCGAGCTTCAGGATTGGCAAAATAATAACCACTTACGCTGGCTGCCGGCCACATGGCCAGACTTTCGGTAAGCTTGACGCCAATATTTTCTTCAACCTTTAAAATATCCCAAATCGTTAATTTCTCTAAATGATCGGGACAGGCCGGATATCCGGGCGCAGGACGAATTCCTTTATAATTTTCTTTAATCAGTTCTTCGTTACTTAAATTTTCTTCGGAAGCATATCCCCAATCTTCTTTTCTGATTTTTTTGTGCAAATATTCGGCAAAAGCTTCAGCAAATCTGTCGGCTAGCGCCTTGATCATAATCGAATTATAATCGTCATGATTTTTTTCAAATTCGGCGGCTAATTCCTGTGTTCCGAATCCGGTTGATACACAAAAACAACCCATATAATCTTTTATTCCGCTTTCTTTTGGCGCGATATAATCGGAAAGCGCAAAATTGGGCTTTCCGGCATGTTTTTTTAATTGCTGCCTTAAGGTTCTAAAAATTGCTGTTTTTTCTTCGGAATCTTGATTATAATACACCTCTATATCATCATGATTTACGGTATTCGCTTCAAATAAACCGTAAATTGCTTTCGCTTTTAGCAGTTTTTCATCTAAAATACGCTTCAGTAAAACTTTAGCATCTTCAAAAAGAGATGTTGCCTGTTCACCTACTACTTTATCTTCTAAAATATTAGGATAACGCCCGTGTAAATCCCAACTTCTAAAAAACGGACTCCAATCGATATAATCTACTAATTCATTTAAATCAAAATCTTCAAGAATCTGAATTCCGAGTTTATTTGGTTTTGTGATATTGGTGGTTTTCCAATCTATTTTATAGTTGTTTTCTCGAGCTTCTTCAATAGACAGAAAACTTTTTACTTTACTTCGTTTGCCAAAATTGTTTCGGAAAACTTCATATTCTGTCTTCAGATTTTCTTTATAGGCTTCTCTTGTTTTTTTATTCAATAAGTCCCCAACAACTGTAACTGCTCGTGAAGCATCGTTTACATGGGCAACTGCGTGCATATATTGCGGATCTATTTTTACCGCGGTATGTGCTTTAGAAGTTGTAGCTCCACCAATAAGCAAAGGCACATTAAAATTTTGACGTTGCATTTCTTTAGCCAAAAAAACCATTTCATCTAAAGAAGGCGTTATTAATCCGCTTAAACCTATAGCATCAACATTATTCGCTTTTGCGGCATCAATTATTTTCTCTGGCGGCACCATCACACCAAGATCAATAATTTCGTAATTATTACATCCTAAAACTACGCTTACAATATTTTTACCAATATCGTGAACATCTCCTTTTACGGTGGCCATCAAAACTTTTCCGGCAGGTTCTCGCTTACTGGTTTTATCATTTTCAATAAAAGGTAATAGATAAGCTACAGCTTTTTTCATTACTCGTGCCGATTTTACTACCTGCGGAAGAAACATTTTACCGCTTCCGAAGAGATCTCCAACTACATTCATCCCGATCATTAACGAGCCTTCAATTACATCGATAGGCCGCTCTGCTTCCAGTCTGGCTGCTTCTACATCTTCAACAATATAAGCATCTACTCCTTTTACCAGCGCATGGGTTATCCGGTCTTGAATACTACCTTCTCGCCAACTTAAATCGACTTTGCTGGTTTTTGCGGTTCCTTTTACGGTTTCAGCAAAATCTAACAAACGTTCAGTTGCATCGTCACGACGATCTAAAATTACATCTTCTACATGCTCTAATAAGTCTTTTGGTATTTGATCGTAAACCTCCAATAATGCAGGGTTTACAATTCCCATATTCATTCCGGCTTTAATCGCGTAGTATAGAAATACCGAGTGCATCGCTTCACGCACCGGATTATTTCCTCGGAAAGAAAAAGAAACATTACTAACTCCACCACTAACGCTACAATGTGGTAAGTTTTCTTTTACCCAGGCGGTTGCTTCAATGAAATCTATTGCATTTCTACGATGCTCGTCCATACCTGTTCCTACAGGAAAGATATTTAAATCGAAAATAATATCTTCCGGAGGAAAGTTTACTTTATCTACTAAAACATCATAAGAACGTTTTGCAATTTCAATTCTTCGATCGTAATTATCGGCTTGCCCAACCTCATCAAAAGCCATTACAATAACTGCCGCTCCGTAACGCTTTATTTTTCGGGCATGTTCTATAAATTGAGCTTCGCCTTCTTTTAATGAAATAGAATTCACTACACATTTTCCCTGTACCACTTGCAAACCAGCTTCGATAATTTCCCATTTCGAACTATCGATCATGATTGGCACACGAGCAATATCCGGTTCCGCAACAATAAGATTTAGGAATTTTACCATGGCTTCTTTACCATCGATAAGTCCGTCGTCCATATTAATATCAATAATCTGCGCACCACCGTCTACCTGATCTCTAGCAACATCTAAAGCTTCATCGAACTTTTCTTCTTTAATTAATCGTAAAAACCGTTTAGAACCGGCTACATTGGTACGTTCCCCCACATTTACAAAATTGCTGTCGGGCGTAATAATTAAAGGTTCCAGACCCGATAATTGCAAGGGGCGATAATCGGTTTTCCCTGAAGTATTATTAGCTAAATTATGATCTAATCCTTCCATTTTTAGGCCGAAGCTTTTTTATGTTGAAGACTTTTTATAGGTCTTGGTTTGTAATCTTTAGCAATGTTAGCAATTGCTCTTATATGAGCTGGAGTTGTTCCGCAGCATCCTCCTAAGATGTTGACTAAACTTTTATCGAGATATTCTTTCGTTTGAATCGCCATTTCATCGGGAGATTCATCATACTCTCCAAAAGCATTTGGCAAACCGGCATTAGGATAAGCGGAAACACCATATTGTGTTTTATAGCTCAAAACCTCTAAATGTGGTGTTAATTGCTTTGCACCAAGCGCACAATTAAAACCAATGCTTAATAATGGAATATGAGAAACTGAAATTAAGAAAGCCTCTGCGGTTTGCCCAGATAAGGTTCTACCAGAGGCATCGGTAATTGTACCGCTTACCATCACCGGGATGTCTAGATTTAATTCTTCTTTAAGCTCATCGATTGCAAAAAGTGCTGCTTTTGCATTTAAGGTATCAAAAACAGTTTCTACCAACAAAATATCTACTCCTCCTCTTATTAAGGCGCTGGCCTGTTGTTTATAAGCCAGTCGGAGCTCATTAAAAGAAATGGCACGAAATCCAGGATCATTTACATCTGGCGACATGCTTGCCGTTTTATTGGTAGGCCCCATAGCACCGGCCACAAATTTTGGTTGGGCGGGATTGGCTTCGGTTAATTCAGTAGCTACTTGCTTAGCGATTTTGGCGGACTCGTAGTTTAATTCATCCACAAATTCCTCCATTTGATAATCTGCCATAGCTATCGTAGTTCCCGAGAATGTATTCGTTTCTACAATATCGGCTCCTGCCTGAAAGTATTTTTTATGAATTGTGGCTATTGCCTCTGGTTGTGTGATGGAAAGGAGATCATTATTTCCTTGTAACGACACCGGCCAATCCTTAAAACGATCACCACGGAAATCTTCTTCAGTAAATTTATATTCCTGAAGCATGGTTCCCATTGCACCATCAAGGATCAATATTTTTTCAGCTAATATTTCTTCTAATTTCGACATGTTATTCTGTTCTAAACGCTATCAAAAAAGAAGAAAAAGGAAGATTTGATGTTATCTATCTACGAAAATAACGTAGTAGAAGGTAGCACCTTCTCCATTGTACACAGAGGGTTGCTAAGGTTTCATCGGGTCTAATCCCTCAACCTTTCTTGATAACGCTATTATTTTAATGAACTTAGCCCGCTAATATACGGCGATCTATTATAATTACAAGAAAATGAGTAAAAATCTTGATTCGCTTCTTCTTTATTAGTTTTGAAGAAATTAATTATAATTCATCAATTCTGTTCATTTTTTTCATTGTTGAAAAAACGAACCAAAAAAATTTAGGCTTACGAATCTTGCTTGAAATTGTAGTTCGGAAGCTAAATTTTAGAAACTCGCTTCGCTCAAACAGCCTAAAATTTTTGCGCTTCTCTAACTTTCAATTTTATAAGCAATTTTCGATAGGCCATTTTTATTCCATATTAAAAATAAAACCCAAGTGTTATTTTACAGCTTCCCCATTTACATTTACTTCGTAAGAGATCTCAGCAGCTTTCTCTAACATTTTTGCTACGGAACAATATTTATCCATAGAAAGTTCTACAGCACGTAAAGCTTTTTGCGGAGAAACATCGCCTTTTAGCATGAAGTTTAAATGAATCTTTTTGAAAACATTGGGTACAGCACCATCTTCTCTGAAGCCTTCAACTTCTACCTGCAAATCCTCTAATTCTACTTTTTGTTTTTTTAGAATCATCACTACATCGATACTACTACAACCGGCAATACCACGAAGAATTAAATCCATCGGGCTACCACCTTGCGGATCTGCTTCAGATTTATTATCTAAATGAACAATATCTCCACGTTCATTTTTAGTCTCAAAGTGATAGGCATCGTTAAGCCTTTTTAGAAAGATTTTCATCTATTTTAATTTTGATTCAAATATACTAAACGTGTTGTGATTCTTTTGTAATCTTTGCTACTTTGAAGCTATTTATAGAAAACGCCATTTCTATAAAGGAAATGACGCTTTCAATATTAGTTTATACATTTTCTTTTTTCCATTGACGAAAAAAGAAACAAAAAAGTCTAGGCTTACGAAACTTCCTTGAAATTGTACATTCGGAAGCTAAATTTTAGGAACTTGCTGCGCTCAAACAGCCTAAAATTTTACGCTTCTCTCATTTCCAATTTTACAAGCAATTTTCAATAGGCCGATTTCAATTAGCAATCGAAAACTTCAATTCCTAATTAGACTTCATCTAGAGCTCCTATCTTTTTTAAAAATTTGACATTTAAAAATCATTTTTCTTTTTTTCATGTCTAATATCTAAAATCTAACAGCAAAGCGATCTAATATCTATTTTCTAGCCTATACTCTGTACTACTTCTTTCTTAGCTTCTTTTTTAGATCCGTCGAATCCTTCTACTCCGCCCACTGTCGTATATTTAAGCACATATTTTTTATCTGGGAAAATTCGCTGATACGCACTCTGGCACATAATCGCTGCTTCGTGGAAACCAGACAAGATCAATTTTAATTTTCCTTTGTATGTATTGACATCGCCAATGGCGTAAACTCCAGGGATATTAGTCGCATAATCATAAGAATTATCAACTTTTATAGCATTTTTTTCGATATCTAAGCCCCAATTTCCGATTGGCCCTAATTTTGGAGACAAGCCAAATAATGGAATAAAATGATCTACTTCTTTCAATTCTTCACCTCTGGCTTCATCTTTATGACGAATCACTACCTGCTCCAGATCATTATCTCCTTTAACACCAACAACTTCAGCATTAGTGATCATTTCAATTTTACCGAGTTTCGATAATTCAGACACCTTTTCTACAGAATCTAAAGCACCACGAAATTCTTTTCTACGATGTACCAAAGCGACTTCTTCAGCAACATCAGCTAAATAAATTGCCCAATCTAAAGCTGAATCTCCACCACCGGCGATCACTACTTTTTTACCACGATATACTTCAGGATCTTTAATAAAGTATTCCACACCTTTATCTTCATAATCTGCGATATTTGGAATAGGCGGTTTACGAGGCTCGAAAGAACCTAAACCTCCTGCAATGGCTACAACCGGAGCATGATGTTTTGTTCCTTTATTGGTGGTCACGATAAATGTACCGTCATCTAATTTTTCTAAAGTTTCAGCACGCTCACCTAAGGTGAATCCAGGTTCAAAAGGTTTTATTTGTTCCATTAGATTATTCACCAACTCACCTGCGTTAATTTCCGGGAAAGCCGGAATATCATAAATCGGTTTTTTGGGATAAATTTCTGAACATTGCCCACCTGGCTGCGGTAGAGCATCGATTAAATGTGTTTTTAATTTTAATAATCCCGCCTCAAAAACGGTAAATAATCCTGTGGGGCCTGCTCCTATAATTAGGATATCTGTTTTAATCATTTTTATCTTTCTTTACGATTAAAGATTCGGTTATTGTATTTAATTGTTCCACCTTGGCTTCAAAATCACCTTTAATGGTCTTTCTATATTCATTAAGATTTTCTACCATTCGATTAACATCTTCCGGAATCACTTCTTCGAAAAACTGACGTAAGCGCTTGGCTGTGGTTGGTGACTTTCCATTAGTAGAAATCGCTATTTTTACATTGCCTTTATTTACGATACCACCCATATAAAAATCACATAGCTCGGGTGTATCGGCAATATTCGCTAGCAAATATCTTCGCTTGGCGTGGCGATGTACTCTTTTGTTTAATCTCGCATCATTAGTTGCTGCCACTACGATATGCCGTTTTTTTAAATATTTTTTTCGATACCTGCCCTTGATCAATTTAATCCCATGTTTTTCAGCAAGTGCAGCTGTTTCTGGCGCAAACCATTTGGCCACAACCTCAACATTGGCATTCGGGCTCGATTTCAATAAAAAGTGAAGCTTTTCATGCCCAACATTTCCTCCGCCAACAACGAGAATTTTCAAGTTATTCACTTTTAGAAATACGGGATATAATTCGTTTCTTGGTTGCATATTTTTTTAGCGATTGGCTTTCAAAATAAATTCAAAATTCAATATTTTAAATTTGAAATAATATGATATAAGTTCTTGTTTTTAAAATCTAGCTACTTAACTAAAATCGGAATTCAACATTTGAAATTCAAAATTAATTTGTGTTGTTTCTTTAATGCCTGACAATCCTATTGACATCATGAAATCATTTATTTCGATCCTCTTTTCGTCAAATTTCTAAATTCTAACAGCGATAGAGATCTAAAATCTAACTTCTAACTATGCTGCTCCTATTTTAAGGAATTTTGAATATTCTGAAGCTGAAAAACCGCTTGCTTCTTTTAGTTCTTTCGGTAATTGATGACTTTCTTTAACCACTTCGCCAATTACAATTATTGAAGGTGCCGTAAGTTCTTTTTCAGCAACTACTTTTTCTATAGTTTTAATGGTTCCAAAACCAGATTGCTCGTTGATAGTGGTTCCGTTTTGAATTATCCCTACAGGCGTATCTTCTTTCCCAAATTCGCTGAAAATCTTTACAATTTCAGATAACTTACTCATTCCCATCAAAATCACAACAGTAGCCGTAGATTGCGCAGCCAGATAGACATCATTCGATAATTTTCTAGCCGAAGTTGTTCCCGTAATTACCCAAAAACTTTCTGAAGTTCCGCGTTGTGTAAGCGGAATTCCAACATTTGCCGGCACTGCAATAGAAGAGGTTATTCCTGAAACTACCGCAGTATCCAAGCCTTTGCTTTTGGCGTAATTAATCTCTTCAGAACCTCTTCCGAAGATAAAAGGATCACCACCTTTTAAACGCACTACATGACCGCACTCATTGGCGTAATTCACGATTAGCTCATTGATTTCATCCTGAGAGTACCGATGTTTATTTTTCCGTTTCCCAACATAAATGTGCTCGGCTTGTGGTGCGTATTCGAGTAGCTCACGGTTAATAAGTGCATCGTACAGCACAACTTTTGCAGATTTGAGTGTATTTAAAGCTTTTAGAGTGATTAGTTCCGGATCTCCAGGACCGGCACCAACTACACTTAATTTTGGTAAATTATACATTTTGCACCTCCTTCGTTCTATAGGCATCTACTCTTTTTAAGAATAAACGCGCATCTTCAATATATTTTTGAGCAAACTTTTCGCTAGGTTTATGCTCATTCAATTGATAAGCAAATTCTTTAAACGTAGTTGACAGTTCTATTTTTCCGGTTTCTACAAACAATTCGTCAAACTGGGCGATAATTCCCGCTTGAGTATTCGTTTTTACATCATCGGCTAACAATAATGCTTTTGCAGAATTTACGATTGATGTATAGGAATGATAAATAGAATCTGACCATGCCTTGCGATCTAAAGCACTCTGTGCATTATCGATTTTCTCTTCACTTTCAAATAGTAATGTGGCAATAAGATCGATCACCACGCCCGCACATTCACCAACACCAACGGCTTTGATATAGGGTTTTTCGTGGCCCCAATCGATAAAATCATTTTCATTGAGATTCGATGTATCCGCTAAATCTTTTAGTAAATCGTAGAAATACGTTTTTCCCTGACGATCGTAATAATGGATAAATTTCTCATCAGTTTTAGCATTTGCGTCAAAATCATTCAGCAATAATCGTAAAGCTTCTGGGCCACGCTTACTAGGAACTTTTACCACTTTATCTGCAAATCGGCCTTCACCATTCCCAAGGACCCCCCCACCAAGTAATACTTGCAATGCCGGAGCTACAGCTTTACCCGATTTAATTGACATTCCCTGAAAACCAATTTCAGCCATATTGTGCTGACCGCAAGCATTCATACAACCACTAATTTTAATGGTAATATCTTTTCCGTTGATGAATTGTGGATATTCTTCTTTTAAAACATCTTCCAACACGTCGGCAATTCCGGTACTACTGGCGATTCCTAAGTTACAGGTATCGGTTCCTGGACACGCCGTAATATCTACCGTTTTATTGTATCCCGTTTCCGCATAGCCCAACTTTTTTAATTCGGTATAGAAAAATGGTAAAAATGGCTCACGAACATGACGAATCAAAATATCCTGGCGTAAGCTTAAACGAATTTCGTTACCTGCATATTTTTTGACCAAATCGGCCAACTTTCTAGCACCACCAGTATAAAAATCGCCTAACGGAACTCGAATTCCAATAGCAAATAATCCCTGTTGTTTCTGCGGAATAACATTGGTATTTCTCCACACTTCAAAATCTTCTTGATCTTCAATATCTACTGAAGGAATTTCAACTTCCTGAAGTACTGGAGCCGCTTCAAACTTTTCGATATGAAATTCAGGTTGCTTTGTAGAAAGTGCTTTTTTCTGTTCTGCTACTAAATCTAGAAAAGCATCTAAACCAATATCTTTAATTAAAAACTTCATCCTGGCTTTTAATCGTTTAGCACGCTCACCGTGCCGATCAAAAACGCGAAGCACCGATTCTATTAGCGGAATAATTTCTTCAGCTTCAATAAAATCATATAATTTATCGGCGTGACGTGGCTGCGAACCTAATCCGCCACCTAACATTACCTTAAAGCCGCGTTTTCCATCTTTCAATTTCGGTATAAAACCCAGATCATGAATATAACTTAGCGCTGTATCCTCATCGGTTGCAGAAAAAGCGATTTTAAATTTACGCCCCATTTCCTGGCAAATAGGATTCCGTAGAAAAAATCGAAACGCAGCATCGGCATACGGTGAAACATCAAAAGGCTCATCAACATCGATACCGGCCGTTGGCGAAGCTGTAATATTTCTTACTGTATTCCCGCAGGCTTCACGAAGCGTGATATCGTCTTTCTCTAATTGCGCCCAAAGCTCTGGCGTTCGATCGAGACTTACATAGTGAATCTGGATATCCTGGCGGGTAGTGATATGCAATCTTCCGGTAGAATATTCATCAGACACATCGGCAATTCGATGCAATTGTTCTGAAGTTACTTTTCCAAAAGGCAGTTTTATACGAACCATTTGTACACCAGCCTGCCTTTGGCCGTAAACTCCACGCGCCAAGCGCAGGCTTCGGAATTTTTCTTCGTCTGCTTTTCCCTCACGGAACAGCCGAATTTTCTTTTCTAAATCGATGATGTCTTTTTCGACAACAGGATTTTCAATTTCGGTTCTAAAACTTTGCATGGATAATATAATTTTAATGAGGTATCTACTAGAAACAGATGTAAATAAAAAAGTCCTTTTTTGTGTTTTACACTTAAAAGGACTTCCTATATAACTAAATACAAAAACACTTTTAAGTGCAGGAGTAACTGCGCATGCACATCGATTTACACCAGATCATTTTTGTATTAAAATTTGTCATTTTTCAGTCTTCTTTTAAAATATAATATTAAGCGTGAAGTCCACATTCTCTATTTGCCAATACTTTTGTTGGATCAAAATATTTATGCTCGTTAGGCAAGCCGTGTTCTTCCAGATAAAGATCTAGTTTTTGGTCACTCCAGTGATAAAACGGACTCACTTTTAAAAGACCATCTTTACTATAACTAAGAATATCTATACTATTACGAAACGCAGTTTGTCCTTTTCTAAGATTTGTAAACCAAATATCTGGTTGCTGCTCTCTCATCGCTCTCTGGAAAGGTTCTAACTTAACCTGCCGGGTAAATTCATCATGATCTGCGCTGTCTACCTGCGGGATACCGTTAAACATTGCATCTCTATAAGCTGCAGTTTGCTTTGGCATATAAACCTTCACATTAAGATCTAAAGTATCGATTACTTCTCTAGCGTGCTTATATGTTTGCGGCGTGTTATAGCCCGTATCACACCATACCACCTGAACATCAGATTTAATTTTTGAAACAGCATGTAAAATTGCCACTTCGTAAGGTCTAAAATTAGTTGTCACCAACGGGCGCTTGCTATTAAGAATTACCCACTGGATAATTTCTTCAGGGCTTATACCTTTTAGTTGCTGATTAAGGATTTTTAGTTCTTTCTCTGTATACCTTTTCATAATCTTATCTTTCCTGAAGTCCACTTTTATATTTTTAATCTAATAACCTATAGATTTAGTAGGTTATTAAAACAAAAGTAACTTTCATTTTAATATAGACCAACAATTTGTTGATTAAATTTTGATTTTTAACATTTTACGTTTTAAATAACTACTACAAAGCCAAGTCCGCTAATGTATTTTCACCAAAAACATTTAAAGTACTGTCACGAACCTGAATCATTAGTTTATGAACAGAACATGTTTTTTCATCTGGGCAATCATCACATTTCTCGTAATAATTAAGACTTACACAAGGAACCATGGCAATAGGACCTTCTAAAACTCTAATCACAGCAGTCATTTGAATATCTTCTGGCTCTTTAATAAGATAGTATCCACCACCTTTTCCTTTTTTAGAACCCAAAAAGCCCGACTTCCGAAGGATTAAAAGAATACTTTCTAGAAACTTTTGAGAGATATTCTCGCTCTTGGCTATTTCTGAAGTTTGCACCGGTTTTCGTCCTGGTTGCCTGGCAATAAAAGTAAGTGCCTTAATTCCGTATTTCGTTTTCTTTGAAAGCATACGGCGAATATAAATAATTTTAATCTTTCCATTCGCCGTTATACTTTCAATACTATTTTAATCTAAGGCTTGTTTAATATCGGCAATAATATCGTCGATATGCTCTAAACCTACAGAAGTTCTTATTAAACCGTCTGTAATTCCCACTTCTAATCGATCTTCTTCGCTTAATTTGCTATGGGTGGTACTTGCCGGGTGTGTTACAATGCTACGTGTATCGCCAAGATTGGCACTTCTGGAACACATTTTTACTGAATTTAAAAATTTTCTACCCGCATCGATTCCACCTTTAATTTCAAAAGAAATAATATTACCACCTAGTCGCATTTGCTTTTTCGCAATCTCATATTGCGGATGCGATTTTAAAAATGGATATTTTACAACTTGTACGTTAGGATGCGCCTCTAAGAACTCAGCTAATTTTTGAGCATTTTCACAATGCTTTTCTAAGCGAACAGCTAAAGTTTCTAAACTTTTAGAAAGCACCCAGGCATTAAACGGGCTCAATGCCGGACCTGTATTTCTTGAAAACAAATAAATCTCTCTTATCAATTCTGAATTTCCTACGGTAACTCCGCCTAAAACTCTTCCCTGCCCATCAATCATTTTGGTGGCGGAATGAATCACTAAATCGGCTCCGTATTTTATCGGATTCTGAATATATGGCGTGGCAAAACAATTATCGATCACTAAAATTAGGTTGTGTTTTTTAGCAATTTCACCTAAAACTTCAAGATCTATAATATCTACTCCCGGATTTGTAGGGGTTTCCGCAAAAATAATTTTGGTCTCCGGCTTAATTAAACTTTCAATTTTATCTACCTCATTTACCTTGAAATAGGTGTGAGATATATTCCACTTCGGAAAAAATTTGGTAAACAACGAATGTGTGCTTCCAAAAACCGACCGAGCTGAAAGGATATGATCTCCGGCGTTTAACAACGCAGCTAGTGAAGAAAATACCGCACTCATTCCAGTGGCAAAGGCATAGCCCGCTTCTGCTCCTTCCATTTTGCAAATTTTCTCAACAAACTCTGATGTATTTGGATTCGAAAATCGGCTGTAAATATTCCGTTCTTTTTCTTCAGAAAATGAAGCGCGCATATCTTCAGCATCTTCAAAAATATAACTAGAGGTTAAATATAAAGGCGCAGAATGTTCTAAATGTTGCGAACGTTCCATTTGCGTTCTAATAGCTTCGGTTTCAAAATTTGGGGTAGACATACCTTAACGTTTTTTTGTTTTTGAATTCAATTCAGAATTGAAAATTACTTATTTTATTGTTGAAAATACATTTAATAGGTCGTCTTTTAAATCGGAAATATCTTCCAAACCTACCGACAAACGGATTAAATCTTGAGTAACACCAGCATCGTTTTGTGCTTTTTCGTCAAGCTGCTGGTGGGTGGTACTCGCAGGATGTATTATTAAGGATTTAGTATCTCCGATATTGGCCAATAAAGAGAATAATTTGGTGTCGTTAGCTACAATTTTAGCAGAGTCGTATCCGCCTTTTACGCCAAAAGTGATAATTCCGCTTTGACCTGCAGGCAAATATTCTTTTGCTAATTCGTAATAAGGACTGCTTGACAAACCAGGGTAATTAACCCATGTTACCACTTCTTGTTCCTGCAACCATTCGGCTAAAGCCAATGCATTTTCGCTATGTTGTTTTATTCTAATTCTCAAAGTTTCTAATCCCTGAATAATCTGAAAAGCATTAAAAGGACTTAAAGCTGCACCATGATCACGTAATCCTTCAACACGAACTTTTGCAATAAAAGCAGCATTTCCTAATGCTTCGTGATACACCAAACCATGATAACCAGCTGAAGGTTCAGTAAATTCAGGAAACTTACCACTGGACCAATCAAAAGTACCTGCATCGATTATAGCGCCTCCAAGAGAAGTTCCATTACCACTGATGTATTTTGTTAGTGACTCAATCACAATATCAGCTCCAAATTCTATAGGCTTCAGAAGATATGGTGTTGCTACCGTATTATCAACAATAAACGGAATATTGTGCGCTTTTGCCTGTGCTGAAATCTTTTTTAAGTCTAATACATCCAATTTTGGATTTCCCAACGATTCCGCAAAAACAGCACGGGTATTTTCTTTAACTGCTTTTCCAAAGTTTTCAGGATCAGAAGGATCTACAAAAGTGGTAGTAATTCCAAATCGTGGTAAGGTAACACTCAGTAAATTATAAGTTCCGCCGTATAAACTATTGGAAGCAACTATATGATCTCCGGCTTTCAATAGGGTTAACAAAGCAGTATTGATAGCTGCGGTTCCCGATGCGGTAACTACAGCGCCAATCCCCCCTTCTAAAGCAGCTAATCGCTGTTCTAGAACATCGTTGGTAGGATTATTTAAACGGGTATAAATATAACCCGGTTGCGCCAAAGAAAATCTACCGGCTGCCTCATCAGAATCTTTAAAGACGTAAGACGTTGTTTGGTAAATAGGAACGGCTCTTGTTCCTCCGTTAGTAGTTACGTCGTGACCGGCATGTAACGCATTTGTAGCAAATTTAGTAGTACTCATATTTTTTGTTTTTTAAGTAAACTACCTCAGGGCAAGCCCATAAGGCATTTATCAGAAAATTATATATTAATTTCGAGGCAAGCCTCGGAGCATTTAATCTCGATTTTCGAGTAAAATGAAACGATCTCCGTTTTGAGCTATTACCAGGGAGATCTTATTGAAGTTATTCCTCAATTTAGGTAATAGCTGTGCATTTTTTTGCACATATACATCGGTACACTAACACTGAAGAATACGGGTACTACATTCATATTGTCATTTTTTAGCATAAAAAAAAGCCGCTGTTTTTGGCAGCGGCTTTTATATATCATAATTATTTGAATTTATACAATAGCGCGCGCTGCGGAAGATTTCCACATCATAAACATAAAGCGCATCATAGTATTCAAAATCATTTTCTTACAATTCTATATCTGCAAATATAAACACAGATTTTTTTCTTAGCCAAATTTAATTTAAAAATTTATATTCTTTTTCTGAAAGCTTTGCGTTATTCGTTTTTTATTGTGTATTCTATAATACATCCCTTACAATTCACTTTATTTTTATTGTTTTTTGAAGGATTTGAACTTTGTGAGCTATAATCGGTAGTGAGATAGATTTTTGAACCATCTGGTGAAACTTCTACTTCACGATATCGTACTTCTCCTTTAAAATAGCTTTTGGGTTCACCAATTATCTTATCTCCTTTTTTGTTCAATTTCAATTGCAATAATTCTCCTTGTTTTAAGGAAGGTATTAATAGTGAGTTTTGCCAGCTGGGAATAGCTTTTTTATCGTAAACAGCGATACTACTGGGAGCGACCGCTTCCCAATCTGGACCATCTTCATTGTGCAACCGATGTTCAAAAATTTTTGATAAGATTTCCGAAGAAATTAATCCTAAAACTTTAATAGGTTCTTCAAAATTTTGTCCCATTTTTTTTACATTTTCACTTTCATCCTCTATTAATGGATAAGCAGTGTTCCATTTTCCCGGCAAATAATCATGATTGGAAACCCCGGCAGCAAATCCATTATAATTACCATCGTTATATCCTATAACCAAAGGATGTCCATAATTTTTGCCTTTCTTAATTTGGTTGACTTCATCATCTCCAAACGGACCATGTTCTGAAGAATATAACCTATATTTCCCGTTAATTTTCCCTTCAGCAATACCTTCCGGATTTCGATGACCGTACGTCCACACGGCGTTTCGATTTTCAGAAGTAAAAGGATTATCCTTCGGAATCCATGAATTTTGATTCGCTGCAGCACTATCAGGTTCTAAATTAAATCGTAAAATTTTCCCTTCATAAGAATTGATATTTTGAACTCGATTTTTTCTGCCTGCATTTCCATATTGACCGGCACCCATATCTCCGGCGCTATAAAACAAATACGGTTTATTATTTACATGTGCTATTTTTAAATCGCCACCATTATGGTCGCTACTTCCGGGAATAGTATCGCAAATAGTGAATGGATTTTTCAACTCCTGTTTTGTTTTATCATATTGATACCGCTCCAATTTTATCTTGTAAAAACAACCTCCAAAACTATCCTTACAGCCATCTTCGGTATTTTCAGCATTAAATTGATAAACATAAGCGACATACACAAAAGGCTTTCCTTTTGTAAAATTTGGATGTAAGGCCAAGCCCATTAGTCCGCCCATGGGCCAGCTTTTCTCTCCGGAAAAATTTCGATTTGGTGTAAAATCTTTTAAAACAGTTTTCTTTTTTGTTTCTAAATGTATTCGACTAAGCAAATACTTTTTAGATTCTACAACCCATAAATAATCGTCTGGGCCGTAAACAATAGCCCAGGGATCTTTTAAATTCTCGGCTATGATTCGCTTAGTGAATACCAATGAATCATTAGAATTTTTTGGTTGAGAATATATTCGCTGTGAAA
Source organism: Zunongwangia sp. HRR-M8 (assembly GCF_027594405.1). Lineage (NCBI taxonomy): Bacteria > Pseudomonadati > Bacteroidota > Flavobacteriia > Flavobacteriales > Flavobacteriaceae > Zunongwangia > Zunongwangia sp. HRR-M8. The sequence continues at coordinate 789,705 of NZ_CP115161.1, read as the reverse complement.
AGCTTAAAAGAAACAGCAACAAAAATAATTTCTGAATCATATTGACATCTATTTGTAAAACAAAAAATTACGTTTTAAAATTAAGAGGTAAACAGATACCAATGCTGTTAAAAATTTATAATCATTTCAAAAAAGAAACTTATTAAATAACTATCGGCAAAAAAAGAGTGCCAATAAAAAGACGTTAAAGAGCGCTTTATTAAAAAAACTATTTTATACATTTGTCCCTGAAATAATAACAGGGAAAGATTTGACTGATTGCAACCCTATAACTTTCTAATTTTAGATGGTTAAAAATGCTAAAGCAGTACTACTTATATAGCCTGCCTTTACGTCAAATTTTCCTCTTTTTATAATTTAAAGGATAAAGTTTATGGCTTATTTATTTACTTCAGAAAGTGTTTCTGAAGGACATCCCGATAAGATTGCCGATCAGATTAGTGATACCTTATTAGATAATTTTTTAGCTTTTGATGAAGATTCTAAAGTAGCGTGCGAAACTTTAGTGACAACAGGACAAGTAGTTTTGGCTGGTGAAGTAAGATCTAATACATACTTAGACGTTCAGCAAATTGCCAGAGATGTAATTAACGATATTGGATATACCAAAGGTGCTTATCAATTTAGTGGCGATTCTTGTGGGGTAATTTCATTAATCCATGAACAATCTCCAGATATTAATCAGGGTGTAGATCGCGCTTCTAAAGAAGAACAAGGTGCAGGAGACCAAGGAATGATGTTTGGCTATGCAACTTCAGAGACCGAGAATTATATGCCACTCGCACTGGATATTTCTCATAAAATGATGATCGAGCTTGCTAAACTTCGTCGTGAAAATAAAGATATTACCTATTTAAGACCTGATGCTAAAAGCCAGGTTACAATTGAATATAGTGATGATAACATTCCGCAGCGCATTGTAGCAATTGTACTTTCTACTCAGCATGACCAGTTTATGGAAGAAGACGAGGAAATGTTGAAGAAAATTAAAAAAGATATTGTTGAGATTTTAATGCCGCGTGTTATTGAACAACTTCCCGAATATGTACAGAAATTGTTTAATGATGATATTACCTATCACATTAATCCTACCGGGAAATTTGTAATTGGTGGGCCACATGGTGATGCCGGACTTACCGGAAGAAAAATTATCGTAGATACTTATGGTGGCAAAGGAGCTCACGGTGGTGGTGCTTTCTCTGGGAAAGATCCTAGTAAAGTAGACCGCTCTGCTGCTTACGCATCTAGACATATTGCTAAAAACTTAGTTGCAGCCGGTGTCGCCGATGAAGTTTTGGTGCAGGTTTCTTACGCTATTGGTGTTGTTGAACCTACCTCAATCTCTGTAGATACTTACGGAACTGCAAAAGTAGACCTGAGTAATGGCGAGATTGCTAAAAAAGTAAGAGAGATTTTTGATATGCGCCCATTTGCTATTGAAGAGCGATTAAATCTTAGAAATCCTATTTACCGCGAAACTGCAGCTTATGGCCATATGGGAAAAGAATCGAGAACGGTTACTAAAATTTTCAAGAGTCCGTATAGCGGAGAAGTAAAAAAAGAAGTAGAGTTATTTACCTGGGAAAAACTAGATTACGTAGATAAAGTAAAAGAAGCTTTTGGATTGTAATTTTCATCCTATAAATTAAATAAAATCCCCTGAATAATCAGGGGATTTTTTTATACCACAAAATTTCCTTTTTTAATTTTATTAACGTTTATTTGAGGTTTCATTAACATCTCTATGAAGCGCTTACAATCGATCTGCACGTTATTCGCGTGCCTTTGGCTATGTGCAATTTCAGCACAAAGCGACCAAGTTTTTCAATCAAAAACACCAGACTGGGTTACACCAATACAAGCGAAACTTTCTTCAGAAAAGAAAGAACTTGATAATTCGCCTTTTTTGTATTTATTGGTAGATGCACAATTCAATTTAATCGAAGAAAAAGCTTACCGCCATTTGGCTTTTAAAATCCTTAATAATGATGGCGTACAGGAAATGAGCGATTTCACTATCGAATTTGATCCAGATTATCAAAGTTTATTTTTACACAAAATCAATATCTACCGCGATGATCAAGTGATCGACCAATTGGACCTAAATCGGATAAAAACCGTACAGCGAGAAACAAATCTGGAAAGACATTTATACGACGGTTCCCTTTCTGCACTTTTTAATCTAACAGACGTAAGAGTGGGAGATATTATAGAATATAGCTACACTCGCAAAGGTTTTAATCCTGTGCATAATGGAATTTTTTCTACGGAAGAATACTTAGAATATTCGCTTCCTGTAGTAAATATCCACGGAAGATACCTGGTACCTAAAAACAAGGATTTTGAGATCAAATTTTTTAATGGCACCGATAAACCTGAGATTACCGAACATCCCAATTACACAGAATATGTAATAAAAAACAATAACCCAAAAACTACTGTTTACGATAGCAATACGCCCGTTTGGTACGACGCTTCAAAATCTTATCAGGTTTCACAGTTTACCAGCTGGAATGACGTGGCCAAAAACTATAATCAATATTATCAAATATCGGTTTCAGATAGAAAATGGTTACGGGCGAAAGCTAAAGAAATTATAGAGGCCGATACTGTTTTCGACGATCCCATTGTGCCGCTAACCAGATTTGTTCAGGATAAAATAAGATATTTAGGTTTCGAAAATGGCTTAAGTTCTCACAAGCCCAGTAATCCAAAAGAAATTTTCAACCGCCGGTATGGTGATTGCAAAGACAAATCTTTTTTGCTAAGTGAACTTTTAAAAGCATACAATATAGATGCGCATCCGATTTTAGTTAATTCAACTTTCGGAAATACAGTCAACAAAGACTTACCATCGCCAAATTCTTTTGATCACTGTATCGTGCAATATCACAGATTTAACAAAGATTATTTTATAGATCCTACCATTAATAATCAGGGTGGTAATGCTGAAGCAATTTTTGCACCAGATTATGGCTACGGACTCATTTTAGATGAAGGTACTACCACACTTACAAAATTTGAAAAGCCAGATTACGGAAAAACTAATATTACAGAAACTTTTATTATCGACTCCATTGGCGGACCAACACGCCTTAGAGTAGAAACGGTTTATAGCGGTTATAAGGCAGATATAACAAGGGCTGAGTTTAACGGAAATGGGATTAGCAGCATTCAAAAAAGCTATCTGGATTTTTATAGTTTGGCCTATGCTGATATTGAAGTTTCCGAAGAACTTTATTTTAAGGATGAACGCGATCAAAAAAACACCTTTACAGTTTACGAAGAATACAGGATCCCAAATCACTGGACGGAAATGCCAGATGATCCAAGCCAGATCTATTCAGAATACTATGCATTGGCAATCGATAATTTTATGTTTCCGCAGAAAACAGCAAAACGTAAATCCCCGTATTATATAAACGAAAGCACCAATATCGATTATAACATTGTCATTTTCACTCCTGAGAAATGGGAAGTAAATACCGAATATTATAAGTCTGATAATCCATATTTTGAATATACTTACCAATCTAAATATTCTAATGCTAGAATCGATATTACTCACAAATACAAAGCTTTAAGCGATCACGTACCTGCTAAAGATTATTCAGAATTTCTAAAAGCTCATGAAAAAGCTTCAGAAAACATTTCCTATTACCTCACATATAATAAAAGCCTTGCAGAAAGTTATGCCAATAACGATGATTCTGATCTCTCATGGTTTGCATTGTTTTTATTCCTAGTAGTATTTACCGGGGTGGGATTCTTATGCCGTTTAATTTATACCAATTACGACATTCCATCTAAAGCGCATCCAGACGATCATCGCCCAATAGGTGGCTGGCTAATTTTAATAGCAATAGGACTTTGCCTTTCTCCGTTACTAACCTTATCGCCAATGATAAATAATGAGTATTTTACCTCCGATTATTTATTACTTTGGTCTAACGGAAATAAAGCCTTAGTTGGACTAGTCTTTTTTGAAATCCTGTTTAATGCTATTTCTCTTGCTTTCAATATTTTTATATTGATTATTTTCTTCAAAAGAAGAACAATAGCGCCAAGACTAATTATTGCCTTTTATGTTTTCAATTTTATAGGTGTAAGTTTAGATACGCTGGCGGCGTCATTTATTCCGTCTGTATATGCTACAGCCCCCGGTCCCGATTTATATAAAGAAGTATTTAAATCACTAATTGCGTGCATAATTTGGATTCCATACTTTATATATTCTGAAAGGGTAAAAGATACTTTTGTAAATACATATAAAAAGAAAAACACCGAAAAAGGAAATGCCGAAAACATGAACTTTTTAGAAAACAAGCCATCGGTATAAGCTTAAAAATACAGCCTATAAACTTCTAAAATCCCCTGATCATTTCAGGGGATTTTTTTATTTAAAAATGTTCTAACTAAACCCTTTCCGATTTTATCTTTTTCTTCGGAATTCCTTAACAGCGGCGGGACTTTTTAATCATTAACTTGAGATTACAACAAAAGCATTCTCATGTCCTTTTTTAAAAAAGTAAGAAACACGGTAAACCTGTTAAAGTCGGTTGATATGGATCAGCTGGCAAAAATTAATAAACAAATCGATTTGTCTGAAGCAATGAAAGCTTTAGGTACTTTAGATGAGCGCCAGCTTGCCGGACTCATGAAAATGTTAAAAACCAAGCGTCACAAATCACAAAGTGACCTTCCTCCTATCGATGGCGATTTCTATAATCTTGATTATAAACTTACCAAAGAACAACGCGAACTTCAGATGAAAGTGCGCAATCTTATGGAAGACGAAATTCGTCCATTAATTAATGACCACTGGAATCGCGCAAAATTTCCTTTCGAAATTATTGAAAAATTCAAAAAACTAAATATTGCCGGTATTCCTTACGAAGGTTATGGTTGCCCTAATCTTCCGTTTTTAATGGAAGGAATTATCGCGCAAGAAATTGCAAGAGTCGATGTTTCTACCTCAACTTTTTTTGGTGTTCACAGCGGCCTGGCAATGGGATCTATCTATTTATGTGGTAGCGAGGAGCAAAAGCAAAAATGGCTTCCGCAGATGCAAAAACTAGAGAAAATTGGCGCTTTTGGTCTAACCGAACCCAATGTAGGATCTGGTGTTGCTGGCGGTTTAGAAACCACCTGTAAATACGATGGTAAAAACTGGATTTTAAACGGACAAAAAAAATGGATTGGTAATGCCACTTTCGCAGATGTGATTATTATTTGGGCACGGGATGAAGAGAGCAACCAGGTGAAAGGATTTTTGGTAGAGAAAGACAATCCCGGTTTTAAAGCCGAAAAAATGGAAGATAAAATGGCGCTTCGTATTGTACAAAACGCCCTTATTACACTTACCGATTGTAAAATTGCAGAAAGTGATCGATTGCAAAATGCAAATTCGTTTAAAGACACTGCTAATGTTTTACGAATGACGCGTGCCGGTGTTGCCTGGCAAGCGGTAGGTTGTGCTCGCGGTGCTTATGAAAGTGCATTAAAATATACAAGAAAAAGAGAGCAGTTTGGAAGACCAATTGCCTCTTACCAGTTAATCCAAAATCATCTGGTAGAAATGGTTTCGAATCTTACCGCGATGCAAACATTATGTTTTAGACTTTCTGAAATGCAAGATGCAGATATGCTAACCGATGAACATGCTTCTCTTGCTAAAGTGTATTGTAGCATGCGAATGCGAGATGTGGTAAGCCGTGCTCGTGAAGTAATGGGCGGTAACGGAATTTTATTGGAACACGATGTTGCCCGTTTTGTGGCAGATGCCGAAGCGATATACAGTTACGAGGGAACCAAAGAAATAAATTCACTAATTGTTGGTAGAGCAATTACCGGTTATAGTGCTTTTGTTAGTTAACAAACTTCAAATTAAAAATTAAAAATCAAAACCCTCGATGAGGGCAAAAATTAGAATTAAATGTCAGTATTAGTTGTAGCCCCAGGTAGAGATGTATCTAAATGGGTAGAAAATTTAAAAGGTCAACATCCTGGAATGAATGTTTATACTTATCCCGAAGACCACGACACCGAAGAAGTTGAATTTGCCATTAGTTGGAAACATCCTCGCGGACTATTCAAAAATTATCCAAATTTAAAAGTTGTTGCCTCGATGGGTGCCGGTGTAGATCATATCACATCAGATCCTGAATTTCCTGAAGGAGTTAAAATTACCAGAGTTGTAGATGAGCAATTAACCAGCGATTTAAGTGAGTTTGTTCTTGCTTTGGTTATGAATCACACTCGACATCTTTCCGCATACAAACACCAGGAGAAAGATCATAACTGGAATGTAATGAAGTATTGCCGTAACAGCGATATGAAAATAGGTGTTATGGGAATGGGTGTTATTGGTACCGCCACTGCAAAACTCTTAGCAAAAAATAACTTTCAGGTTTCAGGCTGGTCGCGTACCGAGAAAGATTGTGAAGATATCAAATCCTATTCTGGTGATGGCAGTTTAGATGATTTTTTAAGTAATTCTGAAATTCTTATTTGTCTTCTTCCACTAACTGATGAGACAACCGGAATTTTAAATAAAGAATTATTCGAGAAACTCCCTAAAGGTGCTTATGTTATAAATGTAGGTCGTGGCGAACATTTAGAAGAAAATAACCTTATAGAAATGATTGATAATGGCCATTTAGCAGGCGCCTCTTTAGATGTTTTTAAAGAAGAACCTTTACCAGAAGATCATGCTTTTTGGGATCACAAGAGAATTAGTATTACTCCGCATACCGCAAGTTTAACCGAAGCTGAATCTGTAATTCCTCAGATCGTTGATAATTACGAACGTTTTAAAGATGGTGAAGAATTGAAAAATGTGGTAGAACAGGATCGCGGTTATTAATTTCTGAGAATTATGCTCATCAAAAACATCTTAGTAGCCGTAGATTTTAATGAAGCCGTAGGCGAAATGCTTACGTATGCCGAAAGTTTTGCTGAAAAATTTAACGCAAAAGTATGGTTGGTTCATGTTGCCGATCCAGATCCGGATTTTGTGGGATATGAAGTTGGCCCAAAGTATATTCGAGATACAAAAGCTGAAGAATTTAGACAGGAACACCGTATGCTGCAGCAATTATGCGATTCGTTTATCGAAAATAACATCGAGTCTGAAGCCTTACTGATCCAGGGATCTACGGTTGAAACTATTTTAGAAGAAGCTAAAAAATTAAAGACCGATATGATGATCGTGGGCACCCATAAACACGGATTTTTTCATAATCTTTTTGCTGAAAATGTTTCTATGGAAATTCTAAAGCAATCAAAGATTCCGGTTTTTACTGTTCCTATTGAAGAGTGATAATTCATTCAAAAACTTTTTTCCTGATGCTGAAATTGGCTAATTTTCCAACCAATTTCAGCATTTATATTTATGGACGATTTTACTCAAAAAAGCTTATTACAGGTTCATGAGCGTATAAAACCCTATATTCACGAAACGCCAATTTTAACTTCTTCATTAATTAATCAAATTGGAGGTTGTTCCATCTATTTTAAATGTGAGAATTTCCAAAAAATGGGTGCTTTCAAGATGCGTGGTGCCACTAATGCAATCCTACAACTAAGCAAAAAAGATCAGCAAAAAGGAGTGGTTACACATTCTTCAGGTAACTTTGCCCAGGCATTATCCTTAGCAGCCAAAAGCTTAGGAATTCCTGCTTATATAGTCATGCCATCTACTGCGCCTCAGGTAAAAAAAGATGCCGTAAAAACTTATAACGGAATTATTACGGAATGTCCACCAACTTTAAAAAACCGTGAAGAAACCGCGCAAAACATCGTTGAGAAAAAAGGCGCTACATTCGTTCATCCTTCTAATGATATTGATGTGATTTTAGGACAGGGTACCGCAGCTTTAGAATTGATTCAAAAAAAGCCTAATCTTGATTGTGTAGTAACTCCCGTTGGTGGAGGCGGATTAATTGCCGGTACTGCTCTTGCCGTGAATCTATTTACTGAAAAAACTAAAACATTTGGAGCCGAACCTTTTGAAGTAGACGACGCTTATCGCTCATTAATTTCAGGAAAAATAGAGATTAATAAAAGCTCCAATACAATCGCCGATGGATTAAAAACACAACTTGGAGATAAAAACTTTCCAATTATTCAGAAACATGTCGATAGCATAATCCGAGTTACTGAAGATGAAATAAAGATTGCACTGAAATTAATTTGGGAACGAATGAAAATTATAGTGGAACCTTCTAGCGCTGTAGCATTAGCAGCTATCTTGAAGAAAAAAGAAGATTTTAAAAACCAAGAAATCGGAATAATAATTTCAGGCGGAAATGTAGATTTTAACCAAATTAACCTTTACAACAATTAAATTTAACAGCAATTTTAAAGTAATATTAAACTTGAATTAAATGATATTTTTCAACCTCGAAAGCTGACTAAATTTGCGCGAAACAAAAAAAATCAAAATGAAGAAATTAATTATTTTAAGCGCGATTGCATTACTGGGAAGCATTGGTATTTCTAATGCTCAAATCCAAGAAGGAAACTTTATGGTTGGAAGTGATTTTGGTAGTGGCTTAATCAATACCGGAAACAGCAGTATTCTTGGTTTAAACTTCGGATTAAACGATGGCGCAGGTTACAATTTAGGTTTAAGTCCAAAACTTGGATATTTTGTAAAAGATAATTTTATGTTAGGAGCTGTAGCTAATATCGGATTTAGTAAATCTGCAGAGAGTGAAGGATCTACTGAAACTACTGTATATGGATTTCAGGCTTTATCTAGATATTACTTAAGCCCAGGTGAAAAAGGAATTGATAATCTTTTAAGCCACGGTCGTTTCTTCGTTGAAGCAAATGCAGGTATTGCTGGTGTTAATGTTGCTGGTGGAAATACTACCAATGGATTTGCTTTTGGTGTAGGCCCAGGATATTCTTACTTCCTTACAGATAACGTAGCATTAGAAACTAATCTTAAGTATAATGGTTTAGTTGGTGGAGGAAACACCACATATCAAAACTCTTTAGGTCTAAACTTCGGTATTCAGGTATTTATTCCTTCTTCTAGAGCTAAAGAGCTTAGAGATAACCCTGAAATGAGATAATTACTTTTACTCGATAATCGAGATGAAATGCTCTGAGGATTGCCTAGAAATAATAAATAATTTTCTAATAGACATCTAATTATTTCATCCTTAGGTAGTTTGCTATAATTTATTAAAAGGCTGAGAATATTTCTCAGCCTTTTTTAATTATTAAATTTCACTTTCTAATACGCTAATAGTAACTAGCATTTGGCCAATATGTCTCTGGCTGTGCTCTGCGGCATGAAAGTACAATCCTATCACACTAGAAGGTAACTTCTTTCTCCCTACCGTTCTCTTTTCGGTTAATATCGCTTCAGGTGTATTTTTAAAAGTCTGCAACGCTTCATCTACTTTTTCAGTAAAAGCTTTTTTCAAATTAGCGATTTTTACCTCGCGACCTTCAAAACCTTCTTTTCGTAAATATTCAAATTGAGTTTCAGAAAGAGATTTTTCTTCGGCATAGGTTAGCATTCGATCCAAAACCCCGGTAATGTGCTGCAAGTGGAAACCAACGCTTGCTCTTCCGGCAGGTTTCTTCCATAGTAGTGCTTCAGGAAAAGTTGCTGTATATTTAAAAACCTCTTCCTTAGACTGCAAAAGCGCATGGGCAGCTGGTTGCAAAAGTAACGGTATATCTGGTAAAGATCCTCGAAGCCAAACCTCTCTAGATTTTTCATTTTCCATATAAAACTCTTAAGGTGATGTTATAATATACTATTATCAGGCAAAAGATATAGTATCTTTAACATTAGAATTGAAGAAAGATTTAACGAAAGACAACTTAATGTTTTTTATTGTTAAGCATATTTATGCATTCTACATTGTTTATTAAACATTCAAATTAAAAATAGTCTTCATAATACATGGAACTTTATATCACCACCGCTATTATCCTGATTGGTATTTTCCTCTTTATTAAAGATTATTTTACGATCGATACTACATCGATCCTGATTATGGCATTATTTATAGTAAGCGGCGTTTTGAGTCCTGAAGAAGGTTTTTCTGGCTTTAACCACCCTGCAACTATTACCCTTGGATGCATGTTTGTTATAAGTGCAGCTATTTTTAAAAGCGGAATTATCGAAAGCTTCAGTGATAGGATTATAAGCATCGCCAAAATCAATTATGTGTTTGCTTTAATGATATTCTGTTTTTCTGCAGCATTATTTTCTGCTTTTATTAATGATACTGCCGTTGTCGCCATTTTAATTCCTATGGCATTATTGGTCTGCAGGGAAACTGGTATAAGCCCAGCTCGTTTATTGATTCCTATATCTTTTTCAGCATTATTTGGAGGCACGTGTACGCTTATAGGCACATCTACAAATATCTTAATAAGCGGTATTGCCAAGAAAAGTGGATTAGAAGCATTTAATATGTTTGAATTTACTTTACCAGCTTTATGCCTGCTGGCCATTGGCTTAGCTTACATAATTATAGTAGGCCCTTTACTCCTGCCAAAAAGAGCAGAGGCGCATGAAAGCGGATTAACCAAAGAAGCACAAAGTTATTTAGCAGAAGTTTTTCTCAAAGCTGAAAGTACAGATGTAGATCATAGTATAGGAAAATCTAAACTTGTAAGCCATTATGGAGCACAGGTTTTATCTATTAAACGGAAACATCATAGGGTTTATGAGATAAACGGAGATACCATATTGAGAGCAGAGGACTCTATTAAAATTATTATAGATCCCCAACATCTTACCGAACTTATGGAGAAAGGTGGTTACGAACTTATTGGTGATAAGGCAAATCTTTTAGAAAATGAAAAATCTAAGGATGGTAAAGAACAAAAACAAATTTACGAAGTGATGATCCCTTATGGTTCCTCGCTTGCAGAGCGATCATTAAGGCAGCTTAACTTTAGAAATATTTATTATGCATCGGTTTTAGCGCTGCGACATCGCAAAGAAATTATCACTCAGGATGTATCAAATGTCATTTTAAAAGAAGGTGATATGCTTTTAGTTTACGCTTCTGAAAAAAATATTCAGACCCTATTATCACGAAAATTAATAGTTATACTCTCTAATTATCAAACTAAAAAAGTTAATTATAAAAAAGCAATCCCTGCATTATTAATAACATTAGGTGTAGTTTTATCGGCGGCATTAAATCTCACCTCGATACTAATAAGTGCTATGATTGGCGGTTTACTAATCGTTACCACATCGATTTTAAAACCTAAAGAAGCTTATGATGCTATAGAATGGAAAGTAATTTTTATGATGGCCGGTGTACTTTCTATGGGAAAAGCTTTAGAAAAAACCGGAGGCTCAGATGTTATTTCACAATTTATTTTTGATCAAATTGGCGGTTTGGACCCCAGGATTATATTAAGCTTAATTTTTCTTATTACCTTTCTGTCAACCAATGTACTTAGCAGCAAAGCAGCGGCAGCATTAATGGCTCCAATTGTGATTAGTCTCTCTGCGGCTTTAGGCATTAGTGAAAAACCTTTATTGATTGGAGTAATGTTTGCGTGCTCATTAACCTTTATGACACCAGTAAGCTACCCAACAAACACAATGGTGTATGGACCTGGAAATTATAAATTTAATGACTTTTTGAAGTTTGGAACTCCTTTAAATTTAATAATTTGGATCGCAGCATCTTTTATAATTCCGATATTTTTCCCTTTTGAAATCAAATAAAATGAGAAAAGTAAAACTTAGCAATCCCTTTAAAACCAGAATAATTGATGAAAAACTCATAAGAGAACATCTTGCTTTAGAACGAACTAAATTGGCCAATGAACGTACACTATTGGCCTATATTAGAGCTTCGCTATATTTGCTAATCGGCGGACTCGCTTTATTACAAATAAAAGAATATCCAGAATTACATTGGCTGGGTTATGGTGCATTTTCAGTAAGTATTATATTTTTGTCTATTGGTATTATAAGATATATTCATCTTAACAAAAAATTGAATAAATTATTAAAGCCAGATAATTCTTCTGAAAACACCTGAATTTAAGCACCAATATTGATACAAAGTATTTTTCATTATTCGATGCATTTTTTGGTTATTGGAATAATTGCCTATTTTTTTGACAAAAAGAATTGGAAGCACAATTGGATTATTCTCGCACTAACCATGCTGGTGGATATAGATCATATTTTCGCTAATCCGCTTTTTGACCCTCATCGATGTGGTATAGGATTCCATCCCCTGCACTCCCAAATTGCGATCATTTTTTATATTTTAGGCGCCGTTTTTCTAAAAAAAGGAATTTTTAAACTCATTTTTATAGGGCTTAGTTTTCATATGCTTACCGATTTTCTAGACTGTCTTTTTACGTTTTATAAATGTGGATCTTGTTATGATAATTCAGCTTTAAAACAACTAATCCAAATCAACGTTTCTAATTAAAAATTGACAAGTACCCTTCTCTCCTAAAACCGGTAGCATTGATAAGTGAATCTTATCTTTTCCTGAATGATTATTTAAATTGAAGAAATGACTTAGTAGTAAATTGCATCTGATAAATTATAAAAAAATAAAATATTCTGCATGATTTTGAAATTCTGAAAAATTCGCTAAAGTTGTAAAAAAATATTAAATTCCTTATACAATTAGGATTTCACATTATAGAATGCATATTTTCGTTTAAATATTGTAAAAAATTAGATATCAATTTCAAAAGTATACTAGACGAATTACAAAAAATGCTGTGATTGAAATGCTTTATATTTACGATCTCAAAATAAAAAATAGTTCTAACTTATAACATTTCAATACCATGCATGTAGCGATTGCAGGAAATATTGGCGCAGGAAAAACCACGCTCACAAGACTACTTGCTAAACATTATAAATGGGAAGCGCATTATGAAGACGTTTTAGAGAATCCTTATCTTGAAGATTTCTACAACAAAATGGAACGTTGGTCTTTTAATCTTCAGATCTATTTTCTAAACAGCAGATTTAGACAAATATTACAGATTAGAGAAAGTGGGAAAAAGATTATTCAGGATCGTACTATTTACGAAGACGCCCACATTTTTGCTCCCAATTTGCATGCCATGGGATTAATGACCAATAGAGATTTCGAGAATTATAAGTCGTTATTCGAGCTTATGGAAAGTGTAGTTAAAGGTCCCGATTTGCTAATTTATCTAAGAAGCAGTATTCCCAATTTAGTTGCGCAAATACAAAAAAGAGGAAGAGAATATGAAAACTCTATTTCTATCGATTATTTAAGCAGGCTAAACGAAAGATACGAAGCCTGGATTCATGGTTATGATAAAGGTAATTTACTGGTTATTGATGTTGATAATATAAACTTTGTTGATGAACCGGAAGATCTCGGAAATATCATCAATAGAATTGACGGAGAGATAAACGGATTATTTTAAAATTTAGATTATGGAATCTACTAAACTTAAAAGGCCTAAGCATAAAGGCTCACCCAAATTATTTGAAAACCCATTATTAGAAAAATTAACACATACTCATATTGCTGCGCCTTTAATAATCTTTTTTGGTACAGCTGCTGCACTTATTTATTATGGGATTTTCCAAAAAGGATTTCAGGCGCCAGAGATTTTAGTATGGTTTCTAGGCGGATTAGCATTTTTTACGCTGATTGAGTATATAGCGCATCGCTATCTTTATCACATTCCCGCAACCACACCAAGGCGACAAAAAATATCTTATACAATGCACGGTGTACACCATGATTATCCAAAAGACAAAACCAGATTAGCAATGCCCCCGGTATTAAGTTTGATTGTAGCTACAATCCTGTTTATTATTTATCGTGCGATTTTGGGCGACTATGTTTTTGGTTTTCTATCTGGTTTTCTGGTTGGTTACGCTGCATATCTAGCCGTACACTATTCGGTACATGCTTTTAAAGTTCCCGATAACTTTTTGAAGATTTTATGGCATCATCACAGCATACATCATTATCGTGAGCCAGATCGCGCCTTTGGCGTTTCGTCCCCACTTTGGGATCATATTTTTAGAACAATGCCTAGAAAAAGCGCTGCAAGCGAAAGAACAGCAGTAGGCAAAAGTATTGACGACCAACACAAAGGCCCGGCACATACCCATTAAATTCAGAAAAAAAATAATTAAAAGTAAATTTCCCTATGCTAAGCCGAACAGATTTTTTTGGGAAAAGGTTTTCAGACTTTAAAAATTAATTCTCAAGGGAAATTTATAATCCAAAAATAAAAAAGGGGTTCAGAAAATATTCTGAACCCCTTTTTAGGCTAAATCTACTATTAAAAAAATCTTGATTATCTGTAATCTGTTAGTTTTCGTCTTTACGGACTGATCCAGAATCAGTTCTGGACTAGCCCCTGAATCCAGTTCAGATTAACCAAAACTTGGTATGATTACGGACATTCAAATGAAAAATTAATCTACAGCTGTATTTGAATCGTCTTCTTGATTTTTTGGGCTTAAAACACCTTCCACAATCGCTGGATTTTTATTTAAACGAACGGCTGTATTCTTGATGTCGCTTATAGTTATTTGATCTACTAAAGCTTCAAATTTTTCTTGAGAATCAATTGGAAGATCGTTCTCTAAACTAGATACAATGTTACTCATCCAGAAACCATTTTCTTTTTGCAGCTCTCTATGGTTTTTCTTGATATTACTTTTAATTTCTGAAAAATTAGAAGAATCAATGTTTTTAGAAATATTCTCTAACTCCTCATAAACGATCTCTAAGAGTTCTTCAGCTTTATCTGGATTACATTGAAAACTGATATTTAGATTAAAATTACCTTTTGGTTTACTTACAACATTACCTCCAACACTAACGCCATAACTTCCGCCTTCTTCTTCTCTAATACGTTTCATGTATTTTTTATTCAGCAATTCAGCTATAATATATACCTCTAGATTAGCTTTTCTGGTATATTTCATCTCACCATTCATGTAAATGCTAATTGTAGATTGCGGCGTTTCCATAATTTCTGAAACATGAACTTTAGTAAGTCCTTTTTTAGGAACCATGTTATGATTTTTAATCGTCTCTTTTTTTCCTTTTGGGATATTCCCAAGATATTTTTGAGCCAATTCAACTAAATTTTTCTCGTCAAAATCTCCTACAAAAACGAACGTAAAATCACCGGCATTAGCAATTCTATTTTTAAAAACGTTCTCTACTCCTTCTAAGCTTATATTATCTATAAGTTCACGATCAAAAATTAAAGCTCGCTCACTATGGCCTGAAGTCGCCAGGGTCAAAGAATCCTGAAAAGCGCTATTAACATTGTTTTTCTTTGCTTCTAAACTGTTTTCAAAATTTTGCTTTAGAATATCCAAGGCGTTGGCATCAAAACGAGGTGATGTAAAATTCAAATAGACCTCTTTAAGCAGTATTTCCAAATCCTTGGTACTGGCACCTCCAGAGATATTTTCAGAATAATTATTGATTGAAACTCCCAAAGAAACTTCTTTACCCGCAAGCTTTTTTTGTAATTCGATTTTATCCAAATCCCCTAAACCAGATTGTGAAACCACATAAGAAGCTACATTTACATTTGGTAAATCTTTAGTAGGGATTAGAGATTGACCACCCGGGCTAAAGGCACTCATATAAACTTTTTCTTTTTCAAAATCTGTAGGAAAAGTCACGATTTTCAATCCGTTTGCTAAAGTATATTGCTTGGCATCAATTCCTTTAAGTTTCGTTTCTCCGGTTACTTCAGTTTTCTGAAGTTCTTCATTAATTAAGGTCTTCTCCTGAAGATCTTCTTCGTAAGCTTCTAACGATTTGTTCTTTACGTTTTCTAAAACAACTTCTATCTCATTTTTTTCAGGGTAATTATAATCTGTAGTTCCTTTAATTCCGATTCCGCGGCCGTATTCACCTTCAAAATCAGACAAATAATCAAGAATATCGTTATTATTAATTTTTCCGATTAAATTTTCCCCGTACACTAAACTCGATTTGTAATCGAATACCGGTACATTTTCTAAATAAGCATCTATAATTGCTGAAGCATAAGAATCATTACTTCGTTTATCTACATTTTTAATTGCAGAAGTATAGCTAGTTTTAAAAGCCGCTTTAGCTCTTTCAAGCTCTGCAGATGTAGCTCCGTATTCTGCAAAACGCTTATATTCTGAAAGTGCAAATTCCAGACCTGATAATAAACTATCCTTTTTAGGACTAATATTAATACTCAACACTTCCAGAGGTCTCACAAAATCCTGAATACCGAAACCTACACCTAAAACTGGACTATCATCCTCAACAGATAATTCAGATAATCTATTATTTAGAATATAATTTGTTAAGCTTCCCACTAAGGATCTTTTCTCTTTTTCGAGTACCGACAGATCTTCTTTTTTATGCTTAATAAAATATTCTACATTAGGATTTCCTAGTTCTTTATCGGTAGCCACGATAAAAAGTGGTTCTTTGTTTAAAGTCACATCAAATGATTCTCTTGCAGGTAGGTCTTCCTTAAGGGGTATTTCAGAAAAAATATCTTTTACTTTTTGTTCCATCAATTCTGGATCGATATCTCCTACAACAATTACTGCTTGCTGATCTGGTCTATACCAGCGCTCGTAATAATCTCTTAATTTATCATATTCGAAGTTATTAACGATATCCATTTTGCCTATCGGCATACGCTTGCTATACTTCGAATCTTTAAGATAACCGTCTAACCAAATTTTTGTAGAAGCTCTATAATTTGCAGTATTAGAACTTCTCCACTCCTCGTTTACTACTCCTCTTTCGTTATCAATCTCTTCATCTGTTAACGATAAATATCCCGACCAATCGTGTAATATTAACAATACAGAATCCAATAATTTTTCATTGGTTACAGGAACCTGATTAATATTGTAAACAGTTTGATCGAAACTGGTATAGGCATTAATTTCTCTTCCGAATTTTAAGCCATTCTGCTCTAAATACGTAAGCATTTCTTTATCCTTAAAATTTTCGGTTCCATTAAAAGCCATATGCTCTAGAAAATGCGCCAATCCTTGCTGACTATCATTCTCTAAAATTGAACCTACATTTTGAGCAAAATAAAACGAAGCTCGATTTTCAGGTTCGCTATTTTGCATTATAAAATATTCAAGGCCATTACTTAGGCTGTCATGAATAATAGTTGCTTTTTCCAGCTTATTTTCCTGTGCGCTAAGCGCAAGTGTAAAAAGGGCTAGTAATAAGCATATTTTCTTTCTAATCATTCTTTAAAATTTATGTGATTTGTATTCTGAAGATTTACTGTATTATGATCCTTAGAAATTGAAGCTGAAACTATAAAAATTAAAACTCAACTAAAGACTACATAATAGTAGTTACTGTAGATTGATTATGAATTTTCATTCTTTACAGCGTCGATCATAGCAATAAGTTTTTTTCGTTCTACTTCTAGATTTCCTTCATAACCTTTGATCTTATATCTAATATTACCTTCTCCGTCAATTATGAATTTGTACGGAATTTCATGTACATCAAAATCTTCAGCCATCTGATAACTATTATCCTGATTTTTGAGATCGAAATACATATCTAAATTGTAATTATTAGACGAAACAAACTTTTTAACCTTTGGTTTTATTGCTGAAAGAGTTTCAGATTCCATCGTATTGACAAACAAAAATTGAATATTATCGTTTTTTAGATAATGATTTTTCACTTGCTGCATGGCTGGAAAAGAAGCTTTACAAGGTGCGCACCAGGTTGCCCAAAAATCTACAATCAGAATTTTATCTTTTAAGTCTGAAGAAGATATTTCAGCACCATCTAATTTCTGCAAACTGAATGCTGGTGCTTTTTCAGAAATCATTTTTATCTTCACCTCTTCTAATAAAGCAGCATCTCGCTCTTTTTCCATCTTCTTCTCGAAATCTCTAAAATCTTCTAGATTGCCTTGAGTTTCTAGAAACAATCGTTTAAATCTTGGGTAATTTGCTTCAGCAACTTCATTATTCATTTTTACAAGCGCTACGATTTGTTCATACGCTTTATTGCCATCCCCAAGTTGCTCTAAACAATCTGCATATTTGGAGTTTACTTCAGAATCTATAAAATCAATACGACTTTTATATTTTTCAAAATGATCAACCGCTTTTTGGCATTTGTTTGATTCCTTCAGTAAAATAGCATAAAACCTTATGGCATCACGATGTCTATTTAAAACCATCAGTTTAGATTGCTCTGGAATATCGCTTTTATTTTCCCATTTTTCTGCAGTTCTAATGCTGTTCTCTATACACGCGATCGCCTCTTCTCTTTTCCCATTATTATTGAGCAAGCCTGCTAAGTTATAAAGTGCATTAATCTTAGATGGATGGTCAAGAAAGCGAGATTTTATTGCATTGGTAACTTCAGTTTTATCCTGATTCACACTCTTCTCTAAGAGGTAATAAAGCGCAATATTATATAAATCCTGATCGACAAATGAATAATTGGCAGGTGGAAATTGCTTCACCCAGGCATCGTAAGCAGCTATCTGATCGTTAAGGCTATCTTTAGAAAATATATTTTGATATTCGGCAAATCTCGCCTGTAATCCTTTAGGAAATTTCTTTATAACAACCTTAGTTAGCGAATCTACTTTATCGGGTTCATTAAGACCGTAGTAATATTTGTAAGTGAGCTTAATCTTTGATTCGTCACCACTTTTGCTTAATTCTTCAAGTTTTTCTAAAAGGAGTTTTTCTGATGCTTCTCCATCTGAAGTTAATAAAGAATCCAAAGTAAAACTGATAGCTTCTTCTTTTTGCTGAGAAAATGCAATATGATCGCTATCTTTTTTACAAGCTGTAAACCCCAGCAACACCGAGGTTACAGCTATATATATAGTTTTTTTAATCATAGAAGCTTAGTATCCTTCGGTTTGCTCCAGGTTAGGATTCGCGTTTATTTCGCTATAAGATATAGGCCAAAATTGCTTATAGCTATCCCATGTTACCTCTCCAAACTTGGTCTTTTCTTTTACAACATCATTCATTACCTCATCGATCGTATTTGTTCTTTTTAGATCAAAAAATCGATAACCTCCTTCTGCAAAAAACTCAGCTCTTCTCTCTTTCATGATTGCGGCTAAAACTTCTTCCCGAGAATTTGCGGTAATAGCAGGTAATCCCGCGCGATTTCGCACTGCATTGATACTTGTAACTGCAGCTCCTAAATTTCCAATTTCAGCATTTGCTTCAGCATTTATGAGATACTGTTCTGCAATACGTAATATCGCACTTGCTTCTTCGCCTGCAGTTTTCGTTTGATATTTATAAGGTAAATAATAAGTTGTATCAGGTAATTCTACTGGATACACCCAGTTTTCAAAACGCTGATCGCCTTCTTCAAAAACATCTAATTGACTTTCACTTAAATATACCGGAGCATTCCCGAATTCAACTTCAACAGGACTAAAACCATAATTCCATCCAAAATAAATATTGTAGTCTGGAACGTACTTCATGTAAGAATCAGGATTATTATTTGGCATTAATTCCCAAATCATAGCGCCACTATCAGTTTTAAAAACATTCTCGGTATCAACTAAAGATTGTCCCGATTGATTTAATATAGCTGATGAAATTTCCACTGCCCTTTCCCAATTCTCGGTTTGCAAAAGAACTCTCGACAACAATGCCTGTGCAGCAATTTTATTAGGTCTTGCCTGAGATAAAGTTTCTGAACCATCGCTAGTTACATAACCTTCAGAAAGTAAAGATTCCGCCATCTCCAAATCAGCGATTATCTGCTGAAATGCTTCTTCTTGAGGCTGTCTAGATAATTTATTATTAACAATATAATCTGAAGTTGTAGGTAAAGCTATATCGCCATATATATTGGTTAAATAATAAAAACTAAATGCTCTTAAAAAATAAGCTTCTCCCAGATATTGATCTTTATTAGAGAGCGCAGCATTTGTATCATTTATCCCCTCTATGATCGCATTTACACGATATACTAAAGGATAAAAATCGGACCATGCACTAGGGGCATTATTACTAGTTAAATCGTTATTATAAAAACGTTGATAAGTTATCGCATTATTTAGATTCAAAGTAAACTCATCTGTATAAAGCCCTGTATATAAAGATAGGTTCGATAAATAATAATTTACGGATAACTGCGCTAAAACACCATTAATAGTAGTCGCCGTAGTAGCGTCGTTTACAAAAGTATTTTCTTCATAAAATGCATTAGACGGTGCTGGAATATCTAAATAATCCTCGCAACTGGATAGAGAAAAGGCGACTCCTAAAAACGCTATTAATTTTATATTATATATGTTGATTTTCATATTTTCTGAATTTTATATTGAAGACTACAAAGTGAAATTAAGACCAAAAACTACCGTGCGTAAAGGTGCCGCTCCTGCAGCAAGGGTTTCTGGATCGTAGCCATCATAATTTGAAATGGTTAAAAGATTTTGACCTTGTAAATAGACACGAATACTGTTGAAGTTTATTTTATCAGTAATTTCTGAAGGGAAATCATAACTTAAATTTACATTCTGCAATCGAGCGTAAGTAGCATTAGAATATGCACCAGAACTATTATTAAAATTTGCAAAATTGGTATATCCTAAATAACCAGCTCTTGGTTTCGCTACATTTGTAATATCTCCTGGTTGTTGCCAACGAGCATCGTAAATATCTTTAGCGATATTTGTATTAAATGTACCTGGCTGATCGGTTTGAGACCCTATAAAATTGAGTGCTTTCTTTTTAGTAAATGAAAACAGTACGCTCAAATTAAAATTTTTATACCTGAAACTATTTTGAAAACCACCAAAAAATTTCGGATTTAAATCTACAAATTCAGTTCGATCCTGATTATAATCTAATGCATCAGTGCCCGATTCCCATTCGCCGATTTCATTATTTGTAATTTGACCATCATTATTTAAATCTTTCCAAAAATTATAATTACCAGTTTCCGGATTAACACCTTGGTAATTATATACTTTCTTTCCGTTTATAGATTTACCAACTTCAAGATTTGGATTAGTTAAAGTTAAATCTGCAGGATAAGAAACTAATTTATTTTTTGGTAATGTAATATTAAAGCTAGTAGACCAAGTAAAATTTTGAGATATTATGTTTTTAGTATTTAGGGTGATTTCGTGCCCCCAATTTCTCACTTCCGCAGGTGAATTCATAGTTATGGAATTAACCCCTGTTACTATTGAAACCGGGAAAGGTACTAATTGATTATCAGTTTTATTATCATAATAACTTTCAGTTACTGAAATTCGTCCTTCTAAAAACTCTAAATTAACAGCAATTTCAGCTTTGGTCGTTTTCTCCCAATGCAAGTCAGGGTTTGCCGGTCCGCTTGATAAGTATCCAATATTTCCGTTATAAGAATAACCAGATTCATATATCGTTTTATATTTATAATTAGCTATTCCATCTATCCCACTAGTTCCGTAACTTCCGCGCAATTTTGCAAAACTTATAAAATTTAATGATTCTGCAAACCAATCTTCTTCACTTAAAATCCAACCGGCACCAGCAGACCAAAAATTTCCAAAACGATTTCCCGGACCGAATTTAGTGGAGCCGTCTCTTCTTATATTAAAGTTTAAAAGGTACTTATTTGCTAAATTATAATTCAATATCCCAAATCCACCAATATATCGATTCGTTGTACTAGAATATCTGCTACTGACATCCTCTGGGTTAGCCATCGTTGGATTTTTTATTACCGCTTTATTTAATAGATTGGTACCATATATATCGTTTTTCTCAGTCAGTTTGTCAATTAAAGTCGCTCCAACTTTAGCGGTAATTTCACCAAAATCGCCTAAACTAGTAGTATAACTAATATTAGGCTCTATCGTCAAGGTTCTTAATTTAGAAACACTTAGCTCACTACTACTAGGCAGATAAAAACCTGGATTGTAATATGAATCTGGTTTTCCAAATACTTCATTAGAAGATAAAACGTTAAGACCTACCATGGTGCTTATTTCAAGACCTTTAACTGGTATATACTTAAGATTTACATTTGAAATGAAATTGTCCGTTTTATTTTCATGAACCAATTCATAAATAGAGGCAGGATTTCGGTATCCGCCTGCGTTATAATCTGTCCAATTTAAACTTCCATCTTCATTATATAACTGTGGTCCATTAGGAGCCGTTAAAAGAAATGAATTATTAAATGGAACTACCGTATTTTTAGTTGTGTTGTAAGTACCTGTTAATCCCAAACTAAACTTACGATCATTGCTATTTACATTCAAGTTAAAATGAACCCCGCCGGTTTCATTTTTCCCATTAGCATTTTGAATATTCTCTTGCGAATTATAGTTAGCTCTTACCAAATAAGATACATTTTCTGAACCTCCTGAATAACTTACATTATTGGCAGTCGTAAAAGCAGCACCATCTAAAAAATAATCTGTCCAATCGGTTTCATTATTTGGATCCCATCTTTCAAGATCCCAATCGCTTGCCTGAGGAGTTAACCCAGCATTTTCTATTGCTTCCCGCCTTAAATTTAAATACTCATTAGTATTCAATAATTCAGGACTTCTCCCTCTAAAAGAAACTCCATTTCTAGAAGAAAATGAAATTTGCGCTTTACCCACTCGTCCTTTTTTAGTGGTAATTAAAATTACACCATTTGATCCTCTTGACCCATAAATTGCTGTTGCATCAGCATCTTTCAAAAAGTTGATGTTTTTTATACTATTAGGATCAATAAAATTTAAGGCATTCCCTCCGGTTAGAGTACCTGTTCCTTGAGTTGTCGGCAAGTTTCCATACGGATACTGTACTCCATCTATTATTACTAATGGCTGTGTATTAGGATTAACACTAATAGAGTTCAGACCTCGCATCTGTATACTAACAGGAGACCCAGGTTGCCCATTGGTTTGCTGAATATAAACCCCTGGCACTTTACCCTGAACAGCTTCTAAAACATTTGTTACCGGACTTTTTTGAATTTCTTCTCCTGTAATAGTTGTAATATTACCGGTATTAAATCTTTTAGAAGTTTTACCATAAGCGGTTACCTGAACGGCATCCAGGCCATTTACAGATTCTTTCATTACAATATCTAACGGATCTGTATTGCTTACTTTAACGGATGCCTTTTCATAACCGATAGAACTGTATTCTAAAATCTCGCCGATTGCAGCAGTTATAGCATACTTACCATTCTCATCGGTTATTACTCCTCGGTTTTTATCTTTTATTCTTACAGTAACTCCCATTAGAGGTTCACCGTCGACGTTAGTTATTCTTCCGCTAACAAGACTTTGTAAATTTTTGGTCTCTCTAAGATTTGTTGTTGTAGATTCTACAGATGGCTTACTCGGCTTAAGAATGATTTGTGTATCGTTTAGAGAATAATCAATACCTGTAGCTGAGAAAACTTCAGTTAAAATATCTTCTAAAGGCTCATCCTTCGCTTCAACATCTACTTTTTGAGATAAATCGATATCACCAACGTGATACAGGAAAGAATAATCGGTAATCCTTTCAATTTTATTAAATAACTTTTTTAAGCTTATCTGATGCTCATCAATAGATATTTTAACCGATTGTGAGGACGCTTTAGCCTGAACACTTAAAACTGAAAACAGAATGGTGATAAGACTTAATTTTAAGGTGTAGTTAAATTTAGGCCATAAAATCCTTGGCCCTTCTGCAATAGAGTTTTTTTTCATACTTTTAGTTTGTAGATAATTGTGGTTTAATAAATCACACTATTTCAACAGGATATGTGCCAGCATATCCTGTTTTTTTAACGTATGATCACTTGATTTTCATTTATAGAATATTCAAAATCATAACTTTGTTTAAATGACTCTAAAATTTTACCAATACTTTCATTTTCAAATTTCGCCGTAAAGCGTTCATGCTTTAATTTTTCATCTTCAAATTTTACTTGTATATCAAATTTACGCTCTAAAGTATTTGCTATATCTTCAAAAGAGCGTTCTTCAAAAACCAATCTTCCGTCCATCCATGCCGTGTAAACATCAGTATCAACTTCAGAAGTTTTAAGTGTTTTTGATTTTTTGGAATAGCTCGCCATCATTCCAGGTTCTAAATAAACCGTAGCTTCTCTTTGTCTTTCTACTGCAACTTTACCTTCGATCAACACAGCAAAAGCGTAAGAATTATTGTTGTAAGAGCTGAAATTAAAACTTGTCCCCAGCACTTCTACATCTAATTGCTCTCCATGCACAATAAATGGTCTACTTTCATCATGAAAAACGTCAAAATATGCTTCGCCTTCTAATCGTACTTCTCTATTTTGATTAGATTTAAAACCAGTTGGATAATATAACTTACTATTGGAATTTAAATGAACAATACTTCCATCTGCAAGTTCAACTACCATTTTCTTTCCTTTAGGAACCTTCAAGGTGTTTTGACTAATAGCGATAGTATTCGCTAGCGCTGAATATTTTATGGTATCTCCTTTTTGCTGAACTATAATTTCGTCAGCTTCAGTTTTTATCTGAAAATCTGTATTTTTAAGCACTTCTTTAGCGCCATCTTCCATTTCAATCGTGACGTATTGTTCTTCCTCACTAACAGCCTTCTTCTGAAAAAAGAAAAACAAAGTGGCGCCCAGCGCCACAATCAATACCGCTGCAATACTTAAGTAGCTTCTAAAATTTATC
The DNA here is from genome assembly GCF_027594405.1 of Zunongwangia sp. HRR-M8. Classification (NCBI taxonomy): domain Bacteria; kingdom Pseudomonadati; phylum Bacteroidota; class Flavobacteriia; order Flavobacteriales; family Flavobacteriaceae; genus Zunongwangia; species Zunongwangia sp. HRR-M8. The sequence continues at coordinate 765,039 of NZ_CP115161.1, read as the reverse complement.
GATTTAACAGGAGTTGTAGCTTGTTTGATGTTTTTCAGTACAGCATCTTTATTATTACTGCTTCTACGTGTACGCTCCAAATTTAGCTCATAACTCAATCCTACCATTTTTTTAAAATGGTCCTTATTACCAGCGTGTTCTAGTAGACGGTTTAATTCCTCCAATTCTTTAGAGGTAATTTTACCATCAATATATCTTTCAATTAAATATTCTAATTCTTTCATTTCAGCTTCAACTATGCACTGTTTTACTTAAAAACGTTTGGAATCAGCAAATCCCCTGCTCAAATTTTGATTTTTTTCACATTATTCAAATTAATATTAAATTATAGTTAATAGATGTATTATATTAAAAAATGATTAATTTAACTCGAATTAAAAGCAGTATAAATAATAAATCTTCAAAGCATTTTTTTACAATTCTTTCTGTTCAATATAATTTAGAACAAAAATTATCGCTACGGAAGAAGAATTTCGTAGAGTTGCTTACTTTTGAAGACATTCCCGGAAATCTAAAATAAAGTGTCTACCTCTCAACATTCTTTAAATGGAGAACTTCTTATTTCGCTAAAAAAAGGCGACGAGAATACTTTTGGGTATATTTTTGACGCATTTTATGAAAAACTCTTAGCCTTTACAATTGGATACACCAAAGACAAAGCCGTCGCTGAAGATATTGTACAACAAAGTTTTATAAAGTTATGGGAAAAAAGAAAGAATTTGGCTGAAGATACCGTAATCGACGCTTACTTGTTTACCCTTTGTAGAAATAACTTTATAGACAGATATAGAAAAGAACGAAATACGATTTTACTTACCGATGAATTATATCTTGAAAGCGTTTTAGAATCTGAAAGTGAATCAGATGAAAAAACAGCTTATAAAAAGCAACTTCTACATAAAGCCATTACAAAATTGCCCGAAAAATGTAAAGAAGTGTTTTTATTGAAGCAGAATGAAAATCTTAGAAATAAAGAAATCGCAGCTTATTTAAAAATTTCTGAAAAAACCGTGGAAGACCATATTTCCAGAGCAATGCGGCTTCTTAGAAGAGAACTTCTTGTTTTTCTAATCTTTATGTTTCTTTAAGCCTATTCTATTCTTCAAATAGTTAGTTAATATACCCATTTTGACGCGCATGTGCCAAAGCATCTGCAGAGGTGTTTACCATAAGCACAGGCGTAGAATCAAAATTATCGATAATACTTTTTACACGATTCATACTTTTTTTACTAGATACACTTCTTAAATAAATAGCTAGTATACGATCAGAATGTTGCGCAGCAATTTCAGTATAAATCGTAGCATCATGCTCGCCACTATCGCCAATTAAAATAAACTTCAAATCTGGATAAGTATTTAGAATATTAAAAATCTCGCGCTGTTTGTGAGGCTTTTCAGGCTTTATAGTCGTATCAAAAGGTGTTCTTATATCACGCAGTAAAATTGGTCCTTTGGGAAATCCATTATAATCAAGAAACAACTTTAGATATTCGTACATATTCCACGGGCTGTTGCTTAGATAAAACATAGGATTACGATTACCCTCAGCTTTTCCTTTATGTAACAGCTTATATAAATCTGGTGCGCCTTTTAAAGGCATGCGTTTATAAGCATTGGTTAGTAAAGAATTTTTCAGCAAACGCCATTTTAGGAAAGACGTAACTCCTGTATGCAAAATAGTATCATCTATGTCACTAATAATACCATATTCGGCATCTGCAGCGGGTATTAAAAATTGCCCCTCAAAAGGATCTCCTAAAAGTTCGGTTTTTGGCTCTAATTCTTCACGATAATACAAGTGGTAATCTACCCAACCTTCGTCATTCGATAATTCAGAAATATTGTTCTCTAAAGTTTGATTGAAAAGAAAATACCCTTCATCATCAGTTGTGGTCTCCAATTTGATTTTACCGGGAAGTTCAAGTTCAATTTTAGCATCGGGAATTTCAAAACTATCAAACTGCTTGTATGTATTTACGAATGTTTTCCAGGTATTTTGATCTTGATGGATCTTTAATGGCGCATTATCTAACACACGGCCTTTCACAAAAAGTCTGGAATACGTGCCATAACTTCTATAAGGAACAACTAGTACCTGATCCAAATTCTTATATCTACCTAATAATTTTTTTACTCTTTTAAACATTAAATTTGTTTGGTTGCTTTGGGGTTGGTTGCTATTTATTCACTCAAATTCGCTAAGGCCTTCTCCATGTCTATACTAGATTTGAGAATGCCCTCAAACAGATCGCCAACTTCTGAAATTCTTTCGGGAACATTAAAAATAGTGAAATCTGAAATTTTGAGTCCGCTTTTTAATTCATCCCAACTTATGGGTGTCGATACTGTTGCTCCCGCCTTTGGTCGCACTGAATAAGGAGCTGCAATAGTTTGTCCTCTGCGATTTTGTAAATAATCGAGATAAATTTTATCCTTTCTCGCCTTCACTGCGCGTTCCATACTTGTTAGCTCGGGCAATCTTTCCTGAACCAGATAACATATTAATTTTATAAAATCCCTACCCTCTTCGTAAGAATAATTCTTTCCAAAAGGAACGTAAATATGCACGCCTTTTGATCCTGAAGTTTTGCAATATCCATCTATTTTAGCTGAATCTAAAACTTCTTTCACAACTTTAGCAGTTTCAATAACATCTCCAAATGTATTTTTAGCTGAAGGATCTAAATCTATCACACCATAATTAGGCGTATCTAAATTTTCAACTTTAGAATGCCAAGGATTAATTTCTATGCATCCCAAATTCGCCATATAAAGTAAGGTAGCTTCATTTTGACAAAGCATGTATTCTATATTTTTTTCCGAAGAATCAGAATAAATATTTGTTGTTTTTATCCAATCTGGTAAACTCTCGTTGTCTTTTTGATAAAAACCTTTTTGCTGAATTCCGTTTGGATGTCGATGTAAATTTTGTGGGCGATTTTTTAAATAAGGAAGCATAACCTCTGAAACCTGCAAGTAATATTCTATAAGATCATATTTGGTGATATTGTCTTTAGGCCAATAGATTTTATTAAGATTCGTAAAAGGAACTGAAATCCCACCGATATCCAAGTTTCCTGAAGTTCCATTCACTTTTTCTGGCTCCGGGGCTTCGGTTTTTTCCTCAGGCTTAATTTCTATAGTTGATTTATCTTCGCGAAGTCCTTTAAAAACAGGATGCCGCATGGAGCCGGCTTTGGTCCATTCAGAAAATTTCACTTCACAAATTAGTTGGGGTTTTATCCAATTTGGTGTTCTTCCTTTCAAATTAATTTTAGATGAAAATGGCGAATCTTTCAAAGTCAATTTATCCATTTTCTGAAGTAATTCTTTTTGCTGTGCATTAGAAAATCCGCTTCCGCAGTTCCCCACATACTTTAACTTTCCATCCTGGTACATTCCTAAAATCAATGATCCAAAAACAGCGCCTTTAGAGTTGGTATATCCACAAATTAAGGCTTCCTCACTTTCAACAGCTTTAATTTTTAGCCAACTTTCAGTTCTATAGCCGGGAGCATAAGTAGAATCTGCTTTTTTAGCGATTACGCCTTCCATACCGTTATCGACGGCTTTGTTATAGAACGCTGTTCCCATACCTTCTATATGATCGCAATAAAACGTATAATCTAAATCTTCTAAAATCTCCGGAATTAGACTTTTTCTATCTTTAAGCGGAAGTTCCAACATGCTGTGACCATTAAGAAAAAGCATATCAAAAACATAGAATCTCAATGTACCCGGAGTGTTTTGATCGTAATTTTGCAGCGCCTGAAAATCTGGAATCCCATTTTTATCTACAATTACAACTTCTCCATCCAAAATTACCTGATGGTCTAATTGTTTTAAATCCTTAACTAATAATGGAAATTTAGAACTATAATTAATTCCGTTTCGGGAATAAATCCTTACATCGCCATCATCGACATGGGCTATTAATCGATAACCGTCCCATTTTAATTCGTAAATCCAATCGGGATGATTAAAAATTTCTTTGGCTGTAGTGGCCAACATTGGTTTTACGGTATCTTCAGGCTTTAGCGTTCTTACCTTCGGCTTTGCTTTACTTGCTTTTTCTTCGGAAGAATTTTCAGCATAAACTTCAGCATCATAAATTAAATCGGTTGAAAATTGATCTTTCTTCTTTATTAACAACCAATGATTTTCCTTGCCTTGTTTGGTATGCACCAAAGCGAAATCACCTTTTAATTTCCCGCCTGAAAGTGTGATTTTTAAATCTCCATCTTCATATTGTTCTAAAACCGATTTAGAATCAAGCTTGCTAGAAAATGTCCCAGCGTCCCAAATATCCATTTGGCCGGCCCCGTAATTTCCTTTTGGAATTTCCCCTTGAAATTTTAAATATTTGATTGGATGATCTTCGGTATGCACGGCTAATCTTTTATCCATCGGATTCATAGACGGTCCTTTGGGAACGGCCCAACTTTTTAGCGTGCCACCAATTTCTAATCTTAAATCGTAATGCAAACGTGTTGCCTGGTGTCGCTGTATTACAAAACGATTTAGATTTTCACTAGTTCCATCGTCATCAGGTTCAGGAGTATTTTCAAAATTTCGTTTCTTTTTGTACTCGTCTAGACTCAAAATCAGGAAGCTTTATTCTTTTTCTTTTTATCTAAACTAGCTTTTAATTGTGCCATGAGGTCTTTTGCGGGCGTTGGTTTGCTGTCAAACTCTTCTGGCTTAGTGGTTTTTCCTGAAGATTTAGATTTAATAATCTTCATCAATTGTTCATTATAAACATCTTTAAATTTATCGAAACTGAAATCTGTGGTATATTGATCGATTAAAGAAATTGCCATATCTACCTCTTTCTTCTGAACTTTAGTTTTAGGCAATTTTAAATCTGAAGGATCACGAATTTCGTCTGCAAACCGAATTACATGAAGCACCAATGCATCATTATACACGCCTACCAAACTTAAATGTTCTTTTTGACGCATTACAAAAGTAGCAACACCTAGCTTTTTGGTTTTCTTTAGAGCATCCCTTAAAAGATTGTAAGATTTGCCGCCCTCTTTTTGCGGCTCTAAGAAATAAGGCTTTTTAAAAAGTACATCGGCTACCGCTTTTTCTTCGATAAACTCCTCGATATCTATGGTTTTACTTTTTTTCATATTGGCATTTTCGAAGTCTTCTTTTTCGAGTACCACGTAACCATCGTCCTTTTTGTAGCCTTTAACGATATCCTTCCATTCTACTTCTTTACCGGTATCTTCGTTGACGCGCTTGTACCGTATTCTATTATTATCACGACGATCCAGCATATCAAGATCTAACTTTCGATCTTCTGAACCTGAATATAATTTAATTGGTATTGACACCAGTCCAAAGCTTATTGAACCATTCCATATCGATCTCATAGATTATCATTTAAAGGAAAGTTAGTATAAATAATCGCCGCGATACGTTGTAAAGAAGTTAAAAAAGAAACGCTTAGAAAACAAAAAAGCAATAACCTTTAGTTATTGCTTTAATCTGTAATCTTAAATATAAACTAGAATTACAATCTTAGACGGTTTTTATCGCCATCATAATTCTCGTATCGTTTAACACATTCTTCGATGATTTTTCTAGCTTCTTCAGCATCGCCCCATCCACCAACATCAACCTTTTTCTTTTCAAGGTCTTTATAAACTTTAAAGAAATGTTCGATTTCTTTAATTAAGTGACCATTTAATTCTTTAAGGTCATTTAAGCGATTCCAAATAGGATCTGATACTGGTACACAAATAATTTTTTCATCTGGTCCTTTTTCATCTGCCATATGGAAAACGCCAATTGGTTTTACTTCCATTACAATCCCTGGGAACGTAGGTTCGCTAACAAGCACCAATACATCCAAAGGATCGTCATCTAAAGCTAAAGTATCTGGAATAAAACCATAATCTGCAGGATACATCATTGAAGAAAAGATCATCCTGTCGTAACGTACTTTTTTTAATTGAAAATCGTACTCATATTTATTTCTACTTCCTTTTGGAATTTCAATTAGTACATCAAAAGTTTCTGACATTTTTTTTGTTTTTGTTGAACTTTAATAGATTATCAAATATAATGAAATATGTATTTAAAAAGGCTGATTTAGAAGTGAAAACCGAAATTCACGGTAACTCCAAACGATCGCGCATCGGGATTATCAAAATAGTTTCCACGAAAATGGGCATCTATTCTAATAATTTTAAAAATATTTCCTACACCGGCACTGTACTCCCAATAAGGTTCTCCATTAGGCGCTACCAAAGGAATCCCAGATGCATTTAATTGTTTGTTATCCTCAGAAATTTGTCCCCAAACTCCTCTAATTCCTACAATTTCTCTCAGGTTCAAATCTCTTAACAAAGGTATCCTTGAAAAAAATCGACCATTAAAATTATGTTCAAAATGAGCGGCAACATAAGTATCGGTTACAAATTCATAATAGTCTAATAGCGAAAATGTGTTATAAAGCTGAAAATAGGTTTGGTTACCCGGCACCACACTTAGTAAAGCTAAAGGTACTTCGCCAAATGTCTTACCGGCCTCTATACTAGCATTTGCTCTACCAAATCCTCCAACCATTATTGGCTGATTATAAAAAAGCTGTAATTTTTTATAATCAAAATCACTATTAAAAAGATTTTTAATTCCCAATGTATAATTTAAAAAAAGCGTTGGGTGATCATCGTCTACGACTTCTCGTTCTACACCATATCCAGAAGTTGTACGTCCCGGAGTATACATGATAAGATTAGAAATTTCTGTCTGGTTTAATTCTGAAGATAAATTTGTCCTGGTCGCATCGGTATAATAGTCTAAACTAAAACCTTCTGAAGCTGCTTCTACTTCACGATAAGAACCGCTAACTCTAAAACTTAAATTTTCCCAGGGTTCAATTTCTACAGAAAAAACAGTAAGATTTATAGAACTTAAACTATTATTTGAACTTGTACTTATTAAAGCTGAAGAAGCAAGACTACGCCCTAAAACATCTGTAGTATTGGTTAAATTAACGCCTAATTGCTCTACATCTCTACGATTACCAGCGGTAATAATTAAGCGGTTTTCTGGATCTAGTAAAACTTTCCCCTGTATACCGTATTTAAATTTATCGTCTTTAAATCCATAAGCTCCGTAACCTTCTAGTCGCCATTTATCATGCTGAGAAAAGTAGGTTCTACCTCCTCCTCGTATTCGAACACCTTCAACATCGTTAAACCCAACAGTAGAAAAAACCGGACCATAATCCCAACCTTCAAAATCTATATAACCGGTAGCCAAAGCGGTAGAGACGTTATACAATCGTTTAAACTGTTTTACCGTTCTTAGTGTATCCAACATATCATAGACCCCACGCTCGTCACCGTTTAATTCTTCTAATCTGTTGGTTTCCCAAAATTCGTTATCCCTGTTATAAACTTCTTCGCGAAAGCGATTAACCTGTTTATTATAAAATGAAGAAGGACGTTCGTTATTAAACTCATATTCATCATAAAGTACAGTTCGCTTACCGTAAACACCCCGTGATTCTTTTTTTTCTCTTAATGCAAAATCTGCCTGAAAGAAATCCCTTTTTAGAAGAAAAACCGAATCACTTAATACTTCAAATTCTTGCTCTATATAAACACCTTTAACCCAGTTTAAATTGGCACCTTCAGACATATCAAGATTAATATCCTTAATTGCCCAAGTGGTATCATTTACCCAAAAATCTCCACTAAAAGTTAGTTCATTTTCCCGTCTAGGGTAATAAACAATATTGTAGCAGTACTTTCCATCTACATAAGCGGTATCTGCAAGAACGTAGTTATAAACGTTAATTCCTGTTTTTGAAAGCGGACTCACAAAATTCTTATCAAAAAATTTTAAGTAGTTATCGTAAACATCAATCTCATCGTAGATATCACGAACGGTAGAAATTAGCATTTGGTTATCGCTAAATCCTGAGTTTTTATTTCCTTTTAATTCAGTTAATTCTTGCCCGGTTTCATTATCGCCATATACTCTGCTTACCGATTCATTTAAAAATATTGGCAAATAGGTTTTACCGGTAATCCTATTGGTATCGAGATCTTCGAAAATAAATTCCATCCCATTGAAAATTCGGCTTTCGATAAGTGAACTATCAATAGTATTTAAATCGAATTCGAGCTTTTCGTATCTACGATAAGCATATTGATCAAATTTCTTAACGCCGTTTCCTCTACGGTTTGCCCAAATTTTACGTAAAATATCAATAGCCGGATTATTCTTTTTAGAAGTTTCCCCTTTATAAATTTTAACTTCGGAAAGTGATTCTGAAGAAGCGTATAGCGTTACTTTTAGATCTTTATTAGATTTGTTTTGAAGACTAACGTCTTTGGACTGATATCCCAAAAAAGAAAAGCTTACTGAAGTATATGTTTTTTGAGATGATAAGGAAAAGTTACCATCTTCATCTGTAGTAGTACCCTCGCTAGAGCCAGTAAATATAACGTTAGCAAAAGGTATTCCTGCTCCGTCTTCATCTACTACAACTCCACTAATATCCGTTTGGGAAAAGACATGTAAACAACTAAAAATAAACAGGGTAGATAAAAGAAAGTACTTCATATATATAATCAAAAAACCCCTCATCTTTTAGGGGATGAGGGGTCAAAGATAGTTTATCTGAATTACTTGTACATTACCTTTTTTACAGCTTTAACAACATCTTCACTATTTGGCAACCATTCCTTAAGAAGAACTGGAGAATATGGTGCCGGTGTATCGGCTGTGTTTATTTTAATGATTGGTGCATCAAGAAAATCGAAAGCTTGTTCCTGTACCTGATAAGTAATTTCAGTAGAAATATTTCCAAATGGCCATGCTTCCTCAAGAATTACTAAACGATTTGTTTTCTTTACAGATTCGATAATGGTAGCATGATCCATAGGACGAATAGTTCTAAGATCGATTACTTCCGCAGAAATTCCTTCTTTCTCTAATTCATCTGCCGCTTTATAAGCTTCTTTGATAATTTTACCAAAAGAAACGATAGTTACATCAGATCCTTCACGCTTAATATCGGCTTTTCCAATCTCGATTACGTACTCTTCTTCTGGCACTTCTCCTTTATCACCGTACATCTGCTCACTTTCCATAAAGATTACAGGATCATCATCTCTAATTGCCGATTTTAAAAGTCCTTTTGCATCGTAAGGATTAGAAGGAACAATTACTTTTAAACCAGGACAGTTAGCATACCAACTTTCAAAAGCCTGAGAGTGTGTTGCACCAAGCTGACCTGCTGAAGCTGTTGGCCCTCTAAAAACGATAGGACAATTAAATTGCCCACCACTCATTTGGCGAATCTTAGCGGCATTATTTATTATTTGATCGATTCCAACCAGGGAAAAGTTAAAGGTCATGAACTCAATAATAGGACGGTTACCATTCATGGCACTACCAATACCTATACCTGAGAATCCAAGCTCAGAAATTGGTGTATCTATTACTCTATCTGGCCCAAACTCATCCAACATTCCTTTAGAAGCTTTGTATGCACCGTTATATTCGGCTACTTCTTCACCCATTAAGTAAATGGACTCATCTTTGCGCATTTCTTCGCTCATAGCCTGTTGAACGGCTTCCCTAAATTGAATTGTCTTCATTATAGTTCTTAATATTAATATTTATGACTTTAGGAAAACAAAAATAGTAATTCAATAAAGTTTTTACCACATAAACCATTAAAAATTTAGATTTACGATCAACTTAATTTCATCAAAATTCTCACACCTTAAATATCACCAACAAAACCTATAATTTATTACTAAAACCTCAACTAATACCCTTTATTTTAAGCTTTAATTAAATTACAGGCTAATTTTTAGGAAAATTTTACTATGCATGCATAGTATTCCTGAATTTATTTATGTAACTTCGTAATCAATACGTTTAATATAAAGAACTAAAAATATGAAAATATTAGTGTGTATTAGCCACGTACCTGATACAACCTCAAAAATCAACTTTACCGATGGTGATAGTAAATTTGACACTAACGGAGTTCAGTTTGTTATAAATCCAAACGATGAATTTGGTTTAACCCGTGCCATGTGGTTTAAAGAAAAACAAGGCGCAAGTGTAGATGTTATAAATGTTGGCGGTGCAGAAACCGAACCTACCTTACGTAAAGCTCTTGCCATTGGCGCAGATTCTGCAATTAGAATAGATACTACTCCTACTGATGGATTTCAGGTAGCTAAAGAATTAGCCAAAGTAGCAGGTGAAGGAAATTACGATCTTATTATCTGCGGAAGAGAATCTATAGACTATAATGGCGGAATGGTTCCTGGAATGTTGGCAGGTTTACTTAAAGCTAACTTTATAAATACGTGTATTGCTCTTGAAGTTGAAGGTGATAAAGCCACAGCAACTCGAGAAATCGACGGAGGAAAGGAAACGCTAATCGCGAGCTTACCATTAGTTATTGGAGGACAAAAAGGTCTTGTTGAAGAAAGTGATCTTAAAATCCCTAATATGAGAGGAATCATGCAAGCGCGTAAAAAACCTCTTAATGTTATGGAGCCCGCAGGAGCTGAAACAGCCACTAAAGCAGTTAAATTTGAAAAACCTGCTCCAAAAGGATCGGTCAAAATGATAGATGCCGATAATCTAGACGAGTTAATCGATCTTCTTCACAATGAAGCTAAAGTTATTTAATTTCTTTTAGCAGATTTTCAAGAAGATTTTTAATCATTTCAAAATTAGAAAAATGTCAGTTTTAGTATATACAGAATCAGAAGACGGAAAATTTAAAAAAGGAGCGCTAGAAGTTGTTTCTTATGCAAAAGGTGTTGCCGATGCTATGGGAACCAGTTTAACTGCGATCTCTTTTAACACAGAAGACACCAGCGAATTAGGTAAATATGGTGTAGATAAAGTTTTGAACGTTAGTAACGATAAACTAAACAACTTTAATGCAAGCGCCTATGCCGATGCTATAAAACAAGCAGTGCAAAAAGAATCGTCAAAAGTGGTTGTATTAAGCCAATCTGCTAATGGCAAATACATTGCTCCTTTAGTGGCAGTGCAATTAGAAGCTGGATATGTATCAAATGTTACGGATTTACCAGAAAGCACTTCTCCATTTCAGGTAAAAAGGACAGCTTTTACGAATAAAGCTTTTAAATTTACAGAGATAACTACAGACATTAAAGTCTTAGGCTTATCCAAAAATGCATTCGGACTTAAGGAAAGTGAAGGTGCTGCATCAAGTGAAGCTTTTGAACCTCAATTTTCAGAAGAAGATTTTAAAATACAAGTGGAATCGGTAGATAAAGCCAAAGATAAAGTAACAATCGCCGATGCAGAAGTTGTTGTTTCTGGTGGTCGCGGACTTAAAGGTCCAGAAAATTGGGGAATGATAGAAGAAATGGCAGATATCCTTGGCGCTGCCACTGCCTGCTCTAAACCGGTTAGTGATATGGGCTGGAGGCCACATAGCGAACACGTGGGACAAACCGGTAAGCCTGTAGCGTCTAATCTTTATATCGCGGTTGGAATTTCTGGAGCAATACAACACCTAGCAGGAATTAACGCCGCTAAGACTAAAGTTGTGATTAACAACGATCCAGAAGCGCCTTTCTTTAAAGCTGCAGATTATGGAGTTGTGGGGGATGCTTTTGAAATTGTTCCTAAACTAAATGAAAAATTGAAAGAATTTAAAGAGAAAAACGCATAAATTTTATAACTTGCACCCCTTTAAAGGGCTGTCTAAATCCGGTAAAATGCCCTATTTAGACAGCCTTTTTTAATTTATGGAATATGAGTTTAGTGCGTCTGAATATCAAGGGAATATCATACAGTCAAACCCAGAATGGAGCGTATGCTCTTATATTAAATGAAGTTGGTGGGGATAGAAAATTACCTATAGTAATTGGTGCGTTCGAAGCCCAATCGATAGCCATTGCGCTGGAAAAAGAAATTAGGCCTCCAAGACCTTTAACCCACGATCTTTTCAAAAATTTCTCTGATCGTTTTGAAATTAACGTAAAGCAAGTCATCATTCACAAATTAGTAGACGGTGTTTTTTATTCAAGCCTAATTTGTGAACGCGATAAAATCGAAGAAATTATCGATGCTCGCACAAGCGATGCCATTGCATTGGCTTTAAGATTTGATGCTCCTATTTTTACCTATAAAAATATCCTTGAAAAAGCAGGTATTTTTCTTCAGGGTGAAGAGAAACAACATAGAGAAAAAGAGGAAGATCGTGAAGAAATTATTTCTGAAGAATTACTATCAGACGACATAGAAATTTCAAAAGAAGATAATAATTATAAGAAGTTATCCTTAAGCGAACTTGAAAGTTTATTATCACAGGCTGTACAAAACGAAGATTACGAAAAAGCTGCCAGTTTAAGAGATGAAATCTCTAAGAGACAATAACACCCCACTTAAAATATGAAGAGATTATTATGCTTTCTTTTTTTAATAATTTTGAGTTTTCAAGCATTGCAGGCTCAAAGTATTACGAAAAGCTGGAAGATCGAAACGAACGTAGATAGCCTTTCTAACGACATTTTTCAAAAGGGCAGCATTCTCACCATAAACAACGGAAGATTTAATTTCACCAAAGAAGAAGACACTATTTCTCGTGGTGATTATATGTTCCAAAACGATATTTTGGTATTCTTCTATACCCAACCCAAAAAGAACATGGTGAATTATAGAGTCACTAAACTATCAGACTCTTCCATGGTGCTTAAAAGTGGAAAAAAAGGAATTCAACTTATCGAACATCAGCAAGAAATTAATGAAATTATTCCTGCTGAAACTTCAAAAAAAATTATCGCCAATCAGGGAATTACAACTACAGGAATATTACGCGGTATATTAGGTATGTTTTCGCTGCTTTTGTTAGCATTTTTGTGTAGTAGTAATAGAAAAGCCATTAACTGGAAAACAGTTGGTATCGGCCTGGCAATGCAATTGTTGCTAGCTTACGGAGTTTTAAAAATTGGCTGGGTACAATCTACTTTTGAATTTGTAGGTAAAATTTTCGTAAAAATCCTAGAATTTACCGCTGCAGGAAGCGAATTTCTTTTAGGCGGACTTATGGATACCTCTAGTTTTGGTTATATATTTTTATTTCAGGTATTACCAACCATTATTTTCTTCTCCGCATTAACGTCTATTCTTTTTTACTACGGAATAATACAAATTGTTGTTAGAGGTTTTGCACTGGTACTTACCAAGCTTCTGGGAATCTCGGGAGCAGAAAGTTTAAACGTAGCAGGAAATATTTTCTTAGGGCAAACTGAAGCACCATTAATGATTAAGGCTTATTTAGAACGAATGACGCGTTCTGAAATCTTATTGGTAATGATTGGTGGTATGGCTACCGTTGCAGGTGGTGTTCTTGCCGCATACATTGGTTTTCTAGGTGGCGACGATCCCGTTGCACGACTGGAATTTGCTAAACATTTATTAGCAGCTTCAGTAATGGCAGCTCCAGGAGCGATTGTTATATCGAAGATTCTTTACCCTCAACAGGAAAAAGTAAATACAGATGTCGAAGTTTCTTCAGAAAAAATAGGCTCAAATGTTTTAGATGCGATTGCCATTGGTACTACTGAAGGTTTAAAACTAGCCGCAAATGTGGGGGCGATGTTATTAGTATTTGTAGGCTTAATTGCAATGATCAATTACGGATTTGCTAAAGTTGGTGAACTCACACACCTAAACGGATTTTTAGCTGAAAACACTCCATATCAAACCTTTTCTATTGAAGCCGTGTTGGGAACCATATTCGCTCCTTTGATGTGGCTTATTGGTGTTGCAAAGGAAGATATGATGTTAATGGGACAACTTTTAGGTATTAAACTGGCTGCAAGTGAATTTGTTGGATATATTCAGCTGGCAGAACTTAAAAATGCAGCTTCCGGTTTAAGTTTCACTTATCAAAAATCAATCATCATGGCGACTTATATGCTATGCGGATTTGCAAATTTTGCTTCGATTGGTATTCAGCTTGGCGGTATTGGTTCATTAGCACCGGGACAGCGTAAAAATTTGTCTGAATTCGGGATTAAAGCGGTAATTGGTGGAACTTTAGCTTCTTTACTTTCAGCAACTATTGCAGGAATGATTATTGGGTAGAAATTTAGCATGATCAAAGGAAAGATAAAAAGTCTTGGTGAAATTGTTATTAGAGTAAATAACATGGAAATTATGACTGAATTTTATCACAAAGCTATTGGTTTAGAACTTATTCGAAACTCAGAAAAATTCACCTTTTTCAAAATTGCAGAAGGGAATGCAGGGCATCATCAGACACTTGCATTATTTCACAATGAAAATGCAACAGCTTTCGGGGAAAAACTAAGTGACATAAATTCTAAAAATTCGTCATTACATCACTTTGCGCTTGAAATTGCAAAAGAAGATTATGATAATTTTTTATTGAAAATTGAAGAGCTAAATCTCGAATCTACTACTGAAGTTTTCCCGTGGATTAAATGGAAATCTGTTTTTATCAAAGACCCGGAAAATAATATTATCGAATTTGTGTGTTATGATGAAAACATTCAGGAATAATTAATCTGATCTAAGTCTAATACTTTTTATATTTCTGCTTTTAAACTTATTTCTCCTTTTGATGTTTCCCCTTCCTCACCTAAAACAATAAGAACATAATCATTTACGGGTAGTGCGATTTCTAGATCATCAGAATTTTCCGTTTTTAAATTAAGAACCGGCACGGCATTCTTTTTGTAAATATCAAACTCTTCTTTATTATAAATTTTCAACAATAAGGTATCTTCTAAATCGTAGTTTTTTAAATTCAGCTTATAGTTTTTAAATTCTTTTTCAGGGTAAGTATTTTTTAAATTAGTAGGTATATTGTTTATCAAAAAATAGTCATTTATCTTTTTTTGCCCTGGTGGCAGTTCATCAAATGGTATTAGTGTAAGGCTATTAGCCGTTTTATCAATAAATTCAACCTGATTTATCGTCAAAGGATTTATATCAGTGATCTCTTTGAAGTAAACAGCCATTCGCTTCCCGTTTTTGGTTGGCTCTTCCAAAATATGATCGATCCCAGCGTGTACCAGGATTTTAGCTTTTGGATCATTTTCTATAATCTCTGCAAGTTTTTTTGCTTGTCCTAATTCTCTATCTATCGCCTTATCGCTACTTTCATAAGCGGTAATTTTATATCCCAATTCTTTTGCTATCCTTATAAGATGTGCAAAATATGATTCCTGAATATAGTAGCCGGAACTCAATGTAGGATAAGGTCGGTCTTCATTAATCTTTGAAGCCTGAAAAGAACTACTCAAAGATTCAAGTGCCAGATAATTAAACCCGTTCTTTTTTAATTTCTTCAGTAATTGAATTGTAAATATTCGATGTTTTGGATACCAGTGATTTTCATTCACCATAACTACGTTGGTAGATTTCGATTCTTTTGCAATTTTATTCAAGGCAGAGGTATTATAATAAATCTTTGAGGTATCAATACTTGCTATATTTACTTTTTGTTTACTTATTCTCTTCTGTTCAAATACATTAATCAGGCTATCATACATTGTATTATTCTGCATAAAAGAATTGATGGTAGTCAAAAACTGGTATTGCATCCAGTCTTGCCCAAGGCTATCTTCAACTGGCGCATTTATTAGTTTTTCACTTGCTCGTAGATAATTAATATCTTTCCTTACGCTTTCGAAAACACTGGAATAGGTTAAAGCATTACTACTATCTATCTTAAATTGAAAACTTTTTAAAATTTCTTTTCCATCTTTAATAACACCTTCAATATTCATACTATCATCCCTTGTTAATAATAGATAAGCCCTTTTTTGATTATTAGCAGTTTGAAATAGTACCGAGTTCGTTACCGTATCTTTTATGGGAAATTCTAAATTATCTATATCTTTTTCATAATCCCTAAGAAATAAATATGCCGTATATCTGGGTGCGATCGTTATTTTGGAATACGAAAGAAGATCTTTCTTATTTAGAAAAGAGTATTTCTTCAGTAAATTTCGAAGTGAAATTTTATCAATTTGTTTTAAAGGAAGGAACTGCGTATCCCCAAAATACTGAACAGAAATCGCTGCTTCTTTATTTATAAGCTTAGCCCCATTAACATAGTTATATTCAGCTAAATGATGATAAGTACTACAGCTTGAAAGGATAAAAAAAATTAAAAGTATGAAGTAATAGTTGCGATGGCTCATGATTGATAAATTTATAGTAGCAATATACAACTAAATAATTAGTTAAAAAATCAGCGATAACAAATGCTTTCGTAATCTAGTATTACTGTAATCCAAATTCATTATTTTAGCGCCTTATTAGTTAGTTCATTTTTTGAAAAAAGGGCAGCAGAATTATGAAGCAATATCAAGACTTACTACAACATATTTTAGATAACGGTGCAGAAAAGGGCGATCGTACGGGTACCGGAACCAAAAGTGTTTTTGGTTACCAGATGCGCTTTGATCTTAGCGAAGGTTTCCCAATGGTAACCACAAAAAAAGTACATCTAAAATCGATAATTTACGAGCTGCTTTGGTTTCTAAAGGGCGACACAAATATTGAATATCTAAAAGAAAACGGCGTACGTATTTGGAACGAGTGGGCCGATGAAAATGGTGATTTAGGACCAATTTACGGCCATCAATGGAGAAATTGGAATGGTGAGGAAATCGATCAAATTTCAGAAATTATTGAAACTCTAAAGACAAATCCTAATAGTCGTAGAATGTTGGTTTCTGCATGGAATCCTTCAGTAATGCCAGATACCTCGGTTTCCTTTTCAGAAAATGTAGCCAATGGCAAAGCTGCGCTTCCACCCTGCCACGCATTTTTTCAGTTTTATGTAGCAGATGGAAAATTGAGTTGTCAACTTTACCAACGTAGTGCCGATGTATTTTTAGGCGTTCCGTTTAATATTGCTTCTTATGCGTTATTTACGATGATGATGGCTCAGGTTTGTGGTTACGAAGCTGGAGATTTTATTCATACTTTTGGAGACGTACACATTTATAGCAACCACATGGATCAGGTGAATTTGCAATTAAGTAGAGCGCCAAGAGATTTACCAAAAATGAAGATCAATCCAGAAATTAAAGATATTTTTGATTTTAAGTTTGAAGATTTTAAATTAGAGGGTTACGATCCGCATCCACCTATAAAAGGTAAAGTTGCGGTGTAAACTAATTCTAATTTAAAATTTTTATTATCATGAAAAGGTTATTGCTTATCGCAAGTTTTGTATTCGGAACTGTAGGAACAATTGCAGCTCAACAAACCTCTCCGGTTTGGCCAGGTTGTGAAAACAGTGAAGATGTAAAGGCTTGTTTTAATCAGAAGCTTAGTCAGCACGTAAAAGAAAATTATGAATATCCACAAAACGATGCCGGAGAATATGTTCGAGGAAAAGTAACCATCAAATTTGAAGTTGATGAAGAAGGCAAAGTAAATGTTTTGAATATCGAAGGGAATGAACCTTTAGTTAACGAAGCAGCGAAAAAAATGATTAAAAAAATGCCTAAAATGAAACCTGGAAAATTACAGGGCGAGGTGGATGCAAGAGAATTTACGGTCTCTTATAAATTCTAAAAAAATTATACTATAACTTATTACCTTCAGTTTTTATGAAAAAAATACTATTTATTGGTTGTTTGTTAGTAAGCTTGATGAGCTACGCGCAAGAAAATGTAAAAACCGAAGGTAATACTGTTACCGTAAAAGAAATCGCACCAGTATGGCCCGGTTGTGAGAATGAAGACAATAAGGACAATTGCTTTAATAGCAAATTCTTAAATCATGTAAAGACCACTTATAAATATCCGCGGAAAGATTCTGGAGATTTTATTCGTGGTAAGGCGACTATAAAAATGCATATTGATGAAAACGGTAATGCTAAGATCGACAAGATCGAAACTAAGGAGCCAAAAATTAAATCTGCTGTACAAAAAATGCTGGCTGAATTACCTAAAATGACTCCGGGTAAAAAGGCAGGAAAGCCTGTTTCTATAAAATATACGATCCCTTTGCAATTATAGATTATAGCCTAATTAACACAATACATCGGCTTTCTATCACTATTCCTTTTTTAACTTTGGATTAACGCTGGTGAAAACCGCTAGCTTCTAAAAAATTGTAAATTTGAGAGATACGCACTAACCGTATTTCTCTTTTATGCTTACACAGCCAGAATTATTAGATCTTTTTAAAAGCACACGAGCACAATCTGAACTTATTTGTTCTTTTTTAGAAATTGAAGATTACGTTGTGCAACCTATAGTAGATGTCTCACCACCCAAATGGCATCTTGGGCATACTACATGGTTTTTTGAAGAATTTGTTCTTAAACCTTATAAAAGCAATTACCTGCTTTTCGATGAACATTCTGCTTACGTTTTTAATAGTTATTACGAAAGCGTTGGTGAAAAAGTGATACGTACAGATCGCGGAAATCTTTCAAGACCTACCGTTGCCTGGGTCTATAAATATCGTAATTATGTTTCTAAAACGTTAAAACAATTTCTCGAATCTGCTGAGCTAAGCAAAGAAGTTCTTGAAGTTATCGAGATTGGTTGTCACCACGAAAAACAACATCAGGAATTACTCTATACCGATATAAAATATATTTTAGGTAACAATCCTTTGTTCCCTAAATACAACGATCAATTTCAAGAAAACCCGATTCAGGATTTTCCACAAGAATGGATTTCCGTAGAAAAGGGGAACTATGAGATTGGGCATAATAACAACGATTTTTGTTATGATAACGAACTTGGCCGTCACACCGTATATTTAAACGATTATCAAATTTCAAGCAAATTGGTAACCAATAACGAGTATATCGAATTTATCGCAGCCGGTGGTTATAAAGATGTTTTACTTTGGCATGCTGAAGGTTGGGATTGGGTAAATACCAATCAAATTTCAGCACCATCATACTGGCATAAAATCGATGGCCAATGGCATCAATTCACCTTGCAAGGTTTACAAAAATTAAATCCTGACGCTCCATTAAGCCATATTAGTTATTACGAAGCTTTTGCTTTTTCGCAATGGAAAGGCGTACGCCTACCAACCGAGCAGGAATGGGAAATTGCGAGCACAAAATTTGATTGGGGTTCACGCTGGGAATGGACAGAAAGTGCTTATTCCCCTTATCCCGGGTACAGTAAAGCTCCCGGCGCTTTAGGCGAATACAATGGGAAATTTATGGTGAATCAAAAAGTTTTACGTGGTGGCTCTGTAGCAACTTCAGAAAAGCATACCAGATCAACCTATCGCAACTTTTTTCATGCCCCTTTACGCTGGCAATTCACCGGAATTCGCCTTGCAAAATAACGATCAACTTACATTATGAAATCCACACCAACGACCACAACATACGCAACTGCTTTTGAAGAAGATGTTGCCAAAGGCTTAACCAGCTTTCCTAAATATCTGCTTTCAAAATATATTTATGATGAAAAAGGAGACAAGCTTTTTCAGCAAATCATGAATATGTCAGAGTATTATTTAACCAATTGTGAGCTCGGCATTCTTCAGCAACATACGGCAGCAATCGCCGATTCTTTCAACAGCAAAAAAGGTTTCGACCTTATAGAACTTGGCGCCGGCGACGGTAAAAAAACAAAGGTTTTACTAAAACATTTAGTCGGTAAAAATTATGATTTTAATTATTTACCGGTCGATATTAGTCAGCATGTTTTAGATGAATTAGAAGGAGCTTTAAAGACTGAAATTCCCGGTGTAAAAATTAAAACACAACAAGGAACTTACTTTAAAACCTTAGAGAAACTGGCCGATTATAATTCACGAAAAAAAGTGATCATGGTTTTGGGTTCTAACATTGGAAATCTTTTGCACGAAAAAGCGATCGATTTTTTAAAGAATATCTGCGAAGCGATGAGTGAAGAAGATATGCTATTTATGGGATTTGACCAGAAAAAAGATCCGCAAAAGATCCTGGATGCTTACAACGACCCCCATGGAATCACCGAAGCTTTTAATAAAAATCTTTTGGTGCGAATGAATAACGAATTGGAGGCCGACTTTAATACCGATGAATTTAAACACTGGGAAACCTACAATCCCGAAACAGGAACCGCTGCCAGCTACCTTGTTAGTAAAAAAGAACAACAGGTAAAAATCGACAAACTTAACCTAGATATTCATTTTGATGCCTGGGAAACGATTCATACCGAAATTTCACAAAAATATGATGACAATATTGTACAATGGCTAGCCGAAGAAGCTGGATTAGCAGTTACTGGAGAATTTAGCGATTCGGAAAACTGCTATAAAAATTATATCTTTAGAAGGAAAGATTTTTGAATTTGCTAATAAACAGCCATTTTATATGAAAAAGTTACTACTCCTTTTTTCGGCAATTCTTTTAAGTTTCGCGTTCATTCCCGTTCAGAATTATTCTGAAACATCAGAAAATAGAGCTATACAAGAGTTTATTCCGCAGGGAAAAATTAATTTTTCTGAGATAGAATCTGTCGAAAAATCTGCTATAAACAACGAAAATGAAACAAAACTGACGTTTGTTGATATCGAAGACGGTAATGTAATAAAATACCTTTCAGAAAAGACCAGAATAAAAAGTGACATAGCGTATAGTCAAAATGAGTACCTCAAGATCGTTAAACTGAAAGAAAGTTTTATTTACGATATAAAAAAGAATTCAAAAATTATCCAATTTCGATCAACTACAAAAGCGTATCCCGATTTTAGTCTAAACACGGAAGAAAACAAGGTTTCATTTGATCAGAAAACTTATGATTTTTCATCAAAAATGACGATCAATCATACTGAAAATGCTTTTGAAAGCACTTGGAGTGGTTTTGTTTATTCTAATGGAAAATCTAAAGTAGTTTTAGCAAAACTTGAGGATAATCGCATGGGAATTTTAATTCAGCAACCTAATAAAAAACCTCAGGTTTTTATCGAAAATGAACTAAAATAACAACATGAAATTTTCAACACTTTTCCTTCTATTATTTTTCTTTACGCAGGTAGCCACATCCCAAAGCGCCACTAAAGAAACCATGGATAATACTTATAAAGATAGTGTGGATATTCCCATAAAATACTGTTTGATTATACCGTCAGGGAAATTTTTATCGAAATATATCGATATCCAGATTGACTATGGCCAGGAACAGGCATTATTTAAAAATTCTTATATCAGGGATGAAGATGGAAATAAAAGAACATTCAATTCGGTTGTACATGCGTTAAATTATATGGAGAGTTTAGGATGGGAGCTAGTTAAAACATATAGCGAGCAAGAGACCGAAAATAATTTTAGAAGTTATTTTTTATTTAAGTCTGGCGGAGATGCAACACTCCCTATACACCTAGAACCAGCCAGATAAATTAAAAGTATAAAAGAATTATTTATGAAAGCCATTTGGAAAAATACGGTTATTGCTGAAAGCACTGAAACAAAAACAGTAGAAAGCAACCATTATTTCCCCATGGAAAGCATTAAAAAAGAATACTTCAAAAATAGCCAAAAGCAAACCCGTTGCCCTTGGAAAGGGTTAGCTTCCTATTTCAGCATAGAAATAGACGGTGAGAAAAACGAAGATGCCGCCTGGTATTATCCAAAAGCAAGTTACGCTGCCAAGCCTATCCAAAATCACGTCGCCTTTAAAAACGGAGTAGAGATTAAGGAGTGACAAAAAGTATATTGGAAACTTAGAATTTTGGTTTCTTAGATAGCATCTATCTTTTATAATTTTCTAAAGCCTTTACTAAAATATCCAATTCTCCTTCAGTATTAAAATAGTGGAAACTTACCCGCAGACCTTCACCGCGTTGAGAAACAATAATGTCCTTAGATCTCAAATACTGAAATAATTTATCGTCACCTTTAATATTGAAAATCGATGAATGATCGCCTCTTTTCGCAACGGTATGTTCCAACAAATCCATCTCAGTAAATACTTTTTTAGCCTGAACCTTAAGAATATTCACCTGGTCTTCTATCGTAGAAATTCCGATTTGTTTGATCATTTTCAATGCTTCCCCTAAACTCCCATAGTTTAAAGTGTCTTGATGACCTGGCTCAAATTTGCCTAAAAAATTGCCTTCGTGTGCTTTATATTTCCCCTGTAACGAACCAAAACCTAAATGCTTTGGCGAAACTTTACCCTCGATGTCTTGATTGAAAAGCATAAAACCATTTCCATATCCGGCATTTAACCATTTATAAGTACTGGAAATTAAAACATCTATTCCGGTAGCATCAAAATCGAAAGCTTCAGTTCCCAAATACTGTGTCCCGTCAGCAATAAAAATAACTTCAGGAAAGTCTTTTTTTAACTGAGTAAGAAAAGCAGTGCTTAGTTTAATTCCGTTGATATATTGCACAATGCTAAATGCGAAGAAATTGGGTTGTTCTTTCTTTAAAGCTTCAACAATATTTTCTTCTAAAAATTCATTAATCTCAGCATAACAAATGTCAAAATCCCTGGATTCTACCGCCCAATTGATCGATGGGTAATCATTTTTTAGCAATAAAACTTTTTTAGGTTTTTCAATACCTTCTAAAAGCGTATTAAAACCATATGAGAAATTAGGCACCAGCCCTACTCTATTTGGGGCACAACTAAAAGCCTCGCCAACTTTTTCACGAACGCTCGTTAAAAGTTTACTTTGTCCTTCTTTTAAAACACTTCCAGAAATTAAAAAATCGAGATCATGCTCTTGCCGAAATTCTAAAACTTTCTCGTTTAGCAAGCCTGAAGCTGCGGTGTTTAAGTAAGTATATCGCTCTAAAACAGGAAAGCCTTTTCTTAAATTACTCATAAGCCTTAAAGAATTCAGTTCTAAAAATGTAAATTTGTTAATAGCACTAAAGTACCTTTATTTATGTTCTCGAAAAAGAAAAACACTTCTAAAATGGACGCCGAACAGCGTGAGTTGTACGAAAACGCCCGAAAAAGAACTCTTCAGAAAAAAAGATTATTTCAGCATTTTATAGTATTTCTTAGTGTCTCTATTTTGGCTATAATTCTAAATGTGGTGATAGGTTTTAAAGAAGACCTGTTATTATTGGGCTATAATTGGTTTGTTTGGATTGTGCTTATTTGGGGATTTATTTTCTTAATTCATTTTTTTAATGTGTTTTTAGTGAACACATTTATGGGTAAAGAATGGCAGGCCAAACAAATAGAAAAACTGGTTGCTAAGCAAAAAGAAAAAATTGCTAAGCTTGGGCGACAGGTAGAACAGGATTATCCCCTGCCTGAAAAAAACTACAAACAAAATATTGGAGAAAATAGCACTGAAGAAAAGTTTAAACCCATTTCTCCAGATAATCCAAACCAACCAAACAACCACTAGTATATGATTACCATGATCGCGGCAGCAGCCGAAAATAATGCTCTAGGAAAAGAAAATGATCTCTTGTGGCGTCTGCCAGACGATTTTAAACGTTTTAAAGAGCTTACCAGTCACCACCCAATAATAATGGGGCGTAAAACATTTGAAAGTTTTGATGGTATGCTCCCAAATAGAACACATTTTGTAATTACCAGAAATGAAAATTACGATCCCGGTAAAGGTGTCTATGTCGTAAAAAGTTTATCACTGGCTTTAAAAATTGCTCAGGATCTGGATCCTAATCCTTTTATTATTGGAGGTGGGGAGATTTATAAAATGGGATTGGATAGAACTGATAAAATTGAACTTACCCGTGTTCATGAAAGCTTTGATGATGCCGATACTTTTTTTCCTGAAATTGATAAAAATGAATGGAAATTAATTGAGGAGGTTTTTCATGAAAAAGACGAGAAACACAAATACTCATTTAGTTACCTAACTTATGAGCGTAAATGAAACTTACCGACCACTTTTAAATATAATCGAGGAAAGAAACAACTTCAAAATCATTAATATCAGCTCGCTATCTGGTGGAGATATTAATGATGTTTTTTTCCTAAATACTACGGAAGAAGAGAAAGTAGTTAAAATTAACAGCAACACTAAATTCCCGGGAATGTTCGAAGCCGAAATGGCTGGAATGAAAGCTTTAAAAGCTGCCCAAGCCATTGACGTCCCAAAAATGATTGGTATTTATACTGAAAATGAACACTCCTGCCTTTTAATGGAATACCGAAAAACGGGCTCTAAATCTTCAAATTTCTGGTCGGTTTTTGGAAAGCAAATAGCCGATCTTCATAGAAATACACAACCAAAATTCGGTTTTTCTGAAGACAATTATATTGGTAGCTTACCTCAGCAAAATAAAGAGCATGAAAATATCGTCGATTTTTATATTGAGGAACGCTTAAATCCCCAATTCAAACTAGCTAAAGAGCAAGGATATAGTCTAGGTGATACCAACAAATTTTGTTCAGAATTATACAATATTATTCCGCAGGAAAAACCAGCTTTAATTCATGGCGATCTTTGGAACGGTAACTATCTGGTTAACACAGATGGTAATCCATGTCTTATAGATCCCGCTGTTGCTTATGCGCCAAGAGAAATGGATCTATCGATGATGAAGCTTTTCGGTGGATTTGATGCTGAATTATTCAATACTTATTCTGAAGAATTTCCTTTAGAAAAAGGCTTTGAAAATCGTATTTCTATTTGGCAACTTTACTATTTACTTGTTCATCTTAACTTATTTGGTACCGGCTACTTAGGTTCATGCAAAAACATTATAGAACGCTATACCTAATTTCACAATTCTTAACAGCAAACTGGCGGTTTTTAGCAGTTTCTTAGCGCCTTAGCGATTTTTGTAATCGTATCTTCATTAAAAATTAAAACTATGAGCACAGAGAATTTAGAATATAGTGAGGCAAGAAAGAAAATGAAATCTATGGTAGAAGATATTAAAACTGCCATGATGATTACAAATATTGGTTCTAAACCGGTAGATGCGATCCCAATGACCACTAAAAGAGTGGATACTGAGGGAAATATTTGGTTTCTAAGCGGTATGAATAGTGATCACAACGGGAATATTGCTAAAGATAGTGACGTACAACTTTTATATAGTGATCCAAAGGATTATGAATTTATAAGTATCTATGGACAGGCTTCTATAGTAACTGAAAAAGATATTCTGGAAGATCTTTACAGCAAAGTAGATGATACTTGGTTTAAAGGAGAGGACGATCCAAATTTAAGCGCACTTAAGATCGATCCAAAAGAAGCTTATTTTTGGGATACCAAATCCAATAAATATGTTTCACTATTTAAAATGGGTGTAGCTGCGGTTACAGGCGATCAAAAAGATATTGGAGAAAAAGGAAAATTAGATTTGTAATTAAAGATGTATTTGTCGAAGAAGGCCTCGCAACTATTTTTTGTTGTGAGGTCTTTTTTATTCTTGCTATTTTTGCCATAGATTCCTTATTTTTTCTTCGGAAGAAATGATAATATTATTTATAATTTCGAGTTTCGAAACTGCAATAACAGGATCGAGAAAGCTATTAAAGCCTTTTTGAAAGGACAAAATTTAGAAAATGAAAGCATACGTTTTTCCCGGACAGGGAGCACAGTTCTCAGGAATGGGAGCAGATCTTTATGAAAAATCTGCTGAAGCCAAAGAATTATTTGAAAGAGCAAATGAGATCCTGGGCTTCTCTATCACGGATATCATGTTTAGTGGATCTGCTGAAGATTTAAAACAAACTAAAGTTACTCAACCCGCAGTATTTTTGCATAGTGCTATTTTGAGTAAAGTTTTAGGAGCAGATTTTAAACCAGATATGGTTGCAGGGCATTCCCTTGGAGAGTTTTCTGCACTTGTGGCTAACAACACCTTAGAATTTGAAGACGCTTTAAAATTAGTTTCACAACGCGCAACGGCAATGCAAAAAGCATGCGAAATCACTCCATCTACAATGGCCGCAGTTTTAGGTCTAGAAGATGAGCTTGTAGAAGCTGTTTGTGCTGAAGTTGATGGTACCGTTGTTGCTGCAAATTATAACTGCCCAGGACAATTAGTAATTTCTGGTGAAATTACAGCTGTTGAAAAAGCTTGTGAAGAATTGAAAGCACGTGGTGCTAAACGTGCACTGCTTCTTCCGGTTGGAGGAGCTTTCCATTCACCACTTATGGAACCAGCAAGAAAAGAACTGGCAGCAGCTATAGAAGCTACAAATTTCAAAAATCCATCTTGCCCAATTTATCAAAATGTAAGTACTACTGCCGTTACAGATCCAGTTGAAATCCAGAAGAATTTAGTATTTCAATTAACTGCACCGGTTAAATGGACACAATCTGTACAAAACATGATGAAGGATGGCGCTAAAAGTTTTACTGAAGTTGGTCCAGGAAAAGTGCTACAGGGATTGGTTAAAAAAGTAGATCGCAAAATGGAAACTTCTTCTGCGACGATATAGTTATTAAAATGAGGAATAACCTAAGTATAAAAAAAGCCCATATTCAATGAATTTGGGCTTTTTTTATTTAGAATATTGTGGTGCTAATTAAATATAAAAATAGAATATGCTTTCTAAGCATTCACAAATTCGATCAATTCTTTAGTGATATATTTAATTTGCTCTTCATCCAACTCGGTATGCATTGGCAAGGAAATCACCTCTTTAACTAATTGATTGGTCACTTCAAAATCGGCTTCATTATAGCGCTCATCAGCATAAGCTTTTTGCTTATGAAGCGGAATTGGATAATACACACCGCAAGGAATTCCTTTTTCTAGGAAATGTTTTACCAAAGCATCTCGTTTTCCATTAGTGATTTTTAAAGTATACTGATGAAAAACATGAGTATCATCTTCTGCAACTCGAACAGGAACGATTATATTTTCCTGTCCTTTTAAAGCGGCATCATAAAGATCTGCTGCTTTTCTTCTGGCAGCATTATAAGCATCAAGTTTCGGCAATTTTGCTCTTAAAACAGCAGCTTGCAAACTATCTAATCTTGAGTTTACCCCAACAACATCATGGTGATAACGCTCGTACATACCATGATTCACCACACCACGAATGGTATGCGCTAATTCATCATCATTTGTAAAAATAGCTCCTCCATCGCCATAACAACCTAAATTTTTAGAAGGAAAAAACGAAGTAGCTCCAATATGACCGATTGTTCCGGTTTTATAAGAATTCCCAGTTTTATCGTGATAACTCGCACCAATCGCCTGTGCGTTATCTTCAATTACAAAAAGATTATGTGCCGCAGCAATATCCATAATCGCATCTAAATTTGCAGTTTGCCCAAACAAATGTACAGGCACAATCGCTTTAGTTTTTGGTGTAATTGCTTCTTTTATTTTTTCAGGATCGATGTTAAAGGTATCTGGCTCTACATCTACAAGAACCGGAGTTAAACCTAAAAGAGCGATAACTTCTACCGTTGCAGCAAAAGTAAAATCGGCGGTTATCACCTCGTCTCCCGGTTTTAAACCTAAGCCCATCATTGCGATCTGCAAGGCATCAGTCCCATTACCGCAAGGAATTACGTGTTTTGCCCCAAGATATTCTTCCAGTTCCTTCTGAAAATTCTGAACTTCAGGCCCGTTTATAAACGCAGTTGAGGAAATAACCTCATCAAAAGAAGAGTTAATTTGATTTTTTATTCCTTCGTATTGACCTTTAAGGTCAACCATCTGTATCTTTCTCATTTGTTTTTTCTTGTGAATTCAAAATTACGAAATATAGCAGCTATTGCCATACATTTTTATTGAAACCCCTACTTTTGTATTCTAAATTCGGTGTTTTGAGAGGTCTTTATAATTTACTTACTTATTTAACTAAACCAGCATTACCTATTCTTGCAAAATTCAATCCAAAACTTAAATTGTTTGTGGCCGGAAGAAAACAGGTTTTTAGCGAACTGGAGAAATTAGATTTCTCTAAAGATTGGGCTTGGTTTCATGCAGCATCATTAGGCGAATTTGAGCAGGCTGTCCCAATTATGGAAGCAATGAAGAACAACTATCCAGATTATAGAATTCTGGTAAGTTTTTATTCTCCATCTGGTTACGAAAACAAAAAAGAACATCCATTAGCCGATGCCATTGTTTATTTGCCCATCGACACTCCTAAGAATGCAAAACGCTTTGTATCGATGGTAAAACCAAAGCTTGCTTTTTTTATTAAATACGATATTTGGCCAAACTTTCTAAAGGAATTAAAAGAAAATGAAATTCGCACATTTTTAATTTCTGGAGCATTTAGAAAAGAACAGATCTATTTTAAGTCCTACGGAAGTCTCTTTAAAGAATCCCTAAAGGTATTTGAACACATATTTCTTCAGAATGAATCTTCAAAAAAGCTTTTAAAAACCATTAATATTGAAAACACTACGGTTAGCGGGGATACTCGTTTTGATCGTGTGGCGAGGCAGCTAGAATATAATAATCAACTTGATTTTGTAGCCCAATTTAAAGAAAATAAAACCTGTATCGTTGCCGGAAGCACCTGGCCAGAAGATGATGCGATTTTGTTAGATTATATAAATACGGCGCCTGAAAATGTAAAAATCATTATTGCCCCCCATGAGATTAAGCCAGAAAAAATTGAGCGACTAAAAGCTCAAATTGTAAAGAAAACAGTATTATTTTCAGAAAAAAAGGATACTGAAATTAACCAATTTCAAGTGCTTATTATGGACACCATTGGATTACTTACCAAAGTTTACAGCTACGCAGATATTGCTTATGTTGGTGGTGCTGCCGGTACTAGCGGTTTGCATAATATTTTAGAACCAGCAACATTTGGTATCCCGATAATTATCGGTAAAAACTTCGAAAAATTCCCAGAAGCCAGTCAACTTCAGAAACTAGCCGGATTATTTTCCGTTGCTTCCGCAGAAGAATTTAAAAATGTTACAACTAAACTTGTTGAAGATAAAACATTCCGAGAAAAAACAGGAATGATAAGTGGGCACTTTATAAATAGCAATACCGGGGCTACTTCTGCTGTTATTTCCTATTTAAAAAAACATAACTCCTGAATTTAGTCGTTTTTAACATTTGTTACTAAAATTGATTAAAAATATATCCTCTGGATAGTATTAATCGTAATTTCGATCTATAAAAGAATATTTAGATATGAAACGATTAATTGTAGTAGGCGGATTTTTAGCTATAACATTGGGTTCATTTTGGTCTTGCCGTGAAGAACCTCAAAAAACTGTCGTAAAGGAAAAACAAGTTGAGAAGCAAGAGAATGAAGGAATTCTAGAGCGTACAGCAAAAAAAGTAGATAAAAAAGTTAACAAAGAAATAGATGAAGAAATTGATAAGATTGGCGATGATAATTAAAGTGTATTAAGAAATTTTCAGATAAAAGGAAAGATTTAGAAAATTCTTAATAAAATTTTAGAATAATTTTTTATCCGTCTGTCTTTCTACACCTTACATTTATCCTAACCAAAAAAACTAATTTTTATGAAGCGTTACTTTTTAATTTTAGCTTCATTCCTTACTATTTCTCTTACGATGAATTCTTGTAGAGAGACTGCGAATGAAGATACGGATGATACTGAAGTAGATGACGGTATGATAGAAGATAAGTCAGATGACTATGACGACATGAATGATGATGATAACGGTGTTAAAGAAGATTTAGAGCAAGCTGCAGATGACACAGGAGATGCCATAGAGAATGCGGCTAATGAAACTGGGGATGCCATTGAAAATGCGGCTAATGAAACCGGAAATGCTATCGATGAAGCAGCAAACGAGACAGAAAATGCTGTAAATGATGCTGCCGATGAAATTGATGGATCTGACGATTATTAACAAAGACAAAAACAAAATTATGAAAAGAGGTTTAATTATTTTAACGGCATTGGTTACCACGCTAATTTTGACATCATGCCGAGAAGATAAATCGGGTGTAGAAAAAGCAGCCGATAGTGTTGAAGATGCGGCTGATGACGTTGGCGATGCAGTAGAGGATGCGGTTGATTAACACTGAGCAAAACTAACCATCAAAAATTAAAAAAGGCGGTCTAAAAATTATTTTAGACCGCCTTTTTTATTAATTCTATTTTAAAAATACTAGCTAAGTTTTTTCAATAGATATTCCGCTACCAATTCAGAAGAAGCGGGATTTTGTCCTGTAATTAAAAGTCCATCTTCCACAGCATAGGCTTGCCAATCTTCTTTTTTAGAATAAATTCCTCCTTTTTCTTTAAGCATATCTTCTACCAAGAAAGGAACAACATTAGTAAGCTGCACACCTTCTTCCTCGCCATTGGTAAAACCAGTTACCTTTTTACCTTTTACTAATGCTTCACCTTCAGTATTTTTCACATGCTTAAGTACTCCAGGTGCATGACATACGGCTGCAACAGGCTTAGCGTTATTGTAAAAGCTTTCTATTAGGGCAATAGAATATTTATCTTCTGCCAGATCCCATAATGGTCCATGACCTCCTGGATAGAATACTGCATCATAATCCTCTTCTCTTACATCCTCTAATTTTAAGGTATTCGCTAGCTGATGCTGCGCTTCTTTATCCTCATCAAAACGTTTTGTGGAAGCGGTCTGAAAGTCTGGTTCATAACTTTTAGGATCGATTGGTGGTTGTCCTCCTTTTGGTGAGGCTAAAGTAATTTCAAAGCCTTGATCTTTTAAGATATAATATGGTGAAGCAAATTCTTCAATCCAAAAACCAGTTTTTTCTCCAGTATCTCCTAAATCTTCATGACTGGTTAAAACAAACACTACTTTTTTCATAACATTTTCAATTTTATATTTCTTAATAATGCAAACTTCATTAAGCCAGCACTAACAGAAAATGATTTATAATTTCAGTTGTAATTTTATTACATCGCAAAATTACCCTGAATACTAATCGCAAAAATTGATCTATGGTAAGAAATCAGAATGTGCTCACTTCCTTACGGATTCGGCTTAAACTTTCTGTAGTAATTCCCAGATAAGAAGCGATATGATAGTTTTTAACGCTTTGCTCGATATTTGGATACGCTTTAATAAAAGCGAGATAACGTTCTTTTGCTGGCAGTGATAACCCGGCTAAAATTCGTTTTTGAAAACTTGCAAAAGCTCTTTCCATTTTTCTTCGGAAAAAAGATTCTAGTCTCGGGACTTCTAAAAATAACTGTTCCATACTAGACTTCGAGATTCGATATAATTCAGCATCTTGTAAACATTCGATATGCATCAATGATTTAGAAGCACTAAAAAAAGCAGTATAATCACTTATCCACCAGTCGTGAATGGCAAACTGCAGCGTATATTCTTTCCCAGACTGATCTATAAAATACGTTCTTAAGCATCCAGACTGTACGTAATATTGGTAGTTCACAGTTTCCTCTGCTGTTAATAGCAGTTCACCTTTTTGCAACTCTACCCGATGTACATGTTCTTGTAGAATGTCAAGATCTTCATTTGAAAAAGACACCTGCTTAAATATCTGGGATAGGATATAATTTTCGATAATTTAATCTATTATTACGAAGCAGCTTCGTTTCTATACGATTTAAATTGTTGAAGCTCTCTTTTTAGTTCTTCCATCGATTGTTGCAGTTGCTGAAATAATCCATTTTCTGAAGGATTATCAAGGTTAAAAGTAAGTTTACTATTTACCTGCCATAACTCCTGAATATCACCTAATTTCACTTCTATAGGCAAATATTCTTCATTTAAAGAAATCAATAAGAGTTTAGAAGGATCTGGAAGCCGCTGAATTTTCTTGATTAAAACGGAATCGTACATCACTACCACGTAAACCCGATTATTATTAACCTCGTCCATCCCGCCAACACCTTTGGCCATTACCCACTCCCCTGGTCTATAATTAGGTAACATACTATCACCTTCTACCTGAAAACCGCGGTAACTAGCGTTTCTAAATTCTGGTAAGGGAATATCGAAAGCCGGTAATTGCGTGTACCATTCTACATCCTGCACGTTATGAGGATAACCTGCAGCCGCCTTTTGATTAACCATAACAATATTCTCATTATCTCCAACCCGATCTACTGTCACAACCTTTGGACTAACATCTCCTTTTGAAATTTTTAAATACTTTTGGCCGCTATCTCCAAAAAGCCAAAGGGGATTTATACCAAACTGTCTTAAAAGCTCTGCCACAACCCTCCCAGATAGTTTAGTTCTGCCCCGTTCGATATCTGCTGTAGAGTTTTTAATTCCTAAAACTTCAGCAAATTCTGCCTGGGTAAAATTGTTTTCTTCTCTTACTTCTTTAAAATGCTTAATTTCGATGGATGGTACGGCCATAAGTTCAGTATTAGGAATTATTCCATGCAATATGATGATTCTCTGGATTAATTCCAATTTTTAAAACAAATATTTTGATGAAGAAAACAATGTTTATTTTAATTTGCTTGATTTTTAACTTTAGCTTTTCTCAAAACTTACCAGAAGGATTTGTTTACTTATCTGAAGTTATTCCAGACATTGAAAGTGAACTTAGATACTTAGAGAACCATAATTTTACCGGAAGACCAGTACCCGGCTACGAGAGCAATAAAATAATTTTAAGCACTCCAGCTGCCAAAGCTTTAGAAAAAGTACAGCAGGAACTTGAAAATGACGGATATTGTTTAAAAATATTTGATGCATATCGCCCGCAACGTGCAGTTGATAGTTTTATAGCTTGGTCTAAAAAAGCAGAGGATACTTTAACTAAATCTGAATTTTACCCTAATAAACGAAAAATGAATTTATTTAGTTTGGGATATATCGCTACAAAATCTGGTCATTCTAGGGGTAGTACAGTAGATTTAACTATTATAGATGCAAACACACTTGAAGAAATAGATATGGGCGGCAAATTTGACTTTTTCGGGGAGCGCTCTCATCACAATTTTGAGGATCTCAATAAAAATCAACGTCAAAATCGAGAATATCTCAAATCTATAATGTCTAAATATGGATTTCGACATTATAGCGAAGAGTGGTGGCACTATACCCTTAGAAATGAGCCTTTTCCAGAAACATATTTTAATTTTACAATCAAATAAAATTTAACAAAATATTCAATTAAACAACCTTAATTTAACTTTAAATTCGATATTTTTTGTAAATATTTAAACTTTAATTAAAGTATTTTTGAGAAAAACCTACCAATAATGCAGAAAGTTAAATCACTTGGACTTCGAAAGAGATTGAAACAATTGAAAGAGAAATATGATTTTAATAATCTAGATCTTCAGATTCTCAAAAAAGTACAGAATTATCAAATAAAAAGTATTTGCTGCACTACAGATGGTGGATTTGATAAGAATACAGGAGAATTTTACACAGAGGAAAGAACTTTAAATTTCAAAATAAAGATCGTATATCAAAGAACTCCTAACTCAACACTGGAAACCGTACTTCTTAAAGCTGAAGAAGCAGATCATGAACATCTTTTTAGATTTCCCGAAGATGATATAAAACTAAACAAAGCTGTATAACTAATTCACAAATAAGACCATATTTTTTTAGATTTAATTTAAATAACATCTTAATTATTTAAGTAATACATATTTTTCCTATTTTTCAGTGGATACTTGTTACCAAAGAAATGGAAAATGAAAATGTTAGGCATGAGCTGTTAAGTAGTTTTAAATTTCAGGATAAAACTTCAGAAAAAATTCTTGACGAATTAACTCAAATGGCTTCCGCTATTTGCGATACCCCTATTTCATTAATTAGCCTTGTTGGTAAAGAAAAGCAGTTCTTTAAATCTAAAATTGGACTCGATATTAAGGAAACTCCTATAGAAAACTCATTTTGCAGATATGCCATTAATAACCCGCAGGAAGTTTTAATTGTAGAAAATCCTCTTGAGGATATTCGTTTTAAAGATAATCCATTAGTAGTAGGAAAACCTCATATAAGATTTTATGCCGGCGCACCTCTTATTACCGGTAGCGGGGTTGCTTTAGGCACATTATGCGTGATCGATAATAAAAAACGTAAATTAACTTCAACTCAAATTGAGGCGCTTCAAATTTTAAGTAATCAAACGATAGATTATTTAGAACATAAAAAAGAGCATATAAATCAAACCGATTTATTGAGAAAAAGCATAAATAAATTCAATAAATTAAGTAATCACTCTCTAGATGCTTTATTTCAGTTAGAAGTAAATGAAGATAAAAACGTTCAGTTTACTTATATAAATGCGACTTTAAAAAAGCTCTTACCCCAGCTAAGCCCAGAAGAATTTAAAAAAAATCCATTTAAGGCCTTACCATTTGTACATCCAGACGATCGACTAAAAGTAGAGAACACTTTTGTTGAAGCTATAAAAAATAAAAAAGAATTAGATGTTACCTACCGAGTTAGCAAGCCTAATGGCGACTATGCATGGCATCAATCTCGTGCATTTCCAGACAACCAGGCAGGAAAACGAACAGTTTGGTACGGAAGTTTTAGGGACATAACCGATAAAAAGAATTATATAGATTTACTTGAACAAATTATTTTTGACATCTCACATATAATGAGAAGACCTATCGCCAATATGCTTGGGTTGATTCATTTACTGGAAGTATCATCCACTGAGGAAGACATGCTAAATAATAAAGAAATTATTAAATATATAAAAGTTGTTTCCGAAGAGATTGATGTAGAGATAAAAGGTCTAAACGAAAATTATCAAAAAATAAAGAAAAGCTTCAGCAAACTATATTAAAAAAAAATGCCCTAATATCTTAGGGCACTTTTCAAAACTAATCTTAAAGAAATAACGAAATATTTAATTTTTCACAACTCCGAAATGAGGTTCGAAACTGTCGCTACTAGACCAACTCAATTTTCCGTTGTAGTATATCTTATCTTGAATTATGTATCGATCACCTTTTAAGAACTCACTTTTAATGGTATCTATATCTCTCTCATTCCACTGTACTAAAGTAAGTGGTTCTTCTTCGTCAGAATAGTTCTGTACGATTCTCATTCTATATTCATCTCCAGATTTAAAAACAACAAAACTTCTAGGTAGATCGCTTGTTTCATCATAAACTTCCTGCGCTTTACCATTCTCCACATAATAAAGTTTTATTTCGTCTGAATTGATACTATTAGGATGGCTAGGATCTAAAAGATTTTCTCCACGTTGATTCTCAACTGTAATCTCGACTGCTACATCCAAATTAAAAGTATCTGCACCTGGTCTTTCCTGACTACATCCTATTGTTAAAAAAGCTATTAAAAGTCCTAAAAGTATTTTTGATCTCATGCTGTTCTTAAGATTTGTTACCTATTATTTCGTATGGTAAAATTAAAAAATAATAGACACGAAAAACATTTTAAACTCGATGAAAAGCACCTAGAGAATGAAATTACATAATTTTAACTATATTTTGTAAGCTAATTCTTACAATACAGAGTAAATAGATGCGTGCGCCTCATAAAAATGTAAGAATTTACGCTCAATAAACACAGTGCTAAACCGTTTATACATGGATAAAATACCTTTTTTACAGTGAAAGAACAAGATGAAGCGCACAAAAAAACCTCCAATTGGAGGTTTTTTATCGATAAAATTTTCGTTTGAAATATTAATTATCAGAAAAAGCTTTTTCAATTCTAGCAATTAAATCTTTATAATGATATCTACTCAATCGGTCTGAAGTTGAGTATTGCATACGATTTATCTGAGCCTTTAAATTCTCTAATTCACCACGCATTAATGCAATAACATCTGTGTTTGCGACTTGATTCCCATTTTCAATTTCCTTAATATAGCTAATACCTATATCTACGTAAGTTCGCTGTAAATTTCTACGATATGCATCTACTTTTTCTCCACGATAAAGTTCGGTGAAAACTCCGTTTCTCAAATCATCAAAAAGTTCTAATACTGAATAGCTATTACCATGTAACTGCTGATTTTCTACCATTCTTAACAAACGATCTTCGTCCAGCAAATAACTTAAAACTCTAGTCTGTAGTTTTTGAATACGCTCGATTGCTCCTGTAGACTGTATACGATCTAAAATTTCTTTATCTAATAACCAATCTGGTGTTGTAAAAGCATTCTGATTTAAAAATTCTACCGCTTTTTCCTGAATATCATCCGGAACTGGTGAGTAAACGACACCTTCTTGATCTGCGGTTTTCCTTGTCTCATAAACACCCCCAACATTAGTAACTACATGATAAAGATAGCCTCTCCAAAGGCTTATAAGTTCTCCGTAAACTTCTTCTAAATCATTATAACCATATCCATCTTTTGTTGTCCAATCGATCAAGTTAGGTACAACTTTTTTCATGTTAGCTAAACCATATTCGCTAGCTTTTACCTGATCTTTGCCTAAGCTTTCTCGCTGTGATTGAGGATCGCGACCACCATAACCACTCCCAAATTCATAAATAGGATCGCCAGCTTTTTCAAGGATCCATTTATCCAGACTTTCTTTCTCGTCTGCAGAAGATTTTGCTTCTGGTAAATAACGATAGCCCCAATTAATGGCATAAATATCATAAGGACCCATCATTCTAATATATCGCACGCCTTTGTCCTCTGGCTGCGCCACATAATTTACACGGGCGTAATCCATAATCGACGGTGTAAGTCCATATTTTTGTGTAAACTCGGCAGAGCGTAATGAATCTGTTGGATAAGCAGCACTGGCTTTCATGTTATGTGGTAAACCTAAAGCGTGACCCACTTCGTGTGCAATTACCATTCGCATCATTTCTCCAATTTCCTCTTCAGGAGTTTCTAAAGTTCGGGCATTTGGATTTTGCGCACCAGCTTCAATCATAAACCTATTTCTGTAAGATCGAAGGTGATTGTGATACCAAATGATATCACTTTCTATAATTTCACCAGTTCTAGGATCTGTTACAGATGGTCCTACAGCATTTCTGGTTGTACTAGCTACATAACGCACAACCGAATATCTTACATCCTCTGGACTAAAATCTGGATCTTCTTCTTTAGATGGTGGATCTTTTGCAATAATCGCATTTTTAAAACCAGCTTCTTCAAAAGCTTTATTCCAATCTTCTATACCTTTTTTAAAGTAAGGTCTCCAGCGTTTTGGTGTTGCAGGATCTAAATAATAAACAATTGGTTTTACAGGCTCAACTAATTCTCCTCGTTTGTAAGCTTCGATATCCTTAGGTTCTAAACGCCATCTTCTAATAATCTCATAATCATCAGATTTTAAAGCTTCAGAATTATAATCGTATTTACCAATGGTAAACCAACCTACACGGTGATCGGCAATTCTGGGCAACATTTTATCTTCAGGCAGAAGAATCATAGATTGATTCATTAACATAGAAATGGTACTGGCTTGCCCACGTTCTGGTGGCTCTTCCGCATCATACGTCATTACGTGTCTCACTTCTACATTTTCAGGGAAAGAATGCACTTCTTCAATATAAGACCTGCTTTTATCTAATCGCTTTACCTTATATTTTTTTCGTGCAGATGCATTCATAGCGTTTATAGCCGCAACTTCATCTTCAAAAAGATTAGTAACATCAATCACATAAGCACTGCTATCTGGCGTCGTTGTCTCTATAGCAGCGCTATAAAGAATCGGCTCAAAATTATTCGCTTTAACCGATTTATAAATTGGAGATTCCTCATCGCTCTGATTTTCAAAGCTCATCACTCTTACATCAATATTTTTTCCGCGCTTATTCCACCGCACAACCTGCTCGTTTACCTTAGAGCCTGCGTTTACATAACCGCCGCCATAACCAGCAGGTGCTTTAGCAATCCTGCTTACCCAAAGCATATCTTTATTAAATAATGAATCTGGGATTTCAAAAAAGACCTTATTATCCAACTTGTGCGTAGTGAATAATCCACGATCTGAAATTGCATCATTTGTAATTACTTTGTTGTAGGATTTAAGATCTCCGTTCTTTTCTGTTTGAGGAACTTCTGCGACAGGTTTAGAAGTTTTACAGCCAACACTTAGTGCTGCCAATACTCCAATCGCTAGTACTTTTTTTATCATGAAGGTTTTAAATTTTCCCACAAGGTAAGTAAAGTTCAATTTATGCGAAAAAAACACAAGATATCCGGCTTCGACTCAAAGATGGACGAGACAGCAAAATCATTTCAGAATAAAAATAATTTTAAAGCCATATAATATCACTGTGATCTATTCTGAAAATATTTTTTTAACAATTATAAATTTTGAAATAAGCTGTTTTTCTTGAAAAGAAAACAGCCTATTTTATGCTTAATCTGAAGTACTCTTTTATTATAATTTATAATTCGCTATTTTTAAAGAGTATTTTTTAAATAATTGGCACGTATTAATTTTATAGCTATAAATTTCGCAATAAAAGCAATAGTTTTTTACTATCAAAAAACCGAAAAACATAATAATTAGTTATTTATTTTTGACCAGGTATTAATTAAAATCTTAAGTTATGTCAAACAATAATCATCAAGACAATCCAGATAATCATAAGGTTTGGGAAGTAAATGATTCTAGTAAATGTCCTTTTTTGGGCGGATCCAAAAAATTTACAGCAGGAACCGGAACTACCAATAAAGATTGGTGGCCCAACCAGCTAAATCTAAGAATATTGAGTCAGCATTCCTCAAAAACCAATCCTATGGACGAGGATTTTAATTATGCTTCAGCATTTAACCAACTAGACCTAAAAGCAGTTAAACAAGATCTTTTTGAATTGATGACCGACTCACAAGATTGGTGGCCGGCTGATTATGGCCATTATGGACCATTTTTTATCAGGATGGCATGGCACAGCGCGGGGACTTATCGAATTGCTGATGGCCGTGGTGGCGCAAGCTCGGGATCACAACGTTTTGCGCCTTTAAATAGCTGGCCAGATAATGCGAATTTGGATAAAGCAAGGCTACTTTTATGGCCTATTAAACAGAAATACGGAAAGAAAATTAGTTGGGCAGATCTTATGATCCTTGCCGGAAACTGCGCTTTAGAATCCATGGGATTCGAAACTTTTGGTTTTGCCGGTGGTCGTGAAGATATTTGGGAACCCGAAGAAGATATTTATTGGGGATCTGAAGGCGAATGGCTAGGAAACAAAGAACGTTATGAAAACGGAAATACTTTGGAAAATCCGCTTGGCGCTTCACATATGGGATTAATTTATGTAAATCCTGAAGGGCCTAACGGAAATCCAGATCCACTAGGTGCTGCGCAAGATATTAGGGAAACTTTTGGCCGTATGGCAATGAACGATTATGAAACCGTAGCATTAATTGCCGGTGGGCATAGCTTCGGAAAAACTCATGGTGCTGCCGATCCTGAAAAATATATTGATGCTGAACCTGCCGGAGCAACAATCGAAGAAATGAACCTTGGATGGAAAAACACCTTCGGAACAGGAAATGCGGGCGATACAATTACTAGCGGACTTGAAGGTGCCTGGACGACCACTCCCACAAAATGGAGCAATAACTTCTTCGAAAATCTATTTGGTTTTGAATGGGAACTTACCAAAAGCCCCGCCGGTGCCCATCAATGGAAACCTAAAGACAATGCCGGCGCAGGCACAGTTCCAGATGCACACGACCCTAATAAAAAGCATGCACCCTTTATGCTTACCACAGATCTTGCGCTTAAAATGGATCCCGAATACGAGAAGATTTCAAGACATTTTCACGAAAATCCAGATGAATTTGCCGACGCTTTTTCTAGAGCCTGGTTTAAATTAACGCATCGTGATATGGGGCCACTTTCAAGATATTTAGGACCAGAAGTTCCTAAAGAAGAATTGATTTGGCAGGATCCCGTACCGGCTGTAGATCACCAATTAGTGAATAAAGATGACATTGCAGGATTAAAGGATACAATTTTAAACTCAGGATTATCGGTTTCAGAGCTTGTTTCTACCGCATGGGCTTCAGCTTCAACTTTTAGAGGTTCAGATAAACGTGGTGGTGCCAATGGCGCAAGAATTCGTTTAGAGCCACAACGTAACTGGGAAGTAAACAAACCGGCACAACTTCAAAAAGTGATTTCGAAATTAGAAGAAATTCAAGCCGATTTTAATAATTCTTCGGAAAGAAAAATTTCTTTAGCAGATCTTATCGTCCTTTCAGGAAATGCCGCGATCGAGAAAGCTGCAGCAGACGCAGGAAATTCTATTGATCTTGAATTTACACCAGGACGTACCGATGCTACTGAAGAACAAACCGATGCTGATGCCTTTAACGCATTAGAACCAGAATCTGATGGATTTAGAAATTATATTCGAGGAAGCGAGAATGTAAATACTTCTGCGGAAACCATGCTAATTGATAGAGCGCAATTGCTAACATTAAATGTTCCTGAACTAACGGTTCTTTTTGGCGGACTTAAAGTTTTAAACATCAACTACGATGGCTCTAAGAAAGGCGTTTTTACTGAAAAACCTGGTGTTCTAAATAACGATTACTTTATGAACCTGCTAGATATGAGCACTACGTGGAGTTCTACGAACGATGCACAGACAGAGTTTATTGGTAAAGATCGAAAAACAGGAGATACAAAATGGACAGCCAGCCGTGCCGACTTAATTTTTGGATCAAACTCTGAACTACGCGCACAAGCTGAAGTTTACGCCTGTTCTGATAGCCAGGAGAAATTTATAAAAGATTTTGCTAAAGCCTGGACTAAAGTAATGAACCTAGATCGCTTTGATTTAAAATAAAAATATTGATCTAATATATCGAAAAGCAGCTTCTTGATAGGAGCTGCTTTTTTAGTTAAAGGAGATTAAAATTTAATTAATCAAAGCTAATCACAATCATCATTACAAAATTCTGCATTCTCATAATCTTGCTCAGTAAAAATAAATACTTCTCTCAGTTCCTTATATTCGCAATCATTTAAAGGATTGTTTTCGTTAGAACAATCTGATTTATAAAAACTTCTTTTTTGGTTCCCATATATAACTATAAGAGAATCTCTGTTCGAAGCTCCCCCAAAAAAGACTTGATAACTGTATCCTTTAGGAGGCAATCCATCTTTATAAGTTTTAATAATTTCTTCGCCTTCTGGAATTATTGTTATTTTAGGTTCAACTTCAGGTTGATAGGATATGTAACTCCTAATTTCTATTGTAGCTCCACTATCGTTCCGAACAGTATAATTATAAGTGACAGTATCTCCTTGATCTGCACCACATTTACAAAATAAAGCTATAGATAAAATTAAATAAAGAACCTTTTTCATAAGTCTTTTTAGTTTGACAGTTAACAGATAGTGAGGTTAATCTGTAAATAAAAATAGATAATTTCTAGATTTCCTAGGTATTTTTATATGTCATAATTAACTAATAAGCGAACACATCGTATTATTCATATACTCATTTCACTTTCAATATTTATTGTGGGATTTACTAAAATAACTATACGACTTATAAATATTCTTTGAATTAAAATATAAACTATCACAAAGAGGAAAGAGGGTATAAAACAAAAAACCCTCTAAATCAATAAGATAAAGAGGGTCTTTGTACTCGGAGCGGGACTTGAAACCTTTCTTTATAAACACCTAAAAACAAAGAAAAAACTAATATTTAAGGTGTAAGTATCAGATTTTAAGAGGTTCAATAATTCCCGAATTTTTTCAAATATTTTTAAATTATTTCAATTTTACGGGGAAGATACGGGGAAAGTTTTTAATTTTGCTATTATAATACTTCTCAGATGGCTACATTTAAGTATATCGTTAAAAGCAAAACTTATCCTGCAAAAGTTTATTTAAGACTTAGACATAGTAACACTTTAGATATTGTAAAGACAACAAATATTTTAATTGATCCTACAGACTGGGATTCCAAAAATCAGAAACTTAAAAAAAAATATAAGTTATCGGCAAAAGATCAGGTAGAATATAGCAAGACGGAAACGACACTAGCGCAACTCAAAGAACATATTAAAAATGCTTTCAACCAGCGAGAAATTCCATTAGGTCAGATTGATAATAGTTGGTTAGAGTACCATATAGATATTTTTAACGGAGACGTTATTCCTGAAATTGAAAGAAGTGATTTTTTAATAGATGCTATCCAGCACGTAATTGACACCGCCAACATAAGAGAAAACAATCAGAAAGGACTTGGTTTATCTAAAAGCCGGGTAAATTCTTACAATAATCTTTTGAAGATTATAAAAAAATATCAGGGAAAAAATATCAGATACCGCATTAAAGAAATAGATCTAAAATTCGGGAAAGCTTTTTTAAACTGGCTTATTAATAGTCAAAAATATTCTGAGGGATATGCTAGAAAAAAAATTGATGATCTAAAAACAGTATGTCGTGATGCTCAATTAGACGGACTTGAAACCAGCTTGCAATTAAATAAAATTAAAGGCGGTAAAACAAAAAAAGAGCATGCTATTTATTTAAATCCTCATGAACTTGATAAGATCGAAAATACTCATCTAGTTAGTGAAGCATTAGTAAATGCACGAAAATGGTTAATACTGGGAGCGAATATAGGTACACGAGGCCAAGATCTATTAAATCTCACAAAAGATAATTTTGTTAATCGTTCCGGATTAGAGGTTATAGAAATAAAGCAACAAAAAACTGGTAAAAATGTAACTATTCCCATACTTGATAAAACAAGAGAAATAATAAAAGATGGTTTACCAAAAAAAATATCTATCCAGAAACTAAATACATATTTCAAGAAAATATGTGAATTATCAGAAATAAACGAACCTACATTAGGAACTAAAATTTTAATGATTGATGAAAACGGCCAAGAAATACCTAAGGATAAAAATGGAAAGTATATTAAAAAAGGAATAAAAAGAGCTGTAACCGGTACTTACCAAAAATGGGAGTTAGTTACAACCCATGTTTGTAGAAGATCTTTTGCTACTAATCAGTATGGCATTTTACCTACCAGTTTAATAATGAGAATCACCGGCCATAGTACCGAAAAGCAACTGTTAGAATATGTAAGAAAAGATTCACTCGATTATGCTCAACAAATTGCTGACTTCTACGAATTACAAAAACTTAAACAGGAAAAAACACCTAAAATGAATATTATAAAAAACGTATCAAAATTATAAGCTATGGAAAATACATCAAAAAAAGAAAAAATAAACCAATTCGATAAAGAACTCAAATTGTTTATCGAGCATCGAAAGAATTATAACAAAGAAGAACGAAAAAAAATAATTAGCTCTCTCTTTAAAGATTACTTTAATGCGTACAAATCAAATAATTAGTTCATACCAACGACTTTAAAATGAATAATAATAATAATTCAGAATCAGAAAGAAATCTAGAGCTCGAAAACAAGGAACTTCGTAAAAAGTTAGCCTTTGTTACTAAAGAATTTAATAACTATAAATTACTAATTCACAACGAAGTTATTCCAAGAAATGAAGATTACAGATTAAGGGCTGTAGAAGCCGAAAAAGACATAGATCAATTAAAAAACATAACTGATGCCTTAATAAATTTCGTGTTTGAAAATGGTTTAGGAGAGCGTTATAATAAGGCTTTTATAAATGATATCATGCATCATGTTCATGAAGATGTAAACTATAAAAGCAAAAATGAAATAAGATTTGCTGAGGTTAACGAGGGGTTTACAAAAGCAAAAATGAATTACCAGTTACAAAAATCCTTTTTTAAAAATTAAATCTCGGCTAAATGGAAACTTTCGAGAATTTACAACCGTTACATAATGATATTTATAGCAAAATTAGATATGCTAATTCGCAATTTGAATTTTTAGAAAAGACTAATTTTAAAAACGAAGACTTAGCTCAAACTTTACACGATCAAATAGACAAGCTAAAAGAAGAAGCAGCCATATTCGCTGCAAAAAACATGCTTACAAAACCTAAAGAGAATTGGTTGAAAACAAAACTAAAATACCTCATTAGATCGCAAAGTATTATTGATAGCAAAATCAAATTAGATAAGTACCAAGAATTAATTGATTTAAATCAAGAAATTGAAATATTAATAAACAATCAAAAAGAAAGTTTTGAAAATGATTTACAGTTTGAAAAATATCAGGATTTTTTAAATAGCATCATTGACACAGCTGAAGTACCTGATGATGATTTTTTAAAAATAAGCTCTCTCATTGCTACAGGAGAAATCGAAATAATTGAAACAAGTCAAAGCTATAAGTACAAAAACAAGCCTTATAAAGATGTAATCCTAATTTACAAAGACGTTCAAAAACGCTTTCCAAACATCGGAAAAACTACCGTTCGAAAAATTATTTCAGATACTCTAACAAATCGCACTACTCCACCTAATAAAAATATGTTCTACTTTGACAACACTTCTGGACGCCTTAAATGCAATAAAGGTATTGTAGAAAAAACCATTAAATACTGTGAATTTTATAATAAAAAGATAACGTGCCAGAAGCTTATTGACACATACGAAGACATTAAAAGATATTTATAGTATTTGAAAAAGGACTAAACAACGGACTAGTCCACTAAGTAAATAACTTAATCTTTCCCAAAATTTGCATCTATAATTAATAAACTTCAATATGGATGCTAAAACAAAATCATTGAATTTGCTGAGCCGAAAAGAAGCTGCAGAGCTTCTTGGCATAGGAGAAACAACACTCTGGCGTTGGACAAAGGAAAAACACTTGAAAAGCTACGGAATTTCTGGTAAACGATTCTATAAACTTTCAGATATCGAAGCTGCTTTAGTCGAAATGTAAATCATAACATTTTACAAA
Organism: Zunongwangia sp. HRR-M8; assembly: GCF_027594405.1. NCBI lineage: Bacteria > Pseudomonadati > Bacteroidota > Flavobacteriia > Flavobacteriales > Flavobacteriaceae > Zunongwangia > Zunongwangia sp. HRR-M8. The sequence continues at coordinate 720,414 of NZ_CP115161.1, read as the reverse complement.
ACTAAAAAGCTTTAACCCATTAAACAACAAATTTCAGATCATTAAAACCAAAGTTAACAAAACAACTTAGGCAGGGATAGTATTATCAAAATTTAAATCAAATATCAAATTTTTAATCATGAAAAAAGTAAGTAGAGAAATTGCGTTAAATGAATTAGTTGAATTCGTAAAAATTCACAAACCAAAAGAAGTACGTAGAGGTCAATTAACACCTGAAAAAATCGAAGATGATTTCTTAGACATACTAGAGGCCATTGAAGATGGAAACTTGATGTTTAAGGATGAAAAACCGGTGTACAGTTTATTAGAACCAGTCAAAAATCAAGATGATGAGGTAATACTTGAGACTATTAATTTTGAGCATACCAGAATTAAACCATCACAATTAGCAAATCTTTCTAAAGGTCTCGATATAAGCAAAAATGCTTTTGAATTTGGTCTAAGGTGTACTGCTTACATTATTGGCGAGCCTAAAACATTTTTAGACAAGCTAAGTACTACAGATTTTAAAGTTGTACAAGGATTAGCCAGCCTTTTTATGTAAGCGGTGGCTGGTCGCTTAATAAAAATCAGATAGATAATATTTTAATGAGTTTAGTCAGTGAGTTCCACTGGACACCAAAAACAGTATCAAATATGTTTTGTGATGATTTAGATCATCATGGGATAATATACTGGTACGAACTCATAAAAGAGCAATCAAAAGAAAGAGATTCAAAATTCGGTAAATAATGGGTAGTGCAATTAAAGTACCTGCAGAATTTATAGCAGTAGATAAGTTTTCATCGGTAATTAAACGCATGACAAGTAGAGTTTCTACTTTCTCAACTAGAGCTGCAGGGCTAGAGAGGTTTAATACTAAACTGAACAAATTTAAATACCATGCTATGGCTGGCGGTGCTGCTTTAGGTGTAACTGTAAATCAAGCAAATGATTTTCAGAAATCAATGGGGAACGTAAGCACATTAATTGACACTAACTCAGAAGATATGGGTAAAATGGGCGATCAGGTATTAAAACTTAGTACCAGATTGCCGGTACCTATTAATGAGCTTACTACATCATTATATGATATAAGATCTGCAGGTGTTTCAGCTTCTCAGGCAATGGGAACTCTAGATACAGCCGGTAAACTTTCTGTAGCGGGACTTTCAACAGCTTCTGAAGCTACAAATATCCTTACATCTGCAATGAACGCCTTTAAAACTGAAAGCTTAAAATCAGAAGAAATAGGTAACATTTTATTCAAAACCGTTAAGTACGGTAAAACGACATTATCTCAATTAGCTCAAAGCTTCGGAGCTACTGCGCCAATTGTGCAAAGTTCAGGAGTGAAATTAGCCGATTTTAGTGCTGCCACTGCAGCATTAACCACACTTGGAACTCCTGCAAGTACAGCACAAAATCAGATTAGAGCTTCAATAGTTGCTATGCAGAAACCAACTGCAGAAATGACAAAAATTTATAAAAATTTAGGAGTTGCATCTGAAAAAGAACTAATAAACAAGAAAGGTAGTTTAGTAGGTGCTATGCAAGCTATTAATGAAGCAGGTGGGAATATGGGACTTAATATGGCAAAGGCTTGGAGTTCTGTAGAAGCTGGAGCAGCTGTAACCGCACTAACAGGGTCTACGAATAAAGCTTATTTACAAACGCTTAAAGATATGACTGGTTCTTCACAGGAGTTAACTACAGCATTTGAAAAGCAAAAAAATACAGATTCAAGCCAATTAGTATTAGCTCAAAACAACATGGAGGCACTGAGCATCACAATCGGTACAATGCTCGCCCCTGAAATAACTAATTTGGTAAAAAAGGTAATACCACTAATCAAAGCCTTTAAAGATTGGATAAAGGAAAACAGCTGGTTAGTTGAGTTAATACCTACAGTTGTTTTGGGATTTGCAGCATTTAAAGGAGTTCTATGGGCTACAAGAGCAGCTTTATTTATCAATAGTATTGCAATGGGTGTAAATGCTGCTCGAATGGGTGCAATGTCTTTAGCTATGAATGGAAATAAGATAGCCATGGCTGCATTCAATATTTATACGAAAGCTGCTGCTGCTGCACAATGGATATTTAACGCTGCTATGAACGCTAACCCTATCGGCTTGGTTATAGCTGCAATTGTAGTACTCATAGGCGTTGTAGCAGTTATAATTAAATATTACGATAAATGGGGTGCTGCTTTAACCTTAATACTTGGTCCGTTTGGAGCAATCATTAATATTATTATGGGTATTAGAAAGCACTGGGACACTATTGTAAAAACATTTAAAGAAGATGGTATTCTGGCCGGTATAAAAATGATTGGTAAAGTGATTTTTGATTCAATGCTTTATCCTGTAGAGCAGTTCTTAGGATTACTTTCTAAAATACCAGGTGTTGGAAAATATATAGATCCTGCTATGAAGTTTGTTGAAAATATGCGAGCAAACTTAAATCTGGAAACAGATCAAGATTCAAATAATGATGCTGAGGTTACAACTAATAAGGAAATACCTCTCATCCCATCATCTCGAGATCAACAATTCAGTCAACAACAAAGTATAATGCAAAAATATGGCAAAGGAGAACTATTAATTAAAATGCAAGATCCTAATAACAACATAAAAAGTATTGAATCAGGCAATAGTGATTCTCTACCAGTTAAACTAACTCCCACAGTGGGACAAATGTAAAATGAACTTATGACACCAGATGAAGTAAAAGAACAATTTCCAGAAACGTATCACAACATTCTCAATTCAGGTATTAACAAAGCTAGAAATATTATTACAGGTACTATAAATCAAGGTTTTCAAAATGTTGAAGATTTAAAAACCAAGATTGATCAAGCATTTATAAGTGAAATAAATTCTGAAAACGAATTAGATGTTTTCAACAAAAAATTAGATGAAATTTTAAATAATTAAGCATGGCAATACTAAGCAAGAAAAAACAAACATTTAAGCCCGTTTTTTTATATAAAGACAAAGGAGCTATCAAGAGACATATAAGTAAAGCAAAAGATTGCGCACCTTACTTCAAAAACGTTTTAATTGAATCTCAAAAGCTTTTTAAGGACGATTTAACTGAAATCGAAAAGCAAAATATAATTAGATCCGGTTGGAGTTATTTGGAAAACCTTATAAAGGAAAAATACAATTTTCCTAATGCCAATGATGTAAGTATAATATTAAGTCTACAAGGCTTAAGTTCTAAGGGTGTTTTAAACTCTCTAAAAGAAATGGTTAATGCTGTACCAAATCGCTCTAAGATAGAAGATTTTATAATCACTGCTAACAATGAGGTTTATCTAAGTGATGAAGCAATAAAAGGATTTGATAATGTAGCAACATTTCACACCCGAAATGAAAAACAAAATGAAGCTTTAGAAATTGCAGCAAATCTTTGTAAACTTATAAACCAAGCGATAGAATCAGATTTTACCGTACACTCATTAGGCACTTTCCCAGACCTTGACGCCTTAAAGGATTTAATTACGCCAAAGTTAAATGAAAATCAACCAGAATCACAATATCATAAACGGAAAGTATTCTACATTCCAAATTATGAAAAAATCCGGTTTATGGGCGATTATTAATTATTAAAAATAATAAAGAGCCTCACTACAGGCTCTTTATTATTCCAAATATCTTCAAATTCTACAAGCTTAGCCCTGCAGAGATACGGCTAAGATAAGCAATTCTTTCTTTATTATCTATGCCTATAGACGGGGTCAAAATAAAATGTATTGGCACTCACTATTCTCAGTGGGAAAAATCCCCGTTATTATCATTCAGCACTAAAGTAGATACGGAAACAGGAGAAATTAAATCCCAAACTAAAATTGCTTTCTACCGAGGCTTATATTTTTTATTAATCCCATCAACCATAAGCAGCGAAATTCACTGCATAATAAGAGGATCACTACCAAGATATTACAATCATGGAAGAAACAATGCTTTTGACTATACCTATGATATGCTAGAAGAAACTGTAAATGATTTATCAATAAAGTTTCATTTAGATATAAATAAAGCCATTATACAGCATTTTGAATACGGTGTTAATGTTGAATGTCCTATCACGCCAAAAAATGCAATACAAGGCATAAGGGCTTATCAAAGCGATGCTTTTACAAATATGAAAACCGATGAGGTATTTAGCGGGAAACAAATACAAAAACAAGAGTATCGTTTTAAAGTCTACGATAAAAGTTTACAAATTGAAAAACCTGAATTAAAGCTATTAAGGATAGAAATTGCGATAAAGAGCCGAAAAAAAGCTGCTAAATATGGTATCAAAAATTTATCTGATTTATTGGACATTGGGAATCTGCGAAAAATAACACCAGATCTATTACAAATATGGGATGATGCTATTTTTTACGATAAAGGGATGAAATGGCGACAAATGACAAGAAAGCAAAAAGAAAAGATGCTTTATTACCTAGACGCTACTAACTGGATAAAGTTTACCAGAAAACAAAGATCTAGAGCTAAAAGCACTTTTTTAGAGCTAAAAGAAAAATTTTGTAGCTCCACAACGCAAAAAGAAATATCAAATTTAATATCCAAAAAGTTTCAAATTTTAGAAGCCAAAAAAGGTCACGCTTTACGCAACTTTAAGGTCGAAAACGAAAGCCAAAAAAGGTCACGCTTTACGGATTTAAATAAAGGCGTAAAACGTGGACAAAATCAAATTGAAAATTATAAAAGGGTAAATGTTAAAAAAAGTGACAATACAGCAACTAGAAAATGTATAGTTTGTGGTAAGGATATTTCAGATAAAAGACCAGATGCAATGTTCTGCTGTAAAAAACATAATAATTCTTATCAAGCTAAGAGACGAAGAAAAAAAAGGAGACAATTAAAATCCAAAGAATTAAAAGACCTATCAATCCTTTTGAAACATTTAGAAAATCACAATGATTTAATAAAGATTAAATTCTCAAATAGAACTCGATCTATATCCATACTAAGCCATAAACTTAAACTCTCTAGTAAGGATATCACCAAAATTTCTAAAGTTGAAGTAAACGACATTGTTTTAACATCATATAGAGCTAGGAAATTAATTAAAACTATCATTAAAAGCATAGATCATGAGCCAGAGCCTTATAAAACTTGACTTATACAAATGCATAGCAAAAGCAGATAGAATTAGAAGATCAAAAGGATTAGTACCGGTTATTGATATAACTGGTCTATACTATGAACTCATCCTACTAGATGGTGACAGGTACTATCCAGATGCCACCAGAGTTAATCTATATAAACTCCAGAAGAAAGGAAAGCATACAATAGATCACATATTAATTAATGATCTTACTAAAATACTAATGGTTGATCGATCAGAGTTATTTAGATATCCGAAAGATAAAAAAAGGTACTGTAAATAGTTTCGATATCCAGCGCAATACGTTGCGCACGGCATTCTTAAAACGCTTACCATTGATTTCACTACTGTAACGCTATGTGTAACGCTTGTAACACTAAATTCCACACTGTAACGCTATTTTTTGAACTGTAACGCTTTTCAAAAACATCAATTAACCACAATCCAAATTTGGATTATCCTAATTAATCAACTCTGCAGATAGAAATTCTTTTCTTTTGATTTTATAAGATGGACAAAAATGTCCGGAAGGTATCAGGTACTAAAAATTTAAAAGAATAATTACACTTTAACGGTTCAAATTTTACACGTTGAGCATCAATGCAGATGTAGAATTTCAAAAAAAATTTTAAGTAAAACTTTTTATTTAAAATTTAAATAGTGAAAAGCATTGAAAACACTGAGGTCAAAAGATTTTTAAATTATTTCTCGAACTTTTGTCCCTTTTTTTATCAATTAAATTTTGTATTGAAAATGAAAACACTGGGCCTACCATACAATAACTAGAATTTAAAAACCATTCAAAAAGTACTAAAAAAATATAACTAATTAAAAAACAAGACTTTAAAAAATGTCCTTTTAATAAAATGTCACTAGGCATAATTTGCAGACATAATATTAAATTTTAAAACATGGAATTATATCTCAATTTAAATTCAAATGCAGCTGGATTATTCTTTATTTTACTTCTAATAATCATTATTAGTAAGACTGGGAAAAATTTCTCTACCATCCGTTCAAAAGAAAAAAGGTTTTTTTTAAAATTAATCATTCAATTTATATGTCAGGTCATGTTCTAACATATAATCAAAATCAAATTACGGGGAACATATGGGGAAAACAAACATTTCTAAAAACAAAAGACCCTCTAAATCAATAAGATAAAGAGGGTCTTTGTACTCGGAGCGGGACTTGAACCCGCACGAACGTTGCTGTTCATTGGATTTTAAGTCCAACGTGTCTACCAATTCCACCATCCGAGCATAATATTATATATACTGAGCGAAAAACGGGATTCGAACCCGCGACCTCCACCTTGGCAAGGTGGCGCTCTACCAACTGAGCTATTTTCGCGTATTTAAAAGAACTTTCGGTTTTACCGATGCGCAATTGTTTATTGCGGATGCAAATTTAGCACATTTCTTAAAACGACCAAGCTTTTTTTTAATTTTTTGCGTTTTCTTGCTTCTTTTTTTGTTTTACCGAGAGCATTCGCTTTATCTCATTTAACTTCATCAAAGCCTCCACCGGCGTAAGTGTATCAATATCAATACTTACCAATTCGTCACGCAAATCTTCCAACAAAGGATCATCTAAATTAAAAAAACTGAGTTGCATCTCTTCTTCAGCAGATTTTTTTAAAACTTCGCTGCTTTCTTCCATTTTATGGGTTTGCTCCAGCTTCTGTAGGATTTTATTAGCTCGATGCAACACCTGTTGTGGCATCCCTGCCATTTTAGCCACATGAATCCCGAAACTATGTTCACTACCTCCCGGAACCAGCTTCCGAAGAAAAAGAACATTATCTTCTAATTCCTTTACAGAGACATTATAATTCTTTATTCGGCTAAAGGTATCACACATTTCATTTAACTCGTGGTAATGCGTCGCAAATAGTGTTTTTGGGCGCGCTGGATGCTCATGCAAATATTCACTAATTGCCCAGGCGATAGAAATTCCATCATAAGTACTTGTTCCCCGACCAATTTCATCTAGTAGCACTAAGCTTCGTTCAGAAATATTATTCAGGATATTCGCCGTTTCATTCATCTCTACCATAAAGGTAGATTCACCCATCGAGATATTATCGCTGGCTCCTACTCTAGTAAAAATCTTATCTACCAAACCAACATTAGCAGCTTTTGCGGGCACAAAACTTCCCATTTGTGCCATTAGTACAATTAAAGCAGTTTGGCGCAAAATAGCCGACTTACCACTCATATTTGGCCCGGTGATCATAATCACCTGCTGCTCTTCTCTATCCAAGAAAACGCTATTAGTTACATAAGATTCGCCAATAGGTAATTGCTTTTCGATCACGGGATGGCGACCGTCTTCAATTTGTAATTCAAATCCTTCTTCAATTTCAGGTTTACAATATTGCTCGATCTTAGCTTGTTGCGCAAACGAACATAAACAATCCAACTGCGCAATAAGCTGTGCATTTTGCTGTACCGGCTGAATATAATCGTTCATCCATAGCACCAATTTTGAAAAAAGATCTTGCTCTAATTGCAAAATTTTCTCTTCGGCACCTAAAATTTTCGCTTCGTATTCTTTTAACTCTTCAGTAATATAGCGTTCCGCATTTACCAGCGTTTGTTTTCTAACCCATTCGGCCGGCACCTTATCTTTATGTGTATTTCTAACTTCGATATAATAACCATACACGTTGTTATTACCTATCTTCAGCGAAGTTATTCCGGTTGCAGCACTTTCCCGCTCCAACATATTGTCGAGGTAATCTTTTCCTGAAAATGCGATATCACGAAGTTCGTCCAGTTCTTTATGAAATCCTCTTGCGATCACATTTCCTTTTTGCAGCAATACCGGCGCTTCCTCATTAATGCTCTCCTTTATTTTAGACCGAAGTAATTCACAAGCATGTAAATTATCGCCAATCACTTTTAAAGCTTCGTTTTCGCATCCTAAAGCTGTTTCCTTTACCGGAATAATAGCTTCTAAGGAATTTTTAAGCTGAATTACTTCTCTTGGTGAAACTTTACCCGTTGCTACTTTTGAAATTAAGCGTTCTAAATCGCTCATTTCTTTTACCTGCTCCTGTATCTTATATAAAACCTCGGGATGTTCTAAAAGATAGCCAACAACCTCGTGGCGCTTCTTTATTTTTTCTGAATTTTTTAAAGGCAGCGCCAGCCAACGTTTCAATAATCGGCCTCCCATAGGCGAAATCGTCTTATCGATCACATCTAAAAGGGTTACCGCATTGGCGGCTGTACTATGATATAATTCAAGATTCCGTATGGTAAATCGATCCATCCAAACATATTCTTCTTCTGCAATACGATTTATCGCGGTAATATGCTGAAGCTTGTTATGCTGAGTTTCGGCCAGGTAATGAAGAATCGATCCTGAAGCTATAATTCCTTCCTCTAAATGAGCAACCCCAAAACCTTTTAAAGAAGCCGTTTTAAAATGACTATTTAAAGTTTCACTGGCAAAGTCGTTTTTAAACACCCAATCTTCCAGATAGAAAACATGATAATCTTCCCCAAAATCAGAAGCAAAATTCTTTTTATATTTCTTCTGAATTAAAACTTCACTCGGGTTAAAATTCTGAAGCAGTTTATCGATGTATTCTTGCGTTCCCTGCGCAGTTAAAAATTCACCCGTAGAAACATCCAAGAATGAGATCCCAAGATTTCTTTTTCCATAATGTATCGCACAAAGAAAATTATTCGACTTACTGTTTAAAACCTCATCGCTTAAGGCAACACCCGGAGTCACAAGTTCGGTTACTCCACGCTTCACGATCTTTTTAGTCATCTTTGGATCTTCTAATTGATCGCAAATCGCCACACGCTGCCCGGCTTTTACCAGTTTTGGTAAATACGTGTTTAAAGAATGATGCGGAAAACCAGCAAGCTCGCTTCGCTCGCCGCCGTTATTTCTATTGGTTAGCACAATGTTTAAAATTCTGGCAGCCACCACGGCATCTGCACCAAAAGTCTCATAAAAATCCCCAACTCTAAACAATAACATTGCATCTGGATATTTAGCTTTTATAGCTAAATACTGCTTCATTAGGGGGGTCACCTTTGCTTCTTTTTTTGCTGCCAAATCAAGGAAATTTTAGAACCGCTAAAATAAAGAAACCTATCTTCTATTAGAAAATTTGGCTCTAGCTTTTTTATGAATATTTTTTTATTACATACTAGGAGTGTAATTCGTTGGTAGTTTTTCGATTTCTGTTTTCTGTTAAAAAAAGGAGCTTTCAGCAGTTAGCTTTAAGCGATTTCTTCATTCAAAATTCAGCATTACTATTTAAAAAAAACAGCGTAAAAAAACTTGCGTCATCCCAGACTCAGGTCCGGAATAACGTTTATTAGTATCATTTTGACACCCTGAAAGAACAGTATTTTATATTGAAAAATCAAGTTCAAAAATGCCCAATTTGGGTAGAACAAGTCGTTAGTCTTTAGACCTTAGTTTTAAAAGTTTTATGTTAATAGCAGCAAGCTTTTAGTGATCTACATCTACTCGTAAACTTCTATAGATATCATAACTGCTCTAATTTTTCTTCCCATTTACTATCGACCAAAAACTTTCTATAATCTTGAATAGTAAGCATATCCCGAATCGCCTGCTTTTTATCTTCTGCATTTTCATAATAGGATTTACAGATTTCATAACCAATCCAGTATCCTAAATCTGGATAGCTATCTTCTGAAGCTTTGCTATAATTGGCAATCCAGTTATTATAGCGATCATAATACATATCCTTTTTAAAATCTGCCCAAATTTGTTTTTCTTTTCCTTTGGCCCAGTCCACTATCTTCTTATTCGCATTTTCACCGCTAATTAATTCACCAATAAAATCTGCCATACCTTCTTTGATTGCGTAGCCAAGGGTAATGGTATCATTTTTTAAATCATTTTGCTGAAAATGGATTAATTCATGAGAAACGATATATGGAATATTTTCAGATTGATTCATTAATAATTTATCTCCAAAATCCAATTCTTCTGTATTTACATCTTCTCCATCACTCATTTGATTGATACCGATAAGTAAGCCCGATGAAGAAACGGTTCCTCCACTGGTAAAGGCTCCCATCACAAAATAAACATCCGGAAATTTTGCCGATGGGTAAATCTCCTTAAGTTCTTTAAAACTTTTTTGAATATCTTTTTTATAATCGTCTACCTTAAGTGTATTTTTTCGAATGGTTTTATAAAGTTTAGGATGGCTTTCAATATGTTTTACGAAGTATTTTTTAGAGCTTACTTTTAAACCCATATAATCTTCCATACCAGGACTGGCTTTTTCAAAATAATACTGATCGTAAATACGCAATGCATTATTAGAATTCTGCGCTAAATCGTAAGCCTCCCAAAAGTTATAGACATCCTGTACCACAATATTCGCCAATTCAGGGTCAGTATTATATGATTTCGGTTCTTTAACTTCATTCAATAATTTACTCCACCTTTCGTCCTTGTGTAAAATATTTAAATCTGAGTCTGAAGCAAGATGAGATTTGTTGTTCATCCCAAATCTAATCGCTTGTTTTAACATTATAAAAGAACTATCTACTTTTTGCTGTAAAGCCAAACAACAAGCAGCATTGTAGGCTGCTCCATTTTTCTGAACTTCAAAATCGGCAATTTCAATTAGCTTAATGTAATTTTTAGTTGCTGAACTATACTCTTTTTCCTGGTAATTTTTATCTGCTTCTTTTTTAATTCTGCCAGGATTTTCTTTCTCTTGCGCGTTTAATAAATGAACTGAAATTGAAACAAATAAAAAAAGTACTATTTTCTTCATGAGATGTTTTTTTTCTAAAGACGCCCAACTATCAAATTCGTTACAACTAAAAACGGCATTGACCAAATAATTTAATGCCTACGAGTTCTAACACAAATCAAAAACCAAATGCAACATCAGAAGCTGAACTCAGCATGACCAAACTTTACGGACGTTAGCGCTTCGTTAACTTTCAATTTTACGAGCAATTTTCGATAGGCCGGGTTTTCGATATACAATTTCTATTCTTACTCTACATTAGCACATCAACACATTATCAAATTAGCACATCTCCAAATTAGTCTCTTCTCTCTTGTCTATTTTCTAACAGCGAAGCGGTCTAACTAAGGCTTTCCATTCGCACATAAACACATTATCAAATCAGCACATTTTCAAATTGATCATTGTTTATTGAATCTTGATTTTTCCAACAGATCCGTTTTCCGTCGGAATCAATTCATATTCAAAATCGGGTTTTAAGCCTTTTTCTTTTCTATGCGAAACATATATAATCGCGGTATCACTTTGGGCTGCGATATGATTGATAAGATTTGTGATTTTTAAAGCACTTTTATCGTCCAGGGCAGTTGAAGGTTCATCCAGAATTAACAATGGCGGATGCTTAATCATTGCGCGTGCAATAAGTATCATTCGTTTTTCAAGATTGGACAGATCGTTAAAAATTTTTTTGGCTTTATCCTGAAAACCTAGAGTTTCTAACCACTGCTTAGCCAAAGCTTTTTGTTTATCTGTTGGTTTTTGATAAAGCCCAACACTATCAACCAATCCTGAAATTACCATATCTTCAACCGTATTTCTACGATTAAACAGTTCAGTTAAAGCGGGAGAAAAGTAACCGATTTTCTTCTTAATATCCCAAACCGATTCGCCACTTCCCTTTTTCTTTCCGAAGAGAAATAAATCCACGCCATAAGCTTTTGGATTATCGCCGTAAACCATGCTCAAAATTGTGGTTTTTCCTGAACCATTTGGCCCGGTAAGTTTCCAAAACTCGCCTCGCTTTATTTCCCAGCTGATATTGGACAAAATTGGGCGTTCTTCATAAGAAACATTTACCTTATTCATTTTGATCAGGCTTTCAGGAACATTTTCAAAAATCTTTGAAGCAGGCGGAATCGCTTTTATTTCCGATAAAATTCCTTTCTTATTTTTAATAAAATCGGCTTTATCTTTTAGCATACTTTTTCCGGAAGAATCGAAACTAAGCACCTTACCGATAAAAGGCAAAATATCATCTTCTCTTCTAAAGATCTGTAGCATTGTAAAGTTTTCTTTAACTTCAGCCAATCTTGATTTAAAATTAGCTACAGATTGCATATCCAAACAATCAAAAGGATCGTCTAAAATAAGGTATTCTGGCTCTTTTTTCAGTAGATATTCCAGTAAAGCTTTTCGTTTTTCACCGCTAGAAAATGTGCGTAAACTTCGATTTTCATCTTTGACTAAAATCGAGTTTCCATGCTTTTGATCTTCTTTTATAAAGTTTTGAAGAACAGCTTCAGAATGTTCATATCCTTTTTTATGCTGAAGTTCTTCGAATCCTTGTACTTTTCTACCTTTTCTAAGATCATCGATCAGTTTGGAAACCAACTTGTGATCTTCTGCATAAATTGCAATATGTGTCATAAATTAATTTAAATTCCTCAGCCAATCGGTTAATCGTTCACTCCAATTTTCTAGGTAATACATTCCATTTGCCAGCGAAAATCCGTGTCCACCTTCCGGGTAAATATGCATTTCAGTTTTCACGCCATTTTTTTGCAACGCTGAATACATTCGTAAACTGTTTGCTACCGGTACCGAGCCATCATCACTTGCATGCAAAATAAAAGTAGTTGGTGTATTCTCGTTTACTTGTAACTCGTTAGAAAATTGCTTTTCTAATTCCTTGCCGGGACTTTTACCCAAAAGATTATCATGCGAGCCTTGATGGGTAATTGCCGGATCCATACTGATTACCGGATAAATTAAAACCATAAAATCTGGACGAATTTCTTCTGAATCTGTACTATCTATTGCTGAATAAAAAGCGTCCTGAAAATGTGTCCCTAAAGTTGAAGCCAAATGCCCGCCAGCAGAGAAACCCATCACACCTACTTTATTTTTATCGATATTCCATGCTGAAGCATTTGCGCGAAACATCCTAATACCGCGTTGTGCATCTTGCAGTGGCGCTTTAAAATTTTCTTTTACTGAAGCTGAACCCGGTAATCTATATTTCAAGACTCCGGCTGCGATGCCTTTGGTATTTAAAAATTTAGCAATCTGCGTACCTTCCCAATCGTAAGCCAAGCCAGCATAACCGCCACCGGGACAAATTAAAACCGCCTGCCCGGTCGCGGTTTGCTTCACCGGAAGATAAACTTCTAAAGTAGGTTGTTGCACTTTGGAAATCCAAACCACATCACCATCATTAATTTCTTCTTTTTCTGAAGATTTTTGATAATTAGGCATTTCATTTTCTGGCCAAAGTGGTAAAGTTTGGATTTGTGCCGAAAGCGACAGACTTAAAAACAGGAATAAAATGCTAAGGATCCTCATAAGAAACTGAATTATTTAGCATAAATGTAATTAATATTATTAATTTTCTATCTGAATTAAATGCACTATTTGTTGTTACGGATCGATAGCTCTAGATACCGAATCCTAGCACGATTGTTCCAAACTTCACCCCATAAAATTCATCAATTAACAACTTCTAAATTGCCATTTTTAGTATTATATCATGCTGAAGGAGTTTGATTATTCTAATAAGAAATATTAGTTCTAGAAAAAAATTATCAACCGCTATCGGAAATTTTGGGATCTCATCATTATGAGATCCCGGGTCAATCCCGGTATGACGGGACTTTTAAGGCGTTTTTTCAGCAGTACGTCATGCTGAACTTGATTCAGCATCTCATTGCGCTTAAGAAATCTAAATTATTGAATTCGAATTGATTTTTTCAAACTCAGCATAATGAGATCCCGGGTCAAGCCCGGGATGACGATATTATTTATGAATCATAAAAGAGAATAATTATCAAAAAGTAGTTTTTTGGAAAAAACTTCAAAACTTTTACTGATATCCTGCCGCTTGCAGATTAAATAATTCGGCATATAATTTATCATTCTCCATCAATTCCCGGTGTGTACCAATTTCTAAAACTGCTCCGTTTTTCAATACCATAATTCGGTCGGCAATCCGTACCGTACTAAATCGGTGCGAAATAATTACGGCTGTTTTTCCTTTGGTGAGATTTATAAAACGATCAAAAGCTTCCGTTTCGGCTCGCGCATCTAAAGCTGAGGTTGGTTCATCTAAAATTAAAATCTCAGCATCTTTCATATAAGCCCTGGCAATCGCAATCTTTTGCCATTGTCCACCCGAGAGGTCTTTCCCTTGTTTAAAGCGCTTACCTAATTGCTGATCGAAACCTTTAGGTAAATCTGATATTACCTGATTTGCTAAACTTTTTTCGGCAGCAGCATCTAATTTTGTTTGATTTTGAATTTCCCGAATGTCGCCCATGGCGATGTTCTCTCTCAGCGTCAATTCAAACTTCACAAAATCCTGAAAAATTACTCCGAAGTATTGCTGATATTGAGTTTTATCGTATTGTGTTACCGGAATTCCTTCTAATATAATTTCGCCTTCTGTAGGTTCGTAAAACCTTAGCAATAATTTTATTAAGGTAGTTTTTCCGGCACCATTCTCTCCTACAAAAGCTAGTTTTTCACCGGCTCGTAATTCAAAATTAATATTTCGAACCACCCATTTATCTGATTTTGGATATTTAAAGCCTACATTTTTAAAAATAAAGCCGGTTTTTATTTTCTTCGGAAGTGGTAATCCATCGATTACTTCATTCTCGTATTTTAAATCAAGAAACTCAAAGTAGTCTTGAAGATAAAGCGCACTCTCGGTAATTGCGGTAAAACGAGTGAAAAATCCCTGCAATTTAGAGCGTAAACGATTAAACGACCCCGATAAAAACGTAAGATCACCAAGCGTAAAAACACCTAAAACGGTTCTATAGACAATTAGTAAATATGCTCCATAATAAGCTGAAGTTCCAATTACATTAAAAACAGACCCCCAACCTGCACGTTTTTTAGCTAGTTTTTTATTCGCTAAATAATATTGATCTGAAAGTGACTTAAACCGATTTGCCAAATATCCTGAAAGTCCGAATAACTTTACTTCTTTAGCCGTTACATCACTTGCTCCTGCATAGCGCAAATAATCGAGTTCTCGGCGTTCTTGCGTCCAACTTCTGGCCAGAGAATAACTGGTGCCGCTAAACTTGATTTCATTTAAAATGGTGGGAACGATAGAAACAACGAGTAAGATTAACAACCAGGGTTCAAAAACCACAACACCGGCAAGCAATGAAATAATTACAATTAGATCTTCGCCCTGAGTAAGAATATTCGACATCAATCCAACTCTTCCAGTGGTTTGGCGACGCGCTCTTTCCAACTTATCGTAAAATTCTGAATCCTCTAATTGATCTAAATTCAGTTCAGCTGTTTTTTCAATAATTTTTACTGAAGTATCTATCGAATATTGATCGCCAAGCAAAGCATCAGATAAAGAAACACCCCGACTTAAAAGATCTGATAGAATCGCCAGACCAAATTCCGAAGCAACAAATATCCATAATCTGGAAAGATCTTTTACCTCAGCATCAATCTGCACTACAACCTCATCGATTATGATCTTCCCGATCCACAATAAAGCCAAAGGAATTACCGCGCTTAAAACCCGGCTAGCAACATTGGCATAAAACAATGATGGATTCACTTTCCTGATCTCTTTAAAAAAGCGAGGCACAAATTTTAAAGAAGCAAAACTATCTTTAAGATTTATTTTATTGGGCTCTAAGGACTTTTTTGGTCTTGGCAATGACTTTGGTTTTAACTGCGTTCTTCAAAATGGTCTTTCAATTTACTAAAACCTTACTAGAACTGCGGAAATAAAAAAGCTCCGAAGAACGTATCCCGGAGCTTTTATGATTTGATTTTATAATAATTTATTCTTCGGCTACCTGATCGAGTAAAACCTCGATTCCTTTTTCCAGTTGCTGATCGCGACCTTCGCTAATCACACCAGGCATATTTTTCACGATAATATCTGGTTCGGTTTGATTGTTTTCCATCCATTCTCCAGCTTTATTTTTAGCACTTACAGGAACAACTCCCCAACGCGTACCGTCGGCAAGACCTTCCCAACCTGCGAAACTACAAGTTCCCGGTACCGGCATACCAATCGTTGTACCAATGTTAAGATCTGTATATCCACTCGCATAGCAATGCCCATCTGAATACATACTTTCATTGAAAAGTGAAAGCGTAGGTTTTGTCCATCGTGAAGTTGGCTCGCCGCCTACAACTTTAGCTTCCGTTTCGTAAGTGATAAAAGGCGTTCCTGTAAAGAATGCTGCAAGATCTGCTACCAGATCTCCACCGCCATTAAAACGTGTATCCACGATCACCCCTTCGGTTTCAAAATATTTACCCATCATATCTTCGTAGATCGAACGATAAGGCTCGTCGCTCATTCCAGGGATATGTACGTAACCTAATTTTCCATCAGATTTTTCTTCAACTTCTTTACGGTTAATACGTACAAAACGATTGTACAATAAACTGCGTTCTTCACCTAAAGAAATTGGCTTCATCGTAATTTGATTCGGCTCTTTGGCCTCAGGATCATTGATCTCTAACAACAAAAATTTATTGGCTTTATGATTCAGGTATTTAGCAATATCCTGATCGCTTTCTATCGTTTGCCCATCTATTGCGGTGATAATCATTCCCGCTTTGATATCATAAGCTGCTTTATCTAAAGGCCCGCCTTTAATGACTTCGGTAATTTTGATTCCGTCTTCTTTAAAATCATAATCCATAAAAATTCCTAAAGAAGCCGTTTCGTCTCCGTCGTCACTGCGATTACTATATCGAGCTCCCGAATGCGAAACATTTAGCTCTCCTAACATTTCAGAAAGCATTTCAGCAAACTCATATGAGTTCCCGATATGCGGAAGATATTTTTTATACTGAACATATAACGAATCCCAATTCTTTCCGTGGAATGTTGGTTCGTAGAAAATATTTTTTGTTCTTATATACACATGATCGAACATCTTTTCTCGTTCAGCGTCTTCGTCGTAATCCATATTTCCGGCGATCTTGATTCCTTCAGATTTACTTTTATCTACATCGATCTTAGAAATGTTTCCACCGCTTAATAAATAAAGATTCTCCTGTTTTTTATCCCAAACTAAACTTCCACCTCTGGAATTCAGTTTTACTGCCATTTTAGTTTCTCCGGTTCTAAGATTAGTTTCCCAAAGATTGTTTTTATCTTCAAAACTCGACAGGTAATAAATCTTTTCTCCGTCTTTAGAAAGTACCGCATCACTTAAGCTACTAGAATGCGTAGTAAGTCGTTTTTTGCGTTCTTCCAGGCCGTCCCAATCGAACTTAAGCTCTTCAACTTTTTTGTCTTTCTTGTCCTTCTTATCTTTTTTATCGTCCTTTTTGTCTTCGTCTTTATCTTCTTTCTGAGCTTCTTCAACAGCTTTCATTAGCTTATAATCTTCTTCAGACATATTGAATTTATCATAAGCATCCTGCGTAAAGAACATCGAATACACATCAGCTTCAGTTCTACCGCTGGTCGCATAACTTTTTAGTCCGTTTCGATTACTAAACCAAAGCATTTGCTTCCCATCGTTTACCCATTTAGGATTATAATCCTGGTAACCACTTTCGGTTAAATTTTCACGCTTACTGCCATCTGCGGCAAGTAATAAGACTTCATTATTACTTAGCAATTTTCCCCAGCTCATCAAAAGCCACTTGCTATCTGGGCTCCAGGTAAAATCTTTATCGCCATCGCTCATGGTAAATAGATCTTCAGGAGTTAAAAGATCAATTTCTTTACCTGAATCCAGATCTTTTACACGCAAAGTTCTTCTTCCTGAAATATACGCCAGCTTTTTACCATCTGGAGAATATTTTGGGATGTAACTATCAGTTTCTCCTTCGATAACCGGCTCTTCTTTTAGTAAGGTTGAAGCATAGAAAAAAGGCTCCTCTTTTCTTACAATTTCGGTTTTATAGATACTCCATTTTCCATCACGCTCGCTAGAATACACCACCGATTTTCCGTCTGGAGTGAACGACACAAAGCGCTCCTGGTTTGGCGTATTGGTTATTCTTTTTGTTAAAGATCCATCTACAGAAGTCACAAAAACCTCCCCGCGAGCGACAAAAGCGATTTCTTTACCGTTTGGAGATATTTCCATTTCGCGAACACCATCTCTAATATTTATATAATTATCGCTATTGTCTACAGATTGCGTTCTAATAGTTACATTCACTTTTTTAGGCTCGCTACCTTCTTTCATGGTGTATAATTCACCATCATAGCCAAAAGCTAAAACACCATTACCAAAACTTAAAAATCGAACCGGAAAATCTTTAAAATCGGTTAATTGCTCAGATTTTTCAGGGGTTTCTATTGATAGTTTATGAACATTAAAGTTGCCACTTTCTTCACTTAAGTAATATAAATTTTCTTCAGAATCATCAAAAATCGGCTGACGATCTTCTCCTTTAAACGAAGTGATCATCGTGTGTGTATCACTTTCAACATCGTATTTCCAAAGATCACGAGTTACCGAAGATACGTGGTGTTTACGCCATTCGTTCTCTCCGCCAACTTTATCATGATACACCATTGTTTTCCCATCTTCACTTACCTGAACATATTCTGCCGGGATCGTAAAAATCTGATCTACTCGCCCACCTTCAGCAGGAACGCTATATAATTCTGGTTGATAGCTGGTAGGAAACTGGCGGTGCTCCGCTAAATCCTGGCGAACAGCCCCAAAAATAACCGACTTATTATCTGCGGAAAAAGAATACGGATGCTCATCGTTACTGTGATACGTTAATCTTGTTGCCGGGCCGCCCAAAGCATCCATCACAAAAACATCAAAATTACCGTAGCGATCTGAAGCAAATGCCAATTGCTTACCATCCTTGCTCCAAACCGGCATATAATCGTGAGCTTTATGAAATGTGATTTGTTTTGCATCGCCACCACTCGCTGCAACTGTATATAAATTGCCTTTATACGTAAATGCAATGGTTTCACCATCTGGAGAAATAGATTGGTATCTAATCCATTTTGGGGTGACCTGAGCAAAACTTTGCCCAACAGCCAAAAGAATGGCAAAAATTGAAAAGAGAACTTTCTTCATGTTATGGATTGTTGTTTTTGAAGTTATTGACCTCTCAAAGATGCCAAAAAAAGCTGAGCTTTGAAATAGCAAGGCCTTACGGCAATTCACGCTTAAATGTAGGTATTATCAAAAACTTTTATTTTCAGCATAATTCTATAAAATCATTTCTCATTTTATAAAAAATTGGTTTTTAATTATTAATTCTGAATTTCTATAAGCAATAATCTCTATGTTAAAGCCAGCAAATATTTTTATTTTTACGGCATGAAAAATAGAAAGATCAAAAACAGCGAACTTAATCGTAAGTCGGTTGAAGAATTTAAAGAAGCTAAAAAAACGCCAATTATTGTTATTTTGGATAATATTAGAAGCTTAAATAATATTGGATCTGTGTTTAGAACTGCCGATGCGTTTTTGATTGAAAAAATCTATTTATGCGGAATCACTGCAAAACCACCACACAAAGACATTCAGAAAACGGCCCTTGGTGCTACAGAAACCGTAGTTTGGGAACATGTTGAAGATACTTTAGAATTAGTAGAAAAACTTAAGAAAGAAAACACAAAAGTTTTCGCTATTGAACAAGCTGAAGGTGCCGTAATGCTAAACAATTTTAAACCTGAAATGGGCGAAAAAATTGCGGTAGTTTTTGGTAATGAAGTTAAAGGAGTGCAACAAAAAGTAGTCTCAGCAAGCGATGGCGTTATTGAAATTCCGCAAGCCGGAAGCAAACATTCGCTAAATATTTCGGTAAGTACGGGAGTTATTCTTTGGGATCTGTATTCTAAACTAAAATTTCAGGATTAGAACGCTGCGCTGCTAGACCTTAGAGGTGAGATTATAGAGGTGAGATTTCAGAAAATAAAGAAAAGACGAGAGCGTCAAGATGCAGGAATCAAGATGAAAATTTTTGAATTCTGAATGATGACTATTGAGTTTACAATTACTATTTATAAGTAGTATACAAAACGGCCTACCGAAAATTACTCGTAAAATTGGAAGTAAGAGAAGCGTCTTAATTTTAGGCTGTCTGAGCGATAGCGAGTTTCTAAAATTCAGCTTCCGAACGTACAATTTAGAGTAAGTTTAGTAAGCCTAGACTTTTTTGTTTCTTTTTTCGGCAATGGAAAAAAGAAAATGAATGAATCCAAATAAACCTATTTTTTCTTCATGCTGAACTTGATTCACCATCGCATCCAACATAATTAGATTCCGTATCAAGCACGGAAAGACGACCACTGTAAATTGGTATCTGTAATCTACAAATCAATCTCCGCTAACAGCTTCAAATAATCGTTACGGTTATTTACAAAATCCAGTTCAGAAATATCGATAATCTGGACTTTCATATTGGTTTGAGACTTTATAAAAGAGAGATAACTTTTATTGATATTCATTAAATAATCGGGCTGAATATTCTGTTCGTATTCCCGCCCTCGTTTTTTTATATTCTGAAGTAAACGCTCGGTATTTTGATACAGATAAATGTACAAATCGGGCTTCACCAACTCTTTATACATCAGATGAAATAACTTTTGGTAGAGTGAATATTCATCTTCTGCCAAGGTAATTTTTGCAAAAATAAGCGATTTAAAAACATCGTAATCTGAAATCACAAAGTCTTTAAACAAATCGTATTGCGCAAGATCATCAGACAATTGTTGATACCGATCGGCCAGAAAAGACATTTCCAGAGAAAATGCATAACGCTCCTGATCTTCGTAGAATTTCGGTAAAAAAGGATTGTCTTTAAAACGTTCTAAAATCAACTTCGCATTAAAATCTTGCGAAACCATCGTGGAGAAACTGGTTTTCCCGGCACCAATATTTCCTTCAACTGCAATGTAATTACAAGAACTAAATTTATTCGCAATCTTTGGCGTTTCTAGCTTTGCATCGATCTTAGTTAATTTAGCTTCATCTTTTACTTCCAACAATAATTGCTGAATTTTCTTTTTTAAAACCGGATGCGTTTCGTTCGCAGCTATATCATTTAAAGGCTGCAATACAAAACGTCGATTCTGTATTTGTGGATGCGGCAATGTTAGTATTTCGGTTTCACTAACTTCATCTTCAACCAGTAAAACATCCAGATCTAAAGTTCGATTTTGGTAATTTTTAGAATCACTTCTTTTTCTTCCAAAATGAGCTTCAATCGCTAATAACTTCCGCAGCACATCTTCCGCAGAAAAACGTGTAGAAACCGCAATACAGGCATTAAGAAATGCATTTCCAGAAAAACCCCAGGCTGGCGTCTCATAAACCGAAGAAATCTGAACGATCTCACCAATCTCTTCAAAAATCTTACCTATGGCATTTTGTAAAATCTCAAAACGCTCTCCTTCATTGCTTCCCAGCGCTATATGTACTATCTTAGGGGATTTCAAACTTTAATTAAGAAAATTTTAATAAGGGATCTGCTATAATTTCACAGCAAATTAAGCAAAACAAAAGCACATACCCTTAATTTTGCGAGGAAGTCTTTTAAAAAAATAATTTGGCCAAATTGAAGCTTAAAGATAAACTAACAGCGTATCGATTTTATTTGATTTTAGCGTCTTTGTTTATTGCATCCCTGGTAGTTTCTAATTTAATATTTCAAAAATTTTTTAGTTGGGATTTTTTCGGAATTTACAAATTTGAAATTTCAGTGGGTATTTTACCTTATCCGGTCACTTTTTTGATCACGGACATTATTAGCGAAGTATACGGTAAAAAGAAAGCCAACCAAGTAGTTACCGCAGGAATTTTTGCATCGCTCTTTTCTTTACTGATTATTTACACGGCAAATGCTGTTCCGGCAACAGATTGGTCACCAATTGGAGACGCGCTCTTCACTAAAGTTTTTGGTGCTACCGCCATTGCTGTGATAGCTTCGATGCTTGCATATCTATTTGCCCAATATATCGATATTCAGCTTTTTCATTTTTGGAAAAAACTGACTAAAGGAAAACATCTTTGGCTTAGGAATAATTTCTCGACTTTCTTATCTCAGTTTGTAGATACGGCTTCGGTTCTTATTTTGTTATGTAGCTTTAACAAAATTGAATGGGATAAATTTGGTGTTCTATTACTTAGCGGATTTCTGTTTAAAGTAATTGTAGCCATTTGCGACACACCATTTCTATATCTTGCTGTCTATGGCATTAGAAAACGTTTTAAATTAGTTGAAGGAGAAGAACTTACACTAGAGGAATAACTAAGTTTAACCAAAACTTAGCACATTACAAAAACGACTTACAAAACTGATCTGACTATGAAAAAAGTTTTTAAAATTATAGGAATCACACTGCTGGTGATTGTATTGTTACTAATCGCAGCTCCATTTATATTTTCATCACAAATTGAAGATTTCGTCAAAAAAACCATCAACGATAATGTAAACGCCAAAGTAGAATTTGCAGATTTAGATTTAAGTTTATTCCGAAGTTTTCCACAAGCCACAGTAGTCCTTAGCGATGTTAGCGTTATAAACAATGCGCCTTTTGAAGGCGATACACTTGCTGATGTTGAAGAGCTAACATTAGAGATGAGCATTAAAGAACTTTTTAAAGGCAATGATGAAGCTAAAAAAATTGATGAATTTAAAATCAACAATGCTTACCTAAATATTTTGGTAGACTCTTTGGGAAAAGCCAATTACGATATTGCAAAAGTAGATACTACAGCAACAAATAAAACTACTCCACCAGATACAACAGGCGGATTAATTTTAGACCTGCAACATTACGAAATCAATAATTCCCGATTAAATTATATCGATAAAGGCGCTAAAATGGCCTTGCGATTAGAAGAATTAAACCATAGCGGAACCGGAGATTTTTCGCTCGATCAAACCGAATTAGATACCGATACTGAAGCCATAGTTTCTTTCGAATTTGATAGTATTAATTATTTAAACCGAAATAAAGTAGCGCTAGATGCTGTGCTTCAAATGGATTTAGAAAATATGAAATATACGTTTCTAGAAAATGAAGCAAAAATAAATCAATTACCGCTTACTTTTGATGGTTTTGTACAAGTTGATGGTGATAATACCAATATCGACTTAACATTCAAAACACCTTCGTCTGACTTTAAAAACTTCTTGGCGGTAATCCCGGAGGTGTATGCGAAAAATATCGAAAATGTTGAAACTAAAGGTGATTTTGTGGTAAACGGCATGATTAAAGGAACTGCTAACGACACCTATATTCCGAAATTAGATATTTCAGTAACCTCAAATAATGCTTCATTTAAATATCCCGATTTACCAAAAAGTGTAGAAGACATTAATCTTGATCTTCGGGTTTTAAATGAAACCGGAATTGTAGAAGATACCTATTTAACCTTCAACAATGTAAAATTCAGAATCGATCAAGATCGTTTTGCAGCTAACGGAAGTGTAAAAAACTTAATGGGCAATATGCTTGTTGATCTTGATCTGGATGGAACGCTAAATTTAGCCAATCTCGATAAGGCCTATCCGCTAGATATGGATTTAGATTTAAACGGAATTTTAACGGTAGATGCTTCAGCCAATTTCGATATGAATAGTATCGAAAAAGAACAATACCAGAATGTAAAAAGTAGTGGTACGGCAAGTATTAAAAACTTTAGTTATAAATCTCCGGAAATTCCGAACGAAGTAAAAATATCAAGCGCTAAAGTAAACTTGGCTCAGGGTAATGTTTCGGTTCCTGAATTAAATTTAACTACCGGCCAAACCGATCTGCAAGCAAACGGAACTATACAGAATTTGATGGGATTCCTGTTTACTGATCAAAAATTAAAAGGAGACTTCAACGTAAAATCGAATACTTTTGCAGTGAACGATTTTATGGTGGCACAAACCGAAGAGAAGCCTGCGGAAACTTCCGAAGAAAATACTGCTGAAACGCCTAAAACCGAAAAAGTAGCCACTGGCGAAGAGGCTATAAAAATCCCATCTTTTCTTGATGTAGCCCTTACTTTTAATGCTAACAACATTTTATACGATAACTTGAAGCTTACCAATGCCAAAGGTAAAGTGATTATTCGCGACGAAACCGCTACGCTGCAAAATATCACTTCAGATATATTCGGCGGAAAAATTGCCTTAAACGGAAATGTTTCTACCAAAACACCAACGCCTACTTTCGACATGTCGTTAGATTTGAATGCGATTAGTATTGCTGAATCTTTCAATGGATTAGAGTTAATGCAAGGCCTAGCGCCAATTGCCAATGCACTACAAGGAAAAATTCAGACTAACTTAAAACTCAACGGTAACCTAAATAACGACCTAACCCCAATATTAACAAGTTTAGCCGGTGATGCTTTGGCTCAAATTTTAACGGCAGATATCGATTCTAAAAAAATGCCGCTTTTATCAAAATTAGACGATCAAATTAATTTTATTGATTTAGATAAAATTGATTTGAGTAATCTGAAAACTAAATTAACTTTTGATAATGGTGCGGTGAATATCCAACCTTTCGATTTCAAGATTAAAGATATTCTGGTAAAAATTTCAGGGAGCCACGGGTTTGATATGAATATGAATTATAAATTGGATCTGGATGTTCCAGCAAAATATTTAGGAAACCAAGTAAGTAGTACGTTAAGCAAACTTAGCGGATCGAGTCTTGAAAATACAATGGTTGAAATTCCGGTAGGTTTAAACGGAACTTTCCAAAGTCCAAAAATCAACCTGAATATGCAACAGGCAATTACCAGCTTGACCCAGAAAATTGCAGAAGAACAAAAGGATAAGCTGAAAGAAAAAGGCACTAATGCTTTAAATGATCTTATTAATAAACAATTAGGAAAAAATAGACAGGATAATACAGCTACTACAGACAGTACCGGTACAGCAAAACCTACGAAAACTGCAGACACCACAAAAACTCAGGAGAAAAAAATCGAAGATGCTGCTAAATCAATCTTAGGCGGACTTTTAAATAAGAATAAAAAGAAGAAAGATACTGCGCAGTAGAGCAATGAGCAGAAAAAAGAAAACCCGCTAAGATTTTTAGAATTTTAGCGGGTTTTCTTTTTTGGGACTATCTCAAAAACTGTGTAAGTAGAAAATATCGGGGTTTGCAAACCCCGATATTTTTTTAATCTTGCCTGTAATTTCAGGCCTCTAATATTTACACAGTAATGAAAAAAGAAGATTTATTTGACGATGATTTTTTAAAGCAGTTCAAATCCGGAGAAGAACTCAGTAATTTCCTAAAACAACTCCAAAAGCGTGGTCTGGAAAAAATGCTGGAAGGTGAGCTTGATGGTCACCTTGATTACGAGAAAAACCAGCGATCTAAAGAAGGTAATACCCGCAACGGCTATTCCCAGAAGAAGGTTCGCAGTTCCTATGGAGAAGATTCTATAAAGGTTCCAAGAGACAGGGACGGATCCTTTAATCCCATGATTGTTCCAAAGCGGCAGAATATGGTTGATGGAATCGAGAATGTAATTGTCTCTCTTTATGCCAAAGGAATGAGCAATAGTGATATCGAAGAACAGATCTCTGAAGTCTATGGTTTTGATGTTTCTACTTCCACCATATCCCGAATAACTGACCGGATTAGCAATGATATTGTCGCCTGGCAGAACCGCCCTTTAGAGCCGGTTTATCTTATTGTCTGGATGGATGGGATTGTGTTTAAGGTACGAGAGAACTCCAAGGTAGTCAACAAAACGATTTATATCGCAGTAGGTCTTAGGAGGGATGGAAAGAAAGAGGTTCTTGGCCTATGGCTGGGTAAGAATGAATCTGCGGCTTTTTGGATGAGCGTACTTACTGATATGAAAGCCCGTGGTGTGGAGGATATTCTGATCACCGCTACAGATAACCTGAATGGATTTACCGATACCATTAGAAACGTATTCCCGGAATCCAGAACGCAAATATGTGTAGTCCACCAGATCAGGAATGCTTGCAGGTATGTGGTCTGGAAAGATAAAAAAGCCTTTACAAAGGATATGAAGCTCATCTATGATGCTCCGACCAAACAGGCCGCAGAAGCTGCCCTAGAGGATTTTGCACGCAATTGGAATGACAAGTATTCCTATGCTATTAAAAGCTGGAGAGACAACTGGGAAGATCTTACAGTTTTCTATGAATTCCCACTCGAGATCAGGCGTATCATTTACACCACCAACCTGATTGAAAATTTAAACGGTAAGATCAGGAAGTACACCAAGAATAAATTATCCTTCCCAACAGATGATGCTGTTATGAAATCAGTATATTTGGCATTAAGGGAAGCCACAAAAAAGTGGACTATGCCGGTTAGAAACTGGGGAATTATCCTCAATCAGTTCTTAACTATATATGAAGAAAGGGTTCGACTTTAAGTAATAAAGCCAAACCCCCTTATTTAAAACTTACACACTTTACGGGATAGTGTCTCTTTTTTCAATATTTAGTGTTTATTTGATCATTATCGCATTTGCCTTTGCGATATTAGCAGCTGTTTTGGTGACAAATTTCACTAATATAATGCTATCATCTTTTTTAGTAGTCGGGATCTTCTTTACCATTAATTTTAGAAGATAATTTTTATCTATTTTACAAATAGTATAATCTACATCTAAAAACTCCTCGTCAATTTGAACCACAATTGGATCTTCAATATCTATCTGTTCTGAAATAATACTTTTTATGGATACATATTCAGGTTGATATTCGTCTATATAGGTAATAATTATTTTACCATCAAAATGAACGCTATCGAGGATAAAAGGCTCTTTCTCGACTTTAAGACTTTCAATATTATCTGGATTTAATGTTGCGTATAATGTCTGATTTCCTATAAATTGATCTTCTATAAACAGAGCGACCTGATCTTCTGCATTTGCACTCTTCAATAGATTAACGACTTCCATTTTGGAGTCTTCAGAATACTTTTTTTTGTGGATGTTCCATTTCCTGTCCAAAAAGCACAGAAGTTGCAAATAACAACTGGACAAGATTCGATAACTTCAGCATAAATCTTGTTTATTAGTTTAAACAGCAAAAATTATTGCTTTATTTTCTTAATTACTTTGCAAGGATTTCCGGCAGCAAAAACATCATCAGGAATATCTTTAGTAACTACACTTCCAGCACCTATCACAGCGCGATTCCCGATTTTCACACCTGGACAGATAGTCACGTTACCACCAACCCAAACATCGTCACCAATTTCAATAGCTTTTGAAAATTCTAAAAGCGAAGCTCTTTCTTTTGCTTTTAAAGGATGTGAAGCTGTATAGATTTGCACATTGGGACCAAACATACTTCTATCACCAATACTCACTTCCATGCCATCTAAAATTATACAATTAAAATTGAAGTAAACACTATCTCCAGTTTTGATATTATATCCGTAATCACAAAAAAAAGGCGGCTGAACAACTAATTCTTTTCCACCATTCGGAATCAAATCCCGTAAAACAGCAGTTAGTTTTTCCGTCTGATCTTCGGGAATAGAATTATATTTTTTTATCAGCTCCCGAGCTCTCATACGCTCCTTCGTCAGCTCTGCATCACCGGCAAAATATAATTCGCCGGAAAGCATTTTCTCTTTTTGTGATTTCATATTTTGGTTTTAAGCGACTTTAAGTTCTACCACAAAACCTTCATGGGCTCTAACGTTAAAAGCAGTTCCATCTTCAAATAATAAATATTGACCTTTTATACCCATTAATTTTCCCTGATAAAATGGTGATTTTGTAAGATTCAGCGTTTTAATTTTTGGTGAAAATTGCTTGACAGGAAACTTAATTTCGGTTTCTTTTTGATCGGCTAAATAATAGGCTTTGGCTTCTTCAGGAATAAAATCTTTCAATTTTTCTCGCTCTTCTTCCAGATTCAAATCTAAAATATCATTGGTAAGCATTTTTCGCCAGTTTGTTTTATCAGAAACATGCGCTTTTAGAGCAATTTCTGTAATCCCGGCCAAATACCTGTTAGGAACTTCAACAATTTCAATTGCTTCGTGTGCTCCCTGATCGATCCATCGTGTGGGCACCTGAGTTTTACGAGTCACGCCTACTTTTACATTACTCGAATTTGCTAAGTACACAATATGTGGCGTTAGCTGCACTCTTTTTTCGTATTCTAAATCTCGATCTTCCAGATCTAAATGTGCTTTACTTAGTTCTG
This sequence comes from Zunongwangia sp. HRR-M8, assembly GCF_027594405.1. Classification (NCBI taxonomy): domain Bacteria; kingdom Pseudomonadati; phylum Bacteroidota; class Flavobacteriia; order Flavobacteriales; family Flavobacteriaceae; genus Zunongwangia; species Zunongwangia sp. HRR-M8. The sequence continues at coordinate 692,174 of NZ_CP115161.1, read as the reverse complement.
GCTTCATGATCCATTCCCCGGCTTGCGGAATCGAGCTAAAACAATCATAACAAAAACCCTGTCTAAAAATTTTCTTTTGTTGCCCACAGTTAAGGCATTGAAAACGTAGAAAATTTAAACTTAAGTTTTTCTCTAGAAGTTGATTCATATTCAAAAAATCGTTCTCAAAATCTAGATAATATTCTACATTTTCCAACAGTTCTGTTTTCATTTTGGTGAGCACACCTTCGTATCTCATATCTTTTTCATTATTTTTAACTGATGCGTTTTTGCAGGCTTCAAAGTTTCGGTTATTTTTAACCTACCAACCAAAAAGCTCTGTAAAGAGTTGATAAATATATAATAAATAAATGCCAATTCCATTAGTAAATTCCATTGCTTCATGGTTTCTTAAGAAGCGTATTCACCAGATGGAATTATTTATAAAATACCCTCACGATGTACAGGATGAGCTTTTAAAAGGACTTATTTATAAAGCTAAAAACACAGAGATTGGTAGAAAATATGCCTTTTCTGAAATCAAATCCTATAAGGATTTCGCTTCTCGTGTTCCTTTACATTCTTACGAAAATTATTATGAAGCTATTGAAAGAAGTCGGTTAGGAGAAAATAACATTTTTTGGCCAACACCTATAAAATGGTTTGCAAAATCTAGTGGAACTACAAACGCTAAAAGTAAATTTATCCCAGTAAGCGAGGATTCTTTAGAACATTGCCATTATGCCGCTGGTAAAGATTTGCTTTGCATGTATTTAAACAATAATCCCGGCTCTCAATTTTTCACAGGAAAAAGTTTACGCTTAGGCGGAAGTAAAGAAATCTATAAAGAAAACGGAACAAGTTTTGGAGATCTTTCGGCCATTCTTATCGATAATATGCCATTTTGGGCCGAGTTTAGTAGCACGCCAAGCAACGAAGTTTCTTTGATGCACGATTGGGAAACTAAAATGGATGCGATTGTGCGAGAAACTATCAAAGAAAATGTAACCAGTCTTGCCGGAGTTCCTTCCTGGATGCTGGTTTTACTAAATAATGTTTTAGAACATACCGGTAAAGAAAGCATTTTTGAAGTTTGGCGCAATATTGAAGTTTATTTTCATGGTGGTGTTAGCTTTGATCCTTATGCAGCTCAGTATCAAAAAATCTTACCTAACGAAGATTTTAGATATTACGAAATTTATAATGCTTCAGAAGGTTTTTTTGCCTGCCAGGATCAAAATGATAACAAAGATTTGCTGTTAATGTTAGACTACGGAATATTCTATGAATTTATTCCTATGCATACCTACGGAAGCAATGAGGAAGAAATTATACCACTTTCTGAAGTTGAAATTGGTAAAAATTACGCCATCGTTATTACAACCAATGCAGGTCTATGGCGCTATAAAATTGGCGACACGGTTCGTTTTACCTCTACCAGTCCCTATCGCATAAAAGTATCTGGAAGAACAAAACATCACATTAACGTTTTTGGTGAAGAATTGATTATAGAAAATGCTGAAACTGCACTAAAAAAAGCATCGCTTACCAACAATTGCGAGATCGTAGATTACACTGCCGCCCCGGTTTTTATGGATGGTAAAGAAAAAGGAGCGCACGAGTGGATTATCGAGTTTAAGCATCCGCCAAAATCGATGTCGGAATTTAATGAAGATCTAGACCAGGCATTACAACAAGTAAATAGTGATTACGAGGCGAAGCGCTATTTAAATATGACACTTAATGCGCCTAAGATTCATGTAGCAAGAGAAAAGTTATTTCACGATTGGTTGAAGAAAAACGGTAAACTAGGTGGACAACATAAAATCCCGCGATTATCGAACTCTAGAGATTATGTGGAGGAATTGTTAGGGATGATGTAGGCGATTATTTAATAGTTCACGTTTTACAGTTATCAGTAAGCAGTGGCAGTAGGCAGTTTTCTTCAATATTCAATAAACAATTAGCGATTATTAGAAGAGTTTTTAGCTTTTCGTTCTCAGAGAGCGGCCTTCAACTAATTTTAAATTGTCGTCGTTCCGGACTTGATCCGGAATCTCATATTATATTGTAAAGCAAATTAAAGTGATAAGACCCTGAATGAAGCTCATATTAACCATACCTCATTATGACTTATTGCAAACATTCAATTTTGGATTTACAAGTCGAAGCAAAGAATAAATCTACCGGCGAAGTTCGAATATATAATATTCTAGGTTTTTTCTTTGATAATGGCTTTCTAAAATTCAAAATGATGATTTTCAAATAAAAACCTTTAAGTAATTCAGCAATAAAAAGCTTTAAAACTCACGTATTTTCTATATTTTAGTTTTAAATATTAGCTTTAACCGTGAATTATCTAAAACAACAAAATATGCGAAAATCCTTACTATTTCTTATTCCAGTTTTAATTTGCCTAATATCAGTTGGATGCGGTAAAGATTCTAAAGAAATATCACTTACTGAATTTAAAGAAGAAATTTTACCTTCCGAAGAAATCGAGAAAGTGGTAATCGAAGATCGCGAAGATATATTCATTTATACTTCAGAAAAGGCACCTTATAAACTTAAGGCTAGCGAAATAGGTAATATCGAAGAATTTATAGATAATTTACACTCTCAGCAAGAAAATATAGATATCACCTATAATACAAATGTTACTAATACAGGAATATTATTATGGCAACTTTTTAATCTTCTTGTTCCCATCCTCTTACTTATTCACATTATATTATTGTGGATTTCATTAAGAAAGGTCATTAAATCTACAGCTGGAGATTTAGAAAAAATCCTATATGCTATGATTTCAATACTCGTTCCTTTTTTTGGACCTATTATTTATCTTACTACGAAACGAAGATGACAATCTAAAAACAAAAAACCGGCATTCTGAAAAATCAAAATGCCGGTTGAATTTATATAAAATCGATATTAATCGAAATCTTTAGTTACTTTATCTACCGCTGCTATCGTTTTATCAAGATCTTCATAGCTTAAAGCTTCACTTATAAACCAAGTTTCAAAAGCACTCGGTGCGATATAAATTCCGTTTTCTAACATTCCGTGGAAAAAAGTATTGAATTTTCCATTTTTTGCAGCTTCCGCAGAAGTAGCAAAATCGCTTACCGCATCTTCAGAGAAATGAACCGAAATCATCGAACCTACTCGGTTAATTGTATGTTTTACTCCGTTTTCTTTCAATACCTTCTCCATTCCTTTATGAAGATATTCAGTCTTTTTATCGATACTTTTAAATATCTCAGGATTCTCAGACAATTCAGTTAACATGGCTAATCCTGCAGCCATAGCAAGCGGATTTCCACTTAAAGTTCCTGCCTGATACACCGGCCCAACCGGAGCCAGATAATCCATAATTTCATTTCTGGCAGCAAAAGCACCTACTGGCAAACCACCGCCAATTACTTTCCCAAAACAGACAATATCTGCGTTGATCCCTAATCGTTCCTGAACACCTCCTGCAGCTAACCTAAAACCGGTCATCACTTCATCAAAAATCAGTAAAATTCCGGTTTCATCGCAAAGCTTTCTCAAACCTTCCAAAAATCCTTCAGCCGGAGGAATACAACCCATATTTCCTGGAACAGGTTCTATAATAATGCAGGCAATTTCATCTTTATTTTGTTCAGCAATCTTCTTTACACCATCCAAATCATTATAAGCGGCTAGCAAAGTATCTTTAGCTGTTCCCTGGGTAACTCCCGGACTATTTGGCGTACCAAAAGTCATCGCTCCACTCCCAGCCTGAATTAAAAAAGAATCGCTATGCCCGTGATAACAACCGGCAAATTTGATGATTTTCTCTTTCCCGGTAAAACCTCTGGCCAATCTAACCGCACTCATACAAGCTTCGGTACCCGAATTTACCATTCTAATTTTATCGATATTAGGAACCATTTTTACCGCTAATTCGGCTATTTTGGTTTCAATTTCGGTCGGAGTTCCAAAAGAAGTTCCTTTTTTGGCTTTTTCGATCACGGCATCAACTACAGGTTTGTGTGCATGGCCAAGAATCATTGGCCCCCAGGAATTGATATAATCGATTAATTTATTTCCGTCTTCATCATAAATATAAGCCCCTTCTGCTTTTTCAATAAAAACAGGATCTCCTCCTACTGCTTTAAAAGCTCTAACCGGCGAGTTTACTCCGCCCGGAATCACTTTTTTAGCTTCAGCAAATAAGGCACTACTTCTTTGATAAATCATATAATTGCAATTTTCTTATGGTCGTTATTTTACTAATAAAACTTGTCCAATTTCAATATTGGTGCCACTTAAATTATTTAAACTTTTAATTTCTTCTACAGTGGTATTATAGCGTCTTGAAATAGAATATAAAGTATCTCCTTTTTTAACGATATAGCTATCGCCTTTTGCTTCAAATTCGGTTGTATAATTAGGAGAAGGACGATCTAAAACTTCCGCATCGTAACGATATAGCTCGTAACGTTCTATTAAATCTACAAGCTTTTGCGGGTAACGACGATCTGTAGCATAACCGGCCTGGCGTAAACCTTTTGCCCAGCCTTTGTAATCGTCTTGATCAAGATCAAAAAGTTCGGCGTAGCGCCGACGCTCTGCTAAGAATAATGAATGATCTCTAAAAGAATATTTTGGATGTCTATATTTTCTAAAACATTCCTGATTGCGATCGTCGTCGTGATAAATTTTATCGCCTTGCCAATCGTGGCACTTAATCCCAAAATGGTTATTGGCTTGTTGTGCTAATCTCCCTTTCCCAGAACCCGATTCTAAAATCCCTTGCGCCAAAGTGATGCTTGCAGGTACTTTATATAAATGCATTTCCTGCTGTGCTATAGGTGCATAATCTGCAATATAATTTTCTACCGTAAAATCGTAGGTTCTCACGGGCATGGTTTCAGCATCCACAATTTCAGCCGGAGTTTCGGTATTTCTATTTCCCTGATTACGGTTATTAATCACCGCTTCATTTCTATCTTTTCGGTTTTTACGTGTAGTCACCTTTTTTTTACTTCCGCAGGAAGCCATAAAAAGTGCAAATACCACTAAAACTAAATAAGGTTTCAACCTCATATTATTCAATAATTAAACTCATTTTCTTTTTCTCCAATCGTCGGTTCATCCCTGCAATTCCCTGCAAACCGCCCGTATGGATCGCTAAAATACGGGAATTTTCAGGAAATTGATTTTTTTTGATCATCTCAAAAACACTAAACATCATCTTGCCGGTGTAAACGGGATCAAGCTGAATCCTAAACTCGGTCTTAAATTCATTAATAAAACTTACCAGCTCTTCATTTATTTTAGCATAACCACCAAAATACTCATCGCTAACGAGTGTCCAATTTTTTTTATTGCTGAAACGGCCAATTTCATCTTTTAAAAAATCTCCTTTTAATGCTGAAAAGGCCAGAACATTTTGATTTTCAGCTGAAGCGTTTATCAATCCTGAAGCCGTTCCACCGGTTCCTGCCGCAACACAAATAAAATCAAAATTCTTATCTTCTTTACTTAAAATCTCTTCGCAACCTTGTATAGCAAACTCGTTTGTTCCGCCTTCGGGAACCAAATAAAAATCTCCGAATTCAGCATAAAGAGATTCGATAAAATCAGGATCATTTTTTCTTCGGAAATCTTCTCTTGCAATAAAGTGAAATTGCATCCCATTTTGTGAAGCAAACTTTAAAGTAGGATTTGATTTTAGCGTTTTTTGAAGGTCTTTTCCCAGCTCTTCCCCACGAATCACTCCGAATGTAGGAATATTATGAATTCTTCCGGCTGCAGCCGTAGCGGCAATATGATTAGAAAATGCACCACCAAAAGTCAAAATTCGTTTTTTTTGAAGTCTTTTTGCTTCTAGAACATTATATTTCAGCTTTCTGAATTTATTCCCTGAAACCTCGGGATGCAGCAGATCTTCACGTTTTAACCAGACTTCAATATTCTTATCTTCAAACTTTGTAATAAAGTCGTTTCGAGAAAAAACAGGCTCTTCTCTATGGAATATCGATTCGATGTTTTCCGAAGCATTCATATTGCAAAGATGAGAAAGGCGAAAATTGGAACAAAGATTTTAGCGATAATATTTTAGGAAGGAAAAGGGCTTTCTGGTTTCAAGATAATCTTCATCTTTTTCATTTGTATATGCTTCAACCTCAAAACTGATATTTTGATAGGCTGTCATCGCATTTTTATATTTTATCCAGCCAAAAAGAAATTCCGCAGCATAAAAAATATAAAAGAAAACAACTAAAAGCTCCAATTGCTGGCGTAAGTGAATTTTCTCGTGATTCACTAATAAATCATCTTCTTTGTACTTCGCAGATTTTACAAAGATCACGGGCCAAATGGTGACCGCAATAAAGTTTTTACCCAGAATATGTTTATTAATCAAAATCATTTTCTTCAAGTTAAGAATTGTAATTTTGTTTTCATGAGTTTTTCAAGAAAAAAAATACCTTTAGAAGACGGTGACTATTATTTAACGCCAGAAGGTTACAAATGTTTCACAGAGCAATATCATCTTAAAAGAGGCTATTGCTGTGAGAGTGGTTGCCGGCATTGCCCTTACGGCTATGATAAAAAGACTAATTCTCAATAAAACATAAGTGATGGCTATTTTATATAATTGTAAGAGATGGAGGCTTATTCGTATAGATATAGTGATTTTCAGAATAGATAAAATAGATTAATTCGGCATGATATTTGAGATTACAAATCAGTCTAACAAGTGTTTAGCATACTTGCTTAGCATTTTATAAATTATAAAATATAACACCTATGAAAGTTCTAAAATTTACTCCTGTGTTGTTGCTTTTGGCCATTTTCTTCACTTCTTGTAGCAGTGTGAGAGTAGCCTCTGATTATGATCGTGAAGCCAATTTTAATTCTTACAGCTCTTTCGCTTTTTTTAAGCCGGGAGTCGATAAAGCTGAAATATCTGATCTTGATAAGAAACGTATTATGCGAGCTATTGAAGCTTCCATGAATGAAAAAGGCTTCGAAAAATCACAAAGTCCAGATCTTTTAGTAAGTATTTTCACTAAGACACATGAGAATATAAATATTTATCAAAATAATCCTGGATGGGGTTATGGTTGGGGATGGTCTCCATGGTATTGGAATACAGGATTCAATACAGTAAATAGAACTAGCGACGGAACTTTATATATTGATCTTATTGATGCTGAAACTAAAGAATTGGTTTGGCAGGGAATGGGTACTGCTGCTCTTGCTGAAAAAGTGAGTAAAAAACAGGAAAGAATAAACGAGATTGTTTCTAAAATCCTAGAAAAATACCCTCCTGGATCTGAGGAATAAAAGAACATTTTGCAACTTTCAAAAATTAAATTTAGCCTTTCCTACGAAAGGCTTTTTTTATTGCCATATTTTTTAAATTCAACTTATTTCTTTTAAAATTTCGTATATTCAATACTAAAATACGCTACAACTTTATGCATAATTCAATTGAGTCCAATGAAATTTTAGAACGTTTACCAAAGCATCTTCAGCAATACATTAAACCACAAAATTATGAAGACTATACACCAATCAATCAGGCGGTGTGGCGATATGTTATGCGCAAAAATGTAGCGTACCTTAGCAAAGTGGCGCATAAATCTTATTTAGACGGACTTGAGCAAACTGGAATTTCTATAGATCATATTCCAAACATGTACGGGATGAATCGAATCTTAAAAGAAATTGGCTGGGCAGCGGTGGCGGTAGATGGGTTTATACCGCCGGCTGCATTTATGGAATTTCAGGCGTTTAATGTTTTGGTAATTGCTAGCGACATCAGGCAACTGGAAAATATCGAATACACTCCTGCACCCGATATTATTCATGAAGGCGCCGGGCATGCACCAATTATAGCTAATCCAGAATATGCCGAATATTTGAGGCGTTTTGGAGAAATTGGATGCAAAGCAATTTCAAGCTCTCATGATTACGAAGTTTACGAAGCTATTAGAAAACTTTCTATTTTAAAAGAAGCTGAAGGAACTCCGCTTAAAGAAATAGCTGCTATTGAAAAACTTATTGGTGAACTGCAGGACAAAAATGTTGAGCCGAGTGAAATGGCGCTCATTAGAAACTTACACTGGTGGACAGTAGAATACGGATTGATAGGAACTCCTGAAAATCCAAAGATTTATGGTGCCGGTTTGTTATCGTCGATTGGGGAAAGCAAGTCCTGCATGACCGAGAATGTAAAAAAAATCCCTTATTCTATCGAAGCTATGCATCAGGAGTTTGATATTACAAAGCCACAACCGCAGTTGTATGTAACTCCCGATTTTGCACATTTAAGCCTGGTTTTAGAAGAATTCGCTAATAAAATGGCGCTTAGAAAAGGCGGCTTAAGCGGAATTAAAAAATTGATAGATTCAAAAGGCTTGGGCACTATCGAATTTAGTACCGGCTTGCAGGTTTCAGCGAATTTTGAAAATGTGATCGAATTTGAAGGAAAACCAATTTATATTCAAACGAAAGGAAAAACAGCACTTGCTTCTAGAGAAAAAGAATTGATTGGACATGGTACAAAATCACATCCCGAAGGTTTTGGCTCACCTATCGGAAAATTAAAAGGTATCAATTTAGCCATTGAAGATATGAGTCCGCGTGACTTAAAAGCCTATAAAATTTACGAAGGAGAAAATATTGAGCTAGAATTTGAAGGTGGTATTATTGTTAACGGCGAAATAATTACGGGAACCAGAAACCTACAAGGAAAAATAGTTCTTATAAGCTTTAGAAACTGTACTGTAAAATATGAAGATCAAGTTTTATTTAAACCGGAATGGGGAAGATACGATATGGCCGTAGGCAAAGAAATAGTATCGGCATTTGCAGGACCGGCAGATCATCATTCGTTCGATTTAGTTACCCATAAAACGAGCTCAAATTCAATTAAACCTGATAAGACTTCAAAACAAAAAGAACTCGAAGACTTATACGAAGCTGTACGCAATTTTAGAGAAGGAAAAAACACAAAATTTAGCATTCAGGCTGCATTCGATATTCTTAAAAAAGACCACCAGAACGATTGGCTATTAACTACTGAAATTTATGAATTGGCGCTAGCGCATGATCCAGAATTAGCCAAAATATGTAAAGATCATTTAGAAAAACTTCAGCAAAAAAAACCTAAAATCGCTCATCTGATAGAAGATGGAATTGCTATGGCTAAAGATAAACTGGCTCCTAAAATCTAAAGTTTGATATCCTGTAAATCATTTTGAGATGTTACCGGCATGTCATTATATTCTAAGGTCCAGCCCATGGTATTTGTTAAAATATAGATTTTGGACAATTCGCTTACCAACCTGTTTTGAGCGTTCGTCTTAATAGTGGAAGCCTCTATTTTTTTCTTTAAAGAAGCGGTAACTTTCTTTTTAATCTTATTGTGATCTGAAGCGTCAAACTGATTTAGATAATCTTGTGTAACATCATAATATTGAATATCCGGATAAATATTGAGTTCTTGCTTTGGGATACTTTTTATGATAACACGCTTATTTTCTTGGTCGATCTCGGTTTCCAACTGACTTAGATCATAGCTTACTGTTACTTTTGCATTCACAACAATTAGTGCTTTTTTTCTTGCTGAAAACACATCTAAATAAAACTTTTTTGAATCTTTATACGACCAAACCTGAGAGAAATTACCTTCGGTAACCACCAGTTTACCTACATTTTTAATTTGTTCCTGAATAAGCTGAGAGTTTTGTTCTAATACTTCACGCTCATTTTGTCGATTTTCATAATAGCGATATCCAAAAACGATAAGTAAAACCGCAACCGCTCCTAACAGGAACTTTTTCATTGTATAAAAATTAAAGTTGAATTTAAAGATAGGAATTTAAAAATAGGAAAGTGTTATAAAAAACTTATGGACGGCCCCACCCGTCCATAAGAGTAAAATTTCTAAAATCTACCCCAAACAAATTTTAGAAAAGAAAGTTTAATTAATCATCGTATTCTTAAATCGAATACTTCAATCAATAAATTAGAATTAATTTACAGTGCGTAATTTACAATTATTTTATAATATTCAAAATATATATCACATAATTTTATTACATAACTGCCAAATTAGCTTTTAAAATAATAAATTCAGAATTCAATAGAAGGCATTTTATGCTTTAATCTTTCGATTTTCAGCTTAAGTTTTTCAAGAAATTCGCGATGTTTCGGGCTGTTTTCGTCAAAAGGGCGATGACTTAGACTTTTCTGAATACTATCCACTTCTTTCATTATTGGATAAATTTCATAATCTATCCAGGCTTCTTTAAATTTCTCCCATATATAATCTATAGCGCTTTCAGAAAGATGAATCATATCTTTTCCATAAAATCGATAATCGCGTAATTCATCCATTACAAGTTCGTAACTGGGAAAATATGCTGTCATTTCGTTCAATTTCAGCTTCTCCTCTTCTCTATATTCATGAACTGCTGAAATTAGATTTGCTTTACTACGTTGATTCTCTACAAAACCATCCTTTAAATGCCGAACCGGTGAGACGGTAAAAATAATTTTAGCTTTGGGATTAAGCTTCCAGATGATATTGGAAATTTCGAAGAGACTTTTTTTTATCTCATCTATAGAATAGATCCTTTTAGTAAAATTAGATTGCGCCACTTTATGACAATTTGCTACCAGACGCTGTTCTGAATTTAAAACATAGCCCCAGGCAGTACCTAAAGTTATAACTACATGTGTACTTTTTTCCAAAAAAGATCGCGTGCTCTTCAAAGAATCGTTTAAATTCAAAATCATTTCTGCGCGATCGGGACGATTCATTTGTGAATGCACATCGAAACAGCAAAATTGATCATTACGCTCAAAAATATCATGCTCTGAATATGAATAATTTTCTTCTATTCTTCGGAATAAGTTGAGCAGTGCCACGGGATGAAATATAATTCCGAAGGGATTTTGCAGCACATTGAATTTAAAATACTGAAGTTTATCACCAATATTTTCTACAAAACAAGATCCAAACAAGGAAATATTAGCATTGTAGTCGATCTTCGGCGATTGATTTCTAACGGGTACAATTGTTCTGAAATCCATATCAAATAAATAAAAAGGCGTACAGAAATGTTCTTCCATACGCCTATAATTTTATAAAAGAAAGATACTAAATTTCTTAGAATCTTACTATTCTATATATTTTTTAGCTTCAGCTAAAGCTTCTGGAATTCCTGCTGGATTTTTACCACCTGCAGTGGCAAAAAACGGCTGACCGCCACCACCACCCTGAATATGCTTACCAAGCTCACGAACAATTGTTCCCGCATTTAGCGCTTTGCTGGCAACTAATTCTTTAGAAACATAGCAGGAAAGCAATGCTTTTCCTTTTTGCTCGGTTCCAAAAAGAAGGAATAAATTATCGATTTCTCCACCTAATTGAAAGGCTAAATCTTTAATTCCGCCGGCATCAAGATCTACTTGTTTTGCTAAAAAGTGAACACCGTTTATTTCCTGAATCTCATTTTTAACCTCAGATTTCAGGTTTTTGGCTTTTTCTTTTAGTAAAGCTTCTACTTGCTTTTTCAGTTCTGTATTTTCTTCTTGTAATACTGAAATTGCTTTTACAGGATCTTTGGCGTTTTTCAACAATCCCTGAACCTCTTCTAATATTTCGGTTTTAGTATTAAAATAGTATCTAGCTGCATCGCCGGTAATCGCTTCGATTCTACGAATCCCTGAAGCTACCGCACTTTCCCCGGTAATTTTAAAATACCAGATATCGGCGGTGTTATTTACATGCGTACCACCACAAAGTTCCATAGATTCTCCAAAACGAATCGCACGAACGCTATCTCCATACTTCTCCCCAAAAAGTGCAATCGCTCCTTGGTCTAAAGCTTCCTGATACGCTATGTTACGTTGCTCCTCCAGTTTTAAGTTTTGCTGAATACGCTCGTTTACAAACTGCTCTACCTGTTCTATTTCTTCGGAAGAAAGCTTGCTAAAATGACTAAAATCGAATCGCATATAATTGGGTTGCACCATAGAACCTTTTTGCTCTACATGCGTTCCCAGTATTTGTCGTAACGCCTGATGCAGTAAGTGTGTAGCAGTATGATTTGCCGCTGTTTTTGCACGTGCATCAGCATCTACCACAGCCGTAAACTCTGCTGAAACATCTTTAGGCAATTTTTTAGCAAAATGTATAATTTGGTTACTTTCTTTCTTGGTATCGATAATGTTTATCTTCTCTTCACCAAGTTTTAAATACCCTTTATCGCCAACCTGTCCGCCACCTTCTGGATAAAAAGGTGTTTTAGTAAATACGATTTGATAAAGTGCTCCCTGCTTTTTGGTTTCAACTTTACGGTATTTGGCGATTTTAACCTTCGTTTCTAATTGATCATATCCTACAAAAGCATTTTCTTCAACTTCAGTGATTTCTTCCCAATCGCCAGATGTTACTTGCGTAGCGGCTCTAGAGCGTTCTTTTTGCTTTTTAAGTTCAGCTTCAAATTCAGCAATATTTAGACTAAGTCCTTTTTCTTTTAAAATAAGTGCAGTTAGATCGATCGGAAATCCAAAAGTGTCATACAATTCAAAAGCTTTCACTCCTGAAATTTCTTTTCCTTTAGCTTCGGTTACAATATTCTCTAACATCACCAATCCCTGCTCTAAAGTTCGAAGAAAAGAAAGTTCTTCTTCTTTAATCACATTCTGGATAAGCTGTTGTTGTTTTACCAACTCTGGGAAAGCTTCTCCCATTTGGGATTTAAGTCTATCTACCAATTTGTAGATAAAAGGTTCTTTAGTATTTAAAAATGTAAAACCGTAACGAATAGCGCGACGTAAAATTCTACGAATTACATATCCCGCTCCCGTATTGCTGGGTAATTGTCCATCTGCAATACTAAAGGCAACGGCACGAACGTGATCTGCAATTACACGAACCGCGATATTAACCTCTTCAGATTTACCATATGTGGAATTTGTTATCTCTTCTATCTCGCCGATAAGTGGTGTAAAAACATCGGTATCATAGTTGGATTGTTTTCCTTGCATAACCATGCAAAGACGCTCAAATCCCATCCCGGTATCGATATGTTTCGCCGGAAGTTCTTCTAAAGAACCATCTGCTTTTCGATTAAATTGCATAAAAACCAGGTTCCATATTTCTACAACCTGAGGATGATCGGCATTTACCAATTCTCTACCCGATTTTTTAGCTTTCTCTTCAGCAGAACGTATATCTACATGAATTTCTGAACAAGGCCCACATGGTCCCTGGTCGCCCATTTCCCAAAAGTTATCTTTTTTGTTTCCGTAGATAATTCGGTCTTCAGGAACAATTTTTTTCCAAAATTCTAAAGCTTCAGTATCTAAACCAACACCGTCTTCTTTGCTTCCTTCAAAAACAGAAACGTACAAACTTTCTTTATCGATCTTAAAAACTTCAGTTAATAATTCCCAGGCCCAGTTAATGGCTTCTTCTTTAAAGTAATCTCCAAAGCTCCAGTTCCCTAACATCTCGAACATGGTGTGATGATAAGTATCATGCCCTACCTCTTCAAGATCATTATGCTTACCACTTACCCGAAGACACTTTTGCGAATCGGTTACTCTTGTATTTTTAGGCACCGAATTCCCAAGAAAAAATTCTTTAAACTGAACCATCCCGGCGTTTGTGAACATAAGGCTTGGATCATCTTTAAGCACCATTGGAGCTGAAGGTACAATGCTATGTTGTTTTGCTTTAAAAAATCCTAAAAAGCTTTTGCGAATTTCCTGAGATTTCATGTACTGTAATTTCTTCTAAAAATTATTAAATTATGCAGGCTATAAAACAATTGCTATCTTTGTTCGTTAGCGTTTAAACTTGCACGCTTTTTGTGCATACAACGGCAACAAAAATACTATAAATTTAACTCATGTCGAAGGTTAAATATTATTACGATAGCGATACACTTTCTTACAAAAAAATCGAGCGAAAAAAAGGTCGTCGATTTGGAATTGTTTTGCTTAGCATCTTCGGAAGTTTTCTTGCCGGTTTTCTACTATTGTTAGTCTACCTGAATATTCCGCAGATCGAAACGCCCAAAGAAAAGGCACTTAAGCGAGAACTGCAAAATATGCAGTTGCAATATGGCTTGTTGAATAAAAAAATGGATCAAATTCAAAATGTGCTCGGCAATATCGAAGATCGAGATAACAATATTTACCGTTTATATTTTGAGGCCAACCCTATCCCTGAAGAAACTCGTAAAGCCGGTTTTGGTGGGATAAACAGATATAAAGATCTGGAAGGTTTCGACAACTCGAAGCTAATTAAAGAAACTACAAAAAGAATGGACGTACTTACTAAACAATTAGTAGTACAATCTAAATCTTTAGATGAAATTGCAGAATTGGCAAAAGAAAAAGAGGATTTATTAGCTGCAATCCCAGCCATACAACCTGTAAAGAATGAGAATCTTACCAGAATTGCCTCAGGTTATGGTTGGAGAACCGATCCCTTTACCAAGGTAAGGAAGTTTCATTATGGGATGGATTTTACTTCACCAAGAGGAACCCCGGTTTATGCTACAGGTGACGGTCGCGTAATAAGAGCAGATAATCATAGCACCGGCTATGGCAATCACATCAGGATTGATCATGGCTACGGGTACACTAGCTTATATGCCCATTTATACAAATATAATGTAAGAAGAGGACAAAAAGTAAAACGTGGAGATCTTATTGGTTTTGTAGGAAGCACTGGAAGATCTGAAGCACCACATTTGCATTATGAAGTTTACAAAGATGATGAGCATATAAATCCTATCAATTTTTACTACGGAAACCTTTCTCCGGAAGAATTTGACGAAGTATTGAGAAAATCGCAACAGGAAAATCAATCTCTGGATTAATGCAAGTCGACCTACCTGAAAAAAGATATTATAGCATTGGCGAAGTTGCCACTGCTTTTAAAGTAAACACGTCCTTAATACGATTTTGGGAAAAAGAATTTGAGGTTATTAAACCCAAAAAAAACGCGAAAGGAAATCGCAAATTCACACCTGAAGATATTAAGAATCTAGAGCTTATTTATCATCTAGTTAAAGAACGTGGTTTTACTCTGGAAGGTGCAAAAACACACCTTAAAGAAGAAAAGCAAAAAACACTGAGCAATTTTGATATTGTTCGTAAATTAGAAAAAATTAAATCAAGCCTAATCAATATTAAAAATCAATTATAGAAAATGAAAAAATGGTTAATCCCCGTAATCGTCCTAGTTGTTCTTGGAATTATAGTTTATAGTATGACCGCCGGAGTAAACAACACGGGAGTTGAACTTGAAGAAAACGCTAAAGAAGCATGGTCTAACGTAGAAAGTTCCTATCAACGAAGAAACGATCTTATTGGAAATCTTGTAAAAACAGTACAAGGTGCTGCCGATTTTGAACGCGGTACTTTAACTGATGTGATCGAAGCGCGTGCCAAAGCAACTTCTGTTAATGTTGACGCTTCAAATTTGAGCGCTTCGCAAATTCAGCAATTTCAACAAGCACAAACCGGTTTATCATCTGCCTTATCCAAATTATTAGTAAGTGTAGAGCGATATCCAGATATTAAAGCAAATCAAAACTTTTTGCAATTACAAGCACAAATTGAGGGTACCGAAAATCGTATTAATGTAGCGCGTGATCGCTATAATGCTGCGGTAACAGACTTCAACACTTATATTCGAAAATTCCCTAACAATATTTTTGCAGGTATGTTTGGTTTTGAACGTATGGAAAGATATCAAGCAGATGCCGGTGCTGAAAACGCTCCAGACGTAGAATTCGATTTTCAGTAATCAAAAAATTATAACTATGAGCCGTAAAGAATTTTCGCTAAGAACAGAGGATGAAAATGATATTGTAGAAGCGATAAGAACTGCTGAAAAAAGTACTTCTGGTGAAATTCGTGTGCATTTAGAGAAATCTTCAGGAGCACAAGATATTTTTGAACGTGCCATGGATGTTTTCCATAAGCTGAAAATGGATAACACAAAAGAGGAAAATGGCGTATTAATTTATGTCGCTACCGAGGATCGTAACTTTGTCATTTATGGTGATAAAGGTATTAACGATAAGGTAGAAGATGATTTTTGGGAAAGTACAAAAGATGTAATCCTGGAACACTTCAAAAAAGGAAATTTTAAACAAGGTCTTGTTGACGGTATATTAAAAGCCGGTGAACAATTGAAAAGACATTTTCCATGGCAAGAAGATGACGAGAATGAACTTTCAGATCAAATTTCAAGAGGATAAATGCTACAACTCAATAAAAAGATTGGCCTATTAAGCCTGTTATTATTACTTATTAGTTTTGTTGGATTCGCACAGCGCGATATTCCACCAAAACCAAGTAAACAAACCGCAGTTTACGATGAAGCTGATCTTTTAAATACTTCGGAAGAACAACGTCTTACCCAAAAGCTTATTAACTATGCAGATACTACTTCTACGCAGATTGTAGTTGCAACTATTAAATCTTTGCAAGGAGAATATATTGGCACATATTCAGCTAAGTGGGCTCATAAGTGGGAGATAGGACAAAAAGGTAAAGATAATGGCTTATTAATCTTGGTTTCTGAAGGTGATCATAAGTTATGGATAACAACGGGCTATGGTTTAGAAGAGTATATGACAGATGCTACTACTAAGCAGATCGTAAATCAAATAATTACTCCGGAATTCAAAACAGGCGATTATTATACTGGTTTAGATAAAGGAACTACAGCGGTTTTCGAGGTTTTAGCTGGTACGTTTAAAGGTACACCTCAAGCTCGTGGGGGTTCAGGAAATTCGGCAAAACCAATCGCTTTATTTATTATTGTTTTTATAATTATCATCATTTCGCTTATCGGTAAAAGTAGAGGTGGTGGCAAAGGCGGCGGTCGTCGTGGTCGCAGCACGCTAATGGACGCCATTATCTTAAGTTCGCTTGGTCGCGGTAGTTTTGGTGGCGGCGGCTCTGGAGGTGGTTTCGGCGGCGGCGGCGGATTTGGCGGAGGCTTCGGCGGTGGAGGCTTTGGCGGAGGTGGGGCTGGCGGAAGCTGGTAAAATCTAAACAAATAAAATCACTAGTAGAAATTACATAAAAAAATGCCCAATCTTATGGCTAAGATTGGGCATTTTTTAATCCAATTATTTTATAGACTACCTTCCTGGCGGTGGTGGCGGTCTTCTACCACCTCTTGATCCATAATTTTTCCCACCAAAATTCTTTAAGTTATAAGTAAAACTTAGCATTGCATACTGAGTAAGTACTAAACTGCTAGAATCCTGAATATAATCATCCCCAAATTGTCTGCGGGTATTTATTACCTGATCTAATACATCATAAACCTTTATCTTTAGGTTTGCTTTCTCATCCCAAAATTGATATCCTAAACTGGTATTCCAAAGCAAAGAAGTATTATCAAATTGAGAAGATACATTACCGAATTTGTTATAAGAAATATCATTACCAAAAACTACATTTTTAGGCCAGTATGTAGTCACCTCTAACCCTGCACGCTGATTAATGAATTCTCGGTCATTTGGATTACTAATACTATAATGAGAATTATTGTAACCTATACCTACCTCTGGATTAATCTCAATAATATCCTCGATGGCATATGTGATTCTTATCGAAGGATCAATAGAAACGGTCTCTGAATAAAATTTTATACCATTGGAATAACCCACATTTTTATTGTAGCTACTATTTAAAGATAAACGATATCTAAACTCGCTATTTTCATTCTTCTTTTGCTTGTTATAGAAAACACCTAAAGAAGCAGACATAGCGCCGTCAACATTCGTATACGTTGTTGTTCTGGAGAAATCTTGTGTATCTGTAATTGTTCTAGCTACAACATTATTTTCTGTAAAATTTAAATTGAAATAACTAAAAATACCGCTACGAGTTGAAAAATCGAAATTACGATATCCTCCTCGAATATTGTGAGTATAAGAAGGTCTCAAATCTGGATTACCAGTAATGATATTATTGGGATTAGTTTGATCGATAACCGGTTGTAATTGCCGTACTGAAGGCACATTAGCATCTGTAGAATAATCTATGGATAAACTTTTTGATCGCTCAACTTCATACCTAATTCTTGCTCGCATATAAAGATTATTATATGTGTTATCGAATGAAATATCAGATAGATAATTATTATTTTCTAAAGTGGTGTTTAAAAGACCAAAATTAGTATCTATTCTCCAAACATCCCCTTCATAGTTGATTCCGGCATTTGGAATATGCTGTCTACTTTTTACTTCAAAGTTACTGCTTAAGCCTTCATTCAAAACACTATAATCACCATTTTCGTCAGCTTCAAACACATAGCGCTCATTTGTGTTATTGTTTGAAGAAAAATCATATGATAAATCCAGAAAGAGATCATCAGATAGTACACTCCGTTGGGAAACACTAAAGGAATAATTTTCTGTATTTCCATCTTCATCTATATATTGATCCTGTATTTCTGTATTATTACCATTATCATCGTATACTACTCTTTCAGAATAAAAATAATTGTCATTTTCCTGATCGTCATAAGTGGTTCTAAACTCCAATTGCAGAAAAGCACCCCGATTCCCAAAACGTTTAATAAAATCAATGTTATTACTGAAGCTAGTACTGTGAATATCTTCAGATTCTTCGATTAAAGTAGTGTTTACCAATTCACCGTCTTCATTAGAACGATCAGAAGATGATCCTCGCTCCGAAATTCCTATGTTAGCGGTAAATCGAGGGGAAATAGAAAGTTTTGTAAGGGTATCAAATTCAATTTCGAATCTTGCATTAGCTCTATGACTATCATTTAAAAGATTACTATAACTATCTGAATTTTCAAAAAAGCTTATACTTGCCCCGTCTTCTTCAGTATTAGTTGAGTCTGCGATAGTATATTTAGTTTCTACTTCAGTTTCCTGCCGTGTATCGTTTCTTCCGAAGAAATAATCACCATTAAACTCATATTTATCATTCCACTCATTAGTATAATTTAGCCCCGCATTTTCTGCTTTGGTGATACCGCCACCGCCTCCAAAAACTGAACGTGCATTGCCTCCCCCCATCATTCCGTAAACCTCATCAAAACTAAAACCTGAACTATTAATGTTATTAGAACTAGCCAGAATGCTTAAACGCATATCGTCTTTAAAAATATTCCCAATTCCGCTAAGTTCATAACGATCATCGGTACCACCACCGGCAGTAGCTCTTGCGAAATAGCCTTTATTCTTATCTTCTTTTATAGTAATATTTATAGTCTTATTATCTGGATCTCCCGCTTTACCGGTAAATTCTTCAGACTTAGTTTTTTCGTTTGAAACCTGAATTTTCTCTATAATCTCTTTGGGAAGATTTTTAGTCGCAATTAGCGGATCGTCGCCAAAAAACTCTTTACCGTTTACTTTAATACTGGAAACTGGTTTTCCGTTGACGGTTATCGCGCCATCAGAATCCACTTCTACACCGGGCAATTTCTCTAATAATTCTTCAAGGTTTGCATTTTGCCGGGTTTTAAAACTATCGGCATTAAATTCTAAAGTATCTTTTTTTAATGTTAGCGGAGGTCTTGAAGCTACCACGGTTACCTCTCCCAATTGGTTATCCTCAAGTTCCATCTTCAAATCGCCTAGGTTTTGAGTTTCTTTCTTAATCTGAACTAACTTTTTAAAAGGCTTGTAACCCGCAAAAGATATTAAAAGATTTAAATTCTTTTCTTTAGATGAACCAGCAAGAGTAAATTCTCCAGAACTTTCAGATATTGTATACGTTACTAAAGTACTATCTGAGACTTTTTCTACATACACCGTAGCAGACGGAAGTGGATTGCCTTCTGGATCCAGTACCTTCCCAGACATTTCGAATTTCTGAGAGAAACTTATCGCGCTGATAAAAAGAAACGCGATTACAAAATAAAATTTCATTGATTGATGTTTAAAATTTTCGGTTTAGGTTAAAAACGTGGTGGTCATATTCAATTAGACTCTACTAAAACGAAAACGTTTAATAAAACATCATAGATTTTACAAAAAAGCATAAAAAAAGGATTCAAAAACCTTAAAATGGCTTAAGAATCCTTCACTAAACTATTAGAATATTTTTTTTATTTCTTTCTAAAATATATAGTAATAGGAACTCCTTTAAAATCAAATTCCTCACGTAATTTATTTTCTATAAATCGTTTATAAGGATCTCTTACGTATTGTGGAAGATTACAGAAAAATGCAAACTGCGGTTGTGGCGTAGGCAGTTGCATACAAAATTTAATCTTAACAAATTTTCCTTTATAAGCCGGTGGCGGATTATTTTCTATGATAGGAAGCATTACATCATTAAGCTCTCTAGTTTTTATTTTTTTACTTCGGTTTTCAAAAACTTTAACCGCTGTTTCTATCGCTTTAAAAATACGTTGTTTATTCAGTACCGACATAAATACAACTGGCACATCTGTAAAGGGTTCAATTTCGCGACGAATCTCCTGTTCTAAAGTCTTCATGGTATTGGTTTCTTTTTCTACCAAATCCCACTTATTTACAAGAATAACTATTCCCTTACGGTTACGCTGCGCAAGCCAAAATATATTTTGCACCTGACCATCGAAACCTCGGGTAGCATCTAAAACCAGTAAACAAACATCGGCATTCTCTATTGCTCTTACCGACCGCATTACCGAATAAAATTCAAGATCTTCCTTTACCTTCGATTTTCGGCGAATCCCAGCAGTATCTACTAAATTAAATTCAAAACCGAATCTATTATATTTGGTATCTATAGAATCTCTTGTTGTACCTGCAATATCAGTTACAATATATCTTTCTTCACCAATTAAAGCATTTATAAAAGAAGATTTACCAGCATTAGGACGTCCTACTACTGCAAATCTTGGAAGTTCACTCTCTTCAGCATTAGTTTCTTCTGGTAAAGCCTTGATAACGGCATCTAATAAATCTCCAGATCCGCTACCATTTGTACTCGCAATAGGAAAATAATCTCCTAATCCCAAAGAATAAAATTCAACAGCGTTTTCCAGACGTTTATTATTATCTACTTTATTTACGGCAAGAAATACAGGTTTATTTACCTTTCTAAGAAGTATTGCAACATCTTCATCCATCGGGGTTATGCCTGTCTCTACGTCTACCATAAAGATAATCACATCGGCCTCATCGATAGCAAGTTCTACCTGCTTATCTATTTCAGATTCAAAAACATCATCACTCCCAATAACATAACCACCGGTATCGATTAATGAAAAATGCCGACCATTCCAGTCTGATTTTCCATAATGACGATCGCGGGTTACACCACTTACAGAATCTACAATCGCCTCACGACGTTGTATTAAACGATTAAAAAAAGTAGATTTTCCAACATTAGGTCTCCCTACAATAGCAACAATACCACTCATAACTAAAAATTATTTGCAAAGGTAGTACTAAACAACCGATTTAGAAACAATAAACTTTCCTGAATTTAAAACCATAAACTATTCAGTGGCTTGTGCATTCTGTGTTTTTTCAATTAGTTTCCCAACAGTTAATCCTTGGACTAAAATAGCAAAGATCACCACAACATAGGTAATCACTAGAAATAGATCGCGATCCATATCTTTAGTTAGTCCTAAACAAAGTGCAATAGAAATACCGCCTCTCAAACCGCCCCACGTCATAATTAGATTGGTTTTCGGCACAAAGCCTAGTTTCTTTCTAAAAAACTCTATCGGCAATAATAAAGAAAGGTAACGACAAACAAGCACTACCGGAATAGCTAATAATCCGGCTAGAATATACTCCAGATCAAACGTAAGCACTAAAATTTCCATTCCTATTAATACAAAAAGTATCGTATTTAAGAGAATATCTATGAGCTCCCAAAATTTATCTACATAAGTCTCAGTCATTTCAGACATCGAGGTTTGTCGAACGGTATCTTTACCTACAAGTAAACCTGCTGTTACCATCGCTAAAGGAGCAGAGAAATGAAGTTTTTGAGCAACTGCTGTCCCAACCATTACCGCAGCAAGAGTAATAATTACTTCAGTATCATAATCATCAATCGATCGCATTAAAAGATAGGTGATATACCCAATCCCTAATCCTAAACCTACCCCACCAATAACCTCGGCACCAAAAAGTTCAAGAATATGCATAAAACCGGTACTTTCTTCACTACCACCAGATTCGGCGATATTAAAAATCGTTAGAAAAACGACTACTCCTACTCCATCATTAAATAATGATTCTCCTACGATTTTTGTTTCAAGCTGTTTAGGGGCACCAGCTTTTTTCAATATTCCTAATACCGCAATAGGATCTGTAGGTGAAATTAAAGCGCCAAATAATAAGCAATTTATAAAGTCTACCTCTAAACCAAATAAAGGTAACATAAAATAAACAAGACTACCTACTAAAAAGGTCGAAGTGAGCACTCCTATGGTTGCAAACACGACAACAGGCCATCGCTGTACTTTTAATTGTTCAAAATTTGTATGCAAAGCTCCTGCGAAAAGTAAAAAGCTCAGCATCACATCCAGTAACAAAGTTCTAAAATCTAGCTGAGTAATTATATACTCCTCGATATCGAGTAAGGTATCATCAAAAAAACTAATCCCAAAAACAATTAAACTGAAAATAATTGTAATCAGCATTAAACCAATGGTAGTTGGTAATTTTAAAAATCGAACATTTACATAGCCAAATAAAGCGGCTAATGCAATGATAATGGTTAGAATAATAAACGGACTCATATTTTTGCTGAAGTAATAGTTCAGCTTAAAGATATACGAATCGATTTGGGAATCAATTTAACCCGGGTCTTTTAACGAAAGATTAAAATAGCTAACGCACCAAATTAGTCTTTAGAATAACCAAAACGCTTTAATTGTCTATCGTTACTTCTCCAGTTTTTGTTCACCTTCACATAAAGTTCTATATGCACCTGTTTCCCAAAGAATTTCTCTAAATCGGCACGCGCCTCTACGCCTACACGTTTTAAAGCATTCCCTTTATGACCAATTATAATTCCTTTTTGCGTATCACGTTCTACCATGATCACACTACGCATTCTTATAATTTTTTCTTCTTCAAAAAACTCCTCGGTTTCTATTTCTACGGAATAAGGAATTTCTTTTTTATAATGCATCAAAATTTTCTCTCGAATAATTTCATTTACAAAAAAGCGTTCCGGTTTATCGGTAAGGCTATCCTTTGGATAAAAAGCAGGACTCTCTGGCAACAACTCAATAATACGACTAAAAACTTCAGCCACATTAAATCCTTCTAAAGCTGAGATTGGATAAATTTCAGCCTTAGGAACTTTCTCCTTCCAAAGCTGTACCTGCGATTCCAGCTGTTCTTGATTAGACTTATCTATTTTATTCAGCAATAATAAAACCGGAATTTCAGCATGAATAATTTTTCTGAAGAAAGCTTCATCTTTTAAATTCTGCTCGCCAATTTCAACCATATAAACTAACACATCGGCGTCTTCAAAAGCAGATTTCACAAAATCCATCATCGATGCCTGAAGTTCATACGCAGGTTTAATAATCCCGGGAGTATCACTCAAAATTGCCTGAAAATCTTCACCGTTAACAATCCCCAAAATACGATGTCTCGTAGTTTGTGCTTTAGAAGTAATAATTGATAATCGCTCTCCTACAAAAGCATTCATCAATGTCGATTTTCCTACGTTTGGATTCCCGATAATATTTACAAAACCTGCTTTATGTGCCATGCTGAATTTTTTACAAAGATATTTTATTTAATTACTGCAACCTAAAACCAAACGAAAAATTGATTTTTTTCAGAAAAGAAGACTTCCAAATTTCTAAAAATGACTACTAAATACATAATAAACAAGCTTTTATATTACGATACCATTAAAAATTGAATGCTTTTAAGCAGTCTTCTTTCTTATTAAATTAAATTATATAATTTTGCGGCTTCTAAAATTGAAGCCTAAGGCTTTAAATATCAGCAAAAAGACACAAAAAGCACTATGAAACAAGTCTTCAATCTCTTTGATTTCTCACAAAAAGTTAATTATAAAACCGAGATTTTGGCTGGGCTTACCGTGGCAATGACCATGATCCCAGAATCTTTATCTTTTGCCATATTAGCAGGTTTCCCTCCGTTAGTTGGTTTATACGCCGCATTTATCATGGGACTAATCACTGCTATATTTGGTGGTCGCCCGGGATTGGTTTCTGGTGGTGCCGGTGCAACCGTGGTTGTTTTAATTGCTTTAATGAACTCTCACGGATTAGATTATGTATTTGCCGCAGTGGCCATGGCCGGCGTCATCCAAATTGCCGTTGGCGTGTTTAAACTCGGGAAATTTATACGATTAGTGCCACAACCTGTAATGTTTGGATTTGTAAATGGTCTTGCAGTTATTATTTTTTCTGCTCAGCTAGAACAGTTTAAAGAAGTTGTAAATGGGCAGGTAGAATGGTTAACCGGTAGCCCATTATTAATTATGCTCGCTTTAGTTACTTTAACAATCGCTATCATTCTTATTTTCCCTAAAATAACCAAAGCTGTGCCACCATCGTTGGTAGCGATATTGGTGGTTTTTGCGATTGTTTATTTCTTCGGAATTGAGACCAGACAGGTAAAAGATATCGCTTCAGTAAGTGGTACGTTACCTCCATTTCACATTCCGCAGGTTCCATTTACTTTAGAGACGTTAAAAATTATTTTACCGTACGGACTTATCATGGCAGCAGTTGGTTTAACTGAAGGGCTCTTAACTTTAAATCTTGTTGATGAAATTACCGGAACCCGTGGTCGTAGTAACAAAGAATGTGTTGCACAGGGAACGGCTAATATCGCCAATGGCTTTTTCTACGGAATGGGTGGTTGCCCAATGCTTGCACAAACGCTCGTAAATTTATCTTCTGGATCTCGCGCCAGACTGTCTGGAATTATCGCAGCAATTACCATTTTAGTTATTATTCTTGTAGGCGCTCCTGTAATAGAACTATTACCCATGGCAGCACTTACCGGCGTAATGATTATGGTTGCTTTTGGTACTTTTGAGTGGGCAAGTTTTAAAACACTTACCAGAATGCCCAAGCATGATATTTTTGTGATGGTATTGGTAACCTTAATTACTATTTTACTTCATAACCTGGCACTTGCAGTACTAATAGGTGTAATTATTTCAGCATTAGTATTTGCCTGGGATAACGCAAAAAGAATTCGAGCTAGAAAAAGAATCGATGAAAATGGCGTAAAACATTATGAAATTTACGGTCCGCTTTTCTTTGGATCTACCACAGCATTTAATGAAAAATTTGATGTTTTGAATGATCCTGAGGAAGTGATTGTAGACTTTTCTGAAAGTAGAATTGTAGATATGTCTGGTATTGAAGCAGTAAACAAGCTTACTGAAAGATATGCTAAACAGAATAAAAAATTACATTTAAGACACTTAAGTGACGATTGCCGTCATCTTTTAAACAATGCAGATGCAATTATCGAAGTAAATATTATAGAAGACCCAACCTACCGCGTAGTTACCGATCGCGTAGATTAGTTTGATTTTTGATTATCCGTACATTGCTACGGACATTCAAATTTTATTTATATAAATTAAAAAAGCTCCCTAACTATCGAATTTCGATATTTAGGGAGCTTTTTATTTTAAGGCTTATCTATTTATTCTGAATCTTCAGCTTCGTCCATCGCACTAAAGGATTTGATGGCTTGATTTGGCTCCATTACATTGTATCCATCCCAAAATTCAGCATTATATTTTTTGAATTTCTTATAATCAAACTGGTTATTTACTTCTACTGAAGCATAAGCCTCTTTATCCATTTCCTCTTCATCATAAATAATCCACTGCCCTTTAGAAACATCACTTGCAACGATATCCATCTCTAGATCTAATTCTTTAAGACGTTTATTCCAATACCATTTTCCTTTTTTCACTAAGATCTTTAAAGGTCGGCTTACCCCAAAAGTATTCCCAGAGCTACGCTCTACATATTTTAGATTGTATTTGTCGTTTTTATCTTTAGCAAAAATCATTTTCCCCTGAAAAACGTCTTTCTTATTACTTACTCCAAATAGTTTGAATTTCTTTAGTGGTTTTACGTTATCATAATCCAAACGGTAAAGTCCAAAATCTTCTGTACTTACAAACATTTTCCCTTTAAAGTCGGCACCGCGTTTTGGTTTAAAATTAATTACATAGGCGATATCATTCCCAATCTGGGTATACCCTTCAACTTCAAATTCATATTTTCTTGATTTCTGAAAAACATCGAATGTAATATCATCCTTCCAAAACATTCCTTTTAGGCTAGCCAAAAGTTTTGACTGAATACCATTCGCTAAATTTTCATAAAGCATAATACTATCTTTCGTCTTTTCTTCGGCAGTTTTTTCTTTAGGTTCTTCCGCTTCCTCCATTTCTTCAAGAAACTCTTCGCTATCCATTTTAAATCCTAACAATCCAGATTTAATTTTCACGTAAGTATCTTCTCCAAGATTATCTTTGATTATTTGCTCCATACGCTCGCCAAGTTCTTCTACTCCCTGCTCGTTCGTTGGATTGTAAAGATTGGCGATTTTAATTACCTGAACTTTTTGATCCTCATAATTCCCGTAAAAATCACCGAGATACTCCATGTAACTATCTACGTAACGCGGAATTTGAGTTAGAGCATTATTCACAAATTTCTGATCGATTTCTGGAATGGTACTTTCTTCCACCTCCATATCCATACGTTTGATATCATTGAAGTAAGAACTTCGATAAAAAAAACGCTTCTTTGCGTAATTAAAATTATAATTAGAATCGATATTCGCTAAAACCTTCTCCAAAATTTCTTCACCGCTTAAGTCTTTATCAGAAAGGAAAACTTCTGTTAACGTAATTGAAGATGGTTTTATAAATAAGGTATCTTTTAATTCTGAAATTAGCATTTCGGTCTCCTCGTATCCTAGAGAAGAAACTTTTATTTTATTATTTTCTGAAATTCCTTCGGGTAGTACAAAAACGCCCTCGTCGTTGGTTAAAACTCCCTTGTTTTCTCCATACTGAATGGTCGCATAAGGAATAATTTCTTTGGTTTGTGCATCTGCAAGTACCGCAGAAATTTCGGTTTGCTGGCTAAAAACAGTTGCGGAAATAAATAAAAGTGCCTGAATAATTAATGTTCGCATTTTGATGATGATTTGGTTAGATGACTCATTTTTAAATAGCTGACTAAAAAAGTATAACTAAACTTTTAGATTTATTAAATATAAAGTAATGGATTTATTTACCTAACGCATAATCATAAATAAATATTATAAAATATCTAACATTGCTTTAGGGCGCACTCTTCAGAATAATTGTAATTTTAGGCAAACGAATGCCTAAAGGTCTAATCTATGCCAATTAATGTTCAGGGAGACAAGGAGTTTGATAAAATAACTTCTATTCAGAATAAAGCACTCCGCATTAATCTTAATGAAAATATTTACGGAACTTTTGCCGAAATCGGTGCCGGACAGGAAACAGTAAGAAACTTTTTTAGAGCGCCAAACCCTTCTGGGACCATTGCAAAAACAATGAGTGCTTATGATAAGGATTTTAGTGATGCTATTTATGGTGCCGAACCTGCCAAACGATATGTTACCGAACCTCGTCTTAAAGCCATGATGGCCTACGAAACCGGTCTTATCGAAAAACGGATATCACGATTAAAACATCCTAATAAACTCTTTTTTAGTTTTGCCAACACGGTTGCGACTATAGATTGGGCAAAAAAATACAAAGGCCATGGGTGGATAGGGATCAGATTTCAAACCAAGCCAAAGGAAGAATACAGTGAAATAATTCTACACGTGCAATTGCACGAAAACAAAGCTGCCCAACAACAAATAAGTCTAGGGATAATGGGCGTTAATCTTATTTATGCAGCCTATTATCATCACGACGATCCCAAAGTTTTACTTAAGCGTTTATACGATCACCTAAGTGCTGATAAAATTGAAGTAGATACGATCAATTTTACAGGTCCTGCATTTAAAGATGTTGATAATAGACTTATGAGTTTGCAATTGGTAAAAAACGGAATGACCGATGCGGTGATGTTCGCTCCATCTGGGAATAATGTTTTACCGGCAAATGTGCTCTACAAAAAAAATATTTTAACGCTGCGCGGAAGTTTTAGACCGGTAACCAAAGTAAACATAAGTATGTACGAGAAGTCGCTGCGTATGTTTATGGAAGATCATGACATACAACGTGCTGCGACAGAAGTTATATTTGAAATTACGCTTTTCAATCTAAAAGGTGAAGGCGACGAAATTGATGAACGAGATTTTCTAAATCGTGCTGACTTGCTTTGTGCTCTTGGCCATACGGTAATGATTTCTAATTTTCAGCAATACTATAAAGTAGTGAATTATTTTGCTCAATTTACCTCAGAGCAAATTGGTCTTACCATGGGAGTTACTACTTTACAGGATATTTTTGATAATAAATATTATACTAATTTGAGTGGTGGAATTTTAGAAGCTTTTGGTTCTCTATTTGCCCGCAATGTAAATATCTATCTCTATCCATCCAGAGATGAGGAAACTGCCGAAATATACACTACTAAAAACCTGAGAGTAAACAATAACACCAGAGGTTTATATAATTTCTTTAAGCAGAATGATCGTATTATCAACATTACAGATTACGATGAGGAAACTTTGGATATCAATTCCAGAAAAGTACATGAGATGATTACTGAAGAAAAATCGGGTTGGGAAGATATGCTACCAGAAAAAGTAACCGATTTGATTAAAACTCAGCAAATGTTTAGAAAGAAAAATTAGTGGCTAAAATTAAAAAATCCCGGAAAGACCGGGATTTTTTAATTGACTTTATAGGTTTCTAATTTTGATAGAAAGACTCAGCTGGCCAGCTATCATTAGAATAATCTACATCTGGCAAAATTTTATCTGGATCTATTTCGATACTTTTTGGAGCTTTATCTGTATCCACTAAGTGACTCCAACTATCGCCACGTTGCCATATTTCTATAGGAAGTGTTAGCATTTCTGAAGATCCATCCTGATAAGTAATTTTCATTTTTACAGGCATAGGCACTTCACCTTTATTAGCAACAGTAATAATAAAACCTTTGCCGTTTCTATTTTGTTTTACGCCTTCTATAGCAAGATCGATATTACCCGTTCCGTAGAACCAGCTTCCGAAGAACCAAGATAAATTCTCCCCGGCTACATTCTCCATGTGATTAAAGAAATCTTTAGGCTGCGGATGCTTAAAAGCCCAGGTTTTAATATACGATTTAAACGCGTTATCAAATCTTTCGTGACCTAAGATATATTCTCTAAGCATTAATAGACCTATACCTGGTTTATAATATGCCGTCATTCCAAGATTTCTTAAGTTAGTAACGTCTGGATATGTATCAATACCTTCTCTAGTTTCAGATTTAAACCACCCGGTAAGATTTCTAGTTTTGTCTAAACTTGCAGGATATTCACCAAAATCTTTGGTACTGTAATAGTTTATAAAGGTATTAAAACCTTCATCCATCCAAGCATATCTTCTTTCATTAGACCCCACAATCATAGGAAACCAGTTATGTCCAAATTCGTGGTCTGTAACACCCCATAGTGAAGCGCCCTTACTTTTCCATCCACAAAAATTAAGACCAGGATATTCCATCCCGCCAATTTCAGCAGCTACATTCGTTGCAACTGGCCAAGGAAATTCATACCATTTATTAGAATAATGCTCTATAGACTGCTTACTATATTCTGTAGATCTTCCCCAGGCATCATTGCCTGCACTTTCTTTTGGATAAACCGACTGAGCTAAAATATCTTTTCCGCTTGGCAAATCAATTTTGGCAGCATCCCATATAAATGCTTTAGATGATGCAAAAGCAATATCATGAGAGTTTTCCATTTTAAAATGCCAGGTAAGCGTTCCATCCTGCTTTGCTCTTAGCGAAGCGTCATTAATCTCATCTTCACCAATAATGGTTACGGTCTCATCACTCTTTCGTGCTTTATCTAATCGATCTCTTAATTTTGAAGAAAGGACTTTTCTTTCGTTCACCAATTCACCAGAACCAACTACGATATGATCCCAGGGAGCGGTAATTTCATAATCAAAATCTCCATATTCAAGATAAAATTCTCCTGCACCAAGATAAGGTTCTACATTCCACCCTTCGATATCATCATACACAGCGGTACGAGGATACCATTGCGCCATTGCGTAAATCGTACCATCTTCTACATCTAATCTTCCCATACGATCCATACCCTTAACTGGTATATTGTAGGTAAAGTTCATAGAAACTGTAGCAGTTCCGCCATTTGCTTTTATTGGCTTATCAAACCAAACCTGCATTCTGGTATCATTAATTAGATGCTTAGAAGAAGTGCTTCTACCTGTTTTAGCTTCCAGATTAGAAATCTCGTAACCTCCATCTACATCTCCATTATAGCGGTTACCGCCTATTGGAGTAGTTAAAGTTCCTCTGGAATTTTCGGTAAAACGATTTTGTTCAAGATACAACCAAATAAAAGGTAATTCGTCTGGACTATTGTTAGTGTAAGAAAGCGTAATTTCTCCGCTTAAGGTATGTGCCTTATCATCTAGCGTTGCCTTTATTTCATAATCTGCTTCGTTTTGCCAATAGTCTGGCCCAGGTACACCTGAAGCTGAACGGTAAGAGTTACCGCTACGATCCATAAATTCATCAAAATCTTGCTGATTGTTCTCTACCGCTTCCTGCGCTTGAGACACAAAGCTAAAAGCTCCTGTAAACGCCAAAGCTAGAACAGCCTTTGAAAAATATTTCATTTTACTAATTTTTATTTAATGACCGCTAATTTAAAGAAAGTATGAAGAAAATATGAGCTAATAGACATGTAAAATCTTTTTAGTAAATCGATTTATCAAATTATAGATATTGGCATTTATTTTTATAGAAAAATACGCAACGATTAGATATCTCTTCTGAATTCGGAAATTCTAATTATTTTATATTCTTAGCACTACGATCGTACATTATAATACTACCGGCTACTGAAACATTGAGGCTTAATGTAGATTTAAATTTCACCAGAAAATGTGATTTTTCAATGGCTTGTTTTGAAAGCCCATGATCCTCTGCTCCCAAAAGATAAACGCATCGGCGGGGATGTTCAAAACTTTCTAAAGGTTCCGCTTTTTCATCTAATTCTACGCCCACAAGCATAGCACCTTTAGGCAAGTGCGCATAAAAATCTTCAAAACTAGCGTAATGAAAATACGGCATAGCACCTACGGCTTTATGGGTATCGCACGCCTGTTTTGCATATCTATTACCAATGGTAAAAATAAAACTAGCTCCCATATTTTGGGCTGAACGCCATAAAACCCCCAAGTTTTCTGGAGTTTTTCCATTTTGAATTCCTATACCAAAAAAACCTTGTTGCAGATTATCCACTTTCATGGCTGCAAGATATTATTTTAGGCTGAAATCTGAAATGGAAACATGTTAGAGATGCCAAGTTTGTAGAATTACTGAACTAACATTTGACAGCTATTTCTGCTAAAATCTGAACAAGATTTGAAGTATTTCAGCTACTTCTTTTTCTCAAAACGAGTAAGAAAATTTTTAATAAGCAATTGCATGCTTCCTAATTCTTCTACCGGAGTATTGAGCACTCTGGATAAGGAAAAGGGAATCCTTTTTGCTTTTGCTTTTAAAGCTTTTCCCGTTTCAGTAATACTGATCTCATCCTCTAATGAATCCAACTGATCATTCTGAAGCGATACAAAGTTTTTTTGCTGAAGTCCTTTTAGAATAGGCATCAAGCTTTCTTTATTTAAATAAAGTTGCCTTCTAATTTGACCAATATTAACCTTATCCTTTTCCCATAACATCAGCATCACCATATATTCAGAGTAACTAAGCTGAAGTTTGGCAAGAACAGGCTGATAAAGACGAGATATGATTCTTGTAGAACCATAAACAGGAAAACACAATTGCTCGTTTAAACTGAGGGTAGATTTAGTTGTCATTTTGCGTTATTTAGGAGTTGTTTTATATCCTTTTCTATTTTTGCGGGTGAAGTTGTTGGAGCATATCTTTTGTAAGGTTCTCCGTTGGGTGCGATTAAGAATTTAGTAAAATTCCACTTAATTCTTTTCCCTAATGTTCCTGGCAAAGACTGCTTTAAGTATTTAAATATAGGATGCGTATTACTTCCGTTAACATCGATCTTCTGTGTTAAATGAAAAGTAACTCCGTGGTTTATTTTACAGGCTTCCTCCATCGATTCGTTGGTCTCTGGTTCCTGTCCTGCAAATTGATTACATGGGAAACCAAGTACTACCAACCCATCTTCTTTATAATCTTGATGTAATTTTTCTAAACCTTCAAATTGTGGCGCCAAACCACACTTGGTTGCTGTATTTACGATCAAAATTGGTTGATTTTTGAAAGCTTCAAGCTGAAGCTTTTTACCATTGGCAGTACTTACTTCAAAGTCATAGATTTTCATAGCAATAACTTTCCCATTTATTTTTCTAAATCAAATTTCTGCATTTCCCCCGTCAATTTACAACAATCCTCATAAATTAATTTTATGAGGATATTATATTTTTCATACTTCAGAATAAAATAAATTGCGACTTCAATTCCGAAGCAAAAATCAGTTCATTTAACTATGCAAAAATCTTTAAATTATTAACTAAAACAAATTGAATGCAACCTGTATCGCGCCATAATCTTGCACAGGATTCCAACTTGCTGTTGCTGAAACCGGGAGCGTAAACTTGTCAAAAACATTTAGATCTCGATTGTAAATCACTCCAATATTGGTAATTCCTGCTTCATCTCCATAAAAATGTGCGTCTTGTGGAGCAAAAGACCAGGATCCACCTACAAGACCTGATAAAGACCAGTCTTTTTCATCTAATATTACATAACTAGCTTCTACATAATTAGAAAATGCATTTCGCAATTGACCATTATCATTTACATAAGTGTCCCTTCCCTGCACTATCGTACTCCATGATAATTTTAAAGGAATTTTTTGAAATTGATATCCTAAAATAACATCTATAAAATGTGAAGTTTCACTACGGTCGTAATCAAAAATCTTAGCATCGGGATAATCGCTGTAATTATTAATATCCCAAATAGCCAAAGACCAACCATTATGCATAAAAGTTATGTAGTAATCAAATTCGGTATAATCGCCATTGAAACCTCTACCGCCCCAAAGTCCTGCTTTAAAGAATCCGTTTTTAGAAGTATAGTTGATATCTGCCGCCGTCATTGGCGCATCGGTAACATGCAAGCCTTTCCAAAGGTGCATGTTTTTAAGCTGAAGATTAAAATGAAATAATTTGGTATCATTTTCAACTTCATCTTCATTTCGCTCCTCTACGATATTTTCATCACTAACCTGAGCAAAAGAAATATTACCTGCCAACAAAAAAGTTAGCAGAAAAATAGCATGTATATTTTTCATAAAATTACTTTCCTAAAATTAAAAATAGAATTGCAGCAATGGCGGCTCCAATGATTGGTCCCACAATTGGAATCCAGGCATACGACCAATTGCTATCGGTTTTGCCTTTTATCGGTAAAAGGGCATGTACAATTCTTGGGCCTAAATCACGCGCTGGATTAATTGCGTAACCTGTAGTTCCTCCAAGAGAAAGGCCAATTCCCCAAACCATAAATGCTACAGGGATAGCCCCAATTGCGCCCAAACCAACTTTAGTTGTTCCTCCAGACTCTGTCTCGAAAGATGCATCTGCAAAATAAAACACGGCGATAACGAGAACGAAGGTTCCCAAAATCTCACTCATTAAATTTCTAAAATTGTTAGGGATTGCTGGATCTGTACAAAAAACGGCTCTCTTTAATCCAGCATCCTCGGTAGCATCAAAATGGTCTTTATACATTACATAAACTAACGAAGAACCAATCATGGCGCCTATAAATTCTCCTGCTAAATAAGTAGGTACATCTGCCCATGGGAAAAGTCCGCCAATGGCCAAGCCTAAAGTAACTGCTGGATTTAAGTGCGCACCACTGTAGGGACCTGCAACCACAACACCGGCAAAAACTGCTAATCCCCATGCGGTAGAAATACTTACCCAACCACCGCCATTACCTTTGGTTCCGTTTAAAATATCATTCGCTACTACTCCGCCCCCCAATAAAATTAGTAATCCTGTGCCTAAAATTTCGGCTATAAAAGGTGTCATAAATGCTATTTTAATTTAAAGTTTTGTCCATTCTTGTAAAGCATTTACTGCTCTATACCATCCATCGATACCCTCTTTCACAGCATCCTGATCTTCGGTAGGATGAAATTCTTTATCAATCTTCCAAATTTCTTCAATTTCTTCCATGCTATCCCAATACCCAACAGCAAGACCTGCTAAATAAGCAGCACCTAAAGCAGTAGTTTCAGTTACTTCTGGACGTACTGTTTCCGTATTCAAAACATCGCTCTGAAATTGCATTAACATATCGTTTACCGATGCTCCTCCATCTACCCGTAATTGCTTGATATCAATCCCGCTATCAGCTTGCATTGCTTTAAGAATATCCATGGTTTGGTAGGCTATAGCTTCCAGGGAAGCTCTTGCAATATGTGCATCTGTAGTTCCTCTGGTAATCCCGAACATTGTTCCTTTGGCTTTTTGGTTCCAGTGAGGTGCTCCTAATCCAGAAAATGCAGGAATAAAATATACACCATCAGTTGTGTCTACAGAGCTTGCAAGCTTCTCTACATCTGCAGATTTCTTAATGACACCTAAACCATCTCGAAGCCACTGTACCACAGCCCCAGCAATAAAAATTGAACCTTCTAAACAGTACTCTGTTTTCCCGTTAATTCTCCAGGCTACAGATGTAAGAAGATTATTTTCTGAAACGATTGGTTCTTCACCAATGTTCATTAACATGAAACATCCAGTTCCGTAGGTATTTTTCACCATTCCTTTTTTGGTACACATTTGTCCAAATAAAGCAGCCATCTGGTCTCCTGCAATTCCTGCAATTGGAATTTTAGATGCAAAAACGGTGGTTTTGGTATGCCCGTATATTTCGCTGGAATCTTTTACTTCTGGCAACATACTTTTAGGAATGTCGAAAATTTCTAAAAGTTCATCATCCCATTCCATCGTATTGATGTTGAAAAACAAGGTACGACAAGCATTAGTTACATCGGTTATATGCAATTCGCCTTTAGTGAAATTCCAGATTAACCAAGTATCTATAGTCCCCATAATAAGATCACCGGCCTCGGCTTTTTCTCTAGCTCCATCGACGTTATCAAGAATCCATTTTACTTTGGTACCCGAAAAATAAGAATCGATCACCAAGCCTGTTTTTTTCTTAATTATTTCAGCAGTGCCATCTTCCTTTAGTTCGTCGCAATAATCTGAAGTTCGCTTGTCTTGCCAAACAATAGCATTATATACCGGATCACCGGTTTTTTTATCCCAAACTACAACGGTTTCGCGTTGATTTGTAATACCAATCCCTGCGATGTTTTTCCCGTTCATTCCGTGTTTGGTGGTAGCTTCAGCAGCTACACCTGCTTGCGTCGACCAAATTTCTCTGGCATCGTGTTCTACCCATCCTGGTTGAGGAAAATGCTGCGTAAATTCTTTTTGCGCAACAGAAACAATTTTACCTTTCTTATCGAAAAGGATTGCGCGAGAACTTGTAGTTCCTTGATCCAATGCTAACATGTACTGATCCATAATCGCTATATAATTTAGCAGAGTTGCATTAGCAATGCAACCCTAAGCCCTCAATATAAACTGCGAGCTGTTTGGTTAATAAATTGGTTAAATTTTATATGGTATAATGATCTGCTATTTCTTTAAAATCTGAAATTTGCTTGTTAATCCACTGCTCATCCTTACCTGTCTCCTTAGCCAATAATTTTGCAACTTCAGGAGCACATTCTATGGCCGCTTTAGCATCCATAAATAACATTCGCACTCTTCTTGCTAAAACATCATCTATTGTTCTTGCCAATTCATGACGTACTGCCCAAACAACTTCAGCCTTTAGAAAATCCAATCTTGGATGAAGTTTTTCACCTAAAGTAGGATCTTCATTAATTAAGTTATGAACTTGTGGCTGATCACTTCCGTAGATATAAAGATGATTAGTTAAATCTGGATTTTCTTTAGCTCCATGAATTTTTAGATCCATAGTCTTACATTCTTTCTTCGGAAGTTTTCCTAATGATATCGCTTTATCTACAGTATCCTGCGCCATTCGCCTAAAGGTGGTCCATTTTCCTCCGGTAATGGTAATTAAACCGGTCTCTGAAACTAAAATTTTATGACTTCTAGAAATCTCTTTTGAGCTTTCTGATCCATCTTTTGGTGCAGCAAGAGGTCTTAATCCAGCATAAATACTTCGAATATCATCCCGGGTAACTTTTTTCTCTAGGTAATTATTGAAAGTTTTCAAAATAAATTCTACTTCCTTATCTAAAGCCTGAGGTTCTAAACAATGCTCTTCTAAAGGAGTATCGGTTGTTCCTACAATAACTTTATCATGCCATGGCACAGCAAATAATACACGGCCATCATCTGTTTTAGGAATCATAATGGCATCTTCTCCTGGTAAGAAAGACTTGTCGAATACCAAATGAACTCCCTGACTTGGTTTTACCATATTACGGGCATTTGGATTAGCCATTTTTAAGATATCGTCTGTAAAAACGCCCGTCGCATTAATTACCGTATCACCTAAAAATTGATGATCTTCACCAGTCTCCATATCTTTCGCCGCAACTCCTTTAATTACTTTATCTTCAATAATCAGATTATTTACTTTAAAATAATTAAGAATCGATGCTCCATGCTCTACACAAGTTTGCGCGACGTTTATCGCTAAACGCGAATCATCAAACTGACCATCTTGGTAAACAACCCCACCTCTTAATTTATCCTGCCGTATAGTTTTTACACGTTTTAGTGTCTCCTCTTTCTTTATATGCTTAGATTTACCTAAACTCAATTTGCCTGCAAGAAAATCGTACGCTTTTAGCCCAATAGTGTAATACATGCCTTCGTACCACCTATAATTAGGAATTACAAAACTTTGATTTTTCACTAAATGTGGAGCATTTTTACTTAATAGACCGCGCTCATATAAGGCTTCTTTAACAAGATCAATATTTCCTTGTGCCAAATATCGCACACCACCGTGAACTAATTTTGTACTACGGCTAGAAGTACCTTTTGCAAAATCTACCTGCTCTAGCAGCAATGTTTTATATCCTCTAGTAACACTATCTAATGCTACACCAAGGCCTGTTGCCCCTCCACCTATTACAATCACATCCCATTTCTCTACATCTTTGGCCGATTCGACAAGTGTATTTCTAGAATATATATTTTTAGCTGCCATAATTATGTAACTTCTAATTTTCAGCTAATTTAAAAAAAATGATTTAAAACGAAATATTTCGAAACAAAAAAATTAGTTAAAGAAAGAAAACGAAAGTGTTAATAATTATCTTTTCAGTCTAAATTCTCGTGAAACTTAAGTTAATTAACTTTAACTTTCATTTTATTTCGTTTATTATTAAATCGTACAGAAAATCGATTTTTATATATTTGCTAGGCTTTATTTATTTTGAATATCATGAAGAGACACCAGTTAATTCTTGAAAAATTACAGCAAGAACAGCACATTGAAGTTTCAGAACTTTGTGAAGAACTGGGTGTATCTGCCGTGACTATACGAAAAGATCTTAAACTGCTTGAAGATAAAGGCCTTTTGCACCGCACCCACGGCGGTGCTTCTTTAGAAAATCCATACATCAATGACCGCCCGGTAAATGAGAAAGAAAAAATTTCTGTCTCTCAAAAAGATGATATTGCTAAAAAAGCTGCAAGCTTAATTAAAGATAACGATTCAATTATGATTGCCTCTGGCACAACTGTGCAGCAACTGGCAAAATCTATTACTAATAAAGGGGCATTAAACGTGATTACCTCTTCTTTAAATGTGGCTTTAGAATTGTTGAATCATCAAAACATTCAGGTAATTCAACTTGGTGGAAATTTGAGGCATAGCTCATCTTCAGTGACCGGCCATTATGCTGAACATATTCTAGATCACATTTCGTGTAACCAACTATTTCTTGGGGTTGATGGTATAGATTTAGAATACGGATGCACTACCACAAGCTTAGAAGAAGCATTACTAAATCAAAAAATGATTGAAGCATCGCAACGCACCATAATCCTGGCAGATTCCTCTAAATTCGGCAAAAAAAGTTTTGGGAGAATTTGCAGTTTAGAGCAGGTAGATCATATTATTACAGATAAAGGTATTTCTACTAGTCTTTCAAAAAAAATAAAAGATCTTGGTATTAAGCTAAGCATCGTTTAAAATCTATTAACTCACTTATTTCCTTAATTACCAAAACCTCAAACATAAGCTTCTTTTTAATTCTCTTTTTGACTTTTCTAATTTTAACTAAACGCTAATATTAATTTAAAAAGTTCAGGATATAGAATTAAAACAGTAATTTAATGCCACGAATGTATAGAGATCTTCTTAAGAAATATGAAGATTTTTCATTTAGATGGCTAACTACCTTCTATAACACTAACCAATTATTTTAAGCTTTTATGAAGCAGAATGTACAGCTATATTCTTTATTTACAGATTTTGACATTTCATTATTTAAGGCAGGAAAACATTATCGAATTTATGAAAAACTTGGATCACATATTTTAGAAATTAATGGTGTTAGAGGAACCTATTTTGCGGTATGGGCACCTACGGCTAAAAGTGTTTCTGTAGTTGGAGATTTTAATTATTGGACAGAGAACGAACATCCTCTATTTGTGCGCTGGGACAGTAGCGGTATTTGGGAAGGATTTATACCAGGAGTTGGGAAAGGCTGTAAATACAAATATAAAATCAATAGTTCAATTGGCAATATTGTAACTGAGAAAGCAGATCCTTATTCCCGTAAAAGCGAACATCCACCGGCTACCGCATCGATAGTTTGGGAGGATGAGTATTCCTGGAAAGATAAAAAATGGCTTACCACCCGTGCAAAAAAAAATGCGCTAGATCAACCAATTTCGGTTTATGAAATTCATCTAGCAAGCTGGAAACGTAAATACGAGGAAAACCGCTCGTTGAGTTATGTAGAAATGGCCGATGAGTTGGTTAATTATGTTAATGATCTAGGTTATACACATGTAGAATTTATGCCGGTTATGGAGTATCCTTACGATCCTTCGTGGGGATATCAGGTAACCGGATATTATGCTCCCACTTCAAGATTTGGCAATCCAGACGAGTTTAAACTTTTAGTAGATGCTTTCCACCGAAAAAATATCGCTGTGATCATGGATTGGGTGCCATCTCATTTTCCTGAAGATAAACATGGTTTAGGTAGATTTGATGGATCACACCTTTACGAACATCCAGATTATAAAAAAGGATATCACCCCGATTGGAAAAGTCTTATATTCAATTATGGACGCAACGAAGTACGCTCTTTCTTAATTAGTAATGCTATTTTCTGGATCGAGCAATATCATATTGACGGTTTAAGAGTTGATGCCGTCGCTTCTATGCTTTATTTGGATTATTCTCGTGAAGAAGGCGGATGGGAGCCTAATATTTTTGGTGGAAATGAGAATCTGGAGGCCATATCATTTCTGAAAGATTTGAATATGGAAATCTATCAGAGTTTTGATGGCGTACAAACTATTGCTGAAGAATCCACAGCGTATCCGGGTGTTTCTAAACCTATTTACCTTGGCGGTTTAGGATTTGGTATGAAATGGATGATGGGCTGGATGCACGACACCTTAGAGTATTTCAAAAAAGATAGTATTTACCGCCAACATCATCAAAACGATATCAGCTTTAGTTTAACCTATGCGTTTACAGAGAATTTCACCCTTCCTTTAAGCCACGATGAAGTGGTTTATGGTAAAAAGTCACTACTTGGTAGAATGCCAGGTGATGAGTGGCAGCGTTTTGCAAACCTCAGGTTAATGCATGCCTACATGTATTCACATCCGGGAAATAAATTATTATTTATGGGTGGTGAAATTGCGCAGTATGGTGAATGGAATTACAATAGCAGTTTAGACTGGAATTTATTGGATTATCCTTTTCATAAAGGAATTCATAGCCTAATAAAAGACCTCAACAAAACCTACAAAAAACACCCTGCACTTTACCAAAAGCAATTTTCCCCTGAGGGTTTTGAATGGATCTCTTACGATGATAATCAAAACTCAATTTTATCCTACTTAAGAAAAGGAAAAGAAGAAAAAGACGATTTAGTGATTGTCTGCAATTTCACACCAAATGTTTTAAATAACTATCGCATAGGTGTTCCCAGATCGGGAAAATTAAAAGAAATTCTAAATACAGACGATTCAAAATACGAAGGTTCTGGTGTAAAAAATAAAATTATAAAAATTGATAATCAGGCATTTCATGGGAGAGATTATTCTGCAGCTTTAACAATACCACCCTTAGCTTCGGTATTTTTTAGTTTCAATTAGCCATCTCAAAATGTTACTTAATAATTAGAATATGATTACAAATACAGAATTAGAAAAGAAAGGAAACCTTTTCCCCTCAAAATTGGTTTCTTATGAGCAAAACGGAGATTCTATTTTGTTTCTTTCAGAAAACGGTGTACATCTTATAGTAACTGTACTACGAGATAGCATGCTTAGATTTAGGTATGCAACCCATGGAGTATTTGAAAATGATTTCTCGTACGCCATAGATAGCGATCATTCTCACGGATATTCAGTATTAGAAATTATCGAAGATGAAACCTCTATTTGGATCGTTACCGAACAGATTAAATGTAGAATTAACAGAAGCGACCTAAAAACGGCCATGTTCGATATCGAAGATGAATTGATTCTTCAGGATGAACTTGGATTTCATTGGGAAGAAAGTTTCGAGTTTGGCGGTAATTATGTAAAAATGAGCAAAAGCACCGTTGAAGGAGAAAATTTTTACGGCTTGGGCGACAAACCAACACACTTCAATCTAAAAGGAAAAAGAATTAGCAACTGGAATACCGATCAATATGCTTTTGGGAGAGATTTACCAGAATTATATAAATCAATTCCATTTTATATAGGTCTTCATCATGCGAAATCCTACGGTATATTTTTCGACAATACTTTTAAAACGCACTTTGATTTTTGCCATGAGCGACGCCACGTTACAAGTTTTTGGGCAGATGGCGGGGAGATGAATTACTACTTTATTTACGGCCCTAAGATTGCTGAAGTTGTTACCAAATACACTAATCTTACCGGGAGACCAGAATTACCACCAATGTGGGCTTTAGGATATCATCAAAGCAAATGGAGTTATTATCCAGAAGCAAAAGTTAAAGAATTAGCAGCTAGTTTTAGAGAAAATAAATTCCCTTGTGATGCGCTTTATCTAGACATTGATTATATGGATGGCTTTAGATGCTTCACCTGGAATAAAGATTATTTTCCAGAGCCTAAACGAATGGTAGAAGAATTAGAAGAAGACGGCTTTAAAACAGTAGCAATCATAGACCCTGGTATAAAAATAGACAATACGTACGAAATTTTTACCGATGGGCTAGAAAAAGACTACTTCTGTAAACGGGCAGACGGTCCTTATATGCGTGGGAAAGTCTGGCCGGGAAATTGTGTTTTTCCAGATTTCACAAATCCAGAGGTTAGAGAATGGTGGGCAGATCATTACAAGACTTTAATTGCCGAAATAGGTGTAAAAGGTGTTTGGAACGACATGAACGAACCAGCGGTTATGGAAGTGCCCGGAAAAACTTTCCCTTTAGATGTTCGTCACGATTACGACGGAAATAGATGCAGCCACCGTAAAGCACATAATATTTATGGGATGCAAATGGCCAGAGCTACCTATGAAGGAGTTAAAAAATATATTTTCCCCAAAAGACCTTTCACAATAACACGCGCCAGCTACTCGGGTGGGCAACGTTATAGTTCTACCTGGACGGGAGATAACGTAGCCACCTGGGAACATTTGTGGTTGGGAAATGTTCAGATTCAACGCTTAGGAATGAGTGGATTTAGTTTTGCGGGTACCGATATTGGTGGGTTTGCAGATCAGCCAACAGGAGAGTTATTTACAAGATGGATTCAGCTTGGTGTTTTTCATCCATTTTGCCGTGTGCACTCTTCTGGAGATCATGGAGAACAAGAACCTTGGTATTTTGGCGAAGAAGTATTGAATATAACCCGTAAATTCGTAGAATTACGATACCAGTTACTTCCCTATTTATATACTGCTTTTTACCAATATTGTGAAGATAATATCCCAATACTTAAGCCATTAGTTTATTTTGACCAAGAGGATATACAAACACATTACCGCTCTGATGAATTTATCTTCGGAAATCATTTTCTAGTATGCCCAATACAAGAACCAAATGTACAGGGAAGAAGAATGTATATTCCCAGAGGACGTTGGTATAACTTCTGGAACGATGCTGTAATCGAAGGCGGAAAAGAACTTTGGGTAGACGCTCCTTTAGATAGCATGCCGATATTTGTAAGAGAAGGTGCCATTGTACCCAAATATCCTGTACAACAATATGTAGATGAAATACAGATTGAAGAACTACGTTTGGACGTCTATTACAAAGAGGGAAAACAAAATTCTATTTATTACGAAGATAATCATGATGGTTACGACTATAAGATGGGTCTTTTTAATCTTAGAACTTTTAAACTTACCGGAAAAGAAAAAGAAATCATTATTCAGCAACACGTTGCCGGCACTTATAAATCGAGTTTAAAAACCATGAAAATCTGTTTACATGGCTTACCATTCGACATCAAATCGGCCAGTGTAAATAATGAAGATGTTACCTTAGAAAGTATAGGTTACAATAAAGCAGAAAATTTTATTGTTTTAAACGAAAACTTTACAGATTTACGCCTGGTAAGCGAATAGAAAATAGAATATCATTTACTGAATAAAAAAAAGAAAACGGATTGGCTTGACCTAGTCCCCACCAATCCGTTTTTCTTAACCAAATTAAACTCACTTTGTTCAGGGCAAAAAAGTGTCTCTTCGCTACTCCTCTACTAAGAAATGATATTGCAAATCGTAGGGCGACTGGCTCATTAACTCTATAAAGAAGGTTTGCTTATTTTTAAATCTATTTTCAGCAAATTGTTCTATTGATCGAGTACATATTGAGATTGCTTCATGTTCAGAAACTTCAAATTTTTTACGCGTTTTAGGATCTATAAAAGCTTTTATTATTTTATGATTATACGCTAATTCTGGTTTCGTTTCTGGATTTTTAGCTCTCGCATATGTTCCTTGCATATTTTCAGCTTCACAGCAGTTTACAAACTGTTTATTTCTGTATAGCTCGATGTTCACATCGATCATTTCTCCGTTTGTATTTTCAACTGCTATATTCATAACTCCTCTTATCTACACCCTAAAATTAGACTGAAAAAGAAGAATAGATAGAACTCTTCGATGTACTACTTTTCTTCTATCGATGAATGGTAGCCATAAAAAGTTGGTAGGAATTAATCGAAACTATCATTTCCGTTGAAATTGTTATTTTTACGCTCTAATTTTCACAAGATGTCTAAAGGCTTTATTGCAGAAGGAGAAAAATATATACAAGAAGAGAGTTTTATTGAAGCAGTAACTATCGACTGTGTGGTATTTGGCTTCAATGAAGGTAAAATGGAAGTTCTTCTGGTAAAGCATGCCGAAGGAATTAGTAAAGATAAATGGGGTTTACCAGGCGGATGGATTACCGAGAAAGAATCTATAGACCATTCTGCTAAACGTGTTCTTAGAGATCTAACCGGCTTAGACAACATCTTCTTGGAACAACTACAGGCTTTTGGAGAGCCTAACCGGTTTCCCACCAGCCGTGTGATCACTATCGGATATTACGCATTAGTAAAAAGCGAAGACTACGAGAT
Source organism: Zunongwangia sp. HRR-M8 (assembly GCF_027594405.1). NCBI lineage: Bacteria > Pseudomonadati > Bacteroidota > Flavobacteriia > Flavobacteriales > Flavobacteriaceae > Zunongwangia > Zunongwangia sp. HRR-M8. Next base: position 648,185 of record NZ_CP115161.1, on the reverse strand, counting down.
TGCTGCTGGTTTCACCGCATCAGAAGCGAAATGGTTTTTGGTTGAAGAAATTCCAGATCTTATTTATGATCATAGAATAATTTTTGAGGCAGCACTTGAAAAACTTAGAAACCGCGTACGCCAGGCTCCTATAGGTTTCAATCTATTACCAGAAAAATTTACTTTACTCCAGCTAATGCAGCTTTATGAAGAAATTTTGGATGTAAAAATGGATAAACCTAACTTCCGTAGAAAATTTTTAAAGATGAAACTCTTGGTGGATATTGGTGAAAAACAAAAGGATGTTTCCCATCGCGCAGCCAAGCTTTATAGTTTTGATGAAGAAGTATATCAAAAATTAACTAAGAAGGGCTTTACATTTGAGTTTTAACCAAACACTACAATTCTATTTCTTATCTAATTTTTCAGAAATTATTCATTTTCTAAAATGACAGATTGCAGAGAATCTTTTTCATCCAAAGCTTTTACCAGCTCTTCCACATCAGGATAATTTTCAATGATGTTTTGAGCATTCAAAGAAAAAAATATTTAAAAAAACGGAAGTATTACTAATCGCTTCATTAGTGGCTGGCTAATCTGGAATTTTAGTAACTTCCATAGCGGCCTCGCCGGTAAGACTTAAATAAATATAAAGCTCCTGTGGCGCAAATTCGAAATGAGAAATATTAAGCTGATCTAACTGAGCATCTACCAGCAAACCTTCAGCAGGACGATTATTTTCCTGAAGCTTAGAATTGATCTTTTTTAATTCTTGCTGTAATTTCTCTGAGAGATTTTGTTTTGATTTTTGCAGTATTTTCTTCTGAACAAATTTATTCAGAATAACCTGTACAATTTTATTCATCAATTTGTTATCGTTCTCTCCTACAGCCTCGTAATCTGCTAATGAAAATTGATTGGTTACAGGATCAAAATCAAACTTAAGATGAATCTTAAGCTCTAATTCTTTATTTTTAAACAAGAATGTTTTGGCTTTTAATCGCAAACCAAGCGTAATATCATAATCTACCTCTGGATTTTTTTCTAACCACACGAATTTAACATCCGCATATTCGCTAATTCCGTTGCCCTCCTCATCTTCTTCCTGCATTTTCTCCTCTATAACCTTCTCCAAAACGGCATAAGGCAGCTTAACCGGAATATTCAGTATTAATCCTTTTTGGTAATCTTCATTCATAATTTACGTGCTTTCTTTTAAAGGTAAAAAAGAAACAATATCCTAAATCTAATATTAGGTTAAAATTGACGCAAATCTAACGAATCTGGCTTAAGACTGAATTGCAGGTTTATTATATAGTTTTTCTCGAAGCCAGAACGAAATGCGCACTAAAAGAATAAGCGCCGGGACTTCGATTAAAGGCCCTACGATCCCAACAAAAGCCTGACCTGAATTCAACCCAAACACCGCAACAGCCACGGCTATAGCCAGCTCGAAGTTGTTTCCTGCTGCGGTAAAAGAAACGGCAGCATTTTCATCATATTTCGCTCCTGCCCAATGGCTGGCAATAAATCCTATTAAGAACATTAAAGCAAAGTATATCATTAGCGGTATTGCGATAAGCACTACGTCTTTCGGAATTTCTACAATTAATTTTCCTTTTAAACTAAACATCACCACAATAGTGAAAAGCAAAGCAATTAAGGTAATTTTGGATATTTTAGGAATAAATTTTTCTGAATACCATTTCTCACTTTTCAACTTCACTAAAACTAAGCGACTAGCAATTCCCATTAAAAACGGAATTCCCAAATAGATTGCAACACTTTCTGCAATCGTAGTTACAGAAATTTCAACAATGCTTCCTTCATAACCAAAATAAGACGGAAGCTTAGTTATAAACAACCAGGCATAAAACGAATAGGCAAAAACCTGAAAAATACTGTTTAGAGCTACTAATCCTGCACCGTATTCTTTACTTCCAGCAGCAAGGTCGTTCCAAACCAGAACCATCGCGATACAACGCGCCAAACCAATTAAAATTAAACCGGTCATATATTCGGGATGATCTCCCAAAAACAAAAGCGCAAGCGAAAACATTAAAATCGGTCCAACGATCCAATTTAAAATTATCGAAATACTTAAAATCTTCACATTTCTAAACACCTTAGGCAACATTTTGTAATCGACTTTCGCCAAAGGTGGATACATCATCAAGATTAATCCAACCGCGATTAGAATATTGGTAGAACCAGAACTATATGAATTAATAAGCTTAGGCACCGCCGGAATATAATAACCAAGACAAACACCAACCGCCATAGCTATAAAAATCCACAGGGTAAGATAACTATCCAAAAAACTTAATTTCTTTTTCATTATTTTTTATTCTGAAAGTTCTTTTGCTTTGGTAAAAACATAAAGAAGATCATTAGCGATTTCCCTGGATTTTTCGAGATATTTTTCAAACTCTTCCTTCTTACCGTCGCTTATTTTTGGATCTTCAAAGGTAAAAGGTATTCGTACCTCGGCGCCCGGCACAAAAGGACAGGCTTCATTGGCCTGAGAACAGGTCATTACCGATACAAAGTTTTTCTTAGGATTAAATGCATGATTATAAACTTTCGAAAAGCTGAGAATTGGTAAAGCATCTTCCGAGAATTTTAAAAAATAAAAAGGATTTTTTTCTTCGGAAAGATGCCCTACTGAAAAACCAACATGTTCAAAAGTCTTTAAAACAGAAGAATAAACTGCGGTAGCTTCTGTTCCTCCTGAATAAGAGTTCACATTTTTAAGTGATAGATAATCAGCGATCGTCTGCGCCCAGATTTGAGAAAAATGACTTCTTCTTGAATTATGGGTACAAATAAAATTCAGGTTTACTGTTTCTTTATTTTTAATTTTTTCAGCAATAAACCTTATAAAAACTTCCAGCGCCTTTTTACGCTCTTCACTAATTGTAGTGATATCTAGAGAAGTTATAAATTGTTGAACAGAATTATACATTTTTAAAAACTATTTTTAATTAGCAACAACCCGATCCCGGTTTACATGATTTGGTTTCAACTGGAGTAAGATTTTTTAAACTTTTTTTCGGTTTTTCAGAAGATTCGGCTGGAATCCCGCATTGATCTTTAGCTAAACAGGTAGTAAATTTATTAACTAATAAAAATCGTTCACCATTAAATTCAAGATCGTATTTACCAATAGTGCTTTCCTGATATTCTACCTCTATTTCTGAATTTTCATCAAGCTTTAGTATTTTTTCTGAAAGTTCTATGATCGAAATTAATTTTTCTGGATGCAAGCGGTGGTCGTAATCATTAGCTTCCCATAATTGAAAACTAGCTTTGTATTCTTCTCTAAATGTACCGCCGCAGTCTATAAATTTCTTTTCTACACTACCAATTTCGGTTACATGAAAATGCGATGGTACTAAACTGCCATCCGGCAGTTCAAATTCGATAGTTTCCTTTTCTTTTAAAATCCTCTTAATTTCCGCTAATTTCATAAGTCAAAATTTTATTTATCGTAATATTACGATAAATATTAATTGCAATATTACGATAATTAAATCAAGTAATAAAAATAGCTATCAATTAAATTCTCGAAGACTAATCTTCAGGAAAATAGCAATCGTGCAACATTTTGTATATATCTGGATGTTTACGTTGCATACGCTTAGGGTTTTCAAAGAAATATTCGCTGGCTGTGGCAAGAAATTCAGCTTCATTAGTTCCACCATAATTTCGAATATCTGATTTATTGGCATTAATTTCTTCCATTTCTTTATGTACCATTTTAAGCCACGGAATGGTATAAGTGTGTTTTAAAAGCCGCTCTGGCACACCATCGGTTTGCCCGTCCATTTTATCGATTAAATGAACAAATTCGTGAATACCGGTATTTAACCGGTCATTGTGCTTAGCAAATCCATCATGCAACGCGCGTCGCGAAAGAATCATTTGGTGCTCGAACCTACCGGTTCCCACTAAGCCCATCACTATTTTATCTTCTCCGCCATTATCGAAAACAAGATTTTTATTGAAATGATTGGGATATAAAATTACCGTACTTAAATTGGAATAATGCCAGTGTTTGAATCTAAATACTGGAATTACCGCACTACAAGCGACTAAAATCTGATCTATATCTTCAAGTTTAAAAGAAACGCTCTCGATATAGACTTCATTTAAAAATACCATGACACGCTGCTGAAATCTTATTTTTTCGACTCTAGTTAATTCAGCATAAAACTCTACATGATCTAAAAGCAGCTGATGCCAGTTTGCGGGAAATGGTGCTACTTTCTTTTTCTTTTTTTTGGTAATTTTATATATGACCATCGCCGCAAGCACAACAACCACCAGAATAGCTTGAAAAAATTTACTCATTACAAAAATCTAAGTCTGCAAAAAAATACGGACTAAAAATACCGAAAATAAAGCCTATTTATAAGATTTAAATCTTCAAACATTTCTTCTGAAAATTGCTCAAAGTAATTCCGTAGAATCTTAAAGCAAACGGAAAATGTGATTCATTCGCAAAACCACTGAATAAATAACCTAAACAAGACCGATTAGTTTTGATAGTTGTAAAATCTTATAGTAGCCCATAAAGTTGCTTATTATTCTTTAGCTGAATAGGAATTTTTAAATGTTTCCATTTGTTTGTCCTTAAATACTAAAGTTCGGTGTGGGAAAGGAATTTCTACACCTTCAGCATCAAATCGTTTTTTTATACTTTCGTAGAGTTCACATTTCATCACAAAAGCAGAAGCGTAATCCCAAGCCCAGGCCCAGGCACGAATAGTAACTGAAGAATCCCCAAGATCTATAACACGAACAATTACCAAAGGAACTCCATTTCCAATATCCTGATTAGTGCGATTATCAAAAATATTAGGATGATTCTCGCATTCTTCTTTCATTATACTTTTGGCTAAATCTATGTCACTATCGTAAGAGATCCCAATTTCAATCCATTGGCAGATTTTCTTTTCTTCCAAATCATAATTGGTCACCTTTTCTTTATTTATTATCGCGTTGGGAATCACAATCATTTTGTTTTGATAATTCTGAATCACCGTATGCCTTAAAGTTATATCTGTTACAGAACCAACAAGTGTGTCTGAAATTTTAATGACGTCGCCTACTCGAAAAGGTTTAAAGGATATAATGAAAATGCCACCAATAATATTTGCCAGCGCTTCCTGCGAGGCAACACCTAACACAAGCGCTAAAATCCCCGCCCCACCTAATGCAGTTTGCGCCACGCCTCTTAGAGCAGGAAAGGCCAAAGTAGCAAGAATAGCACCGAAGAAGTAAACACCAAATACACTTAAATACCGCAAAAATTTATAGCTGGTAGGATCACCATCTGAAGCTATAGTTTTCTTAATAACTCGGCCAAATAATGTATCGACAACACTTGATCCAATTATCGTAAAAACCAATACAAAACCAACATAGACGATCTTTTCAAAATTTTTAGCGGCAACGGCATATTTATCTTCAGAAATAAAAACAAAACTTAAGGCTGCCACACCTAGAATAACCCATAATGTGTTAAGTACTCGTTTAACAAGCTTTATAGTGGTAGGTTTCTCGTTAGGATATTTTTTTAAGGTTTTTTTTATGAGCCATTTATAAAGTAATTTTGTTGAAGCTAAGAGCAATAGAACAGCGCCTATAACGACAAGCACATATATAATTAATTCGCTATTAGCACTCCAAAATTCTACCATAATATTTTTTTATTTAGAATAGGTTTTTAATAAGAAAAAGTTGAATAGCTAGATTTTCTAAAAGAATTTAGCTGCAATTGCATAGTATGCCATTGTATTTAATATGTTTGGGAACCTACCTGCACAACCATTCTAGCGTATATAAGGTTTGAACGGAATTGATAAAATTAATTTTTTTCGTCCATTTGCAGTCATTAATTTTAAAAAAATATTTCGTTATTACCGATATTCTGATGAAGATATCCAAGGAATCATGGATCTATTTTAGAGATAAACCGCTGCTGTTTTTATAATATGATTTCGCACAGCTAGTGCAAGGATTTTGAATCACTACTCTTAAAGATCGAGCTATCTTTATAAATGTTATCCCTTTAGTTACAAATATTCCCAAACTTTTATAAATTCCAATTACAGGTTTCTTGAAATAATTCTTAATACAACCTAATTAGTGAAATACTAATAGGTTATGTTGTTTTATGTAGTTTGAAAAAAGATCGATACCTATTCGTAGTATTTTATTTTTGATGTATCCCCCCGCTAAAAAAAATTACTCTAAAAAGATAATAAAAAAAGGCTTCACAAAATTGTGAAGCCTTTTCTAGTAGCGGGAACTGGACTCGAACCAGTGACCTTCGGGTTATGAGCCCGACGAGCTACCTACTGCTCTATCCCGCGATATATATTTTAATATCTTTATTTCAGTATGTCTTGATAGCTATTGTTTCGCTATCGGGATGCAAATATACGACTCTTTTTTACTTCTCCAAAACTTTTTTAAAAAATTATTCAGTTATCCAATTTAGAGCTTGCAGGCGTTCGTCATTATCAAAGGCTCTTATATCCAAATCCACTAAATTATCCTTAAAATCTGCAAAGCTTCTAAACCACTGTATATCTGTAACCAAAGCCACCTTATTAAAATCATCGGCGTGCTTACATTTAAATAGCATATCTTTCCAAAAAGCTGCTAAAGAAATTTTATTTCCATCTTTAATTTCCAGAAAAAATCTAATTTTTTTATTGCCTTTTATTCGCTCTTCAATTTCTTTTAGAATTTCTTCCATAACCTGAGTTGAAACGTACCGATCTATAATAATACCTACAACATTTTCAGATAGCTCGAAAATTGTTTTATCGCCCATTTTACTAATAAAATACTGTTATTATTGCTCTATACTTCGAGCTTCAAATTCGGTAATTTCTCCATTCTGAAAAGCTACATCGAATTCTATTGGATTGCAACAATTTTCACAATCTTCAATATATGTTTGCTTGGAAACCGAAGGATCTAAAAGTACAGAAATTTCTTCCCAACAATAGGGACATTGAAAAAAATGCTCGTACATATCAAAAATCAATATTCAATAGCTGGCCGGTAAGTTGCAATAATTCCAATTCAGCCAACTTTGCATCATATTTGGCTAAGTTAAGACTCGTTTTAGCATCAAGCAAATTAATTTGGGCCTGCCTAAACTCTATAGAAGAGATCTGTCCTAATCGATATTGCTCTTCAGATCGGCTAAAATTATCTTCATTTGTCAAAACATTTTCTTCCTGTACACGAAAAATATAAAGCTTATTCTCATAGTTTCCTAAAGCATTTGCAATATCCCGCTCTACCTCTAATTCTATTTGCTTTTTCTGAAGTTGTTGATTCTCTTTATTAATTTTAGCATTTTGAATGGCTACACTGGTTAGACCACCATCAAATAAATCCCACGATAAACTTAATCCTGCAGATAAGCCATCGGTAGTTGTTTTGGATCCCGGAAAAAAGGCGGTAGCTGCACTTATATTTCTATTCCATCCATAAGAACCGGTAAGACCTACCGTAGGCAAATAACCCGATTTACTTACCTTAATATCATAATCACTAAGGATAATATTACTTTTTGCCTTAAGAAGACTTACATTATTATAAGTAGATTGCTCTAGAAAGGAATCTATTCGTAGCTCGGTAATAAAACTTACAGAAGTATCTACTTCAAAAGCTCTATTATTGACATCTCTATTGAGAATAACATTTAAATCACGTTTGGTATTGCGTAGTTGCTGTCGCGTTTCGATAAGATTAATACTATCGGTATTCACATCTACGCGAGCATTTAGGACTACTAAATTATTAGATTGCCCATACTCAAATTGATACTGTGCACGCTTTACTCGATCCTGAGAAATTTTTAAAGTTTCTTTTAAAACTCCCATATTCTCACTTAATCTCGCTATTTCATAATATACCGTTAGCAATTGAAGTATGGTATTCTCGATAGTTTCTCTGGCTTCTAATTGCGAAAGATTATATTGCTCTTTTAAACTTTTATAATTATAAAATCGTCCCAATCCATCAAAAAGCGTGTAGTCTAAATTAATAGAGGCGCTATAGGACTCGCCTTCGATCCCGCGTTGATCTACATTGTCTCCTTCTTCTGGTTCGGTTAGCCGATTATTAAGGTCGTAATTATAACCACCTGCTCCTCTTAAAGACGGAAGATATCCAGAGTTTAAGATACTCTGATTATTTTCGGCAACTTCAACGTTGTTATTAGCCATTTTTATTCCGAAGTTACTATCAAGAGCTCTTGCTATAACTTCATTTTTGGTTAATAAAGAATCCTGAGCTTTTGTAGCAAGCCCAATAAACATGAAAAAAATGACAGTAAAATAGGTGATTTTAATATTCATCTTTATTTTTTTCTGCTTCTTTTAATTCTTTTATTGTTCGCTCTACAGACTCGCGCTCCACTCTATTACCTGTTGCCAACCATTTACCTTCCACTTTTATACGATTAGTAATAGAAAGCAGTAGGGGTAATAAAAATAAGGTTAATAACGTAGCTATACCAATCCCGTAACTTATGGATATAGCCATAGGTTTAAGGAATTGCGCCTGCCTACTTTTTTCTAACAGCAAAGGTGCCATACCTGCTATGGTGGTTAAAGATGTAAGAAAAATTGCCCTGAAACGAGATTTTCCTGCTTCGTAAATTGCCTGTTTAAACTTCATGCCATCTTGTAGATTACCATTGTATTTCCCAATAAGTACCAGGCCATCATTAACCATTATTCCCACCAGCGCTATAATCCCTAATGCTGAAAGCATATTAATTGGAAAATCGTGAATCCAATGTCCCCATGCAACGCCAATTACACTAAAAGGGATCATAATCATTAGTAATAATGGCTGACTATAACTTCTAAACGTAAAAGCTATTGTAGCATAAATCAAAAACAAAATAATTGGCAATACAGTACTGGCTGAATTTATCAATTTGTCAGCTTCACGATTTTGTCCCTCGTATGAAACGCTTAAACTTGGATATTTAGTTAATATTTCAGGCATTACATTTTCACGAATATCAGCTAAAATATCTGTTGAACTTCCGTTGGGATCTTCCATATCTGCGCTTACCCGAATCTCTCGCATTCCATCAAGGTGACTAATCGACTCGGTTCCTCGAATAATTTCATAATTCGCTATTTCATCAAACGGAACGCGGTTTCCAGAAGGGGTTAGAATACGCATATCATCAAGATCATTAATAGAAGATCTATTTTCCAAATCATAACGCACCCAAACTCTAATTTCGTCCTGTCCTCTTTGAAATCGCTGAGCCTGTGTCCCAAAGAAACCATTTCTAACCTGCCCAATTACATCGGCGAGATCTAATCCTAACGCATATGCATTATCTTTAAGGAAAATATTAATTTCTTTAATTCCCTTAGGATCACTATCGTTTACATCTTTTAGTAACGGATTATTTTCAAAATTGGCTTTTAATTCTTCCTTTGCGGCTTCTAGTTCCTCGAGATTATTCCCCAACAAGGAAACAGAAACAGGATCTCCTCCAAAATTACCGCCCGATCCAAACGTTAAGTTTTCTACGCCATATACTGGCCCTACTTTATCACGAATTGCATTTGTAATTTCAGGCGCACCAAAATCACGTTCTTCACCAGGTAATAAATTTACCTGTATCGACGCCTTATTATTTCCTGGGCCAACCCTCTTAATGGTATTTTCTATTACAGAGAGATTACCAGTTTGTTCTTCAGAAAAATCTTTATTTACTTGCCAGGTGGCTTCTTCGACCATTGTAATAATCGAATCTGTTCTTTCAGGATTAACTCCTTCAGGCATTAAAAGATCGATAGAAATTCGATCACTGGCTACGCTGGGAAAAAGTGTTATTCTTATAATATTACCGCCAATAGCTCCAAAAGTTAAAATAAGGACCGCTAAAAGAATTCCTATACTTAATATTTGTTGTTTCAGTATAAAATTTAAAACCGGACCATAAACTTTATCACGGAGAAAAATCATCAATCGATCTCCAAGTTTATTTATATTCCTCATTTTACCGAAGAATTTACCTATTACAGATTTTGGTTGCGAAACGTTACGCTTTAGTGCTTTGGAATGCGCAATATGCGCAGGTAAAATAATGAGTGCTTCAATTAAAGATACCACCAGTGTAAGCATCACCACAGTAGATACTTCTCCAAAAAACTCGCCTATTCTACTATCTAAAAATAGGAAACTGGCAAAAGCCAAGATGGTAGTTATTATAGCCGAAATAATTGGAGGAACAACTTCTATCGTACCGTCTAGTGCTGCTTTAATGGGATTCTTACCCATTTCGAAATGTTGATAAATATTTTCTGAAATAACAATCCCGTCGTCTACCAGAATACCAATAACGATAATCATCCCAAACAGCGATAATACGTTAATAGTAACATCAAACTGTTCAGCAAAAATAAACATTCCTAGAAAGGCCACCGGTAAACCAAAAGCCACCCAAAAGGCTAATCTTGTATTTAGAAAAAGGGAAAGAAAGAACAGGACCAAGACTATACCCATGATTCCATTTTCCACTAAAAGCTGCGTTCGTTGCTGTAATCTTATGGACGAATCGAAAACAACATCTAAACGAACATTGCTACTTTTTTGATTGTATTTTTGGATATATTCATTCACCTGCTCTGCTGCTGCAAGTAAATCTTCAGAATTGGTATTACTTATTGTAATATTTACACTTTGATTGCCATTGAAAAATGATGCATTAGGTGTTTCAGAAAATTGGTCGGAAACTCTGGCAATATCAGACAATCTGATAATTTCTCCATTCGTAGTAGATTTTAATACCAGATCTTCTAAATCGTCTGCGTAGTAAGACCGGTTATTCGCCCTAATTAAATAATCCTCGCTACTGGTTTTAATCGTCCCTCCAGTGGTAAGAATATTTGCTCCTGAAACCGCCTGAGCAACATCCTGAAATGTCAAATTATAAGCCAGAAGATCATTTTCTCTAACTGCAATTTCTATTTCTTCTTCGGGGAAACCGTCAATTTCAATCTGAGAAATACCATCCATCATTCGCAAATCATTTTCGATTTGCTCACTTATTCTTTTTAAGGTAACCAACGGGATTTTCTCGCCGCTAATTGCAAATCTAATGGTTGGTCTAACCGATTCTTCTTTGGCAACTACCAAAGGCTCCATACCGGTTGGAAAGGTTGGCACGCGATCTACTGCGTTTTTAACCTCGGTGAGCATTACATCAATATTTTCGTCTCGCTCAATCTCTACGGTGATAGATCCTCCACTTTCTCTGGCAACCGAAGTTACGCGTTCTATACCTTCCAGGCCTTTTAGATTGTCCTCTATTTTAAGGATTATTCCCTCTTCTATTTCTTCGGGCGCAGATCCTGGATAGGTCACGCTAATATTGATCATTCGGCTATCCTGCAAAGGAAAGAAAGAAGACTTTAAAGTAAGTGCACCAACTGCTCCGAATAGTAAAAAAGCAATGATTACGATATTTACCGCAACCTCATACTTTATAAAATAACTAATAAGTTTTCTCAAGATTATTCGTTTTTAGCGGTATCTTTTACTTCTTCAGCATTAACTAACTGCCCAGCATAAGCTCCCGGTACAGATGCTGCTAACATTTTAGTACCATCTTCAAGGCCTTTTACCACAACACTTTCGGTACTAAAATAAACGGGTTGTACGCTTACCAAATCTAAAACACTGTCTCTAACTACGTAAACTTTAGATCGTTCCACCAATAATTCTCTCGGGATTTCTAAAGCGTTTGGTTCTTTTTTAGCATCTAGCATTGCTTCAAGATACATTCCTTCCTGTATGTTTTCTCCTTCTACACGAATGAATACCTGAATGGTTTGCGTTTCCAGATTCACTCTACCATTAATTCTACTAACGGTTCCGCTATATTTTTGGGTTCTATCTAAATTTTGAAGTTTAACCTCTTCGCCAATCGCTAAAAGATCGCTAAATTTCTTAGCTATAGAAACCTGTAATTCGTAAACAGAAGGATCTATATATTCACCCAGCTTTTGTCCAGACCTAATTAATGTTCCTTCCTTTACCAAAGCTTCGGTAAGTATCCCATTGAATGGCGCTACTATTGTATATTTTCTTAAACGTTCTTCAAGATTTTTTATGGTATAGTACGAAGAAACAATACCACGACCACTTATGAAATATTTTTCTTTATCAGTTTCGATTTCAGGAAGTTCAGGAACCGATTTATTAATATCAAAATTGCTTAAATATTGCTGCCATTTCTCAAAAGCATCTGGATAATCTAAGCGTAGATCAGGCATAATAGCAGTGATACTATTATACAAATCACTTTTAGCAGACTGCACACTGGCAGCATATTCTGCGGAATCAATATTCAGTAAAATCTGACCTTTTTTATACTCCTGACCTGCCAAAAAGTTTTTACTACTGCTTCTAAAAATCCCCTGAACTTCTGAATAGAGTTCGAGCTTTCTTAATGCAGTAACATTTCCGTTAGCGGGAATGCTTATAGGAACGGTGTCATTTTTAACTGTTTTGACGAATACATTTTTTACAACCTTCTGTATTTCTGGATCTTTTTTAACATTACTGTCTATGATCCATTTAGCTGCAAATACGGCTCCCACAATAAGCAGAAGTCCAAGAACTGAGAGAATTATCTTGCGTTTATCCATAACTTAGTTGGTTGGACTCCTAAAACTAGATAAAGTTTAATCGAATATCTTAATTTTTTTAAGAAATTAACTAATTTCATCTATTTCTAACTGCAATCCCTCCCATTCCTGAAATAATTTCTTTAGATTTTTTTTCTTATCGTTATAACTATCTAAAAAATTGGACTGCGCAATTGTCTTCTCATAATTAGTCGCCAATTCGTGATCTTTACGTTTTAGCTCTTTTTCTAATTTGGTAATTTTCGACTCTACCTTACTCAACTTATTGTTTAGTGCTTTTAATTTTTTCTGGTCTTCGTACGATTGTTTTTCTGTAGCTACCTTTTTAGCTGCACTTTTAGGAGCCTTATCTTTTTTCTCTACAGCACGCATATCTTCCAGTTTACGCTGCTCCAAATAATAATCTATATCGCCTAAATATTCTTTGATCTGTTTATTTCTGAATTCGTAAACCGTCTTGGTTAATCCCTGAAGAAAATCTCTATCGTGAGATACAATTATTAAAGTACCTTCAAAATTCCTACAGGCTTCTTTTAGCACATTTTTAGATTTAATATCCAAGTGGTTGGTAGGCTCATCCATTACCAGCACATTAAAAGGCTGTAATAGCATTTTACAAAGTGCTAATCGGTTTCTCTCTCCCCCAGATAACACTTTCACTTTTTTGTCTACATCATCACCACGAAACAAAAACGAACCTAGCATATCGCGAACTTTAGATCGATTGCTTTCGTTCGCAGCATCGACCATAGTATCGTAAATACTTTTCTCTCCGTCTAAATAATCAGCCTGATTTTGCGCAAAATAACCTAGCTGAACGTTATGACCAAGTTTTAAATCTCCAGTATGAGAAATTTCATCTATAATTATTTTTGCCAAGGTTGTCTTCCCCTGCCCGTTTTGACCAACAAAAGCGATTTTGCTTCCACGTTCGATAAGTAGATTAATATCTTCAAGTACTTTATGATCTCCATAAGCCTTCCCAACATGCTCTGCTTCAACAACAACTTTACCTGGTTGTACTGAAACAGGGAAACTAATATTCATCACCGCATTATCGTCTTCATCTACTTCAATACGATTAACTTTATCCAGCTTTTTAATTAAAGACTGCGCCATAGAAGCTTTAGATGCTTTTGCTCTAAATTTCTCGATCAACTTCTCGGTTTGCTCTATTTCTTTTTGCTGATTCTTCTGCGCTGCAAGTTGCTGCTCTCTTAGCTCTCCTCGCAATTCTAAATATTTGGAATACGGCTTTTTATAATCGTAAATTCTACCCAAAGATATTTCTATAGTACGATTGGTTACATTATCTAAGAACATTTTATCGTGAGAAACCAGAATCACACAACCGGGATAAGAATTCAAGAAACTTTCTAACCAAATGATACTTTCTATATCCAGGTGGTTTGTAGGCTCATCCAGCAACAAAATATCGTTATTTTGAAGCAAGAGCTTCGCTAGTTCTATTCGCATTCTCCAACCTCCAGAAAAGGTATCAGTTAATTTTTTAAAATCTGCTCTACTAAAACCAAGCCCTAGCAATACCTTTTCGGTATCTCCCTCATAATTATAACCTCCAATAATCTCGTATTGATGTGTTACATCAGTAAGTTCCTGAATTAATTCGGTATAAGAATCGCTTTCATAATCGGTACGGGTCGCCAGTTGATGATTAATCTCATTCATTTTGGCTTCCAGGCGTTTAATCTCTTCAAAAGCCTGATATGCTTCGTCCAAAACAGTACGTCCCTGTACAAAATCTATATCCTGTTTTAGAAATCCAATTCTAAGCTCTTTGTCTTTGGCAATTTGCCCACTATCATATTCCTGATCGCCAGCAATAATCTTAAGCATAGTAGATTTTCCCGCTCCGTTTTTACCAATTAGACCTATGCGGTCTCCGGCTCCTAAACGAAAACTAATTTCCTGAAATAAATATTCTCCCTGAAAAGAGACTGAAAGATTATGGATGTTGAGCATTTATATATAAAGTAACTTAGGTTTGTGCAAAGATGATTAAATTTGTAGTGCAAAAAAAATTTTATGAAATTCTTGAAAGGCACGAAGTTGTATAGCATTTTAACGGGAACCTGTCCCGTATGTCAGGAAGAGAGCATGTATAGAGAAAAAAATCCTTTTAAACTAAACAAAGTTTACGAGATGCATGATCATTGTTCTCACTGTGGTACCAAATATAAGATTGAGCCGTCATTCTTTTACGGAGCAATGTATGTAAGTTATGCGGTAGGAGTTGCATTTTCTGTAGCTGCTTTTATCATTGCGCACTACTTTCTTGGTGGCGGACTATTAACTTCTTTTTTTGCTATCGTAGGCACACTTATCGTCTTTATGCCAATTATTATGCGCTTATCCAGAAACATCTGGATCAATTTATTTCTGAAGTACGATAAAAATGCAGCAAAGAGAAAACAAAACAGGAATTAGTTTTTGTAATATTTTTTCTGAAATCGAGTAATATCAACTTCCGGAGGCAGTGGAATACCATCCTCTATAAAATTTAATAAATTTTCTGAAAGCAAAGGGCCAATAAGTACACCTCTACTACCAAAACCATTGCATAAAAAAAGATTTTTATGCTGAGGATGATTACCTAACAACGGTCTTCTATCTGCTGTGGCAGGTCGAATTCCTGATACCTGATCTACAATTTCGTATTCACAGCTAATTAGCTTATCCAAATCTTTTTGAAGCTTTGTTCTCGCTTCTAAAGTAGGTTCCTTCGTTTTATCCTTATGATCGTATGTTGCGCCTACCTTGTAGAGATCATTACCTAAAGGCAAAATAAAAACAGATGATTTTACAGCTTGTTTTAACTTCAAATCTTTCGATTTGATAATTAAATATTCTCCCTTATTTCCTCGTAATGGTAAATAATTAAAAAATGGGTTATCTACAAGCCCAAAACCATCACAAAAGATAATATTTTTAGCTTTCTTATCTTTATAAATAACAAAATCACCCTCGATTTCTAAAGCCGAATAATCGAATTTTTCTTCTTTTAAAATGGAATACTTTTTTAGATAATCTCTGTTTGCTGAAATTAACTTTTCCGTATCTATGGCGCCAGTTTTCTCTAACTTTCCAAATGAAAAATCTCCGGAGATATTCGAGTTCACCTCTCTTACTAGTTGAGTGCCCATAAAAGGGGCTAATCGCAAATTATCTGCCGCTTCAAACCAATTATTTTGTTCCTCTATAGATTGAAATCTCCTATAAATATTAAATGGCTGAATAAAATTAGTATTTAGCTTTTTTTCAAGCTCTTCATAAAAAGGAATTGAGTAACTAATTTGTTTATCTGCTTCCCAGGCTAATGTAAACCGTTTTAATATAATTGGATTATAAATACCACCGGCAACCTTCGAAGATTCTTGAGAATTATCCTCAAAAACAACGAATTTCTTATTTCTTTTTTCAAGATGGTTACTAATTGCTATTCCGCTTAAACCTAAACCAACGACGATATAATCCAGCATACTTTGTTATTTTCAAATACAAATTAAGCATAAAAAAAGCGCCTATTAAAGGCGCTCTATTTATTATTTGCAGAATTACGAATTAATAATTCCACATATCTTGCTCAAAATTACGAATCTGTTCTTTAATACGCTCAGACTCTAATAATTGCATAAAGCTATTATCTACAATATAATCGTTAATTGCTCTATCGCCCTGTACGTTGTCTTCCTTAAAAATAACAGAATTGAATCTTCTGGCATTTAAAAGTTGATCGTACGAGATAACAGTATTATTCCCTATATATGCTTTAGCCTCGTACAATGCATCACGAGCATCTGGATACCAAACCCAAAACAAATCAACAAGGTCGTTAAGTTCTGAGTCGTCGATAAAGTTTACATCTGGAGCCCTTGGTGCAATACCAAGAATTCTATACTTAAGCTCTGCTTGTCTTTTATCGAAATACCAAATTCCACGTATTTTATACTGAACGATATCGGCAGCACCCAAATCTCTTCGATCAATAAATTGCTCATCAACTTCTTGACCGGCATTGTATTGTTCGATACCATAATCTGTAGTATCTACACGAGAAATTGTTGCTCTAATATCCTTTAAAGTTCTTTTCTCCGTAAAGTAGGAATCGGCATAAATATTTTCAATTTTACCGTTTTTTATAGCACGAATTAAAACATCGTAAAGTGACCTTCTGTTGGATGAAATATTCATTGTATCCACAGGGTAGTACAAAGGAAAATTAACTCTCTCATTCAAATCGATGATCTCCCAAGTCCCTTTAGACCAAAGTACATCACGATCATCTACATAACCATATTCTAATGGCCCACCTTCAGTATTATCTTCGGAGTCTGTTTTAGACTTCCCAATGTCTTCTGGCTTTTCTGCATTTAGAATACTCGCTGTTTGTGACATACCGGTAAAACCGATAAATAACAATAAGCTAAATATTATATATTTTCCTTTCATAAATAATTACTTTTCTTAATTCGTAAGTTCTACAAATACTGGTGCAATTTTTTTAAGTCTATATCCACTGTTTGAATTAAGTGAAGCTTCAATATCAAAAATTTGCACGGTTTCTCCTCTTCCTGCTCTACGTAAAGCAGCTTTCGCTGCATTATCCAATCTATTACCTCTAACAGTCACTGTTGGCTGCCCAGAAACCTTAAAACTAAATCCAGTTACTCGAAGACCTATATCAAAATCGAAATCAGGCAATTCTGCTCCAACTTCAGAAATCTCAAGACTATTTCTCTGCATTTTAACTGAACCGGTTTCTTTACGAATAGAACCAACCGGACTAGGGATATCTTTAATTCTAAATGTAGAACTAGAAGGATAACTTTTACCGTCAATTGTTCCGGTTACATTAATTTTTACTTCTCTCGCTTGTACACTAGTTACATCCATAACGTAACTACTTCCCGAAACTCGGCTCAAACCAGGTGCACTTGCACTAATATTATTATCCTGAACACCAGCCATTGAAATTGTAAGCGGGTTTTTAACTCCACGATATACAACATTCATTTTATCAGCTGAAATAGTTGCACTATTAGGCTTAGGAATTACTGCAAATTCTTGTTCTACAGGCACTAAAGTTTCTTCTCCATCTTCAGCAAAAATTAACTGACCTGTTAACTTATGACTACCAGCATTACCCGCAGGAACATTTAGAACAACTTTACCGCCTTGTAAAGAATAATCGTCACCAGAAAGTGTTCTCCCGTCTAATTTCAATTCTACCTTATTTGGTTTAGTAGTAGCATCTGTCCTACCAAGAACAATAGCTCCATTGAATGTTTCCCCTTGATAATAAGCAGACTTAGGTGTTTCTAACAATGTTGAATAATTTGTCATTGAAACTTCTTCCTGCAATTGTCCCGATAACATTGAAGAAAGAATATCATTTTCGGTCGTTTTAACATCCGACTGAATTTGCGTCATCTGAGTAATGGAAGCAATTAATGGAAATCCTTCAAAATTATAAGTTAACCAAGGCTTTTTAGTACCTTCGCCATCTTCTTCTTCTGAAGTATCAAATTTTGCCGCAATCTCTTTGTTAAGAGCGCTATAATCCTCCCCTAATGTATTAATTACACCCTCTCTATATTCGTTAATCTTATCTACGAATTCCTGACCTCTTGGACTAACTTTTCCACCAGTGAAAAATCGTTCATCCAGAATATCTGTTTTATCCATTGCCTGATAATCCTGTGGATCATCTAAATCGGCAGTCAATTCGCTTTTAACCCCCTCAATATAAGAATCTAAATTCTGTGATAATTGATTAATAGTTTCCGCTTTTTGCGCTAGTTCAGCATATTTTTCTGCCTGCTCATTTGCTTTTGATTGCAAACCTTGCATAGCTGATGCGTTTCGCTGTTCGGTAGTGGCGTTTGCCTGCTCCAACTTCTCATTCATAGAACCGAAGGCTACCAAAACTTCTTTAGACATATTAAGTGCCATCATTGCGATAAACACTAAATACATCAGGTTGATCATCTTCTGCCTAGGGCTTTGTTTTCCTGATGCCATGTATTATTTTCTAATAAGTTTATATTATAAAGTTCTTAAAATTAAGCTCTACGTTGACCATTCATCGCAGTTAGCATACCTCCATAAACACCGTTTAAAGAAGCAAGATTCTGTGTTAAAGAATCCATTTCAGCTCTAAGTTTACCAGCATTTTCTGCAACAGCTTTGTTAACCTCAGCTTGTTTTGAAGCAGATTCTACCTGAACTTTATAAATACTATTTAGAGTTTCCATTTGCGTAGCAGCAGTTGTTAACTCCTGGCTATATTTTTTCTGAGAAGCCATAGCATCTACTGTTGGAGCAATTCCTTTAGCTGCACCTTCAAAATTTCTAATGCTATCTCCAAGACTTGACATTAAAGCCGCGTCTACTTTAGCATCTCGTAACATTTCATCAAGCTTTTTAGAAAGCATACCCTGAGCGTCCTTTGTTTCCTCTACAACTACCTCTTTTTTCTTAGGAGAAACCATAGCAGCACTCCCTTCAGACAGTTCGGGATATACAAGAGACCAGTCGTAACCTTCGTCTACAGGTTCAAATGCTGAAACAAGGAATACAAATGCCTCAGTCACAAGACCTGCGATTAGCATCTCGTTACCCAAAGGCCAGTGCATAATTTTAAAAAGCGCTCCAATAATAACTACGGCCGCACCGATACCGTAAACCATGTTCATCACCTTCATTCTAGTTTTTGATTGTGCCATAATAAATAATAATTAAAATTTAAGTTTTAGGAATGTATTTAGGGTTAAGTGGTTACTCAAAAGTAGTTTGTTGATTTAATGGAACATCGTTGCCAAGATAATCCTGCACAGTTCTAAAGCCAATATAACTTCTCGCAGAGTCTGCATATTCATAATCTCTTGATGAAACTTGTAAGAAATAAGCCACATCTTTCCAAGATCCACCTCTCACAACTTTTCGTGCATCATCATAATCATTTACAGTAGGATTCATAGAAGACATATAATCATAGCTAGATGCATCGTAAGAAGAGTTAACCCATTCTGCGACATTTCCTGCCATATTATATAAACCATAACCATTTGGATCGAAAGATTGAGCTTCAACAGTGTATAATGCCTGGTCGGCAGCATAATCTCCTCTTAAGGGCTTAAAATTAGCCATAAAACAACCTCTATCATTTTTTGTATATGGTCCACCCCATGGATAAGTTCCTCCTTCCAGTCCACCTCGCGCAGCATACTCCCATTCTGCCTCTGTTGGCAAACGGTATGATGGCACATTACTATCTCCTCTAGATTTGCGGAAATCATTGTTATATTTTGTTCTCCATTGTGCAAATGCTCTGGCTTGTTTCCAGTTCACTCCAACAACAGGATAATCATCAAATGCGCTATGCCAAAAATAATCGTTGTGCATAGGCTCATTATAACTATAATTAAAATCTTTAATCCATACTGCTGTATCAGGATAAACTTCTACAACTTCAGTCTTCATATATTCCCGACGATTTCCTTTACCTCTTGCAGCTGCCTGAATATCCATCCAGCTGTACTTGAATTTCAATTTCTCAACGTCGATAGTTCGAGTGCCATTATATGCGTCTTCCTGCGGAATATATAACTGGTCCATCACTCTTGCGTAAGCAACATCTGGATAATCCTGCGTATCCCATATAATATCTACGTCTTTATTTAACTTACGGTTTTCATAAGCATCCATTTCTCCACCAGAACCATAAGTATCCAACATGTATTGTTGATAAGGTGTAAGATCAGATTCATCGGCATCTGCAAAAGCATATTCACCAATACCTTCTGATCCAGCAGTAGCGCCCTCTAGCTCGGCTTCCATAGCCAGCATCACGCGAACAACCGAATCTTTAACATAATTTACAAATTGGCGATATTCTGCGTTAGTGATTTCAGTCTCATCCATATAGAATGTATTAACTGTAACCGTTTTTGGGGGAGCGTTTAATTGTCCTGCTATATCATCATCTGATTTCCCCATGATAAATGAGCCTCCAGGCACTAAGGCCATACCAAACGGCTCCTCTGGGTTCCATCTTTCTCCTTTCGCACCTACAAGCTGCCCTCTGTCATTACTACCACAACTGTAGATTAAAGCAAGAACAGCAACCAGCGAAACAATTTTCTTCATAATACTTTTAGGTTAAGACATCTCAAATTTAGGCGGTAAACCTATCCAATTATTTTCTAAAAAACAACAGTTTTAAGAAAATAACCACATACAAAGGCTATGCCTAATTATTAAACTTCGTTTTTTCTTTTTGCTTTATACCATCTTTCTGGAATCACCTGATTGCAAGCTTCCAGATAATCTTCCTCACTACAAGGTAATAACGTAGTCCTCTTTAATTTAGTATGGAGGCTAGCTACGTAAGGAATTTCGATCCACCAGCGCCCACTTGTAGGACTTTTAAAAAACACTAAAATATCATCATCTATAGGGACTTGATATTTTATAAAATCCTGTTTAGCGGCAACTGTATTTTCGTTATTTCTATAATTAACACCTTCAGCAAAGTACCAAATCATCTGAGCCACAAGCATCTCAGACAACGCATTCAAATTAGAATTATATTCAAAAATACCAAAAGAACTCACTTTATCACTTAGCCCTGCATACCTGGATATAGCACAAATTTCTTTTCCATTAAAGCCGTTTGGCGATTTGAAGTATGAATGCCCTATTGAAGCTGCATCTATACTATTTAAATCTACGCTTACCAAATTCGCTGCTCGCATTATTGGTTCTATTAGGGAAATGTCATTACTAATTTCTCCCAAGCGGTAGGCATCGAAAAATAACCGATCCATTAATTCTATTTCTTCCTGAGAGTTAAAATAAGTTTGATATCCTATATTAGAATAGTTAAAAAGATTGTAAGGCTCATTAACTATAATTTTAGAAACGTAAGATTTATTAGAAATCACCTGCTCTGCATCACCAAGATCAAATCTGGCATCTACATTTACAAGATTTACCATCTCATCTAAAGTGTCATAAGCTCTGTATTGCGCATAAAGCAGATCCTGAGAACCGCCAAGCAAAACAGGAATTACGCCTTTTTTCACTAAATCTGCAACCGTTTTTTCTACTGCAAAATAAGTATCTTTTACAGTAGCTCCTTTCTGAATATCACCCAAATCGGCAATATTTAAATGCCAATTCCCCGGAAAAAGACTGTAAAAAGCTTTTCTAATGCTATCGAAACTGAGCAAATCATCTTCATCATTTTCAGATAAACGGCTTTCTCTAATACCAACGATTGCAATTTGAACATCATCAAGATCCGGTATCCCAGTAAATTCTGAATTAAATTTAACCTTAGAACCCATACTATGCGCATTTAAGCTTTTTGCATAGTCAATTAAATCGTTACTAACAGGACTTAAAAAATCCAACTCCATTCAGCTTATTTTTTCGATGTTTTTTTTGTGGTCTTCTTGGTCGCTTTTTTCTTAGGTGCTTTTTTGGCGATTATGTCTTTAGCTTCTTCCAAAGTAATTTTTGTAGCGTCTACTGTTTTTGGCAATTCTACCTTGGTTTTACCCTTAATAACATTAGATCTTCCCCATCTGGCTTTTTCGACTCTAATCCCTTCCTCTTCCCAGTTATGAATTACTTTTTCGCGCTCCTTACGCTTTTTATCTTCAATAAGCTCTTCTATATCTTCATTAGAAAGATTATCAAAATCGTATTTCTTATTTACATTTATAAAAATACCATTCCATTTTAGATAAGGCCCAAAGCGCCCTACTCCTTTTTGAACCGGCTTTTCCTCGTAATGATATATTGGAGCATCGGCTTTCTCTTTTTCTTTAATTAGCTCCATAGCGCGATCGAAATCTACACTCATAGGATCTTCTCCTTTTTCAAGAGAAACGTATTTTTTACCGAATTTCACATAAGGGCCAAAACGGCCATTATTTACCTCTACTTTTTCATCCTTATATTCCCCTAATTCCTTCGGAAGCTGAAAAAGATCCATTGCTTCCTCATAAGTGATGGTATCTAAAGTTTGATCTGGACTTAAACTGGCAAATTTTGGTTTTTCATCATCTTCTACCGAGCCAATTTGAACCATTGGACCAAATTTACCTAAACGAACACTCACCGGCTTTCCGGTTTCGGGATCTTCTCCTAAAATTCTTTCCCCAACTTCACGATCTGCATTTTTAGCAACGTCCTGAACATGAGGATGAAAATCGGTATAAAAATCTTTCATCATTTTTGTCCATTCTTCATTTCCTTCGGCAATATCATCAAAGCTTTGCTCTACTTTTGCTGTGAAATTATAATCAAGAATATTAGAAAAATGATTTACTAAAAAGTCATTTACTACTTTACCTACTGCGGTTGGCACCAATTTACCTTTATCACTTCCTACGGTTTCACTTAATTTCTTTTCTGAAATTTTTTCGTTCTCAAGGGTAAACTGGATATATTCACGTTCTGTCCCATCTACAGAACCTTTTTCTATATAATTTCTATTCTGAATTGTAGAAATCGTTGGTGCATAGGTAGACGGCCTACCAATACCTAACTCCTCTAGTTTCTTTACCAAAGAAGCTTCAGTATATCGATAAGGCGGTCTTGTGAATCTTTCCGTAGCATTAATAAATATATTCTGAAGCGCTTCATTTACCTTCATTTCCGGCAACATTCCGCTTTGTTCTTCAGAATCTTCATCATCGCTACCTTCCAAATAAACTTTTAAGAATCCATCGAATTTCAAAACTTCACCGTTTGCCGTAAATATTTTATCGTGTTTATTTGCTTCAATCTTAACATTAGTTCGCTCTAATTGCGCTTCAGACATTTGAGAGGCAATAGCGCGTTTCCAAATCAATTCATACAAACGTTGCTCGTCACGATCTGCTTTAACCGAATGACTTGCGAAATTAGTAGGACGTATGGCTTCGTGAGCTTCTTGAGCTCCTTTAGTTTTACCTTTAAATTGCCTGGTTTTAGCGTATTCTTCTCCGTAAGCTTTTAAGATTTCTCTATTGGCTCCTTTACGCGCATCTTCAGAAAGGTTTACGCTATCGGTTCTCATATAAGTAATGTGACCAGCTTCGTAAAGACGTTGCGCTAAAGTCATCGTTTTACTTACCGAAAAATATAATTTCCTGGAAGCTTCCTGCTGTAACGTAGAAGTTGTAAATGGCGGTGCCGGAGATTTCTTAGCAGGCTTTTTAGTAAGATCGGCTACTTTAAAATTAGCACCAAGGTTATCTTTCAAGAAAGTCTCTGCCTCTTCTTTTGTATCAAAATTTTTAGGCAGTTTAGCCCTAAACGTTTTACCTTCAGCATTGGCAAATTCAGCATCTATTCTATAGGAAGCTTCGGCTTTAAAATCTTCAATCTCACGTTCTCGTTCAACAATAAGCCTAACCGAGACACTTTGCACTCTTCCTGCAGAAAGTCCTCCTTTTACTTTTCTCCATAAAACAGGAGATAATTCGTAACCTACAAGCCTATCTAAAACTCTTCTTGCCTGTTGTGCGTTTACCAAATTATAATTAATCCCTCTGGGATTATCAATAGCTTTTAAAATGGCCGTCTTGGTAATTTCATGAAACACAATTCGCTTAGTACGATCGTCTTTTAGCTTTAGCTCCTCAGCAAGGTGCCATGCGATAGCTTCTCCCTCACGGTCCTCATCACTAGCAAGCCAAATGGTCTCTGCTGTTTTAGCTAAACCTTTTAGTTTCCTAACTACATCTTTCTTATCCTTGGAGACTATATATTTAGGAGCAAAATCTCCCTCAGTATCTACACCTAACTCTTTTGTTGGAAGGTCGGCAATATGCCCAAAGCTAGAAGCCACCTTATAATCTTTACCCAAAAACTTTTCAATCGTTTTGGCTTTGGCAGGAGACTCCACGATCACTAAATTTTTTGCCATAGTTTACAGTTTTGTAAGTGCAAAAGTATATCAATTTTTTTTTAACGTAGGAAATGAATCATTAAATCGGTTTTAAAATGCAAGTATTTAGTCTTAAACTGCTCCATTTTGGAAGCTATTTATGTAAAATAACATGCCCGCAATACTGCAGGCATGTAAAAAAATAACCAAACATAAATAACAATAGTATTTAATACACTTAATAGATTGATTTTACTATCTTTATAACCAATTACAACTAGTGTTTACCCCGATCTCTAACAGTCATCATTAGGCAGAATTATTTCATAGGTGTTATATTTTCATTGATTTTGTTAGCAACGATCGGGGGTTTCACTCTTTTCTTTATTTTTCTGAAAGAAAACATCCTCAGCCTTCCATAAAAATTGTTTCGTTTTCACAAAATCAAAAGGTTCTACCTTTAGCTTTTTTAATTGCTTTTCTCATCTTAGATGCAGAAAAACATAAAAGGTTGCTTAAAAATTATAAAAAAAATTACTGCCACTTTGGCACAATAACCTTAAAACGTATCTTTGCCATCTAATTACCTAAGCTTAGTATAGCATTATGGAGAAGATTATTGATGAAAAGCAGCAGGGAAACACCCTGATTATTGAGCCAAAGACCGAAAATAAAAGAAAACTCTTTATTGAAAGTTATGGTTGCCAGATGAATTTTAGCGATAGCGAAATCGTTGCTTCCATCCTTTCTAAAGAAGGTTATAACACAACACAACAGCTGGAAGAAGCCGATTTAGTTTTAGTAAATACCTGCTCGATTAGAGAAAAAGCAGAACAAACGGTAAGAAAACGTCTCGAAAAATATAATGCTGTTAAGCGCATCAACCCTAATATGAAAGTTGGGGTTTTAGGTTGCATGGCCGAGCGTCTTAAAAGTAAGTTCTTAGAAGAAGAAAAAATTGTGGATTTGGTTGTTGGGCCAGATGCTTACAAAGACCTACCAAACCTTATAAGTGAAGTTGAAGAAGGTAGAAATGCTGTAAACGTAATTCTTTCTAAAGAAGAAACTTATGGTGACATTTCTCCTGTACGCTTACAAACTAATGGAGTTTCTGCTTTCGTATCGATTACCAGAGGATGCGACAACATGTGTACTTTTTGCGTCGTTCCTTTTACCCGTGGTAGAGAACGTAGCCGAGATCCACAGAGTATTATCGAAGAAGTAAACGATCTTGCTGAAAAGGGCTACAAAGAAATTACCCTTTTGGGCCAAAATGTAGATAGTTATCTTTGGTATGGTGGCGGATTAAAAAAAGATTTTAAAGACGCCACACCAATGCAAAAAGCAACAGCTACCAATTTTGCTGCTCTATTAAATTTGGTTGCAGAAGCTCAACCAAAAATGAGAATTAGATTTTCTACGTCTAATCCGCAGGATATGACGTTAGATGTTATAGAAGTTATGGCTGCACATCGCAACATTTGTAATTATATTCACTTACCCGTTCAAAGTGGTAGTGACCGTATGCTTCAAAAAATGAATCGCCTTCACACTCGTGAAGAATACTTCACCTTGGTTGATAATATCAAAAAATTAATCCCAGATTGTGGAATTTCTCATGATCTTATTACGGGATTCCCTACCGAAACTGAAGAAGATCATCAGGATACTATTTCTTTAATGAAATATGTGAAATATGATTTTGGTTTTATGTTCGCTTATTCTGAAAGACCGGGAACCATGGCTGCCAGAAAATTTGAAGACGACATTCCACACGACATCAAAAAAAGACGTCTTTCTGAAATTGTTGCTCTTCAGCAGGAACATAGCAGATATAGGACTCAGCAATTTTTAGGAAAAACTGTGGAAGTACTTATCGAAAAATCATCAAAAAAATCTGATGCACATTGGAGTGGTCGAACTTCACAAAATACAGTAGCTGTTTTCCCAAAAGAAAATTATAAGGTTGGTGATTTTGTAAATGTAAAAATTAATGATTGTACCAGCGCAACATTAATTGGCGAACCTGTTGGATACAGCGACAATAATTAAGACGATTTTCAGTTTAATTTTTCAGGAATTAATCAGTAATAATCAATACTGCATATTTTTAAATGGAATCAGTACAGGCCATAAAGCAACGTTTCGGGATTATAGGAGACGACCAAAAACTTAACCGGGCAATTGAAAAAGCAATACAGGTTGCTCCAACTGATATTTCGGTTTTAGTAACTGGAGAAAGTGGTGTTGGTAAAGAAAGCATACCTAAAATAGTACATTCGCTTTCGCATAGAAAGCATGGAAAATATATAGCGGTAAACTGTGGTGCAATACCAGAAGGCACCATCGACAGTGAGCTTTTTGGACACGAAAAAGGTGCATTTACCGGTGCAACACAAACCCGTAGCGGTTATTTTGAAGTTGCCGATGGCGGAACCATTTTTCTTGATGAAGTTGGCGAACTTCCGCTTCCCACCCAGGTTCGACTTTTACGGGTTTTGGAAAATGGAGAATTTATAAAAGTAGGTTCTTCTAAAGTACAGAAAACCAATGTAAGGATCGTAGCTGCGACCAACATCAACATGTTCGAATCGATCAAAAAAGAGAAATTTAGAGAAGATCTTTACTATAGATTAAGCACTGTAGAAATTAATTTACCCGCTCTAAGGGATCGAAAGGGAGATATTCATCTACTTTTCAGAAAATTTGCTTCAGATTTCGCATTAAAATATAAGATGCCCACCATTAGATTGGAAGATGATGCTGTTCTTTTGATGCAAAAATATCATTGGGGCGGTAATATTCGCCAGCTTCGCAATATTGCTGAGCAAATTTCAGTTTTAGAACAAAAGCGATCTATCAACGGTAAAGAGCTGAAAGAATATTTACCAGATATGGGTAGCAATTTACCCGCAGTAATTTCAGATAAGAAAAAAGAAAGCGATTTTAGCAACGAGCGTGAGATTTTATATAAGGTTCTTTTTGACATGAAAAACGATCTTAACGATTTAAAGAAACTTACGCTAAAGTTAATGCAGGAAGGCAACTCTAAGGAGGTTAGAGATGAAAATGAAGGTTTAATTCAGAAAATCTACGGAAATGGCGATGAGGATGAAGAAGACTTTAATGTAGAAGATCTGGATAGTGACAATCTTGAAGTTCTACAAATCCCGCAACAAAGCAGTAATAATGATTATGATCCTCAGCCAGAGAACATGTCTGAAAAGGACAAATATCACTTTGCTGAAGAAATCGAAGAAGAGGAAACACTTTCACTTCAGGATAAAGAATTAGAGCTGATCAAAAAATCACTGGAGCGACACAGCGGCAAACGTAAAGCAGCTGCTGAAGAGTTAGGTATTAGCGAACGCACACTTTACCGAAAGATCAAACAATACAATTTATAATTAATATTTGCCGTTTTAGAAGCAATATTTGGCAACCGAACCTATGAAGAAATTAGGACTAGTTTTATCGATTTTTAGTATTTTAACACTGGTTTCCTGCGGAATTTATTCTTTTACAGGGGCAAGCACAGGAAATGCGGAAACCTTTCAAGTTAACAATTTTCAAAATACGGCAGATTTAATTGAACCAGGTATCGAGAGAACTTTTAAGTTAGATTTACAGGATCTTATTCAAAGCCAAACCAACCTTACTTTAACCAATAACAATGCAGATCTAATTTTTGAAGGCGAAATTATCGATTATTATATCGCCCCAATGACGGCGACTGCGCAAAATACAGCTGCACAAAACCGTTTAACAATCGCAGTCCAGATAAGATATTATAATACTTTAGAGCCAGAAAAAGATTTTGATAGACGCTTTTCTTTTTATTACGATTACCCGGCAGGACAACAATTAATTGGTGGCAATTTGGATACCGCCATCGATGAAATTTATGATCGAATTACACAGGATATTTTTAATGCAGCTTTAACCGACTGGTAGAAATTATATGGATATAAAGAATTTCACATATTTATTAGAACATCCCGAGGAAGTTTCTCCACAGGAAACCAGAGAGCTGGAAGATATTCTAATGAATGCACCTTATTTTCAGGCGGCACGTGCAATTCGATTAAAAGGATTAAAAGATGCAGAGAGCCCATCGTATAACTCAGCTTTAAGAAAAACCGCTGCTTTTACTACAGACCGTGAAATCCTTTTTGAATACATAAGCTCTGTAAATTTCAACCAAAGTAGAATTGCAGATCAAATTAAAGAACAAGAAAACAAACTTTACAATCTTGAAGTTACCGAACCAATACAGGTACTTGGTAAAAAAAGTATGGCGATTGGGGAAGCGATCCAAATGAAGCAGGACGAATCTGATAAAGTGATGGATCCTGAATTATTTGAACGTTCTAAATCTAAAAATGCTGCGGAAGTACAAACAGAATCTGAATCAAAACAAGAACCGAAAGATCAATTAAAAATTGGGCAACCTTTACAGTTCAATAATTCTGAATCTCACAGTTTTTCAGAATGGTTACGTTTAACTTCAGCCCAGCCACTTCAGCAAAAAAAAGAAGAAAAAGAGGAGGATACACCAGAAAATATTCAGAAGAAATTTGACATTATTGATCGTTTTATTTCTAAAAATCCCAAAATCAAACCAACTAAATCTGCACCGAAGGCCAGCACACCAGATTTATCCACTCCCGCACCCGAAGCCTTAATGACAGAGACTTTAGCCCGGGTTTATCTGGAGCAAAAGAATTACAAAAAAGCAATTCAGGCATATAAAATTTTAATTTTGAAAAATCCCGAAAAAAGTGGTTTCTTTGCAGACCAAATTCGAGCAGTCGAAAAAATTCAGGAAAATAATAAAGAGAAAGAATGAGCACTTTTACAATTTTTTTAGTTTTAATAGTTATCGTAGCATTTTTGCTAGTGGTAGTTATCATGGTGCAAAATCCTAAGGGAGGAGGATTATCTTCTTCTATTGGTGGCGGTGGCCAACAAATTGGTGGTGTACAAAAAACAAATGACTTTCTAGATAAAAGTACATGGACACTCGCAACCGTTTTACTTGTACTTATTCTTGTAAGTAATGTATCTATTATGGATGGTGGTAATGGTTTCGAAGATTCCAAAATTTTTGATGAGGATGAAGTAGAAAATACTTTACCACAAAACAATGTACCAGCACAGCAAAATGAGCAATCACAAACTGCTCCTGCTGCAGATAGTGCTCAATAAAATACGATCCCATTTTTATTAATGGTTAAAAATGCCAGCTTGTCACTAAGCTGGCATTTTTTATTTATTAATGTCAGCTTTTTTCACGTGGCATAATTTTCGAAATATTCAGTTTCGAGTTTTTAAATTAATTAATCAAAATAAAATTATAGAAAATGGGACTAAACATTAAACCGCTTTCTGACAGAGTTCTTATCGAACCTGTAGCAGCTGAAACTAAAACAGCTTCGGGTATTTACATTCCAGAGACTGCTAAAGAAAAACCACAAAGAGGTAAAGTTGTTGCAGTTGGTAAAGGAACCAAGGATCATGACATGACTGTTAGTGTTGGTGATACAGTTCTTTATGGAAAATTTGCTGGTACCGAACTTAAATTGGAAGGTACAGATTATCTTATCATGAGAGAGGACGATATTCTGGCTATCGTATAGTTTCTTTCTAAATTCAATTTAAAATTAACCAATTTTTAGCTGACTTTTTTCGGCTACTAAAATTTACAATAAAATGGCAAAAGAGATAAAATTCGACATCGAAGCACGTGACGGAATTAAACGTGGTGTAGATGCTCTTGCAAATGCAGTAAAAGTAACATTAGGACCTAAAGGTCGTAACGTAATTATAAGTAAATCATTTGGTGCTCCAACAGTAACTAAAGATGGTGTTTCTGTAGCTAAAGAAATCGAGCTTGAAGACGAGCTTGAAAATATGGGAGCGCAGATGGTAAAAGAAGTTGCTTCTAAAACTAACGATCTTGCTGGTGACGGTACAACTACTGCTACTGTTCTGGCTCAAGCTATCGTTAAAGAAGGCCTTAAAAACGTTGCAGCAGGTGCAAACCCAATGGATCTTAAAAGAGGAATTGATAAAGCTGTAGAAGCTTTAACTAAAAACTTAGCTGAGCAAACTCAGGAAGTTGGTGATTCTTCAGAAAAAATTAAGCAGGTTGCTTCTATTTCAGCAAACAACGATGAGCTTATTGGTGAATTAATCGCTGAAGCTTTTGGAAAAGTTGGTAAAGAAGGAGTTATTACTGTTGAAGAAGCAAAAGGAACAGATACTTATGTAGATGTTGTTGAAGGTATGCAGTTTGATAGAGGTTACCTTTCTCCTTACTTTGTTACTAACAGTGAGAAAATGACTGCTGATTTAGAAAATCCTTATATTCTTCTTTTCGATAAGAAGATTTCTACAATGAAGGATCTTATGCCTATTCTAGAGCCAGTAGCGCAATCTGGAAAACCACTTTTAATTATTGCTGAAGATGTAGACGGTGAAGCGCTTGCTACTTTAGTTGTAAACAAATTAAGAGGTTCTCTTAAAATTGCTGCTGTAAAAGCTCCAGGATTCGGAGATCGTAGAAAAGCAATGTTAGAAGATATCGCTATTCTTACCGGTGGTACTGTAATTTCTGAAGAAAGAGGATTCTCTTTAGAAAATGCAACTATCGATATGTTAGGTACTGCTGAAAAAGTAGCTATCGATAAAGATAATACTACTGTAGTTAACGGTTCTGGTGATGATAATGCTATTAAAGAGCGTGTAAACCAAATCAAAGCTCAGATCGAAACTACAACTTCAGATTACGATAAAGAAAAACTACAGGAGCGTCTTGCTAAATTAGCAGGTGGTGTTGCAGTACTTTATGTAGGTGCAGCTTCTGAAGTTGAAATGAAAGAGAAAAAAGACCGTGTAGATGATGCACTTCATGCAACTCGTGCAGCTGTAGAAGAAGGTATTGTTGCCGGTGGTGGTGTTGCTTTAGTAAGAGCTAAAGCAGTTCTTGAAGCAATTTCTACTGAAAATGCAGATGAAGCAACCGGAATTCAAATTGTAGCTCGTGCTATCGAATCTCCGCTTAGAACAATTGTTGAAAACGCAGGTGGTGAAGGATCTGTAGTAATCAATAAAGTACTAGAAGGTGATAAAGATTATGGATACGATGCTAAAACCGACACGTATGTAGATATGATGAAGGCTGGTATTATTGATCCTAAAAAAGTAACTCGTGTAGCTTTAGAAAATGCAGCTTCTGTATCTGGAATGATTTTAACAACAGAATGTGCTTTGATCGACATCAAAGAAGATAATGCTGGTGGCGGAATGCCTCCACAAGGAATGGGTGGCGGAATGCCAGGAATGATGTAATTACATCTCTAAACCCAAATCATTTAAAAAGCTGTCTTATTCATTTAAGGCAGCTTTTTTGTTTTAAAATAACCAGAGAGAGAGAGAGTAGAGATAGCTATAAATAATTTTTAACTCCAGAAACTATCTACAAGATTATTAAATAAATCTGATGAAAATCATAAACTAAAAATCCTTTTTTTCTTCGAAACTTTTTGAGGAAAGGTATTGATCAGTATTTATTTCACTATTCAAATTTTCCCTAAAAATCAAAATAACTATTCTGAAAAAGTAATAGAAAATATATCCTGAAAAAAGTAAAGAATTCAGATTTATCGGTGAACAAAAAAGTGATACAAATTCACCTAAAATTAATAGAAATTGAAGTCTGACCTATTGCATATAGCTATCCTTCTGAAATTCACAAGTTTCGTAAGAAAAACTTAAACCGCAACATTTGTTGGTTTAGTGAACTAGCGCTCCTATAAGACCTGTTTTAAAATCGCTCCAATCCATAATTATCTGAAAAACAACTATCGCCAGAATAATTAATACGGTGATTTTAAGATTTTCCTCCGGTTTTCTCTTCTTTTCAGCATTCATATTAAAAAACGTTTGGACTAGCTAAATTATAAAAAATTATTAAAACACACCAACAATTTTACGCCCATGATAAGCTCTTGCACCGATACATTTATGCATTTCGCCTAAATTGCTACTAGTAATTCTTCCAGCGGGCATGATTTCCAGCTTTTTATCTGCAATTGCAAGCATTTCTTTCAAAGTTGAAATTCCTTCTTTCGCGGTCGTTTTTCCTCCTGAAGTCAAAATCGTAGAAATTCCATCGATTTTAACTAAGTCTTCAGTTGCTTTTAAAATATCCGGAGTTTCATCAATCGCTTTATGTATGACTACTTTTAATGGTTTAGAATGCGCTACCAGAGTCGAAATTCGGTCTAAATCTAATGTGTTATCTGTATTCAAAATTCCAAAAACTACTCCTTCTACTCCAACTTGATGACAAAATTCAATATCCTTCTTCATTCTTAAAAATTCATCTTCAGAATACACAAAATCTCCTGCGCGAGGGCGAATCATAACTCGAATTGGAATCTGCACCTGCTCTTTTGCCTGCTGAATTACATTTCTATCAGGAGTAATTCCATCTAAAGCTAAGTTTGCGCATAATTCAATTCGATCTGCGCCAAACGCCTCAGCTCTTAAAGCTTCTTCTAAAGATTCTACACAGGCTTCTTTTTTTAAATTCGTCATTTGTCACAAAATTAATTCTGGGTCAACTTAAAAAATTTAAAGCGTAAACTTTAAAGTGGCCATTACCTGAGACGGGCGCAAACGATAACTACTTTGCACGTAATAATACTGGTTGTTACTGGCGTTTATAAATTGATCGGTATTCAGGATATTTCGCCAACTAATATTTAAATCCATTTTTGGTTTTTCAAAAGTAAACTGATAACCCAGGTTCAAAAAATAATTATCGCCATTTTCAGATAAAGAATTGCCATAATATTCACCGCTGATACTTAAGTATTGATTGTCTTTTGGATAAAAATAAAGATCTGCAGTATGCTGATGCGTTTCTATTTGCTGAAAATCGTTGCCCCCAAAACCCGAAGTAAAAGTTGAGAAATTACCCGAATAATTTGCAATTAACCAACTGCTAACCTCAGCATCTACACTTCCTCGTAAAACAAAACTTTTCGTATTTACCTCTGCTAGCGTATTATTTAAAAGTTGTTGGCGTGTCGACAAATTATAAGAAGCATTCAGTTTTACCGTTGTTTTTATTTTTCTGAAATATTTACTTCCGCCGGCACTAAAACTATGAGCATCAAACGTATTTTCTTTTTCTATTGCTTCTAAAATTGTAGCTCCATTTTCACCAATAGTAGAACTATACAATAAATTATTTTCAGTATAATTATACGAATACGACGCGTTTAAAAACAATTGCTTTAAGGGATTTCGATAAGCCAGTCCCGCACTATAATCCTGTCGTGTTTTTTCTGAAATTGGCGCGTCATACCGATTCAAATTTCGATAGCCATTCAGCAAAAATCCGTAGTATAATTGTTGAATTTCACCAAAATCATAACGCAATCCTGCAGAAGCATCTACTTCCCAAAAGGTTGAAAGTTTTTTATCTACAGAAAACCTGGGTTCGAAAACCAATCGATCTAAATTTCTTTTTTCTTTAAAGTTATCATCTTCAAGATCGAAACTTTTAAACGCTAACGGCGTACTTAAACTTAAATTCCAGGTTTCATCCTTATTTTTAAATCTGAAATAGTTTTTGAAATATATTGAAGACTGTAAAAATTTGGTTCGGTTTTTAAAATCGGTATCTAAAACCTCTACCCCATCTTCCAGAAAAATATCGGTCTCCAATTGTTGATTTTGAATAGAAAATCCAAATTTTGGCGATATTGTAAATTTGCCAAGCGCTTTGGTAAAACCAGCTAAATTATTGGTATACCATTTTCTTGCGGATACCAGTTGCTGAATTTCACCATAAGAATCGCCATCATTAAAAATAGTCTCAAATTGCCCAGGTTGCACCAGCAGATCTTGATTGGTTTCCGTAAAGCCGGTGTTTGAAGTAAAAGTAATTAATTGTTTACCGACAGTTCTAAGCAGGCGCAGATCGTTTTTTATTCCGAAGAAAGGATTATCTAACTGCTGTTTTATTTGGGCATTAGAACGATCGATTAGCCCACGATTAGCATTCCAAGAACCATTAAATTCCAATTGATTTTTCAGATAATTTTTATCAGCATTATTCTCAAAGGTAAGTTGCCCTTCTAACTTGCTTATAAAAATATCGTTGCTGGTGTTTTCAATCACATCAATCGTATCGGTAGGCGTAAAATACCGAGTTTGCGTACGTCCATCCTGCTGTTGGTAATCGTTAAGATAAGAAATATTCAGTTTTAGATCCCTATCTTTTTTTATACGCTGTAAGATGTTTGCTGAACCTAAATGAACATTATTATCAAGCCAGCGCTGTGATGAGAATGGTGGCTCAGATACATTTTGTATCGAAAGCCAATCGGTTTTATCGATATCAAACTCTGCTCCAACAAAACGGATAGAAAAATTGCGAATCTCACCAGATATATCGCTTCCGGTATTATTACTTTGATAAGTAAGGATGGCCTGCTGCTTTTTAGTAAAAATCATCGGCGTTATTTTAGTTTGCCAAAGCAAAGGCGCAGCGCCAATCCCGGCAGTCGCCGTTCCGCTAACCGTAACCTCTTTTTTAAGCTTGATATTTATAGAAGCGCGCTCTGAAAATTCTAAACTATCCAAAACTTTTACCGGCTGATGATTTTCCAGAATTTCAACTTTAGAAACTGCATTCGCTGAAAGATTATTATTAGCCAAATTATAGCGACCTTCTAAAAGATCTAAACCTTCGATATAATATTTTTGGATAGGCTCGTCTTTATAAAAAATCTGTCCGTTTGGCCGAATATCGATTCCCGGTAATTTCTTTAGAACATCGGCAATCACACGATCATTTTTCCCCTTAAAAGCAGCTACCGAAAAACTAAGCGTATCGCCACGTTGTTGTAAAATTTCAGATTTCACGATAACTTCTTTTAAAGCTTCTGAAGAAGGCGAAAGTTTGACTTTTAGTGCCTGCTTTTTATTCTGAATCGTTTTTTCAAAAGCCCTAAAACCAATATAGGAAACTTTTAAAAACAAAGATTCTGATTCGGTTTTAACGCTGACTTGAAATTTTCCTTCACCATCTGAAATCCCATAAGCTAAGATCGAAGAAACCGAATCTTTACTGATCATCACCGTCGCGCCGCTAAGCTTTTTACTGTTATTGTCTAAAACCTGCCCGGTAATTTCAGTTTGAGAATAGCCTGTAAAGGCAACGCATATTAATAGTATTAAGAATAAAGCTTTTGCTGATCTTTTCAATGTTTATATTTTGATTGATGATGCTTACTAATTACTGAAGTTCAATTGGATTATTTCGTCGCTTATACTTTTTAGTGAGTTCTTTTTTTTGTTTAGCTTCGTCTTCTTCACTCCAACCAAATACGATTCCTGCCTTTTCCATTGTTCCAATAGGATCGCGGTTATAATCGTCTCGAACCTGATCAAGTTCTTCCTGAGAAACAGTTTTATAACTATCAAGATCCAATAGTATACTTACCGGTTTTTCTAATTCCTGAAATCCGGTAAGAGTAAAATGATAATCATTTTTCTGGTCTGAAATCTCTACAATAAGTCCCGGCAAACCATTAAACTTATAAGGGCCATCAGAAAATGGTAATTCTGGAGTAAACCAGGCAATATAATTTCTAGCCGCAAAAGAGCCCGTCGCCTTCTGAACGCTAAAGCCTAAAATTTCTTTTTTCTCGGGCTGAATTTCCCAATCGATTTGTTTAAGATCCTGCTTATATTTCAAATCATATTGGAATATTTTTTCGGCTAAAACAAGTTCGTTATTCTGGTAATTTTTAAAGATTTTATATTTAAAATCGGTCATTTTATTGTACTCATCCATCCTCATCCTTTTAGGATTAGGCATATTCTCTAAAGAATCTTTAACCGCTTTACCTAAACTTGAATATCGAGATATTCCTTCTCCTAAGTAAAGCACAACAGTTTCAGATTTTATTGAATTTTGATCGGTAGAATCTTCCTGATATTCGAGTTGATAAGTTGCTTTATAATTGAATTTTCTTTTCGGTTTCTCCTGTGCTGTAATCTTAAAAAAAAATAATAGCAATATTAGACCTATTTTGAATTTCATAAAGATTTTAGATTAATAAATTTATTTTGGCTGAAGCTCAATCGGATTATTTCGTCTTTCGTACTTTTCGCTTAGCATTTTTCTAGTTTCAATTTCATGCTCCTTTTTACTAAAAGCGATTTTTAGACCTGCATTTCTCATTGCAGCAATGGGATCACGGTCATTATCGTCTCTAAATTGGTCAAGCTCTTCCTGAGAAACCAATTTATAATTATCCAAATTCGATTTTTTGGTTACCGGTTTTTCGAATTCCTGAAATGCAGTTAATCTAAAATGGTAATCATCTTTAATATCAGAAATCTCTAAAATAAGTCCAGGCAAGCCATTAAACTTATAAGGCCCATCAGAAAATGGTAATTCCGGAGCAAACCAAGCGATATAACTTCTACCCGCAAAAGACCCCACAGCCTTCTGAACGCTAAAGCCTAAAATTTCTTTATTCTCTGGCTCAATTTCCCAATCGATTGTGTTTAAATCTTGCTCATATTTATATTTATATCGGTCTGCCGTAATACTTTCGGCTAAAGTGATTTCATTATCCTGGTAATTTTTGTAGATCTTGTAGTTAAAATCGGTTTCCGGAGCTTCGAAAGCTCCTAGAGAATCTTTAACCGCTTTACCCAAACTTGAATATCGAGATATTCCTTCTCCTAAATAAAGCACAACAGTTTCAGATAATATCGAATTCTCATCGGTAGAATCTTCTTGATATTCGAGTTGATAAGTTGCTTTATAGGAATATGAATTTTGCGCCACCACATTTTCTAAACAAAGTATAAACACAAGGATAAAAAGACTTCTCATTTTTCTAATTCTATAGAATTATTTTTTTTAGCCAGTTCTGCTCGATGTTTTCTAAGATAATCTTTTTTTTCCTCACCTTCAAGACCTATTCGAATCACCTTACCACCTTCACCTACATAATTATTAACATAACTTATAGGATCTTTTTCATAAGTTTCTACTAGATCTAAAAGTTCTTTTTTCTTGACTTCTTTATATTTTTCAGGAAAAATCTCGTACTCTAAAGGATTGGCAAGCTCTTCAAAACCAGCGAACTTAAAAACATATTCAGCTTCGGTATCCTGCAATTCTAATATCAGTCCCGGTAAACCTGCAAATTTATAAGGGCCATCGGTAAGTGGAATTTCCGAAGTAAACCAAGCGATATAATCTCTACCGGCAAAACTTGTTGTCGCTTTTTGTGCGTTGTAGCCAGCGATCTTTTTAGCGTCAGCGTGTATGTCCCATTTTATTTTATCGATATCTTGTGAGTAATACAATTTGTCGTCCATCAGTTTAATTCCGTATCCCAGCTTATTTTCAGATTTATTTTTGAAAATTCGATATTCAAATTCGGTTTTTGCAGCTTCCATTTTACTTTTCCATCTTTCAGATCCAATATCTGCAATGTTAACATTTACAGATATAGAGTCTTTTAAAGCTGCTCCTCTACTTATAAATAAAGACGAATCATTATTTGCGAAAAGCCACATCACTTCAGATTTACTGGATTCTAAATCTGTTGAATCTAATTTATAAGTAAGTTCATAGCTCACTCGATAGTTAAGTTTATTTTGAGCTTGGAGTGGAAAAGCACTTAGCATTAAAAAAGCTAAAATGAAGATAAATTTATTTTTCATATTGATTTCTGATTGATTCATCCACAATATCTTATATAAATTAAAAAGAAACAACTAAAAACAACTATTTTTTTAGTAATAAAACTATTAACATAGTAATACAGCGGACTGTTTTGCTATTCAGAAAAATAATTATCTTCCGGCTGAATAACATATTGTAAATGAACAGCACTTTAAAAAGCCTAATATTAATATCAGGTCCTTTAATTTTCGGAATATTTCAATTTTTACAACCTCCGGCAGAAATGTCTCCGGAAGCATTTGATATTTTAGCGATTACGTTATGGATGGCAATTTGGTGGGTAACTGAAATTATTCCCATTGCGGCAACTGCTTTATTACCTATTATACTTTTTCCTTTAAGCGGTGCTCTAGACATTGGTTTAACCACAGCTTCTTACGGTCACAAATATGTTTTCCTATATATGGGTGGTTTTATATTGGCAGTAGCAATAGAAAAATGGCAACTACATCGAAGAATAGCACTCAACATTATTAATATTATTGGAACAAATATCAAATTCATCATCCTGGGTTTCATGGTAGCAACCGCATTTTTATCCATGTGGATTTCGAATACAGCAACCTCTGTAATGATGCTTCCCATCGGGACGGCGATTATCACTCAGTTAAAAGATAACCCGGAAACTAGCGAAGATGAAAATAAAGTCTTCGGAAAAGCACTAATGTTAGCTATTGCGTATAGCGCATCTATTGGAGGCATCGGTACGTTAATCGGTACTCCGCCTAATCTAGTTTTTGCAGGAATTGTAGAAGAATTATACGGTATTGAAATAAGTTTTCTGAAATGGGCACTTCTTGGAATACCAATATCTATCCTGCTACTAGCCTTTTGTTGGAAGTATATCACCAGCTTTGCTTTTAAGTTTAAACAAACTGAATTTCCCGGTGGTAAAACAGAAATTAAAAGATTATTAGAAGAATTAGGCAAAATTAGTTTACAAGAAAAACGAGTTTTAATAGTGTTTGTATTAACAGCCTTATGCTGGATTACCAGATCTTATTTTCTTCAGGATTTCTTACCCAATATCGACGATACCATTATAGCAATTACCGCCGGAATTTCTTTGTTTTTGATTCCGTCTGGCAAGCAAAAAAAAGATCAAAAAAGACTTCTAAACTGGGAAGAAGCTGTAAAAATTCCCTGGGGAATTATTCTGCTTTTTGGTGGTGGTATGGCCTTAGCCAAAGCTTTTGATGATACTGGATTGGCAAACTGGATAGGTGAGCAACTGGTTAACCTGGAGAATTTACCACTGTTTTTATTATTGCTGATATTGATTACTGCCATGAACTTTTTAACCGAAGTTACATCGAATACCGCTACTACTGCAATGTTGTTACCTATTTTAGCTCCTATGGCATTAGCTTTAAACCTTCATCCCTATTTGCTAATGGTAGCAGCAACATTAGCGGCCAGTTGCGCTTTTATGCTTCCGGTTGCCACGCCACCAAATGCCGTAGTATTTGGATCGGGGTATCTAAAAATAGCTGATATGATGAAAACAGGATTTTGGTTAAATATATTATCTATTTTATTAATCAGCCTTATTATCTATTTTGCCCTACCAATTTTATGGGATTTCGATCCTTTTACCATACCAAAGGTTTTTAAGTAGTTGTTATTAGTTGAAACAAAAAAGACCGGAAATACCGGCCTTTTTTGTTTAAAATTAATATAAAATTTATTCCTTCGGGCCTGAACCATAATCAGGGTTATTGATATCAAACCAAATCCTTTCCTCATTCAGGGTTTGAGGATTATTTGTACCCGCAGTGAATCCTTGAGTTTCCAAAATATTTAATCTATTTTGATAGTTTTGGTTATCTGCACTAGGAGCGTCAATTCTAAACCGCCTTGGGATAGTAAGCTCTGCAACACTCGAGGCAAGTTTATCCCAAGGTAAATATTCACTATTTCTTTTCGGAATACCAGATCTTCTAACCGTAGTCCAAACATCACCAGGAGTTCCCATGAAATTGATGTATTGTTGGATATAAATTTTTTCTAAGCCATTTGTAGATAGATCGTACGCTGATTTAGAAAGTAACATATCTAATTCTCCAGGTTTTAGCCCGCTTGCCGCCATGGTTGCCATTTCATCATCCATATAAACGGGATCTTTTTCATAATATGGAAAATCATTATTATTAGCCAATTGATCCAATCTTCTCACCGAAAACTCAACACCTGCATTAAAATATTCCTGAGCCGTACCAGTAATATTAGCTCCTAATAATTTAAATTCAGCTAAATAAAAATAAGTTTCAGCTGCAGATCCCATAATCACCTGTAGTGGTGGATAATTATCTCGTTTTTCAATTACCCTTCCTCCCGGTTTAGTAGGATAAACAAATGCATAACCCGTGCGCACAACTCTTTCGTTGAAATTAGAAGTTGAAGCATATGCTTTTTCTACGTCATTCAGACTAATTCTATTTAAAACTCCTTGATTAAAATAGTACTGATTTTCACTTTTAAGAACTTCTTCTGGCGCTAAAGGTACACCAAAATATCGTACCCAAGGTTCACCGGGACCACTCCATCCATTGAAATTGCCATTCTCATCGGTTATTACATAATCTTCTACATAAGGAGGTAGCTGTTGATCGACATCTATAAAAGCTTGCACAACTTCTCCATTGAAAGAATTCTTTTCAAATAATACCCTCACTCTTGGATCACGATTATCAACCATAAAATCTATCAGGTTTATTCCACCAATTCCTGGCTGTACTCCTTCCCCTGTACCAAAATAATTTATTCCTCTTTGATAAATAAAATCATCGTCTAAAGAGTTCATATAACCGGCTTCAGAATTCATTACCTCTTCAACTATTTGAATCGCTTTAGCCCTATCTGCATTTACTAATCTTGCAGCAATCTTTAACTTAAGTAGATTACAAAATTTAGCCCATTTCTGATAATCACCTCCATAAACTATATCTTGACTTCCTATATCAAACTGATTTGGTGCCAGTAAAGATTCAATAGCTAAATCTAACTCCTCCAACCATAAATCATAAAGCTCTTCTTGAGTATCATATTTTGGAGTAATAAGCGGTGGAGTTGTATATGGAGCGAGTCCTGCTTCGGAGTAAATCATTGCTCCATAATAATCGGAATATTGCATTACAGGTAATATCTGTATAGGATATGTCATGCCTCTCATCGCCTGCATTTCGGTTTGTTCTTCTTCAGGCATTGCATCAATTCTTGCACGCACATCTCTCATATTTGGTATAATATAATTATAAATGTGCATGAACCCCCCATTACTTCCCATTTCAACCAATCCTTCAGTGTTACCACCTCCTGCAGAACCGGTGGTTACCTGTGACCATGGATATGTATAATCGAAGGAATCATAGAACCAAGATGTATAATCATTACCATACATCTGTTCAATTCCCTTGGTTATAGAAAATCTCAACTCCGCGTTTTGACTCACTGATGGGTCACTATTAAGATCTGCGAAATCTTCTTTATCACATCCATAGGATGTAAAAATGATCAGAAGAATAACACTTATTTTATTTAAATTTTTCATGTAATATCTTTTTTCTTAAAAATCTATAGAAACAGTAAAAGTATAACTTGCTTGGTATGGTAAAAAAGCTCTTTCTCTAAAAGAATCTGAACTTGTGGTACCCCTAAAACTTTCTGGATTTATATCATTTGGCATTGAATTGTAGAGATATCCAAGATTTCTACCATTTATACCAACATATAAGTTTTTAGCTTTTATATGGTCACTGATACTCTTAGGTAAGTTATATCCTATGCTAATATTTCTTAAGGCTACATATTTTAATTCTGTAAACCAATCATCATTTACCACACCGTTACCCCAAGAATTTCTAAAATAATGGTAATAACCCGCATGAGTAGGTTCTACATATCCTTGATCATAAGCTTCCTGATATGTCATACCACTAACATCTACTGAATTCCCATCAGGAGTGGTAACCATTTGTCCTTGCTGAAAAACACCTTCAGGAATTATTCCATCTCCATATTCTTCTCCTTGAGTATCTGCGTATTCTGAAGTCCAGGATACACCTCCATAGTTTTCATCTCTTCCTCTCAAAGATGTTTCCAAATAACCATAAGCAGTACCATATCTACTGGAATAAGATGCAATATTACCTCCTATTCGCGCATCCATAAGAATTGATAATGATAGACCTTTGTACGTAAATTCATTATTCCAAGAGCCCTCAAAATCTGGCTGAACCTTCCCAACCCTTTCAGGCTCACCACTTCTAATATATGTTGCACCTCTTCTAGAATCGTTATAAGTTAATAGTTTCATCCCATTTCTTGCATCATCGATAGGATTTCCTTCTTCATCTGTTGATTGCCAAGTTTTTGGCTTACTATCAGACATTAAAACCCCATACTCACCACCTTCAAAAGCTACAGAACCTACTCTAAAATTACCATAAGCTATATCGCCACCTAAAGCTTTGTATTCGCCATAATCTTCATGTAGATCTCTTACCTTTGTTCTATTTCTCCAATAATTAAAAGTTGATAACCATTTGAAATCATTGGTTTTTACAGGCGTAACATTTAAACTCACCTCTACTCCGTAATTAGTTAGCGTACCGATGTTAGTAAGAAGATTACCATACCCACTTTCAGCAGGAATAGGTATAGAGCCAATTTGATTTTTAATAGTTTCGTCATAATAAGCTATATCCAGACCAAATCGATTATTAAAAAGACGAATATCTGCTCCTATTTCAAAAGAATTTTTACGCTCAGGTTCAATACTACGATCTACTGAGGTTGTATTCACTGTATTTGTATTTACAAATCCACCTCCTGGCATTTCATAAGAATTAATCTCATACCCCCTGTTAATTGCAAATGGATCTGTGTCACTACCTACCTGTGCCCATGAAGCTCTTAGTTTTCCAAAACTAACCCAATTTGGAAGATCTAAAGTTTGATCAAATATCCAAGATGTAGAAATCGACGGATAAAAATATGAGTTATTCCCAGTACCATCGCTATACACCAAAGCTGAAGACCAATCATTCCTTCCTGTTATATCTAAAAACAGTTCGCCCTTATAATCGAAACTGGATAGAAAATATAATGAGTTGATTTGCTTTGTTCCAGAAACGGCTGCAGTACCGATAGGATTTCTTCTTGAGTTATCCATAAAAAATCTACCTGGCACGATTAATCCACCATCTGTTCTAACATTGCTAAATGATCTTTCTTGATCCCATAGTTCACCTCCTAGTAATAGGTTAGCGGAAAGATCTTTGGTTAGCTTATGTGTAAGGTTAATATTAAGCTTACCGTTTCTCGTAAGATCACGAGAATGATTTAAGGTATAGCTCCCCCCTTCATTTGCATATCCAGAACCTAAGCTTTTTCCCTCGTACCTAATACCATAATAATTCATATTCCCTTCTAAGTTAACGGTCATCCAATCAGTTACATCTGCAGACAAACGAAAAATTGGTCTAACAACGGTCTCTTTTTGTACATTGTCCGCTGTATTATAATTGAACCATAAATCGCTTCCAGGAACATTTGCGTATTCATCACCATAATCAGAAGACGGAACACCACCATGAGAAGCCTGCCAATACTTATTTTGCTGATACTTATCGGTGTTATAAATTCTCTCAAAATAACCTTCGAAATAGAATTGAGAAAAATCATTACTTGCATTTTTTGCTTTAGATTGTGTAAAAGACACAGATCCATTAGCCCTTAGCCAACTTGCTAAATTATAAGATCCTCTAAATGAAAATGTATTTCTATCAAAACTATTATTTGGTAAAATTCCTGTCCTTTCAGAATAAGAATCTGAAAGATAGAAATTGCCTTTTTCATTACCTCCTTTTAAAGCTACATAAGTATTGGTGTTCCAACCTGTTTCATATGCATCTTTCATATTATCTTCATTAGCACTGTAAGGAATCATAGAACCGTCATAATCTTCTATTAACCTACCATCGAATCTAGGACCAAAACTTAACCCACCTCCTGGATGATTAATTAGCGTTGGATCTCCATCGCTGTTATAAT
Organism: Zunongwangia sp. HRR-M8; assembly: GCF_027594405.1. Classification (NCBI taxonomy): domain Bacteria; kingdom Pseudomonadati; phylum Bacteroidota; class Flavobacteriia; order Flavobacteriales; family Flavobacteriaceae; genus Zunongwangia; species Zunongwangia sp. HRR-M8. The sequence continues at coordinate 603,742 of NZ_CP115161.1, read as the reverse complement.
GAAATTGTGGTGAGAAACGATAGTAACTACCATCAGCTTTTTGCTCTCCATATCCTACATAACCTGGTAAAGTTCCTGGTCCGAATTCATTTTGTAATCCTGGTTGCTTGAAAACATAATCCATTCCAACACTCTGCCTAACACTTACACCTAAACCTTTTGCTCCGCTCCCGTCCTTAGTTTCAATTAGTACAACACCATTAATTCCTCTTGAACCATATAAAGCGGTTGCTGCAGCCCCCTTTAGCACAGAAATACTTTTATAATCATCTGGATTTAAATTCTTAAGGATATTTCCGTAATCATTTGCATTTGCAGCCCAGTCTGCACTAGAATTTGATGTGTTATTATCCAATATAACACCATCAATTACAAAAATAGGCTGGTTATTGCTAGAATTTAATGAGGAAACCCCTCTAATCTGTATTTTAGAATTTCCAAAAAGCCCACCATCTGAAGTTCCAACGCTTAGACCTGCGACTTTACCCTGTAATCCCCTAACTGGATTTACTGTATTGGTTTTTACAATTTCTTCACCCTCAACTTCACTCATTGCATATCCCAATTGTTTCACTTCACGCTTAATTCCAAGCGCTGTGACCATAACCTCTCCAAGAGCCTGAGTATCGACCTGAAGGTTAATATCTATCTGATTGGACGAAACATTAATTTCTTCTGATTTATAACCGATCATTGAAAAAACCAAGACCGCATCTTCCGATACATTTATTTGATAATTTCCATCGAAATTGGTTGCAGCTCCATTTGATGTTCCTTTTTCCATAACTGTTACCCCTGGCAAAGGCAGCCCACTTTCTCCATCCATCACTGTTCCTTGAACAGTGCGTTGTTGCGCTTCAATAAGCTGAGAAAAGAATAAGAAAAGAACAAATAAAATGAGTAATTTTTTGTTCATGTGATAAAGTTTTTAATTAAGTGATTGTTAATGATTGCTTAAAAATTAACAATTGCTTGACATTATCAAAATGAATTCGACCAATAACGAAGCTTATGCTCCAAACAACATTTAACCCGCTATGTAATGTTATATTTTTAATAAAAAATCACAATGCTTCAATATAAACCAATAAAAAAGTCAAAAATCAAAATTTTATCTAATAAAATTAAGTCTAAAATACTTAATCCTCTTCCTATCGTAGGTATAGGTGATATGAATTTCTCCGGTTTTAGACTGAATAATAGCAGGATAGCTATATTCTCCTTCTTCTTGATCTTCGAGTTTTAGAATATCTTTCCAATGTTCTCCATCCTTAGAATACGCTAAATTTAATTTACTACGACCTTCCCACCAATCTTCACCACTTTCCATTGGATTATAAACCATTAAGAAACCTCCATTATCTAGACTTAAGGCATCGATACCTGAATTTGGATTTGCTAATTCAGATTCCATAAATTCGCTCCATGTTTCTCCATTATCTTTACTGATACTCTCTAAAACAACATTTTGATCACTTCTGAAAAAAGCTTTTAAATCGCCATTTTTAAGCTGAATAATAGTCGGCTGAATCACTTTAGAATCCGAATCTTGATTTACCGGAATCTTCCTCCAGGTTTTCCCAAGATCATCTGAAATTTCCATATGTGCATGCCAACCAGCACCGTCTTGAAGTTCTACGCTGGACGGACTAACAATTTGGCCATTTTCTAGTTGTATTGGCTTATTTTTAATTGGACCCAGTATTCCTTCAGGCAATAAGATTTTATCGCTCCACGTCTTTCCCTGATCTTTTGAAGTTTTATAAGCGCCCCACCAGGTAGAAGGCGATGGACCAATTTTATAAAAAAGGAATAAATTTTCACGAATATTGAATAAAACAGGATTCCAGGTTGGATAACTAAGCGTATCATTTTCAAAACCATCGGCTACCTTTCTAGGAGAAGACCAACCGACTTCAGTTTTTATACTGGTATAAATACTCACATCTGGATGTCTTTCGTGCGTGCCACCAAACCAGGCTGCAATAAGATCGCCGTTTTCTAATTCTGCAATAGTAGATGCGTGAGCGCTGGGAAAATTCGCTTCCGTATAAATAAAACCCGATTCTAAAACTTCAAATTTCACATCTTCCTGAGCTTTTATATTCAGAAAAGATAATACAAAACAAATTATTAAAATGGTTCTCATAATAGATTCAGATTAAAACAAAAAAAGGGAAGAGGGGAACTACTTCCTCTTCCCAACCAATGCATAAAACAAACTTACACTAAGTTAATTTTCAATATTTTGAGCGTTTATATTAGCAAAAATCAATTTAGTATTTTACAAAAAAAGAAAGGAGGATGGCGGTCCTCCTTTCATTGTCAAACAAACTTTTCACTAACATGTTATGTCGTGAAAAACATGAAGAATTATTGAGACAAGCTTTCCAAAATCGGCTTCACTAAACCTGAAATTGTCGATTTTGAATCTTCATTAAGCTGCTCAAAAATGGTTATTTCGTTACCTTTTTCTTTTAACCAACATCCCGGTAAATACAGCGTTTGCTGTGGACCAACATTCCAATATCTACCTAAATTATGCCCGTTAATAAAAACAATACCTTTTCCCCAATCCTGCATGTCCAAGAAAGTATCTCCAATCTCATATAGATCGAAATTCCCAGAATACACGACCGGTAATTTTTCTTTTATTTCTTCGGAAGCCTTTACTTTCGGTGAATCTTTAAATGGCGCTTTGTACATTTCCCATCCGCCAGAGATTTCGTAATCATTAATACTTACAGCGCTGATGATTCCTTTTTTATTTTCGGTCATTTTTGCCCCGTAATTAATTCGTCCCATATTTTCTACAAGAATTTCTAAACTCCCGTTAAACGGAATTTTAATATCCATCTCGTATTCGTTATTCATACGGTTAAGCTTACCTACATATTTTCCATTCACATAAACTGTTGCAAAATCTCGTAAGCCAGGGATTTGTAATTTCCCGTTAATAGGCTGTGTGAATTTTTTTCTATATAAAACATAGCCATAACCTTGATCTAATGCCTCAAAACTCATCGGTGTATCAGCAATTACAGGTTCAGATTTTTTAATCATCTTCAAAGCACTTTGCTTTTTATCCAGTTTAATTTCAGGAATCGAAATAACCGGAATTTGCTTCGGAATTTCAGGAATATCGTATGCTACGTACTTCTTCATCAATTCTCTAATCGCGGTATATTTTGGCGTTACCCAACCAGGTTCAGAAATTGGCGCATCATAATCATAACTAGTAATATCTGGCTGAATATCATGATCTTCGTTATAATTGGCACCACTGGTAAACGCAAAATTTGTTCCGCCGTGAACCATATAAAAATTGAAATCTACCTCGTTTTTAAGATACACTTCCGTTTGCTTTGCAATCGCATCGGCTCCAATTCTTGTAAAAGGCTCTGCCCAATGATCTAACCAACCGGGATAAAATTCGGCTACCATATAAGGGCCTTCGTTATGATGATATTTATTTACCGCTTTTTTAAGATTGTTTACATTATTCTCGCCATTGGCGGTTGGCAAAGCACCTTCTACCGCGCCACCTTCAAAAAGCCAGGTTCCATCTGAAGTAAAAAACGGTCCTTCTAAACCAGATTCTTTCAGCATTTTAAAAATCTTTTGCTTGTAAGCTTTATGATCTTCCGCAGCAATATCTTCTCGTTGTGACACAAAAGAACCAAATTCGTTTTCAGCCTGAACCATAATTACGTTTCCGCCTTTATTTACCTGAAGTGGTTTAATTTGCGTCGCCAGCTCATTAATATACGTTCGGCAAGAATCTAAAAATGCCTCGTTATTTTGACGAATCTTAAGTTCTGGATTCTTCTGGAGCCACCACGGATATCCGCCAAATTCCCACTCGGCACACACATAAGGGCCGGGACGTACAATTACAAATAGCCCTTCTTCTTCGGCCATTTTTATATATTCCTGAAGATTTTTGTTTCCTGAAGTCCAATCCCATTCTCCCGGTGCGGTATTATGATAATTCCAGAAAACATAGGTGGTAATTGCATTTAAACCCATAGCTTTTACCATCTTCATCCTATGGCGCCAATAAGGTTTAGGAATCCTGCTGTAATGCATTTCTCCCGAGTAAATATGAATAGGCTCTCCTTTATACTGAAAATTACCATCTTCAATTTTAAACACTTCTTTTTGTGCCTGCATGCTAAAACCTACAAGACAAAAAAGAATAATAAGATTCGATAAAATTCGCATTCGTTAATAAATTTCAAGATTAGCTAATATTGGATTTGCTTTTGCTGCCTCAATTTCAATTTTTAAAGCGGTGGTTTCTACGGAAGGAACTTTTAGAATTCGCTTATACCCGATCGTTGTGCCTTCAGCAATTTGCTTCCATTCGCCATTTTCCTTTGCACTAATATTGAATTTTTCTACACGTTGTCCTAATTCAATATATTCCTGAAGTAATACAAAGTTAACCGTTTTAGCAGCATCGAAAGTGATTTCTACTGAAGATTGTATAACTTCATCATCGGTAGCCCAATACGTTTCAGAATCTCCATCGATTAAATTTTCTGCGGAATATGCTTCTGATTCCCCTCGATAATTACTTGCTGATATTTGTGCATTTTCAGCTAAATTATTAGCAAAAACACTATCGATAATTTTACGCATTCCTAATAAAGAAGCCACATCATTTTCATGAAATTGACCACGTTGATCTGGCGGAACATTCAGCAATAAAGTAGATCCTCTACCAACCGATTGCAAATAAGTAGTAAATAATTCTTGTGGAGATTTTACTAAAGAATCTTCCTCTTTATGATAAAACCATCCCGGGCGTATGGAAACATCTACCTCAGCCGGAATCCATTTTGTACCGTCTTTAGCTCCAGTTTGCAATAAATCGCTAATTTCAGGTTTCCCCGCATACAGTGTATCGGGATTAATGATATTCCAATTAGTTGATCCTGCTTCGCCTCTTTCGTTACCTACCCAACGTAAATCTGGACCGGCATCACTAAAAAATAATACAGAAGGTTGAATTTCTTCTACCATTTCTAAAGTAGTTGGCCAATCGTAATAATGTTGTTTATCGATTCGTCGTTCTTCTTTTGCGCCTCCGTAAAATCCATCGCCACCATTAGCACCATCAAACCACATTTCGAAAATATCGCCGTAATTTGTGAATACTTCTTTTAATTGATTTCGGTAATATTCCACATAAGATTTCTCTCCATAATCTTCACGATTACGATCCCAAGGCGATAAGTAAATCCCGAATTTTAAATCGTGTGCTCTGGCCGATTGCGCTACTTCTTTTACCAAATCTCCTTCTCCATCTTTGTAAGGAGAATTTGAAATGTCATGATCGGTATAATCTGAAGGAAATAATGCAAAACCATCATGATGTTTTGCCGTTAAAATTACGCCCTTAAAACCGGCTTTTTGCAAAGTTTCCATCCATTGGTCCACATTAATATCTGTAGGATTAAAAATTTCTGGAGATTCGTCCCCGTATCCCCATTCTTTGTCTGTAAATGTATTAGTGGTAAAATGTATAAAAGCATTTAATTCCATTTTGTGCCAGGCCAATTGTTCTTTACTTGGCGTTGGCCCAACAGCTTCTGGTACTTTTACTTCTTGTTTTTCCTGGCAGGAAAACAACATCGTTGCAATCCCTAAACCAGCTATAATTCTATTGAAATACTGAATCATTTTTTTTTAATTTTCGATTGAAAATGCTACTCCTGAACTATTTTTTGCTGAACGAATTTCTTTAGGAAGTGTGATTTCAATCGTTCCATTTTTTATTCTGAAATCTACTTTTTTTCCGGTTTCCAGCAATTTGATCTTTGCATATTCTGAAGGTAAATTTTTACTAAAAGTGATTGTTTTAGGAAGCTTAACATCATCCTCAAACATTGCTATCGCATAAATTGTTTCCTCCTTTTCAGTAAAATAAATATTCTCTTCCTGGTAATCATCAATGGCATGTGTACCATAAATAGCTTCGCCATTTTTATCTAACCAAGCGCCAATTTCATGTAACTGATCAACCACTTCCAGCGGTATAGTTCCATCTGGTTTTGGGCCAATCCCAAGAAGCATATTTCCTCCTTTAGCAACCACTTCTACAAGATTATGCAACACTGTAGTAGAGGATTTAAAAGGATCGTTTGGCACATATCCCCAGTTATTCCCTAATGGTAAATTACTTTCCCATGGATTATCTAATTTGGTTTCAGGAATTTTACGTTCTGGTGTTTGATAGTTTTCGTAAGGGCCATGTACCGTACGATCTGCAAAGATAATTCCAGGTTGTTTTTCTCTGGCCATCTCCGCTATTTTCGGCATATCGATTTCCTGACTAAAATCTGGAATTGGCGCACCCCAGGCTCTCACCTCATCGTTTACGGTTTCTTTTGGGCGTACCCAACCGCCATCTAACCATAGAATATCGACACTCCCGTAATCGGTCATTAATTCTTCAATCTGGTTGTAAGAGAATTCCTTGAATTTATTCCAACGCCAGTCATATTTTTCGATATCATAATTCGCATTTCGATTAGGTGTAGCATATTTATCCCACCAGAAATATTGCGAATGCCAATCGGGTTTCGAATAATAAGCGCCGATCATAAATCCTTTCTTCCTAAATGCTTCAAAAATATACTTCGTAACATTCGCTTTTGGATGATTTTGAAAAGGCCCATTGGTAATTTTATAATCGGTTTGCTGTGTATCGAACATATTAAAACCATCGTGATGCTTCGTGGTAAACACCATGTACTTCATCCCAGCAGCTTCCCCGGCTTCTGCCCAACTATCGGGATCGAAATTTACCGGATTAAAGATCTTATCTAAATTCCAATACCACTTTTTATAATCGTTATAAGCAATAGTGCTATCACGCTCAATCCAATCTTCAGAACATAAATTCCAGCTTTCCATAATTCCGGGAACCGAATAAATACCCCAGTGAATAAGCATTCCAAATTTAAGATCTTTCCATTCCTCTAGCTTTTCTAAAACCTGAGGATCGGTTGGCGCCACATATTCCTGAGAGCGACCATGTACGCCATGCTCATCTTCTTCCTGAGTTTGTGCCTGATTTTGTTGCGCAAAAACCAACAGGGCCAAGCAAAAAAGTGATTTCAGATTATTGAATTTCGACATTTCTTAGATATATTTTATTTAGTAATTTCAATATTTTCAGTGATTTCAAAAGTAGTTTCCAATCGGATATCTTCAGAAGAGGCACCAATCATTAGTTTAAATGCTCCGGCTTCTACCAACTGCTTCATTTCCGCATTAAATAATGATAATTCCTTCGGAAGCAATTCAAATTGAATAGTTTTCGTTTCTCCTGAAGCTAAAGTAACACGCTCAAAACCTCGCAACTGCTTTACGGAACTTAGAACACTACTTACCATATCTCTGATATAAAGCTGCACCACCTCATCCCCATCAACTTCACTGATATTCGATACTTTTAGGCTAATTTCTACTTTGGTATTTTTCCCTTTCCCTGAAGTTTTCAATTTTAAATCTGAATATTCAAATTCAGAATAACTTAAACCAAAACCAAATGGATACAACGGCTTAGCATCGGTCTCTACATAATCTCTACGATTTGGGAACCAATAATTATAATATACCGGGATTTGCCCTAAAGATTTTGGTACAGAAACCGGTAATCTTCCCGCAGGATTAAAATCACCAAACAATACATCGGCAATAGCATTTCCGCCTTCTTGCCCGGGATACCAGGCATCTAAAATAGCAGGGACATTTTCTGAAGGCCAATTTAGCAATAATGGACGACCTTTTATTAAAACTAACACCGTTGGCGTTCCAGTCGCTACAACTGCCTGAAGCAATTCTAATTGTTTCCCCATCAAATTAAGAGTTGAACGATCGTAGCCCTCGCCACTTTCCATATCGCCCAAAATCTGGTCTTCTTTAGAAGAAACAGTAGCCGCTCCGGTTTCTAAATATTCGGTTTTAAAATCTCTTGCGCTTGAACCTCCTAAAACAACAATGGCAACTTCAGCTCTTTTAGCTGCTGCTACCGCTGCCGGAATATCTGTTTGCGTAGTATCACGAACGGCAGTTCCTTTTACGTATTCGATATTGGCATTCGGCATTTTATGCTGAATACCTTCTAGCACGGTAATTATATTGTCTTCAGATTGCGGAGCGGTATAATCGCCTAACTGATTATATTGCATATCGGCATTCGACCCGATTACCGCAATGTTTTTCAATTCTTTGTTTAATGGAAGTATGTTGTCTTCATTCTTCAGCATGGTAACCGATTGGCGAGCGACTTCCCTTGCCAATTCGATGTGTTCTGAATTTCGAACTATTTTTTCAGCTTCTTTTTCCTTTACATAAGGATCATCAAAAAGCCCTAATTTGAATTTTACAGTAAGAATTCTTTTAACCGCTTCATCGATTCTTTCTTCGGAAACTTTTCTTGAATTTACCGCATCCAGCAAGGCATCGTCATAACCATTCCCGCCAAGATCAACATCAACTCCGGCATTCATGGCCATAGCTGCCGCATCTTCTGAAGTTTCAACCACATGATGATCTCCTAAAAGCCCTTCGATACTTGCCAAATCTGAAATTACAAAACCATCAAATCCCCAATCTTCTCTCAGTGTATTTGTCAACAAACTTTTATGTGCTGTACTTGGAATCCCATCGATAGAACTGTAGGCCGTCATTACCGATAACACACCGCTATCTACCGCTTCTTTTACGGGATACATATAATTCTGGAATAAATCGCGTTGTCCCACATGTACGGCAGCACCATTGTGTCCTCCTTCTGAAACTCCGTATGCTGCAAAATGTTTTAGTGTTGCAGCTACGTGTTTACCATCTTTTAGATCGCTTTCTTTTTCACCTTGAAAGCCTTTAATTATCGATTTTCCCATTTCAGCAATTAAATAAGAATCTTCACCAAAAGTTTCTTCTACTCGAGACCATCTTGGCTCTCTGGCAATATCGATGATTGGGCCATAACCGGTATTGGAGCCCTGTGCTCTAATTTCTTCAGCAATAGCTTCAGCCATTGTCATAATCAGTTCTGGATTCCAGGTGCTGGCCTGGCCTATCGCCGTTGGAAATACCGTAGTCCCAATAGCCATATGCCCATGCATGGCTTCTTCTTCTAATAATAATGGAATCCCTAAACGACTATTTTCAATCGCATATTTTTGTATAGCATTCGTGATTTTGGCAGCTTCCTTTGGATGCAAGCCATTTTCTAAAGTCTTCTGCGTCCAGGGATCTGCTCTTAACAATCCCCATAAACCGCCAATTTTTCTGTTCTTTATTTCTTCTTTGTAATGTTCACTAATTCCCGATGTATTTCCTTCTTTCTTATACATTTTCCAGCCAAGCGGTGTGGTTAACTGACCGATTTTCTCATCGATGGTCATTAAAGAAATAAGGTTTTCTACGCGTTCATCAACACTAAGCTCACTATTTTTATAAGGCGCATTTTTTAAATCCTGCGCACTCAACAAGTTTGAAATTAGTAAAAAACAAAGGCAAATTTTTTTCATCAATTTTTCAATTTTAATAACAAAACTGGTTAGTTAAATACCAACCAGTTTTAAAGCTAAATACAACTAATAAACTACCTAAGGCCAAGCCAAAAGGCATCATAATTTTTATTTCAAGCCATGATCCCGATAACTATCAGAACCGCGTATTTAATCTCGATTATCGAGTAAAATTTTTTAATCTTCAATATCCCAAACGAATTCCCCATTTTCTACTGACCAGTCATTTCCGAAAAAGCCACTCCCCTTTATACCCGATAATCCGTCTTTGGGCATTTCATCATTAAACAAAAGCAAGTCTGGATAAAATGTTCCGTTCTCTAAATAATCATTAGCATAAGCAGCATGCATTCCTTTAATACCAGAGGCGGTGACCACACCAATACTTGCGAACTCGTGATTCTCTTTAGGATAAATAAAGTAAGCACCGTAATGCTCACCTTTTATGGTTTTATTGCCAATTTTTACCTGATTTTCAGAAAATTGTACAGGCGAATTTTTGAGTAATTTCTTCCATGCAGCGTTATTCGATTTGTTGCCATACATTATAATATTACGATCGATATAATCTGAAGCTTTAAAATCGGTATCCTTTATAATTTCTACGCTTCCGTTTGCACGATACCAAAACTTTTCAGCATCAAACTTTGCGCGATTAAAATACCATTCATTTTCTTCTTTAGATCCTTTAGTTGCATATACGAATACCATATTATGGCGAAATGCATCTTTAAAACCACCATATCGAAGCGGACTTTTCTGTGAAGCATCAGGCTTTTCTGAAGTTTTCCAGCTGCCTGCTTCATTTTCAAAGTAAATAATTCCTGAAGTGGAGGTTGAAATAGAATCCCCATCGATCACCATCGCTTTTAAATTCGGATGCTCCATTGCGACAAGATCGATACTTAATGTTTTTATATTTGAAGTTTCAATAGAAAGTCCATTTTCGGTTCTTTCAAATTTGAAATTACTAATCTCGAAAGGATGTTCTTGCTGAAGAATTGTAATAAAATGGGATTTAGACGACACTCCCGGTGAAGCTGTGCTAAAACCAATTTTATTCATTTCAGCATCGCTTTTTATTTTTCTTCGATTAAAGAAATAGAATATTGGTGGCCAGTCTACACTTTCATCACCAAACCAGTGCTCGCCTCCCGGATATTCATAATAGGCAAAATCATTGTGAAATTTACCTAATTCCTCGCGCATTCCCTGCGCAAGATAGGTAGGAACTACATTATCAGAATCACCATGCAAAATATAAACTCCGTAATGTAGATAATTGTTTTTTAATTTTAGCGTTCGGCTTGGATTACCGGCCCGTCGAGTAATTAGATCAAGATCTTTTTCAGTAGTATTCTTGAAATCTGGATTAATTTTTTGTTTAAAATCTGCAGCCGACATCTCGAATTGCTTTTCAATCTGCTCGTCGGAAATACGACTAATAAAACTATTACGATAGTCTAATAAATCTGGATAACCTGCAGCGGGTGCAATTGCCGCAAACCTATCGGGATAGGTTACACCCAAATACCAACTACCGTGGCCACCCATTGAGTGCCCGGTTAAATAAGTATGTTGCGGATCGGTTTTTAATAAATTTTCTGAATGTTCTAAAACTTCCAATGCATCTAATCTTCCCCAATCTTCCCAGGCAAAACCAAAAGGCCTACGATTAGTAGGAGCAACTACATGCCCCCAATCTTTTTGTTTGTATGCGTTGGCCTGATTTACAGCTTCAACTGAAGCTCCGTGAACCGATAAAAATAAGGCCTGATTTTCTTTGTTCTTAGTTAAGGATGGTGCAACACTGTAATATTGCACGCTATTGTCTACCTTACTAAGAAATGTTTTTTTATGATGTTTAAATTTTGATTTGATATCGAGTATAATTTTGGCGGTATCGATATTTCTGCCATTAGCTGCTTGTAGATAAAGATGAGCAGTAATGCTGTCTCCTTCTTGAAGATTGGAAGGAATAGGAATTGAAAATGGAACTTTTCGAACATTTTTCGAAACAATATTCGGGACATTTGTTTCTGCTGAAATTCCATTTATTTCCACCTTAATTTTAGCTCCTTTTAAGGAGTTCTTTTCAGTATTAATAATTCGAATTGCGCCCCATAAGTTTTCGTTTTCTTCCTGAAGTAAATCGGGTAGCGTTAAGTCTCTAGTAGTAAATTCAATCGGCTTATAAGTTGTTAGTAAACGTGCGCGAATTCTAGAAAAACGACCGCCAGAAAGTAGAAATTTGTTTACTCCTTTTTTTAAAGTTATTGGAATTAGATTCCAACCGAAATCATAATGATCTCCTTCATGTGGTAATCCGTTAATAATAACGTTGGTATGCCCTGAAGCTTCAAAAATTACGTTTTTTTCTTCTTCGGAAATGTATTCTAAATACAAATATCCATTTCGACGTAATTTAGGATCGTTGAATTCTCCGTTTTCACTAATTGCTATATTTTGCCAAGCAATTGTTTCTTCTTTGAAATTGTCGTAAACTTCTTTTCCTTCATTTATCTGAAAACCATTCTGCAAAACCTCAGCAAAAATAGGATCATACTGAATAGCTGAATTACTAAATGGTGTTCCTGAAGTTCCTAAAATAAGACCTTCTTTAAATAGATGAATCACCTCTCCTTCACTAACATCATTAACTTTTTCCTTGCCAAAATACTCTACGATGTTGCCTTCTTTATCTTGCGCTTTGGCATTACTAAAAAAGATCATAAAAAGAAATAAAATTGGAATTCTAAGTTTATTCATTGGTGTTAGGTAAAAAGAGGTGACTTATTAAAAGTTATATTATTATTCTACATCCCACCAAAGTCTAGTTCCTCCGGTATCAGGTCCATCTAATAATTCTACTGCTGCATCAACAGCTTCTCCGTTTGAAGATATCTCATTAGTCACATAGATCACACGTTTCATTAATTCTTTACCAACTCCTTCATCAGGATTATCTGTATTAAGCAGCGGATAAATAACTTGCTCATCTGTTCTTCTCAAGTCTGCCCAGGTTTCCCAGGATTCAGGGAATAAAGCCAGATACTTTTGAACTGCTATTTGATTACGTTGTTCAGCCTCACTTGATGCCCAACTCACAGGTACTGTTACCGGTGGAGTATACAACAAGTCTAGATCAGGATAAAGATCTGTTATAACAGGTACTACAGGAGTAGAAGTTCCTTCTATGTAATTAGATATGTCTTCAGCATCATCTACACCCCATTGATTCATAGAAAGCTCAATTCCTGTTTCATAAAAATCTTCAGCACTTCCATTCATATTCCAACCGTTTAAAGCACCTTCTGCTCTGTTTAAATAACATTCAGCAGCCATTAAAATTTCAATAGGTTTGGTTTCTCTGTAGTCGTTGCCTAAAACGTTATTATTAAACGCTGAGAATTCAGTAGTACCAAACTGGTCATTTAAACCTCCAGCAGGCTGACCTCTAAACTCTCCATCTTCAGTTTCTGAAAACCAAACTTCCATTCTAGGATCATTGTAACCTTTCAAAATACTTTCCATTGAGGCGGTCATAAAATAGCCCCAACTGTTAACAATCATATTTAAATTGTTAGGAGTAATATCACTTACTTCAAAAAATGCACTATCATCATTACTTTCCATAACGCCATTAGTAACAGCTAATTCTGCTTGCTCCTGTGCTTTTTGGGGTTGAACATCAGATATTCTAAGTGCTAAGCGCAAGCGTAAACTGTTTCCAAAAATCCTCCAGCTTTCTACGTCACCTGCGTAAATACGATCTGAAGTTTGAAACAATGCAGAAGTTGCTTCAGAAGATGTACTCAAAACAGTATTAGCCTCATCAAGAAGGACAAAGAAATCATCATATAATGATTCTTGTGAATCGTAAGCAATCTTTTCTGCCCCTGATCCTGCTTCTGTATAAGGAATAGGGCCGTAATGGTCTGTCATCTGGTTATACATAAAAACTTTCCAAACTTTTAATATGGCTAGGGCTTCTTCATCACCTTCTGCTGCCTTCATAGCATTTTGTAAAGCAGGCACTGCAACTGTATAAAAACGAGTCCATCCACGAGCCTCATATCCTCCAAAAGCATTTCTATCTGTGCTATAACCAGTATTCATATACTGAACGAAAGTTGAGGAAATGATTCCTGTAGCAATACCCCAAGTTCCCTGATCATCTACCCCTGGCGATGAGTAAGAACCATTATGGATACCTGCATATTGAGCAGAAGCAAAGGCTGGCCCGGCAAGAGTCGCATCGAGCTGGTCTTCGGTTAGCGCGTTATCATTAGTATTAATTTCTTCAAAATCATCTGTACACCCTACTGCCAAAGCGACTAATAGAGAAACAGCTGTTGCTTTTATGTTTAAAGTTTTATTCATAATAATTTCTTTTTTTTAAAACCCAAATTTTACACTCATCCCATAATTTCTAGTAGAAGGAATATTGAATGATTCTATACCTTGAAGATTTCCGGTACCTGCACCTTGCTCAGGATCAAAGTACTTTGCTTCATTAAGAATAAAGAATAAGTTTCTTCCAACCAAAGAAATATTTACACTTCTAAACGGAGAGTTTTTCAATAAGCTTTGCGGCATTGCATATCCTAAAACTAATTCTCTCAAACGAATGTTTGTGGCATCATAAATAAATGGTTCTGCAATAGGTGTTCTTTGCCCAATTGCGGTCCAGTATTGTTCTGCTGTAATATTTGTTGTATTAGGTGAAAATGTACCATCATCATTGGCTACAACACCGTCTACCACTAAACCATCTTCTCTACCCTCAAGAGTCATTTTATTAACCCCTAATCCTGCTTGTCTAGCCTGTGTATAAGAAATCACATCACCTCCAATTCTCATATCAATTAAGAAACTCAATGAAAAATCTTTATACCTAAAGTTATTTTTGAGGCCACCTGTCCAATCTGGATTAAAGTTCCCTCCATAAACATCAAAACTATTTGTTGCTAATGGTATACCGGCAGAATTAACTATAATCTCACCGTCATCATTTCTTTGAAAGCCTTGAATATATAAATCTCCGTATTGACCTCCTTTAACAACTTTACTTCTAACAAGTCTACCTTGACCTAATACAAGTTCGTCTCGTCCTTCAAATATAGATTTGATTTCAGAATCATAAGACGCATAATTTGCTAAAATGTCCCAGGAAAAGTTTTCTGTCTCTATTGGAGTTGCAGTAAGCGAAATTTCTATACCACTATTTTGAACCTCTCCCCCATTAACAATTGCATTCGAATATCCTGAAGACTCTGGAGTATTTATACTAAAAATTTGATTCTTAGTATTTGTTTTAAAATAAGTAAAATCAACACCCAGTCTATTTCCTAAAAATCTAAAATCAGCTCCAAATTCTACAGAGTTTGAAATTTCAGGTTTCAAATTAGGGTTCGCTGCTGTAGTTTGGGCATACAACATACCACCATTTCCTCCTATATAAGATAACTGAGGACTCAATTGATAAGGATCTGTATCATTACCTACCTCTGCATAAGAAGCTCTCAATTTAGCATAAGATATAAACTCTGGCAATTCAGTCATTTCTGAAATTAAACCAGAAATACCTATAGATGGATAGAAAAATGAGCGGTTTTCTTCCGGTAAAGTAGATGACCAATCATTTCTGGCTGTTACATCTAAAAATAACATACTTTTATAGCCAAGTTGAGCAAAACTATAAAGTGAATTTATTTGTTTCTCCCATTTAGATGAAGTCGAAGTTACTGTTTCAACATTTGCTAAAGCGAAAAAATTACGTTTGCTTAATGTGCCTCCTGAATTTAGAGAAGTATTGGTTTGTTTTAAGATGTTTGCTCCCAAATTCACATTCAAACTAAATTCACCAAACTTATTATCATATGATAAAAGTGCATCAGAATTTAACTCTCTTACAGTTTCATAATATTCACTATAACCTCCTAAATTATTATTAAAAGCATTAGTTGCATATCTATTTCTAAAAGTCTTGTTCGTCATATCGTCAATACCAGTACGCACTTGTAAACTCAATGCATCTGTAAATTGATATTTTAACGAAGCTAAACCTATAAAACGATTCCTTTTATCCGTTCTGTCATCATTACGCAATGCTGACCAATACGGGTTTCCACCTGGAGCTCCTACTTCATCTCTAAAATAGTTTGTTTGTAACTGCCCAGCAGCATCCACATATTCATAATCTTTGTAATCATCAAAGGCAATACTTCGAGGTAGTAAATAAGCTGATGTTCCTACAGACTCTTCACCTGTTCTCAATAAATTATCAATATCCTGAACTATATAGTTAGTCTTTACATCTAAAGATAACTTATCAGTAAGCTTGCTGTTCAAACGTAAGTTAGCGTTATGCCTGTTCAATTTATTTCCTGCAACAATTCCTTCTGCAGTAGTGTTCGTGTATGAGAAATAAGCTTGAGTCTTTTCTGTTCCTCCACTTACAGATAATGTATTGGCTAAATTATAACCTGTTTGAAAAAAATCTATAACATTATCTGGCTGCGGCGCGTATGCATATGTCTCAGGACCTTCATAATCAGGATTTCTTACCAGTTGCCAAGCTTCAACCTGACTACCATCTAATCGACCACCCCAACTTGAACTCGAATTCGACACATACTCACCGTTAGTACCCTGCCCATATTGATTTTGTAAATTCAAAAGGTTATAAGCTGAAGAAGCCATAAAGTTAGATGAAACAGTGATACGTATTCCTTGAGCACCATTACCCGATTTTGTAGTAATTACAATAACACCATTACTCGCTCGAGTACCATAAAGTGCTGCTGCTGAAGGTCCCTTTAAAACACTTATACTTGCAATATCATCTGGGTTTATATTTGCGATTCCGTCAGGTTGTGTTGTACCTCCTGTGTCTATATCAGAATTTCTACTCCCAGAACCATTACTAATTGGCACACCATCTACTACATATAAAGGTTGATTATTACCCGTTAATGATCTATTACCGCGCAAGGTGACTCTAGAAGCACTTCCTACCCCATTTGAAGTTGTAGAAAAATTAAGGCCGGCAACCTTTCCAGATAGCGAGTTAGCAACATTCAAAGAACGTGCTTCAGAAACTTCATCTACTTCGACATTTTGAGCAGAATAGGTGATAGCTTTCTTTTCTCGCTTTATACCTAAAGCCGTTACCACAACTTCTTGAAGCGATTCAGTATCCGTTCCCATTTCAACATTTATAAGACTGGAAGTCACAGGAATTTCCTGAGTAGCATACCCAATCATGGAAAAAACCAAAGTGGCACCACTATCTACCATAATGGAAAAATTACCATCAAAGTCTGTTGAAGTTCCGTTGGACGTACCTTTTTCTAAGACAGTTACTCCAGGCAAAGGCATACCTGTTTCAGCTTCTGTAATGGTTCCGCTTACCTCTTGCTGTTGGGCACTGGCAAGTTGTACGAACCCCATTACAAGCAAAAACGAAAAAATAATTTTTTTAATCATACTTGTAATTTAAATTTTAGTTAGTGCATGTTTAATTCAACCCTAAAGTTGCTAAATTTATCTTAAATGTTAGCATTTAGTTAAGCTTTTGGAAATAAAATCGACGGATGACACTGCTGAATAGCTAAACAACTTATATACAAAAATCGTTTTCGTTTAAATTTTCAGTTAAAAATTAAATCAATTAAAGACTATTTTTAATTTTTTTAGCCTTAATGCTGATTAAAGTCTAATTTTTTAGGGAAGTCTGATATTGGCATTTCGAATATTAGACCTTTTATGCTTTTTTGATCTATTATCAAATTTAAGGCTTCATTAGGATTCGTTTTATTCTCAATGATTAGTTTTTTATTTGGATATATATTCTCATCTAAGTGAAGCGTAATCTTGTCGAATGTCGGCGTTATAAAAGTGTAAACAGGTTCTGCTGGAGTTATTGGATAAATTCCCATCATCGAATAAATAATCCAAGCACTCATTGTTCCGGTATCATCGTTACCAGGAATACCATCTGGAGCATTTTTCCAATAGGTTTTAATTAGCGCATGTATTTTTTCTGAAGCCTTATATTCTTTCCCAGGAATAAAATTATAAAGATAGCCATAAGCGAAATCGGGTTCGTTAGCCATGTCAAATTGACCTTTCTTAAAAAGTTCATCTAAACGAGTCTCAAATTTGTTATTTCCACCCATTAATTTCTTAAGTCCGTTCACATCATGCGGCACCATAAATAAGTATTGCCATGCGTTACCTTCTATATAACCTGGATTTTTTGTAAAATTAGCTCCGGCTAAAGGATCGAAATCAGCAAACCAGCTACCATCACTATTTTTAGGTTGAAGAAATTTTGTTTCTGGATTATACAATTTCTTATACGACATCGAGCGTTTTAAAAACTTTTTATAATCTTTCTTTTTTCCTAGCTTTTTAGCTAATTGCGCGATGGCGTAGTCAGCAATATTATATTCTTGAGTAGTAGAAACCGGCCCTTCCACATCGCTATCTACTCCAATATATCCGTTTTCGATGTATTCCTTAAGGCCAGGACGAAGTGGGTTATTTGTTGTATCCAACGCACTTTTCAGCATCGCTTCGTAGGCTTTTTCAACATCAAAATCTGTTAAGCCTCGTAAGTACGTATCGGCTAAAACTACCGCTGCAGGATCACCTACCATGGTAAAGGTTTCGGTTGAATTTAATTCCCATTTTGGCAACCATCCATTTTCATCATACATTTCTAACATCGATCTCACCATATTCAGCTGCTCTTCCGGATACAACAAACTCATCAACTGATGATAATTACGATACGTATCCCATAGCGAAAAAGTGGTGTAACGAGTTCCGTTAGTCTTCCCAATTTTTCCGGTTGCAATTTCAGGATATTCGCCGTTGATATCATTT
This sequence comes from Zunongwangia sp. HRR-M8, assembly GCF_027594405.1. NCBI lineage: Bacteria > Pseudomonadati > Bacteroidota > Flavobacteriia > Flavobacteriales > Flavobacteriaceae > Zunongwangia > Zunongwangia sp. HRR-M8. The sequence goes on along the minus strand of NZ_CP115161.1, from coordinate 585,296 downwards.
AAAATGTTCGGATGAATTTGAGTATGATACAAAGCGGTATAAAAAATCGTTTTCTCATCATTAGTTCCGCCTTCAACTTCAGCAACCTGCAATTTCTTTTTCCATGCATTTTTTGTTTCTGCTAAAACTTCTTCAAAAGTGGAATCTCCAACTTCCTTTGCTAAATTTTCACGAGCATTTTCAATACTTACGTAAGAAACGCCAATTTTTACTTCAACTTGTTCTGGTTGTTTAAAATCATAAGTCATATACGCGCCAATACTATCGCCTACCACTTCTCTTGTAAATCCTTTTTTGATTCGGGTTTTGCCGTTATAACCCATCCACTGCGATTCTAAACCTTCGTATTTATAAGGTGTTTTCCACACCCCAAAATCATCGGCTGGTTTAGAGAATTTCGCCACAAAATATACAGGATAAGCAGCTTCGGCACTGTTATAACAAAAACTTCCTACCATGCGCATTCCTTCGATTTCATCTGGCCCAACCACATGTACCATAGCGCCTTGTTCATTGGTTAATCCTAAACCTAAGTTCAACAAAATATTCGATTTTCCTGCCGGAAATGAATACCGACTAACTCCTGCTCTTGTGCTTGCCGTAGCTTCAGCTTTTACATTATATTTATCTAATTTTGCTGTGTAGTATCCAGCTTCGGCTTTTTCTTCAGAATATGTTGTTCCATAATCGATATGATTTGTTTTTAGCTCTCCGGTGGTAGGCATGGTAATTATCACACCAAGTTCTGGGCAACCAACTCCACTCATATTGACATGACTAAAACCGGTTAAAAACTGATTTTCATGCACGTATGGATTGGATAACCACTGGCTATCTTTTTCTAGCGGATTTAGATCTATTCTACCGGCCACGTTAAACGGCGACACACTTGCCATCCCTCTTGGCGCAATTGCCCCGGGGTTTGTAGCCCCATAATTTGAAGTTCCTATAAAAGGATTTACATACGGAAGTGGATCAAAACTACTTTGTGCCGAAGCCAACTGAACGCTAATACATACGACAACTACTACTGAAAGAATATTTCTTACTAAAAACATCGAATATTATTTTACCTGAATTTCATCTAAAAATAACCACGCACCGCCTCCATTCGGGGTTTTCGCTAATGGTTCTATACGTACTCTTACAAATTGAATATTTTCCTGAGTCTCAAATTTCAACTCAAAATTCTCGATTTTTGCACCGGGATTGGTTTGATATTCTCTTTTTAAGGAAGCTACTTCTTCAAAACTTTTTCCATCTTTAGAAACTTCCACTTTTAATTGCTGCGGAAAATAAATTCCGGTGCCCTGCTCTTCCAAACTTCCTACAACCACTTCACTTACGGTCGTAGCTTCTTCCAAATCGATGGTCGCAATTGCAGGATTTCCTATCCATCCCTGCCAACGACCGTCTTTAAAATACTTACTTCCTTTTAAAACATTTACAAGCGCAGTTTCACCTGAAGAGGCATAACTTTGATTATAAGGATATTTGTAAGTCACCGGTTTACCAACGGCTTTGTGGAATTCAAAAGTTTTATCCATTACCGGCCCCATAACTTTAGCATTACTAAAAACAGCAGCTTTAATTTTAGTATCGGTATCTACTTTTATTTCATTTTTATAAATACTGGATTCGGCAGTAAGTTCTTCTCCGTTTAAAGCATACCTAATTTCAGTATTTGGAAACTCAGATTTTAATTTGATCGTAATTTCTCCGGTTTCCAGATCAATATCAGATTTTGGCTGAATCGCATACGCACTTTTCGCATAATTAATTCCCATCACCTCAAAACGCTCCATCATTTTACGGATTCTTACCGAGAAATCTTCCCAGCTCAATTTCTCTTCAGGGCTCCAAACTACTTCAGCTAGCGCCGCTAATCTTGGAAACAACATATATTCTGAATGTTCTTCCGTAGGCACATATTCTGCCCAAAGATTAGCCTGCCCACCAAGCACATGCTTTTTCTGCTCCACACTCATTGAATCTAATACCGGACGAAATTCATAAACTCGCTCTAGCGGTGTAAATGCATTAAAAGCCACCGGCTCGTGATCTGGGCTGCCCTGGTAATAATCGAAATATAAATGACTGGTTGGCGTCATAATCACATCGTGTCCTTCTTTTGAAGCTTCCCATCCACCTTCAAAACCACGCCAACTCATCACCGTTGCTTCTTCTGGCAGACCTCCTTCTAAAATTTCGTCCCAACCAATTAGCGTTCTGTTATTTTCATTTAAAAACTTCTCGATACGCTTTATAAAATAACTTTGCAGCTCATCTTCATTGGCAAGACCTTCTTCTTTAATTCGGCGTTGGCAATCGGGACAACTTTCCCAGTTGGTTTTAGTCGCTTCATCACCACCAACATGAATATATTCTCCCGGAAATAATTGCATCACCTCATTCAGCACCTCTTCTAAAAATTCAAAAGTCGTTTCTTTCCCGGCACAATAAATACTGGTAATTGGCCAAATTCCACCTGAAGGAACCGCAATAGGTTCTCCCGTGCACGACAACCAAGGATAGGCTGCAATCGCGCTCATTACATGCGCTGGCATTTCGATCTCTGGGATTACGCGAATTCCTTTTTCTTGAGCATATCCTACAATTTCTTTAATATCTTCTTGAGTGTAAAATCCGCCAAAAGTCGCTTCAGCATTAGGATCATTTTTGGTTCTTGCATTCCAGTGGCTATCTTCCTGATCAACTCTAAATCCGCCAACTTCAGTTAATTTTGGATATTTTTTGATCTCAATTCTCCAACCCTGATCGTCCACTAAATGAAAGTGAAAGGTGTTCAGTTTTAAAAATGCAAGCCTGTCGATATGTTTTTTGATATATTCTTTTCCGAAGAAATGACGTGAAACATCCAACATATTCCCACGATACGAATATTGCGGTGCATCGCTAATTTCAACATTTGGGATATACCACCCAATATTCGATATTTTCGAGGCGCTTTCTATCTCTTTTGGTAGTAATTGTCGAATCGTTTCTAATCCATACACAAATCCCAGTTTCGAATTTGCTTCTAAAATCACATTTTCTGAAGTCACTTTAAGATCGTAAGCCTCTTTTGCGATTTCTGAATTTATTTTTAGCTGAATACTATTTTCTGAAACTGCTTCTGCTGAAGTTTCCAACTCAAATCCGGCAGCTTTTTTAAAAAGATCATTTAAAATTGACGAAACTGAAGCTAAACTATCCTGCGGAATGATAATTTTGGTGTTTTCATTGACTTCAAAACTTCCGTTATTGAGTTTTAAAGATTTTGGCTGCGGAATGAGCACTAAATCATCCTTTGTAAATGACGGATTTTCCTTTTCAGCACAACCAATTGTTGAAAGCGCTATAAAAAGAAGTAAAATTTTAAACAATTTCATGTAATCTTGATTTAGAAAATAAAATGATATCCAGATTTATCGAATATTAATAAATGGTATTCGGTTGCGGTGTTTCTAAAACTTTATCCGCCGGTTCACTGCTCATCTCGAATAATAACTCACCACCTTCAACAATTTCTTTATGAGTGATATAAGCGCGATCTAACTCTTTTCCGTTTAATTTCACCTTTGCTACAAACTGATTATCTTCAGCAAAATTCGATGTTTTAATACTGAATTTTTTACCGTCCGGCAGATTAATTTCAGCAGATTCAAATAACGGAGCACCCAACATATAAGTTCCCTGCGCCGCATTTACCGGATAAAATCCCATCGAACTAAAAATATACCAAGACGACATTTGTCCGCAGTCTTCATTTCCGCAGTGACCGTTTGGCTCATTTTTATATTGCTCGGTCATAATTTTGCGCACCAGTTTTTGCGTTTCTGAAGCTTTACCTACATAATCATACAAATAGGCCACATGATGACTCGGCTCATTTCCATGCGCATATTGCCCAATCATTCCTGTACTAAAAATTGGCAATTTATCATCTGCAGCAGGATTAAACGAAAACATCGAATCTAGCTTTTGCGTAAAACGCTCTTTCCCTCCGGTAGTTTTAATTAAGCCGGGAATATCCTGCGGCACAAACCAGTAATATTGCCACGCATTACTTTCACTAAAATAATTGGAATACTCTTTACTATTAAATCCTTCGATAAATTCACCATTTTCGTCTTTTGCTCTAAAAAAACTGGTTTTAGAATCATAGGTATTTTTCCAGTATCCAGATCGTTCCAAGAAGTATTGATAATCGTCTTCTTTGCCCAAATCTTTTGCAAACATGGCAATACACCAATCGTCGTAAGCATATTCCAACGTTTTAGAAACACTCCAATCGCCTTCTTTATCTTCTGCCGGCACATAACCTTTTTCAGCAAAAACATCTATTTTTCTTGTGCTAGTCATCGCACTGACTTTACAGGCTTCGTAAGCTAATTCCGCATCAAAATCAAAACCTTTAAAATAAGCATCTACGATCACGGGGACCGAGTGATACCCTAACATCATATTGGTTTCGTTTCCTTGCATCGACCAAACCGGAAGCAATCCCGTTTCCTTGTAATGCGCTAACATCGATTTTATAAAATCTGGCACTCTTTCTTGCTGAATGATCGTGTATAGCGGATGCGCTGCTCTAAATGTATCCCAAAGTGAAAAGGTATCGTAACGATTAAAACCATTTGCATTTTCGATGCTATCGTTTGCGCCTTTGTAATTCCCGTTGGGATCACTCAATAAAGTTGGCGCCAACATCGATTGATACATCATCGTATAAAACACCGATTTTTGATCTGTGTTCGAAGTTTTTATTTTTATTTTCTGAAGTTCACTTTCCCAAGTTTCATTCGCTTTTTTGCGATAATTATCAAAATTAAAGTCGGGTGTTTCAGTTTCTAAACTTGCATAAGCACCTTGAATATTTGCTGAAGAAACGCCGGTTTTCACTACAATTTGTTCTTCGGAAGTGGTTTTGTAATTCAGAATAATCTTCGTCTTTTTCGCAGTAATTTCTTTTGCTGAAATAACCTCATCATTCTTCAGAATTTCGAAATCCTGAAAAGCTTTAGAAAACTTCATTACAAAATATACTCGCTGATCTTTTGCCCATCCTGTGGATTTTCGATAACCTTCAACAACCGAATCGTTTACTACTTTAATATATGTATCTGTTGCCTTATCCCAGTTTAAAGCATATCCTAAATCCACATGAATTTGCGATAACGAATCTTTAGGAAAAGTAAACCGCTGAATCCCGGTTCTTGGCGTAGCAGTAAGTTCCGCTTTAATATCATAATCTAGAAGCTGCACCGAATAATAGCCCGGCGAAGCTTCTTCCTTCTCGTGACTAAACTTTGAAAAAGGTTTGTGATTATTATTTGCAATACGATCTGAAAACTTACTGTTAGTTGGCATCACCAAGATATCGTACAAATCGCCGGCACCCGTACCTGTTAAATGCATATGCGAAAAACCGCTAATAATCGAATCTTGGTAAAAATAACCTGCAATACGATCCCAACCGCCAATCCCGATATCGGGGCTTAATTGTACCATTCCGTATGGCGTGGTTGCACCGGGATACGTATTCCCCGGCCCATCGGTACCGATAAATGGATTTACAAACTGCGTAATTTTCTCATGAGATGTTCTACTGATTTCAGTTTCCTCTTTTTTACAGGAAAAAAAAGTTACTAAAACAGCGATTCCTAAGAATTTTAATTTCATGTTTTTAACGGTTAGCCTTCAATAATAATCTTTCAGCTTTTGTTTTAAGCATTTAGGAACTCGCTGCGCTCAAACAGCCTAAAATTTAAACGCTTCTGTCATTTCCAATTTTACGAGCAATTTTCGATAGGCCATTTTTATTTCATTCAAAATTCAGCATTCAAAACTTAAAATGATAAGTCCTAGTTCTTGCTTCTTATCTCTTCTCTCTGTTCTCTAGTCTACTTTCTATAATCTAAATTCTAACTTCTAACAGCGCAGCGATCTAAAATCTCTATACTATTTTCTAACTTCGTACTTCAAACTTAATTTTCACTTGCCTTCTTCACTGCTTCCAACTTCTCATCTGTAAAAGCACCTCCATCAAAGAAAGAAACACCTTTCGCACCGTTTTCTTTAGCCAACTGAATTGATTTTGTAATATCTTCCGGGGTCATTTCAGGAATGTAAATTCCGGTATGTAATTGTGTGTTTTGACCTTTTAGATCGTTTACTCCCTGCTTGGTTGCAAAACCAATCCAATCTAAATCTTCATTATAAAAATTGTTATAAATCATTGGCAAAACATAATCTATATTCCATTTATCCCAACGTTGGCGTACCATATGATCGGCCATTTCTGGATAAGGAAAAACAGCTGCACTTAATTCTTTTCCGTGCTCATGTGCAATTTCATAAGCGTGGTCTACCACATTTTTAACTTGGTTTAAACGGAACTGTTTCCATTCGATATCAATTGCCGGATTTTCCATTTCTCGGGGATCTCTACCAAATTTCTCTTTGAATGCATTTACGCTGGCATCAGAATAATCAAAATCGTAATCTGGCAGCTCAGTTTCCTGTTTTAAATCATATTTTGGCAACAACCCAACCGGAAGGAAGACATCTGGATATCTAATATAATCTAAATGAACTGTAGCTACACCTTCAACTTTTGCTAGACCTTCAATAAGATCATAAATATGTTGCACTGCTTCCGGATTACTTGGCGAAAGCCATTGGTAATAATCTACATACGGGCGATCGTCAAAAGCAGATTTTCCGCTGCGGCTCACCTGATACCAATCTGGATGTTGCAGCGCGACAGAATCTCCCGGGCGATTCATTGTCATTAACCAGGCATGCACTTCTAAACCTTCTTTTTTGGCAAGCGGCGTTAATCGAGAAAGCAAATCTGGATCGGTATTCGTATTAATCAACACGGCATCCAACCCGTTATCTTTGTATTTTTTGAATTCAGCAGTATATGAAGAATCTGTTCTCTTCGCATCGGCGGTAATCCATGTCCAGAATTTAAAATCTGAGGATTCGGCTGATTCATTTTTAGCTTCTTCGGAAGTATTTTTTTGTGCACTTTGCATATTATCCAAACATGAAATGCTCGAAAAAGCTACTAAAAAGGAAAGGAATAAAAACTTAATTTTCATTTGATTTATTTTTAAAGGCCTTAAACTTAAAGGTTATTTAATTCTTTAATTCTAAAAATTCTCCATCTTCTTTTATCAGGTATTTTATTGCTGAAAAAGGACTTTCAACAATCATATTGTAACCTGAAGCATGGACTTCGATTTTTGGCGTTATGGTTTTATGTAATACTGAAGTAGGTTGCTTTTGAAGTTGATCTATACTAGTGGCCCATTTTTGATGTTTTTCATAATATTTTTTTTGAGCACGGTACAATTCATACATTTCCCAACGAATATGTTCGTCTTTAGGGATCTCAAATTGGATACTTTTAGAAGGTTTTTTATCACTAAAAAACACATATCCCCAATGTTCCGGCTCGTGCATATTGATAACGCCTTGTGGCGACCAAACCCAATTATATTCCGGCAGATATTGGCCATTTTCACCTTTCTTTCTTGAATATCGACCATCATTTAGTTCGTGATCCCAGTTTACGCGCGAAAAGTTAACACGCCAAAAGTCATTCTGCGGAATTTCAGCTTTTTTTCCGGCTTCGGTTAAAGCATCCCAGGGCATAGCAATTTCCACTTCCCAATATTGGTCTTTATCTGAAGCATCGTTTAAAGTACCTTCGATATTCACGGCAGATTTAATTCCGTTAATATCCCAGTGATCGATCGCAGGACCGCCTTCGCGATAGGTTTCTAAAAGCATTAAATCCCAAACCGTATTTAATGCATTTACTTCAAACTCCATATATTTTTGAGTATCACCATCGGGATCTATAAAAACTTCAAAGTCGTTATTATAGAAAATTACCGTATCTCTTTGCTTTAAAGTTGCCCAGATATGCGGTTCTTCCATTTTGGCATACATATAAAAATACTGGTCGTCCCAAAGCATTTTTATATTGGTTTTATACTTTGGGACTTTTTCACCTTCAATATCTATAAAATCGGCAGTCCATTTTGCTTCTTTCCAGCTAGTTTCTTCAGGCTTACCATCAATAATAATTTCTTCGGAAGTTTTGTGCGCCACATAAGAGCGTGGCGTTTCCTGCGCAAAAGCATTCAAACAAAAAAAGAATCCAAAACTGACTATTATCGATTTCATCTTACAAACTATTATTTTTTACAAAATCTACAACTTCGCTTATCTTACCATAGGCAACACCTGTACAGGTATCTGCCGCTCCGTAATACAAAGCTAGCTTATCTTCTTCATGAGAATGCAAGGCTGCACAAGGAAAAACAACATTTGGTACATCCCCCGTCATTTCGTAAAGTTCTGCCGGAGCCAACAAATAAGGCTGCGAACGGTATTTTACTTTATCAGGTTCATTTTCATCTAAAATTGCAGCACCTACCGAATATCTAAATCCGTTACAGGTAGCAATAACACCGTGATAAAACAACAACCAACCTTCATCGGTTAAAATCGGCACGGGGCCAGCGCCGATTTTTGTGCATTGCCATGCACTTTTTTCAAACGGAGCAACTTTCATTACGCAACGGTGTTCACCCCAGTATTTCATATCTGGACTGTAGCTAATGTAAATATCCCCAAATGGCGTATGGCCATTATCACTAGGGCGACTTAACATCGCATATTTACCGTTGATTTTGTTAGGGAATAAAACTCCGTTTCTGTTGAAGGGCAAAAAAGCATTTTCACACTGAAAAAATTCTTTGAAATCGAAAGTATACGCGATACCAATGGTAGGGCCATGGTAACCGTTACACCAGGTAACCCAATATCGATCTTCAATAAAAGTAACACGAGGATCATATTTATAATCTGAATCAATCATTTGAGTATTGCCCGCCTGCATTTCTATAGGCTCATGATTAATATCCCAATTGATACCATCTTTACTAAAACCGGCAAAAATATTCATTTGTACGGCTTTGTTGTCACATCTAAATACGCCGGCAAAACCATCTTCGAAAGGCACTACCGCGCTATTAAAAATACTGTTTGAGGTAGGAATAGCATAACGATCGATTATAGGGTTTTCGTTATGTCTCCAAAGTACATCGTTACAATTCTCTGGCTTATCCTGCCAAGGTATATTCTTCATCATCTTCTTTATTTTACTCGAATTTCGAGATTTCTATTATTTTTTAACCTGAAATATCATCAGGCTATTGTTTAATTCTGTATTAATTAAATATCGTCTTCGCTGGTTTCAAGATTTTTCACTTTATCTAACCATGTAAATTTCAAAATTAAGCTTGTTGCGATAAACACGGCAAAAGACATCCAAGTTTTAGGATAATCTCTTACTACCAAAAAGATTGGTAATAAAATCATACTGGATTGCCATATAATTCCGATTAGACAATTAAACATATCCAACCAAAATTCGTTGTTTTTCTCTATTTTTTCTTCGGAATAATGATCTCTAACCGGCTTCCACCAACCCCAGGGATGCACATTGGTGTAAAAAGATTTCAGCGTTGCCATATCTGTTGGTTTTGTGAGGAATGTCCCTAACAAAGAACCAAGCAATGAGAATCCTAAAATGATCGGGAACAAATAGATTACCGGAATTTCTGAAAGATCATGCAGCAAGGTACCAGCTTCTAAATTCGCTTTATTTTGATCTAAGAAAAACTGAAGTGTGGCAATAACTAAACCTGCTAACATTCCCCAGAAATATCCCCAACCATTAAATCGCCACCAAACCCATTTTAAAAAGTTTGCTGCCACATAACCGCCATAAAGTGCGCTGGTAATCCAAAGTGTAATAGCGTTTATAGAATCTGCAAAAAAGCCCATGATCACTCCAAGAATAACCACACCGAAAGATGCAATATGACTCGCTTTTACATAGTGTTTATCTGAAGCTACTGGTTTAAAATACTTTTTATAAATATCGTTTACAATATAAGCCGGCCCTGCATTTACAAAAGCTGAAAATGTGGACATAAAAGCAGCTAATAATCCGGCTAACAACAATCCTTTAATTCCTACCGGAACATGATTATTGATTACTTTTGGTAAAATTACTTCCAGATCGTTACCGGTAACAACTCCTGCTTCTGCCATTTGTGGCGCAATAAAAACAAGCCCGATTAAAACAATTCCACCAATTAAAAGATACCGTGGTATAAATAAAACCAGATTGGTAAAACCACTCATATATGCTGCATCTTTCACGTTTCGAGTTGAAAGAATTCGCTGCATATCGTAACCTGGCGTTGGCCCTGCAACACTCGAAAAGAAACCTTTAAAAAGCGTCATCCCGATAAAAGCACCAAACATTTTATACCCTTGCGTATCGATAAGTCGGTTAAATTCTTGATAATCCCCCGACCAAAATCCGGTGAGCTCATTGCCGAAAAATACATTTTTCCATTCTTCAGGAATTAACCGATTTACCTCAACATCACTAAAAGCGTAAAAAGTGTATCCAGCTACTAAAATCCCAGCAATTACCATGATTAAGTATTGCAAAACTTCAGTAGTTACCACAGAGAACATTCCGCCTTTGATGGTATAAATTGTCGTAAAAAAGATGATCAGCAATGCATAAGACTGTTCTGAAGTTAGCAAGGTCGTTTCAGCAATAGAAAGACTCATATCCCAAGGAAGAATTACCGTCATAAATTTCCCGGCACCTTCAAAAAAATACGCGATAAAACCTATAGAGGCAACTACCGCAAAAATGGCTACAATTAAATGAGAAGCTCGTCCTGCTTTATCATCACCAAATCGAGTTAAAATCCATTCTGAACCCGTCATCACTTTAGATCGCCTAATCCAAACAGCCAGGAACATCATTACGAAAACCTGATTCCAGATTGGCCACATCCACATGAACATAAAACTTTTTACTCCGTATAAAAACAGGATTCCCACCATCCAGGCCGTCCCGGATACATCGAACATTCCAGAACCATTACTTAATCCCAGGTAATACCACTTTATGGTTTTACCCCCAAGAAAGTAAGAATCTAAACCTTTACTGGCTTTTTTGGATACCCAAACACCAACGCCTAGGGTTAATAAAATATAAAGGACAATTATGATTACATCTACTATATGCATTAATTCTGCTTATTTTTTGGCTACGCCCCAATTTTTATTCGGTTCGCTTCCCATTACAAATTCTAAAGTTCCACCTGATTCAATTTGCTCGTGAGAAATAGTTGTTTGATTAAATTCTTTTCCATTCAATTTAGCCGATTGGATATAGAAATTTTCAGGAGAAAGATTTTTTGCTGTGATTACAAATTGATTTCCGCCTTTAAGATTGATCGTCGATTTATCGAAAACCGGTGTACCAATCTCGTAAGTTGCACTTGCAGGATTAAACGGATATAATCCCATAGCACTAAAAACATACCAAGCAGACATTTGCCCAGCATCTTCGTTACCACTTAAACCATCTGGATTTGTAGAATATTGAGTTTCTAGAATTTTGTGTACGTATTGCTGAGTTTTCCACGGCTTTCCGGCTTTATTAAATAAATAAGCAATATGATGACTTGGCTCATTCCCATGTGCATATTGCCCAATTAAACCTGAAATATCGTTGGAAATATGCTCTCCGGTGATCTCTGAGCTTTCATTAAAAAGTTGTTCTAATTTTTCAGTAAACGGTTCGGCACCACCATGAAGTTGAATTAAACCTTCAGCATTATGCAAAACAAACCAACTGTGTTGCCACGCATTCCCTTCTGTATAATCGGTATTTACGCGATGTTGCGAATGCTTAGGATCAAAAGGGGTATGCCATTTTCCTTCAGAAGATTTCCCTCTCATAAATCCGGTTTCAGGATCAAAGAGCTTTTTATAAGATTCGGCTCTTTTCGAGAAATACTCATAATCTTCCTGCTTATTTAAAGCTTTTGCCATTTGCGCTACACACCAGTCGTTATAAGCATATTCTAAAGTTTTAGTAACCGATTCGTTGCCCAAATTGTAAGGAACATAACCATATTTTTTAAGCTCTTTTAAACTACGCTGATCTTGCATCATGGTTGTTTTTACGGCTTCGTAAGCTCTTTCAGCATCAAATCCTTTAATTCCCTTTGTAAAAGCTTCAACAATAACAGGAACCGAGTGATAGCCTGTCATGGTATTCGTTTCGTTCCCATAAAGCGTCCAGACCGGCAACGCGCCACTTTCGTCATAGTACGCCAGCATCGAATTAATAATGTCGGAAACTTTATCGGGGTTTGTAATTGTTAACAAAGGATTTTCAGCTCTAAAAGTATCCCAAAGTGAAAGCGTAGAATAAGTTGTTCCTTCAGCAGAAGAAATACTATCATTCTGTAAGCGATATTCTCCATTTTTATCACTAAAAGTTACAGGAGATAAACTTGAATGATATAAGGCGGTATAAAAAATTTCTTTTAAAGAATCGGTTTTCGATTCTACTACAATATCAGAAAGTGCCGCATTCCAAACTTTATCGGATTCAGTTTTAATACCTTCAAAATTGAAATTCGCATCGCTGTCTAAATTTTCTTTTGCATTTTCTATACTTACCGAAGATAAAGCTACAGCTACTTGAAGATTTTTGTCTTCTTTATCAAAATAGAGTTGTGCTGAAGTTTTCTCACCTTCAACTTGTGTAGCTTTAGAAGGTTTAGCTTCAGCATACAATTCAGAATCGATAATCGGCTTAGAGAATTTAGCTACAAAAAATACTTTTTGATTTTTTGCCCAACCGGTGCTGTGACGATATCCGGTGATGGTATTTTCGTTTTCTATTTTTATTGAAGTCTCCGTTGGCTTATCCCAGTTAATAGCAAAGCCTAAATCGATAATTACAGACTGTTTTTCTCCTTCTCCAAAAGTATATTTTTGATAGCCGGTTCTTAATGTGGAGGTAAGTTCTACATTGATATCGAAATCTTCTAAAAACAGCTGATAATAACCTGGTTTTGCAGTTTCGTTTTCGTGAGAATATTTAGAAAGATAAGGAATATCATTTTGTTCTTTTACCTCTTTAGTTAAATCGATTTGTTGATTTACAGGCATAAATAAAAGATCTGCTAAATCTCCAATTCCGGTTCCCGACAAATGCAAATGGCTAAATCCTGCTACCAGCGAACCTGAATAATGATAGCCAGAACACCAATCCCAACCACTTTTACCATTATCTGGACTAACCTGCACCATCCCAAAAGGCCGACTTGCCCCCGGAAATGTATGCCCGTGCCCACCTGTACCAATAAACGGATTTACGAAACTGGACAAATCATTATTTTTTGGCGCTTCTTTAAGATCTTTACTGCCTTCTTTTTTGCAGGAAATTAACAGCAAAAATGATATGGCTACTGCACTAAATCGGCTTCTCATACACAAAGAATTTTCGGATTATTAGCTGAGTTAACTCAACTTGTAAGCTAAATATTTATATATTCATCAACTATTAAAAAGATATTAGACCAATGACATTTCTGAAAAGACAAACAACTAAATAGTTAAGAAAAATTTAAATAATTGAAACCCGAAAGATCCATAAAAAACTTATTCGAATTATCAAATTTCTCTGATTATAAGATCAAGCCCATACACCACGTGATGTTTTGGAGCATTTACTTCATTTTCAACATGTTGCGATGGGGAAGCTTTTATCAGGACTATATTTTATCTTTAAAAGGTAATCTTTTAGGATTTCCTATCCATATGTTTCTTTGCTACTTCAGCGTTTATTTTTTGATTCCGACCTTTATTTATAAAAAGCGCTACATACTTTTTACAAGCATACTTTTTCTGGCTATTTTCTGTATGGTGATTATTAAGTTTGAACTCACCTATTTCTTAATCAGTAAAAATGTTTGGCCGGAAGGCCCCGAAACAAATTCCTTAACAGCCAATTATATAATACAAATGATGTTAGGGGAATTTTATGTGATTTCTTTTTTCACTGCAATTAAGATTACCATCGATTATATTTCTACTAATCAAAAAGCGGCAAAATTAGAACAATCTAAATTAGAAACTGAATTACGATTTCTGCGCTCGCAAATCTCACCTCATTTCTTTTTTAACACCTTAAATAACATTTACGCGTTAACCCTAGAGAAATCACAAAAAGCTCCAGACGTTGTCCTTAAACTTTCTGAATTGATGCGTTACTTGCTTTACGAAACAAAAAATAAAAGACAAAGCCTGGAAAAAGAGATTTTATGCATTCAGAATTATTTGGATTTAGAACGCATTCGCTACGGAGAGAATCTTAATGTAGAGATGGAAATTTCTGGAGAAATTTTAGGAAAAGAATTATCTCCAATGCTCCTAATCCCTTTTGTTGAAAATGCATTTAAACACGGAATTAATGAAAATATCGGAAATGTTTTTATAAAAATAAAATTGAAAGTTGTGGATGATTTTCTTTTTTTTGAAGTAGCTAATTCTATTTCTCAAAAAAGAAAAAAAAAGCTTCCAAAAAAACTTAAACCTACCGGAGGAATAGGAATCAATAACGTTAAAAAACGCTTAGAACTTGGATATACGAAAGAGGAATATAAACTTGATATCGGTGAAAAAAACGGTCATTTTTCAATTAAATTAAAACTAAAACTAAAATGAATCTTTCCTGTATCATAATAGATGATGAGCCTTTAGCTATTAAGGTGATAAAAAACTATACAGAACAGATTAAGGAGCTTACCCTGCAGGCTACCTTTACCAACGCTGTAGAAAGCATGCATTATCTGCAGGAAAATGAAGTAGATTTATTATTCTTAGACGTAAACATGCCTTTATTAGACGGTTATAGTTTTTTAGAAAGTTTACCTAATAAGCCTAATGTAATAATTACCACAGCACATTCTGAATATGCCGTAAAAGGCTACGAGCTGGAAATTTTAGATTTTTTAATAAAACCTATTCCCTTTCCCAGATTTTTAAAAGCTGTAAATAAGGCAGTAAAAATCAAGAATGAAAACCAGAGTACCGCTAGAACAACCAAAGAAAATGATCATCTTTTCGTAAAAGTTGACAAAAAGCGAATGCGCAAAATTTATCTAAACGATATTTTGGTTATTGAAAGTCTTAAAGATTACATCAAAATTATTACCGCTACAGATAAATATATTGTACACCAAACCCTTAGTAGTTTTACTGAAAGTTTACCAAGAGAGCAATTTATTAGAATACATCGATCCTACACCATTTCTATCGCAAAGGTTGAAGCGATTGAAGGGAATAGTATTGAAATTGGAGGCAACCGATATACCATTGGGCGCAGCTATTTGAACGAAACCAAAGAAGCTATTTTAGATTTGGGAGATCAAATTTAAACCTGATTGTGACGCAAACTCGATTTCCTGAAGTATTTTGGACTAACCCCATATTTTTCTTTGAAAATCTTTGAAAAATAACTTCGGTTATTTAGTCCTATAGAAATTACAATTTCAGAAATATTTCTTTCAGAATTCATCAGCATTTCTTTTGCGGCTTCAAGCTTTCGATGCTGTATATATTTGTTCACCGTTAAATCATAAACATACTTAAATCCTTCCTGAAGTTTATTAACATTCGTACCCGCCTCTTTGGCTAACGCCTCAACAGTTAGATTGGTAGCCAGATCTCCTTCAATTCTTCGAGCTACGTAGTTTACTTTTTCAATATCCGATTTTCGAAGAATTTGAGGTAATTTATCTTCTGCCTCATCATCTTGATATTGATCTATTTGCACCACCAGCATTTCAAAAGCTTTACCTTCAAGATAAATAGATCGTAAAAATCCTGAAAAATCTTTAGTCTCAATTTGCTCCATCAAGTCTGCCGACTTTAAACTATAATTACCCTGATAAAAGAATTCTTTTTCAGACACCTGATCTTTAAAAATCGCTTTCAAATCAGGTTCCATACCTTCAAATTGATAATTATCCCGATGCGAAAAAACCGATCGTATAATTTCTAAACTCGACACATGTACCGCAACATCTTTTTTAAAGCTAAGCACGTGTCCCCTATATCCACTGCTTGAAACTATGATATTCTGAAAATTATCAATGATCACGCTTTCGTCTGAATTTTCGAAACAGTGCTCTACCTTACCTTCTGAGCAAAAAATAAATTTTAGGGGATGAATAGAATTTAATGTAAAATGTATATCAACATCTTCTAAGAATTTACAGTTATAGGTAATAATACCTATACCCGATTTAAAACTGGATCCTCTTATATATCCTTCGCCTATGTTTTTAGGAATTTCAATTTTCAACTCCCCTGCAGCATTTTCAACTGGCACTCCAAAGCAATTAGAAATATCTTTGATGATATCATTTACCGGCAAAGTTTTGACGTCTATTCTCATGAAATCTAATCTTTTAGCAAGCAATCTTTGTTGTTAGTAAAAATCATAGAATTTCCATAATCAGCGTCCACAAATCCAGTCCAATTTCAATAAAATCTAATTATAACTGTTTAGAAAGCATGGCAATTTAAACAGTAGATTTTAAAAGCATTGGTCAAATCTTAAATCCTATATTTTAACAAAAATAAAGAATAATTTTAAGAAATGCACATAGGATTAAATTTACATGAATTACTAAATAATTAACTAAGCTTTCTCTAAATTGTATATTTACAGAAAAAATTAACTATGTCTAAAAATTATTATGATCCAGCCGACTTAAGAAAGTTTGGTGAAATCACAGAATGGAGTGAGAAACTTGGGGAAAAATTTTTCGATTACTACGGAAAAGTTTTTGAAGAAGGAGCGCTTTCTGCACGAGAAAAATCATTAATCGCTTTAGCAGTTTCCCATGTGGTTAAATGTCCTTATTGTATCGATGCCTACACAAAAGATGGCTTACAAAGAGGAATAACTAAAGAAGAAATGATGGAAGCCGTACATGCAGGAGCAGCAATAGAGAGTGGCGCGACTCTTGTACATGGTGTACAGATGATGAATAAGTACAAAAAACTAAGCATGTAGTCTCTTTGCTGCTTGTTCTATTCATTTCAAATTAAAAACAAAAACCAATTTGTATGTCTTTAAAATCCCTAAAAGGAAGAAAAGATGATTTGTCCAGCCCGCAACGCCAACTGGAAATTTTGAGTGAAGGAATTTTTGAAGATGGAGAACTACCAACTTTTAAGGATAAAATTGCTAAAACCGGCCATTTTCCATTAAAACCCAAAAAACTCGAAATACTACAGCTTAATCTTGGCTATATGTGTAATCAAGTTTGTTCGCATTGCCATGTTGATGCCGGGCCAGATCGTAAAGAAATAATGACGAAAGAGACCATGCAGCAATGTTTGGAAGTCATTAAAAATACCGGCGCACACACCTTAGATCTTACCGGTGGAGCGCCTGAAATGAATCCTAATTTTAGATGGTTTGTAGAAGAAGCCTGCAAAGCAGGAATTAATGATATCATCGTAAGATCTAATCTTACAATTATTCTTGCAAATAAGAAATATCACGATTTACCAGAATTTTTCAGAAAACACAAAATACATGTCGTTTCTTCACTTCCATTTTATAAACGTGAGAAAACAGACAAACAGCGTGGAAATGGAGTTTTCGATAAATCCATAAAGGCGCTTCAACTTTTAAACGAAGTAGGATACGCGCAACCGGGCTGCGACCTCAAATTAGATCTGGTTTACAATCCCTCTGGAGCATTCTTACCTACCAACCAGGCGGCAATGGAAAACGACTTTAAAAAAGCATTAAAACAAGATTTTAATATCGATTTTAATAATCTGTTCGCAATCACCAACCTACCTATTAGTCGGTTTTTAGAATATTTAATCGCTTCAGAAAATTACGAAGATTACATGTATTCTCTGGTAGACGCATACAATCCTGCTGCGGTAGAAAATGTAATGTGTACCAATACAATTTCGATTAGCTGGGATGGATGGCTTTACGATTGTGATTTTAATCAAATGCTGGATCTTAAGGTAAATGCTAGCACAAAACACATTAGTGAATACAATGAAGATCTACTGAATGATCGAAATATTATTATTTCTCAACATTGTTATGGTTGTACCGCCGGCGCTGGGAGTAGCTGCCAGGGTTCTACCATTTAATTAAAGCAATAATCATATAAAATAAGCTTTTTTATGCAGTGTAAATTTTGAAAGCTTATTAAAAAAGAAGCTAATATTTGGCCATTTTTGGCATTTGTAAATTTCACAAAATATTAAAGGTCATTTTCATATAATCACAGTATATTGCTGAGAATGCGAAAACCTGAAGCCTTTATTTCAAAAGCTCTATAAATCGGCTTTATAGCAAAAAAATATGATTTTTTGAGAGAAAAAACTACTTCAAAAAACTTACTTATAATTTTTACGCGTAATCCAGAATTTGGCAAAGTAAAAACAAGACTTGCCAAAGATGTAGGCGATCAAACAGCATTAGAAATTTATCGATTTTTATTAGATCACACGGTAAAAGTTGCAGCACCAATTTCTGCGGAAAAAAGAGTATATTATTCTGAAGAAATACAAGAAGGTGACATCTGGAATCCTAACATTTTTCAGAAGAAAAAACAATATGGTAAAGATCTGGGAGAGCGAATGAAATATGCATTTGCTGAAGGATTCGAAGATGGATACGAGAAAATCGCCATTATCGGTTCAGATTTATTCGATATCAATAGCGAGGATTTAGAAAAGGCTTTTGAAGCTTTGGAAACCCAGGAGGTTATAATTGGCCCCGCACAAGATGGCGGTTATTATTTGCTTGGGATGAGACAGCTTAAGGAAGACCTTTTTGAGAATAAAACCTGGGGAACCGATACGGTGCTAAAAGAAACCATACAAAACTTAACAAACACAAATTATAAATTACTGGAAGAGCGGAATGATGTAGATTACTATTCAGATATCCAAGATCATCCCGCTTTTAGTCAATT
The DNA here is from genome assembly GCF_027594405.1 of Zunongwangia sp. HRR-M8. NCBI lineage: Bacteria > Pseudomonadati > Bacteroidota > Flavobacteriia > Flavobacteriales > Flavobacteriaceae > Zunongwangia > Zunongwangia sp. HRR-M8. The sequence goes on along the minus strand of NZ_CP115161.1, from coordinate 566,355 downwards.
TTTTAAAAAATGAAAATGACAGACGCAATTCAGGAATCCACAGATTATCTTAAATCTAAAGGATTTGAAGCTCCGGAAATCGGAATTATTTTAGGAACCGGACTTGGTAAATTAATCGAAGAAATTGAATATGAATATGAAGCCAGCTACAATCACATTCCTTATTTTCCAACTGCGACGGTAGAATTTCATAAAGGAAAACTGATCTACGGAAGCCTGGAAGGAAAAAAAGTAGTGGTAATGCAGGGGCGTTTTCATCTTTATGAAGGTTATACTTTACAGGATGTCACCTATCCTGTACGTGTAATGAAGCGTTTAGGAATTAGTAAACTTTTAGTTTCTAATGCAGCAGGCTCTATAAATTTAGATTATAAAAAAGGGGAATTAATGCTTATTGACGACCACCTTAATTTTCAGGGAGGATCTCCTTTAGCCTTTAAAGGTGTAGAACATTTAGGAGAACGCTTTGTAGATATGTCTCAACCTTACGACGCTAAGATGAACGCGACGATGGAGAATGTTGCAAAAGAGCATGGCATCAAATTGCACAAAGGCGTTTATGCTTCTGTTTTAGGACCTCAATTAGAAACTAGGGCAGAATATCGATTTTTAAAAATAGCAGGAGCAGATGCCGTTGGAATGAGTACTGTTCCAGAAATTATCGTAGCAAACCATCTAAATATTCCTGTTTCCGCGGTTTCTGTGATTACAGATGAAGGAGATCCTGACAATTTAGAGCCAGTAGAAATTTCAGAAATTATTGCTATGGCCGAGAAAGCCGAACCACAAATGATTACGCTTTTTAAAGAAGTGATAAAAACAATATAAGCTATGAGTAGCTATCTTGAAACCACAAAAAATGTTTATAAAGATGCAGCTCTTAAACCAGATGTTGGTCTATGCTGTACTACAAATCCTATTTGGGAATTGCCGGGTTTAAAAATCCCTAAGATCATGCAAGAGATGAACTATGGCTGTGGCAGTACCGTTCATGCTCGCGATCTTTCTAACAACCCAAAAATCCTCTACGTTGGCGTTGGCGGCGGAATGGAACTACTACAATTCGCATATTTTTCCAGACAAAAAAATGGAGTTGTGGGCATCGACGCGGTAGATGAGATGCTGGAAGCTTCAAGAAAAAACTTTAAGATTGCTGAAGGACAAAATTCGTGGTTTCAATCAGATTTTGTAGATCTTAAAAAAGGTGATGCTTTACATCTTTCGGTAGAAGATAATACTATAGATGTGGCAGCGCAAAACTGTTTATTCAATATCTTTAAAGCTGAAGATCTTAAAAAAGCTATTGAAGAAATGTATCGTGTTTTGAAACCCAACGGAAAGTTGGTAATGAGCGATCCTACTTGCGAGCAGCAAATGAACGATGAGCTTAGAAATGATGAAAGATTAAGAGCTTTATGCCTTAGCGGGAGTCTACCTATCAAGGAATACGTAAAAGCTTTAACCGATGTGGGTTTTGGTACTATAGAAATTAGAGCACGAAAACCATATCGTATTCTAGATCCTCGACACTATCCAACAGAAGAATTAATCTTTATTGAATCGATAGAAGTTGCTGCTATAAAAGATCCTATGCCAGAAGATGGCCCGTGTATTTTTACAGGCAAAGCAGCAATTTATTTTGGCGAAAAAGAGTATTTTGATGATCAAAAAGGACATGTCCTTCTTCATAATCAACCTTTAGCAGTTTGCGATAAAACAGCAAAGGCTTTAAAAGATTTAGGAAGAAATGATATCTATATTAGCGAATCTACCTTTCATTATGATGGCGGAGGATGCTGTTAACAATTACAACTTAAATATGCGCAGCATGAGAAATCTTATTATGCTTAAACGAATAACGATCACGGCCATTTTCTCTATTGGTTTAAGCGGCTGCGCTTTATTTTCAGCTGCTGGATTCTCCAGTAAGGGATTACCGCATAACAATGTAAAAGGTGAGTTAATTTCAACATCTTCTAATTCTTCAGTTAATATTGACCATTCTGGCTGGCATAATTTGCTACAGAAACATGTGAATGAAAAAGGATTAGTAGATTATGAGGGATTCAAAAAAGATCGAAAAGCATTAGATAAATATATTAAAATGCTTGCCGATAATAAACCAGATAACAGTTGGTCTATTCAGGAACAATTAGCGTATTACATCAATACTTATAACGCAAACACTGTTCGGTTAATTTTAGATAATTACCCGGTAAAAAGCATTAAGAAAATCGATGGTGCATGGACTAAAGAATTTGTTAGCATGGGCAATAAGCAAATTTCTTTGGGAGCTATAGAAAACAGTATTTTAAGACGAATGAAAGAACCAAGAATTCACTTCGCCATTAACTGTGCGTCTATTTCTTGCCCCAGACTTTTAAATGAAGCGTATACCGCAAGCGCAATCAACGAGCAATTAGAATACGCAACAAGAACTTTTATAAATTCAGATAAAAATATTATAAAAAAAGAATCTGCTCAACTTTCCAGAATCTTTGATTGGTATAGCGGTGACTTTACTGTAAAAGGTAATACTCTTGGGGAATATATTAACCAATACAGTAATGTGAAAATGAAAAATTGGAACAATATTTCTTTCAAAGAATATAACTGGAATCTGAATAAGCAGTAAAATGAAAATCAGCATCATTATTCCTGTTTTTAATGAAGAGCAGAATATTGGGCGGCTGTTAGAATATTTACTGAAACACAACAAAGGATTTATTGCTGAAATAATTGTCGTAGATGGTGGTAGTCTAGATCAAACGCTTGCTATTACCCGCCAATTCTCTTCTGTAAAAATTATTTTTTCTGAAAAAAGTCGAGCTAAGCAAATGAATGCTGGTGCACGAATAGCTAAGGCTGAAATATTATATTTTCTGCATGCCGATAGCTATCCTCCTTTCCATTTTGATAACTATATCATTAAGGCTTTAAAAAACGACAAAAAAGCGGGATGCTTTATAATGAAATTCGATAAAAATCACTGGTGGTTAAAACTTATGGCGCAATTCACAAGAATTAATCATCGTTCCTGTCGCGGTGGCGATCAATCCCTTTTTATTAAAAAAGAATTATTCTTTAAATTAGGAGGTTACAATGAAAACTATATAGTTTACGAAGACAATGAGCTGATTGGAAAACTATACGATTTAGGTGAATTTACAATTATTAACAAATGGCTTACTACCTCAGCTCGCTTATATGAAAAGTTAGGAGTTTGGCAAACACAATGGCTTTTTTGCCAGATTTGCTGGAAGAAATTTAAGGGCGCTTCACCAGAACAGCTATACAGTTGCTATCAGTCTAAAGTTAATTCTTCAACTTAAACTTTTTATAATTCATCTTTACTATATTTTCAGCCAGCTTATTTTGTGGTGTAAAGCGATCGTTCTGCTTTCCACCGGCACGATCATGATCATGATGCCACTTCCAAAGAAAACCACCGGCAAACCAATTTTCAGTCCAAAATTCATCATAAATCACTTGTAAAGCTTTTGCTTGTAGTTCTTCATTTAGGTTTTTTGGAACTTCATCATTACGCCTAACTGTTGAAGCTTTCCAAGGTTCCTTCGCTGCGAAATCGACATTACGATAGCCATATTCAGTAAATATTACCTGCTTTTTATATTCCGAAGATAATTTCTGAAGCATTTTTTTATGTGATTTCCACCCATCGATCAACTCGGCTTTTGTAGGATTTTCTTCTTCACTAACAGGAAAATAAGCATCTACGCCAATAAAATCGAGTTGATCCCAAAGCTCAAACTGGTCAACTTTATCCCAGTTTTCAGCATAAGTGATCTTTCCAGAATACACTTTGCGTACTTCAGCAATCATCTTTTGCCAAAATTCGGGTCTTTTTTCAGTAAAATTATAAAGCTCGGTTCCTATGCAGAATAGTTCAATTTGTTCCTTTTCGGCCAGTTCCGCATATAATAAAATATATTCCAAATATCTATTTTCAAACTTTATCCAATTTTCTTCCGAAGACATATTAAGATCTCCGGTAAATTCTCCGTGCCAGATCCAAATTTGAGGTTTTAGCATAATCTTTATTTCATTTTCCTGAAGTACTCGAATGTTTTGCTGAAGCCCTTCTACCCGTTCTCCCCACCATTGTCGATCGTCATTAAAATGTAGCTCTGGATTTTTTAAATCCTGAAGAAAAGCAAAAGGCATCAAGGCTACAGTATTCGCATTAACATTTTTTAGCGGAAGAATATGCGCTGTTTTTAACGAATCTCGTGAAGCAACTAAACTTAATCCGTTATATTTTTGTTCTGGATAATTAGGCTGGCAGCTTAGGCAAACCATGCAGAAAAAAAAGAAACAGTACAGAAAATTAATTTTCATAGAATATCCGGTTTGTCTATCTTATCATAATTGGAGTAGCATGAGTTTTATATAGTAAAGCTTGCATTCTTAAAATTAAGATTTTTCTTTTTTTAACTGCTTTTCTTTCTTTCGAAGTTAAGTTAATTCTTTACTTGCGACTAAATTTTAGTAGTATACAAATTTTAGAAACTTTCACTAACACCACAGCTGTAAAAACCATGGAGCATATCGTTATTATTGGTAACGGAATTTCTGGAATTACTACCGCAAGGCATATTCGCAAAAGATCGGAAAAAAAGATTACGGTAATTTCTGCGGAAAGCGATTACTTTTTTTCTCGTACTGCGTTAATGTATGTGTATATGGGCCACATGAAGTGGGACCATCTTAAACCATACGAAGACTGGTTTTGGAAGAAAAACCGAATCGATCTAAAAAACGGATGGGTAGAGCAAGTCGATTTTGATAAAAAAACGCTTCATTTTAAAAATGGCGATACACTTTCTTACGACAAACTAGTTTTAGCAACCGGTTCGATCCCTAACAAATTTGGCTGGGAAGGCGAAGATCTAGATGGTGCGCAGGGATTGGTTTCAAAACAAGATTTAGAACTACTCGAGAAAAACACCAAAAACTGTAAAAAAGCAGTCATTATCGGTGGCGGATTAATTGGCGTAGAACTCGCTGAAATGCTGCGTACCCGCAATATCGAAGTGACCATGCTAGTTCGAGAAAAAGCCTTTTGGCATTCCGTCTTACCTTTTGAGGACGCGAATATGATTTCTGAGCATATTAAATCTCATGGTGTCGAACTGCGAACAGCAACCGAACTCGATAAAATTATTCCGGACGAAAACGGGAAAGTCAGTTCTATAATTACCAAAACCGGTGAACAAATCGATTGCCAGTTCGTCGGACTTTGTGCCGGCGTACGCCCAAATATCGATTTTTTAAAAAATTCAGATTTGGCGATGAATAAAGGAATTTTGGTGAATTCCTATTTAGAAACCAATATTCCAGATGTTTACGCCATTGGCGATTGTGCCGAGCAACAGGAAGCCATTGGACAGCGAAAACCGGTTGAAGCCGTTTGGTATACCGGCCGAATGATGGGGGAAACTTTAGCGGTAACGCTTACAGGAGAAAGAACTCAATACAATCCGGGAAATTGGTTTAATTCGGCTAAATTCTTTGATATTGAATATCAAACTTATGGTTGGGTTTGGCCAAAACCAAAGGAAAATGAGCAACATTTTCACTGGCAGCATGAAGATGGAACCAAAGCCATCACCATAAATTTCGATAAAAAAACGAATCAATTTTTAGGCATAAATACCTTCGGAATTAGAATGAGACACGAAGTTTTAGACCGTTGGCTTACCGAAAATCGAGAGATAACTTACGTACTTGCTAATCTAAAACAAGCTAATTTTGATCCTGAATTTTATACTCGGCATGAGGCAGCAATATTTGAAGGCTTTAAGAAATCTTCTGGTTAACAAACCTCAAAGGTTTCATAAACCTGTGAGGTTTAAAATCGATTACAATGAAATATGAACCATTACAAAACAATAAATTCTACCATATTTACAATAGAGGAAATAATGGTGAAAACTTATTTATTGAAGATCGAAATTATCCATTCTTTCTATCATTGGTTCAAAAACACATTATACCAATTGCCGAAATCCATGCCTATTGTTTATTAAAAAATCATTTTCATTTATTAATTAAAACTCTAAATGCTGATAGTATAGTCCTTTCAAAATCCTTTTCAAATTTATTCAATGCATACGCAAAAGCTATAAACAAGGCTTACAACCGGAATGGTAGCCTTTTTCAAGATAGGTTTTCTAGAATTCAAATAAAAAAATACTGAGTATCTAAAACAGGTCATTTTGTACATTCATCTAAATCCATATCATCATGGATTTACATCGAGTTTTGAAAAATACAAACATTCTTCGTTTTATGCTATGATATCTAATGGAAAAACACTTCTAATGAGAGATGATGTTCTGGAGCTATTTGATGATAAATCAAATTTTAGATTTATGCATTACAAAAGGCAAAATGAAATTTGTGAGAAAAAAAGTGAACTGTATTTAGAATAAAAAATCAAGACCTCACAGGTTTTAAAAACCTGTGAGGTCTAAATAATATAATATGAGCAACATCGAACATAATATGTCTATCACCGGGGATGCACCAAAAAGTATTTCCACCACTCAAAAAATAGCAAGTGCTATTGGCCTTACCGGTTTATTGATTTTGGTGCTTGCCATCGCTAATTTCAATTTTCCGAATAAAAGTTTATTTCTAAGTTTATCGCTAGGACTGATTACACTCGGAACGGTAATTTTTTCTATCGATGCCTATTGGGGAAAACATGCCGGAATCAAAAACGACGGCGTTTGGTTTAAATCCTTAAGTGGTAAAGGTTTTTGGGCCTGGATACTTGGGATAGGTCTGACCCTATTTTACGTGGTTTTATACTGGTTCCCGCAGTATTTGGGATTAAATAGCGAAGGCGCAAATAGCGGAATTATCGCTTTGTTCGATCCGCTAAGTAAATTTATAAACGGCGGTCCGGCCAGCCAATGGTTTGTTTACGGTACTTTGTATACGGTTGCGATCTGGATTTTCGGATTTAAATTTATCCTGAAATATCGCCATAATCGCTACGAAATCATTCGAACTTGCTCGGTCATGTTTTTTCAGTTGGGTTTTGCATTTTTAATTCCTGAAATTCTTGCCCGACTAAACAAACCTTATTTTGCTCCCACAACGATTTGGCCACTGAATTACGATCTTTTTGCCGGATACCGATTAGAATCTTTTTTATCTGCCGGAAATTTAGGTATTGCCATGCTTATTTTTGGTATCATTTCGATCTTTGTAATCACTCCTATTCTTACCTACAAATACGGAAAACGCTGGTATTGTAGCTGGGTTTGTGGTTGCGGGGGCCTGGCAGAAACTGCCGGAGATCCCTTTAGGCAACTTTCGGATAAATCTCAAAAAGCCTGGAAAATTGAACGCTGGGTAATTCACAGTGTATTGGTTTTTGTTACCGTTATGACCATCGCCGTCGTCTATTCGTATCTTGGAGAAAATTCCGATCGATTTTGGTTAACTAAAGATGTTTTTCTTTGGGGAAGTGCCGGATTTCTTACATTATTTTTCGCTTTGATCATGATCTTTAAACGAGATCAATTACAAAAAGATGCGAAATACGGAGCCATTGGATATTTAGTGGTCATATTATCGATTATCGCAATTAATTATTTTAGCGGAAACTGGAATATCTTTTTCTTCCCGGCCTATAAGCTCCGCGAATGGTATGGTTTCTTGATTGGAGCTGCATTCTCTGGAGTAATCGGCGTTGGTTTTTATCCAATTTTTGGTAGTCGCGTGTGGTGCCGTTATGGTTGCCCGATGGCGGCAATTCTTGGGATGCAACAAAAACTATTTTCAAAATTTAGAATTACAACCAATGGCGGCCAATGTATTAGCTGCGGAAATTGTTCTACCTATTGCGAAATGGGAATCGACGTTAGAGCTTACGCACAAAAAGGACAAAATATTGTACGATCTAGTTGTGTTGGTTGCGGCATTTGTTCAGCGGTTTGCCCTCGCGGTGTTTTAAAATTAGAAAACGGAAAAACGGAAGGCAGAATCAACGAAGATGAAGTATTATTAGGGAACGATGTAGATCTATTGGATCTTCTGAATCAAAAATCTCAATAAAATACGCGGTAAACCTCACAGGTTTTTGAAACCTGTGAGGTTTCGAAATTGATCAAAAAGCCTAAAAAATTTGAAAAAAACCCCAATTATAAAAGTTATTATCCCTGCGTATAACGAAGCTGATTCGATTGCAAAAGTGATTGCTGAAATCCCCAATATCGTCGATGAAGTTATTGTGGTAAGCAATAATTCGACCGATGATACTGAGAAAAACGCTTCAGCTGCCGGAGCAACAGTACTTCAAGAGAACCGAAAAGGTTATGGCTATGCTTGTTTAAAAGGTATGGAATATATCGCCAATCAAAATTCAACCCCAGATATCATAGTTTTTCTGGATGGTGACTATAGCGATTACCCTTCAGAATTAACTAATATCGTTGCGCCTATTCAGCAGAACAATATTGATATGGTTATTGGTGCTCGGGTTAAAAAATGGCGAGAAGATGGCTCAATGACGCTTCCGCAGATTTTCGGGAATTGGCTCGCCACCACTTTAATGCGCTTATTTTTTGGCGCAAAATTTACCGATCTTGGACCTTTTAGAGCCATAAAATACGAGAAATTGCTAAAGTTAAATATGCAAGATAAGACCTACGGCTGGACGGTAGAAATGCAACTTAAAGCCATAAAACAAGATTTTTCGTATGTAGAAGTGCCGGTGCATTACAAAAACAGGATTGGTGTCTCTAAAGTTTCTGGAACGCTAAAAGGCGCTATCTTTGCAGGCGTTAAGATTTTGGGTTGGATTTTTAAATATAGCTTTAAATAGGTAAAAAAATAGATTGGATTTAGCGATTATCATATTATACACATTGGCCTTGCTGGTGATTTTCTTTTACAGTATTTCAGAATTGCAATTATTGCTGAATTACCTAAAGGCGAAGAAAAGTGTGGATACTGCTGAAAAATTCGATCTAAAAAATCCTACTGAAATCCCCAACGTGACCATCCAGTTGCCGCTTTACAACGAAATGTATGTGGTAGAACGTTTACTAAGGAATATCGGAAAAATCGATTATCCAAAGGACAAACTTGAAATCCAGGTGCTGGACGATTCTACAGACGAATCTGTTCTAAAAACCACTGAAATTATTGCTGAAATTCGGAAAAGTGGAATTGAGATTCAACATATCCAACGTGAAAACCGAAGCGGATTTAAAGCCGGTGCTTTAAAGGAAGGGTTAAAAATCGCCAAAGGAGAGTTTATTGCTATTTTTGATTCCGATTTTATGCCGAATCCAGATTGGTTACAACAAACGGTTCCTTATTTTAAGAATCCTGAAATTGGTGTGGTGCAAACGCGATGGGCGCATTTAAATCGGGATTATTCGTTGCTCACCAAAATCCAGGCTTTCGCTTTAGATTTTCATTTTATTCTGGAACAAACCGGTAGAAATTTTGGTCGGCATTTTATCAATTTTAATGGTACCGCAGGTATTTGGCGCAAAGAATGTATTTTGGATGCCGGGAATTGGAGTGGCGAAACGCTTACCGAAGATTTGGATTTAAGTTATCGCGCGCAGCTTAAAAAATGGAAATTCAAATACCTGGAAGATGTCGAAACTCCGGCTGAACTTCCGGTTGCCATTAGTGCAGCACGTTCACAGCAATTTCGTTGGAATAAAGGTGCTGCTGAAAATTTCAGAAAAAATTATCTAAGATTGGTTAAAGACCCCAGTGTTTCTTTCGGCACAAAATTTCACGGATTTTTTCATTTGCTAAATTCCAGTATGTTTTTGATCGTTCTGCTATTGGGGATTTTAAGTGTTCCGGTTTTATACATCAAAAACAACAATCCTGCGTTTAGCTGGTATTTTAATGTGCTGGCAGGATTTGGCATTAGCACGATTATTTTCTTTTGCTGCTACTATGTTCCCTACACCAAAATTTACGGAAAAGGAATCAAATCTTTCTTCTGTTTTATCGGGATGTTTATCACATTTTTTGCGGTGGCAATGGGATTTTCTGTGCATAATTCCTTAGCCGTTTTAGAAGGTCATTTTGGGAAACGGTCGGAGTTTATCCGTACGCCAAAATTTAATGTGAATACGCTGAAAGATTCGTGGAAAGGCAATAAATATTTATCGAATAAATTTTCCGTAAACATTCTTATCGAAGCGCTACTTTGCCTCTATTTCGCTTTTGCAGTGTACAGCGCTTTTGCGCTAAATGACTTCGGATTAATTGTTTTCCATCTAATGCTTTTCGGTGGCTTTGGTTTTGTGGCTTTTAAGAGCATTTTTTCGAAGGGATAATTTTAGTAATTAGAATTGAGATCGCTTCGCTGTTAGAATTCAGATCATATTTATAGTTGTTTTAAATCCTTACTCCAATTTTTAAACCGCCCCAATCTTCAGGATCACCATATTCAAATTCACGCGTCATTGAGGTTTGATAATACTCTAAATAGAAAAAACCAGATTTAATAACTAAACCGTAATAATATTGCCCAGTAAAACGCTCTATTTTGTTAGAAGGAATAGTATAAGGGCTTCTACGATTAAAAACTCCTCCTTGTAATAGAGCATTGTATCCAACAAAATTAGTTATTCCTCTAGCAAATAGATAAACCTGGAATTTACTTCTTCTATTGGATGTTCTTAAAGGTGAGTTAACGAGTCCTAAAGTTGCACTTGCACCTAGATTGAAATCTGTGAACATCGTCCCCAATCGTACCTTCGATTCACCATATAATGAAAAATAATTACTGAAATTTAAAAGCAACGTTTCGAAGCCTAGATTATAATTCAGCATTACGTCATCGACGATTTGATTATCCCATCCTCTAGGCTTCCAATTCCCGGTAGCCTCATGAATCCAAGTTTGCCCGGCTCCGCCCAAAGATGATGGCCCAATAATACCTAGCCAGAAAGAAGATTTCATCCTGGACCCCTTATCAAGATGATCACTAACGCTCATCATTTTTAAAGTTAATGCTGAAGCGTAAGGCCGATCAGTATATCTGATATCAATGTCGCTTATGACATCTGGTGTAAATGCGGAATGCTCTATAGCAAGTCCATATTTATAATTGCCACCTTTACTTTTAAAAAAAAGAAAGTTTATTGGGTTTTTTCTGAAAACTGGATGAACTAATTCGAAATTCAAACCCTGAGTGTAATCATCATCCGAGTACATAAAGAAATCATTATCATAATTGAGTCTGAAATAACGATATCCTTCAAAATCGTGAACTATGTTAGTTGAGTTAATTTCTTGTCCATAAGTAAATATTGAGAAGCTCGTAAAAAATAAATTTACTAAAGTAACAAAGCTGAAATTATAAGATTTTTTTTTCAAGATTTTGAGAAAGAGTTATACTTCGGAAAAGATAAAAATAAAATTATTTTTCTTTTATTCTCTAGAATATCATAAATAGGTTTAACATAAATCTTGATTTCTGTTCACTTGGCAGATGATTTGTCTAATATTTATGTTTACTTTCGAAAAGTATATGATTAAATGGCATCAAGCTTGTTCCAATCCCTGAAACTCTATAAAATTCCTTGGTTATTATTTTTAACGGCTGCTGCTTTTTACTGGAGTTTTGCTTACGATCTTGATCGAGCAGATTTCCCAAAATTAATCACCCTTTACGCGGGTTTATTTTTTCTGAGTTTTAAAATTATTCAGCTTTTAAAAACACGATTTTGGTTACTAGCTGGTGCAGCATTAATTTTTAGACTAATTTTTATTTTCGCTTTACCTAATCTTTCACAAGATTTTTACCGGTTTATTTGGGATGGGCGATTACTCGCTAACGGAATTAATCCGTATTTATCGACGCCTGATTATTTGATAGAATCGGCACATTTTGGTAGCATTTCCCAAGCTCAGCAACTGGTGAATGGCATGGGCACACTAAGTGCTTCCAATTACACTAATTATCCGCCTATTAATCAATTGATTTTTGCTGTTTCAGGATGGTTTTCAGATAAAAATATTCTTTTTTCAGTAGTAATTTTTAGGCTGTTTATTTTGTTGGCTGAAATCGGAATTTTGTTCTACGGAAGAAAACTTTTACAAAAACTTGATTTACCAGAATACTACATTTTCTGGTTTATACTGAATCCATTTGTGATTATTGAATGCTTCGGAAATCTACATTTTGAAAGTGTGATGGGATTTTTTATTCTACTGAGTTTTTACTTTTTATGGAAACGAAAATGGATCATTTCAGCTATAATTTTAGGGTTATCGATTTCCGTAAAATTGCTTCCGCTGATGTTCCTACCGCTCTTTCTGAAGTTTTTCAGCAGTAAAAAAAGTGATGCAGAATTTATCGAAAATCGAAATCTAGCAACTCAGTTTTCAGAAAAAATTACTGAACTAAAATCGATAAAATGGACTAAACTTCTTGGATTTTATGCTATCGTGTTGCTAACGGTCATTTTAAGCTTTCTTCCATTCTATAATTCGGTTTTTCTGAATAATTTTTTGGAAAGTGTTGGGCTTTGGTTTCAGAAATTCGAATTCAACGCCAGTATTTACTACATCGTTCGTTGGATTGGTTTTCAAATAAAAGGATATAACATTATCGCTGATGCGGGTAGGATTCTTCCTGTAATCACTTTTATAATAATCCTAGCCATTAGTCTTTTTAGAAAAAATACTAGCTTAAAATCGCTAATTTCAGGTTGTGTTTTTGCGCTTGCCATTTATTTTTTGCTCTCGACCACTGTTCATCCTTGGTATATTGTGACTCCGCTTTTGCTTTCAGTATTTACCAAATATCGATTTCCTATCGTTTGGTCTTTTATGGCAATTTTAAGCTATAGCGCTTATGGAAATACCGAATTTCAAGAGAATTTATGGCTGGTGGCCTTAGAATATTTAGTGGTGATTGGCTTTGCGATCACTGAAGTTTTCTTTCCGAAGAAATTAAGCTTTAGCCTTCTTTCTTGATTTATGCATCAAAAATAAATTTCTAATATATACTACTGCTCCAAAAAAGTGTGCTGATAATAAGACAGGGTCAGTTCTAAAACAGGCGTATGTAAAAATAATGGCAGAACCCGTTAAACTCATTACCCAGAATCCCCAAGGCAAACTACTTTTGTCGTGCCTTTCAGAATAGATCCACTGATAAACGAATCTTCCTGTATAAACCATTTGCCCTACTGTTCCCAAAATTACTAGCCAAATAGCAATATTATCGCCGGTAAACAGCCTTGACCAATCTAAATCACTAAAAAACACAAGATAAACCGTAATAAGTATTGGTGAGAGAACCACAGCGATTTTAAAGAAAATATTGGAAAGTTTCCACTGGTCTTGTAATTGTAAATTGCGGAAATAGATATAATAAATAAGCGCCTGGCCAATCATGATCGATAAATCCTTACGTAAATAGCCGTAAACGAAGAATAGAATCGCACCTAAAAGGCTAAGCTGCCAAAATAATGTTGGGGTTTGTACTTTATTTTTTTTCTCTGATAACAACCATTGATTTACTAATCTGGCTGAAAAACATAATTGAGCCAAAAAACCGATCCCATACACTATCCACATGTTCATACACCAGAGAATTAAAAAAGCTGCCCAAAATACGCCAAAATTGACTAGAGGACAGCTTCAATTTAATATAATTATTTGTTAATACTCCACCTGAAGCATTAATCGGCACATTACATATCCAATAGATAAGCAAATATAAGTGGCGCTACAATTGTTGCATCGCTTTCAATAATATGTTTAGGCGTATCAATATCTAATTTACCCCAAGTAATCTTCTCATTTGGAACAGCACCAGAGTATGACCCATAGCTAGTTGTTGAATCTGAAATCTGGCAGAAATAACTCCAAAATGGGGTATCGGTTCGCTCTAAATCTTGATACAACATTGGTACTACACAAATTGGGAAATCTCCTGCAATACCACCTCCAATTTGAAAGAAACCTATTCCGGTATTCGCATTTTCTGTATACCAATCGGCTAAGAAAGTCATATACTCGATCCCAGATTTCATAGTACTAGCTTTCAATTCTCCTTTAATTACGTAAGAAGCGAAAATATTACCCAATGTGCTATCTTCCCACCCCGGTACGATTATCGGTAAATTTTTCTCAGCAGCAGCATACATCCAAGAATCCTTCAAATCAATTTCATAATATTCTTCTAGAACTCCAGAAAGTAATAGTTTATATAAATATTCATGAGGAAGGTAACGCTCTCCTTTATCATCTGCTTCTTTCCAGATTTTATAAATATGTTCCTGAATTCTTCTAAAAGCTTCTTCTTCAGGGATACAAGTATCGGTTACCCGGTTTAAGCCACCTTCTAACAATTCCCATTCTTCTTTTGGAGTAAGATCACGATAATTAGGCACGCGCTTGTAATGTGAATGTGCTACAAGATTCATTACATCTTCTTCAAGATTCGCACCAGTACAGGAAATGATCTGTACCTTATCTTGTCGAATCATTTCAGCAAAAATCTTTCCTAATTCGGCTGTACTCATTGCACCAGCAAGAGAGACCAGCATTTTATTGCCTTTCTCTAATTGCTTTTCGTAATCTTTAGCGGCATCGACAAGCGCTGCTGCATTAAAGTGTAAATAATATTTTTCTATAAATTGCGAAATCGCTCCTTTATTCATCTTCGTCGTCTTCGTTAGAATCTTGATATTTAAATTTGTAGCTAAGCATTTTATAATAAAGTTTAGCTGCTAGAAAGTCTGAAGATTTTTCATCTTTATTTGGGCAAAGCTCAACGATATCAAAACCTACTACGTTTTTCTTTTTAAACATTAATTTTAAAAACTCTAAGGTTTCGTACCAAAATAAGCCTCCTGGTTCAGGTGTACCTGTAGATGGTAAAATTGAAGGATCGAAAGCATCTAAATCTATCGTAATAAAAACGTTTGGCGTCATTTGTCCAATAGCATCATCCATCCAATCTTCATATAAATCATGTCCAAAATAAACTTGATTCTCGTCCATATGATCGGTTTCTGAAATATCCATCGAACGAATACCAACCTGTACCAGGTTTGTATTTTTACTAGCTTCATGCATTGCGCAGGCATGATTGCATTTAGAACCTTCATATTCTGCTCTCAAATCGGCATGAGCATCAAGTTGCACTACTGTTAAATCTGCAAAGCTTTCATTAAATGCTTTAATACTGCCAATAGAAATACTATGCTCTCCTCCAAAAAGGGTCACAAATTTGTCCTGAGCGATATAGTTTTTAGTAGTTTTATAAACCGCTTCTACCATCTTTTCAGGTGATGCATCTTCAGTTACTGGTGGCGCTAAATAGATACCTTTTTTGTAAACTTCAGATCTTGTTTCAATATCATAAAGTTCCATGTTTTCTGAAGCTTCTAAAAAAGCATCTGGTCCTTTATCTGCGCCTTTTTGCCAGGTACTTGTTCCATCATAAGGAACAGGAATTAATACCACTTTTGCCTCGTCTATACGAGCGTATTTATCTGGTATTCCGGCATAATTCTTTTTACTCATTTTAATCTAATTGGTTTAATAAGAAATAGTTGAAATCATTAAAGATAAATATTTTAATGATTATAATTACTGGTATCCTAAAATATCCAGCATATCTTCTGCTTTTTGCTGTTCTTTAAAAATCTTGGTAGTGATTTTACCATTTTCATCCTTGTCTATAAGCAAATGCTTTGGTTGCGGAATTAAACAATGTTGTAACCCTCCAAATCCACCAATGGTTTGTTGATAAGCACCGGTATTAAAAAAACCAATATATAATGGCTTTTCCTTTTTAAACTTGGGAAGATAAATAGCATTGGTATGTTGCTCACTATTGTAATAATCATCACTATCACATGTTAATCCCCCCAATAATACTCGCTCGTACTCGTCGTTCCAGCGATTAATGGCTAGCATCACAAACTTTTTACTAATTGCCCAAGTATCTGGTAGAGTTGTAATGAAAGACGAATTGATCATATTCCACTTTTCACGATCGTTTTGTTGCTTTTGGTATAAAATCTCATAAATAGCGCCACCACTTTCACCTACTGTAAAACTTCCAAATTCGGTAAAAATATTTGGAACCTCAACACCGGCTTCTTCGCAAGACTGTTTGATTTGGTTGATAATCTCTTCAACCATATATTGATAGTCATATTCAAAATGAAGTGAATTTTTTATAGGAAAACCTCCACCAATATTTAAACTATCTAAAGTTGGACACACACGTTTAAGGTTAATATACACCTTAAGACATTTATTGAGCTCGTTCCAATAGTAAGCGGTATCACGAATACCGGTATTGATAAAAAAGTGAAGCATTTTTAGATTCACTTTATCATTATCCTTTATGGATTGATTGTAGAATGGCACAATATTCTTGTAACCTATCCCTAATCTTGAAGTGTAAAATTCAAATTTTGGTTCTTCTTCTGATGCAATTCTAATCCCAACTTCAAAATCATCATTAATCCTATCTTCCAGCAAACTTAGTTCTTCGTAATTATCAATAATCGGGATACAGTTTTTGTGCCCATTATTAATTAGCCTACCTATATTATTGACATATTGGTCGCGTTTAAAGCCATTACAAATTACATAAGCATCATCTTTAAGTTTTCCAGAAGCCTTCAATTTTTCAATAATATTAATATCGAAAGCAGAAGATGTCTCGATATGAATATCATTCTTTAGCGCCTCATTCATCACATATTCAAAATGCGAACTTTTGGTACAATAGCAATAATTGTAAGAGCCTTTGTAATCAAGATTCTGCATTGCGGTATTAAACCAGCCTTTTGCTCGATTAATATTTTCTGAAATTTTTGGCAGATAAGTAAATTTTAATGGTGCTCCGTACTGTTTTACCAGCTCCATTAAATCTATATCATGAAATTGAAGTTCACTACCTTCTAATTTAAATTCTTCTTGAGGAAAATAGTAAGTTTGATCGATTAAATCCCTGTATTTGGTATTCAATTTATATAAGTAAATGGTTAAAAAATAAAAATTAGGTATTATTTCATCAGTCTGAAAATTCAGATTGATAAAATATTGTTAAGAATATTATCAATATAAAAATTACGACGTCTAGAGATTATTCTAAACTCAAGTGCCACCTGAACTGGCGGGAATCTGAAAAGAAAAATGTTTTTCAATTTAAAAACACTAAAAGAATATTTCTAATAATTAATGATCTAATTATAATTGCGATTGCTAAGGATAGCAATTTATCCCAGTTATAATTTCTGGGATAAATGTAAATAAAAAAATGATTGAATATTTAAAAAATGATTTACAAATTACCAAGATTAATAACCTCTTGCTTGGTAAGTGTTCTAAAGCGACCTCTTGGCAAATCTTTCTTGGTTAAACCACCAAAAACAACACGATCTAAATTAACAATCTCGTATCCTAAACTTTTAAATATTTTCTGAACGATATGGGATCTTGTGCTTGTTAGCTCTAAACCTACTTCAGATTTCGGTCGATCTTTCACATAACTCACATCGGTTACATTTACTTTTTTCCCTTCAATAAAAACGCCTTCTCTAATTTTCTCTAAATCTTCTTGTGATAGCGCCCTATTAATTTTTATGTGATAAATCTGGCGTATCCCATTTTTAGGATTAGCTAGTTTCTTAGCTAAAGCACCATCGTTTGTAAATACCAACAAACCGGTAGTTTGGGTATCTAATTTACCAACTGGATCGAGTTTAGATTTAGAAGCTTTTGCCATTATATCCATTACCGTTAATCCTCCTTTATGGATACTTCCGGTAACGAAAACTCCCTTAGATTTATTTAGCACAAAGTATTCAGGCTTATCTGGAGATATGCTACGGCCATCGAATTTAACTTCATCAGTAAGCTGCACTTTGTAACCCATTTCGGTTACTATTTCTCCATTTACAGAAACATTTCCTGAAGATATGTAAATATCGGCATCTCTTCTAGAGCAAATACCTGCGTTAGCGATATACTTATTTAAACGCATTCCATCTTCCCTTTTTTCTAAAGCAGTTACTTTTTTAGATTTTATAGGCGCGTTACCGCGAGCATAAGATTTGTTGCGACTACCGCCACCTTGTCTTCCACTATGCTTTTTTCCTGAAGAATTATCATTCCTGCTCATATCGCTAATTTTTTGCAAAGATACTGGTTACCTTCGATGTTAAAAAATGATTATTGAAAGATTTTGAATTTTCTTTAATCCAACTACTTCAAATAAAGAAAGTTGAAAGCCTTTTTTACATATTTCAGTATAAAAAAGCTTCGGCTTCCTTAAAAAACTCGGTTTAAAAGGGTATCTGGATCGATAAGTAAAATACTGAAAACCCCCAAAACAATTATAAACTTGAGAATATTATGAAGCAATAAATACTGCCACCTCGCTTTACTGAAATATAGAATAAGCATAAACAGGATAAGCAATAAAAAGCTTACCCAAAAATAAATATCCATATACCCCAAATCAAACTTTTGCGTAAGTAATAATGTTGGGATGATAGAAAATAAGAATAAAATCCCTAAAAATAATTTGCTCCACTTCTCCCCGTATACTACAGGTATCGTATTATAATTTAGGGCCAGATCCCCCTTAATATTTTCTAAATCTTTAACCAGTTCTCGCATAGCGATCATTAAAAATAGGAATGCGGCATGGATAAAAATTACAGCTTCGGTATTACCGTAATACACAAACACAGCAAAGAAAGGTATAATAGCCATTACAGATGCTACAAGATTCCCAACAAATAAAATCTTTTTGAGACGGTGTGAATAAAACCAAATTGCGAAAATATACAGCGAAAAAAAGACCACCGTTTTAAACGAAACATAGCTGGCGAAAAATACAGAAAACATATTCAGAATAAAATATACTGAAAGCTTTGTTCGTTGTCCCACAATCCTATCGAGCATCGTTTTTTTGGGACGATTTATTAAATCTTTCTCGCTATCGTAAAAATTATTTATAATATATCCTGAAGCAATTACCGTGGCGGTACTTAGAATAATGAAAAATAAGTTATCGTCGAAAAAAACATCTCTTAAAGGAAGTTCTGGAGCTAGAATAAATGCTGAAGCTAAATACTGCGCTATAACGATCATAAGAATATTATAACCGCGAACCACAGAAAAAAGGCTAAGCATTTTAAGCAAAAAGCGCTTATTCATCAGCGAAGCCATACGCTATTGATTTTAGTAAGTTTAGAAGTTATATACAACTTCCAGATTGTAATCTTTAAGTGCTTTTTTGGCTTTTTCCAAATCTTCTGTAAATCCTAAGATATAGCCACCACCACCAGAGCCGCAAAGCTTAAGGTAATAATCGTTGGTTTCTATACCATGTTTCCACAGCTTATGAAATTGCGCAGGAATCATAGGTTTAAAGTTATCTAAAACCACATGAGAAAGATGTTTTACATTTTTAAATAGCGATTTTACATCTCCCTTTAAAAAATCATCAACACAAGCATCTGTATGTTTTACAAACTGATTTTTAAGCATTTTCCTGAAAGGTTCTTGCTTCATATTCTCCATAAATATGCTTACCATCGGGGCTGTTTCTCCCGTAGAACCGCTATCCAAAAGAAATACAGCACCTGTACCGTTTTCGGTTTGCGAAGGAATTCCGGCAGGTTCGATATTGTCTTTAGAATTAATTAGAATCGGAATGCTTAAGTAGCTATTTAAAGGATCTAATCCTGAAGATTCACCATGAAAAAAAGATTCCATTTTACCGAAAATCTTTTTCAGTTTAAGTAATTTATCGCGAGTTAGATTTTCTAAAACGGTAATTTTATCTGTAGCATACTTGTCGTAAATCGCCGCTACTAATGCACCGCTACTACCAACGCCATAGCCTTGTGGGATGCTCGAATCAAAATACATTCCTTTCTCAATATCAGCTTCTAAAGCATTAATATCAAAATGTACAAGCTCTGGATTTTCGATTTGCAGCGTATTTAGATATTTTGCAAAACGAGCTAAGTGTTCATTAGATTCTTTAGATTTTGCTGTAGGCTCTTCAGAAACCTTTAAAGCGCCATTATAAAAATTGTAAGGAATAGATAAGCCCTTAGAATCTTTGATGATTCCATACTCTCCAAACAATAAAATTTTAGAATAAAATAAAGGTCCCTTCATATAATTAGCCTTTTAGCTACTACAACCAGATTATGATTTACAGCAACTTATATAAAATTACAACATTTTTGCTCCTTCTCCAACCTCATCGCAAATATAGTGTCCATTTTCACAATAGACAACTAACTCGTTCTTAACAAATTCCAAAATTTCTTCTTTATTTGCTGAAGGATATAACATATGTACGTTTGCACCGGCATCTAAAGTAAAACAAACCGGGATTCCGCTTTGTTCTCGCTTCTCCCAAATTTTATGAATAAGTGCCAAAGTATTTGGTTTCATCAATAAAAAATAAGGATCGCTACTCATCATCATGCTATGAAGGCTAAGCGCTTCGCTTTCTACAATTTTTATAAAAGTTTCGAGATCTGCATCTGCAAAAGCAGGGATTAGTTCTGATAAATGATCGTTTGCCTGCTTAAATCTTGCCTCTGCAAAGGGATGCCCATGCATCAAATCGTGGCCTACCGTACTGCTCACCTGTTTAATTCCTTTGTCTACCAATAAGATAGTATCTTGATAATCCTTAAAAACGGCATTAGTTTTAAGAGGATATTCGATCCCGTAATAGTCACTACTCAGTAAAACATCTTTGTGCTCGCCCCAAACGACCATATTGCCTTTTATACTTCTACCAGCACTACCACTACCCAATCTTGCTAAAAACGAAGCCTTTTTATTAAAGAAATCATCGCTCATTTCAGGAAAAAGTGATTTTTCCAAACTCATCACACAAAGTGCTAAAGCACTCATTCCACTTGCTGAAGATGCTATACCGCTACTATGCGGAAATGAATTCTCTGAAATAATTTCAAATCTAAAATGCTTCAAATAAGCACAATAAGGCAAAATTCGTTTAAAAAAAGAAGCAATTTTAGGCTTAAAGCTTTCTTTCTTAACGCCTTCAAAAATCACTTCAAAAGTAATTTCTTCAGAATTTTGATGCGCTTCAGTAACTTTAACATAGTTTAATTTAGTTGTAGTTTTACAGTTTTTGAGCGTAAAACTTAAAGAAGGATTCGCCGGAATTTGATTTTCCTTTTTACCCCAATATTTAACTAAAGCTATATTACTTGGTGCTTCCCAGCTCACCGAACCATTTTCTATGGTTGGATTAACATCTGCTGCGATAAATTCCTTATCAGGCATTTTTAGAGATTTTCGACAAATATATACTTTTAAATTTTTCTTACTGATTCACCCATAATTCATTTTTTTTGTTATTTTTAAAAGACAAAACCTAATCATAACTAATGAATGCTAAGCTGCTTATACGCAGTGTTACAGCAACTGCCGTTTGTCTAGTATTTGGCTTTTTAGGCATTATTGCACTACAAGACGGATTAGACAGCTGGTATGCTGCGCTGCAGAAACCATGGTTTACAGCACCGGAATCTTTCTTTGGCCCGGTGTGGACAATCATGTATATACTTATTGGCGTTTCGGCAGGTTTAGTATGGAGTAAAGGTTTCTATCACAAATGGGTAAAAACAGCACTTTATCATTTTGGCTTTATCCTACTACTCAACACTTTTTGGTTTTTATTTTTCTTTGGATTGCACGAACCATTAATGGCTCTACTTGCGATTATCTCCGTATTTATAGTTGTTCTTATTACTATAAAATGGTTTAAAATTGTAAACGCATGGTCTGCCTACTTATTAATCCCTTATGCTGTTTGGGTACTTTATTTGCTGGCTTTTACTTTTGAATTTTGGCGTATTAACTAACTTTCAGCAATAGATTTTGCAGCGATATATCCACCCGTCCAGGCATTCTGAAAATTGAAGCCACCCGTAATAGCATCGATATTTAGTACTTCTCCTGCAAAATATAAGTCTTGATATTTTTTACTTCGGAAGGTTTTAAAATCGATTTCTTTTAAATCTACACCCCCAGCAGTTACAAACTCTTCTTTAAAAGTACTTTTACCGTTTACCTGAAATTCAGCATTCGTTAATTGTATCGCTAATGCTTCTAATTGCTTTTTTGAAACATTGGCCCAAACCTCTTCTTCTACAATTTCTGAAGCCTTGCATATTTTTATCCAAAGTCGCTTTGGAAGTTCAAATTGTGGATATTTAGAAACTTTTTGTTTTCCGGAGTTATTCTTGATTTTCATCAAATCTTCCATTATAGAATCTGAATTAAAACCCGGCACCCAGTTTACCACTATAGGAAATTTATAATCATATTTGTTTAATTCTCGCGCTCCCCAGGCAGAAAGTTTTAAAATCCCGGGGCCACTTAATCCCCAATGAGTTATTAAAAGCGGACCTTCACTTTCCAGTCCCGAATTCGGAATTTTCACTTCAGCAAAATTAGCGATACCGGCAAGACCTTCTATTCTAGGATCTTTGATATTAAACGTAAATAAAGACGGTACCGCATTTATTAAATGATGCCCTAAACGTTGAAGGATATTCCACATTTTAGGATTACTCCCTGTTGCTATGACTAACTTCTCGCAAGTAAAATTCGTCTTAGTGGTTTTCACATTCCAGGCATTATCTACTTTATCAATAGCATTTACCGAATATCCTGTAAGAATATCTATATTTAAACGCTTGGTTTCGCTAAGAAAGCAGTCTATAATAGTTTCAGAAGTATTACTCACAGGGAACATTCTGCCATCTTCTTCAGTTTTCAATTCTACGTTGCGATCGGCAAACCAGCCAATGGTATCACCCGTCATAAAACTATGAAAAGGGCCAAGTAATTCTTTTTGTCCTCTGGGATAGTTTTGTGACAATTCTTTCGGCATAAATTCAGCATGCGTCACATTACATCTTCCACCACCTGAAATTTTAACTTTAGATAAGACCGTTTTTCCTCGCTCTAGAATGGCAATTTTTAATTCGGGATTAAACTCTGCAATATTAATTGCTGTAAAAAAACCGGCAGCTCCACCACCTACTATCAAAACATCGTAATGCGTCATCTAATTTTGTTAGAAATAATTATGGCAAATCTTATCATTATATTCGATCTGGAAAGTCGGAAATAATCCCATCTACTCCAAGATCTTTCATCTTCTTGATTTTTTCGGTTTTATTTACCGTCCAAACATTCACTTTAATTTTGTTACGGTGGCAATCCCCTATAAAATCTCTGGTTACTAATTTATAATAAGGATGAATGGCAGCTGCTTTTAAGTGTCGTGCCTGTAAAAATGCAATACTCATATCGTCTTCTGTTAACACAGCTAAAGGGATTGTAGTATTTTGACTACGAAGACTCATCAATTCATTAAAATTAAAGCTTGAAATCAAAATTCTTGATTCTGGCCGCTTTTCCAGCAAGTCTAATACCGGTAATGCTGTTCCTTCTCCTTTCAATTCTATATTCAAAATTACTTTATCCTGAATAACATCGAGCACTTCTTTTAATGTAGGAATTTGATAACCTTCTGAAGTTCTACAAGATTTAAGCTCCTTAAGTGATTTTTCACCAACAAATCCTGTACAAGTAGTTGTACTATCTAGTTCTTCATCATGAATTACAACAAGCTCTCCCGTTTTACATAGATGCACATCGATTTCGATCATGTCTACCTTTAGGCTAATAGCTTTTTTTATACTCTCTAATGTGTTTTCGGCCACGTGACCTTTGGCACCTCTATGCCCAATTTTTAAAGGAGTTGTCATTTATAAGTGTGTTAGTTAGTGTATTTCAAATTTTTTATAGTCCAAAAAATTATATTCATTAGTCCTTTAGAAAGGCTTAGGACAACTTAACATTTTTTTTCTGCCTGGCATGCTTAAATTTACTTGATTTCGAATTACTAAAATGCAAATTTTATGGATCAACCAAAAACCTTTCCACAACAAGATCAAAAACAACCTGGAGATGAGTATCAAATGCACCCCCAGCCAATGATCATTAGAGCGTCTTATAAAGGTAGTGAAAAGCTGAAGGGAAAAAATGCTTTAATTACCGGTGGAGACAGTGGTATAGGTCGAAGTGTAGCCTTACATTTTGCTAAAGAAGGCGCTAATGTTGCCATTATATATCTAAGCGAAGATGAAGATGCTTTAGAGACTAAAAAATTAATAGAGGGCGAAGGACAGCGATGCGTTTTAATTGAAGGAGATATTAAAGATTCTGAATTTTGTAAAAAATCGATAAAACTTACGATTGATGAATTAGGAAGTCTAGACATCCTAATTAATAATGCCGCTGTACAGTTTCCAAAAGACGATATACAAAATATAAGTATAGATCAGATTAAGGAAACTTTTGAAACCAATATTTATCCCTATTTTTATATTATCAAGGAAGCGCTAAACTATTTAAAAGAAAACGCCGCAATTGTTAATACAACCTCGGTTACATCTTATAGAGGAAGCTCCCATTTACTGGATTATGCCAGTAGCAAAGGCGCAATTACGAGCTTTACCAGAAGTTTATCTACAATGCTCGTATCAAAAGGGATACGTGTAAACGCCGTAGCACCAGGCCCAATTTGGACGCCTTTAATCCCTGCTACTTTTGACGATGTAAAAGAATTTGGACAAAAAGTACCCATGGGAAGAGCCGGGCAGCCGGGAGAGGTTGCACCCGCTTATGTATTTCTAGCAAGCGAAGACAGCAGTTATATTACAGGACAAACCATTCACGTGAATGGCGGAGAATTAATTGGAGGATAATAATTTAAAAATACAATATGGAGAAATGGTTTGAAGCATCAGCAACAAGTTTAATTGCTATCACATTAAGTGCAATAGGCATTTATATTTTAGTAATTATTTATACAAGAATTGCAGGAAAACGTAGTTTTTCTAAAATGTCGAGTTTCGATTTTGCCATGACGATCGCCAGTGGTAGTATTTTAGCTTCAACCATTTTACTAAAAAACGTAAGCTTAATTCAGGGTGCGGTAGGTCTTTTGGCGGTCTATATTTTACAAATTGGCACAGCATATTTAAGAAGATATCCGGCTTTTCAGAAAATTACCGATAATGATCCTATCATGTTAATGAAGGAAGGGGAGATTTACTATGATAATCTGAAGAAAGCCCGAGTAACCGAATCTGATTTGCGCGGAAAATTAAGAGAAGCTAATGTTATCCGACTTTCTGAAGTGAGAGCGGTAATCTTCGAAACGACAGGCGATGTTTCTGTTTTACATTGTGATCCTGAAACTAAATTGGAAGAATGGCTTATTAAGGATGTTAAGCAAAAAACTTAAATTTAGCTGCTAATATCCTTTTAATGTATCCACCGAAAAAATATCAAAAAGAGCATCCAGAATTTATTTTCGATTTTATTAAAAACAATCTTTTTGCGACAATGGTGAGCAATGCGCAAAACCTAATAGCAACTCATATTCCGGTTTTAACAGAAGGAACTGCAGAGGATTTTAGATTGTATGCCCATATCGCAAATCATAATGAGCAATTAAAGTCTCTGAAGAATGATACTGAAGTTTTATTTATTTTTCAAGGTGCAAATGCATACGTAAGCTCTTCATGGTACGCGGAAAAAGATATTAGCACATGGGATTATTCGGCTGTTCATATTAACGCTAAGATCAAAATACAAACTTCTGAAGAGTTAGAAAACTCATTAGAAAAGCTGGTCAATACTTTCGAAAATCGGCAAAAAACGCCCTTATTTTACAAAGATATTCCTAAACAAATGCTTCAGGATCATTTGCCATTAATCACAGGTTTTTGGGCAGCGCCTTTTAAAATTCAGGGAATCGCAAAGTTACATCAAAGCTATTCTGAAGAAGATATTATTTCTTCCGTAGAACATTTAGAAAAAGGAACGCTTAGCGATAAGCAACTTGCCAAAGATCTCAAAAAAGAGAACGGATTGTCATGATTGTATTTTAGAAAGGCAACAAAGCAGACGCTTACAATTCAGAATAATTTCAATTAATCGTTTTTCTTTCGATATCTCATATTCAGCATTTCTATAGACAAAGAAAAGAAGACCGAAAAATAGATATAACCTTTTGGAACATGATAATGAACTGCTTCAATAATAAGCATCACTCCAATCAAGATTAGAAAACTTAACGCTAAAATTTGTATTGTAGGGTGTTTATTTACAAAATCACTTACCGCTTTGGCAAAAATCATCATTACCAAAATAGAAATTATCACTGCAATTATCATAAGAATAATTTCAGTCGTCAAGCCGATGGCGGTTAAAATAGAGTCGAAAGAGAAAATGATATCTAACATCACAATTTGAGCTATAGCCAAACCAAAAGATTTAGCGCTAACATTTTTCTCTGCTTCTTGCTGTCCTTCTACTTTGTGGTGTATTTCTAAAGTACTTTTCACTAAAAGAAAAATCCCTCCTGCTAACAAGATAATATCTCTCCAACTAAGCTCAAAATTGCCAAAAGTAAGTACGGGTTTAGTTAAACCAATAATCCAGGTAATACCTAACAAAAGTAATACTCGTGTAATCATAGCCAACGCTAACCCTCCAATTCTGGCTTTCTTTTGCTGATGCTGCGGCAATTTACCCGCGACTAAAGAAATAAAAATAATATTATCGATCCCAAGAACAATCTCCATAAATGTTAAGGTAAGCAAAGCAACCCAGCTATCTGCCTGAAGAAAAATTTCCATAAAAACGCTATTAATTTGAGGGAGGAAAATTAGAGATTAAAAATCAAATTATAGATAATAAAAAATTAAAAAACAGGGGTTTATATCGCTAAATATTTATCTCTTAAATCCTTCAATAAAAAAGCCTGAAGTTGAAACTTCAGGCTTTAAATTTTGTTGTTATTAATGGTTGGGCATTAAGCCCTATTTTGATCATTAAACGATTAGCGATCTCCCGCGGTTGTTGCCAAGTAGCCAATACCCTGCAAAACATCTTCTTTTTCCTCTAGATCTTTAATCATTAAGGTTTTATTACTGATATCATATTTTTGATCGAAAATCAAAAAAGCTTTTTCTAATATCAATCCCACATAAAATTTAGAGGCTTTATTTAAAATACCAGAGTTTACACTTATTCCATTTTTATCGATGTAAATTAATCTTTTGGAAAACGGCATCCAATTGGAATTAACGTTAATATTAAGATCTGAATCTTTTAAACGATTTAAGAATTCTGAAACCACCTTTTCATTGTAATGAAGGTTTAAAAATTCTTTTAGATCTTTTTGAAAATATTGACTTTCTATTACCTGATTAGCACGCGATACTATATTGTATACCTTAAGGTGTGCACCGTTATAAATTAGTTTCATCGCAAGTTGAGTTAGTTTAGCGATTCAAAATTAAACAGTTAAGATGAATTGTATTGGTATTTAATATTAAAATTTCATCAAAAAATTGATAATTATAGATTTCCCACCTAAGTGTCTTATAATAAGAACAATCCAAAAAAAAGGCGATATTTTTTTTGCAAATATCAAAATCGAAATCACCTTTATATTTAGGATTTAGAATGAAAATCTGATCAATAAGACTAAAGCGTTTTCCAATTTTTCATCTAATTGAAATAGATTATTTAATAACAATCCATTTTAAGCTGACCTTTCTTTTGATAATAACTAAGTGGTTTTTTGTTGTGATTTTCGCAAATTTCAGTGAGGATTTTCACAACTTCCTTTTGCATTAAAATAGAACCGCAAATCATAATTACAGTGCCATCATCAAGACTTTTTGCTATTTTTTCAGCATCTCTAGCAATCAAATGCTGCACATAAATTTTATCTTTAGAGCTTCTTGAATAAGCTGGTAAAAATTCAGCTAAGCGTCCATCTTTCAAGAAAGAATCTATTCTATTCTTATATACATTTAAGCTTTCAGAATTACGAGCTCCCCAATACAAAGTTACCGCTTGCTTCTTAGCATTTTCCTGCATCATCCCTATAAAGGGTGCAATACCGGTTCCTGTGGCGATCATTATAGCGTTGCGCGAAGCCTTAAAATGAAAGTCTGGATTTTTAATTTTCACCGCATCAATAGTGCTTCCAACTTCAACATCATTTAAAAAATTAGAGCACAAGCCAAATTCATGTTTTTTGATACTTAAAAGAATATCTCTATTTTGATCTTTTCCTATAGAATACAATCTTTCGTGATCATTCTTAGTGGGATAAATTGCCAATAAATCACCCGATTTTATCTTTTGGTTTTTTACCGGAGCTAAGCCTACAACAAAAGTATCATCTGGACTTTCGCTAGCTTTGGTTTTATAAAGAACTTTATATTTTTTTGTTTTCTTTCGTTGCTTGGTAACATCATTATCTCTAGGGACACTTATCGATATTCCAACTTTATTACTCCATTGATCTACCCATTGATCAAAAGCCTCCCAAGATTTATTATTTATAGTATAGGGTTGCAGAAACTGAATGCTTCCTTCATCTTCAAACAATTGTTGATCGACATCAAAAGCGTATTTGCAATAACTAGGATAGGCAAGAGACCCAAAACCTACTACAGAGTAGGAAAAAGTATTTTTCTGTTGAATAGTATTGAATTTTCGAAGAAATTTTTTAGCATTCGCAGGCGGTTCTCCATCACCATAAGTAGAGGTGAAAATGACCAATTGCTCCATTTTTTTAAAGATGGCATATTGATCCATCTGGGCTATAAAAACTTTCTTTCCGTTCTTGATTAATTCCTGCTGAAAAAGCTTAGCGAAAGACATTGTACTTCCGGTTTCTGATCCTACAAGAATGATAATTTCGGCTTCATCTTTCTTAAATTTATTCTTTAGCAGCGACTTTCTTCTTTTAAGTGTGATTGCGAAACCAGAATAGATAAAAAAGAGTATACTGATGCAGGAAAGCGCTAAAATTATCGCCCAAATTACATTTCCTCGCCCGGTATGCAAATTATAACTATAGCCTGAAATTAGATTAACCAATGGATAAGATAGTTCACTAACAACCTCACCTGTATATTGATTAACTAATATTTCTTTATTTTGAAGACTAATTTTAAAAGGGTCTGAAGCATCTTCGCTAAACGGAAATTCAATAGATCTTATATCGTCTAAATAAATATGCTCTAAAGCAGGAAAATTAGATAAAGTACGCTGAGGATTTTCAACTAACTTTTCTTCATTTATAGTATGCGAAAGCCGAACTTCAGGAATAATATTAAAACGCAATAAAGAAAGGAAAACTCCGGTTACGGTAATGATAATAATAGGGATAAGCGACAACCTGCCTAAATAAATATGATAATAAGAGTAGAAATTTTCTCGTACAATTTTATCGAAAATCGCTTTAAAACCTTGCTGTCTTTTAATCACCAGTATTAAACCAGTGATACTGATTAAAAACAACAAGAATGAAGTAATCCCCACAAATATTCTACCTGCACTTTTAAGAAATAAACTACGATGCAGGCTAGTTGCAAATTTGAATAAAGAAGATTGGCCCTTAAGTTCACCGATTTTCTCTCCGGTTTTTGGATTGATATAAAAATCTCCACTATCGCCCTCCATACTAAACACAGAAGCGATAGCAAATCCCTGCTCATCGACCTCTAAACTCAGTACCTCATCATAATTAGATTGAAGCGTTCTTATCACTTCAGAAATTTGTAATTCTGAAGTGTCTACCGGTTGATAATCTAGCGCAGCATGATCGATCGGCTCGAATGCTAATATTATACCTGTTACCGAAGCAATTAGGATAAAAACAAAAGAAGATACAGCCAAACTTAAGTGGCTGTATCTCCAAATCGATAATATCATAGGACTACTATTTGCTTGCCATTATCCGCACATAACGAATATAGCCTTTGCCTTCAAATTTACCTTTTAGATTTTCTGAAGTTAGTGGAAGCTCTAGATCTTTCACATAATACTTTTGATCTTCTACGGCAGTTTCAAAACGTATTTTGTAACCGCTGTCTATTTTATCAGATTCGATTTGAAAAGCGCCCATTCCACGCCCACCGGCACCTACAGTTGCTCCAGAAATGGCGTCAATATTCTCATCCTTTTGTTTTTGATCTTCCCACCAGTCGGTTAAATCTGGATACCATTCTTCGTCGTCGCCTTGCACCAATAAGGTTTTCTCGTATTCTCCAGAAGGGTTAATTAATGAGACAACAACATAAGCTCCTTCTCCATTATAATTTGTTAACTGAATAAGGCATTTAAAAGATGTAGATTCTGAACTTACAAACGAGAACAAACCTAAGCATAAGACTAAAAGACCTAGTTTTAATGTATTAAATTTCATCGTACTGTTTTATGATTTTAAAAATTCTAAATCGGCATTTGATTCCTGAAGTATTTCATTTTCGCTAGCCAAATCGTATACGCTCTCACCAAAATCTGTGGTTACTTCCTTATTGGCTCCATGATTTAAAAGAAGCTTCATAATTTTAGTATTATCTGCTCTTAAAGCTGCAATTTGTAGTGGAGTATTTCCTTCAGCATCTGTAGTATTTACATCTATTTCTTCCTCCAATGCTTTTTCAATTAATGCCAGATCATTTTTCTTCACTGCCAGGGTAAGAAAATTTTCCTCGTTAGCCTGAGTTTTTGAAAAATCTACACCTTCTTTTTTCAGCAAAGTCATTTTTTCTTCAAAAGCCTTAGCATTACGTGGATGGTAGGCATCAACTAAATAATAAACCAAAGTGTTACCAGAATTATCCTTAAATTCAGTTTTAGCGCCTTCATCAATCAAATATTCAACAACTTCAGGAGAATTTCCAGAAACCGCCAGACTTAAAGCTGTTTCGCCTTTTTTATTTGCAGCGTTGATATCGTCTGTTTTTTCAGCAAAAAACTTAATTATTTCAAGATTATTTCTTCTCGCAGCGTTAAGAAGCGGCGTATTTGCTTCATCATCTTTCGCTGTTGGATTTACACCGTTTTCAACAAAAAAGTTGATCACTTTCATATCTTTGCTTCTTGCAGCTAAAACATGCAGTGGTGTAGAACCATCATCCTTAGTAACATTTGGTGCTACTCCTACTTCTTTTAAATATTCGAAAACAGATAAGTCGTTTGTAGATCTTCTAGATCCCATAGCTGCAAAGAACATTGCATTTCCGCCAACTTTATTTTCTTCTTTATAACTTACCCCTTTTTCGATAAGCTTATTCATCATTTCGATATTCCCAGATCTTGCTGCGTAGTTAAAAACGCCATTACCTTCGTCATCGGTATCTTTAATAGACAAGCCTTTAGATTCAAAATAATCTACCATCTCGTAATCGGTGAGACTTGGCATCATTAAAAGCAACGCATTGGCGCCAGAGTGTGTTTTTTCTACTTTAGGGTTTGATCCTTTTGAAATTAAGTAATCGTAAAGCTCTTTATCCTTAACACCTGCATTTGCCGCAAAATTAAGAACCGAGTACCCATGATCATCTACTAAATCCATTCTAGCACCTCTTTCTCCAAATAATTTTACGAGTGGTAAATTACCTGCAGAGGCTGCCCAAAAAATATAGGTTCTACCATCGTGGGTTAATTTGTTTACATCGTTACCTTCTTGATCTAGCAAATATTCTATAACTTCTTTTGATGGGTTACTGAAAATCGCCATAACGACAGGATCAAAATTACTACCGTTTCGTTCAGTTGGATCGTTCCCTTTTTGCACCTCACTTTTTACCTCGCTTACACTTGGATTATTAGTCCAATAATCTCTGGAAAGAAAAACATTATCTTCCTGAGCCGTTAATGGCAAAGCCAGTACTAAAGCTGTTCCTGCCAAAATGTGCTTAATTTTTATCATACTAGTTTTTTTCTGAATTTTCTAATTATTGATCTTTGCATTAGGCCGAAACCTGCTAAAGGAATCGAACCATTTTAGGACGCAATATACTATTTTTTGCGATTTTATTTAAACTTAGTCTAAATATCGATTGGGTTTTTTAAAGATTTTTAAGAGTGCCTAGGAATAGGTTTTATGCTGAATAAATGAAAGTGAAATTTGAATTGAAGAATATAACTAAACTCAATTTGCTAAAATTTGTTGAAAGAATACGAGTCGTAGTTTTTTTTAATGCTGAATTTAACTGAAATAATAGCCTAAGGATTCTAGAAAAGGAAACCGAAGTAAATGAAGATTATGAGAATTGTGTGCTATCTACACAAAAGCAATTCCATAAAAAAAGCCTCTCATTTCTGAGAGGCTTTTAACCTGTGCGGGCGGAGAGACTCGAACTCTCACACCTCGCGGCACTAGATCCTAAGTCTAGCGTGTCTACCAATTCCACCACGCCCGCAGGTTCAATAAAGTGCTCATCCTTTCGGTAAGCGGATGCAAATATAAACAAATCTTTTAATTCACAAACAAGCTTCCAAAAAAAAATTCTGAAATTCTTACCTTTGATAAAACTCAAAATCCAAACTCATGGACAACGTAAAATCTTATGTTGAACAGCATAAAGACAGATTTGTCTCCGAACTTATTGATTTACTTAAGATTCCGTCGATAAGTGCCGATTCAAAATATAAAAACGACATGATCACCACTGCAGAAGCAGTGAAAACCGAATTAGAAAAAGCAGGTTGCGATTTGGTCGAAATTTGTGAAACTCCAGGCCATCCTGTAGTGTATGGAGAAAAAATTATCGATAAAAACCTACCTACGGTACTGGTTTATGGGCATTATGATGTGCAGCCACCAGATCCTTTAGACCTTTGGAATTCCCCACCTTTCGAGCCTGTTATAAAAGAAACTGAACTTCATCCAGACGGCGCTATTTTTGCCCGTGGTGCCTGCGACGATAAAGGCCAGATGTATATGCATGTAAAAGCATTGGAATATATGACCAAAACCAATCAGCTTCCATGCAATGTAAAATTTATGATTGAAGGGGAAGAAGAAGTAGGCAGCGAACATTTAGGATGGTTTATCGAAAATAATCTGGAAAAGCTTAAAAATGATGTGATCTTAATTTCAGATACCGGTATGATTGCCAAAGATGTACCGAGTATCACCACGGGATTAAGAGGATTATCATATATGGAAGTAGAAGTTACCGGCCCTAATCGCGACCTTCATTCTGGATTGTACGGTGGCGCGGTTGGAAACCCAATCAATATTCTAACTAAAATGATTGCATCGTTAACCGATGAAAATAACCATATTAGCATCCCAGGATTTTATGATAAGGTTGAAGAACTTTCTGCGGAAGAAAGAGCAAAAATGGCTGAAGCACCTTACAACGAAGAAGAATATAAAAAGAAAATTGACGTAGGTGACGTGTATGGTGAAGCCGGGTATTCTACTATAGAACGAGGCTCTATTCGCCCTACTTTAGATGTAAACGGAATTTGGGGCGGTTACATTGGCGAAGGCGCGAAAACAGTTTTACCTTCAAAAGCATTCGCAAAGATCTCGATGCGACTTGTACCTAACCAAGATTGGAAAGAAATCTCCGCACTTTTCAAAAAACATTTTGAAAGCCTAGCTCCAAAAGCAGTTAAAGTAAAAGTAAATACACACCATGGAGGTTATGCTTATGTAACACCAATAGATAACGACGCTTATAAAGCGGCTAGCAAAGCTTACGAAACAAGCTTCGGGAAGACACCCATTCCTCAGCGCAGCGGTGGTAGTATCCCTATTGTTTCTTTGTTCGAAAAAGCATTAAAAAGCAAAATTATTCTGATGGGCTTTGGTTTGGATACAGATGCAATCCATTCACCAAACGAGCATTTTGGCATTTGGAATTATCTAAAAGGCATTGAAACCATTCCGCATTTCTATAAAAACTTTGCTGACTCGCAGAAGTAAATTTGCAGGAACAGTTTTATAGCATAGCGATCTGCTAGAAAGCTTTCAGCGCGCTAATATTTACAAACCTCGCAAGTTTTTAAAAACTTGCGAGGTTTGTTTTTTAAATAGAATTAAGTAAATAGATTTCTCTAATACGCTACTGCCTACCGACTAGGCAAACTCGAAATTACAACTACATAGATTTCATATCGTACCTGCCACGGCCTAAATCTCGTCCAAAATTCTGCATTCAAGATTCAAAATTAATTACTTATCTCTTTCTTAGAAAATCTTCTGTCTAAATCTGAAAGCGGAGCGATCTATAATTAGATCTTTTCGATCAAATCTCCGCGAACTGGTGAGTAATTTTCGATATATTTTCGTTTCACTTTTAAACGCTTAAAATGAGTTTTCAAGCCTTTTGCCTGATTGATTTTAAGTTCATCCTGAACATGCATATGCAAATGCGGCTCAGTAGAATTCCCCGAATTTCCGCATAAGCCTAAAAACTGTCCTTCTTCAACCCTATCACCTTCTTTTACTTTAATCGAATGCTTTTTTAAATGCGCCAACCATAAAAACTCCCCAGCTTTCAGCTTGATCACGATGGTATTTCCGGTCACAAAATCTGGATTCATCTTACCGGGAATATTATCGTAAATCCCATCGACAACCATAACTACTTCTCCGGCTGCCGGTGCTAAAATTTCTTTTCCAAAGGCATAATATTGTTCATTAAAGCTTCCGTCACCATCATGCGTTTTAAGATCATCATTAATCACTAAAAAATCAAAAGCGCCGGTTTGTGCAGGATGCTC
This sequence comes from Zunongwangia sp. HRR-M8, assembly GCF_027594405.1. NCBI lineage: Bacteria > Pseudomonadati > Bacteroidota > Flavobacteriia > Flavobacteriales > Flavobacteriaceae > Zunongwangia > Zunongwangia sp. HRR-M8. Next base: position 531,660 of record NZ_CP115161.1, on the reverse strand, counting down.
CACATGATAGTTATCTTCTTTTGTATCACCACCCCAAACTACGTACCATTCGCCTTCAAAAGGGAGATCCAGCATCGTATCGGCTTCAGCGAGGTTTGTTTCTTTTCCGTAGGGCGTAAATTTCAACCCCGTAATCTCTTTATTTTCTGAAAGTGCCAGGCTAAACATAAAAGCTGCGCCCCCAAATTCCGTAGCATAAATAGTGTACGGCGGATTAAACGTTAAAAACTCTGAATCGATAATATTTCCTACGGAACTCTTTAAATTCTTAAAAAACGCTTCGGTTTTCTCTAAACTTAGTGCATTTTGCATTTCGGCGGAATAACTATCGAATATCGAATCATATTCTCCGGAATTATATGCTATAATTATCGATTCTTTTACCTCATCGTAATCATCTCTGGTTTGCCCGAAAAAAAACTGAAAATTCAGCATAAAAAGTACTATGAATACCGACTTATTCATTTTTTACGTTTTGTATATAGTTGTTTACCAAATCTTCCATCAGCGTTAAAGTCACCGTTCCCTGCGATAAAATTACGTTATGAAATTCACGAATATCGAAAGCTGTACCTAGCTCTTTTTCTGCCTTTTTACGTAATTCTTTAATTTTTATCTCTCCTATTTTATAAGAAAGTGCCTGTCCCGGCCAAGAAATATAACGATCGATTTCGGTATTGATCTCGTGTAAAGAAAGGGCTGTATTTTTGGTTAAAAATGCTACTGCTTTTTCACGACTCCAGCCTTTAGCATGCATCCCGGTATCCACAACCAATCTGCAAGCTCTCCACTGCTCGTAAGTTAGTTGACCAAATTTTTCATATGGTGTAGTATAAATCCCCATTTCTTCCCCTAAACTTTCAGCGTATAAACCCCAGCCTTCTCCATAAGCAGAAAGATAAAATCTGCGTCGAAAAGGTGGAATACTATCTCCTAACTCTGCATTTAAAGAAATTTGCAAGTGATGTCCCGGTACCGCTTCGTGAAGTGCTAAAGCCGGCAGTGCATATTTTGGCCTGCTTTCTAATTTATAAGTATTGATCCAAAAATATCCCGGCTCGGTTGGCGAAGAAGATCCTTTATATCTCCCGGCTGTATATTTTGGCGCGATAGCGCTTGGTACTGGAGCTACTCCATAAGGCTTTCTGGGTAAAACCTTAAAAAATCGCGGTAACTGTGCGTCGATTCTTTTAGCAATATCTCGACCTTCTCTTAATAACTCTTCTCCGGTTTTGGCGTAAAACTGATCGTCTGTACGTAGAAAATCAATAAATTCATCAAAGCTTCCATCAAACGCTACTTCTTCAATGATCGCTTTCATTTCAGCATTAATACGCGCAACTTCTTTTAAACCAATTTCATGAACTTATTCAGCTGTAATATCTAGCGTGGTATAATAATGAATTCGATTTTGATAATATTCCAGACCATTTGGGATTTCAGAAACACCTATACTTTTTCGGGTTTTGGGGAAATACTCGGTTTCAAAAAACTTTTTTATTCTTTTAAACTGCGGAATTACATTTTCTTCCACAGCTATTTTAGCCACTTTTAATACTGAATCTTTTTGTTTTTGTGTTAAGGTTATTGGCAAATCCTGAAACGGACTGTAATAAAAGCTTTCGCTATAATCGCTTACGATCTGATCGTTATACGTTGACTCGTAACCCTCGAAAATAACTAAAGGCTGCGTGATCCCTAATTTTAGTCCTTTTCTGAGTAGATTCAGGTTTTGATCAACATATTGCGGAATCGCATTGAGCTTATTCAAATACTGTTTTACTTGCTCGTAATTATTTAATCGAGCAACATGATAAGGCAAACTTACATGAAACCCGGCATCAGAAAGAAGCGGATTCAAATAAGCCTTATATTGATATTGATCTACACGTTCCTGTAGTTTAAATTCCAACAATTCGGCCGTAATCTTTTCGGTTTGGGAGAGGTTTGATCTATCGATTTTGGATAACTTATCGAGAAGATTTTGGGCAAAATCGGCTTCAGATTTATAAATTTCTTCAGTATGTAAACCCAAGGGATATTCTTGGTAATCGTAAGCTCGATGTTCACTTTCATTCTTAAGAATACTATCTAATTTAGCTGAGGAATTTTGAGCTAAAGAAATACTGGCTAAAAATATATAAAATGAGCAAAGAAGGAATTTTAATTTCATTAATCTCGGGCTTTTACAGAGCCTAAGATAATGAATATATGGAAATACGATTTTCGAAGTTAGAAGTTAGAAGTTAGAAGTTAGAATAAAAAAACGATAGCATCTAAAACCGGGAATCAGAACAAAATTTTGAAATTGAAAAAGATTTATACATTCCGCTTTGCTCTAATCGAAGTGACATTCAGAAATTGTTATGATTAATAACAAAACTTGATTCTTGCACCTTTAGTCATTTTCTATTCTATGACAGCCAAGTGATTTAACCAATTACTGCCAACTGAGACTGCATTCTGCAACCAAAAACTACGGACTAAAACCTAATTCCCTCTAACTCTATCAAAAAGGCTTTTCATCATTTTTGAGGCGTCACCATAATTTTTTTCAACTTCTGTAGCGGTAAGAATTCCGTTTTTCACTTCTAGTTTATAACTAAAGACAAATCGTGAATCATTTCCTGTAGGATCTATAGTTCCAAACCTAAGATCATTAAAGTATAAATCGCCTTCTTTTTCAGTAATCGTATACCAGCCTTTTGAAATTTTTACAAGCTTCTTAAAATTAGGATACTCTTTTATCTCGCCTAAAAGATGATAATTCTTTGGGTAGCGTCTAAACTCTATTGGCTGATCGTCCAAAATAGAATAATTTCCCACCAAATAGGATTTATCGGTCGCTATGTTAGCTGTCCACATAATCGTGTTAAACGGACTTGGTTTTGTTTCGATTTCAGCGTAAGAGATTTTTTGTTCTTTTAAGGCCTCTTTAAATTCGTAAAACGTATAGATTTTTAATGGGATGGTAATAAGGAATAGATATAAACAACTAAGCTGTAATCCCATGGAATTTAATTTTCTTCGGCTTATAGAACCTTTTGGTCGAAAAGCAGCAAGCACCGTAAAAAACAAAAAGGGAAGCGTATAAGCTGGATCGATTACAAAGATCGTTTTAAATGCCAGTCGATAATCTGCTGGCCAAAAAAGTTGTGTCCCCCAGGTAGTAAACATATCCAGCAGCGGATGTGTAAACAATCCCCAGAACATCAATTTAGACCAATCTTTCCAATCGGCATCAGCTTTTTTTTCAATTTTAGAAATAATCCAACCAAAAATTGGTGCAAAAACCAAAGCAAAAAATATCGAATGTGTAAATCCACGATGTAATTCGTTGGCGGTAATCGTATCGGTAAAACTACGGGCAATCACATCGAGATCTGGAATGGTACCTGCAATCGCTCCGTAAAGCATTGCTTTGTTTCCAACTTTTCTACCTAAAACCACTTCTCCTACAGAGGCGCCTAAAACTATTTGGGTTAAAGAATCCATTAAATTAATTTTTCACCAATAATGCCTATTAAAAACCCCAGGCTTGCTCCCAAAGAAGCGATGTAATTATTATCAAGTTTACTTTCTGGTATAATTTCCTGTATTAATAAGTATAGAATACCTCCGCTGGCAAAGGTCATTAAGTGTGCTGTTAAATTAGGGAAATCACTTAATACAAAATGGCCTAAAAGCGCACCTAAAATTCCGCAGAAACTCAAAAAGAAAAAGATTACCAAGCTTTTAGATATACTATAACCGCTTTGTACCATATCGCGAAATGCATTAAAAGCTTCAGGTAGATTTTGTAGTCCTATAAAAACCGCTAGTAATGTCGCCATACCAGGATTGATAGCAAATACGGCACCCAAAGCAATAGCTTCAGGAACAAAATCCATCATCATTGCTAAAAGCGTTGCTGTTTGCCCTCCCTTTTTAGCTAAATACCTATCGATAAATAAAAATGTTATCGTTCCAAGCACAAAAGAAAAAGCCATGCCGGCAAGACTTAAGCGTTCCATCCCGGTTGGGATTAATACCAAAGCAATAGCCGATAGGATGATCCCCGCACCAAAGGACATTAAAAAATGAACAATTTCATATTTTACCGGAGATTCTTTAACATGATGATTAAAGATATTTGCCAAGAGAGCCCCAATAAAAACGGTAATTCCTGAAAATCCTGAGTAAAGAATTAAGTTAGTTAACATTTTAAAAATCTGTTAATTATCTACAATTTCCATTTTTCGCAATAAAAATGATGCGTTCATATTTTGGCAAATCCCATCTTTAAAGCGATAATCAAAATGAAGCTCATCATTAGTAATTTCAGCATCAAAATAATGGTTTTTCACCTGCGATAATTCTTCAGTAATTTCACAAAGACTTAAATCGTGCGTTGCGATAATTCCGGTAGAATGAGAATTTACCAATTTTCGAACAAACTTTTTAGAACCGCTCGCTTTATCGATACTGTTTGTCCCCTTTAAAATTTCATCCAAAATTATAAAATATCGATCATCTTTAATTCGATTTACGATATATTTAAGTCGTTTTAATTCAGAAAAAAAGTACGATTCGTCATCACTCAAAGAATCGCTGGTGCGCATACTGGTAATTAATTTGATAGGCGTATAAGAGCAATCTTCAGCACATACCGGCAAACCAATATTGCTCATCACAATTTGCAGGGAAACCGTTCTTAAAAACGTACTTTTCCCGGCCATATTTGCTCCAGTAACAATAAAAAATTCTTTACTGTCGATATAAAAATCATTGGCTACGCGCTTTTCAGGATGCAATAGCGGATGCGCTAATTGAGTTGCTTCGATTCCTTTTTCTACGGAATTGATCTTCGGAAATGTATAATCTGGATGATTAAAACTGAAGTTTCCTAACGAATTATAAGCATCGGTCACTTCAATTACATCAAACCAATTTTCAACCTGAAGTCCATAGTTTTCGATCCAGTTTTCCAACTTTAAAGACTGGCGCAAATCCCAAAGTAAAAATCCGTTACCAATAACGCCAAATATCATATTATTACGTTGATCCAGGGCATCGATGGCTTTAGAAAATTCCTTAAAAATTTCAGAAGCTTTTTTATTTTCGGTTCTAATCGCTTTCTTTTTGGCTGTCATTATTGCTGAAGAAAACTCCTCGTTTTCTAACATCCCCAACAATTGGTGATATTGGTGAAAAGTATCCTGAATTTTAGAAACGCTCCCCGAAAGCAAATTGATCCGTTTTAAGAAAACGCCAGTGATCAAGATCCCAACAATAAGCCATATTAACAGCTGAAATTCAGTAACAAAACCAAGAATATATCCTGCGATTATAGCTACAGATAACAATGAGAATAGCGGAGAAAGCCATTTTATAAACTTTGGTACAAAGCGTTTGTAGTTTCTAAACCAATTAACTATCGTGGTTGACGATTCGGTTGTTTTTACAAGACTTGCGGTAGCACTAAATTCTTGTCGCCATTTGGCTTTTGCAGCTAATTCTTTAACTGTTTCTTGTTTCTTGGTAATACCTTCAATATCATTAGCCAGCAAAATATCCACCAACTTTTTAGTGCCTTGGTACAGTGCCGTTCTGTTTAAATACTGAAAGAAGGAACCCCTTCCGAAGAGATCGATATCCTGGGCGTAATCGTGATTTTGAACTTCAAATTCGCTACCATCTGGCAACTCCTGAAATCGCCTAGACTGCATGACATCAATTTCAGTTTGATTTAACTTAATTAATGATTTCTGTTTATCACTTTTATATTTAAGATTGCTATGCCGTGAAACTAAAAATAAGAATATGGCGATACCTCCAATAATTGCAGCTATCATAATTTTGGTTTCTCCCCAGTAAAAATAAATAAGAAAACCAATAATTATAAAAACGGCCAATCTTAATAAACTAGAAGCCAGTAATTGCTTTGAAAGCTTATCAGCTATTTTTTGATGAATTTCAATCTGTTTTTTATAAAAATCGATGTGTTTTGCCATTATAATTCGTCGAATTCTTGTTTTTGATTTTTATTTAGTCCATCAACGATAAGTTGATAAGAATGGTCTGTAAGTTCAAAAATTAATTTTGCAGGAATTTGCCCATCGAGAATCATCGTATTCCAATGTTGTTTATTCATGTGATATCCCGGAATAATTTTGCCATCAAACTCTTCCCGAAGCTCTAAGCTTTTATCTGGATTACATTTTAAATTTATGCGAAGCGGCACTGCATCTAGGGAAACCAATGCAAACATCTTTCCCATCACTTTAAAAACCAAAGTTTCTGGTCCAAATGGCATATGCTCGGTCACTGCTTTTTTGTTTAAGCAATAATCTCTAAAAGTATCGATATCCATAAAATTGTTTTTAGGATTCTTTATTTTCAATTTTCTTAATCTCGGCTTCATCCATTACTAATGCAGAATAATCTAAGGTCCAGCCAATTGTTTGTACGATATTTTCCATTAACAGGATGGTATCCAAAGCTTCTTTTTTAGCTTGTTCCAACAATCCACTCTCTGGAATTTTATCTACAATATGCTTTTTTGCATCGCGATTAATATCGGTAAGATCTGAAGTTGTAAAAGGATTTGCCCAGCCTTCGCGCTTGTCGTAATATTTAAAATCGGTTTCTACGGTTAGCAGTTCTGGCTGCGGAAAATTGGTAAGCACAATTTTTTTTGATTCATTATCACTTTCCATTTTTATTTTGCTAAGATCAAAACCAACGTGCGCTTTTGCACTTATTAAAACAATAGCTTTCTTTTTACCAAAAATCAAGCTTATGTATTTCTCTTTTAGATTTTCGTAATGATAGATTTCAGAAAAATCACCTTCGACCGTTATAAACTTACAAACGCTCCTAATTTTTTCCATTAAAACAACCGACTGCTCCTTGGTTTTAATTTTAGAACGATCTTTATTAAATGTTCTAAAAATAAAATACGCTACAATGGCTCCAGCTGCCAGCCCGATAAAAAGTAACTCCATATTATTTACCGATTTCTCCTAAATGGGTGAATTTAAAACCTTGCTCATATTTGAGTCCGTACCCCAAAATACGATCAAAAGCCGAATGAGAAAACAAAATTACACCTATTAATTGTAAAACCTCTAACTGTAAATGAAACCCTACTAGCCAAAACAAAATTGCCAGCCCTTTATGATGAAATAAATTGTATAAAAAAGCTCCTGTTTTATTATTAAAAGCATATCCAATCATACCTATATCTGGCATAAAAAATAAGCCTACAAACCACCACCAAGAAAAATGTAAGAAATAAAAAGCAAAAATACCTAAAGCCATCATGGCCAATTCCTCAAGCTTTAAAATAGCATTCATAAAATTTTATATTAACCTAAAAATTAACGATTTAGATATTGATTTTTAATTTAATTTTCGGCAAAATCTAACAATTAAAATCATGAAAAAAATCATCATTCTTACCTTGTTCATTACTTCATTAAACTTATCTCATGCACAAAAAATTGAATACGAAAAAGTTTTTGGAGGTTATAAATTTACTCAAAACGAAAATACGTTAAGTTTAAGAGATCTTACTGCAATTACTGAAGATATTCCAGAAGCTCAGGATTTAATAAAAAAGGCTAAAACAACAACGGTTTTCACCTCTATCCTTTCCTTTGCGGGCGGTGGACTAATTGGCTGGCCATTGGGAGAAGCCATTGGTGGTGGCGATCCTAATTGGGCTTTGGCGGGTATTGGTGCAGGGCTGGTTGCAGTATCTATTCCATTATCTTCTAGTGCCAGTAAAAAAGCAAAACAAGCGGTAGATCTGTACAACAACTCTTTAGAAAGGCAAACAAATAATTTTACACCAGAATTAAATATTTTAGCTTCTGGCAGTGGCCTGGGGCTATCTTTGCGATTCTAATTTTACTGAATTTTATACAATACCGGTTTAGAAGGCGAAGCATCATTCTCGAAAGATGCAATTTGCAGATTCAGAAAATATGCTCCGTCTTCAATCTGGTTTGGAATATAAACAAGCTCCGTGATAGTCGCATCAAATCGCGTATTTTTGGGATAATCCCAAAAAGCTTTATGCGCTAATAGTTTGCCTTCATCCTTTTCTTTATCTACTGATGGTAAATCTATAAGCAAGTGCTTTACATTTAATTTACGGATGTATAGCATCGCAGCTTCAGATAAATAAGGCCAATTAGTATGCGAATATTTTTTTGTTCGCTTTTCGGCATAATTAGGTATCGTTCTAATCACAAGAGCTGCCGGGCAGGAATCGCCCAATTGCTTTTTTAAAATTTCTTCGGAAATTACCTGATCTTCTCCCTTATTTTCCGGAGTCACAGAAATCAATTTTGCTTTGAAGAAGAAGTTTTTTAGCGTTTGATTTATACTGAAAAAATCTTTGCTGATATGTCCAACACATTCGGTATGCGTGCCATGCCCATGCGGATTAAACTGAATATTATTAAAATTCACTGAAGCGCCTTCTGAGACTTTCCCTACAAAATCACCATCTCTAAATGGTGTGATCTTAGGAGCATCTAAATACCAGGCTATTGGGTTTTTATCATCGCCACGCAAACTCAGCGAAATATCGATTGGTTTCGAAAAATCGATGGTAAAACTTTCTCCCTCATTCTGAATTTGTGCAAGCATAATGTGTGATCTAACCTAAGAATTTTGTTTATGAGAATTTGTGCATTCTCACGTAAAATTAGCGATTAATTTTCGAAGTATGTAGGAGTAAGTTCACCGCAGAAGTTATTTCATTTTCAATGTTCCCTTTCAGCCTTAAACTAAAAGATGATCATCGTAAATTTAAAATTCAGCATTCAAAATATAGCATATAACTAATGCTTCTGTCTAAATTCTAATATCTAAAAGCGAAGTGGTTTAACATCGAACTACTAATCAATATAAAACAAATCTGCTGCGATTCCATCACTTAAAAAAGTTCCTTTTTCTGTTATTCGCATCACGTAATCTTCGGTTCTTAGAAGTTCTTTCTGAAATAAAATAGCCGACTGTTCCTTTAAATATTCCAGATATTTTTTACCGAATTTTGATTCAATTTCTTTAAGATCTACACCAAAATGAGTTCGTAAACGCGTCATAATATATTCATTATAACGATCTGTGGTACTTAACTCTTCAATTTCGCGAGGTAATTCAGATTTTTCGATCGCTTTGATATAAAGCGTGTTGTTCGCAACATTCCATTTTCTACAACTCCCGTCATACGAATGCGCTGAAGGCCCAATTCCTAAATAGGGTTTTCCTAACCAATATGCGGTGTTGTTTTGCGAAAAATAACCGGGTTTCCCATAATTTGAAAACTCGTAATGCTCAAATCCGGCATTTTTGAGGGTCGTTCTTAGAATCTCAAAATGCTGAGCAGCAGCGGCATCATCTACGGGTTTTACTTTTCCTTTTTCGATGAATTTTTGCAACGCCGTATTTGGCTCGACCGTTAAAGCATAACTTGAAATATGGGGAATTCCTAAATCCAGTAGAATATGAATGTTTTCTTTCCACCGTTCATCGCTCATTCCCGGTACTCCGTAAATTAAATCAACCGAAATATTATCGAATTTCGATCTGGCTAGTTTTATAGATTTTAAAGCTTCTTCAGCATTATGCGCACGATTCATTAGTTTTAAATCTCCTTCAAAAAAAGATTGCACGCCAATACTTAGTCGGTTAATTTTTGAAGCCGCCAGTTCCCCTATTTTCTCTTCTGAAAGGTCGTCGGGATTCGCTTCCAGTGTTATTTCAGGGTTTTTAGCAATATTGAATTCAGTATAAATTGTATCAAAAATCGCATTCAGCTCCTCTAGATTCAGCAAACTGGGTGTCCCACCACCAAAATAAATGGTTTGAATCGGTTCATCTGGCAATTCATTTTTCCGAAGCATTAATTCCTTTTGCAATGCGCTCACCAATTCATCTTTCTTTTTTAGCGAAGTAGAAAAATGAAAATCGCAGTAATGACACGCCTGCTTACAAAATGGGATATGAATGTAGATTCCGCTCATTTAATTCAATTAACAATTAGCAATGATCAATAAACAATGGCTTATTTATTTAGCCTCGTTTTCTTCAAAATTGAATACAGTATTCGAGATATTTCGTCGCAATCTTTATGAAGACTTTCAAAACTCTCTAACTGCAGATAATCTGAATCTTTTAGAAGTGACAACCAATACTTTGTTTCTAAGCTTTCTTTATAAGCGATCGATATTTTTGCTGAAAAATCAGCATTAGAGATTGCCCCATTGGCTTCCGCTACATTAGCGCCGATCGAAGTACCAGATTTTAGTAATTGTTTAGAAAGTATAAATTCTCTTTTTTCAGTCATCAACTTTTTAGAAACCTGAACAATTTGAAGTGCGAAGTCATAAGATTTTTTCTTTAATGGATTATCTTTAAAGTCATTCATATCTTCTGTTAATTGTGAACTGATTATTGCTTACTGATCACTTAACTTTCCCCGGATTTTGCTTTACAAAAGCATCCCAACCGGTGTAACTTTTACCAATCTCGGTGCGACCAGAATTATAGAAATGGCAAACCGCTGCCGCCAAACCATCGGTAGAATCCAGGTTTTTGGGCAATGTTTTTAAGTTTAGTATACTTTGCAGCATTTTTGCTACCTGCTCTTTACTCGCGCTACCGTTACCGGTAATCGCCATTTTGATCTTTTTTGGGAGATATTCTGTAATTGGGATTTCACGCGAAAGTCCGGCTGCCATTGCTACTCCCTGCGCTCTACCTAGCTTCAGCATCGATTGTACGTTTTTCCCGAAGAAAGGCGCTTCAATCGCAATTTCATCTGGATGAAAGGTTTCAATAAGCTCGATGGTACGCTCAAAAATCAATTTCAGTTTCACGTAGTGATCATCATATTTTTTCAGCTGCAATTCATTCAACTGTAAAAACTCCATCTTCTTATTCTTCACTTTTATCAATCCAAACCCCATAATTGTGGTTCCCGGGTCGATTCCTAAAATGATCTTTTCGCTCAAATTCTTCAGTTTTTGTGGAGAAATCTTATAATTCCCCTTCTGCAAAGCTACGGAAATCTATCTTTGCACTAAACTTGCCCAGATGCTGATATTTGTAATTCTAATCGCCATTTTATATGCAGCTTTAATGCTGGCGTTTTTAAAAGGTTGGAATTCGTTAAAGTCTTCTACTGATAATTACGAGCCACCTAAAACCCGTTTTTCGATTATAATTCCGTTTAGAAATGAAGCTGAAAATCTACCCGATTTACTTGAAAGCCTAGCTATACTGAATTACCCTTTTGAGCTTTTTGAAATTCTTTTGATCAATGATGAATCTGAAGACGATTCAGAAAAAATTATTGCTGAATTTATCGAAACTCAACCTCAGCTGAACCTGAAAGTTTTACAGAACCATCGCAATTCGAATTCCCCGAAGAAAGATGCCATAAAAACTGCAATTGAAATTGCACAATTTGAATATATTCTCACCACCGATGCCGATTGTAAAGTACCGCAAAACTGGCTACAAAGTTTTAATACTGAAATTTTAGAAAATAAATCGGTAATGATTGCTGCACCGGTAATGATTGAGATTACCGACAACAAATTCATAACTTCTTTTGAAGCGCTAGATTTTTTAAGCCTACAGATTACAGGAGCTGGAGCATTTGGAATCAACAAAGCTTTTATGGCAAACGGGGCTAATCTTTGTTATAAAAAAGAATCTTTTGTTAAGCAAAATGGGTTTGAAGGAAACTCTGAAATTGCCAGCGGAGATGATGTGTTTTTACTGCAAAAATTTATTCAGCAGCAATTAAAAGTGACTTTCTTAAAAGACCAAAATGCGATTGTAAAAACCAAACCACAATCGAGTTTTAAGCGACTGGTACAGCAACGCATTCGTTGGGCTTCAAAAACCTCAGCGTACACCAGCAATTTCGCCAAATTAACGGGACTAATCGTTTTTAGTATGAACATTGCTTTCAGTTTGAGTCTACTTTTCGGTATTTTTAAATTGTTTCCCTTTCCTTATTTTATGATCTTATTTTTAGTGAAATTCAACCTGGATTTTGTGTTGCTTTATCGCGGAACGATTTTCTTTAAAAATGAATCACTAATGAGAAAATATCTAATTAGCAGTGTGCTATATCCATTCTTCTCGGTTTATGTTGCCATTCTTTCGCTATTTGGAGGTTACAACTGGAAAGGAAGAAGGTTTAAGAGATGAATTCAATTGACAAAATTCATTAAACAATTAGCAATTAGCAGACAGCCTTAAGCTTTCAGCAATAAGAAAATTCTCTACTTTTGGTCAACTTTATAAAAAATGTCATTTGGAGCAAAACATTATGAAGCCGAGAAAACTTTTTCACGTAGAAAGTGGGCAGTTTACAAAATTCAATAAATAATAAACAATTTGCACTAGAGATCATTTAGACTGAAGCACAGCGGGATGGAGAAATTTTCAATATAAACCTCTTATCTATTGTCTATTGTCTCTTGTCTCTTGTCTCTTGTCTCTTGTCTCTTGTCTCTTGTCTCTTGTCTCTTGTCTCTTGTCTCTTGTCTCTTAATCTAATTTCTATTCCTTATATTTAAAAAAACAAACTATGAATTATTATATCCTAACTTATCACCTGGTAGACTCTTATTTGGAAGAAAGAGGGAAATACCGTGAAGAACATCTAGCAATGGCCAAGAAAGGCGAAGGAAACGGAGAAATCGTAATGGCTGGAGCATTGGACAAGCCCGCTGATAAAGCGATTTTTATTTTTAAATCTGAATCTGAAGCGGCTGCAACGAATTTTGCTAAAAATGATCCTTACTTCAAAAATGGACTCATAAAAGAATATTCCGTTAGAAAATGGAATGTTGTAATTGGCAATTAAAATTTATATACACAGAAATGACACTTAGAAAGATATTATCAGTTTCAGTAATTGCATCAACGCTTTTTATTTCTTGTAAAGATAATAGCAATAAAGATAGCTCTGAGCAACCAGAAAAAGATAAACAAGAGGTTATAGAAAGCGAAAAAAAGCAGGAAACTAAAATAGATTCGGCTACGCTTACAAATAAATTAGAAAGCAATAACGAGCAGCTTCAATATATTTGCTACACTTCTGATAATGATAAAAACAAAAGAATTTGGATAGAACTCGGTGAAGATGGGAAAGCCAATAAAGTTAAGTACGAGGGACAGAAAGAAACTATCGACTTAAAATATACCAAAGAAGAATATTCTGAAGGTGGCGCTCATCCTACAATTACCAAATATTATGATGAGATCTATAAGGGTGAAGTAAACGGTACTTATACGCTCATACATTCTGGCGTTTGGGACTATGTGACTTATACTCGAGGTAGAGATGGGAAAGAGTTTAATTACACTATAGATCACGAGAAAGATCCTTACGGTAACAAACCTTGCTTTTAGTTCTTATCTAGAATAAGAAATGCGGAATAATTGATTTTTAAAGTTATTCCGCTTTTATCACTACTGGCATTTTAAAAGCAGTAGACACCGGGATACCGCGTTTACTGGCGGGATAGATTTTAGGTAAAGAATCGATACTTTCTCGTAACCAACTTTCTATTTTTGGTAATTGATTGGTTACTGTGCTATCGATTACTGAAATAGAATCTATTTCTGGTTTTCCTTTTTTGGTAACTTCAAGATAAATAAAAATAGTATCATCGATACTTTTACTTACTATGGGCTGCTGTTTTTCTAAATATGCATAGATATTTTCTGCAACTTTGGTTTCAAAACATCGCTTAGCGGCAGCAAGTTCGGTTTCTTGCTGACAATTTTCAAAGGCCGGATATTCATCGACTTCTTTCCAATTAAGGGCTCTGGATTCCTGCTCTAAAACCTCTTCAGAAGAGATTTTCTTAGTCTCAAAATTGCAGGAAATAATTAATAATACTAAAACTGGAAGTAATCTTCTTTTCATCAAATCTTCGGCTTGTAACTTCAAAAATAATCAAATTGCGCTTAACCCCAAGATTAGATGAATTTTATACTAATTTTCCTGCGTCGCCAGATCGGTAGATTTGCCCTCTACTTTAGCTAAAGAATCTTTTGTTTCGGCTTTCTCTATTTTTTCAGCTAACATGTGCTTTTTTTCCTTTAAATCGCTAATTCTATTTTTAGTTAAATACAACATATCTTTCGCGAGATAGTTAGGATCATCTCCATAATATTTATTCCAAAACGCCTGATAATAATTTATTTTGGTATCCAGATCTTTAAAATAATTATCGGCAGCAACTGCGCGCTCATACATTGCCCTAATATGGTCTGGATTTTCTTTTAATGCCTTCTGAAACCAATCAAAAGCTTTCTTGTGTTCTTCCAAATTTTTATAAGTCAATGCTAAACTAAAATACTCGGCTTCCATTGGCTGATCTTTAATTTTAATTGCCATAAGAAGATGTAATTCTGAATTTTGAAAATCCCCGTTTTGCGCATATATTTTCCCTAACAGATAGTGCGTACCAGAATTTCCCGGTTCATACAATAAAGCCTGCTTATAATTTTCAATAGCTTTTTCGAAATTACCGTCTTTATAATACGCAAAGGCCAGTTTTGAATGAATAAATTCACTCCCCTGCCCCAATGCTATAATCTTTTCGTAATGCGGAATAGCCTGATAAAATACCGCCATTACAGAATAGGTTTGCCCTATGATAGAATGTAAAGAAACGTTGTTTTCATTTTTTTCCAATCCAATTGTTGCAAATGCGATAGCTTCTTGATATTCCTTATTTTTAAGTCGATCTTTGGCTAATTTGTAAAGTGCATTTTGGTGATATTTATCAAGTTCTTGTGTTTTTGAGAAGTATACCATAGCAATGCTATCATTTTCCATTCTCTCGTTAGCCAATCCTCTCGAATAATAAAATTGTGCATTCTTAGGAAAACGACTGTTTAATTTAGTAAAAAGACTATCTGCTTTTTGAAACTCACCTAAACTCAATAGCGCTTCTCCATAATTTAAAGCAGTTAAAACACGAGTAGAATCTTTATGTAATATCTTCTGATAAGTTTTTAATGCTTCAGTATCATTATTATTTGCTTTGTAATACTTAGCCAAATCTGCCAGTATTCTTACGGAGGAAGTATCTTCTTTTTGCATTAAAGTAATAGCTTCCTCGTATTGACCTACGGCGTATAAACTATCGGCAACTTTGGTATTAGATTGGGCTAAAACACTTATTGAACTAAAAACGAGGAATAATATCAAAATGTGATTTCTCATAACTTGATTTAAAACTAAAGAGCCTCTAATGGAGTTGAGGCTCTTTTGTTATACATATTTATTTAGAATCATCTGACGCTGGCGGTGGCGGTGGAGGCAAATCACTTACTTTTTCAGCAACCCTTCCTTCGGTATCTCCTCCTTTTTGAAAAACTATTGGCAAAGAATAAACAACACCGGCAGGCTTTCCTCTTTGTTTCCCTGGTATCATTCGCGGAATTTCACTTACTACTCTCTTAGCTTCTTCTTCTAATTCAGGTAATGGTCCCCTAGCCTTAATATCTATAATATTCCCACTTTCATCTATTTTAAACTGAACAAGTATTCGAGCGATAGTTCCATCTTCAATTAAGTCTTCTCCAATTTTCGTATCAAAATTACTTGCCACAAATTTTGCTATTTTATCAGACATACATGTTTTACGTGCTTCATTAGTTTTCAAATCCTCGCAATCAGAAAATACGGGAACCTCATCAATAACAGAAAATGGCACATCTGTACCCAATGAAGAATTAAAAGGCTCAACTTCAACCACATCTTTCTTTTGGTTGCTTCCTAACATTTTATCTTCAACTTCTTTCAGTTGGGTAACTAATTGAATCTTCTCATCTGAAGTCAGATCATCCCTACTCTCTATTTTTGAGATTAGGTTATCAATATCATTTGATGGGTTTTGCGATGCCACATCACGATCATCAGAACAGGATACGTAAATAAGCATCATCGCTAATACTGGCACCACCAGTAAAAACTTGAATTTTGCAATTGTTTTTGATTTTGTCTTCTGTAACATAACTATTCGTTTTTTGATTAATGATTGATTAAAAAATTGATTGGTAAATGAAAAATTTTGAGTTTCAAAAGCGCTATTGAGCAACTGATTAAAATAATGCTTTTTAGAGGTTTGTTTTAGAACCTGCTCGTCGGCGATAAACTCATGTAATAGAGCTATTCTATTCTGAAAAACATATACCAAAGGATTAAACCAGAATAGTACTTTTAGCATTTCAAAAAACAACAGATCGAAACTGTGTTTTTGCGATACATGAATAAGCTCGTGTGCTAAAATCTGTTTTCGTTCTTCGACTGAAATTTCGCTTCCTAAAAAAACAGTTTTTAGAAAGGTAAACGCCATTCTGGAATTAGGAATTTCAATAATTCTGAAGTCTTTTTTCTCTTCAGCTTTATACTGAAACAGCTTTCCTAATACGCTCCATCTCTTAAAGAAAAGCAGCAAACTAATTAAAGATCCTAAGCCATACAATACCAACCACCAATTTATTGCTGTTGTCTTTTCAGCTTTAATATGTACCGTAGGTAATTGTTCAACTTGCGGCTGGTTACCTCCTATAAATACCTCGGGTAATTTGATCGTATTATTAATTGCCGTAACGGTAGATGCAGGTAACACTTCAGAAAATACACTAAAACTAGCAAAAGGAAGCGCTAATGATAACACGGGAGTTAGCAAAAGATAGCAACGGTTAGCTGTAAAGAAAGTTTCCTTTTTCAGAAACAATTCATACACCAGCAAAAATGCTAATTGAAATAATATTATTTGTAGTAAATATCTAAGCATCACTATTCCTCTTTATTAATTTCTTTTAAAATGGACTCCAAATCTTTGGTATCCATTTCGTTCTTCTTCATAAAAAAAGAAACCATAGTTTTAAAAGAACCATTAAAGTAATTATTGATGAGCTTGTTCATACTCTGGTCGCTATAAGTCTCTTTCTCGACAATAGGAAAATAGATATATCCCTTCCCCTTTTTTCGATGATCTACAAATTCTTTGTTTTCTAATATTCTAACAATTGTAGATACCGTATTATATGCCGGTTTTGGCTCTGGCATTTCTTCGATGATCGTTGCAACATTGGCTTCTTTTAGTTGCCAAAGAATCTGCATAATATCTTCTTCTGCTTTTGTTAATTGCTTCATCACAAATATTTTAATAGGGTCTTTTAGTAATTGATGAAGCTAATATAAACTAATCATTTAGTTTAAACTAATGTATTAGTTGTAAATTTCAATATTTAACATTTTAGGTGTTTATTATAAGAATAAAATTCAGAATTAACTTTAATAGAAAACTAACAATAATGATTTTAAAATATTCTATATTGAATTGACAAAAATTAGACAGATCCCATTATTATGAAACAGTCTCAGGACCCGAAAAAATTGCCATCAGCAATCGAAAATCTTGAAGTATTAAAGGAAAAATTCAGCACTAACAAACCACTTATTTTTTTGGATTTTGATGGTACTTTGGCGCCCATCGTAGAAAATCACGAAGATGCAGGAATGGATAATGAGACTAAAGAAATTGTAAAGCAACTATCCGAAAACTATGCTATTGCCGTAGTTAGTGGTCGAGGTTTAAGTGATGTTCGCAATAAGGTGGGCTTAAAGGATATTTATTATGCCGGCAGTCACGGATTTGAAATTGCAGGCCCTAAAAATTTTGAAAAGGATAATGAGGAAGCGCAAAAAATGCTTCCGGTTTTTGACAAAGTTGAAGAAAAACTTCAAGAAAAATTGAGTGCTATTAAAGGCGTTCGATTTGAACGTAAAAAGTTTACTTTAGCTATTCATTACCGCCAGGTTTCCGAAGAAAAAATCTCAGAATTTCATTCTATTATTGAAAATGTAGTTTCAAATTATTCGAATTTACATAAAGGTGACGGTAAAAAAGTAGTGGAAATAAAACCTAATATCGATTGGCACAAGGGGAAAGCTGTAAATTTTCTTCGGAAAGAATTAAGTACAGCAACCAATCCTTTTTCTATTTATCTTGGTGATGACACGACAGATGAAGATGCGTTTAGAGAAATGGAAAACGGCTACGGAATTTTAGTGGGAGAGCACGGAAATGATTCTTATGCCGATTATCGTGTTGAGAACATTACAGAGGTTAAACGCTTTTTAAAAGAGTTACTTTAATAGTTTAATAATCATAAAAACTCATGACATTAATCCTTATTACTTTAGCCGTGATTTTACTAATTGTAGGAATCGTTGGCAGTATTTTACCTGTACTTCCCGGTGTACCAATTAGCTGGTTAGGATTATTGGCGTTTTACTTAATCCCTGGTATAGAAATCGATTATTGGTTTCTTGGGATCACATTAGTTGTTGCCGTTACTATCTATATTCTGGAAATGGTGATACCTGCCATGGGCACTAAAAAATATGGCGGTAGCAAAGCGGGAATGATTGGTACAACCGTAGGACTAATCGTTGGAATTTTTACGCCAATCCCCTTTGCGATATTAATTGGTCCTTTTGTAGGTGCATTTATTGGCGAAATCGTAAATAAATCTGATTCAAAAACAGCATTACGTGCTGCTTACGGAAGCTTTATAGGATTTTTAGCTTCTACTTTTATGGAATTTATGGTTGCTCTTATTTTCTTTGTTCTTTTTCTCTATAAAGGTTGGGGGTATCGCGATTTTCTTTTTGGTAATAGTTAGTTTCAGCTTAAATAAAACGGGGAATAGAAATATCAAATTGGGTAGATTTCGTTTCCCTTTCTGAAGTAATTTCTATTTGCCCTCCCATAGACAAAACCAAATAACGCGCTAATTTTAATCCCAAACCGTAGGCATCCACACCAACCAAACTTTCTTTAGCCTTCATGTTCGAGCTCATGATATCTTCAATAGATTCCTTAGAGAGACAAGCACCATTAGCCTGTACCTGAATACTAAATTTTGCCATATCTAAAATACTAGTATTTTTTAATCCCAATACTACTTTTATTGTTGAATGATCACTACTGAATTTTATTGCATTAGATATCAGATTCCCTGCTACCTGAATAATACTCTGTTTCGAGAATTTCAAATTTTGATTTCCTGCCAGTAATTCAATATTTAATTTTATATGTTTTGTATCTCCTAAACCGGAATATAAAGCTATAAGCTTATCCTTCAATGAGGTCAATGTAATACTTCCTTTTTCATAGTGTAGAAAATCACTACTATTCTTCTCTAAAGTATTTCCAATAATATCAATCAGCTCGGAACTGCTTTGACCTGCAAGACTAAAATATTGCTTTAGCATAGATGGATCGTCTTCCCCTTCAGCAAGTTTACTTAAACCTAAAATACTGCTAACAGGACCACGAAGTTCGTACCCAAGTTCTCTTTGTGCAGAATGCATATCATGAAAACGACGATTAATCTCAGTCATTTTCTTTAAACCTTCCAGCTTTTCAATAATTTCAGCACCAATTAGTTTTAACATATAACGCTGGTCTTTTGAAATTTCCTGTTTAACTTCATCGATAACACATAAAGCGCCAATGGCATTTCCTTCAGAAGATTTTAAAGGAAGTCCCAAATAATAGCAATACTTTTCATCTAACGGCACATCAAAACGATCATCATCCCTAAAATTGTCGACTTCAAAAAACCCATCTTGACCTATGGTATATTGACAAACCGATTGCTCTCTTCGCATCACAGCAGTCCCCATGCCTGTGGCTGCAATAGACCATTGCCAATAAGAGTCTAAAATATTCACTAAGCACAAATTGGCCCCAGTAATCTTTGATGCCATATTTGTTAAATTTTCAAACAGTTCCTGAAGGCTCTGATAATCTAGATCAAGTTGAGAAACTTCAAGAACTCTTTTAAACTCCTCTTCGGAAGAATCATTTGGTGCTATCATAATACAAATTAATGAACGCATTAAAGTACACAAAATCAAACATATATACAACCTTAATATCTCGCTCACCCTACAATTCATTAAAATTACACCAATCCAAAACATCTCTATAATTTAAACAATATTGTCTTTCAGATAATTTATGTTAATAGCATAAAATATCCTAACTACATTATTAACAAAGGTTTATAAACTGATTTACGCATCATATTAGTTTGGTTAACTAATTTTACCTTCAAAACCAACAAATACTTTTGTTATGAAAAAGAACCTAATTAAATTATCTGTATTGGCCTTTGGCTTTACAAGTATTATAAGTCTGTCATCATGTAAAAACTCAGAATCAGATTCTAAAGAGAATACTGAAGGAACTGAAGAGATGGATATGCAAAATGAAACAACAGACAACTCTTATCCTACAAATGCTACGGCAGAATATTTAACCTATGTAGAGCGTGGGGGTGATCTTGATGACAATGTGGAACAAAAGCTTTATACCAAAGAAGCACTAAATAAACTAGCTGCTGCTGTTGAGGAAAAATCACAAGATCTTAATGCCAAACCTAATGATAGCTTAAATTCTATTACGGCTGAAATTGATGGCAATACAAATGAAATTGATACTACTATAACTGCAGATAATCTATATAGCAAAGGACAGGTTATTGTAGGAGTGTTAGAAAACTTACAAAAAGACAGCTATCCCGAATTATCGGATGAGGTTATGGAATTAAAAGAAAGTTGGAAAAAGTTAAAAGCCGCCAAAAAAACTGATTATAAAGATGCTAATGTAAGCGCATTTTTTGATGAAGCTGCAGATTTGTTAGAAGATATGGTTACTGAAACTCCTAACGGAAATGTTTCCGCAAGTTATACTGGCAAAGATTCTACTCTTTACAGTAAAAAAGCAGATACCATTGAAGTAAACAAATAATAGAAATATTTCTTAGGAAAAAATTAAAGCCGCCTTTGGTGGCTTTTTTTATTGCTTTAATTTAGAAACCACTCTAAAATATAAGGCGCTAGTAAAGCTGTAATTATACCGTTAATGCACATTGCCAAACCGCTATAAGCTCCTGCAGATTGGTTTATTTCGAAAGCCTTAGCTGTTCCTATACCGTGTGCTGCCGTACCCAAAGCAGATCCAATGGCCTTTTTATTTTTGATTCCTGTTATTTTTAAAAAATATGGACCTATTGCGTTTCCTAAAATACCAGTTGCAATCACAATACCGGCCGTAATTTCTGGTAGCCCGCCTGTTACCTTTACGATTTCAATAGCAATAGGAGTAGTAACAGATTTTGCAACTAACGAACGACTTAAGATTTCAGGAGTATTCCATAAGATTAAAATCGCCAATACACTAAATATCCCTGCAATTCCTCCCACAAAAACAGAAAGTAAAAAAACTTTTAGATCTCGTTTTACTTCTTCTATTTTTTCATAAAGAAATACGCCCAATGCTACTACCGAAGGCCCAAGGAAAAAACTTATATATTTTCCTCCCTTATTATAAGTTTCAAAATCGATATTAAAAACGAACAAAACCGCTACTATTATTAAAACAGAAATGAATACGCGATTAAAAATGACAAAATTGAATTTTCTTCTTACTATTCCTGAAAAAAAATAAGCAATTAGAGTAAGGGTTACGCCAAAAATTGGTTGAATTAAAAATGGCTTCATTTTTTGTCCAATTTTTGAAATAAAAAACCTGTAATATAAATAGAAATTAAAGTACTAAAAACAACCGCAGTTGTGACAGGTATCCAAAAATCAGCAATCAAACCGGTATAAGCCATCAATCCAACACCGTAGGGAATAAAAAAGATTACCATATATTTTACTAACATATCTGAAGCTGGTTTTACATCTTCTAACTTTATGAAATTAAAAAACAAGGCCAAAAAAATTAGCAGCATAGCTATAATATTACCAGCTATGGGTAAACTAAATTGATATTGAATTAATTCTCCTAAAAGTAAAAATCCAAAGATATAAATAAGTGATTTCAGCATTACTCGTATAAATCATTTACATCTGCATGATGCAATTCAATTAAAAAATCGGCTACTTTTTTGGCAACAGCTTCAACAAATTTTTTGCCTTTTTCAGCTGTCGCCTTTTTTGGGTTTCCAACTCCGGTATCTTTAGTAACTTTAGTCCACTTCCTTTGGCTGGTTACCCACCCCTCTTTTAGACCTTTTAGTTTGTAATTTTTAGCATATCCATCCCCGGCTTCCTCAAGTGGCAATACCAATTCAGGCTTAAAATGCATTACTGCTGCAGTTTCAAGCTCTCCTGCATGATCGCCAGGTTCATCAAAATAATCTTTTGCGTCTATCGATTGAAACCAGTTTAGACTGCAAACGAATACCTCTGGAAAATCTAAACTCAGTTCACGAATAATCGGTTTGAAGTTGTTCCCGCCGTGAGCGTTAAAAATAACTAGCTTCTTAATGTTATGTTTGTCCAAAACCTGAAGTGTATCTTTTAAAATAGCATATTGCGTTGAAGGATTGATATTCATACAAAAAGGCACATCCATTTGGCCTGTGTTTACTCCAAACGGAATGGTTGGCAATAAAAGAGGTTTCGCAGCTTGATCCCAGGCAATTTTACAGGTTAATTTTGCAATTTCTTCAGCAAGAATATTATCGGTAGCATAAGGTAAATGATAGTTGTGAGCCTCGGTCGCTCCCCAAGGCAAGATCGCTATTTCGTAATGTTCATCTTTTACGTTTTTGTAATTAGTTTCTGCCAGGATATAGGGACGCATATTTTAAACTTTTCTGAAAGATGAATTTACAATATATAAATTCAGTAACCCAAAATGAAAGATGCAGATTTTTTTATATCATGATTAAGTTTACGAACTTTGGAGGCAACGCTACAAAACAAAGAATGCTGGATTTTATAATAATTGGTGCGGCGCAAGCCGGTCTTGCTATGGCATATTACCTGAAGCAAGCTGGATATAATTTTATTATTTTGGATAAAGAGGAAGAAATTGGCGCTTCATGGCTCAATCGATGGGATTCTTTAAAATTATTTACTCCAACCGAGTTTAATCACCTTCCGGGAATGGATTTCCCCTCAGAGAAAGGACATTATCCTTCGAAAACTGAAGTCGCTAATTACTTTAAATTGTATGCTGAAAAATTCGATTTTCCAATTCAGCTAAACACATTAGTCACTTCAGTTTCTAAAGAAAAATCTACTTTTTTTATCACCACTGAAAAAGAAGAACTTAAGGCAAAAAATGTGGTAATTGCTACGGGGCCATTTCATATACCTTATACTCCGCCTTTTTACAAAAAAATAGACAAATCGGTTTTTCAAATTCATAGTAATTTTTATAAAAACCCCCTTCAATTACAAGAAGGAAATGCATTGGTAGTTGGTGCGGGAGATTCTGGGTTTCAAATTCTGGATGAAATTTCTTCCACCAATCGAAAAACTTATTTCTCTGGGGCAACAGATGTTAAAGTACTTCCGCAGGAATTATTAGGAAAAACTTTGTGGTGGTGGTTTTCTAAAACCGGCTTTCTTAGCTTCAGTAAAGATTCTTGGATCGGAAAAAAAATTAATAATAGTAAACAACCCATTATTGGTACCGATGTGAAGGAAATTTTAAGCCGAACAAATGTAGAAGCTGTTGGTAAAACTTTAGATGCCGAAGGAGAAATTATTTCTACGGAAGAAAAAGAGATTTCTGATATTAAAAATATCGTTTGGGCAACCGGATATCGTCCCAATTTTGGCTGGATTGATGGTTTAGAACTAACCAAAGATGGCTACCCGAAACATAAACGTGGCGTAAGCAACACAAAAGGCTTATATTTTATAGGCCTCCCGTGGCTGCATACCCGTGGATCGGCAACCTTGGGAGGTATAAAAAATGATGCAAAATATCTTTCCGATTTTATTGAAAATCAAATTTCCTGATGTTTGTAATTTTCTGATGGTAAGACCAAAAATGGAATTTTCACATTATAAGCTACCTCATGCACTAAAGAGCTGAATAATAATTTTTCGATAAATGTATGTTTGTTTTTTATCATCACCAGCATTTCAACTGGATTCTGTTTCTGGTATTCTTTTAAAGCTTCCATAACGCTATCCCGGTTTATTCTACCAAAAACATAGCCATTCTCATCAAAATACTGTTGCAATGCTACTTTAGCCTTTTCTTGATTTTCATCTAAATCTTTCCCAAAACTTACATTAAGAATATGTACAGTAGATTGAAATTGATCTATAATATTTTTTAGAAACCATAAATCATAAGATTCAAAGTCTAATTTTAAATCATTTGGAAAGAGAATATTTTTTGGCTCAGAATAAGCTGCACCAGCAGGAATTGCCAATAATGGACATTTAGCAGCTTTTATCGCATGTACCGTATTGGTTCCAAAAAGCATTTCACTGCCATCTTGGGCGCCTTCAGTTCCCATTATAATTAGATCGATTTCTTGTTGGGCTACTCGTTCTTTAATCTCTTCATGTAGCATTTTAAAAGTAGAAACTAATTCAAATTCATGGTATTTATTGTGAAACTCTTCTTCAATCCGCTTTAGAAAACGAGATAGATTTTTAGTAGAGTTTTCTTTATAAACTCCATACAAGCTACTGTAAATTATAAAATCTGCATTATAGAGTGTATTCAGCAAAATAAATTTAGTGCGCGAATTTTTAAATAACTGCAAAGCATATTTGATAGCATTATAGGAATTTTCTGAAAAATCGGTTGGTAAAAGAACAGTTCTCATATCTAATAATTTTCATCTAAATTACGAATATTGAGATTGATGAATTATGATAATTATCAGATTAAAAATAGAATTAACAGTGCGTTGTGAGACTTAGAAAATTTTATAACTATTTTTTGTACCTGTAGTGAAATACTGTTTAAAATGGAAAGAGAGGCAATAGATACAAAAAAAGAACACAATCCTTTTACTCTTAATTTGAAAGGATGGTGGGAGGTGATTAAACAGATTAAAAATGAAATTGGCGAAGATAAGGTAAGCATTGTATCTGCAGGAGTTGCCTTTTATGCATTTTTAGCGGTCTTCCCCGCAATTATGGCACTTATCTCTATCTACGGCCTAGCCACCGATCCCCAGGATATAGAAAGACAAATTAGCGAGCTCTCTGCAATGATGCCCAAACAAGCATTTGAAATTTTACAGCAACGTATCCATGTTTTTCTAGAATCGCATGGTGATAAATTGGGATGGGGAACATTATTTGGAATTTTATTTAGTATTTGGAGTGCAAATAAGGGAACAAATGGATTATTAACCGGTGTAGATATCGCTTATGATACCGAACAAGATCACAATATTTTTAAACAGTATTTAATGGCTTCCATATTTACAGTTGGAGGACTTGCTATGCTAATCTTAAGCATGGTGCTTATCGTTGGATTCCCTGCACTGGTACATAAAATTGGATTACCAGAATATTTAGAAAATATTATTAGTTGGTCGCGATGGTTAATATTAGCTGTTTTAGTCTGCATTTTTTTATGCATGGTATACAAATTTGCACCTGCAAGAAAACAACCCGCACTCCGCTGGGTGATTCCTGGCGCTATATTTTCTACGCTTGTGTGGTTAGCTGCTTCTTACGGTTTTTCTTTTTATGTGAGTAATTTTGGTAATTATGGTGAAGTTTATGGCTCAATATCGGCGG
The DNA here is from genome assembly GCF_027594405.1 of Zunongwangia sp. HRR-M8. NCBI lineage: Bacteria > Pseudomonadati > Bacteroidota > Flavobacteriia > Flavobacteriales > Flavobacteriaceae > Zunongwangia > Zunongwangia sp. HRR-M8. Next base: position 506,027 of record NZ_CP115161.1, on the reverse strand, counting down.
TGGTTGTACTACTACTTTGGCTATATATTACCTGTTTCATAATTCTTCTGGGAGCCGAAATTAATACTGAAATTGTAGATTATCTAATTAATGAAAAATTAAGTAGCGAGGAATAAACTGAGGTTTTTACAGTTAAAGCATTCAATAAAAAGAATTTATTATTTTTTTATGATTTAAAATGAAAATTAACTAAATTTAATAAGAAATATTTATTAAAGCTAGTGATTATGGAAAATGATGCATTCAAAGAAATTAATACTGAATATAGAGTATCCAATTTTGTAGTTGGTAATTGCCTTTCTTACCATAAACACAATCCCAAGAAATTAGTAACCTCTAAAAAGATAGATACCCTAAAATTTAAGGCTAAATTTTTAAAGCTGAAAAAGAAAAAAGTACCTACGCATTCTATTTCAGTAAATCGAATACTTTTTACTTGTGGCTACAAAGTGATCAAAAACACTTCTTACATTCTAAATTAAACCACAATTATTTTCATGTTTAACTTTATCGCTTTATCTTTAAACAAAAGATAGAGTATGAAAATTTCAGAAAAATTTAATCTATCCGAAAGGCAAGTCGATCGTGTGATCGCCATGGCCTGGGAAGATCGCACTACATTTGAAGCGATTGAATATCAATTTGGACTTACAGAAAAGGATGTTATAAAGTTTATGCAAGAACAAATGCACCCAAGAAATTGGAGAAAGTGGCGTGCACGAGTTCAGGGTAGAAAAACGAAACATCAAAAATTAAGAAATTTTGAGTCTGGTAGATTTAAAAGTACTAGACAAAGACATATTACTGGTAACCGACTTGCTAAACCAAAAAAATAATGGCACCAGAAAACGATTATAACCTATCCTCATTAGACTTATTTTTAAGTAAGAAGGATACTAGCTATAAAAACTTAGCTATCCAACAACTTCACCCTCTCACAAGTCTCGATATTTTTGCTAATCATTCCGATAGAATTAGAGATAAAGCTCGTAAGAAAACCGAATTAGCGTCTTTAATTAACTTAAGCAAAAAATATAACTGGAACACCAATTTAGATTTTGTTTTAGAGGAAGATTATGAAGCGATGGTGCTTACCAAAGCAGATCAAACAATTCTTTGGACAAACAAAGGCTTTTCTGCAATGACAGGATATCCCGCAAATTTCGCGAAAGGTAAAAAACCTAATTTCCTTCAGGGAAGCAAAACATCTATAGCAACAAGAAAGAAAATTAGAAAAAAAGTATTTTCTGAAACTAGCTTCTCTGATGTGCTTTTAAACTATCGGAAAAATGGTGAGGAGTATTTATGCAGAATTGATATTTATCCTTTAAAAAACAACACTAAAAAGGTAACGCACTTTTTGGCTTTAGAGAAAGAAATTTATGACAATTGAAGAGCGAATAACCAAATCCAAAACAAGCCTTTTTAAAGCTGTTTTTCCAAACACCACAAATCATTACGACACCCTCTTTGGAGGTACTGCCATGCAAATGATGGATGAAGTAGCTTTTATCACTGCTACTAGATTTAGCCGGCAACGTATGGTAACCGTGAGTAGTGATCGGATTGATTTCCAAAAACCTATTCCTGCTGGCACTATTGTAGAACTTATTGGTAAAGTAGCCCATGTTGGAAATTCCAGTTTAAAAGTAAATGTCGAGATCTTTATTGAAGAAATGTACTCAGATCATAGAGAACAGGCCGTAAAGGGAGAATTTACCCTTGTAGCAATAGACAAAGACAAAAAGCCAGTGCCTTTACAACTATAAAAAAGCCATGATAAAATTGAATCATGGCTTCAAAAATATTCGGGGCAAAAAAGTGAATTATTTAGTTGTAAAATAAACGGCGGGAACATCAGATATCTTCTTTTTATTTCTGATATCCGAAATCTTAAAAAGCTTATTAAATAGAACTAAAAGCTGATTTTAGTAAAGATCAATAAGCGTTTTATATTATTATTCCTCACTATTAAAAAACATGCTCTCATAATATATACGGACTTTTAGATAAAAAGGTTTCAAATTAAATTTATTCAGAATAAAAATCAGGCAAAGACTTAAATCATCCTTAATTCAATAAAATAAACAAAGTTGCTTTTAACTTAGGTTTATCAAAAGATTAAGAATGAATTACATCATAATCGTCAAAAAAATGCCTTCTTTCATAGTAGATTTAAGAAGTGAAACTGAACTAAACGAGCGGGCAAAATATGATACTGAAGGACAAAGTAGCTTTTATTACAGGAGCAAGCAGTGGCATTGGGAAAGCCATTGCTATAAAATTATCTAAGGAAAACTGTAAGATAGTATTAGCGAGTAGAAATATAGAAAAGCTTAAGGAAATCCAGAAGGATATAAAAACCGAAAGCCTTCTAGTTGAAATGGATGTAAGCCAAACCGATAGTGTTGCTAATGGATTTAAAAAGGCAGTAGCAAAATTTAAAACTATTGATATTCTAGTGAATTCTGCAGGCGTAATGCCACTAACTTATTTAAAAAACAGGCATTTAGATGAATGGCTACAAACCATTGAAGTAAATGTAAAAGGAACATTAAGATGTATCCATGCAGTTCTTCCGCAAATGAAAAGTAACGAAAGTGGGCATATTATAAATATATCTTCTGTCGATGGCAAGGAAGTTTACGAAGGTGGTGCTATCTATGGAGCTTCTAAATCGGCTATCATTACATTATCCAGAGCGATGAGAATGGAACTTTCTCCCGATTATAATATTAGAGTAACCTGTATAGAACCAGGAACTGTAGAAACAAATCTTAGAGATAACATTACCGACGAAGAGCTTCTTAATGACAAAAATTACGATAATGACGAAGAACCTAAACTGCAATCTAAAAATATAGCAGATGCAGTAATTTACGCTTTATCTCAACCAGACAGCGTGAATGTGAACGAATTATTAATTAAACCAACAGGAAAATCATAAACAATTTAAATATGAAAGAACAAGTAAGATCAACAGGAAAATGGATAGCGGGATATTTAGCAGCAAAGGCTGGTAAAAAAGTTGTAGCAAAAAGCGGATTAATAGGATTAGGATTTGGAGCCGCAGCCGGTGGTGCTTATATAGGATACAAGCTTCTAAAAAAATTAAAAAGACAAGAAGATATTAGCCACAACAACCACGAAATTAAGGGAGAAAAGAAAATTGTTGTATAACAACCACTTCCTTTTAAAATATAAAAAAAGCCAGATTCATTCTGGCTTTTTTTATGCTTCATTTATAAGAATCAATATATCTAGCTTCAACTAATCATGAACACTTATCACAAAGTCCTTTTACCACCAGATTCGCATCGGTAGCTTTAAAACCGTTAGGCAGACTAATATTGGGTATGGTTTGATCGGTAAGACATTGCGTTTCCCCACATTTAGAACAATGAAAGTGTAAATGCAATTTATCACTAACATTACCTTCTTCTGATGTTTGCAGCGCATATTTTGCTATACCGCTACCGTCTTCAATTTTATGTACCAGACCTTTTTCTTCAAACAATTTCAAACTTCTAAAAAGCGTGGTGCGTTCAGTTTTATCAAAAGCTGCTTCAATATCATTTAAGCTCATCGCTAAAGATTCTTGCGCCATAAATTTATACACCAACAAACGTACTGCTGTCGGCCTAATCCCTTTTGCTTTTAAAATATCTTCTATTTTTTGCATACTATTAATGTTCGTGGCCGCCTTCGCCTTTATTCATTTCTGCCTGCAAATAATAAGCATTATTTAAAGCAAATTTTGCGCCTTTCTCTTCAGGGTTCATAAATGTAATACTTATCCAGTCGCCATCTTCAATACCAGTTTTAACTTCAACAGGAGAAAAGATCCATTTGTCATTATTTTTTTCAGCTTTAAAAATAAAATCTCTACCGTTCTCAGTAAAAATAGCTGCTGTTGGCAAAGCCTCAGTTTCATTATTTTCAGTAATAATTCTTCCCGTAAGATACATTCCGGGAATTAAGTTTTTAGGCTTATTTTCAATTTCAGCATGAATATGAACAGCTTTGGGATTTTCTTCAAACGCCTGCCCTACCGAGATGATTACGGCTTCCATTTCTAAATCGGGTCTTGATTTTAAAGAAATCATCACTTTTTGCCCATTTTCGACATTTTGGATGTCTTTTTCAAAAACCATTAAATCTGCATGAACATCGTTGGTATTTAGTATTTCGAAAAGTTCGGTTTGCGCATCTACATACTGTCCCGTTTTTACATTCACTTTTTCAACAGCACCGTTAATCGGACTAATTATAGGAACTTGTTGGTAAATCTTGCCTTGGATGATCTGCTTTGGATTGATATTTAGCAATTTTAGTTGCGCTTTTAAACCACTCGTAGCTTGTTTTGCATTCTGAAATTCGGTTTCTGTAATCTGAAATTTTTCTCCGGAAGACACCCCGGCATCATAAAGCTTCTTTTGGCGTGCGTATTCTTTTTCTTTAAGTTGAAATTGATTAAATGCATTTAAAAACCGAGTTTGAATATCCACAATTTCAGGATGAGAAATATAGGCTAATACCTGTCCTTTATTTACCGGATGCCCTTCAATCACCTCGATACTTTTAATGTTTGCCCCGTAAACTGTAGTTACCGAAGCCTCATTTTGCGGCGGTACTTCTAATTGTCCATTCGCTTTTACCATCCCTGCCATATTTCGAAGCTTTACTTCACCAATTTCTATGGCTAAAGCATCAAATTGTGAGGCACTAATTTCAACTCCGTTTAATTCTTCATGCGAATTTTCTTCAGCATTAATTTTTGAAGTATTCGATTTCTCTGCAACTTCTTTCGTTTCAGCATTTCCGCAGGCTATTAAAAAGCCCAATGCAAGCAAACTTATAATTGAATATATTTTCATTGATTTTCGTTTTATTTTATTTTCAGCAATTCACTAAAAAACTAATGTGATCAAATCTTGGTTACCAAGTAAAATTTCATTTCAGCATAAGCCAGTACATATTCTCTGGCGGCATCGATAGCATCCAGCTCGGTTTGCAAAGCTTCTTCAAGATTTTGAATAAAAGCTACATAATCTAGTGCGCCTTCATTGTAGGCTATAATTGTTCCTTTTCGCTGTTTTTCAGCAATCAATAAAGCTCCTTGTTCATAATATTCCCAAGAAACTTTCCAACTTTGGTATTTTTGTAAGGCTTGTTTTCGTTGCATCAAAAACTCCTGTTTGGCAAAATTAGAGGCTCGATTGGCAATTTCAGCATCGATTTTTGCTGCTTTTGTATTCCCATAACTCTTTCCGCTTAAAAACGGAATTGAAATCCCGGCTTGATACATCACGTACCCGTCTTCTCCTTCAACTTCCTGTTGACCATATTGCAGATTCAAGGTGGGTAGAAAAGCTGATTTTTCTTTTTTGAAATTTGCTTCTGCTACCTGTTTTTGTTGTTCCGCTGCATCCAAATAAGGATGTCTGGAAGATGTACCTTCAAAACTATTTTCAATTGATTCCATCAATAATGAAGAAGTGACCGTCACATCCTGGCTTTCGCCTAGCCATAAATTCAATTCACTTAACGTATTGATGTAAGCAACTTTGGATTGCCGTGCTTTTACCAGAATTTGATTTACCTTATTCTGAGCGTTCAGTTTCTCTAATTCCGATATTTCTTCAACTTCATATCTCAGGTTAACGGCATCATTAAATTTCCCGTAAATAGAATCAAGCTCTTTATAAAGTTCAAACTTTCGCTTTGCTACATAAGCCTCTCCCCAAAGTTTTCGGATTTTTGTAGCCACTTCGATTTTGGATAAATTCAGCTGATTTTCTGCTAATTTTAATTTCTCTTTCTGAAGCTTTAATGCGGAAGCAATTCCGAAGACATTTATATTTTGCTGGCTAAAACCAATACGAGTGTACACCCCATTTCCGTTATCCAGCTCTTCCACGGCTGTAAAAATGGTCGTTTTCCCGAAATCCCAAGCATTCTTTTTTAGAGCTTCCTCTTTTTCAACTTCCAGTTGCTTATTCTTTAACAGCGGATAATTTTCTAATCCTATTTCTACCGCCTGATGCATAGTTACTTCCGGTAACAGCTCTATTTCCTGAGCATTACTAAAGTTTGGCAAAACCATCAATACAACGAAACCAGCTCCTGCTAACTTTCTGCTATTTATTCTGAAATTAAAGCCACCTTCTTCTACCCATTTATATAAAATCGGTAATACAAAAAGCGTCAATAATGTTGAAGTTATTAATCCTCCAATTACTACTGTAGCTAAAGGACGCTGCACCTCAGCCCCGGCTGAACTTGATATTGCCATTGGTAAAAAACCAAGTACATCGGTTAGTGCAGTTAACAAAATTGGTCGGATTCTTCTTTTTGTTCCTCGTGAAATTCGTTGTTTCAAATTGGTTTCTCCATCTTCTTTCAATTCATTTAAACTACTTATTAAAACAAGTCCGTTTAACACCGCAACCCCGAAAAGCACAATAAAACCAACTCCCGCTGAAATACTAAACGGCATTCCGCGTAACCAAAGTGAAATAATCCCGCCAATTGCGGCTAAAGGAATTGCCATATAAATCATTAGTGTTTGTTTAAAAGATTTTAATGCGAAATAAATAAGAATAAAAATGAGTAATAAGGCTATGGGAACTACAATTTTTAAACGTTCACTTGCCCGTTCTAAATTTTCGAAAGCACCACCATACCGTACAAAATAGCCAGCAGGTAACTCTAGCTCTGCATCTAATTTATTCTGAATATCATGCACGACAGACTTCACATCTCGATCCCGAATATTAATTCCAACATAAGTTCTTCGATTGGTATTATCTCGGCTAATCTGCATGGGTCCCGGCTGATAGCTAATTGTTGCGAGTTCGCTTAAAGGCACACTACTCCCATCTGGAAGATTGATGTACAATTGTTCGATATTCGATATATTTTGACGGTTTTCTTCTTCAAGCCGAACTACCAAATCGAATTTTCGTTCACCCTCAAAAACCACTCCGGCTTTAGATCCTGCAAATGCAGTTTCTATCATTTGGTTTACGCTTTCGATAGTTACACCGTAGCGCGCCATTTGCGATCTGTCGTAATCTACCGTAATTTGTGGTAAACCGGCGGTGGCTTCTACCTTCATATCGGCTACGCCTTCGATTGCTGAAATAAGATTCCCAATTTCCTGAGCTTTTTCAGCAAGGATATTTAAATCTTCACCATATAATTTTACAGCAACATCTTCTCGAATTCCGGTTAACAATTCATTAAAACGCATTTCTACAGGTTGGGTGAACTCGTAGCTTACCCCGGGAATTTCGCTTATAGTTTGCTTCATTTTTTTAATAAGCTCATCCTTTGTTTCCGCAGAAGTCCATTCAGATTTTGGTTTTAGAATAACAAAACTGTCCCCAATATCCATCGGCATAGGATCGGTTGGCACTTCAGAAACTCCAAAACGAGTCACCACTTGCTCTACTTCGGGAAAATGATTTAATAAAAGATTTTCAATTTTAGTTGAAGTTGCTACCCCTTCAGAAAGCGAACTTCCTGGTTTTAAAATTACATGAAATGCGATATCGCCTTCATCTAACTGCGGAATAAATTCGCCTCCCATTCTACTAAAAAGATAACCGGCAAAAACCAACAAAATTATTGCTGAGCAAACAATCCATTTAGAAGCTTTTAATGATTTTTGAAGCAAAGGCTCGTATCTTTGCTGAAGCCATCCTACAAAGCGATCTCCCCATCCTAATTTGTCTGACTTTTTGTTTTTCAGAAATAATGCGGAAATCATTGGCACGTAGGTTAAACACAAGATCATGGCTCCCAGCATTGCAAATATGAAAGTTAGCGCCATCGGTTTAAACATTTTACCTTCAACACCCTCTAAAGCTAAAATTGGTAAAAAGACAATCAAAATTATCGCCTGACCAAAGAATGCAGAATTCATCATTTTTTTAGATGATGCACTCACCAGTTTATCCTTTTCAGTTTGATGGAGTTTATTGGTAATGGATTTTCGACTAAATATAAAAACCGTACTTTCTACAATAATCACCGCGCCATCTACAATAATCCCAAAATCGATCGCACCAAGGCTCATTAAATTGGCCCAAACATCAAAAATATTCATCAAAATAAAAGCAAAAAACAAGGATAGCGGGATGGTGCTGGCAACAATTAATCCGCCTCGAAAATTACCTAGTAAAAGCACCAAAACAAATATTACAATGAGTCCGCCTTCCAGTAAGTTGCTTTTTACAGTAGCTGTAGTATTCGCAATAAGCTCGCTACGATCTAAAAAAGGCTTGATAGAAACTCCGTCCGGCAAAGACTTTTGGATTTGAGCTATTCTATTTTTTACGTTTTCTACAACTTCATTAGAATTTGCTCCTTTCAGCATTAAAACACTTCCGCCAACTGCTTCTCCGTTTCCATTTTTAGTGAGCACTCCATATCTTATTGCATTTCCTTTACGGACCTGCGCTACATCTGCAATGGTAATAGGAAACTTTTCATTTTTAACGACAATATTCTCAATATCCGAAATTGATTTTGTGAGTCCTTCTCCTCGAATAAAATTAGCCTGATGGTTTTTCTCGATATAAGCGCCGCCCGTATTTTGGTTATTGTTTTGTAAGGCTTCAAAAACTTCAGCCATCGTCACCTGCATCGAACGCAGATCGTCGGGATTCACAGCAACTTCATATTGCTTGATTTTCCCACCGATGCTATTTACTTCAACTACACCGGGGACCATTGCAAATTGGCGTTTTACAATCCAATCTTGAATGCTACGTAATTTTGTTGGTGTGTATTCATCTTTAAATTCAGGATCAACTTCTAGGGTATACTGATAAATTTCCCCTAATCCTGTAGAAATAGGTCCCATAAATGGCTCACCAAAACCTTCGGGAATATCTTTTTTCACCTTAGAAAGTTGTTCCGCAACTAATTGGCGTGGCAAATAAGTACCAATATCATCGTTAAAAACGATAGTAACCACAGATAATCCGAATCTGGAAACCGAACGAATTTCTTTAACCTCCGGTAAATTCCCCATTGCAACTTCTACAGGATAGGTTACAAATTGCTCGATATCCTCGGTGCCTAAATTAGGCGCCTGTGTAATTATTTGAATTTGATTATTGGTAATATCGGGTTGTGCATCTACAGGAACTTGTTGCATACTCCAAACTCCGGCGGCAATAAGCACTATGGTAAACAACCCGATGATAAATTTGTTATTGACAGAAAAGTCAATGATTCTATTAATCATCAGAAAATTGATTTAAATTCAGAAATAGGAAATAAGAAGAAGTTTATTGCTGAAAAAATTCAGCCTAAATCTTCTAAAATAAATTGATTTTCACTTCTGAACTAAACCTGCGGAGGCGGTATAAAATGATCTGTAAATGCTGAAGAAGTTGTGATTAAATAACCAAAATGTGCACTTAAAAACGAAGGATTAGAAATTTCAAAATTCGGCAAATTATAGGTCATCATATGATTGTGGCAACATTGGCAGTAACAAAATGGTGTACATAAATCGGCTGCGCCATCATGATCGCTATGACTTTCTACGACATGAGTGCGCTCTTCATTATCACTTGCATCATCTGAACATGGCAAAAAGCTAAGCGACAAGAATAAAACAGCTAATATGATTCCTATAAATTTCACAACTCAAATATAACATTGCATATCTGCAATAGCATTGCAATTATTCAAAATTAGTTGTAGGTCTTCTAAATTCCTAAAATCGACTTAAAGTTTTTATAATTTCCGGCATCTGTTCGCTACTGAAATTCTTCACGCTTAATAATTCTGTATCTTTAAAAGAAAAGACCTAACATGAAGTTTTTTATCAATAAACCAGAGGATGTTGTAAACGAATCTATAGAAGGTTTACTTACCGATCCTAAACTAACCAAATTAGACACTTTTCCTGAAGTTCGAGTAGTTACTAGAAAAGAAATCGATAAATCTAAAGTTGCCATCATTTCAGGTGGTGGCTCTGGACACGAACCTATGCATGCTGGTTTTGTTGCTAAAGGAATGCTTACCGCCGCTGTTTGCGGAGACATTTTCGCTTCGCCTTCTGTAGATGCGGTGCTCGCTGCTATTTTGGCTGTAAGTGGCGATAATGGTTGCTTACTGGTGATTAAAAATTATACCGGAGACCGCTTAAATTTTGGACTTGCTGCAGAACAAGCCAGAGCCATGGGCCATAAGGTAGAAACTGTAATTGTAGGCGACGATATTGCGTTAGGGACAGACACGCAACAGCGTGGTTTAGCCGGAACGCTATTAGTGCATAAAGTTGCTGGACAATTAGCTGAAGAAGGAAAATCTTTAGATGAAGTAACAAAAGCTGCTAAAAAAGTTGCCGAAAGTACGGTGTCTATTGGACTATCACTTACCGAAGGCCAAAAATTTAATAATCCTGAAGAATCAAGATTAGATGATTCTGAAGCCGAATTAGGTTTGGGAATTCATGGAGAACCCGGTGTCGATGTTATCAAAATGGATAAAGCCGATGCGCTGGTAAAAAAAGCCTTAGATGAATTAAAAGAATATCTTTCTAATAAAGATGAAAAATATGTGTTGCTTTTTAATAATCTTGGAAGTGTTACGCCACTAGAGATGAGTTTGTTGGTGCATAGTTTCGATAAAACCGATCTTGCCTCTAAAGTGAAATATTTGGTAGGTCCTACAGCTATGACAACTTCGCTGAATATGAATGGGTTTTCAATCACTTTACTGAAATTAGATGAAGAAATTGAAAAAGCATTATTACAAACTACTGAAACTCCCGAATGGCGTATAAGAGAATATGCTAAACCAAGCAGCATTAAAAGTCCGGAATTACCTAAGACAATGCAGTATGCACCTTCAGAAAATGAGCATAACAAAAAAGTAGTTCAGGAAATCTCAGAACATTTAATCGAGATGGAAAAAGAAATGAACGATCTGGATGAAAAAGTTGGCGACGGCGATGCTGGATCTACTTTTGCCGGTGCCGGTAAAAAATTCAAAAGTATTTCAGATGAATTACCTTATGCTTCTTTACCTGAATTATTTACTACAATTGGCCGAGTATTAGCTAGGGAAACCGGTGGTTCCAGCGGTGTTTTACTATCGATGCTTTTTACCAAAGCGGGCAGCAGTTTGGAAGATGATGATAACGTTGGTAAAGCATTACTAAACGGATTAGATAAAATGAAATCTTATGGCGGTGCAGAAAAAGGCGATCGCACCATGATTGACGCAATGCAACCAGCCTTTGAAGCTTTAAGTGAAGGGAAGTCTATTGATGAAGCTGCAAAAGCAGCCCGTAAAGGAGCAGATGAAACCGCAAATATCACCAATACAAAATCTGGTAGAAGTTCTTATTTGTCTGAATCTAGTTTAGAAGGTATTCCAGATCCTGGCGCTGAGATGATAGCCAGAGTATTTGAAAAATTAGTTGATATTCTATAAAAATTGAAACAAAAAAATCCGTTAGAAGTACTAACGGATTTTTTGTTTTATCCCCTATTGCCACCCGCCACCGAGATTACGGTACAGTTCTACATTGGCAATTAAAAGTTGCTTCTTAATATTAATTAAATTCAGTTCACTTTCTAAAGCATCACTTTGTGCGGTAAGTACTTCAAGATAATTGGCATAACCTCCTCTAAACAACATCCCTGCGTCTTTTAAACCTTTCTGGGTTACTTCAATTCTTTCTTCAGCTATATTATATTCTTCTTTCAGCTTTTCCATTTTTGCTAAAGAATTAGACACATCTGCAATCGCTTCGATAAGATTACCTTTAAAATCCAGTTGCGCAATTTCTTTTTGAGAGAGTGCAACATTATAATTTGTTTTCAGTTTACGATTATTAAAAATTGGCTGAAAAATAGCTCCGTTTAATAATGCAAAACCAGAACTTACAGGATCCAAAAATTCGTCTAATTCAAATGAATTTAAACCCGCAGAAGCGCCAATAGTTAAGGATGGATATCGCAAAGCATTAGCAACACCGGCATCGGCATTCGCGGCAATTAGCTCATATTCAGACATCGCAACATCTGGACGATTTTTAACTAATTCTAGCGGGATTCCTGTGTTATATCTTTTTTGAAATTCGATATCCTCAAAATTAGCTGGTATGGTTATCGATCGCGGAGAACGCCCCAGTAAACGGTTCAATTTATTCTCCATAATTACATACTCTCGCTCTAATTGAGGAATCAAAGTTTTCGCTTTTAATTTTTGTGATTTGGTTTGTTGGATGGCCAGCGAAGTCGATTCTCCTGCATCATATTGCAATTGTACAATATTTAAGGTGCTATCATTTAAAGCATAGTTTTTCTGGGCAACTTCAATTTGGGATTTAAGCATCACAAGATTAAAATAGGTTGAAGCTACCTCAGCAATTAAAGAGGTTTGCACAGCTTTTTTAAATTCTTTGCTTTTCATAAAATCAGCTCTTGCAGCTTCTTTTTGCCAACGCAATTTCCCCCAAAGATCCAGCTCCCAATTTGCCTGTAGCGCAGATGAATACTCTAGCCTTTCAGTATAAAGACTGCTTGGTGGATTTTCACCATGATTTCTACGAGATCGATTAGAACCGTAATTATTGTAATTTTCAGAATAATAATCTCTTCGATAATCTGCAGGCCTTGCATTTAGAGAAGGGAAAAAATTAGCTTTAGATTGCGCTAATTCTTCCATCCCAATTTCCATGTTCTTCATGGCTTTTTTAAGGTCTATATTATTTACCAAAGCCGTATCGATTAACGATTGCAACGTACTATCTTCGATATACTCTTTCCACGGAATTTCAGACATCGGGATAGTATCGGTATCAATTTCAGCAAGATTTAAAGAATCGGTTTTCATCGAATCCAGGTCTTTTTCTCCTGAATAATATTCAGCTGAAATATCCTCCTTAAACTCTGGCCGTGTATATTCTTCTCCTACTTTACAACTTACCACGCTTATCATTGCAAAAATTCCTAATAGCCCTTTAACACAGCTAGTTGAAGGTATAATTCTATTCGTATTTATAGTTGAAAGAAAAGTCATTTTCATCTTCAATTTTTTAGTTGATTTTGGTTTAATCGCCATAACGTTCCAAATTCATTTTATCGTGAAGTTTTTGGAATACATAAGCAAGTAACGGAATAATAAAAATCCCTAGAACAATACCGCTAATCATCCCACCTGCAGTACCAATACTAACCGAATGATTTCCCTGTGCCGAAGAACCTTCAGCAAACATTAATGGAATTAATCCTACAGTAAATGCCAGCGACGTCATAATTATTGGCCGAATTCTGAGTGCACTTGCTTCCACCACGGCATCAAATGCAGAGAAACCAGCTCGTCTTTTTTGAGCCACAAATTCTACAATTAGAATCGCATTTTTTGCTAATAAACCAATAAGCATAATAATACCAATCTGCACATAAATATTGTTATCGATACCCGCTAAATTAATGGCTGTAAAAACGCCAAATATTCCCACCGGTAAGGATAGCATAACGGCTAATGGCAATAAGAAACTTTCGTATTGTGACGCCAGAATAAAATAGACCAATAAAATAATGATTATGAACACAATGATCGTGTCCCCACCAGAATTTTTCTCTTCTAAACTCATACTGGTCCACTCGTAACTTAAGGTTGCAGGAAGCTTTTCAGCAGTAAGATCTTCAATCATATTCATCACATCACCCGTACTATAACCCTCTGCGGGAGTAACATTAATCTTAGCAGCATTGTAAAGGTTATATCGATTCACAACTTCTGGCCCGTAAGTTTGTTTAAGCTTCACAATTGTATTAACCGGAACCATTTCTCCTTTATCGTTTTTAACAAAAATGCTGTTGAATGACTCTGGAGACTCTCTAAACTGAATATCAGATTGCATATAAACTCCGTATTGCCTACTAAACCTATTGAAGTCTCCAGGCTGGACTCTACCAAAGTAAGACTGAATGGTAAACATCATATCTTTGACGCTTACTCCCATACTTTTGGCTTTTTCGTAATCGATATCTAAGCGATATTGTGGGAAATTAGGGTTGAAAGATGTAAAAGCATTTTCAACCGATTCCTGATTATTCAAGGTGTTTATAAATTCATTTACAATTTGCCCAAACTCACCTAAATCGCCATCTGCCCTATCCTGAAGCATAAACTGTACTCCGTCGAAATTACCAAATCCCTGGATAGTTGGTCTTGGATACATATTAAAATCTGTTTCGGGAATATCATCCAGCTTACTTAATAAATTTTTGATTACTGGTTTTATCTCCTGAATTTCACCGCGCTCATCAGCCGACTTTAACTGTACATACGCCAATCCTGATGATGGACTATTTGCATTATCTACCACATTAAAACCAGAAACAGTATTCACACCTTTAACAGCAGGTTGTTCCTGCAAAATAGAATCTGCTTTTCTTAGCGCTGTGTTTGTACGGTGTAATGAAGATCCTTCGGGCATTTTCATCGATAATATCAAGAAATTATCATCTTCCGTAGGGATAAATCCACTAGGTGTTATTTTCGACAAAAATACCGTTGCACCTATAATTACGGCTAATGCTGCCAATCCAATCCATTTGTGATTCAGTGTCCACCGTACAACCCCCAGATATCTCTTAGTAAACCTATCAAAGAAACTATCGAATTTTCTAAATCCTTTGTTTCGTAATATTTTGGCTTTTCTATATTGCCTGTAATTAGATACGGCTTTAGCGATTCCTCGTTTTTCTTTGTTTTTATTTTTGCCATCGAAGAAAATTTTACTTAAAACCGGAGTTAGCGTTAAAGCATTTATCGCTGAAATCAATACTGCAAAAATGATAGTATAAGCGAATTCCTGATAAAAAACTCCAACAGGCCCACTTAAAAATCCTACAGGTAAAAATACTGCGGCGATCACTACGGTTATCGATATAATTGCCCCGGTAATCTCGTCCATAGCAGCGCTTACCGCTTCTTTTACCGGCATATTATGATGTGTCATCTTTTCGTGAATAGCTTCCATTACTACAATGGCATCATCTACTACAATACCAATAGCCAGCACTAAAGAGAACATACTAAGGACATTCATCGAAGCACCAATAATATTCAAGAAAAAGAAGGTTCCTAATAAAGAAGCAGGGATTGAAATTGCTGTAATTAGCGTCGCCCTAAAATCCTGAAGAAAAATAAAAACTACTAAAAACACTAGGATAAAGGCTTCTACGAGTGTATGTTCTACCTGACTCATCGACTCGTCTATTTGATCGCGAACACTATAGGTGATTTTATAATGAACATCCTCTGGAAATAATCGTGATTGCTGTTCTAATATTTCTCTAATTTTACCATCAATTTCCATGGCATTTGCACCATTTTGTTGCACAACATCGATTGTAACCGATGGTTTACCATTTAGCCGATTCTCACTGGTATAATTAGAAGCACCAAATTCTACTCTGGCAATATCCCTTAAATGTAGTACTGTCTCATCTTTGGTTTTAATAACCAGATTTTCGTAATCCTCGGGTTGATTAAAACGGCCATCATGCTTCATTATAATTTCAAAAAGCTCTTCAGAGTTTTCACCAAATTTACCCGGTGCAGCTTCAAAATTCTGATCTTTAATCTGATCGAACACATCACGCGGAGTTAACTGGTAGGAAGCCATTTTTTGAGGGTTTAGCCATATTCTCATAGCGTAATCCCGCTGCCTCAAAATCGAAGCCTGTGCTAATCCATCTACACGTTTTAATTCTCGTCGTATGTTTATTCTGGTAAAGGCGTTTAGAAATGTTTCATCGTACGTAGGATCATCACTATAAATATTTATCGTCATGATACTACCCTTCATTCTTTTTGTTACCGAAATACCAGCTTCAGTCACTTCCTGAGGGATCATAGATGTGATGGTTGATATTCTATTCTGAATATCTACAGCAGCTAAATCTGGGTCTGTACCCGGTTTAAAGTAAACAGTAACCCGACCTCTACCTGAGTTTGTTGCAGTAGAATTGGCATAAGACATATTCTCGGTCCCATTAATAGCTTCTTCGATTGGCAATAAAACAGACTTAGCAACAGTTTCTGCATTCCCCCCGGGATAATAAACCTGAACACTAACACTTGGAGGTGCAATTTCAGGAAAACGTTCTACGGGTAAAGAGGCAATACTTGCGGCCCCGGCAATAACCAATATGATAGTAATGACCAGTGTAAGTACGGGCCTTTTTATTATTTTCTTAAACATGTAAATCTAGGTTTGGTTTGGCTAAAAAGTGGTGATTTATAGTTGGACCTGAGATAGTAAACGCCCGCGTTCGATTGGTTTTACTTTAATGCCGTTGGCTAATTTATCTAAGCCAGAAAGCACAATACGATCCTTTGGAGACAAACTTTTGGAACTAACAATATAATTATCACCAGATCGTCCTTCTGTAATTATTTCTTTTCGCTGTGCTATATTGTTTTCATCTAAAACAAAAACGAATTTTTTATCCTGAATAAAGGTTGTAGCACTTTGAGGTACCAAAATCGCTTTTGGATAAATTTCTTCCATTAAAATTTTACCCGTATTACCAGATCTTAATAAGGTATCGGGATTTTCAAATCGAGCTCTTAAAGTAATAGATCCGGTAGTTTTATCGATTTGCCCAGAATTCGCATCGATTTTTCCGGTATGCTCATAAACAGACTCATCGGCAAGAACCAGTTTTACTTTATTATTCATTTTATTAGAAAGCGTATCGTTCTTCGCTCTTTCGTAGTATAAGTAATCTGACTCACTCATCGAAAAATAGACGTAAATATCATCTACTTTGGATAATACGGTAAGAGGTTTCTCGTCGGTTTGCTTTACGACATTACCAGGTGATTTTGGGATTCTGCCCATAAAACCGCTAACAGGTGCTTTTATAGTAGTAAAATCGAGATTGATTCTCATATTAGCTGCCTGGGCTTGTGCTCTTTGAAGTGAAGATAGAGCTACCTGATAATCGGCCTCAACAGATTTTTTTCGAACTTCAGAAATTACTTCGTTATCAATAAGTGGTTGCAAACGTTCTAAATCACTTTTTGCCTTTTCGACTTTGGCTCTTTCTAAAGCAACATTGGCTCTCGCATTTTTATAGTCTTCCATATACGGTTGACTATTTACTTTGAATAAATCCTGTCCTTTTTCTACAAAATCGCCTTCATCTACATAGATCTCTTCTAAAATTCCATCTACCTGTGGTCTAATTTCAATAGTTTCTACTCCTTCAATAGATCCTATATATTCAAATCCTTTGGAGGCATTTTGTTCTTGCAAAGAAATTACTGGTAAAGGGATACCTTCATCTTCTTTTTCTTCTTCTTTGCAGGACGTTGCTAAACCTAACGAACAAATGGTGATTAATAACCACGCAAAACGTGCTAAAACGGATAGATTATATTTATTGCTCATGCGTTATATTTTTTCTGATTATCATTTAAGCAATTTGCATACCGCTACATTTCAAACGTTTTAGAAGCTCAATTTTAAGGCTATTTTAAGAATTTATGGGGTTTTGAACGTTTATGTTCACCACACAATCTGTTGATTAGTGCCACACTTTTGAAAATGTAGCGATGAAGATTTTTAATAAAAATGCTCTTAGCAATTCTTAAATATAACCTAAGTGATCTTTGAAGTTATAATAAAACAAAAAAGCCTCTTCCCGAATTAACGGAAAAAAGCTTCTCATTGGTATCCTTCAATTATTGAAAGGCTACCTACAAGTTCCAATCACTTGGAACAAACAACACAACTAAATTTTTACTTCAACAATAAATTCATTTTGAAGCTTTATGTTCTAACTCAATAGTATATTCTATAGCTTCTATGAGCAGGAATATAATTAAAAATTAATATTCCTTAAAAGAAGATTGCAATAGCTTTTAAATACGCCCTAAAAAAAGGCTGACAAATCTACAATCTAACTTTTAAAATTACAAATTAGATTTTCTAAGTTTGCACCGGTAAATTTCAAATGAATTTAATTAAGATAAATTCGATCGTTCAAAAAAATTATGCTACTCGTATATTATAAGGTAATCCTTATCGTTTAATAGCTATAATTAGCTCTTACAGAAGTAATGAAAAGTAACAGGAAAACAATTCAGCAATTAAAATTGAGGAATACCAAGACCTTTAAAGAGGTATAT
This sequence comes from Zunongwangia sp. HRR-M8, assembly GCF_027594405.1. Classification (NCBI taxonomy): domain Bacteria; kingdom Pseudomonadati; phylum Bacteroidota; class Flavobacteriia; order Flavobacteriales; family Flavobacteriaceae; genus Zunongwangia; species Zunongwangia sp. HRR-M8. Next base: position 487,838 of record NZ_CP115161.1, on the reverse strand, counting down.
GTAGCGTATTATGACAAGTTATTTCATATCTGTAAAAAATTTCAGTTTAAATTCTTGACTCCAGAGGATTTTATTCAAGAGGCTTTTGTGAAAATTTACAATAACAGAAGTTTGCTTAAAGAGGATATTGCATTAGAAGCTCAGGTAATCGTAATATGTAAAAATATTGTTTTTAACCATCTTAAACGAGAAAATAAGATTATTCCATTAGATCCAGATTTTCTAAAAAGCCAAAATCCTTCAGAAATTTCTGAATTTGATGAGACCGCAAATAGAAAGGAAAATATTTCTAAACTAATTGATCAACTTCCCGTTCAGCAAAAAAAAATTTTCAAACTCCATAAGCTAGAGAATTATTCTTATAAAGAGATATCGAGCATGACTCAGCTTTCTCATAAAACCATTGCTAACCATATTTATCTGGCAAATAATTTTATCCGAAAAAAAATAAAAAAGGCTTAGGAACTTTTACAATCTCGATTGTATACTATAAAAAGATAAGCTAAAATGATTGTTGAAATTTACAAACTCGATATCCTAGAACGCGACCAATTGATTTATCTTCTAAAAATTCTTGCCTTCAATTTTTATGACTGCGAAATACATCCTTACGAAATGGATAATCATATTTTAATTATTGTTTCTTCGCAAGCAGCAATAGCAGGAAATTTTATTACAAGCGTACAAAAAGAGGGCTTTAATTGTGAGTTATTGCAAGCATCATGATAGATAAAGACCAAATTGATGCCCAGTTTGACGAATATTGGAAAGAAACACCTTTAAAACAATCGCCTTACACCAAATTGGAATCTTGGAAAGATTTCCATCAAAACACGATAAAAAAGAAACGCAGCAAAAAATCTATTTATCTAAAATATGCTGCAGCTGTATTAGTATTGATTTTGGGCGGGAGCTTTTATTTTCTCAAGCTACCACAGCAAAGTAAAGTTTCTATTGTAAATATTTCAAATCCTAGCGATAAAACGAAATTGGTTTATTTACCCGATAGCACCGAAATTAGGATGTATAACCATTCTAAAATATCTTATCCCCAAAATTTTAATAAGAACAGAAAAGTTTACTTAGAAGGCAATGCATTTTTTCAGGTAACAAAAGATAAACATCATCCTTTTAAAGTTCATAAAGGCAGTCTTATTACAACGGTTCTTGGAACCACTTTTACCATAATTACTGGGCAAGATAAGCATACGAAAGTAAAGCTTTATGAAGGAAAAATTAAAATGAATATCAAAGGGCAATCTGAAAGCTGGATACTCTCGCCAGGCGAAGAATTTAGTTACCAAAAAAATACTCCAAAGATCCACCATATCAAAACATATGTTGATTTTGAAAGTAAAAAATTAAAAACCATTATTGATTATTTAGAGGAACAATATGGTTTTGATATACAACTAGAAAAGAACTTTTTAAATAAAGAGACCTCATTACGAATCAATAAAGAAGATGATCTTGAAACACCTTTAAAAATTATTACTGAAATCCATAATCTAAATTACGAGATAGACAACTCGAAAAGAAAAGTTATCCTAAAAGAAAAATTTTAAAAACCATTTTTCAAAACCTCATCAACGCATGAAATATCTTTTTTTCTCCTATTTATTTATTTGTAGCTTAAGTTTAGTTAGCCAAAACTTAGCTATAAATATTGAAAAAGGGAATACAATCAATAATTTAAAAGATCAGATTGAAAGTCAATCGCCTTATAAATTAGCCTATACTGAAGATCTTAAATCTAAGGTATCCTTTGCCCAATCGTTTAAATATGACAACATAGAAATAGACGAATTAATTCGCAATTTAAACACGCAACTTCCGCAGGAATTCAAACTTTTAGGCAATAATATTACCGTAAAACAGCGAATCTCTAATGACAGCCAAAAGGAATTTTTGCTTTCGGGCACTATTTACGATGAAAAAAATGTTCCCCTATTAGGAGCTACTATAAACATCCCAGAACTTCAAAAAGGAACTACATCTAATTTTGATGGTGAGTTTTCTATTAAACTTCCGCGAAACACTTATCAAGTAAGCTTTAGTTTTTTAGGCTATCAAACCATTACAAAAACTGTTAATTTAGATCGTGATCGCAATCTAAAAATTCAATTGGAAGAAGGAGGAGAAACATTAGATGAAGTAGTGATCGAACAAAACGGGAAAGCGGTGAATATCAAGAAGCCGCAAATGAGCATGAATAGCCTGACGATGAATGAAATTAAACAAATCCCGGTAGCTATGGGGGAGCCCGATCCTTTAAAATCGCTTCTTACGCTTCCTGGGGTTACCAATGCTGGTGAAGGTTCTTCTGGTTTTAACGTTCGTGGTGGTGCTGCCGATCAAAACTTAATCTTACTGGACGATGTTCCTATCTATAGCGATTCGCATTTATTCGGTTTTTTCTCGGTTTTTAATGCCGATGCCGTACGTTCCTTAGATCTTTACAAAGGTGGAATACCTTCTAAATATGGTGGTAGAGTTTCTTCGGTTTTAGATATAAAACAAGCTAACGGAGATTATAAAGATTACAAACTTGAAGGAGGGATTGGATTGATCTCTAGCCACCTTAAAGCCGAAGGACCGATAATTAAGGACAAAGCTTCATTTATGATCGCCGGTAGATCTTCCTACGCTCATATTTTCTTGGTTGATAATTCTGCACAGTTTTATGACTTAAATGCAAAACTGAATTACCGCTTAAATAAAAATAATACACTGAGCTTTTCAGGATATTTTGGAAACGATCTTTTTGATATTGGCGATAGCTTTGCAACCACGTATGGAAATACCATGGGAAAACTTAACTGGAAGCATCGCTTTAATGAAGATATAAATACAGATTTATCGATTTTTTATAGTGATTATCAATTCAACTTAAATCTTGATAGTCAAAGTTTCGATTGGGATAGTGCCGTAACAAGCTATGGTTTAAAATATGATTGGAACCATTATCTTTCTGAAGCTATTCAATTAAATTATGGATTGGAAGCCACTTATTACGAAACTAATCCTGGTACGCTCTTACCTAAAGACGAAAGCTCTGCGATCAATTTTTTACAATTAGATAAGAAATATGCGTTTGAGCCATCTGCTTATATCGATGTAAATCATAAGATTTCTGAAAAACTAAACTTAAGATATGGATTACGTTATAGCATGTTTTATCGTTATGGCCCGCAGGTCGTAAACACTTATGCCAATAACAATCCCGCGATGTACAATCCAGATTTCAACATTTATGAAGATGCTCCAATTATAGGAAGCACCAATTATGATAGTGGCGAAGTAATAAAGGACTTTTCTAATTTAGAACCTCGTGCTGCATTGTCTTATGCATTAAACGACGAAACTTCTTTTAAAGCCAGTTATAATCGCATGGCGCAGTATATGCACATTATTTCCAACAGCCAATCGCCAACTCCTGTAAATATGTGGACGCCTAGTGGACCATTTATCAAACCTCAACTTTTAGATCAATATGCTTTAGGTTATTTTAGAAACTTCAGTAACAAAAAATATTCGTTGGAAACTGAAGCTTTTTATAAAGACATTAAAAACCGTGTTGATTACGTAGATGGGGCAGATCTTATAGGCAATAATAATATTGAACAAGTATTGCTTAGCGGTAAAGCCAGAGCGTACGGGATGGAGTTTTTATTCAGAAAAAACACAGGAAAACTAACAGGTTGGCTTTCTTACACCATATCGAGAGCAGAACAACGTACCACAGGAAACACTCCTGAAGAACCTGGGATTGCAGACGGAGATTGGTACTTTTCTCCTTACGATAAATTACACAATTTGAGCTTTGTGGCAAATTATGAGCATACTAAAAAATGGTCTTTTAGTGCTAATTTTTCTCTGCAATCGGGACAACCGGTAACTTATCCTAATGGTTATTATGAGCTGGGAGGCATTCATGTTCCTAATTATTCTAAAAGAAACGAGAACCGTTTACCTACTTATCATCATTTAGATTTGGCTGCCACATACACGCCAAAACCAGATAAGAAAAAAGGCTGGCAAAGTTATTGGGTTTTTAGCTTATATAATGCTTATAACCGACAAAATGCAGCTTCGGTTAGATTTACAACTAATGAAGACACTGGCTTCAACGAAGCGCGACGCCTTTCAATTTTTGGAGCAATCCCTAGTGTTTCTTACAATTTCAAATTTTAATAAGCTATGAAAACTTTATATAAATTCACTAAAAGAACCTGGTTATACGCTATTCTTTGCAGTTTAATCTTTACATTTTATTCCTGCGAAGAAGTAATTGAAGTAGACCTAGAGCCTTCTGACAATCGATTAGTTGTTGATGCTGAAATTTTATGGGAAGCCAATACACCCGGAAATGTTCAGCAAATTTATCTAAGCCGACTTACAGATTATTACGAAACAGAAACGCAAAAAGTAAGTAATGCTGAAGTTGAAATTAGCAATACTAACGGTGATATTTTTATTTTTGAAGAGACCGAAGAAGCCGGAACTTACCAATGTAATAATTTTTCACCAGAGCTAAACGCCAGCTATCAGTTAGAAGTAATTGTAGATAATGAAACCTATACGGCTACAGAACGTATGGTAAGCACCCCTGAAATTACAAAAATTGAACAGTCCGATGATGGTGGTTTTTCAGCTGACAATTATGAAATCACCTATTATTTCAATGATCCTGAGGAGGAAGAAAATTACTATTTAGAAACTTATCGAACCGATTTTTTAATTTATCCTGTATATGGAGTTGGTAGTGACGAATTCATAAATGGTAATGAAGTTGACTATGGGTTTTCTGATGAAGATTTGGAAGTAGGATCTACAGTTAATACCACTTTTAGAGGTATTTCTGAACAATTTTATGAATACATAAGTCTTATTATACAAAGTACAAGCGGCGATCCTTTTAGCACTCCTCCTGCAAACATAAGAGGTAATATTATCAACAATACAAATGGAGATAATTATGCCTTTGGTTATTTTAGTTTGTCGCAGTCTAGAAGTTTCGATTATACGATCGAATAATAATAATTTTTTTCGCAATTTTAAAATAGTTCAAAAGAAGCCTCTAAATATTTAGAGGCTTCGTTATTTTTTGGAAAGCTCTTTGGCAGATTAATTATATCGATGTTTTACTAGTAGCACCTGTTTTAAATTCTGAAGGATTGCTACCGTATTTTTCTTTAAAAATCTTTCTAAAATATTTGATACTACTAAAGCCTACCGCATACGAAGCTTCAGTAACCGAATAATTTTCACGGTATATAAGATCGGCTGCCTTTCTTATTCTAATATCCCTTATTAATTCGTTTATATTAAAACCTGTTAGCGCTTTAATTTTTCTATAAAGCGGGGTTCTACTCATTCCCATCTTTTTTGCTAGAAACTCGGTATTCACTTTTTTCAAATGATCTGGATCCAAAATAATTTCTTCGATTTTCTTTAAAAACTGTTTTTCAGTTTCGATTAATTTTGAATTTTTTTCCTGACTAATAAATGATTCGGTTTTATCAGATTGTGAAAAATGAATACGTAATTTCTCTCTATTTGCTAACAGACTCTTCACCTGTAGCTTCAACACTTTAGGTTTAAAAGGTTTGGTTATATACAAATCTGCCCCTTCCTGATACCCTGAACTTACACTCTCTGTATTTGATTTGGCTGTTAGCAATATCACCGGGATATGACTAGTTATAGCATCTGCCTTAAGATCGGCACAAAGATCGATACCGTTTTTGATTGGCATCATAACATCAGATATAATAACATCTGGCACATATTTGGTCGCCTTATTTATACCTTCCTGCCCATCTTCTGCAAAAAGCAAATCGTAGGATTCCTTAAAAAGATTCTCTAGAAAAAGGCGAATCTCGGGATTATCATCAATAATCAGCATAATTTTCCTGTTCGCGTCTGCAGAAAGACTCTTTTGATGTTCAGAACTAATAAGCGCTGAAACCTCAGTATCCTCTGCAATTTCTTCAGTTATAATTACTTGCTCTTTATTAGCTAAATCTTGATTTTCAGAAACCAATAATTTTTGTGGAAGACAAAGTGTAAAACTTGTCTCGCTTCCTGGAGTACTATTTACTTCAATAGTACCTTCGTGCAACTCTGCGAAGCTCTTCGATAAAGCGAGTCCTATCCCAGTTCCTGTTTTTTGTTGATGATCTGCACGGTAATACCATTCAAAAATATGATTTATTTCTTCTGAGCTGATTCCTTCTCCCCGATTGGTAACTTCGATTTTAAGAGCTGCACCCTCACAATAGACTTCAATTTTTACCGCTGTATTCTTATCAGAATATTTTAAAGCATTAGATAATATGTTATTGATAATTACGCCAATTTTATCAATGTCACAATTAAGTTTATTTTGATCGAGATTATAATTTAAGCGAAATTGAATATTTTTTTCCTTTGCTAGAGGCTGATAATTTTTCACCCATCTCTTTAAATATTCCTTTAAATCATGATTATTACAGTTTAACTGACTTAAGCCTTCTTCAGATTTTCTAAACTCTAATAATTTATTGATTGCTTGCTGTAAACTCTTTGCATTTCTTCGAATAAATTTGAGATCGTCACGAGAATCTTTCTGTTTCACTCTTTCTAATAAACTTTCGATAGGCGCAAGAATTAAAGTGAGAGGCGTCTTAAGCTCATGTGAAAAGCCAGTAAAAAATCGCAGTCGCTCTTCGTTAAGCTGATGCTCTAACTGATAGCGCTTTTGTTCTAAAACAATTGAATTTTTGAGTTTTAATCGCTCACTATAGTATCTTGATATTAGATAAATTATTACTAAAATTGAAATAAGATAAAGCAGATAAGCTGGCCAGGTGCTCCAAAAAGGCGGGGTAATCGTAATACCCAATTGCGCTTTGCTTACACTATTTAATCCAGATTTAGTTTTTACAATAAGTTTATAATCTCCGGGAGGAACTTTTGTGAAATTGGCGGTGTTAGCGCCGTTCGTTTCTATCCAAATATCACTATACCCATCTAATTTGTAGACGAAATCGGTATTTCTGGCAAATGGAAAATCTAAATTATGAAAGTCTACCGAAAAAGAATTTTCATTATACGCCAAGGTGATATCATTTTTATAAAAAAGAGAGCTATCTAAAACAGCATCAGGGCTATTTTCAACAGAAACTTTTTCATTTAAAATCTTAAGATTATCAAAATATATTGGCGTATTTTTTTCGTTTTGTTGAATTTCTGCTGGATCAAAAAAGTTTAATCCCTTATTTCCGCCGATATAAATTATACCATCTCCAGATTTGCTAATGGCACCAACATTAAATTCTCCAGTCTGTATATTATTTAAGGTTGAAATATTTACAATTTCCCGAGTTTCGACATTATAACGATTGATTCCGCTAAAAGTACTAAGCCAAACATATTGATCGTCTTCTTTAATTATTCCTACTATCGAATTATTACTTAATCCATCTACTTCGGTCACTCTATCAAAAGAGTTATTTTCGGTATTTAAATGAACAAGACCTTCATAACGTGTTCCCGCCAAAAGTTGACCTTCTCCTAAATAAAGTACACTAAAAATAATGTCACTGGGGAATTGGAGATCGTTATTTAAAGAATAGGTTATGGTTTCTTTTGTTTTTGGATTGTATTTTTTAAGTCCTGAACCATAAGTTGCAAGCCACAAATTACCATTTTCATCTTCAGAAATATCACGGATATCAAGTTTTTCTAAAGCAGTCACGTTTTTGAAATCTCCTATGTTTTCGTCAAACCAAAATAAGCCACCTCTATTTGTACCTATCCATAATTTATTATTTATAGCTTCAAAAATGACTCTTACATCACTACCTTCTGCCGGAGATCCTTGTAAATAGTTTTTAAACTGACCATTTTTGTAAAGATTTATACCACCTCGAAAGGTACCTATCCACAGACGTTCATGAGAGTCTTCAAGCAATGACAAAATATAATTACTGCTTAAACCATTTTTGAAAGAATTCTTTGATAAATGCTTAAAACTCCCCTTTTCGGGATCGAAATAATCGAGACCTCCCCCATCGGTCCCCACCCAAACTCCATCAGATTTAGAGATCGCAATTGCTCCCACTCTATCATGACTTAAACTCTGATTATTATTCTCTACATGTTTCCTGAACTGAACAATTTCACCAGATGTTTGGACAAAATTAATTCCAGTGGAAGTTCCTATCCACATGTTTTTATCGCTATCTAAAAAAAGAGAGGAAACAGTACGATTAGTAACGCTATTTTCATCTTCAGACGGCAGATACCACTCGACTTCTAAAATTTGATTTTTGATAATATTACTGATGTTCAATAAATTAAGTCCTCCATTTCTGGTGCCAATCCACATAAAACCATTTTCATCTTCCTGAAAACATAAAATATCACTATCACTCAAGCCTTCTTGTGGATTAGCAGCTTTGTTAATGCGAATAATTTTATCTTTCTTAGTAAATATTACTAAGCCATTTCGAGTTCCTATCCATAGATTATTGTTGCTATCTTTATAAAGACTGTTAATAGCTCCAAGATCAAAAATATTGGCTTCTACGGTATTGGTATTTAGGTCAATTCTATTAAGACCATTATCAAAAGTTCCAACAAATAAGCTATTCTCTATTTGAACGACTGAAGAAATTTCTTTGGATGATAAATTACTGTTCAATTTTGAGTTAACACTAAACACTTCTTCGGAAGAAGACAGCCACTGCAAACCACCTCTGTAAACTCCCAAAGCGATACTGTCGCCTGCTAACTTTCTAATCGCGCTTATACTATTACCTAATAGGCTGTCCTTTTTTTCGTTATAGATAGCCATAGATTCATTTTTATTATCATAAATAGACAAACCTCCATCGGTACCTATATAAATTTTACTACCAACTACCTCAATGCTCTGCACATAATTATTAGATAAATTATAATTAGGTTTGCCGCTTTTAAAAATTTTAAAATCTGTCCCGTTATACCGATTAAGTCCGTCACTTGTTGCTATCCAAATAAAACCAAGAGAATCTTGCGTTATATCATTAACAAAATTACTGGAGAGCCCATCCTCTGTATTAATTTCATAAAAATGTAAAGATTCCAATTTTTGTGCTAAAACTGGGTTACAAAATGTAATTATAGTTATGAGATTGATTAATAAAAATACAGACTTACAAATTCTCATTAAGTAATAGATATTGTTATTGATTATACAAATTCTAGCGCTAAAAATAAGCAAAATAGCATATTGAGTCATTTTAAACCACTCATTAAACCATTTAGCACCCGATACAATCCTTATAAAATTAAGAAAATTGTAACAAGGAAAATTGACGAAATCGTTTTCAACACAATTCGGCATGCAAATCTAACTTTTATTTAAAAATTAACTAAAATCAAAATGTATGTTTACATTTCTACTCAATCTGGGAAAATCAAAACCCAATATTTTATTTCTCTTTTTGATCATGGGCACATCACTTTTTGCCCAACAAAAAGAAATTACGGGAGAAGTTCTAGATGAATCTGGATTACCATTACCAGGAGCTACTGTCTTAATTAAAGGCACATCAAATGGAACGGTAACCAATATGGACGGAGAATTTTCACTAGAAGTGAAAAATCCTGAAAACGCAGTATTGGTAGTTTCTTTTGTAAGCTTCCAAACTAAAGAAATTGAAATTGGAGAAAAAGATATTTTCTCTATAACATTATTAAACGATACCGAATCTTTAAATGAGGTTGTTGTGGTCGGATATGGCACCAAAAAAAGAAAGGATTTAACCGGTGCTGTTAGTGTTATTAAATCTGATGAAATTTCAAGAACTACATCTACCACTACTGCAGGCGCCCTAGCGGGTAAAATACAAGGTGTAGCTGTACGTGCACAAGATGCCAGACCGGGAAGAGGCGCTAGATTAGAAATTAGGAACATGGGGAGTCCTCTTTTTGTAATTGATGGTGTACCCTACGGAGGAGACTCGGGTCGCGATTGGCTACAATCTACAGGAAATGCGGGTGTAAATATGTTTAATTCGCTTAACCCAGAGGATATCGAAAGTATTTCTATTTTAAAAGATGCTTCTGCCGCAGTATACGGTATGCGTGCAGCGAGTGGTGTGGTGCTAGTAACTACTAAAAAAGGTAGAAAAGGGGATAAACCTAAAATTAACATCAACAGCTATTACGGATGGCAAAACTTAACACGTTTCCCAGAATTAGCTAATGCTGCACAATACACAAGAGGATTAGTTGAGGCTGCTCAAAACGAAGGACGTGATCCCAATGCTGTTTACACACCAGAAGAGTTACAAAAATGGCAACAGGGAACTGAGCCTGGTTATCAAAGCTATGATTATTATGACTTTTTAATGAGGGATAATGTACCTCAATATCACCTAAATGCAAGTGTTGCCGGAGGTACAGATAAAACCAACTACTATCTATCTATAGCTAATACTCGCCAGGAAGCATTATTAGATGATTTTGGTTACGAAAGAACTAATCTGCAGGTAAATATTGAATCTCAAATTGCAAAAAGATTAACAGTAGGAACCCAAATTAGCGGAAAATTAGAAGAAACTAATGATGTTGGGTTACCTGGAGGAGACGGTTATTACTCAGCAATATTAGGTTTATTCAGCAATATCCCTACAACTCCTCCCTACGCCAACAATAATCCAGAATATCCTAATCATACACGTGATTACTCAAGAAACCCAGCTCTATTTAAGAGAGACATCGTAGGATATAAGGATAATTTTGTAAGAAACTTAAACACAAATTTGTATGCAGAATATAAATTTGATTTTGGTCTAAAAGTTAGAGGAACCTATTCTTACAACTTCAGCAATAATAAGTTTGATGGTTTCCAATATAGTTATGATGTATTTTCTTATGATGAAGCAAACGATACTTATAATCCAACCGGTGGCACAGATAGTGGATGGAGATATCAAACTGAAAGAGAAGATATAAGTACTTTTTCCCAGATCAAACTAGATTATGCTAAGAAAATTGGAAAGCACTCTTTTTCTATCATGGGTGCTTACGAGCGTAATGATTTTGAGCAGGATTACCAGCAAATTGGTAGCAATCCTTCAAATAGATACCTCCCATTATTGCAGTTCGATGAGCTTAATTCTTTCGCAGATTATTGGAGCTATCAGGCAAGAGTTGGATATATTGGGAAACTTAATTATAGTTATGATGATAAGTATATTGTTGAGATTTTAGGACGATATGATGCCTCATTTAAATATATTGAAGACTATCAATGGTCGTTCTTCCCGGGTGTTTCATTAGGCTGGAGAATTTCAGATGAAAAATTCTTTGAGCCATTATCTGATGTGGTGAATGATCTTAAGATTCGTGCTTCAACAGGACAAACAGGTAAAGAAGCCAATATAGAAATGTTTGATTACCTAGCTGGCTACACCTGGAAAGAGGGGGGTGCTGTATTGAATAATAATTATACAACTGGATTAAAACCTAGAGGTTTACCTATCAGAAATTTATCTTGGATTAAAAATAAAACATCAAATATAGGAATCGATCTCACCATGTTCGATAACAAACTAAGTTTTACTGGTGATATTTTTAGAATAAGAAGAACAGGAGTACCTGCTGGGCGATATGATGTATTGCTTCCAAGCGAAATAGGTTATAAACTTCCTCCTGAAAACTTAAACGAGAACGGATACAATGGCGCTGAAGCTATTTTGACTTATAAAGGAAATATAAATGATTTTAATTATTCGGTAAGTGGCAATTTCACCTATTCAAGATATAAAAGTATCTCTACTTACAAGCCACGCTTTGGTAACTCTTATAATGAATACCGATATTCTGCAGAAAATCGCTGGGGCGGTGCTTGGTGGGGTTATCAGGTAATTGGCCAGTTTGAGTCTGAAGAACAAATTAGAAATTACGATGTCAATATTGATGGTCAAAACAACTCAACATTACTCCCTGGAGATTTAATTTATAAAGATGTTAACGGTGACGGAGTTATAAACGGGATGGACGAACGTCCCATAGGTTATGCACGAGATTGGTCTCCTATCTTATCTTACGGTGGAACTATTGCGATGAATTGGAAAAATATCGATTTAACTATAGATCTTGCAGGTGGTTCAATGCAATCTTGGTTTCAGGAATACGAATTAAGAAACCCATTTCATGCCGGCGGAAATTCTCCAGCATATCTACTTGAAGATCGTTGGCATAGAGCAGATCCTTACGATCCTGAAAGTGAATGGATACCAGGGCGCTATCCTGCTGTAAGAAACGGCAATGTAGGACCTAACCATCGCAACAGCGACTTTTGGCTTACTAATGTATGGTTCTTAAGACTAAGAAATATTGAGTTAGGTTATACTTTTCCTAAAAGTATAGTTTCAAAAATTAATGCTGATAAATTAAGAATTTATGGCACAGCTTCTAACCTGGTTTCTTTTGACAATGTAAACGGTTTTGGTATTGATCCTGAAATTTCTGCCGGCGGCGGCGTTGTTTATCCACAACAAAGTACCATCGTAATAGGGGTTAATCTTTCACTTTAATGAATACAAAAATTATTATTATGAAATATATCACACTTAGAATCCTGATTATTTCTTGCTTTTTAACTTTATTAAGTTGTAATCACGATGATTTTTTACATCGAGATCCAAAGAATATAATTACCGATGAACAACTTTGGAACGATCCAGAGTTAGTCACATCTCTTTTAGCCAATTATTACGATCGCCTTCCTCATTTACATGGTGTATTTAACGCCGGCGGGATGGCAGAAATCGACGACGCTATGTGGTCTGGCCATCGCGATGAAAACTGGAGAAATGATTTTCAATATGCGTATGATTATGGTAGATATTGGGATTATACCTTTATCAGAGATATTAATCTTACTTTAGATAATCTAGAAGAATACAGTACTGAACTTGATGAAGATCAAAAAAATCTTTTTAATGCTGAATTAAGGTTTATCAGAGCCTTTGTTTATTTTGAATTGGTTAAACGTATGGGAGGTGTTCCTATTGTAACCGAACAACTGATTTATGATTTTAGTGGCGACCCAGAATATCTACAAATCCCAAGAGCCACTGAAGCTGAAGTTTACGATTTTATATACGAAGAACTAGAAGCTATAAAAAGCAACTTATCCGGTAATAACGGTAGTAATACACGTGCTAATACTTTTATTGCATTAGCATTGGAAAGTAGAGCTATGCTGTACGCTGGATCTCTGGCTAAGTATAATAACTTGATGGAAAACCCAATTACATTGCCAGGCGGAGAAGTTGGAATACCTGCTGGACGTGCAAGCGAATTTTATGATCGCTCTTTAGCTGCTTCACAAGAAATTATACAAAATGGGGGCTATACTCTATATGACGAAAACCCAGACAGAGGAATGAATTTTTACGAAATGATAACCAGCAAAAACAGTAAGGAAATCATATTCGCTAAAGATTTTGTTACGGAATTAAAACCGCACAGATTTACATTTGAAAACATTCCTAGAAGTTTAGGAGAAGATAATGAATTTTACACCAATCTAACTCCTTCTTTAAATCTGGTTGAAAGTTTCGAATACCTGGATGGTAGTAATGGAGAATTGCGTTTGAATGATGAAAATGGAAATCCTATTATTTATGATGAACTTACCGATATTTTTGATAATAAAGATGGTAGATTATACGGAACGGTAATGTATCCCGGTACTACTTTTGGTAATTCTCCTGTACAAATGCAGGCGGGTGTAGCAGTTTGGGATGGCTCTAATTATTCTTATCAAACATCACAAAATTTGGGTAGTAATTATGAAGATGGCGATTTGTTTACCGGTGCTGATGGACCACAGGATAATGCCCAATTTGTAAGTAATACCGGTTTTTATATGAGAAAATTTTTAAGTGACGCACCGGGAGCAAGCCTTCGAGGTGTAGCGGCTGAAAACTGGTGGCCTTGGTTCCGCTTAGGTGAAATTTATCTTAACGCAGCTGAAGCCGCATTTGAATTAGGCCAAACTGAAATTTCAACAAACTACGTAAATACAATTAGAGAACGAGCAGGATTTCCGGCAAACAGTATAGAAAATATCACGATCGAGGATATTCGCAAGGAACGCCGAGTTGAATTAGCTTTTGAAGATCATCGTTTCTTCGATTTAAAACGCTGGAGAATTGCTCATCAAATCTGGGATGGTGACGAGAATAGTGAGCAGGCAGTGGTTTATGGTCTTTACCCTTACCGTGTAGTTCGGCCGGGGCATCCCGATAATAACAAATACATCTATAATAAATTAAGACCAACGAGATTTAGAAGAGCACGCCTGTTTCGCTTAGGTAATTATTACTCTTCTATAGAACAAAGCGTACTTAATAATAATCCAAAACTAGTAAGAAATCCATTTCACTAGAATCTATTAATTCTAAGATATCATTGTGATGAAAAAATCTATTATATATACACTAATAACTATTTTTAGTTTTATCATAATTAGTTGTGAAAAAGATAATTATGATCCTCCAAAGGCAAGATTAGAAGGCCGAATAATGTATCAGGATCAGCCTATAGGAGTAAGATCTAACAGCGCTGAATTAGAGTTGTGGCAGGATGGCTATGCTTTAAATGAGTTTATCCCTGTATATATCGCACAGGACGGCACGTACTCTGCCGCTTTGTTTGATGGGGAATATAAAATGGTACGTAAAAACGGTAACCCTTGGCTTCCACAGCTAAACGATACAATAATAGTTCAAGTAAGCGGTAATACGCAACTTAATGTTCCTGTTACACCTTATGTGACTATTACTAATGAAAGTTTTCAATTGAACGGACAACAGCTAAATTCCAGTTTTCAAATAAATCAAATTGTAGAAAATAGTGAATTACAAGAACTAATCGTGATCTTAGATAATTCTATTCTTTTAGACAATAACATCAACACAAGTACAAAAACTGTAGACTTAGAAAATTTCGAGTTTGGTGATAATTTTTCAGTAGATATGGAAATCCCTGAAAATCTAAAAAATGAAGACTATATTTTTGTACGTATTGGAGCCAGATCTTCGATGTCGAATGAATTTATATACACCAATGTACAAAAGATTGAACTATAATTTATTCATAATTTTATCGATACTACAGCTTTCAGCTATAGGTCAGACGAATAACTTAATGTTAGATACGTCTGTAACCTATCAGACTATAGATAATTTTGGTGCTTCAGATGCCTGGTCAACACAGTTTGTAGGATTATGGCCAGAAGCCAAAAAAGAAAAAATCGCCTCCCTTCTTTTTAGTAGGGAGGTTGATATCAAAGGAAATCCTAACGGTATTGGTTTATCCTTATGGCGTTTTAATCTTGGTGCAGGCAGTACAGATAACGATAATATTCAGGATGAATGGAGAAAAGCTGAATCTTTTTTGCAGCAGGATGGATCTTATAATTGGAATAAGCAAAAAGGCCAGGTATGGTTTGCCAAAAAAGCACAAGAATATGGCGTTAACGACCTTCTTATTTTCTCTAACAGCCCGCCGGTAAAGCTTACCAAAAATCAAAAAGCATACACTTCCTCTGGAAATCATGCAAATTTAGATAAAGGTAAGATTGATCTATATGCAGCATATCTTGCAAATTCAATAGAAGGCTTGCAAAAAATGGGGTTAAAAGTCGACTATATTAGTCCCATAAACGAGCCGCAATGGGACTGGGAAGATGGCAGCCAGGAAGGCACACCTTTTTGGAATGATCAGATTGCAAATTTAGCGAAGTCTTTAGATTCAGAATTTGAAAAGAAAGGAATAGAAACTAAAATTGATCTTGCTGAAGCGGCACAAATCAACTATCTTTTTGAAGATGATAATAAACCGGGAAGAGGCAACCAGATTTATGAGTTTTTCAATCCAGATTCGCAAAATTATATAGGCGATTTATCGAATATTAGCCAAACGATATCTGGGCATAGTTATTTTACTACTTCTCCAGAATCTAAATTGATAGATGAGCGTGAAGCTTTAGCAGAAAATCTTAAAAATTACCATTCTCTGAAATATTGGATGTCAGAATACTGCATACTTGGTGATAACGATGGTGAAATAAACGGTAATGGTCGTGATTTAGGAATCGATTCCGCACTATATATGGCTAAGGTAATACATAATGATTTAACTATAGCTCAGGCTTCTGCCTGGCACTGGTGGTTAGCAATTTCGCCTTATGATTATAAAGACGGACTTATTTATATTGACAAGAACAAGAAAGGCGGTAATTTTTATGAAAGTAAAATGCTGTGGGCTTTGGGAAATTATAGCCGGTTCATAAGACCAGGAAGCAAAAGAATAAAGGTTTCTGTAGCTGATAAAAGCAATACTCTTTTATGCTCGGCCTATTTCAATAAAAATAAAGATGAAATTATTACGGTGATCGTTAATAATGGAGCAAAAAATGAATTGTTAACTCTTAGCTCAGCAAATAGTTCTATGGAAAACCTGAAAACTTACACAACCTCTTCAGATAGCAATTTAGCTTTCGAAGAAGTTTCAGGTTCACAAGTAGAAATCCCTAAGAAATCTATAGTAACTATAATTCAGAATATTAAAAGTTAGTCGAAAAAACCAAACCCCAATGAAAAAAACTATTTTCAATCTAATTTTTGCGGTATTTGTAACCGCTACCTATGCTCAGCAAAACGAGTGGGAAGATCCTACAACTTTAGATCGAAACAAGCTTGAAGGGCGTAGTGATTTTGTGCTCTATTCTTCCGTTTCTAAAGCCTTAAAAAACGAACCTAAATCTTCGGATTTATACCAAAGTTTAAACGGAACCTGGAAATTTAATATCGTTCAACATCCTAGCGAGCGACCAAAGGATTTTTATAAAAACGATTTTAGCGATAAGGATTGGGACGATATCAAGGTTCCTTCAAATTGGGAACTGGAAGGTTTTGATTTTCCTATCTATACCAATATCACCTATCCGCATCCTAAAAATCCGCCTTACATAGGATTTCCTTCAGAAGAAAAAACGGAGAGTGGAGAGATCATCAACAAAAACTCCAAAGATGGTGATGAAGAAATTTATAATCCGGTAGGAACGTATCGCAGAACTTTTACTGTTCCGCATCAGTGGGACAACCACGAGATCATTCTTCGATTTGGATCAATCTCGGGTTATGCTCGAATTTTTGTGAACGGTGAAGAAGCGGGAATGACCAAAGCTTCTAAAACCCCGGCTGAATTTGATATTACTGAATTTTTAAAAGATGGCGAAAATGTATTAGCTGTTCAGGTGTTTAGATGGCACGATGGTAGTTATCTGGAAGATCAGGATTTTTGGCGTTTAAGCGGACTTGAACGTGATGTGTATTTACAGGCCGTTCCTAAAACCACGATATGGGATTATTTTGTAACCAGTGGTTTGAGCAATGATTACCAGAATGGAGAATTAAATGTGAATGTGAAACTGAAAGATTTTGATAAAGGAAGCATCAAAAAGCCAAAAATAAAATTCACATTAATGGATCCTTCTGGTAAAGAAGTCTATACTGAAACCAAATCTTTTGGGAAAAAAGAACTGGAAACTACATTTTCTAAAATACTTAAAGATGTTGAAAAGTGGAGCGGAGAATTTCCAAATCTTTATAAATACGGTATAAGCCTGTTAGACAAAAAAAACAATGAAGTGGCTGCAATTTCAGGAAAAACAGGTTTCCGCGAAGTGGAAATCAAGAATGCGCAGCTGATGGTAAATGGACAGGCTATTACGGTAAACGGTGTCAATTTACATGAACATCATCCTGATAAAGGACACACGCCAGATCGTAAAATGATGCGCAAAGATATCGAGTTGATGCAGAAAAATAATGTCAATGCGATCCGAATGAGTCATTATCCACATGATTCTTATATCTACGAATTGGCTGATGAATACGGAATGTATGTTGTAGATGAAGCCAATATTGAAACGCACGGAATGGGCGTAGCTTTCAATAAAGATTTAGACACAACAATACATCCAGCTTATTTAGAAGAATGGGCACCAGCTCATATGGATCGAATTCAACGTATGGTTGAATTTCATAAAAATCATCCTTCAATCATTGTTTGGTCTTTGGGTAATGAAAACGGAAACGGACAGGTATTTTACGATGCCTACGATTGGATTAAAGAGCGTGATACCACTCGTAAAGTTCAATTTGAACAGGCTGGTGAAAATCGAAATACAGATATCGTATGCCCAATGTATCCAAGTATTGACCACATGCAAGAGTATGCCAACGATAACAGCAAAGAGCGCCCATTTATAATGTGTGAATATTCTCATGCCATGGGAAATAGTAACGGAAACTTTCAGGAATATTGGGATATTATCGATAATAGCGAGCATATGCAAGGTGGCTTTATCTGGGATTGGGTAGACCAGGGATTACGTACTGAAACCGAAGATGGTCGCGAGTTTTGGGCTTATGGAGGAGATCTTGGTGCAGCGCATCTACAAAACGATCAGAACTTTAATGCTAACGGACTCGTAACTGCGGATCGTGAACCTCACCCGGCTTTGGAGGAAGTGAAAAAAGTATATCAAAACATCAAATTTGAGTTTACTGGAAATGATCTTTCGATAAAAAACAAGTTCAATTTCACGAATTTGGATGCTTTCGATTTCAAATGGGAATTACTTGCCGATGGAGAAGTTGTAAAAACCGGAAAGTTTACCGTAAATATTGCTCCAAATTCAACAAAATCGGTTAGTATTTCTTTGCCAAAAACCGGTGATAAAGAATATTTCCTAAGTGTATACGCTTATACTAAACAGGCGAAAGCAATGGTTCCTGCGGGGCACGAAATTGCTCGAGAACAATTCAAAATTGGTGAGAATACATTTTTTACTGAAGCCAAAACTGAAACTTCTGGTAAGTTAAAAATTAAAAAACAAGGTGATAAACTTCAATTTTCAAATGATATGGTTGAAGGTGTTTTTAATACTGAAACCGGAAGCTTTGAAGCTTATCATTTAAAAGGCAGTGAAAAATCACCAATATCTGTATTTCCACAGCCATATTTTTGGAGAGCGCCTACCGATAATGATTTTGGTAATCACATGCCACAAAGATTAAAAGCATGGAAAGAGGCGACGCATAATTCAGAAGTAACAAATGTTGAGGTTGCTAAAAAAGATAAAGACGGTCAGTTAATTACAGTGACTTATCAATTAGCTGGAGTCGATGTTCCATATACGGTTGAATATCATATTCAAAACAACGGAGACATTAGAGTAACCGCAAGCTTAACTTCTGAAAAAGATTTACCTGAAATTCCACGTTTTGGAATGCGCATGATCTTATCTGGCGATTATGAAAATTTAGAATATTACGGTCGTGGTCCATGGGAAAACTATTCCGACAGAAATACTTCAGCGTTTTTAGGAATCTATGAAGACAAAGTAGAAAATCAGTTTACTTGGGGCTATATTCGCCCGCAAGAGGCCGGTTACAAAACCGACGCGCGTTGGATTCAGCTTCAAAATAATAACGGGTCTGGTTTAAAAATCATCGGTGAACAGCCATTAGGATTTAGTGCTTTAAACATTGCTACCGAAGATTTAGATCCGGGAGAAGAAAAAGCACAGCGTCATACTACTGATATTAAAGTTCAGGATAAGGTATTTTTGCACGTAGATTATAAACAACGTGGACTGGGTGGTGATGATTCTTGGGGTCGTTATCCACATAAACAATATCGTTTAGAGAAGAACAGCTATAGTTATTCTTACATTATTTCGCTGTTGAATAATTAAGTAAACTAGCTCAGGGTAAGCCTAGGAGCATCTAATCTCGATTATCGAGTAAGTTATAAGTGTGAGTTGAAATTGTCTCCAGGTTTAATCAGCCTGGGGATAATTTTTTTAAGTCTTAAAAAAACCAATTAGTATTCTACTATTTTTAAATGTATTTTTAACGTTTAAAAGCTGAAGATAACTGAAAATCAACAGAAATGACTATAAAACTATGAAACTTACCTGCATAACTTTAATCTTTGTTTTGTTTTCAGCCGTTACCCAGCCTCAGAAAAAAAATGTTCCTTTAGAATCCATTCGGTTAAGTGATCCTTATATTCTTGCAGATAAAGACAGTCAAACTTATTTTATGACTGGTACTGGTGGCAAACTCTGGAAAAGTAAAGACTTAAAATTTTGGGAAGGGCCCTTTACCGTAGTTGAAACCGATCCTGAATCTTGGATGGGAGAAAACCCTATGATTTGGGCAGCAGAGCTTCATAAATATCAGGATAAATATTATTATTTCGCCACATTTACTAATCGTGATATCATTATCGATACGGTAGCCGGAAATGAAATTGAACGCCGCGCCAGCCATATTCTGGTAAGCGACCAGCCGCAAGGACCATATAAGCCCATGGAAGATGATATTTATCTCCCGGCAGATAAACCTACTTTAGATGGCACATTTTGGGTAGACAAGGATCAAAACCCATACATGATTTACTGCCACGAATGGTTGCAAAACGGGAACGGAACGATAGAAAAAATTCAACTAAAACCCGATTTAAGTGGATCTATAGGTCAGGGAGAAATTCTATTTAGAGCTAAAGATTCTCCTTGGAGCAAAGAGCGTAATGAAAAGGGTGAAGTAGTTGCCAATAAGGTTACAGACGGACCATTTTTATTTAAAACCGAAACCGGAAATTTAGGAATGCTTTGGACAAGCTGGGTCTTTCAAGACTATGTTCAGGGTGTTGCATATTCTAAAAGCGGTACACTAGATGGCCCTTGGATACAAGAAGAAAAACCTATTACCCCGCCTAACTTTGGTCACGGTATGATGTTTAAAACTTTTGATGAAAAACTGGTCATGGCACTACACAGCCACCGGGTAGGACCGCAAGGAAATTATATTAGAATTCCAAACCTACTAAAGGTAGACGACAGCCAAGACAAAATCTATATAACCGGAAAATTTAATATTAATAACTAATGAAAATTTTAAAATCCAATTCAAAATTTCTGATTCTCTCCATCTTTTGCAGCTTATTATTCGCATGTGCGACAGAGAATAAAAAAACTAACGAAAACACCGCTTACCTGTTCACCTATTTCACTGGGAACGGCGCCGGAGAAGAAGCGATTCGCTACGCAATTAGTAGCGATGGCTATAACTTTCATGCTTTAAATAATAACGAACCTATTGTCGCTTCAGATTCTATAAGCCGTACAGGCGGCGTTCGTGATCCTCATATTTTACGAAAAGAAAATAACGACGGATTTTATATGGTGGTAACCGATTTGCTTACCAAAAACGGCTGGTCGAATACCGCGATGACCTTATTAAAATCTGATGATTTGATAAACTGGTCCAGCAGCGTAATCGATATTACCGAAACTTTCCCAGAATTTTCAGATGTTACCCGCGTTTGGGCACCACAAACTATTTATGACGCGAATAAGAAAAAATACATGGTTTATTTCTCGATGTTACAACCGGGAAGCTACGATAAAATTTATTACGCCTATGTAAACGACGATTTTACTGCTTTAGAAACCACGCCAAAACAGCTGTTTTTTAATCCTAACGAAATGGCTTCTATAGATGGTGATATTATAAAAAAAGGCGACAAGTTTTATTTGTTCTACAAAACCGAAGGCGATACCGATAAAGGAATTAAAGTAGCGATTTCAGATTCGTTAACCTCTGGATACAAAGCGGAGTCTGGAAATGTAGATCAAACTGATAAAGCGGTAGAAGGTTCTGGTGTTTTTAAGTTGAATAATTCTGAAGATTATATTTTAATGTACGATATGTACACTAGCGGGAAATATCAGTTTACCAGAAGTAAGGATCTTAAAAATTTTGAAGTTGTCGATGAAGATATTTCGATGAACTTTCATCCAAGACATGGTACAGTATTGCCAATTACTTCAGAAGAATTACAACGCTTATTAAAAGAGTTTCCTTCCGAAGATTTAACGGAAATTACCGGCGCTGAAAATGAAGCGATAAAAACCAACAATATCGTCATCAAACGTTCAGAAAAAACAATTTATTTACCAGTAAAATATGGTACTGATTTATCGAATTTCGATCCTCAATTCGAATTGCTTCCGGGTACTGAAATCGCACCAAAGGGAGCTCAGAATTTTTCTAACGGAGCGGTAACTTATGAAGTTAAAAACGGAGAAAATAAAACCAGCTATCAGGTTAGTGTTGAAGTTGCTAATAACCCTGTGGTAGAAGGCTACTATGCTGATCCTGAAATTATTTATTCTGAAAAAGACAGCAAATATTATCTGTATCCAACCAGTGATGGATTTGATGGATGGTCCGGAACATACTTTAAAACTTTTTCTTCGCCAGATCTAGTAAACTGGACCGATGAAGGCGTTATTTTAGATCTTGAAAAAGATGTAGAATGGACTAGCCGAAATGCCTGGGCACCAACAATGGTTGAAAAAGAAATTGATGGAGAATTTAAGTATTTCTATTATTTCACGGCTGCACAACAAGTAGGAGTAGCTACTTCAAATAACCCAAAAGGTACTTTTAAAGATAGTGGAGCGCCTTTAATTTCAGAAAAACCGGAAGGAATAAAAGGCGGACAAAATATCGATCCTGATATTTTTGTAGATCCGAAAACCGGAAAAAATTATTTGTATTGGGGGAATGGCTTTTTAGCCGTGGTAGAATTAAATGATGACATGGTTTCTATTAAAAGTAAAAAGCCTAAAGTACTTACACCAGATGAAACTTTTAGAGAAGGAGTTGAAGTATTTTTTAGAAACGGCAACTATTACTTTTTATGGTCTGAAGATGATACCCGAAGCCCAAATTATAAAGTGCGTTATGCCACTGCTAAAAGTCCGCTTGGCCCTCTTACTATTCCGGAAAATAATATCGTAATTCAGAAAGATGAGAGCCAGGATATCCTGGCTACCGGACATAATTCAGTAATTAAAGTACATGATAAGGATGAATTTTATTTGGTGTATCACCGATTTACTAGACCTAAAGGAGAAGCTATGGGTGGTGCTGCAGGTTTCCATCGTGAGGTTGCTATCGATAGATTAAACTTTACTGAAGATGGATTGATTGAAGAAGTAAAACCAACTTTGGAAGGAATTGAGCCAATTAATTAAATTTTAAAAAAATCGAGCAACAAAACACTTTATGTCAACCATATTAAAAACAGCTTTTTCATTAATCGGAGGAATCCTTCTTTCTCAATCGATTAGTGCACAAAAGACAGAACAGCTTAAAAGTCCTGATGGTAATATTTCCGTAGAACTAAAAAATAATAGCGGAAAAATCTCTTACGATATTCGTTATAAAAATGAAGTATTTTTAGAAGATTCTCCGCTTGGCCTGGAAACTTCTATTGGGGATTTCTCTAAGAATTTAGAAAATAGTTCTTTTCAGAAGGATCATATCGAAAGCTCTTATGAGCTTAAGAAAGCCAAAGTAAGCCATGTAGATTATATAGCTAACGAATTGGTTGGAAAATTTCTGAATAGCAATAAGGATACGCTAATTGTGAAATTTCGGGTTTCTAACCGTGATGTTGCTTATTCATATCAATTAAAATCTCATGAAGGGAAAAATAGCCTGAAGATTTTAAATGAAAAATCTGGTTTTAAACTTCCAGGTGAGGCTACAAGCTACATTAGTCCGCAGGCGACACCTATGATAGGCTGGATGGGTACCAAACCTTCATACGAAGAAGAATATACGTTAAACGAAAAACTAAGTACGCCCTCAAAATATGGCGTTGGATACACCTTCCCTGCACTATTTAAAATTTCAGATAAAGGATGGCTTTTAATTTCTGAAACCGGAACCGATAGTCATTACCCGGGTTGTCGCTTAGGTGAGGCTACTGAAAACGGACTTTTTGAAGTTGAATTTCCGCAGGAAGGAGAAAATAATGGGATTGCTGAAACGTATGCAATTCAATCGCTACCGGCAAGTACACCATGGCGAACTATTACACTAGGGAGCACTTTGAAGCCTATTGTTGAATCTACTGTAGCTTTCGATTTAGTCGAGGAAAAATACGAGGCTTCTATTGATTATAAAATGGGAAGAGCCAGTTGGAGCTGGATTGTTTGGCAGGATCCAAGTATAAACTACGAAGACCAAGTTGAGTTTATAGATCTGGCTGCCGATATGGATTGGGAATATGTCTTGATCGATGCCAATTGGGATCGCAATATTGGTCGAAAAAAAATGAAAGAATTGGTGAATTACGCCAATTCTAAAAACGTTGATATTTTGCTGTGGTACAATTCAAACGGACTTTGGAATGAAGCGCCGCAAACGCCAAAAGATAAAATGAATAATACCATCCAGCGCCAACAAGAAATGGCCTGGTTACAAAAAATTGGCGTTAAAGGATTGAAAATTGACTTTTTTGGTGGAGATAAGCAGGTAACCATGAAGTTGTATGAAGATATTTTAACCGATGCTAACAATTATGGTTTGGCAATCACTTTTCATGGCTGCACGTTGCCACGAGGATGGGAGAAAATGTATCCAAATTATGTAACTTCAGAGGCAGTTTTAGCTTCAGAAAACCTGGTTTTTCAACAGGAATCTTTAGATAAGCATGCTTTGAATGCGACTTTGCTTCCATTTATTAGAAACGCTGTTGGTGCAATGGATTTTTCTCCGGTATTTTTAAATAAACGTTTATCCAGAACTCAGGAAAACGGAACTGTAAGAAGTACGACCGAAGCCTTCGAATTAGCGACTTCAGTATTATATTTTTCTCCAATTCAACATTATGGTTTAACCCCGAATAATCTTGATGAGCAACCTGATTATGTACTTAACTTTTTAAAAGAAGTGCCCAGCGTTTGGGACGAAACACTTTATATTGGCGGAGAACCAGAAGATTATTGCGCTTTGGCTCGTAGAAAAGGAGACCAATGGTATATTGCTGTGGTTAATGCTAAAAAAGAAAAACGTCAGATTTCTTTAGAATTACCAATGCTTGCCGGAGAAAAAGTGAATCATATTTATGATTCAAAAAATACAAAGGCCAGCTTCAAAGAAGAAAAAATAAAAAAAAGTGGAAAGATAAAACTTACTCTTGCCGCTGAGGGCGGAGCGGTTTTATTTACAAAGTAACCTGCTCCCAATAATTAAATAAGGCCTGTAACAGAAATGTTATGGGCTTTCTATTTTATTTCAATTTTTATCAGCATTTTTGCTGAATGCAATAACTAATTCAGCTTTCTAAAAATAGACTGAACTTATAATTATAACCATGAAAAACTGTTTACTTGCCATTTTAGTTTTATTTTTTATTTCCTGCGGAAGTGATGATAATAATGAAAATTGCCTAACTAAAGATTATACTGAAGATAATGATCAGGAAATACAAAACTACTTGGAATCTAATAATTTGGAGGCCGAAAAAACAAATTCTGGCCTGTACTATATTGTAGAAGAACAAGGTATAGGTGCTCAGCCTTCAAGTTCAAGCAGAGTTCGAGTAAACTATAAAGGTTATTTTCTAAACGGTAATGTATTTGATCAAAATAACGATATCACTTTTGGATTGGGACAAGTAATTCCTGGATGGACGGAAGGTTTTACTTATTTTAAAGAAGGTGGTAGCGGTAAACTATTAATTCCTTCCAATTTAGCCTATGGACCATGTAAGTACAGTACAATCCCAGGTGGCTCAGTTTTAATTTTCGATATTGAACTTTTAGAAGTTATAGAATAGTTAGCGATAAACCTTTCTAGAAATAATCTTAAGCTCTCCTTTTTTCTCTAATGACTTCATGGCTCTAATCACCGTTTCTACCCGTAAACCGGTAAGATCTGCAATTTGCTGGCGGGTTAGATCTACTTTAAAACTAAGGGGAACTTCCTTTTTATGTACATGTTTTTTAAAATAATCTAGAATTCTTAAAATACGATGTTCCGGCTCTTGACTAGAAATTTCTGAAACCATAATTGCCTTGTAAAAAAGTCTTTTAGCCAGTGTTTGAGTAACTTTTAAGTGAATTTCCGGATTAGAGGCAAGTAATTCGAGAAAATGATTTTTGGATAATTTAAAAACAATGGAGTCGACAATAGCTTCAGCATTAGCAGGATATTTTACATCTGCAAATAAGGGAGGTTCCCCAAAACTTTGCCCATCTTTAAAAATTCCTTGGATAAATTCTTTTCCGTCTAAATTATAATTGTTCATTTTAATTTCTCCAGAGATCACCTGGTAATAGTTTTGCGCCCTCTCTCCTTCGCCAAATAACCGATCTCCTTTATTATATTCGCATTTTTGCGCGCCAAATTTTAAAAGTACCTCTGCCTCGATCATTTTTTAGTTTCTTATAAAAATAACTTGTTTATAGTATAAAATTGCATCTTAATACTGATCATTTCAGATTACTTTTCTTCTTAAATTCTGAAATAAAAGAATCCTTACAGAACAGGTATCAGCTCGCGCTACTCCCTCTTCCATAAGGATACAACTTTATAAAGAATTACAGCTTTGAAAAACATAAAACCGGTGAAATTAATCCAAAATGAACTTCAGAATTAAAACAACCAATAAAGGCTGTATTATTCAGAATATTGAATCGTTTTTTCCAATTGAAGTGCTTTTGGAAACAGAATATTGTTCTCCAAGTGTATATGATGGTGAAGATCTTGTTCAAATTCATCTAATTTAGAGAAAAAAGCACGATAGGTATTGCAAGCACCTTCAGGTGGTGTATAGTTATTACTAAGCTTCGCAATTTTTTTTAAGATTTCACCCGCTTCTTCATGTTCAACCTCCATCATATTTATAGGATTGTCAACTTTACCAAATTGTGGCCGTGCTAAAGATGTATTTTCTTTTTTAGCTTGGAGCATTTTTTTTATAAAAGGAAATAAAATGAGCTCTTCTTTTCGTAAATGTCCGCTAAGCTCTGTAGCAACCATTGCAAAAAGTTCCTGTATTTTCAGTAGTTCTGGATTACGCTCGCCGTGAACTTTAGCCACCTTTGTACCATATTGCAGCAACATCGGGATGTTTTCTTCAACATACCGGTGATGGATATTGATAATATGATCAATTAAAAAATCTAGTTCCCAATTATTATAATCTGTAGCACGACTTGTAGGTTGGTCAAGATTTTGTAAATCATGTGCTACATCTTCAAAAGAAACATTTGCGCGCTCACAAGCTTTTTGAATACTAATTCCGCCACCACAGCAAAAATCGATATTATACTTTTTAAAAATATGTGCAGTTTTAATATTTTCAGTAACCATTTGGCCTACTGTTTTTGTTTGTAACGTATTCATAACGATGATTTTTAAGTTCTACGTTACAAAGTTGAAGAACTGCTGGCTTTTAGATTATGAGGGAGATCATAAGCGCTATTTTTTTTGATTTTGGAACTATTTATTCTAAGAAATAGATGTTTTTTTATGAAAACTAAAACAAAGCTTAAACATTAAAAAAGCAGACATTTAGCCTGCTTTTTATAAAATAGTTCAAATTTGTTGAAATTGAATTTTATTTTTTCTGGGTAAGAGAATAAGATTCTACAATAAGTCCTTTAATTTGATCCGGAATTTTATCTGAAGTATTTTTCTCCATTTTATCGATATCAAGCTCTGATCCTATAAGGTACTGATATTTTCTATTTTCATCTACCGCAAAAGTAACTGCTGCAAATTTACCTATTTGAGAAATCTTCATGGCAATCTGGTTGGGAACCATTTCTATATCAATCGTAAATTTTTGAATATTTTCATTGATTAAACGAGTATCGGTGGTAAGATAAAGACCTTTCTGCACCTCTGCATTAACATTAAAACCTAAGGTCTCGCCGTTTTCCTGCTTAATTTGTATTTTATCGTTTTCCATAATAAATATGTTTAGCTTGATAAACCAAAGATAATTCGGAATAAAGATTATTCTAAAAATTGTATACTATTACCATAAGTTTAACAGCTATGTTAATACATTACTACCAATTTGCTTAATGGAAATTTAAAAATGTAGGGGACCAATAAATGTCTAAGATTTTTATGACACCTATACTAAATATTATACAACTTACTTCTTCACTTCATTTAAAATAAAAGAGCCGGAAAAAAATTGTGAAGCTGATTGCCATAATTTTAATTATAAAAAACATCAGAATAATAGTATCTTTAAGCATAATCTATTACCAATGAAAACTATATCAATTCTTAGTATAGCATTTTGCTGTCTTTTCACTATTCAAACTAACGCACAATGGCTCAAAACGAAAACGATTGATGAGGGCGGAAGTGGACCTTACCATGCTATCGCAGTTTCAGAAAAATCACTTTCAGACTTTGTTATTTATCGTCCCGAAAATATTGAAGAAGCGGTAAGCACCGAAGATAAATTACCAATCCTAATTTGGGCCAATGGTGGCTGTATGGATTCTTCCATTCATCACGAACGATTATTATCTGAAATTGCTTCTTATGGTTATGTAATTGTTGCTATAGGTGATTTGCAGATGACTATTGAAGAAAGAACACATAAAAGTACTGAAGACGAAAAACTCTTAAAAGGTCTGGATTGGATCACGAAAAAAGCCAACACAAAAGGTAACGATTACTATAATAATGTTGACTTAAATAAAATTGCTGCCGGAGGGCAATCTTGTGGCGGTGCACAAGTAATGCGTATTGCCGGAAACCCAGCCATTAAAACATATATGATGTTTAATTCGGGTATGGGCGATATGACGATGGCTGGTGCCAGTACAAAATCCTTACAAAAACTGAACGCTGATGTTATTTATCTTGTTGGCGGAGAAACTGATGTGGCAACCGAAAATGCATTTTTAGATTATGATAGAATTGAAAACGTACCGGTAGCTTTTGGCAATAATTTAGAAGCGGGACATGGCGGTACATTTAATGAAAAAAATGGCGGTTCTTTTGCTAAAATGGCTAAAGATTGGTTAGACTGGCATTTTAAAAATAAAGATAAATCTGATATTTTTTTAGAATCTAATCTAGAAAATTATCCCGGTTGGACGATGAAATCTAAAAATTTTGATGAATAGAATTAAATTTTTCAGCATTATGAAAAACTCAAATTTGAGATTTCAGCTTATCATTTTTTTAGCTTTTAGCATTCCATTTTTCAGTTCAGCACAAGTAGATGCAACTAAGCTTTTTTCAGAAGAAAAAACAGTTACAGTTACTAAAGATATACCTTACCGTACAGGCGATAGCGATTCGTGGAAACTAGATCTTGCAATGCCGAAGAATTTTGCAGAAGGTGTTAAAACCGCTTTAGTTATTGTACATGGTGGCGGCTGGGCAGCAGGTTCAAAAAACGTAGACGTTTATCAAAAAATGATGCTCGCTTATGCCCAAAAAGGATATGTGGTTATTAATGTAGAATATCGACTTACCGGAGAGGCTGGTTTTCCTGCTTGCATAGAAGATGTAAAATGTGCCGTAAGGTGGTTAAGAGCTCATGCTGAAGAATTAAAAGTAGATCCAGATCGTATTGGGGCTTATGGCCATTCTGCCGGAGCTCATCTTGCTTTGATGCTGGCCATGACTCCTACTATTGAAAGTTTAGAAGGTGAAGGGCCCTTTAAAGAATATTCAAGTAAAGTGAATGTTGTTGCTGCCGGATCGCCTCCAACCGAATTAGGTAGAGATGTGCCTATGGCTAAAGCTGAATGGTGGCCAATTGGTTATATCAGTAAAAATCACCCACCAATGTTTCTTATACAGGGAGATTCCGACCGTATTGTCTTACCAAAGCGTACACGCGATTTTGTTGAAAAAATGAAAGCAGTTGGTGCAAACATTAAGTACCTAGAAGTTGAAGGCGGGCACGGGGTTGCTTATGCCGAGAAATTGGAAATTACAGATCCGGCTATCGAAGAATTTTTGGCGAAATATTTAAACCCTGTTGAATAAAATCTTTCTCCAAATTCAAATTATGAGAAATGTTCATCTGTATTTTTTCATTTCAGTATTAAGCCTTTTCAGCTTTAAAACAGTTGGTCAGGAATTTGAACCTCCGGAGTTAGAGTTCGCTTTTGAATTAAGAGTAACCATAGATACTCCTATTGAACTTGGTGAAGCTCCATTAGGAAAAAGAATTATGATACCTATTTCTGGTGGCACGTTTAAAGGACCAAAGTTAAAAGGTACAATTCTTAAAAAAGGAGCCGATTATCAATACATAACCAACAACGGGGAACTTGTACATTTAGATGCAATTTACGCGATTAAAACCGATGATGGTGTTTTTATAAATGTTAGAAATACTGGAATAATTTATAATCCAAAACAAGAAAATTCTGCTCCTTATTTTAGAGCAGCTCCTAAATTTGAAGCCCCCATAAATTCAAAATATGCATGGCTTAACAATGCCATTTTCATTTGTAAACCAGAAGGCAAAAAAGAGTATATCTCTATTCAGGTTTGGAAAGTATTATAACGATCTTCAATCAGCAATAATTAAATTATGAAAAAACTAGCCGCTACACTTTTCCTTTCTCTTTCCATTTTTTGTGCATGCAAGGAAAAAACAGATAAAAAAGAAACAGAGGAAGTGAAGGAAACTACTCCACAAGAATTTAAAACAAGTGCTAACCTAGAAGAACTGGGCGTTGACGAAAAAAGTATTCAAAACATGGATTCGCTATTACAATCTTTCGTGGACCAGAAGAAAGTAAATGCCGTTACGGGATTTGTCGCTCAGCACGGTAATATTTTGTACGATAAAGCTTTTGGATATAGAGACCTTGAAACTAAAACTCCTGCTTCAACCGACGATTACTATGTCCTTTTTTCGCAAACCAAAGCGATTACTACCGTAGCTTTTATGACTTTGGTTGAAAAAGGACTCGTAGCTGTAGAAGATCCGGTATCTAAATATTTTCCAGAAATACCTAATGAAGTAGTAACCAAAGTGAATGAGGACGGAACTTACGAAACCCGTCCGGTAAAAACACCGATGACATTTGCTCATTTAATGTCTCATTCTTCCGGATTAAATGCAGGTTTGGTTTCTGAAATCAGAAAAAACGAAGGTGTAAACAACACTGTTCCTAAAAATTTTGGTGAAGGAAATGCCGATAATAAACCCTCGGGGCAACGAAGTTTTGGCGGCGATGCAACGTCTAAATATTTAAAAGATGAAATGCTAGCCTTAGCAAAATATCCACTTGGTTTCGATCCTGGTTCAGAATGGAATTATCACATTAGTACTAACATGCTTGCTTATATGATTGAAGTAATTTCAGGTGAGCCATTGCAAGAATATGTAAAAGAAACCGTATTAAATCCTTTAGGAATGAATGATACCGACTGGTATTACGAGCCAGAAGCTTTAGACCGTTTTGTTAAGCCCTACACGATTACTGAAGAAGGTTTGGAAGCGGGAACAACAAACTTTGCAAAAGCTGCTATCAGCGAAGAGCAAACTTATGCTGAAGGAGCTATTGGTTTAAATGGGCCTATTGAAGATTATGCTAAATTTTGCCAGATGTTATTAAACGGCGGCACTTTTAATAATCATCAAATATTAAAACCGGAAACCATAAAGAAGATGACTTCAATTAATCGTTTACCTGAAAAAAATGCAGGCGGTGAAGGATTTCAATTTGGTTTAGGTTTTCAACTACAAAATGAAGATAATAAACATATTTCAGCAGTTTCGAATTCTGCTTATAATTGGGGCGGAATGTTAGGAACCGAATATATTATAGATCCGGAAAATGACCTAATCGCATTATTCTACATCAATATGTTTAAACGAGATAATTTGTATCCTCAATTTTTAGAAAAAGCCTATAAAATTGCTGAATAATTCCGCAACATTAAAGACTAAGGAATACCTGCTATAATAATCGTATTATTCTTAAGTTGAAATAGTACATTTGTGCATCATATTTTAAGTTCGGAATAATTAAAGATGAAAATTTTACTGGTTGAAGATAACAAACGATTAAGAGAATCTTTAAGCAAAGGATTGCAGGAAGAAGGCCTTTCAGTACAAACTGAAGAAGATGGTTACGCCGCTCGAGATTTAGTTTTTAATCAGGATTGGGATTTATTTATTTTTGATATTATGCTGCCGGGATTAACCGGAATAGAACTTTGTGAGCTTATTCGTTTTAAAAAAATAATCACTCCTATTATTATTTTAAGTGCTTTAGGAGAACCCGATGATAAAATAAAAGCATTAGATAAAGGAGCCGATGATTATTTAGTAAAACCATTTCATTTTAAAGAGCTTGTATCTAGGATTAAAGCATTAAATAGAAGAACCAATAATTACCAGCAAACAGTTGAAGAAGATTTATTTTGCGGTAATTTAAAACTGAATTACAAAGCAAATAAAGTAGAAAGAAACGGTAAAAACATAGACCTTTCCCAAAAAGAGTTTCTTCTACTCAAAACTTTATTAGAACATAAAAATGAAGTTGTTACCCGCCAGACTATTTTACAAAATGTTTGGAATACCCAGCAAGATACCTACACCAATGTAATTGATGTGTACATTTCTTACCTAAGGAATAAAATTGATAGCGAAAAAGAAGCTAAACTCATTCAGACTATCAAAGGAAGAGGTTATATGATTTCTGACGAGCAATGAAAATTAGGCAAAAAATAACGCTAATTTCAAGTATTCTGTTTGGGCTTGTTTTTTTGATAACTTCTGTTATCATTTATGTTGCCTTTTATCAAAGTTCTAAAAATATATTCTTTCAGGAGTTGTCCAGAACGGCAAAAATTTCAGCGATGTTCTACCTAGAAAGAGATGAACTTAGCCAAAAAGGATTTGAACCCATCCAGAATTCTTTTTACAATCTTAGTTCAGATCAAGAAGTCAGCATTTTTAATGAAAACGGAAATATTGCATTCAATACCAAAGAATTGAAGCAAAATTGGAGCGAAAGCATAGAACAAATTAAACAAAAAGGAGAACTTAATTTTCGGGATAACGATACGTATTATCACGGATTATTTTACAAGGATAATCAGGGTGATTTTGTGGTGCTGGTGAAAGCTACCAACCCAATGATCCAAAGTCAGAAAAAAAAGCTGATTAGTATTTTGGCGATCAGTTTTTTTGTGGCGATGCTTATTCTTATTTTTCTTACTTCCAGACTTTCCAAATTGGCTTATAAACCGGTAAGAAATATTATTCAGCAAGTAAATGATTTAAATTTAAATAAAAGTCCGCTGCAACTTTCATATCGAAGTTCTAAAGACGAGTTAGAAGAACTTTTTCAGGCCTTCAATAATCTTTTAAAAGAAATAGAAACCGGTTACGAGCAGCAAAAGAATTTTGTAGATTTTTCTTCGCACGAGCTAAAAACGCCACTTGCCAGCATCATTAATCAGTTAGAAATAAGCCTGCAACGAAATCGAAGCAACGACGATTATCGGGAAACTTCAGAGCAAGTTTTGCAAGACGCCCAGCAGCTTAAAAATATTTTAGAAAACTTACTTACCCTTTCTAATCTTAATAAAAGTATTCAGCTTAAAGAAAACATTAGGATCGATGAACTTATCTGGGAAATTATTGAAAAATTAACTCCCTTATATTCAGCAGAAAAATTTAATATTCAACTCGCTATTGCTCCGGAAGATTTTCATTTGCTGGAATTTAAAGGAAACGAGACTTTACTTTATATGGCATTATTCAATATTATCGAAAATGCGGCCAAATTCTCTAACGATGAAGTGATGATAAAGCTTAGCAAGGCGAATCATCGCTTACAGTTACAGGTGAAAGATCACGGAATAGGCATTTCAGACAAAGATTTAAAGCATATTAATCAGCCTTTTTATAGAGGAGAAAACACGGCTTCATTTCAGGGAAACGGACTTGGAATGAGCATCGCGTTAAAGATTTTTCAGCTTCATCATATTCAACATTCAATTACTACGCAGTTAAAAAATTATACTCAAATTCAGCTTAAATTTCCGCAGTGATCAAGATGATAATTCAGAAATAAAAATACCATCAACTTGAACTTGATTCAGGGTTGCCTCCTCCAAAAACGATTATTTAGCTCTTGATGAAATTCCAGATCAAGTAAGGAATAACGTAAAGAGAAGTTACACAACATTAGAAAATTCTAATCTATTTTAATCCGCTTTTAATATAGAACAAATTTCCCTCTAAGCTTCGTTTTCTTTTTTTGTATCATCAAAATAAGGAAATGCAAAAGAAAAAAATCTATCTATTACTTTTTGTTATTTGTTTTGGGCTGAATAACGCTGAGTCTCAAACTCAAGATACCCTACAGCTCAATTTAGAACAAGCTGAAGGTTTATTATTAGAAAATAATTTATCGCTTCTTGCTGAACGTTTGTCTATAGATATGGCAGATGCTGAAGTGATTCAAGCTAAAGTTTGGCCAAATCCTACGCTAGAAGTTGATGAAGTAAATCTTTGGACGGCAGATTACCAGAAGAAAACCGGCGAACCGCAACCTAGTTTGTTTGGAAGCGATAGTTTTGGAAGGTATCGACAGATTTCAGCACAAATCGAACAAGTGATCGAAACCGCCGGAAAACGTAAAAAGCGTGTGGAACTTGCTAAGGTTTCTGCGGAAATGGCACAATCTTACCTAGAAGATTTTCTGTTAAGCTTAAAAACTGAATTCAGAAAAACGGTGTATGCTTTCCAGTTTCACGAAAGCTATGCAGAAATGCTTGATCGCCAATTAATTTCTTTAGAAAATATCGTAAAAGCTTACCAAAAACAATACGATCAGGGCAATGTAAATAAAGCCGAACTTATTCGATTACAAGCTTCTTTATTAGGTATTAAAGATGAATTAATTGAGGAAAGAAAAGCACTAAACGAACTGAATGAAGAATTGGTCGTGATGCTGAATTTACCCGATCAAACCACGCTTTCTTTCGGGACAAGCTTTAATCCCGATAACGAATATCAGCTACCATTTAATTATACCCTCGATTATTTACAGGAAGAAGCGCTAAATAATCGCCCGGATGTTAGAATTAGTAAACTAGATATTCAACGATCTCAAAAAGAATTAAGTTATGAAAAAGCAATGGCGACGCCAGATATTGCCGTGTCTCTGGGCTATGACCGCGGTGGTAATATTCTGCAAGATTTTATTGGCTTTGGTTTTTCTATAGACCTTCCGTTTTTCGATCGAAACAAAGGAAACATCAAAAAAGCTGAATTTGCGGTACAACAGCAAAACTATGTAAATGAAAACAAGCTGTTAGCAGTTCGGGAAGAAGTTCGGAAAAGCTATAAAAATTTACTTCAAGCGGCTCACTTTTTTGACGATATCGATACAGAATATCTAGAAGGTTTAGATAAAACAATGGAAGCTTATACCGAGTATTTCAAACTACAATCCATCAACATTATCACCTATATGGATTTTCTAGAATCGTATATCGATACCAAGCGAACAATTCTGGAAAATCAGCAAGAATATTTAGACGATTTGGAAGAATTAAAACATAACACAGGACTCGAAATAAACATCCCTAACTAATGAATTACTTTAAGAACATAAAACTCCCATTATTAGTAGCAATGGGATCTGCTATACTTTTTAGCTGTAAAGAAGAACAAAAACCAATTGTAAAAAAACAGGAATGTTTTACAGAAAATGAAGTAGCCGAACTTCAACCAATGCAGATCACTAATGAAGATGTGGTTAAAAGCCTACGCTTAAATGGCGTTGTGGCTTACAATCCAAATGCAGTGGTAAATTACGTGAGTTTAGTTGGTGGTATTATTACCAACACCTACTTCACCTTAGGTGATAAAGTTGAAAAAAATCAGGTATTAGCAGAAATAAAAAGTACAGAGCTTAACGGGATTGAAGCCGAAGTAAAACAAATTAAAGCCAATCTTGAAGTAGCTAAACGTCAACTTCAATCTACACAGAGTTTTTACGACGATGGAATTGCTTCAGAAAAAGAATTAATCGCAGCTAAAAGCGAAAAACAAAATCTAGAGTCAGATCTTCAAAAACTACAAACCAATCTAAAGCTTTATAGCGCGAGTCCCGAAAAAGGCGTGTTTCAGATTAAAGCACCACGCAGCGGATTTGTTGTCGACAATAAGATTGCTGCCGGAATGCAAATTGGTGCTGAAGGTGATCCGTTATTTACGATTTCAGATTTAGATGAAGTTTGGATCAATGTAAATATTTATGCTACCGATATTGATGCGGTAAAACAAGGAATGCCGGTAAGCATTAAAACCAACAGCTATCCCGATAAAACTTTCCAAGGAAAAATCGATCGTATTTCTAATGTTTTAGAGCCTCAAGAAAATGTATTAAAAGGAAGAATTATACTTGAAAACAAAGATTTATTTCTTAAACCCGGTTTACACGTAGAGGCAATTGTAAGAAACAATACTGAAGAAAAAGCTCCGCATATTCCTGCAAAATCGGTTGTTTTCAGCAATAATAAATATTACGTAGTGAAACTAGCAAATAATTGTGATGCAAAAGTAAGCGAAGTAAAAATCCTATCTAAAGATGAAGATTCTTTTTTTATAAAAGACGGCTTACAAGAAGGGGATAAAATTATTACCCACAACACGCTTTTACTTTTTGAAAACAGCGCATCAATTAATTAAGCTAAAGTAAAAATTAAGATGGAAAAATTCACCAATGCCATAGTTTCGTTTTCTTTAAAGAATACCTTAATCGTATTCTTTTTAACGGGACTATTAGCAGTCGCAGGAATTTACAGTTATATACATACGCCTATTGAAGCTTTCCCAGATGTTACCAACACTAGGGCAAGAATTATTACGCAATGGCCGGGGAGAAGTGCTGAAGAGGTAGAGAAATTTGTCACCTTACCGTTAATGAAAAAAATGAACACCATTCCTAAAAAGGCTGATGTTCGTTCTATATCATTATTCGGTTTGTCGGTAGTGACTGTTATTTTTGAAGATGGCGTAGAAGATTTTTATGCGCAACAATACGCAGCAAATAGATTACAAGGCGTAGATTTACCGGAAGGTACCGATGCTGAAATCGATCCGCCGTACGGAGCTACCGGAGAAATTTTCAGGTATGTGATTGAAAGTGATCGGCCCATCAAAGAATTATCTGCCATACAAGAATGGGTAATCGAAAGAGAGCTTTTAGCCGTGCCCGGAATCTCTGACGTGCAAAGTTTTGGAGGGGAAGAAAAAACCTATCAAATACAAGTAAATCCAACCGCTTTAGAACAGTACGATCTTACGCCGTTAGATCTTTACGAAGCCATTACCAAAAGTAATATTAACGTGGGTGGCGATATGATTCAGAAAGGCCAGCAAGCTTATGTGGTTCGTGGGGTTGGTTTGTTAACCAGTATAGAAGATATTGAAAACACCTTAATCACCACGCACAATCAAACGCCGGTTTTAGTCAAAAATGTGGCCAAAGTAGAAATTTCGGCTAAACCAAGATTGGGTCAAGTAAGTTTAGATGACGATCAAGATGTGGTTGAAGGGATTGTAGTAATGCTTCGTGGAGAAAATCCTGCGGAAGTTATCGAACGCTTAAAAAATAAAATTGAAGAGCTTAACGAGCGTATTCTTCCCGACGATGTAAAGATCAAATCGTTTATCGATCGTACCGAATTGGTAAATTCTACCGTTAAAACTGTAAGTACCAATTTAGTTGAAGGGATTGTGCTGGTATCGCTTATCGTATTGGTGTTCTTATTCAATTGGCGAACTACCATCACGGTAGCGATCATTATTCCGTTATCCTTTTTATTCAGTATTATTTTATTAAAAATACAAGGAATGCCGGCCAATCTTATCTCAATGGGAGCCTTAGATTTTGGACTTCTGCTGGAAGGAACACTGGTAATCGTAGAAGCCGTCTACGTAAAATTAGAAGAAAAATCTGTAGAATTAGGGTTTGAGCGTTATAAACAAATTTCTAAAGGAGATATCATTAGAAAAAGCGTGAGCAAAGTAGCGCCCCACATTTTCTTTGCGCAGCTAATTTTAATTATAGCGCTCTTCCCTATTTTTTCTTTCGAAAAGGTAGAAGGCAAAATGTTTAGTCCGTTAGCTTATACCTTAGGTTATGCACTTTTGGGTTCACTCCTACTAAGTTTAACCTTAGTGCCGGCAATGTGTAAAGTATTACTCAATAAACACATCACGGTAAAAAACAATCCGGTAGTCAATTTTTTCCGCGGAAATATTTTCGGATTATTTAATGCTGCAAGTAAGTACAGAAAAGTAACAATGATTGCTTTTGCGGGTATTTTTATAGTATGCGTAGTGAAATTACTGAATTACGGAACCGAATTTATTCCGCAGTTAAATGAAGGCGCTGTTTATATTCGAGCCACTTTGCCTAACAGTGTGAGTTTAGAAGAATCGGTAAAAACCGGAAAAGAAATTAAGCAGAAATTACGCTCTTTTGATGAAGTAAAGTTTGTATTGAACCAAACCGGAAGACCTAATGATGGAACAGATCCTACCGGATTTTTTAATAATGAATTTCATATTGAGCTGAAGCAAAAAGACGACTGGAAAAGAAGCCTTTCTAAAGAAGAACTTATCGCAGAAATGAAAGATACGCTGGCAGAATTTAAAGGAATCAATTTTGGGTTCAGTCAGCCTATTCAGGACAATGTAGAAGAATACGTTGCCGGAGTAAAAAGTTCGTTAGTGATCAAGATTTTTGGAGATAATTTATTCCAAATGGGAGATCAAGCCAATCAGGTGGCAAAAACCATCAGTAAAATTGAAGGAATCACCGATGTATTGGTGTATAAAAATATAGGTCTTCCAGAATTGCGTATTAGTCTAAAAGAAAACAAAATGGCGCAATATGCAGTAAGCACTGAAGATGCGCAAGCCGTCATAGAAATGGCGATTGGCGGAAAAACAGCTTCGTCTTTTTACGAAGATGAGCGTAAATTTGATCTACAAATCAGGTTTGACGAGCCTTATCGTGATAGCGAAGAAGAAATAGGAAACATTCTTATTCCTACGTTAAACGATAAAAAAGTTCCGCTTAAAAATATTGCGGATATCGAATTTAAAACCGGCCCTGCATTTATTTACCGCGAAGGTAGCAGCCGTTATACCGGAGTAGGCTTTAGCATTGACGGACGAGATTTGGGAAGCACCATTGCCGATGCCCAAAAAGCCGTGGATGAAGAACTGAATTTTCCTAAAAATACAAAAGTAGAATGGGCTGGAGAGTTTGAAAGTAAAGAGCGCGCCACCAAACAACTTAGTTACATTGTTCCGGCAGTATTATTATTGATTGTTTTCTTATTGTATATGAATTTTGGGAATATAAAAGACACGATTATTTGTATTTCTACGCTTTCCTTTGCTTTTATTGGTGGATTTATTTCGCTATGGCTCACAGGAACCATTTTCGGGATTTCTGCAGGAATCGGATTTATTATTCTCTTTGGAGTTTGTACCATCGACGGTATTATTCTGGTTGCGGTAATGAAAGAAAACTTAGAACATATGCCGTTAAAAGAAGCAATTTCTGAAGGAGTTTACAGTAGAATACGTCCGGTAGTAATGATTGCTTTAATGGGATCGTTAGGATTATTACCGGCAGCACTTTCAAACGGAATGGGCTCTGAAGTACAAAAACCTTTAGCAATTATGATTGTTGGTGGTTTACTAATCTGTATGTTTTTATCGTTTACCGTGCTTCCGCAGATATTTTATTTATTCTATAAGAAGAAAGAAAGGAATTGAATGTTGCTGTTGTCTCAATTTAGAGTTTAAATAGTGTTTAGTTGGTTAAAGCTGTCTATTTATCAATAGGCAGCTTTTTTATTTTACTTCAAATTTCAAAAAAAACTCTTCTGAAAAAAATCCAGAAGAGTTTTTTTAAATTTTAAAGCGTATATCTACCACCTGTAATTTCAATGGTCGCACCAGAAGTGTAACTACTATCTTCTGAAGCCAGCATCACGTAAGCTGAGGCTAATTCGGCAGGTTGGCCTGGTCTACCCAAAGGAGTTTGTTTTCCGAAGTTTTTAACTTTTTCTCCTGGCATTGTAGCCGGAATTAAAGGTGTCCAGATCGGTCCTGGTGCTACCGCATTTACTCTAATTCCTTTTTCGGCCCATAATTGTGCCATGCTCGCGGTAAAGTTTCTTATGGCTCCTTTGGTTGCCGCATAAGGAACCAGGTTATCACTAGGCGAATAAGCATTTACCGATGTTGTGTTTATAATACTACTTCCCGGTGCCAAATGTTGTTCTGCAGCTTTACATAGATAAAAAGGAGCATGAATATTTGTTCTAAAGGTTTTATCCCATTCTTCAGCAGTAATATCTTGCAAGCTGTTTCTTGCCATTTGGAAGGCTGCATTATTTACAATAATATCTAATTGGCCAAATTTAGCTATGGTTTTCTCTATAATTTCCTTGCAATGCTTTTCTTCTCTAATATCACCATCGATTAATAAAACTTCTCCATTTTTAGATTCAATAACTTTTGCAGTTTCTTTCGCATCATTATGTTCATCAAGATACGAGATTACAACTTTAGCTCCTTCTAATGCATAAGCGTAAGCTACTGCTCTCCCTATGCCTGAGTCGCCACCGGTAATCAAGGCTACTTTACCTTTTAGCTTATCGTTTCCTTTATAGGTGTTTTCACCATAATCTGGAAGCGGATTCATTTTAGATTCAACACCTGGTTCATTCTGTAGTTCGGTGTCAAATGGTGGTTGTGGATACTTTGTTCTTGGATCTTTCATAATTATTTTTTTATCTCTATCAATATTATAACAGCCATAGCAGTTAGATGGTTAACAAAGAGTGAATTGTATAAATTTTAATGAAAAGAGCTAGAAAATCGAATAAGAAAAACATTACGATTACAGACAAATGCTTTTTTAATCACATTGTTGACGCTATTAAATTAAATATGTTAAACCATGTAAAATTTTGATCTAAAGTCTTCTTAAGCTCTTTTTTTCAGCAGTTCATCCTACCTAATTTAGATGAAAAAATGACGATATGCTAAAAGTTGTTGAAAATCAGGCTCTTGATTTTGAAGAAAACCAATCTGATAGTAAAATTTATAAGGATTTCAAAGAATTTATCATTGGAGAAGATCATCCCTGTATTATGGCTAAAACTGTTTTTAGCATGGATAAAGTAAATCTGAATATCTATAAAGATCTAGGTAATATTGAGTTTACAAGAAATCTTTATTCAGATTTAAAAACATACATTAATAATTACGATTTTGAATCTAACGATTTTGAAACATTTATTGCAATTTTTCCCGAGAGCGTAGATTTAAACGAAATGGAATTTGAAGAACAACTTTGGTTACAATTATATCTTGTGAATAATATGGATGAATATGATTGGGATCCTATGGTTAGCAGCAACCCACAAGATGAGAATTTTAGCTTTAGTATTGCGGGAAAATCATTTTACGTTGTGGGCCTACATTCTAATAGTTCTAGAAAAGCACGCCGTGCTCCTTACACAGCGATTGCTTTCAATTTACATTGGCAATTCGAAAAATTACGAGAAATGGGAACTTATCAACGTGTTAGAGATGCCATTCGAGACAGAGATAAACAGCTGCAAGGGACCATAAATCCCATGTTGGAAGATTTTGGAACACATAGTGAAGCAAGGCAGTATAGCGGTAGAAAAGTTGAAAAGGATTGGGAATGCCCTTTTAAATAATAAGTAATATAATTATTTTTATATGGAAACGATAGCTAAACAATCTGGTGCCTCACTTTCTATTAATAAAGGAGACCGTTTGAAGGTGACTGCTCCCAAAGGAGAACAGGTTAGTGATATGGTACTTTTTAATAAAGATGATATAAGAGAGAAAATTTCAAGTGGTAAAACTTTAGATTTTGAAGAATCTATCTTGATTTCTAAAGGAAATTTTCTATGGAGTAACCGTAGCCGTAAGATGATGGAAATTTTAGAAGATACTAACGGTAGAAATGATTTTTTACTTGCACCCTGCAGCCCTGAGACTTTTGAAATTATGTATAATAATAAGGAATATCACCCTAGTTGCTTTGAAAATTTATATACCAATTTAGCGAAATACGATATTACTCCAGATGATATTCCGACAGCTTTTAATATTTTTATGAATGTTCAGTTTGACAATAAGGGCAAGATTAGTGTGGATCCTCCATTAAATTCTGGGCAAGATTATATCCTATTCGAAGCGAAAATGGATTTAATAGTAGGCCTCACCGCATGCTCGGCTGAAGATAGCAATGGCGGAAGCTTTAAGGAAATTCAATTTGAAGTACTCTCTTCAAATTAATACACTTAGATTGATTAGCGGAAGTTAATTATAAATTGAATAAATAAAATTATTACTAAAGCAGATCCTAAAATTAAGAATGGTAGCGTTAGAATTTCAGGTAAAAGTTGAATTGCAGAGCAAATAGCAATAATATAACTTAACATCAGCGAGACTATCAAAAGTCTTTGCTTTCGTTCGCAAATTAATTTCATGGTAGGTAAATTTGGTTAGCACCTCTAAATTAACATAACTTAACTAATTGAACAACAGTATTATAAAAATTTAAGGATATGTGGTAATAAACGGTTGTAATGAGGTAATTGATCAATTTCGATCTATCAATAAATTATTTCCAAATCTTATTCAGAAATAATAAAAATTTAGAAAGATGAAAGAAACAAAAGACGATAATTATTACTCTAATTTGAGAGGAATAAGTATAGCAGATTGCATCTCTAAAATCGAATATAAATTTGAGTTGAATCATGAAGAAATTTCAACATTACATCAACTTAAAAATGCTTCAATTTCTGGAGTTTTCTTAACAGAAGAAGGTTCCTTTAGTGACGTAAATGGTGAGTATTTTTCAGAAAACATAGAAGGTAACGGTAAAGTATGTATTAAGTATTATGATAAAGAACCTTATCCTAAATTTTTGATTCTTAAAAGAATTTATATTGAAAAGGATATCGATTTAAATCAGTTATATACCACGTTAGAAAGTAGTATTCAATTTTTTGAGGAAGCTAAAAGAGCTTCTAAGCGGATGTTTTTTAAACAGCTTTTTTCTAGGCATCAAAAGATGACGCAATCTGCGTTAATTAAGCTTAATAAAACATTCAGACAATCCACAAAAATCAAAAAGTTAAACGCAAAATCCTATCCCAATCAATTATTAACTTTGCAAAGAAAAGGACGCGATTTTGTAATTGATCGTGCCATAAGCCTGGAAAATAAAATCTTGCAGATTATTAGAACAGATTTAAATATTGAAAATCAGGTATTATCTGGACTTGAAGAAGATTTGGTTATTAGCATCTCAGAATTGAAGAACATCCAGAGAAATGAAATTTTGCGCTAGTCTACAGAGTGATAATCTTAAATATTTTCATTACGGTTTACTATAAATATATAGTTAAAAATTGTACGATATTTAAATAGGATTTCTAGGAAAAATTTCAAAGTGACTGGTATTCTTTTTAATAACTTCAAGTTTACTGGGACGGGAAGCTCTAGCTCGCTGAAGGGCTTTCTCGTAGGCTTCATCATAATCTTCTACTTGCTCAAATTCTTCTTCACTTTCCGAAGAAAGTCGCCAGGATTTTTCATCTTCATCAAACCAAAGCTGAAATTGCTTTTGTTGCAATAATGTATGGTTACGCTTCAAGAGGTGATAGATAATTTTTCCATCACTGTAATTCCCATCTGGATAACTCATTGGTAATAAAGCAAAAAACACATAGTACAACGAAAAATATAAAAATTGATAGGTAAAAATAGTAGGAACCAGCGCCTGGCTAGTGACTATATAAATTACAACGCACGAAGATAAAATATTACCAAGTATTCCCCCTGAGTAAATGAAGAGATTACGCCATCTACTTTGGTCATAG
This sequence comes from Zunongwangia sp. HRR-M8, assembly GCF_027594405.1. NCBI lineage: Bacteria > Pseudomonadati > Bacteroidota > Flavobacteriia > Flavobacteriales > Flavobacteriaceae > Zunongwangia > Zunongwangia sp. HRR-M8. Next base: position 443,919 of record NZ_CP115161.1, on the reverse strand, counting down.
ATATTTTCAAAATAACAGTAGCCGTAATAAAAATAATACTTCCGAATTTCAAAATATCGGTTATCTACAAGAATTCTACCCGACCCTATAATGATCTTCACCTTTTTTGCACCTAGCAATTTTGCTATCAATACATGACCAAGCTCATGCACCAGGGAAACTGCAGGAAGGATTATAAAAAAGGCTACGAATAGCTTTGGTATGTCCCAAAATTCAATCATTAATTATTGCTTTAAATTTCAAAACTAGAATAAATTTAGTGCACAAAAATGGTTTTAACTCATTTTAAGTCAAGCATTAACGAGACTTTAAAGTACTTACTAATTTCAATTCTCAAAACTAAACCAATTAAAACTGGAGATTGATTCAATAAAAAGAAATTGAATGCATTTAATTATTTATGGATAGTAAAAATCAATATTTTCAATTGTTAGTACTGTACTCTAAATTATTTTTAGGTCATTAAAAAAGCCGCTATCAATTGATGCGGCCTTTTCTTCTAACACTCCCTGAAATAAAACTAAACTAGACAGGGATACTCATTGCTTTTGGTTGTCTTAACCAGTTTCTATGTGCAGCAATTTGCTTAATAAATTGCTCTGGTTGTTTTCCAATTAATATCGCGACATCATCGTTAAATAAGTTGATAGCTGTTTTATCCAATAACGCAGTAGTATCTTTTTCAGCAGCAAAAGCTTTACAGTGCTTAAGGGTTTCATTAATAAATTTAACCGACTTTGGTGCTTCTGTTAAAGCCTTTATACTCTTAGATCCTCCTGGCAAATAGAGCGCATCGTATAAGACACTTTCTGTAGTTAATAGTGCAGCATCCACTTTATGGTCTTTGTCGTGATCGCATTTTACAGTTCCGCCATGAGTTGCCACTAAATGAACAACAGCGTTTTTCTTAGTCAGTGCTTTCTTCATTTTCATTACCTGCTCACCATCAAAACCATCGCCTACCAAAAATGCAATCTTTCGCGTAGCTATACTTTCTGAACTTAAATGAGTAAGACTTAGCGCTTCAGATTTTTTAAGATATTCTTTCTTTGGTCCCGGTTGATGATCTGCTGGATCTGCATCGGCACCTATCGCCTGATTTACGGGTTGCTCGATTTCACTAGGGATCTGCATCCCTAAACCATCTGCTACTTTTATTGCAAGATCATTATCAATTTGATTAATTACATAGAGCATACGTTCCTTAATATGATCGTAGGTACATTTACCAAGTTCGAATGTATAGGCATCTGCTACGTGTTGCTGTTCCCAATCTGTTAAACTTCTGTAGAACAATGCTGGTTGGGAATAGTGGTCATTAAAACTAGTACTTCTCGCTCTAATTTTTCTCGCATCGATACGTTCTTCATAAGATGTAAATCCACCTTCCGCCATTTTAGCTAAATGCGGACATCCTCCACCAATTGAATTTGGAAAATAAGCGGTTTTCCCTTTATCAACAGTCATTCTCATATGCGCATCGCGCTGATTGTTATGCGTTGGATTTATAGGACGATTGATTGGTATTTCATGAAAATTTGGACTTCCTAATCTTGAAAGTTGCGTATCGGTATAACTAAATAATCGGCCTTGCAACAACGGATCGTTTGAAAAATCTATTCCCGGTACTACATGACCTGGATGAAAAGCTACCTGCTCGGTCTCTGCAAAGAAATTATCTGGATTTCGATTCAATGTCATTTTACCAACTCTTTTAACTGGCACCATTTCTTCAGGAATCAATTTTGTTGGATCAAGAATATCAAAATCGAATTTATGTTCATCTTCTTCAGGAATAATCTGGAAACCTAATTCCCACTCTGGATATTCGCCACTATCGATAGCATCCCATAAATCCCTTCTATGGAAATCGCTATCTGCACCATGTAATTTAACAGCTTCATCCCATGTAATAGAATGTGTTCCTAGAAGTGGTTTCCAGTGAAATTTCACAAAATGAGATTTTCCTTCAGCATTAATCAATCTAAAAGTATGAATACCGAAACCTTCCATCATTCTGAAACTTCTTGGTATAGCACGATCACTCATCACCCAAATATGGTTGTGCAATGTTTCTGTTGTTCGAGAAACAAAATCGTAAAAAGTATCATGCGCTGAAGCAGCCTGCGGAATATCTTTATCTGGCTCGGGTTTAACAGCATGGATCAAATCTGGAAATTTCATAGAGTCCTGAATAAAAAATATAGGCATATTATTTCCTACAAGATCAAAGATTCCCTCTTCCGTATAAAATTTTGTTGCAAACCCTCTAACGTCTCTGGCTAAATCGGCAGATCCTTTATTACCGGCCACCGTAGAAAAACGAACAAATACCGGAGTTTTTCTATTCGTATCGTTAAAAATACCGGCTTTTGTATATTTTTCCTGGCTTTCATAAAGCTCAAACACACCGTGAGCTCCACTACCTCTTGCGTGTACTATACGTTCTGGAATACGCTCATGATCAAAATGAGTTATTTTTTCTCTTAAAATAAAATCTTCTAGCAAGGTTGCTCCACGCTCGCCAGCTTTTAAAGAATTATTAGTATCATTAACTTTAACACCCTGGTTTGTAGTCATTGTCTTTCCTGTACCATCTTTGGTATTGGAAGCCAAATCCTGAGTTTTTTTGTTTTCTTTTCGCTCTTCATTCATAGCTCAACAAGTTTTTTTGGTATCGGGAATGTACTGTAATAATTTTAGGAAAGTGCGCGTTATTGGAAGTTGATGTGCTTATTACAGCCTTTAACTCAACTATAGCATATTATAACATAATATTAAGTACGGTAAGGTGAATGATGATTATTTCGGACCAACAATTCATAAACTGATAATCTTCAACTTAGAGAATTGTTACTTAAAATCTAAAATAAAGTTGAGAGTAATGCTTGAATTTCGCTAACGATCTGAAAAAAAACTTAGTCGCTAATCGTTGAATTTTGGCTAAAGAATTCAATTTCTAAAGCTTAAGTTTTAAAAAGCTTCACCAATACTGATGTAGAAATTGTTTCCATCTCTTGTAAAGGCATAATCAAATCGAAGATATACATCTTTTTTCTGAAAAATAAGAAATCGTGCTCCTGCACCGGCAGACCATTTTAGTTTGTTGAATTCTACCTCATCCCACTTATCAAAGACTTCTCCTACTGCGGTAAAAATTGTGGCACCAAGACGATCTGTAAAACCTAATTTTAATGGCAAAAATCGATATTCTACTTGTGCGGCAATTTGATTTTGATCTCTAAATCTTCCTTTAAAATAACCACGCATTAAGCTTTCGCCTCCCATATAAGAAAGCTGATTGAAAGGTACGTCTCCGCCAAAATTGAACTCTCCAAATAATTGCGCCGCAAGAACATCCCTTTCGTTTATTTTTTTAAAAACACGGTTGTCTATAGAAATTAGCTGATATTCGACATCGCTATCCCAAAACGGATTATAATTCAGGTAGGCAAATTCGCTAAAAAAAGCATCTCTTTCATTTAAAACATTATGTCTTTGATCATAAACTAATCCTACACCTAAGCCAAAGTTAGTTGACCCCTCGGCTCCAAAGGGTATTTTAATATCTTCTAAATCATTATCATTTTTTCCTTCAAAAGATACATTTGTAAGGCTTCTAAAATCTGTTTCTACACCTATATAAAAGTCTTCTAGTACTCTCCTTAAAACGCGCTCTTTGATTCGAAATTGGGTTGCATCTACCAAGGCTATATTTTCCTTCGGAACATCATTTCCTATCCCATAATATTTAAGCGGAAATTGCTCAAAATCGATATCTCCAAGAAAAAACCACTTATCCTTATCTGAATATAATGCATGGCCAATACGTAAACCATATTGCCCATTTAGAGTAAAAAAACTGTAGGCCTTCATTTCACTTAGCCTGTTATTTACATCCTCATTCGCATAATAAATATAGAGCGGGGTAACTCCAAATTCAACTCCGGTCTCTGGCCGATAACCAACTGTAGGAAAAACAAAAAATTGAGATTTCTCTTTAGATACCGTATCGTTTAAAATATTATTAATGTACCTTCCTATAAATCCCTTTTTAGACTTCTCTTCTTTAGTCTCCTGTCCAAACACGGTGGTACTTACAAGCATAAGGCTTACAGTAAGTAAACGCAAATAGGGTTTTCTTCGCATAATTGGGTATAAACGCAAATGTAAGCTTTTACAAATTCCTGTAGTATTTTTAACTTTTCGCAAACAATTTGAATAACAGGCTGTTATAAAAATATCAAAGCAACATTTTTGAGAAATAAGCAGAACGCTTTCAGCTAAATAATTCCTATCCCGTAGGTGTTTTTTATTTCAGTCATTACAAAAGTACTATGCGTACTTCCTATACTCTTTACGCCACCAAGTTTATTAAATACAAAATCCTGATAATGTTTCATATTACGCGCGTAAACTTTTAAAAGAAAATCAAAATCACCGGAAATATTGTAACATTCAACAATCTCATCAATCTTCATAATATCATCTACAAATTGATTTCCTATCGTCCTATCATGTTTTTTCAGCCTAATGTTACAAAAAACTATAAATCCATGATGCAATTTTTCAGCATCCAAAATTGCGATATATTTTTTGATATAACCGCTTTTCTCCAACCTTTTTAGTCGTTCAAAAACTGGAGAAGCAGATAAATTAACCTTTTTTGCCAGTTCTTTTACGGTAAAATTTGAATTTTCATGGAGTATGTTTAACAACTTAAGATCTACCTCATCTAAATTTTCCATAGGATATTATTCTTTTTGAAAGTTTGTAGCCTGCATATAAAAGTACAATATTCTTCAATACTAATATAAATAAGAGATTTAAACCTAATTACACCAAAAATTTAGATAAAAAAATGCTGTTATATAACTTTGACCGTTATAAAAACCTAACAAAATTTAATTATGTGCATTCATTCTACCACAAAAAACAAATCTGACGTTGTTGGAAGTTTTCTACGACCAGAAACCCTAAAAAAAGCTCGAGAACAATTTGCTAAAAATGAAGTTTCAGCCTCAGAATTAAAAAAAATTGAAGATGAAGAAATCGCTAAACTTATCGAAAAACAAAAACAAAGCGGACTTAACGCCATAACCGATGGAGAGTTTAGACGAAGTTACTGGCATCTAGATTTTTTTTGGGGATTAGATGGAATAGAGCATTTCTTAAAAGATCGGGGCTATTTATTTCAGGGGGAAGAAACCAGAAAAGATTCAGCCAGATTATCAGGAAAAATAAAATTCAACCCAAATCATCCTGTTTTCGATAGTTTTTTATTCCTAAAAGAACATGTTGGCGAAGATCATATTGCAAGACAAAGCATTCCCGCTCCTGCTCAATTATATGCTGAATTAGTTAGAGGCGATAACGAGGAATATGTGAAGAAATATTATTCAGATCAAGAAGAATTATTTAAGGATATTGCTGAAGCATACCAACAAACGATTTTAAAATTATATGATCTTGGTTGCCGTGACCTTAAAATCGATGATTGTACTTGGGCCATGTTATGTGATGCCGATTTTTGGAAAACAATGGCCGGTGAAGGCTTTGATCGCAACGATCTTAAAGAAACCTATCTTAAATTAAACAATTCGGCTTTAGAAAACTTACCTGAAGATTTACGTTTATCAACCCATGTTTGCAGAGGGAATTATCATTCTACCTGGGCGGCATCTGGCGGTTATGAGCCGGTAGCCGATACACTTTTTGCAAAGGAAGCAGTAGAAAACTTTTATTTAGAATTTGATGACGATCGTTCTGGAGATTTTGAACCGCTAAGATTTGTGCCGAAAGATAAAAAAGTTGTTTTAGGCTTACTTACCAGCAAAAACGCAACTTTAGAAAACAAACAAGTTATCATCGATCGTATTAAAGAAGCTACACAATATGTAGATTTGGAACGCTTAAGTTTGAGTCCGCAATGTGGTTTTGCTTCTACTGAAGAAGGAAATATTCTTACCGAAGAAGACCAGTGGAAAAAGATAGAACTCATCAATGAAATTAGCCAGGAAGTCTGGGGATAATTTGATTTTATATTTGAATTTCTAAGACCTCGCTATTTCGGCGAGGTTTTGGTTTTATATTCTATAGCGAATGAAGGTATTAAAATTAAGCTGCTTAGGAACTATCTTTATGGTTGATTTGAGTATTTTTACTTAAAAAAAGAACTTATGAAAAATGAAACTGCACTTATCTTAATCGATATCCAGAATGATTATTTCCCGAACGGAAATATGGAACTTTCTGAACCTGAAAATGCTAGTTTAAACGCTAAGAAAATACTGGAAGAATTTAGAAAAAAGAATCTCCACATAATTCATATTCAACATCAATCGCTTGCGCCAGGTTCTACTTTTTTTATACCAGAAACAAAAGGTGTAGAAATTCACAAAAATGTAGCACCACTAACCGGGGAAAAAATAGTGATCAAACATTTTCCAAATAGTTTTAGAGAAACAAATTTGTTACAAACGTTACAGGAAAAAGGCATTAAAAACTTGATCATTTGTGGGATGATGACGCATATGTGCGTAGATGCTACCACCAGGGCCGCCAAAGATTTTGGTTTTGATTGTGTGGTGATTGGTGATGCCTGTGCAACCAGGGATTTAGAAATCAATAGTGAAAAAGTAGAAGCCAGTGAAGTTCAGAAATCGTTCTTAGCTGCCTTAAATTATTTTTATTCTGAAGTGACTAATACAGAAGATTTTCTTGAAAGGAATTAAAGTTTAAATAGCAATATCCATGATCAAAACGAAAACTTTTTAATCATGGATATTGTAAATTCATTTATAACAGAAGTTTGCTCCTATCAAAAAAATGAAAATCACTTGGCATTCGGAATAGCAATATCTTTTATTTCCTGGATAGTTGGAACTATTATTAATTGAATTGACTGAAATAAGCAAAGAAATGGCGATTGCAGAAATAAGCCATCTAATCGAATTTTAATTCGTAGTTTTTTTGCTTTATATAAAAGTTACACAGAAAATTATTTATTCGGTTTAGTAATTATGATTGTGAACATTTTATTGAATTTATATCCTTCATTGTAGCACATAAAACCAAAAATCCGTGAATAAAACCATAATTTTATTTTTACTATTGACAATAGGATTTACGTCATGTAAAAACACGGAAAAGAAAATTGACAGAGTTAAAATTGCTAAACAATATTTTAAGGTGCTTGACAATTCAGATTATTCAAAAATATCAGACTGGTTTGCGGATAGTTTAACTATGATTGAAGGAGAATATAAACATACTTATTCCAAAAGCGATTATTTGGAATTTTTAAAATGGGATTCTGTTTTTGATCCTAACTATGAGATACTTAAAATTGAACAAAAAAACGAAATTGTAAAAGCAAAAATTTCAAAGATTGATAAAAGAATTTCATTTCTTCACAAAGAACCATTTATAACAAATCAGACTATAAAATTCCAAAATGAAAAAATAATTACTGTACAAACGGAATACGTGGATTTTAATGAAGCGACTTGGGAAAGAAACAAAAACGGACTTTTAAGCTGGATTGACGAACACCATCCTGAATTAAATGAATTCATATATGACCAAACGAAAGCTGGAGGAATTAAATTCTTAAAAGCGATAGAACTATATAAAAGTGAAAAATAACGTGCTACAACACCGTTTATAGCTCATTTCTGCTGAATTCCTAATCGGAAATCATTGCAATTTGTTATCTTTCGATAACGGCACATTAGACTACGTACACAGCCACTCGAAATGGCTAACATCGGTGACAAACCGAAATTTAATGTTTATACATAGCCGGTATCCAACCATTAAAGATATTTCTTAAGCTATATTGCTCGATTTCCCACTTACCTAATTGATGAGACCACTCCACTCGATTTTCTGGTGATGCTCCTGCTCCTCTACTTTCATATTCTGCATAATATGCCGTCTTTTCCTTTTCAGGAAACATAGAATCTCCTGGCCAGGAATGCCAACCTTCTTCTAAAATCTGAGCTCCCATTTCTGTATTTATAAATACCGTCTTAGCATAAGGCCGCCATGGTCTTCCTAAAAATACTTTAGTAACATCCTTATCTGCAATAAGTTTACACTTATAAAACACAAAACCAAACTCCTGATTTCTAGGGGTTGCTGCTGCCGTGATATAGGAATCTGTAAGACTTTTAATGGTACAGTCTTGAAATACAGCTATGGCCTGCCCGAAAATAAAATCTGTAGTACCCTGAATAAAGCACTGCTCATAATATTGCCTGGATCCTTCTTTAGCCGCGTATAAAGTATCCTGACACCCTAAAATCTTACAATTTACGGCTACAAATCGATCACCTTCCACATGCAAAGCGACAGCCTGACCATCATTACAAGAAGTATTTTGTATCGTCAAATTTTCCAAATGCACATCTGTTCCTTGCACTAATAAGGTATGCGAAGAAAAAGTGCCATGTTCTTTTTTAGTAAGTTCATCAATCTTGCCAGTATGATCATTATATGATATAATAGTTTTCTCGCGATCGCTTCCCTTTAATGTAAGCTTAGTTATATGTGAAGGAATAACAATCTTTTCTTTATAAACTCCTGCAGCAATTTCTATAAGTACTTCTCCCGGACCAAATACTCGAACAGAATTGATGGCATCCTGGATACTGCTAAAGTCTGCCTGATCATTTCTAGCTACCTTAATTGTACGATACGGCGGAGTATATGGTTCTTTTAAAAATTTATCCAGAAAATCGAGTGTATATCTTAGTGTAGTTTGAAACCAAGGATTAACCAGCCAAAAAGCATGAGGAGTATCTTTTAAAGTATGAACTTCACTATAAATATTGTATTGATCCAATAAATCAATATAGCTGTCACGTCCTCCATGGAAACGGGGTTGTGCACTATTTATAAAAAGTGTAGGAGGAGTTTTGCTATTCACGTATTCTATAGGAGATGCCTCTTTCCATATCTCGGATTTTTCCTCATACGTACCTCCTAACCAGGTATTCAAAAGCGGGCCTTTTTCTACTTCTGGATGCACAAATGTTGTGACTCCATCTATATTTACGATAGCTTGCACTGCAGAACTGAATTCTTGACCCTCTTCATTATAAATTTCAGAATCTGGAGTTACGCCCACTTGCATCGCTAGTTGTGCCCCTGCAGATCCACCTAATGTAGCTATACGATTAACATCCAGATTTAACTTTTTTGCATTTTTTCGCATCCAGCGTAGAGCATCTTTAAGATCTAAAACCGCAGCAGGATAAATGGCCTCTCCACCAAGCCTATAGCTTGGTGTTACTGCAACATAGCCATTAGCCGCAAGCGCCTGCGCTAATACACCCAGATTTTCTTTTTCTCCTGAAAACCATCCTCCACCGTGAATAAGAAGAACCCCAGGCAGTTTTTCATTATTTTTTTGTTCTGGAATATATGTGTCCAGCTTTAAATCTGAAGTTTCCGTTTTCTTATATCGTATATCTTTTAATTGCTTAACGGCCAGTGAAGAATCGAGCTGAACAGGGCTAAGAAAGTCATAATGGCTGGACAAATTTTGAAAGTTTGTAGCGATTGTATAAGGTCTTATATTCAGTTTTTCTTTCTGAGCAAATGAAGTTTGCACGAAGCAAAGAAGAAATATTAATGTTTTAAAGCATTGCATATTAATCTGATGTTTGGTGGTTGAAAGAGTTGCTTTCTGCAATTAAAATAGTTTTTTTATAGTGGATATTTTGTCTTTTCAGTAATTATAATTTTTTATTATTCTAGGCTTGTCGACCCAGTACCTGGCAATGATGACCTGCCAGATACTGATCAACAAAATGTATCCTAAAATCGCCCAATTTGGATTATTTTTTTCCAATTAAATTTAATAACCTGGATTTTGAGTAAGGTTTGGGTTAGCGGTAATTTGTTCCTGAGGAATAGGATAAATACCCCTATATTCTTCTGTCTGTGTAGTCTTAAAAGCCCAGGTGTCATTAAAATAACTTTCAAATCTAATCATATCCCTTCTACGATGTCCTTCCCAGATAAATTCCCTAGCGCGCTCTTCCTCTATTATTTCTAAGCTTAAGGCGTTTAATGAAGTTGCATTACTTCTATTTCTAACTTCATTTACCAAATTTAAAGCTTCCGTAGCACTGTTATCTAACCTAAATAGGGCTTCTGCCTTTGTTAATAAGATATCCGCATAACGGGTTAATACATAATCGTTATCCGCATTAAAACCTGAAAAACTAGCACCTACAGGTGTATACTTCAACACTTTGTATCCTTCATTATCTTCCGCACTTACTAAATCTTGTACCGGTATTAAAACAAGTTGCTCACCATTGTCCATTAATAATGGTTCTCCATTAAGATAAGTTTGCGGTCCATATTCTAAAAGCTCTTTACGGGCATCGTCGTCCTCATAACGATCTAAAGCTTCTTGATAGGTGCTATATCCATTTGCCGGAACAAAAGGCAAATTATATTTTAATTGATCTAAGGCATTTTGTGCATATAAAATAAATTGATTATTGCCAGCATTACTTATAGGATCATTTGTGAAAGCACTAATAAGTTCAGGCGAATTTGTTTGGGAGTTAGAAGCAAAATTATCAATCACTTCGCCAGAAAGATTATAACCACCAGAATTAATAATTTTATCACACATTTCAACCGCCTTTTGCCATTTTGGTGTACCAGTATAAACTTCTGCATTTAAATACATCATGGCTAATAGGGAATATATCGACTCTTTCGTAAATCTAGGATAATAGTCAGATCGATTAACTTCATTTACAGATGGCATATCCTCCAAAGCAGCTAGTAATTCGTTTTCAATAAAACTAAAAATTTCTGATCGGGAAGTGGTTTGTGGCAAATCGTTAGGATCAATTCTTGCCACAGTCACTAGGGGTACATTTCCCCAAAAATCCATAGCATAAAAATAACCATAAGCTCTTAATGCTTTTGCCTCAGCAATAATTGCAGTTAAATTCTCACTATTTGGTGATTGTTCCAAACTTTCTATAACGGCGTTAGCTGTTCCTATCTCCTGAAAGATATTTTTCCAGGCTCTACCTGTAGTTGCATTTGCAGGGTCCACCTGATGTTTAATAATATCGATATTGCTTTGATCGAACCATCCACCGCTAGCACGACCAGGGACGATAAATTCATCGGTTCCAAACTCTGCGATTCTCCATGGATCCCCAATACTTTGTACATAAGAAAGTTGCTGATAAATCCCTACAACAGAAGCTAGAGCTTCCTCTTCAGTATTGTAAAAATTATCTGGCGATAAGCTCCCAAAAGTTTCCTCATCCAAATCAGTACAACTTACAGCAAGCAAGGCAACGCTCAATATAATGGCTATTTTATATATATAAAACTTCATAATATGTATAAATTAAAAGGTTAGGTTTAGTCCCAAAATAACAGTTGTTGCTTTAGGATAGGCGAGATAATCAATACCCAGTGGAGCTATTCCGGCTCCAGAAACTTCTGAATTCACTTCAGGATCCAAACCTGAATAACCAGTAATTACAAACAGGTTTTGTCCCGTGAGATAGAGCCTAGCATTCGAAAAGAATAGATTTTCAGAATTTAAATTATAACCTAATGTAAGATTGTCTAATCTTACAAAAGATGCATCCTCTATCCATCTAGAGGAGTATTGTTTAGGCTGATCTCTGGTTACCCCGCTTTCTACAGCTTCTTTAAACACATTTCTTCCTGGCAAATTGCTTAAATACGCTAAATTGTTAGCCGTTAGGTTGTACACATCATTCCCCACAGAGCCTCTTAAGTTAAATGATAGATCGAAAGCTTTATAGTTAAAGTTGTTAGAGAATCCGAAAGTAAAATCAGGTTGTGCAGAACCAATAATCTTTGGCTCAGGATCAAATTGCTCTACCCCATCTTCTATTCCTAAAAATTCTCGGCCATAAAAAGTACCTACTTCAAATCCTGGTCGTATTAACTGGGCGTACGTACCACTTGTTAATCCCTGACCTCTTAAAGGTCCAACTTGTATATCATCGCCCTGATATTGCGCGTTGGATAAGCTTAACACTTCGTTTTTATTATGACTGAAAATTAAATTTGTTCGCCATTGGAAATTCTCTTTTTCGATGGCATATGCTCCTAATGATAGTTCAATACCGCGATTACGCACACTTCCAACATTGGCAAGCTGTGTATTTACCGCAGTAGGTGTAGGAACTGGAATTCGCAATAAAAGATCTTTTGTTTCTTTATTATAATAATCTGCAGTACCATAGATTTTACCTTTTAAAAGGCTAAAATCGATACCAACGTTGAATTGTGCCGTTTGCTCCCATTTTAAATCGGGGTTAGCATACTGCTGCGGCAAAACCACAGTGATTCTTTGTCCGCCCACAATATATCCTGTGGTACTGGCACCCAATGTTGTTATAGAATTCAAATTCCCTATTTCTTGATTCCCGGTTACTCCGTAACTTGTTCTCAATTTTAAATCGTTTATTGTATTAGATTTAAAGAAGTCTTCATCTGATATCCTCCAAGCTACAGAGCCTGAAGGGAAAACACCCCATTTATTTCCACTTCCAAAACGACTGGAACCATCTCTACGAACAGTAGCTGTGAGCAAATATTTACCTTGATAATCGTAATTAAGACGTGCGTACATGGAAATCAAAGTATTACTTTGTTTAAATGAAGATACCGTACGTACATTACTGGCTGCCTGTAAACCATACCATTTAAATTCATCAGACAAGAAACCATTAGCATCATTTCTTAAGCCTTCATCTACGAAATATTGGTACGAATATCCTGCTAATGCGTTGATGTTATGATCTCCATATTTCTCCTCGAACTTTAAGGTAGTTTCAAGTAACTTATTAAAACTTTTTAATTTTTGCACATTGGCATATCCTCCTAACCCCTGCCCTAATGGGTTTTCCTTACTTAGGTAAGAATTACGGTCAATAGTTTGATTGGTATATCCTAAATTTACATTGATACTAAGTGGATCTATGATCTTATAATCTGTAGTGAAATTTCCTAAAAATCTGTTATTAGTACGTTCATCAATAACCTGCTCTGAGAAAGATAATGGATTCACTCTATAGGGTAAGATATGATTAAAATTTCCATTTTCATCGTATACAGAATATGTGGGATTAAAAACATAAGCCTCGTAATTGATACTAGAACCAGCTTCACTCCCTACAGTATTAGAAACCGGAGCAGCATTTGAAACTGTTTGCCCGTAATTTAGCCTTAAATCGAAAGATAATTTTTTATCTAACATTTTTTGACCAATATTGATACGCGCAGTTCCTCGATTTAAATTAGAGCCTAAAACTACTCCTTCTTGGTCGCTATACCCCAGAGATGCCCTGTAATTTGTATTCTCAGAACCTCCACTTAAGGAAAGGTAATAATCTTGCACCTCAGCTGTTCGATATACTTTATCCTGCCAGTTGGTAGATTCACCACCATCATTTAATGGTAAATCGAGATCATTTACTACCTTTCGATATTCATCTGCAGAAAGGACGTCGATCGTATTAGAAACCACCGAAACACCATGAGACACATCCAAAGAAACATTTATTTTTCCTGCAGTTCCATTTTTAGTAGTTATCACAATCACCCCATTGGCACCTCTAGAGCCGTAGATAGCTGTTGCAGATGCATCCTTCAAAACACTAATAGATTCTATATCACTGGGATTTAAGGTCATTAATGGATTAACCGGTTCTTGATCAAAAAAATCGGTTCCACTACTACTTATGTTTGCTTGACCTGTACCAGAAGATGTAGAAATTGGCACACCATCTATAACATATAAGGGTTCATTTGAACCAGTTAAAGAAGTCCCTCCACGAATTAAAACGGTATTGGATCCTCCAGGCTTGCCACTATTTTGCGCAATATTAACACCAGGCATTTTACCTTGAAGAAGTTGTTGCGGACTTTGCTGCACGCCTTTATTAAAATTTTTGGCAGAAACAGAAGTTACAGCACCGGTAATATCTTTTTCATTTTGTGTACCATACCCAACTACAACGATTTCGTCTAAAGCCGCAGCATTTTCAGTAAGCGTGACATTAAGTATATTCTCATTACCTACTTCTTTTGAAACCGTGTTCATTCCCACAAAGGAAAAGGTCAAAACATCTCCTGGTTTCGCTTCAATAGAATATTTCCCATCAAAATCTGTAGTGGTTCCAATTGAAGTACCCTTAATCAGCACATTTACGCCAAGTAAAGGTGTTCCATTAGTATCCTTAACCAGACCTTCTATCATATTTTGATCCTCAGAAAAAGTAGTGGTATCCTCCGCTTTTTCTTTGAATATGATATTATTATTTTCAGTAATGGCGTAAGTTAGCCCACTTGATGCCAAACCAAGAGTAAGAATTTCTGTTACTTTAATATCGCCTTGATGAAGTTGAACTTTTGGTTTATTTTTAAATAATTGTTTTGGATAAATAAATCTGTAGTTTGTTTGACTCTTAATGATATCGAAGATTTGATCTACACTAAACTTTTGATCTTTATCGATGTGAACTTTCTGCTGAGAAAATGTTTCATTCGGGCTAAAAGCAAGAATTGTCGAGCAAAAGAAAATTAAAAAGGTTTTCATAATTAAAATTGAACATCGCTTAATTATATAAGCTTTGTTTTTTATAGTTTTGTTTTTCATACAAAATAGATTAGTTAAACACCATGTTTGATTAATTTAGGTGAGGGACGAAGTTCGATACCGCTAAATGTCAAAACTTCGTTCCCTCTTTTTTTAATTTATTATAATTATTTCTTGATTCATTTGATATGAATTGATAATCCCAGAACTTTTTATACCTTCAAGTATTTCCTCAATATCTTGGTCTTTACTTAAAACTCCTACAAACTCTTCTTCTCCAAGTTGGTGATTTCTCAAATCAAATTCTACATCATACCACCTAGACAGTACTTTGAGAATATCTTTCAACTTTTTATCTTCAAAACTAAAAATCCCATTCTTCCAGGATATTTCATTAAATACATTTACCTGTTGCTTTTTATATTCTGCTCTTTCTTTATTGTATATGATCTGGTCATTTGGTTTTAAAGCATATTTTTCATCTCGTGATTTTAAAAGAATACGTCCTTCTACTAAGGTGGTGTAGGTTTTAGTTTCTTCTTTATAACTTTTTACATTGAATTGGGTCCCTAGTACCTGAATAATACGCTCTTCATTGCGCACTTCAAACAAACTTCCATCATGCAAATTACTTGGCGAAACTTCAAAATAAGCTTCACCATAGAGTAGATGCACAATGCGCGATTCACCTTTAATAAAAGACTCGGGATACTTCAGCTTAGAATCAGAATTTAGCCAGACTTTCGTGCCATCAGATAGTTTTAATTCAAATTGCGCTCCACGAGGTACAGTTAAATAATTAAATACAACTTTATCACTATCCTCATTTTTATCATAAATAAGCTGCTTCCCATCACTCTTAACTCCGTTATTTTGATAGGTATCTCCATTTTTCAATAAAACCTCTGCACCATCCTCCAAAGTTAGAATGGCCCCAGGAACCTCATCAGAAACATCTACTATATTTGGTGTTACATTCTGTTGATTCAGATTATTCTTTTCAAATTTTAAATAGAAAGCACTGCCAAATATAATGAGCGCAACTGCGGCCAGAGCATATAAAGAAATCCTCATGTTTTTCTTTCGCATTTTTGCCTTTTGATGATGTTTTATTTGCTCATTTAATATTTGATGAATCTTAGCATCATTAAAATGATTTAAGCTATTATCAATCGCAAAATTCACCCTTAATAATTGTTTAAACACTTTGGTATTATCTGAAGATTTTAACCATACCTCAAGTTTATCCAGTTCTTGAGCTGTTGCTTCTCTACAAATAAATTTTACGATTATCGATTCTATTTCTGTGCTCATGGAGTTATAGCTTATTATTAATACGACTGAATTTTTACATACCCTACCTATTTAAATCAAAATTTTTATAAATTAGATAATTATTAAAGCATATTTTCATCAATACGTTATGACGAAAACCTTTTCAGATAATATATACTTAATAAATTCCTTAAAAACCGGAAACGAAGATGCTTACAAATATCTTTTAAAGATCTACCATCATAAACTAAGCGTTTATGCTTACCACCTAATAGCAGATAAGGATCTTGCTGAAGATATCGTTCAAAATGTTTTTATAAAAATCTGGAAGAATAAAGACAACCTAAAAACTACACTTTCAATCAAAAATTTGCTTTATAAATCTGTATATAATGAATTTATAGATCAGTATAGAAAAAATAAAAAAACGATATATTTAGAAAAGAAATATATCGATACCCTATCTAGTATTGTTGAAGAAGAATCTGAACAGTCACTTGAGCAACTTATAGCCATCGTAAGAAGTGAAATAGATAAGTTACCGCCAAAATGTAAAGAAACATTTTTACTGAGTAAAAAGGATGGGCTTACCAATACCGAAATTGCTGATTATTTAAACATCTCCATAAAATCTGTTGAAAAGCATATTACGAGAGCCTTTAGTACCCTAAGATTAAAAGTTGGAGAAACGAACTCGCATATTTTTCTGTTTCTACATAAATTGATTTAATTTTTCAGAAAGCTTAATCTCATATATTCAACTCAAATAACTTTTATTTTTAACTGCTATTTATAACTCTACAATGAAAAATATACGAATCAAGGCTTTTATTGCATGAACTGAATAACTTAGATAATCGGCTAACCTAAGCCCCCTCCCCCATCAACTACCTCCAATTTTTAAGTAAAATAAATTTCAGTCATAATAGCACACAAAAAGAAGTAAAATTAAAGCATAAAAAAAGCCTTTCATTTCTGAAAGGCTTTTTGCAATCTTGCGGTCTGGACGAGACTCGAACTAAATACACAAATATTTGTTTATCAGTGTTTTATAAAAAATGATATTTCTACATACACCGAATTAAGCACCTTTTAACAAACTTTAACATTTATTCATATGAATTTTAGCTCATAATGTACATTTCGTCCACCGCCTAGTGGTTTCAAAATGCCTTTAGAAGCCATATCTTGTAAATCTCGTGTGGCGGTAGCTTTTGAAGTTTTGGTTAGAGATATAAATTTCTTCGCTGTCATTCCTCCTTCAAAACCTTCAACACCTTTATCAAACATTTTTAAGATCACTTTTAACTGGCGATCATTTAAATTTCCCCGATGCTGATCCAGAAATTTTGCTTTTTTTAGAATAAATCGAATAACTGCTTTAGCATTCTTCTGGGCAGTCAAAATAGTCTCACAGAAATAAACAATCCAATCCGTAATATTAAGGGAACGTTGAGCCCTTTTTAAGGCTTGGTAATACTCTTTTTTATTTTGTTCGATTGCAGTGGATATACTTAATACTAATACTCTACCTAAAGATTCCGAAAGACATTTATCAGCTATAGCTCTACCTATACGTCCATTTCCATCTTCAAAAGGATGTATCGTCTCAAAATATAAATGAGCAATAGCTGTTTTTATCAATGAACTGCGAATATCATTATTTTCAATCTCAAATTCCTTGTACCACTTTGTGAACTGTTTCATCTCCACCGGCACTCGATGAGATGGAGGAGCTTCGTAATGAATTTCTTCTTTCCCATAGCTTCCTGATATTATAAGCATGGGATCCTTTCCAGATCGATAAGTACCTGCCTGAATATACCTGGATCTGGTAAATAACATTGCATGCCATCCCTTTATTAATCTCTCGTTCAGGGTCTTGGAAAAGTTTTCTCTTATCTCTACCATTAATTCTGCAATCCCCCTGGCATTGATATCCCTAATAGCAGTACCATCTCCAATACCCAATCGATTTCTGATCGATGACATTACATCCTGACGACTGTAATATTCCCCTTCAATCGCTGAAGTTTTAATGGCTTCATCAATCATGAACTGAATTATTGCATCTTGCCTAAAGTCAGAAGGCAGGCTATCAATAATCCCTTTAACTTCACCCGTCTCTGAGGCAAATTCAATGATAATATCATCGATCGCTTTAAAGTTATAGTCGAAAGAAGGCCAATTTTTAAGTTGCCAGTTATACATATGAGCCAAATAAATACATTATTCAAATCAAATATACAATTTTTTTGAGCCGAATAAATATAATAATCGGCTCATCACCACTTGTATCGAACTTGTTCATATATGGGACACTGCTTTAAAGTTTCACCAGTTTTAATTCAACCGCAAAAAATTTAAAAAAATAAAAAAGTGACAGTTTTTGGATTGTTTTTTTTTAATTTTTGATTCTCCCTTACTACTTCTTCAAAGTTAGAGCAATAATGATTTTGGATAATATCTATTTAAAAGCACAGTACCGTTAATTGTTCACTGCCTATTCATATATGGGATCTGCTTAAAAAGGTTTATTTATTGTTTATTACTAAGGTTTAATAAAAGAGACCAATTTTTGAACAAAAGCTGTCCAGAATTTGATCATTCCCTGTTCAATTTTTGATCAGGATGGGTATCAAATCTGAACATGTTCACTACTTATCCTATTTTGGGACTACTAGTGGGATGATATTGAAGGTATCCCCTATTTTGAAGCTCTATCAGTGACCTATTTTATCTTATTCGAGAGCATATTTAGAAAATCTAACCTGTTACATACAATGAACACTGCTCTTTTTAATTGCATTGTAATAGCCATTTATATTTTGATATTTTTGGGTAGAAATTTTCAAGACCAACAGTCGATCTAAAGATTCCAAAAGGTATTTAACGCTTAATCCTGCTACAAATTCATCTTCGGTAAAGTGGATAGTCTCGAAGTAAAAATTTGCTTGAGCTGTTTTAATTAATGAACTATTTCAATTTTAAACTCCGCATACCATTCCACCAATTAATTTATCTTTTTAATAAAATGATTAGATGTAGGCTCCAAATAAAAGATATGAATACAAGTATCTTCAAGCATATCAAGAAAAGAAAAAGTCTTACAAAATGTAAGACTTTTTCTTTTTCGAAATTCTAAAAATCAGTTCATTGTCCAAATAGTCTCAAATCGTTGTTCAAAAGCTTTTATTTCTTCTTTAGAACTGCAATCATCAATATATAATTTCATGGATAAGATTCTATTTTCTCCACTAGGATGTGTAAAAGTTTCTGCTCCAAGTATCTCTTGAAGTGTTTCAAAATCATTTTGAATCAATTCAAATGTTTCAGGAAGTTTCAGATGAATCAAATGAACAGCCATAAGATCTGCTAGATACTCAGCTTTTTGATAATCATTGGTGACATTTCCTTTGGGAATAGTCTCAGCAAGATTAAAAATCTTAGCCTGAGGGATAGTCGCCATATGGGCTACTTCATGGGCTAAAGCAAATATCTGAATGGCTTCATTCTCTAAATCTACCAATCCCTGACTTACATCAAGATATCCAGATGCAGCTCCTGCATCTATATTTAAATCTTCCGTATTAATTTCAATTTCAACAGGAGGATTCACATCGGGTATATCCTTAAATAGAGGAATGACCGAAACTTTGTATAAGTCTACCAACTTTTCTTCTTTGGTTTCAGATTGGGACTCAGCCGAGTTGGGTGAGTCCTCATCATTGCTTTGATTTTCGGAATGATGCTCATCACAAGAAAATAATATTCCAAGAAGGAGAAGCAAAAAGTATTTATTCATTCTTTTATTTTATAAAAAAAGCAAGCATTCCAGTGGAGTACTTGCTTTTTTATATATGGTTAATTTTTATTATTCCGCGTAATAAGTAAAAGTCTTATCCACTGTAGCTAGATTATCAAAATAAGTATATGAAGCGCTTACTGGATAACCATCCTCATTATATTCATAAGTAATTGTGTCATCAGCTAATGTTCCACTAATTGGATTATTCTGATTTACTGATTGAATACCTACATTAATTGCAGCATAAGCAGAAGGATATAATTCGATGAAAGGATTATTTTGATCATCATACTCAGCGTCATAAATCTCTCCATATCGGTTTTCTTGAGTTACATTTCCGTTCTCAATAACAAATGTAATTTCATCAATCGCATTTTCATTTGTATGATCTGTACGCTTTTCTGATGTAAGATCCCCAGCCTCATTATAAGTATACTCATAAGTGAAATCAACCTCACCATCTATAGTATGCTCTGCGCTTACAATTCTACCATCTTCATAAGAATAGGTAGTTTCTTCATTTGTAGCTTCTACCTGACTTGCAATGATTTGATTTTTATCATCATAAACAAAAGTAGAAACAGTAGTAGTGATTGTACCCCAATCATCAGTTTCTTTTGAAATCTCAGAAACAAAATTTGCATCATTATAAGAATAAGTACTTACTGAATTTTCACCATATAAATCAGCAACGGTATAAGTTTCCAACTTCGTACCACTACCCACTTCGCCGCGTACGTTTACGGTTACAGTATATTCTTTTATAGAACCATCTTCTGCAGTAACGGTGAAAGTTTTAGCTTCACCATCAACGAAATCCACCTGCTCTCCAGATGCAGGAGTAATCGTTGCTCCTTCAGAAATCGCAATATTCGGAATGATATCTTCTAAGGATGTTCCAAAAGGAACGCTTACAGTGATATTGTTACCAAGATCATAGTTAATATCGCTTTCATTGACATTATTAAATGTAAGACTGAAATCCGTAATTTCAGCCAATGAAGAAGGCTGCACGGCATTATCATCATCACTTGAGCAGGAGGTCAAGGCTATGGCGATAAAAGCAAAAATAATTGAAAATGTTTTTTTCATGATTAAATGTTTAAAGTGTTTAGGTTATCTTAGGGTTATATACTTAGGTAAGCTGCAAGATAAAATCAGCCCTACCCAAAAGCTTTCAGATTATAAATCAGGATTATTAATAATGGCGTCATTAGGGAGCAAAAGCGTATACCGCTCATCCCCTTGTTCCAAGGTATATATGGAACCCCTATAGGTTTTTCGTATCTCAGGTTGTGTTGTTCTTCTTAAGTCATTCCATCGATGTCCCTCAATAGCAAATTCTCTTCTACGCTCCTTTAAAATCTCGGTCAACAAGGTTTCATTATCCAGCGTATTTATAAAATCCTGATATGCTGAAAATCCAGCAGGGGTATACCTGTTTTCCGCAAAACCAAGTAGTGTCTCTTTGGCACTATCCGTTTGATTTAAATGAACGAGAGATTCAGCTATAATAAAGTATAACTCCGATGTCCTGTAGCTCACTTTAAATTTATTTTGAGCACTTTTCTTAGAGTGATATCCGCCATTATCATACTGTTCAAAATAAAGTGCAAACCTCAAATCCGATTCCTGATCATAGGCTGCTATCAAATCATCAGATATACTTGATTTCGTTACAAGCTCCAGATCAGCTACATTTTCCAGGGCTATAATGGATTCCACTGAGTTATATTCTGACGGCATTATAGATGTATTATCATTAAGATTTTGAATATCAGACTTTATGCTTAATGCTTCTTCCGAAAAGGCTATCGCTTCTTCCCAGTCTTGTTGATACAAGGCTACCCGGGCCTGAAATGCCAGTACTGCTATTTTTGAAAATCTATAATTTAGTCCTTCATCCTGTTGTCTCACATTCACTAAAACTTGTGCTTCTTTAAGATCACTCAAAATTTGTGTATAGACTTCCTCCAAAGATTTTTTGGGATAGGCTTTTTCGGCATCATATACCGTAACTATCGGTACTGCCGGTTCTTCGTTTGTAGCATTCTTATCATAAGGCTTTGCGTACAAATTAACCAGGTCAAAATACTGCATCGCCCTAAGTGCATAGGCCTCTCCCACTAACTGGTCGATACTGTTTTGATCGCCTTCAATGTTATTCTGATTTTCTATTATATGATTACAGTAGAAAATAATAGTATAAAAACTGGCATAAGGAAAAGACCTGGTAAGCGGACTCGCATTGCGATCGTTCCATATAAAAATGTCTTCATATTGCTCAATTCCGGAAGCATTTGGATTCAATTGTAGCTCATCGCTGCGATAGCTGGTTAGAATCTTACCAAGATTAGTAATCGAATATGCAGAAGTTAGAAAACTTCTATAATCTTCTACGGTTTTTGGAATGACCTGACCTACCGGTTGTACTTCCAAATAATCATCACAGGAAGTAAGGCCAATTATTAATGTAAAAAAGTAAAGTAGCTTTTTCATAGTACGGTTTTATAATCAGTATTATAAAGAGAGATTAAATCCTACCGAGATAATTTTCGGAATAGGTTGTGCGTATAAGCTGCCATAAGTTTCAGGATCAAAATACCCGTCGTAATCGGTTCCGATCACAAACATGTTTCGGGCTTCCAGATTAAAATTTAAACCTGAAATTTTCAGCTTTTCTAATTGTTTCTTAGGAAGCGCATAGCTTAGACGGATACTACTAATTCGTATATAGGAAATTTCTTTAAGCCATATATCTAAATCCCTATACGTATTACCCGCATCATAGGAATTATACCAGCTATACAGCAAGTTTGTATTGAAACCTGGCGAATTCGCACCAATTAAAGCCGGATAATTACCTGTACCCGCTTTTAAAATATCGGTATTGTAATTAGAACCTGGCTGAGCCCTAGTAGGGTTATAGGTCGGCTCAGCTCTTACGGTCTGTTTAATATTAAAATTGGTTAAAACTCGAAGATCAAATTGTTTATACGAAAAAGTGTTACGAAACCCTCCCGTAAATTTTGGCATTCCATCGCCCGCATACGTATATAGATCTCTATGCTCTTCCCGAGTTAATTGACTACCATCTACTCCATCTTCCAGATTATAAAAGTCAACAGCTGTCACTTTCTTTCCGTTTTGCCAGAATAACGGTAGTCCATTACTATCAAGTCCTGCCGTTTTGAGCGCAAAAATGGCATTTACACTATAGCCTTTTAATGATGGTTTCAGATTATTTTCTCGTATTTCTATATCCTCAACGACACTTTTATTATGAGAAATGTTTAATCCACTTGTCCACCTAAAATTGGGAGTATTGATATTGGTGGAGTTAATCGATAATTCATATCCCTTATTACTTATCGTAGCCCAGTTGGTATTTATAAAATTATAGCCATTCTCCAGAGGAATTGATCGTAAACCTATTAGATCTGTACTCTTTCTGGAATAATAATCTCCGGTTAGAAAAACACGATTATTAAACAAGCTCATATCGAAACCGATGTTAGACGAGGTCGTTTTTTCCCATCTAAGATTAGGGTTAGGCGCATTGGTTGCCTGTATGACCTCTTCATTGGTTCCAGGAAGTATCGAAACATTATCATACTTACCAACTACAAAAGGAGAAGTAGATTTATCGATATTTCCCTGCACCCCGTAGGATGCTCTAAGTTTAAGAAGATCTATAGTCTCAATATTTGACATAAAATCTTCTTTATGAACATTCCAGGAACCCGCGAAAGACCATATTGGCAGGTATCGATACTTAGGATTTACACCAAATAAGTTAGAGCCATCATATCTCAAACTACCAAATAAGGTATATTTTCTGTCCAGAGTATACGATGCGGTTCCATAGAATGATGCAAAAACATTCTCAATATAAGTCTTTTTATAGGTATCGAATGACGAATTCTTCAAAACCAATTCATTAGTAATTGGAATGGTAGTGAGTGTATTCGGATTGAAACCGAATCCCTTGGTATGAATTTCGGTATTCTTGTTTTGTCTAAACTCTGTTCCCAACATGAGATCCAGCTCATGCCTTTTATTAAATGTAGTATTATAATTAGCCGTTGTTTTCCAGTTATACTGAAATACATCTGCGTTCCAGTTTTGGATAATACCACCTTCCGGCATAAAATAATCATAGCCTCCAGTAACGCTATATTGTGATCGCTGTCGATATTTACGGGTATAATAGCTGTTATTGTCACTTATCTTTTCTGTGCTATTAAAATCTAGTTGAAGGCCAAGTTGTGTAGAAAACTTTAGTTCATTGTTAAAATCATAATCAATATTAAAAATGGATTTTAAAGAATTTGCTTTATACTCATGATCTGTATTTCTTCTTTCCTCAAGAACATTATAATTAAGATTTAGATCTGAGCGCTCTACCAGATCGGGATCGTAAACATAGTTTCCATTCGCATCGGTTAATTGAAGATATGGATTTGCATGTCTGGCGTAATATGCCGGGTTTGTGTAGGCATCAGCACCTGATATATAAGATGAAGTTCTGTTTTGGCTACCAAATAAAGCCACGCCCACCCTTAATTTATCGGTAATAGAAAAATTATCTTTGAGTGTAATATTAAAACGTTTTTGGCCAGTACCAACAGTTGTTCCTTTTTCATCAAAAAGCCCTGCAGAGAAATAATAGTCGTTGTTATCACTCCCTCCAGAAATACTAAGCGTATACTGTTGATTTAAGGCCATTTGATACAACTCCTCTCCCCAATTTGTATTTACATTTCTAAGCTCGTTAATAGCGTTTTGAGCATCTGGCGAAATTGCATCAAATCCATTATTCTGAAAGACATCATACTGTTCATAATCATTTAAAATTCTCGCGACACCACCTCTTTGTTGCTGATATGTAAGATCCGGTCTACTGGCCAAGTAGAGCTCCAAATCCACTTTTTGGGAAGAATTCATCAAATTCAATTTACCAAAATCTGGTCGTTGGGTCACGAATACATTCGCATTAGTATTAATTCGTGTTGCTCCTTTTTTACCTTTTTTACTTGTAATAACAATCACACCATTTGCAGCACGGGCCCCATAAATAGAAGTCGCCGAAGCATCTTTTAAAACGGTAATACTCTCTATATCTCCAGGATTCAACCCGGCTATAGGTGAAGACTGAAGGTTATCAATATTATCTTTATCTCTAAAATCTTCCGGGATATCATCGCCCTGCAATGGAATTCCGTCAAGCACCCATAACGGATCTGATGAACCATTTAAAGTGGCGATACCACGTATAGATATTTTTGAAGGAGCACCGGGAGCACCTGTTGTGGGCTGCACCATTACACCCGGTAATTGCCCTGTTAACATTTGATCTACTGTTGCTACACCTGCCTGCTCAATTTCTGATACATCAATTTTCGCATAAGAAGAAGTAGCCTTTCTTTTTTCAATTTTCTGATATCCAGTGATAATAACCTCATCAAGATTCTCTGAGCTTTCCTTAAGAGTAATCTTTAGATTTTTAGTGTTATTACGGAGTTCAATAGTTTTAGATTGAAACCCCATATAAGAAATCACCAGAGATTTTATATTGGTATTGACCTTAAGTTCAAAATAACCATCAAAATTAGTGGTTGTACCAAGCATCGCTCCTTCGAGTATACCTTTTTCATTGGTTTGATTTCCAATCATTGAAGAAGATACGTAGACAGAAGCTCCAGCAATAGGCATTTCTGAATCGCCTCCAACTACCGTACCGGTCACCAACACCTGATCCTGAGCAAAGACTGCCAAAGGCATCAATATTAATAGGTAAAATATTTTTTTCATCATCTAATTATTGAGATTGTATTCAATTCGAGATATTAAATCTCTATAGTGCGCTTTAGTTAAGGCGTCCCCTTTTCTCTTTTTCTTCTTTAAGAGTTTTAAAATTTGCTCCAATGCAAATCGCTTACTGGTACTAGCATCAGAAACCCTTGGTATATATGAGAAATGAACATTTTTAAAATTTCTGTGCTCATCCAGAACAGTATTTTCTTTCGTTTTCTTTAGCAGATCATTTCTATCTACTGTTAGTACGTCTACATAATTTTTCTGGGTAATTCTATCGAACTTATTCAGTGTTTTATTCCTTTTCGTTTTTTTGAAAATGGCTTCAAAAAGCTGATTAAACAGGTAGTCTTCAGAAAAAATTTCCTCTCCCTTATCGGCAAGAATTTCGTTTTCGGCAATTCGCATTAGTCGATCCGTTTTCAATAAAGCATAGATCATATTGGTTTGATAAATTCGCTGCATCGAAATTGGTGAATAATAGCGTTCGCCATCTGGAGCATCCCTAACCGCGAATACTTTATCTATCATATCAGGAGTAAATAACCATTCTTGTGGTAGTATCGCATTTTGAATTACATATTGGAGCGCTTCTTTTTGAAAATTTCCCGGAACCGGATCATAGGTTTCCTTTCCGTCTCCATACACCGTATTATTGAGATAGATTCCTCCAATATTTGCCATCACATGCTTATTATAGAGCTCCCATTGGTCAATAACCGCTTTATATAGTTTTGAAGCTTTATAATAGTCCTGCCCTTCTTCATTGGTCCACTCTAAGATATTAGGCATTATTCTTCTAAGATTTTTAAGACCATATTCACTGGCCTTTACAGCATTATCGCCTAGATCTTCACTTTGTGATCTGGGGTCAACAATATCCATCTGCTGAGGACCATAGAAATATAATGGATCATTTTCATGTTTACGAATCCATTTATTGGTAAGCAGCAATTCCTTATGAGCTGTTTCAGCACCTGTCCATCGATAGCCCCAGTCGATTGCATATTTATCGTAAACTCCTATTTTAGGAGTGATATGAACTACGCTGTCCTCCGGCTGGGCTACATAATTAAATCGAGCATAATCCATAATTGATGGAGCCGTTCCTCCCATTCTGGAGGTAAATTCTTTAGATCGTAATGAGTCTACTGGATAACTATAAGAAGCCCCCATGTTATGTTTAAGACCAAAAGTATGACCTACTTCATGAGAAGAAACAAAACGTATGGCCTCTCCCATATGCTTTTCAGAAAAAGTATTTTCTCTAGCTTTTGAATCGATCACACCAGTTTGCACACGAATCCAGGAGTGAAGTCCTTTCATTAGGTTATGCCACCAAATAATATCTGACTCTAAAATTTCTCCACTTCTAGGATCAACTACAGAAGGTCCCATTGCATTTTGTTGCTCAGATGCGGCGTATGTAATTACGGAATAACGAACATCATCAATATCAAAATCCTTATCTTCTTCCGAAGGTATTTTCACCTGTACCGCATTTTTAAACCCGGCTTCTTCAAAAGCTGCATTCCAATCTAATACTCCTTGCTTTATAAATGGAACCCACTGTTTAGGCGTAGAGGGGTCTATGTAGTAGACAATAGGTTCTTTAGGCTCTACAATTCCTCCATTTTTATAAATACCAACTTCATCTTTTTTAGGCTCCAGCCTCCATCGGGTAATAAGTTTTCTTGATTCGACCTCCTGCTGGGTATCCGTAAAATACTCCATAGGGGTTGAAAAGTATCCGATTCGTTTATCTCCAAACCTAGGTTTCATAACCTCTTTAGGCAACAACACTATATTTGTTGTAACTCCAATAGAAAGCGGCAATGCAGGACCTCCCCCTTCAGTAACCGAAGTCGTTATCAAGGATTTAGCCACAATATTCTCGGGAAAAGCTTTTATCTCTTCGATAAGCGATAACTTAGTTTTTATACTACCACCTAATCCTGTATTAGCCAATACATCACTAAAACTTTGCTCCTTTCCACTAAAAATTTTAGTCACTTTAAAAATACTGGAAGTAGAATCTGTATTTTGGGCGGTAAGATCGAATTCTTCAATAACTGACTCGCTAAAATTATCTCTCACTGATAAGGTAATAGCTGCATCGTCTGGAGATTGCACTCTTGGATTGATCGTTTTAACCCATACCTTACTTCTTAGGGTATCTTTATAAAATCGAATTAATTTCGTTTCAAATGCCATTCCTTTATTAAGTCCATGACCGTTTAAAGCGTAAGGGACACTAGAGATTTTGTTTACGATGAGTAAATCCTGAGACATTAAAGTGTCCGGTATTTCAAAATAATAGTCATCGTCAATAGTGTAGACATTAAATAAGCCCTTTCTTACCTTACCATCCTTTAAAAATTTTTCATAAGTAAGTCCATCGCTATTTACGCTTGTTGAATCCTTCGCATCTTCTTTCTTCTCTTCTTTATTCTTTTTTTCTTCCTGAGCATTAGCCGATAGTCCGGTACTTAAAAAAGTTACCAGAATAAGAAACGCCCAGTTTTGAATATATAAATTCAATAAGAATTTTTTCATGAAATAGATTATTTGAAGTTTAAATATCTATTTGCTTTAGTGTTAATAAAAACCAAATGGAGTGAACTCTTAAAAAAAAGGAGTGAAGTTTAGTTTCAGGGTAACAGAGGAAGTATACAAATAAATTTATCTTCTAAAACTTTTGTCTTAAAGCTATCAACTTCGTAATAATTATAAATATTCTTTAAATAAGTTAATCCAATTTTGTGACCTTCAGTATTATTTTTCTTTTTCGGAGAATAATTATTAGAGACTATTACATGAGTATTTTTGATTTTCAACTCAATATGCAGTGGATTATTTTTTGTGATTTCGTTATGTTTTATAGCATTTTCCACCAGCGTTTCTAATGATAAAACAGGAATTTTTTTATAAAGGATTAAATCATCGTCGCTTTGATTTGAAATATTAATCTTCAAACTATTTTTAAAACGAATTTTATGAAGAAAAATATAATGCTCAAGAAAATCCAATTCTTTTTTCAGGCTGGTTAAATTGTCATCTCTATTTTCTAGTAAATAGCGATACACATCAGCAAGCTGTAGTACAAATTTTTGGGATAGATTAGGTTTAGTTTCAATTAGAAAGTGTAACGAATTGAGTGTATTGAAGAGAAAATGAGGATTCATTTTCTTCTTAAGTTGGTTAAGCTGCAATACAGCGTTTTCTCTTTTATAATTTTCATTTGTTAGAGCAAGTTGCTCCTTTTCCTTATGGACTCTTAGATTCTGATTGTATTCTTTTTTTAACTGAAATCTTGCTATGAGAAGAAGTAATATAAAAGTGATAAACGCCAATAAGCTAATCCAGGAAAAATACTGTTGTATTTCAGCTGTTTTTTCCTGGAGGTCAAACTTCATAAAATTAGCCACCACTATAAGTCGATGATCTTCTATCATAATTTCATCGAAATAGCGTACGATATCCAATCCCAGATATTGAGAATTACCATTACTTTTCAGAACATTGTTACCAGGCTCTTTAATGATATCTGCAATAGAAAAGGACGTAAAATAAGGTTTTACAGTATAACCTATATTTTCAACATCCGGATGCAGGAGACAGATTCCATCACTATTAAAAACGGTGGTATACGATGTTCGTCCCTGATATTTTTCTGAGTAATATTTCCAAAATGCCCTTAAATCAACATCATAACCAACGATAATTGAGGTATCCTTACTTTTTTGAAAAACATAAGCTTTACGATTGATAACTTTGTCATCTGCAATAATTACAGTATCCAAATATCCTTTATTCGCTTCCAGAAGAATTTCTTTCTCCGATATAGACTTTTTAATTGAATCAGATCTGAAATGCTCCAATTCCCGAACCCCATCAGGAGTAATTACATAAACATAACTACTGACATTCACCGTGTTTGACAAGGCTAAATCACTAACAAAATCTAATTTATTTATTAGCTCCTCCGTGGAAATATCGTAGGAATCATTGATGATATTTTTCGAATAGCTTAAAAAACTGTTCAATTGTAGAAATTCAGAAGCTATATTATTTTTTTTTGAATAAAGATCTGCCAACCTAACATCTTCCATAAGATCATCAGCAACAGAAGTTATTTTAGGTGTAATTAATGAGCTTCCTATAAAAAATGCGATAATAATTAGAACGCTTAAATAGAAATATTTTTGATGTTTTCTAAATCTTCTTAAAAAATTGATCAGTTTCATTTTAATGATTTAACCACTCTTTAAAAGAGTTTATAGTCATTGAGCTTATCAGTATGGGGTCGTTGTTTCCAGGCGATGGGTTTAATTCTATTTTTAAGCGATTTTGGCTGTATTTCACAATAGATTTTATAGCACTATGACTGATAATAAATTTTCTATTAATTTTAAAAAACTCTTTAGAAGCCAATTTATCTTCCAAATTTGAGATCGTACTTTCGTAGAGATAGACCTGATTATCTTTGGTAAACAGGAATAAAGATTTATTCTCTGCCATGAAATAGGCAATTTCTTCACTTTTTATAGAAATTAATTCTTCACCCTGAGATACCAGAAAGCGTTTTTGAGTTTGTGATGATTGAAATTCTGGTAATGATGATTTAAACCGTTCAATTAAATTCTCCACATCATCCAATTTCCCTTTATCTCCAACAAAGTTCAAGTATTTATCTAACGCATTATTGAGTTTCTCTTTATTATAAGGTTTAAGAAGGTAATCAATAGCATAGAATTGGAAGGATTGTAATGCAAAGTGATCGAAAGCAGTGGTGAAAATGATAGGAGTTTGAATTTTTAGAGCATCAAAAATTTCGAAACTTTCACCATCTCCTAAACTTATATCGCTAAAAATCAGATCGCACGTATTATTTTCGAACCACCTTTTAGCTTGTTTAATATTCTCTAATCTAGCGGCTATTGAAATTTCATACTTAGATTTTAACAATAAGCTTTCTAAGGATTCTGCCGCTAAATCTTCATCTTCTATAATTACGACTTTCATTGTAGGGATAAATAGTCTTAAGTATTGATTTCTAATTACATATTGTAATAAGCACCTTGGCAATATTACTAAAAAGTAAGGTGTATGAATTAATTTTATTACTGAATATTTAGAATTTTAAGGATATAATTTAATTTTCGAACATATATTCCATTTATCGCAATTTTGGCCACTCTAATTAATAATACTGAATCTAGCGTTTTATCATATTAGGTCATTGTTAATTTAAAAGTTATTAAAAAGGAAACCATTTTTTCGACTGTTAGCTGTTCATTTTTTGATGAGGAAGAGCATCAAACCTAAACATGTTCACTACTGATCCAATTCTGGGACTACTAGAGGGATGATATTGGAAATATCCAAAATTTTGAAGCTCTCGTACTAACTTATGGTACGTAGTGCGAGAGCGTATTTTAGCCAATCCCATTGCCTGTTGACTATTGAGCATTAACTCTTTTGGAAAATGCTTCCGATTCCATAGCTCAAAAAAGGCAAGATATAGGCTACGATGAGATGCCGAAATCCTGTCATCACGCGAAAATTTCCGAAGCACTGCATTAAAATGCAGAATATAATTTACATCACTCATTTTTTTTGATTTTCAGCTGTAATAATTGCCCTCACCTCACGATATATTTTCTGAAAATTTGCTTCCAGTTCATCCTGGGTAACTTCATGTTTAGGAGTAGGCATCTCTTTATGCCAATTTGGAGTTGCAAATTTGACCTTACGATCTTTTCCATCCGAAAAAGTTACGAACTGCCCCGGTTTCAATCGGAAGAAAAGATCTGCCCTGATCTTGGCCACTTCCCGTTCACTTCTGGTGGTACGGGTATCAAAATTCAAATTATCACTTTTACTCACGCTAATACTCTTACGCTTTACAATCTCAAAAAAGCTTTCGTAGTATTTTGCGGTTTCTGGATCATTCACCTTTCCAAAGAACTGGTAAGACAGGTTACTCAGAATTGCTTTTCCTGCCTCTCTTCCATAAAGGATATCATTCTGAATCTTGTCTTGAATCACATAAACGGTGGAAATATCATAACTTCTGAGCGTTGCCGGAATACGTTGCATATTTAATAAGCGGATTGTAGACGCTTCCTCCATAAGAATGAACGACCCAAGTCGATCATGCACACTCATTTGTTTGGTGATACTATGAATGATAGTAGCAATGATGGGCGAATAGGCTGATTCAAATTTTGGATTATTCACTATTGAAATAACTCCCGGGTTTTCTGCATTATTAATATCCAGGGGAATCTCATCTTCAGAAAGCACCATAAATATACGCTGGGTACTGATCTTTTTAAATGCATTGGAGAGCGTACTTTTTACTGCAGCAGTTTGACGTTCTGAATCTACCCCATTGATAAAAGCATTCGCCATCGCCTGGGAAGTAAGATTGGAGTTTAATAATTCTACTAACTCATAGGTGGTACATTTTTGGAATAAGGCAATCATATGAGGAAGCGAACAATAGTTGGGATGATCGGTTTTTAGTTTCCAGATGAGCCCTCCGATGATTCCTTCTGCAGCATCATTAAAAAATTTGGAACTGCCTGAATAACCACTTTCTTTTTTCTCCAATAAATTTTCCAGAAGCACCCTTGAAATCTCATTGACGCTTTCCTCATCCTGCATATATCGCGTAGCTATAGGATTCACTTTATTAAATACCCGATCAAAAGAAATAAGGTAAAAAGGAACCTTACTTTCTTTGAATAAAGGATAAGCTATTCTAGAGAGTTCAAAATTTTTGTAGTCATGGATGATACCACTGAAGCTATGACGACTAAAATGTTTAAGAAACTGCGCCACCACACTTTCCGTTTTCCCACTTCCAGCCGCTCCAATGATAGACACCCCGCGTCGGATATCTTTTAGTTTCATGGATCCAGAAGAAAGAGGAATTCTAAATACATATTGCTTGGTGGCCTTCCCGCTACTCACATCAAATAGAAATTCATTCATTAATACATTAATGATAGTAAGCGGCATCAAGATTCGTATGGCGGTCAGCACCAAAACATCAAAATCAAACTGGGACGGAAAACTCACTAACAATAGTGTGAAAATATAGCTCAGGTTAATGGCATTTCCCCAGTGGGTATTTTTCAGCAGAAAGTAAAACATAACTGCAGAAGCAGCATTAAAAAAAACGATAACATAAATATTGGATAGCATAACAGATAGGTTTTAATGGCCGATAAAACTTGCTTTAATACCGGCTTCGATTACTTTTTTAAGTTGTTTATACGCAAACCCCACTTTACTTTGAGGCAGGTTTAAAGCAGGCAATTGCATCCCTGCTTGTCGGATCATTTTAAAGGCAAGTTTTTTCTCGTTGACCCCGAGACTTCTTAAGGATAAAAAGTATTGTTTAGGATTTTTACTCAGGAGTTTTCGTGCTGAGTAGCTCTCCACATAATTGCGATTGTACTGAAACATCTTATCAAAAGCCTTTTCCGAATACTGAAAAAACCGATCCCGTTCAAATCCCCGTTTCACCAGTTTCCCATGCATCTTCACTTCGGAAGCCTTATACTTACTCCCCGGAGACAGGCTATGGGAGTTAGAGGCATCTTTACGACTTACGATAATATGGATATGGCTTTGCAGCCCTTCCTTTTTCATTCCCGGTTCCACCATCTGTCCCCTAATTTTGTATGGCGCCTCCCGGATCAGCTTTTGAATGTTATTCTCTATTTTTTGAGTATTTCCGGGAATCTCACCACGTGCTACTTTTCGAAGCTCATTTCGCAGGTGTGCGATTTGCTTCGCATAAGGCTTATTTTCACGGATGGCTATATCATTAGTTTTATAAGATCGCTCCTGTTCAATTTTCGCGAAATACTTAATATCATCAATAGCAACAGGCCGACCGTTTATTTCCCGATGAAAAGAATTCGCATACTCTTTCATGGCTTTCCGTACAAATGCTTTAAGTTTATCCGGGTTATTATGAATATGTTTTAATTCATAACGGCTAGGGTTTATGGTGATCGAATAATACTTAGGCTCTTTCAATTTCAGTCGATCCGTATTCCCGTCAATTTCTTTAATCACCAGGAAAGGTTTGATTTCTTCCTCGTACTGATTAAAGAAAAACTCTTTTTCCGATGGATCTTTCCCCTGGTTTTCCTTTTCCAGATAATTCACAAAATCCCCAGCGCTTTGCGAAAAAGCACCACCAATTTTTTGAGGAGAGATGGAGATATACATATCAAAAGTTTTTTAAGATTTTCGTTTAATGGCTATTTTAAACTGCTCGAATTCCGTTCTAGGGATGTTTAATTTCAAATAATCTGACCCAAAGGCATTGCCTTTAATTTCAACTTGTTGGAGCAGATATTCCAAATCTTTCTGGGTAGCTTTTAAGGCCTCCTGCAATCGGGTGATTTCCAATTCCAATTGTTCACTGCTTTGGCCACTTTGTAATCCTTTTTTGCTTTTTTTTCTAGATGATGCTTTAGGGACACTACGACCTTCCAGCAGTAGTTCCAACATCAGGAATCCCGGTTTTGTTTGGGTTTTTTCAATATTTTTCAGGATAGCGATAACCGCATCAATTCTTTTTTTTATGAGCTGTTCGAGGCTCACTTTAGAAGGCACTAAAGTTTCAAAAGGCGAGAGGTTGTTTTTCTCGAAAAAGTCCAGAATCAGCTCTAAAGTATCGGACTGATTGGAATTATTTTTTTTTGAAAAATCCCGAAACCTATTCGCGGTATGAGCTTTCACTTGAAGTCTAGATTTTGCGGTCATGGCTACTCTTTTTAGTTTTAGTGGCTATAGTACTCTAGTATTTTCGGGGCTTTTCGGACATCTATATCCACCGAGGTGGCTATTTTTCAGCTCAAAAACTCTAAAACTCACCGAAAAACGGGGCTTTTGGCTCCTAAGAAATCGAACAACACCGTGCAACGTGTTACCCTCTTGCTATTCGATTTCGTCCCGAACACGGGACAAAATTTTCATACCTGTTGGTTTGCACCAACCGCATTTTTGGAATAGCATTGAAAATTCCCCGAACAACTATGATCCGGGGAATCAAAAAAGTGAAAGTCAAATATGAAGATCAACAATATCTATAAAATACATGATATCAATACTTTAATTTACAAATAATAAAGATTCATCCTACATTAATTTTACATTTGATTTGCTATGATTTGGTTCTATTTGTACTAAAAACAGGGATTTCTGAGAAATTCATAAAATCACGACGGCAGATTTTCAGAGTTCCACAACTAAAACCCGATAAAGAATTGAATATTAATTCATCAAATTAGATTCCTCTGAATACGACAAAAAGGGAGCTTATTACGGCTCCCTTTTATTTTGAACAGCTATAAGAATTACAAGACCCCTTCATCCGCAAAACTCAAATAGTTCCCTTCACTGGTTATAATCAAATGATCAAGGAGTTTAATATCTAAAAACTCACAAGCCCTTTTTATTTTATTGGTAAGTCGCTTATCGACTTCACTCGCTTGTAATTTTCCTGAGGGATGATTATGGCAAACGATAATAGCAGTAGAAAGACTTTTTAAGATCAGTGCAAATAAGATGCGCATATCCACTAAAGTAGCCGTAAGTCCACCCGAAGAAATCTGGCAAATTCCTTTTACGATATTAGAATTATTCAGTAGCATGACTTTAAAAGATTCCTGCAACTGAATTTCGTTTTTATCCCAGTTTTGATAATAGATATTAGCTGCATCCTTAGAGCAGGAAATTTTTGGACTTTTGGAAATGCTCACCCGATCTTTGTAGCATAGTTTTATTTCGTTAACTTTCATAATAATAAGTTTTAAGTTTAGGGGTGTTAATTCTGGTTAGGATACACCCCTTTTTAATGATATTGATTAAATTTATAAACCTAAGCTTAAGGTTTAGGAAGATCTCAAAAATAACGAGGGTGCGAAGGGGTTCCGCCCTTGTTATTTTAGTTTAAGTTTTACTACCCAGAAGTAGAATTTCACTGACTAAGATTTCGGTCACATAACGTTTATTACCCTTTTTATCTTCGTAAGATCTGGAAATCAATTTCCCTTCGATAGCAATTTCCTTTCCTTTCGATACATAATTTTCGATGAGTTCGGCATTTTTGTTCCATGCCACAAGGTGGTGCCATTGCGTATCTTGTATGGATTCGTCTTTTTGGTTTCGGTAATAGTCATTGGTAGCAAGACTTAAACGCGCCACTTTTTTGGAGGTGTCAAGATTGGTAATTTCAGGAGTGTTTCCCACATTTCCGATTAACTGAACTTTGTTTCTAATAGTACTCATAACTTTAAAATTTATACCTCCCCTTAGGGCAGGTGGATTAAACAATGATTTACTTTTTATATCCGAAGCGTTTTCTTTTTTTTGATTTTTTTCCTGACTTCCGAGTATGTTGTTTTGAGATGATTTCATAAGTGTTTTATTTTGATTTACTTCCTATAGTGCCGTGAGCTGTTCCCTTTTTTGATGCTGATACATTTTCAGCATTTAGAATTAGGGAGCATTTATAAAAAGGAAGCATGACTGGCTTATGCAATGTGGACTAACTTCTAAATGCTGGTATTTTGCATAGTAAAAAAGAGAGCAGCCACGGCTGGGAAGGAAATGAGAACACTGAAATCGAAAAACAACCGGAAGGCGGGAAAATGCAAGAATGCATATTCAATGCTTATATCGTTTTAAAATTTCTAGATCGGAATAAATAGTAATCGGGTATCTTAAAATGTTGTGTAGTATTTTTAAAATATATCACTATAAAAAATAAAATGTAGATATTTTTGTCCTTACAAAATTAGTTGGAAATTCGAGTAATAAATTAATTATTAAAAGCAAAAACATCTTATTTCTAAGATGTTGTAGCTCATTATGGTTTAATGACCTACCTGTTCAGAAAATTGAAATGATGAGTACTCCATTTTAAAATGTCGTATTCCCATTTCTTTCCAAAATCTTTTTGCACATTCAAATCGTGAAAATATTAATAATAGAAGACGAACAGCAACTGCTTAGCAGTATCCAGCAATCCCTGGAGAAAGAAGTATTTCTGGTAGAAACAGCCACAGATTATCATTCTGCCTTGGAGAAAGCACTTATTTACGAGTACGACTGCATTTTACTGGACATCATGCTTCCAAAAGGGAGTGGATTGGATATACTTAAGATCTTAAAAAAAGAAGGCAAAAGCGATAATGTAATTATTATCTCAGCCAAAGACTCCCTGGATGATAAACTTGCAGGCTTAGAACTTGGCGCAGATGATTATTTAACCAAACCTTTCCATTTAGCCGAGCTTAACGCTAGGATTAAAGCCGTTTTAAGAAGAAAAGATCTGAATGGCACAAACATCCTTCAAATTGCTAATACCAAATTAGATTTCGACAGTAGGCAATTCTGGGTTAATGAAGTCACGGTGAGCTTAAACAGAAAAGAATTTGACGTATTGTATTACTTTATGATTAATAAAGATAGACTAGTTACTAAGTCTGCATTAGCAGAACATGTTTGGGGAGACCATAGCGATAATGCTGACAATTTCGATTTCGTATATTATCAAATCAAAAACCTGCGTAAAAAAATACAGTCGACCACAGCAGATATAGAAATTGAATCGATTTATGGTATAGGCTACAAATTGGTCGCGTTATGAAATTACTAAACCAGTCTTTAAGATATTTATCTGTTTCAATTTTTGCTATTGTCACCATTTGGGCTGTGATTTTCTATTTCAATATGCTGCACGAAATTAAAAGCAGTATTGATGAAGGCCTTGAAAACTACAAACGCCTTATTATTGAAAATGCCGAAGATGATCCAAGTATTTTAACCAAAAAATATTTTGATGAAAGCTTTTTTACCGTTAAAAAAATCTCCAAAAAACAAGCGCTGCCACTAAAAGACAGGTTTTATGATACCATGCTCTATATGCAGGATGCTGATGACGAAGAACCCGAACTGGAACCCGTAAGAATGCTTATAACCGCCTTTAAAATGAATGGTGAATATTATGAGCTTAAGGTAGCAAATTCTATGGTTGAAGAAGATGATCTCATTGGAGAACTGCTTTACGATATCGTTTGGTTGTATTTTAGTTTAATTATTGGAATCATTATCATCAACAATATTATTTTAAAAAAACTTTGGAGGCCATTCTATCACCTTTTAGCAGAACTTAAAAACTTCCGGCTTGGCACAAATCGCAAACTTCCTACGGCTAACACAAAAACACGAGAATTTTTGGATTTAGAACAAGCTGTAAATGCTGTTTTACAACATACTACAGAAACTTATGAACAGCAAAAACAATTTATTGGCAATGCCTCTCACGAGCTGCAGACGCCACTTGCTATATCCAGGAATAAATTAGAGCTTCTTATAGAAGATGGAAATCTGCAAGATCAGCAAGCTCAAAATATTGCTAAAGTTATGAGTATTATTGAGCGTTTAATACGCTTAAATAAATCTTTATTGTTGCTTACCAAAATTGAGAATAAGCAGTTTTTAGAAAATCAAACAGTTTCGTTAAATGAAGTCTTTCAAAAAAATATAGTCGATTTAGAGGATTTGGCGTCCTTCAAAAATATTGATGTAGGCATCAAAGAAACCGGCCAGCTTCGCAAAAATATGGATAATGCGCTCGCTAATGTTTTGATTTCAAACTTACTGAGAAATGCTATTTTTCATAACATCCCAAAAGGAAAGGTGGAAATTGAAATTACAGAAACTACACTTTATATACGTAATACCGGGAGGGAGCACCCACTTGCCAGGGATTTAATTTTCACTAGATTTTACAAGTCTCAAAATTCATCTTCAGGGACCGGATTAGGTCTTAGCATCGTTAAAGCGATTTCAGATATCTATAACATCAAAGCATCCTATTCCTTTCAGCAAGGTTTACACAGTTTTAAGTTAGAATTTTAAGGATAGCGAGAAAATTCCCAAGTCTTTCCTAATTCAAGAACTTCATTTGTCTTGTAATTAAAAAAATATACAAGATGAAAAAACAAATTTTAATTTTAGGCACAGCTTTAACTATAGCTTCAGGCCTACAGGCTCAAGAAATTCCACAAACTGAAGTTCCTTCGATTATTGTAAATGAATTCAGTAAAAATTATCCCGAAGCAAAAGATATAGAATGGGAATTGGAAGGCAATCAATATGCTGTTGAATTTGAACTGGACTGGAATACCGATCATGAATTATGGTATGATAAGCAGGGAAAATTATTAAAGCACAAAGAAGATATTTCTGAAAAAGATTTGCCTAAAGCGGTAAGTGAAACTATTAAATCTGAATTTGATGGATATTCTATAGATGATCTAGAGCGCATCAGCCAGAGTGGGAAAGTTTATTATCATATAGATTTTGAAGCTTTACTGAAAGAAGACTGGGAGGTTGTTATAGATAATAAAGGAAGTATCATTAGTAAAAAAGCTGACTAATGCGATATCTTCTTTCATGTATCCTTGTGCTAGTAGTGAACTTATCACTACTGGCACAACAATCAGACAATTCAAAAAAATGGTACGACAATATTCATTTAGGAGGCTATATGCAAGTACGATATAACAGTTTATTTCAAACTAATCCCAATTTAGGTTGCGAGCAGTGTGACGAACATTGGGGAGATGTTGGAGGCGGGCTATCGCTTCGTCGGGTTCGATTTAAAATAAAAGGCCAGATTACCCCCAGAATATTTGTCTATTTTCAACCCGATTTTGCTAAATCCATCAACGAAGATCATCATGTAGGAAGACTAAAAGATGCGTATATTGATGTAGGCCTCGATCTTAAAAACGAATTTAGGCTACGCATAGGGCAAAGCAAAGTACCTTATGGGTATGAAAATATGCAATCCAGCAGCAATAGATTACCCTTGGATAGAAATGATGCCTTTAATAGTGGCGTTAAAGATGAACGAGATCTCGGTGTTTTTTTCTACTGGGCCACGAGCAAGAAACGAGCGCTTATCCGCCAGCTAAGAAAAGCTGGATTAAGTGGTGGTGATTTTGGCATTTTTGCTTTGGGAATCTATAACGGTCAAACCGCGAATCACTATGATGAAAATGACAGTTTCCATATAGTTACTCGCTTTTCATATCCAATCCAATTGGACAATCAGGTGATTGAGCCGGGAATTCAGGCTTATTCAGGAAAATATATGATTTTAAAACATAGTCCAGAAGTTACGGTAAATCCAGAAGGATATATTGATCAAAGAGTCGCTTTATCCTTTGTTTTGTTCCCAAAACCTTTTGGGATCCAGGCCGAGTATAATGTAGGCCGCGGACCCGAGTTTGACACTTCATCCCGTACCATTAAAATCAAAAAATTATCTGGAGGTTATGCCACATTTTCCTATTTCGTAAAAAAATGGAACCAGCGATTTTATCCATTTGTTCGTTTTCAATATTATAACGGTGGGAAAAAACATGAATTGGACGCACGAAGTTATACCGTAAAGGAAACCGAAGTTGGCATTGAATGGCATCCCCTGCCCCATTTTGAATTTTTAGCAGAATATACAATTTCTGATAGGCGTTATGAAGATTTCCAAAACCCAATCAATCATCAAACAGGTAACCTTATGCGATTACAGGCCCAGGTAAAATTCTAGTTTCAAAGAGTAACTACCTAATAAAAGAGTGAAACTGCACACCCAAAACAGGATCACATATTTTCGAACCTATTAGTGAGTTTTTATATTTAGATTATTACTGAAGGCGCAGACATAGTGATATCTTAGGCTAAGATAGAAATTAATAAAGTCCCAGAAGCTTACAATCCCGGATGCATTTCATTATCATAATCGGTATTGAAAATGCTAGAAAGATACATTCAACCCACCAATATTTTATCGTCTTTTATCCGCACTATACTGATTAAAATCAATGAGGTTAAAAAGTTCCCGCATCCTACTTCGTATACGAATACCGTAGCGCTTTTCCAATTCCTCGGTATTAAGGCTCGTAGCAACATAGGTTTCCACCTTCCCTTTTATATCTTAAACAACTCATATATAGACAGTAATAACTCTATAAACATTGCATCTTTACCATAATATCAACGATAAGGTTACAAACCAATATCATCAAAACGAAAACTACCAGAATCTCCCTATGACTAAACGATTTTAAAACCAAGGTGATTAAAACTAAAACTACATTTCTGGGGGGGAATCATTTCATTAGGTGTCTTATTGATAACATTCATCAAGATGATATATTCAATGAGTTTTCATAATGCTTGTTTTTCCACAGCCCTC
Organism: Zunongwangia sp. HRR-M8; assembly: GCF_027594405.1. Lineage (NCBI taxonomy): Bacteria > Pseudomonadati > Bacteroidota > Flavobacteriia > Flavobacteriales > Flavobacteriaceae > Zunongwangia > Zunongwangia sp. HRR-M8. Next base: position 403,092 of record NZ_CP115161.1, on the reverse strand, counting down.
AAGGTTTCCTATGAACATGGCATATCTATAAAAGTAAATTTTGATCAGGCGGACGTCATCGAAAAAATTCGAATGCAATGTAGCGTCCCGATTTTTCATCGGGTTAGCGAAATGGAGGTCTAAATTTCTTCGATGGTGTCTAAGACTTTTGTAGAGAAGTGCTTTTCCCGAAATGAAGCTTTTGCGAAATGGAGTGGAAATGGACTGAACGGGATAAAAACAGAGACTTCTATATTTAGCGGTTCATCAACATACACTAAAAAATATTCATCATTATTGCTTATAGATCTAAGTCGAGGTAGAAAATATTAATCTAATCATTGAATCCAATTTTTATAAATCAAGGCACTATGAGAATCTTCAATAAAATAGTAACTTCATCTTATGGGTTTCAAGAAAACCTACACCAATTCACATCAATCAATTCCATCCCCGTTTCATTAGGTTATACTCTATTCTAATTATTCGCTAATCATGACTCTAATTTCTTTAAAAAGTCCTTTTACGTCAACGGGCCAATAACTCAAACTTATTGAAAATCAAGTGTATTGCTAAATTACAGTAGCCTTTCTGAAATAGGATAAGTGAACCCTATAGATTCATAGGAGCATATTTTTATTTCCTATATTTAAACTCATTATTATTGATTGATTTCTATCCATAGGAACTAGTCTTTCATTAGAATTTAATATTTATAAGTTTTTGATGGATTTTAGCGTTGATACCGATATCTGGTTTGTTTTTAGCATCCTATTCATTAGTGGATTGGGGCTATTTATGACAGGTTTCATAGTGATTCCTTACTTATTAAGAAAAAACCAGATCAAGCGTTTACAATTTAAGTTTGAAAGAAAAAGTGATCGTTATGAAAAGATCGCACAAAAAAACTCCTCTCGCAGGGAACTACTATTGAAAAAAAACAATCAGCAGTTAAAATCTGATCTTAAAATATCATTAAGAGAATTATTAAAAAACAAAGGCTCAGAAGCCGAGATCCTTAGCTTTTATTCTGATTTCGAGAAAATATATCCTCATTTCACTTCTTCTCTTCAAAAAATCATTCCGAACATCACATCGAATGAACTCAAGTTATGTGCTCTATTGCGAATGAATTTGAGTGCCAAGGAAGTAAGTGAACTGTTAAACATCACCCCAGAAAGTGTGCATAAAGCACGGTATAGATTAAGAAAGAAGATAGGCTTAACACCTAAAGAGGACTTAGATGTTTTTATTTTAAAAATATGATATTCAAACAGTTAAACCCATGTCCATTATTTGTCCATTATTGTTTTTATAATAATTGAAGGACTTCTCTATAGGTTTGTTAAAAACATAACCCATGAGAGCTTTCGAAATTATTTTATTGCTAACGGCTAGTATTTTACCCATCTTATTCATATTCAAACCCGGAATTCCCAAAAAGAACATCTTTGCAATTTTGATAGGGATTGTTTTCATTTTACATCTTGTAATGGAAGGATTACGATGGCAAATGCACCCATGCTACATCATCATTCTGGTAACTCTTATGCTATGGAAAAAAGCGGAGTGGAAAGCTTGGAATCTATTTACAAAGATCCTCATTACCGCAGGCTTTATTATTGTTTTAGTGTTTAGTTGGTGCCTCCCTATTATTTTACCGGTTTTTAAATTACCTGCGCCTACTGGTCAGTTTGCCGTAGGTTCCAGGTATATTCATATAATCACCGACCGACCAGAATTAATAACCCCAGACCAACAAGACCAAAGGGAATTAATGCTAAAAGTCTGGTATCCCGCCCAAATTGGAGCAGAAAATTTGGAAGAGTATCTGGATAAGGGAAGCAGGCTTGGCTTTGCAACGAAATATGAATTACCCAGTTGGTCTATGAATTACTTAGATCTTATAAAAACCCATACCTATAAACATCCAGAGGTAGCTAACGGAAAATTCCGGTTTTAATTTTTTCTCACGGCCACTATTCAAAAGCATTTGGGTACTATGCGCTCTTGGAAGAAATTGTAAGCCAGGGATATATTGTTGTAAACATCAATCATACCTATGAAAGTACGGGCGCCATATTTCCAAACGGAGAAATAAAACTTTACGATTCCACCTATGATAGCCTCACTAATAATGCAGAACAGGCTGAAATAGTATGGAATGCCACTCAGCAATTTCAACAAGCAGAAAGTGAAAAAGAGGAGTATGAGGCCATTAAAGATATATTGACCGATTACATTGCAGCTACAAGTATTCAACGGTGGAGTAAGGATATATCTTCAGTAATCGATCATTTAGAAAACGATGTGCACATGTCATTCCTATCTACTCATAGGAAGAAATCAGGCATTGGTGTTTTTGGCCATTCACACGGAGGAGCTGCAGCGGGTCAAGCTTTGCTTAAGGATCAACGCATACAAGCGGCAATTAACATTGACGGAACACAATGGGGAGACATGGTAAATAGCACTCTAGATCAACATTTTGCCAGTATCTCTTCAGCATGGCCTGATGGGCATCCTAATTTCAATAAACATGCATTTCGAAATAAAAGTAATGCCGACTTTTATACTATAGAAATTCAACAAACTGGACATTCCAACTTCATGGATATCCCATTAATGGTTAATTTTTCGGGGATAAACCAGGCGGGAAGCATAGCTCCACTCAAAGCTTATAAGATCACAAACTCACTTGTCCTCAACTTTTTTGATAAATACCTATTGAATAAACCGATCAACATTTCTGCAATTGAAAATAAATTTAAAGAAGTGAACGTCCAACACGAACTTTAGCTACTAAACCAACATTCATTGTGTTATAATTTGGTAATAGGTGCATGGAACGTTTTGGTACATACTACAGGTGCTTCATTATCTAAGGAACACCTATCCCAAAAATCTAAAGATTTACAGGATTAAAGACCAAAAAATCATGGCGCATTTAAACATCTGTCCGAGGTGTCAAGGCGATTTATTATTAAAAGAAGGCCGTTATGGTAACTTTTATGGATGTTCTAATTATCCAAGTGTACTTACACCAAAAACCTTAGATCGTAGTAAATTTTAATGACTACATATAAATATTTCTGTTTATCATAATTCTCATTTTATTTCATCGCGGGAAGGCTTTGTTGTATATGCTGCGCGCATTTAGTGAGTGCTATTGAGACCTCACCTTACGGGTGTACAAGTACCCTCATTATTATATTCAATCCACGATAATTATGGACTTACATCTTTTTTATAGTCTGTTGATCATTATTTTATTTCCTCTCAACTCTAAGGGGAAGGTTTGTTGTATATGCTGCGCGCATTTAGTGAGCGTAAATAGAACCTCACCTTACGGGTGTACAAGCACCCTCATTTTTAATTTTAATCCACGATAAGTTCAATTCCGGCTTTTTCAGCCTTATATTTTATTTTGGTCATAAGTTCATAGTAATTCCAATTCCTTAAAACAAATCCATTTTCCTTTTTGGCGATCTCCATTTTATCTTCCTGATTTATTAAAATGAGTGTACCTGCTTGCTGTTTGATACAAAAATCAATAAGCATCCGACTGTATACATGCAAACGGTTACCTACATAATTTTTTTCTTTTTCTTGAAATCTTTCTACTGCTTTTGTTTTGCGTTTACGACCTTTTCCTGATCTACAATAGGCAGTAGCATTTTGCACTCTTTTTAAAGCAGCCTGAATGGCTAATCTTCTATATAAAAACTCTTCTCTACTACCAATATTAAGCTTTGCTTTACTAGATTTCACTATAATAGGATATTCAAGAGATAGGGAGGCTTCTGCAATTTCTTCCGGTTTTAGGCTATGCTTTTCTTTCGGAACTTCAAATACGGCTAACCAATAAATTTTTCCTTTTTTCAGTTGAATTTTAGAAGCGCAAAGTTTGATTTGGCTGGCTACTACCTGTTCCAGCAAGCTTCGTTTATCCGTATAATCCCTACCTAAATAGGTTTTAAAAGGAATAGAAAATAAACGAAAGCAAAATGCTTTTTTCTCTTTTTTATAGGATAATCCATGAATCCCTATCGTTCCAAAGGGAAAAGGAATATCCCTTCTATAATTTGCAAGCGAGCGCTCTCCCCTCCTATATTGCACCAAGTTTTTACTAAAATTATTCATGATATTATAATTCATATAGGCTAAAATGTTGGTTGGGACCTCACCTTTAAAAAGATCAGAAACCACCCGGTAGGTACAATTGCTCTTGGAACGATTGAGCATGCCATCTTCAGCTTTCTTATCATCCACCAGCCTATATTTTATCCCTTCAGATAAATAAAAAAAATCCTTAATCATTTCCTGAATATACTGGTGGGAAACAATAAGGTTACCCGCCCTATAGCTTCGGTTCTGCCAACGGTATAGAGTATCAAGAGCCTCTTTTCTTTCTTCTTTGGTAGGTGCATCCACTAGCAACTGGATTTTTCGGGTGAGTTTTATAGTTTCTTTTCCCATGATTAAGCAGATTTCTGTTGTGTGTGTTTGCTTTGTAAAAGCTTATAAGCAGTCACAAATTCCTTGTGGACTTCTTTTTGGGATAGTTGAAGTTCTTCTGCAATAGCCGCAAAGGAATAGTGCATTTCATTACGCAGTTGTAAGACCTTTTCCTGTTCCTCTGTCATCTTGCCCTGTAGTTTTACCGTAACCTCCTGTTTTTGTTTTGAATCCAAATTTCTCCCTTGATGAATAATTTTTTTAAGATCAGCGATCGCTCTTTTTACCTCATTACTGGTATAGGTAGTGCTTGTTCCCATAACCCGAGCAATATTTTTATACTGAAAACCGTATTTTAAGCAGAGTTCAATGAGACGTCGTCTTTCTGGGCTGAGTAAAGGAAAAACACGGCTTATCTGATCGAATGCTTTTTGGTCGGCTTCCTGAGCCTGTAAATGATGATCCTCTTTTTGAGGATCATAACCGTGCATATACTCCTGGTAGTTCTCATAATTATCCAACCTGTTGATGTTCCTATGAAACCTGTTCCTAGGTCGTGTATAGTAATAGGTACAATCCCTCTTCATCACATAGCGGAGAAAAAAGAAAATATGTTCCGGTTCCTGTATCCGGTCCCTATTCTCCCATAGTTTCAGAAATGTATCCTGGAGGATGATTTCAATGACAAATTCGTCCCGAATTAATTTCTTTCCTAACCCAAAAAGCCTACGATGATATCTAGCATAGATAAATTCCATAGCATCGGGATGCCCTTCTTTTAAAAGTTTAAACTCACGTTCCATAGTCAACAGTTTTTAATGTTGGATCAGATCTTCAAAAAGGGACTGTACTAACAAATAATACGAGTCTAGCGGTGTGGAGTATAGTTTTCATAATTTGCTGTGGTTTTGTTTGTCTTTAATTAGTTTATGAAACCATAGGCCTTCCCAAAAAAGCCGTTAAACTTAGGGAAAGGCTTATGCTTGAGGGAAGGCTTTCTGGCTTCTAGCCTAGACTAAATAGCTAATTCATTAAACGTTGGTTTCTTCTTATAGGTTTGGTTTTAAAATCTCAAAGAATTTTACATGATAAATTCAATGATGAAATCACGGCTTAACGTAAAAGGCTGTACTTGTAGTTGTTGGATAAAGATATAAATAATTTTTTAAATGTTGTAATATACACCAACAATATTTTTGATTTTTTTATTCATCTTAGGCTTAGAAAGGGCTAAGATGCAAAACGAGAAAGATAAAGTTGATTTTTTAATCCAATTTGGAGCTAATTTTGGTAAAATTAGAAAAATGAAAAACTTAAGTTTTAGAGCTCTTTCCCAAAAATGTGATTTAGACTACGCTGATCTTAATAAAATTGAGAAGGGAAAAAGGAATATTACTCTTACTACTATAGCTGAACTAGCAAGAGGACTCAGTGTACATCCTAAAGATTTATTTGAATTTGATAAATAAATATGTGAAATATATTTATAAATAGTTGACTTTCAAATATTATTAAAATGTTCTAAATTTAGAACATGACTATATCATATAAAAATGATGAAGTACGAGAATATTGTTATTTATTAGGTACTTTTGCAAAAAATTCACCATTTACCTCTGATGAAATAAAAGAATTGAGAGCCTTCATTTCTGATTTAAGAGCATCCCCTAGATTAGTTGATTCTCCTATCAACTACTTAATAGATCGTAATAGAAATTTAGTAATAATTGAAAACAATTCTTTTAAGATAATAAGCGAAATAATTAGCTCCTATGAATCCCCAAATGATAATCAAATTGAAAGATTAAAGATTATTCAAATTATGAAAAAAGGGCTTCAAATTGATTCAACGGATAAAAGGAATAGATATAAGTAAAATTCAAATGAACACAGATTACGAAATAGCTTCTCCCCCAAGTGATACAATTCTAAGAAGAATTTCTGAACTTGACATTAACTTGAAAATGTTTAGAGAATATCTAGATCTAAGTATAGATGATTTTGGAAATTTAGTGCATGACCAATTAAAAATTAGCTCCAAAATTGCATATCAATTATCTCAAATTTTAGGAGGGTCGGAAATATTTTGGATTAATCGTTACAATAATTACATAAAAGATACTGATAGATGTAATTCAAAAATTTACAAAGAATATAAATTGATTCTGGATGAGCTATGTTCTTCAAGACAAACTGATATTAACAACTTGCTCAGTGATTTTCAATATTCATCGTTCGAACATTTAGTATTAGACTATTTTGAAAGCCCAATTATTCTATACAGTAAAACTCAGAGGTTTGAACCTTCACCTATTAAAATAGCAAATTGGATAAGAGAATGTGAAAAAGAAGCAGAGTCTTTGATTTATGATGGGAAAATAAATATGTTTTCTCGAGAAGCATTGAGTACACATTTATCTGAAATTGTATCACTAACAAAAGTCAATCGAGTTGAGAAAATTCTGAATAAAATTAACGAAATTTGTAATAGGTGCGGTATAGTAGTTCTTTTTAAACCAAGTAAATCAGGTTATGGTGTATCTGGTTTTACTAAGAAAATTCTAAAAGATTACAGGTTGGTTGTCGTTACAGATAGATACAAAAACAACGCTGCCTTTTGGTTTACGCTTTTACATGAGTTGTCGCATTGCCTTTTACATAGTCTTCGGCAACCCTTAATTCATTATTCTGATGATGAGTTTCAATTAGCTTCTCTTAAATCAGATAATATATTTGAAGAACAGGAAGCTAATGAATTTGTGGAGTCCCTACTTTTCCCAGATAACATTAAAAGAAAAATTAAAAATTGTAATTCCTATAAAGATATTCTATCATTAGCAGTAAAATATGATATATCTGCTTCACTTATAGTAGCCCAAGTACATAGGGATAAAATTGCTCCATACAGTTGGTATAGAAAAGTTTATCGTAAAATTGAATTCTAAGGGACTATCTCAAAAACTGTGTAAGTAGAAAATATCGGGGTTTGCAAACCCCGATATTTTTTTAATCTTGCCTGTAATTTCAGGCCTCTAATATTTACACAGTAATGAAAAAAGAAGATTTATTTGACGATGATTTTTTAAAGCAGTTCAAATCCGGAGAAGAACTCAGTAATTTCCTAAAACAACTCCAAAAGCGTGGTCTGGAAAAAATGCTGGAAGGTGAGCTTGATGGTCACCTTGATTACGAGAAAAACCAGCGATCTAAAGAAGGTAATACCCGCAACGGCTATTCCCAGAAGAAGGTTCGCAGTTCCTATGGAGAAGATTCTATAAAGGTTCCAAGAGACAGGGACGGATCCTTTAATCCCATGATTGTTCCAAAGCGGCAGAATATGGTTGATGGAATCGAGAATGTAATTGTCTCTCTTTATGCCAAAGGAATGAGCAATAGTGATATCGAAGAACAGATCTCTGAAGTCTATGGTTTTGATGTTTCTACTTCCACCATATCCCGAATAACTGACCGGATTAGCAATGATATTGTCGCCTGGCAGAACCGCCCTTTAGAGCCGGTTTATCTTATTGTCTGGATGGATGGGATTGTGTTTAAGGTACGAGAGAACTCCAAGGTAGTCAACAAAACGATTTATATCGCAGTAGGTCTTAGGAGGGATGGAAAGAAAGAGGTTCTTGGCCTATGGCTGGGTAAGAATGAATCTGCGGCTTTTTGGATGAGCGTACTTACTGATATGAAAGCCCGTGGTGTGGAGGATATTCTGATCACCGCTACAGATAACCTGAATGGATTTACCGATACCATTAGAAACGTATTCCCGGAATCCAGAACGCAAATATGTGTAGTCCACCAGATCAGGAATGCTTGCAGGTATGTGGTCTGGAAAGATAAAAAAGCCTTTACAAAGGATATGAAGCTCATCTATGATGCTCCGACCAAACAGGCCGCAGAAGCTGCCCTAGAGGATTTTGCACGCAATTGGAATGACAAGTATTCCTATGCTATTAAAAGCTGGAGAGACAACTGGGAAGATCTTACAGTTTTCTATGAATTCCCACTCGAGATCAGGCGTATCATTTACACCACCAACCTGATTGAAAATTTAAACGGTAAGATCAGGAAGTACACCAAGAATAAATTATCCTTCCCAACAGATGATGCTGTTATGAAATCAGTATATTTGGCATTAAGGGAAGCCACAAAAAAGTGGACTATGCCGGTTAGAAACTGGGGAATTATCCTCAATCAGTTCTTAACTATATATGAAGAAAGGGTTCGACTTTAAGTAATAAAGCCAAACCCCCTTATTTAAAACTTACACACTTTACGGGATAGTGTCAATTCTAATTTTTTTAACCACTATACTTAATATATTTTCTAGTATCTTTCTGCCAATTACAAATTGCATCTTCAAGTACTTGACCTACCATAAAAATTTCACTGTGTTTACTAAACCAATCTACTAAATCCTTACTTAGTCCTATTTGTGACTCTTTTGAGGTATTGCTATTGGTCATACTTAAAATTAATTTTAAGCCTTGTAAAGGTCCTGTACTATTTTCTGCATACATTGATTTTGGTTCTTCAACATTGAAGCCACATTTAACAAGAGAGCTTGTAAAATCAAATCCAGCTAATCTACCAAAATTGGGTATACGTCTGGATAATTTGTACATTTTATCAAAACTAATTTTTTCTTTCGGTAAGTACATTTTAAAGTTATCAACGAAAAAATTTGCACTTTGGAAAAACCCATTGTCTCCATGTAATCTTTTTGCTGTAAATTTTCTATGATTTGAAAACTGGCATTGGTCAAAAAAATCAAAACTAGCTAAATACTTAAAATACTTATCCAAATCAGATATAATACTATGAAATGAAATTAGAGTTTGATTTCTATCAAATGCAGCTCTTTCAAAAAGAGTCCATTTTGATTTATTACTTTTTCCGAAATATGTAGCTAAATAAATTATCCAAATTCTTTCTTCAAAACTTAAATCTTCTCTTTGAGCTAAAACAAAAGGATTAGATGTATAAATAAATTCTTGTTTATCTTTAACAGCTCTGTAAGCTCTAGATTTGTATACTTTATAAACTTCTATTCTTCTGACACTATCATTAGTTTGATTTGCCAGAACATTTAATTCCTCACCACCTATTTGGCTATTTAAAAGTTGGCTGATTGAATCCGACCAAAGTAATTCTAATTGATTTATTTCCATTATTTCGAAATACTATTAGCTGCGATACTACGCATTTCTTCATTAATAAATTTTTCCTCCCAAGTTCCAATGTTTTCTTTTTTACAGCAATTGTTAGAAAATAAAATATAATCTTTCCAGTAAGAATCTAGACTTTCAGCCTCCAAACTAGATAAAGTTTTATTAAAGGCCTTAGAAACCAAATTCAATGTTTCTGTATCACATTTAGTTATATTTGGCATTTCAATTGGTTCGTGTTTTCCTTCCGAAAGATAATCCTTTATATTTTTTATATGCCTCGGATAAATATGCATCGATGTAGAGTAATGTGTATAATCTCCTAAAGGTATATTTGTTCTACAAGAAACTAACTCTTGCAACATTGTAAAACAAAATATATCATGAGGAAGACCATAATAAGCATCATTACTTCTCATATATACTGATAGGTTTAATTTTTTCTTTCTAACATAAAAATGTAGACCTATAGTACATGGTGGACTCTTAAATTTTTGTTGCCTAAATTTATATTCTTTGCTTTCACTTATAACTAAAAATGCTTGCTTAGTAGCCCGTCGCTTAATTATTTGTTCAATGACTCTTTCAAATTGCGATTTTTGATTACATTTCGAACCAAAAATTTTAGGACCATATGCTCCTAAAATTTTATCATTCTGCTTTTCCTCTTTATCATACACTGATATATAAGGTTTAATATAATCAATATTTGAGTCCTTCGATAAATACCATGCAAACTCAGCAAATTTACTTCTTACTAGCTTTCTATCCAAAGACCTAGAAGTTCTAACTCTTGGGTTTGTTAAAGTCGCAGCATATTGCGTAATTTCTAAAATATCAATATCTCTTTTACTATTGATTAATGTTCCCTCATTTAGTAAAGTTTTATAAGTAGCAAATAATAAATCATCGAGCGAAAAAAAACTACTCGGTTTATTTAGCATAAATCATAACTAATGTTAATACATTTAAATATACATTAATATTATGAGTTTTATTCAAAAATCCATCATCAATTGAGATTAGATGAAAGAAATAATTCCATTGCCAAATCATAGGTATTCATTTGAATAGTTTTCTATTATGAATTCCAACTGTGTAACATTTTCATCATCTAAAAGATATTCATCATTAACAGCCTGTATAGTAAAAAAATTGTTTTTCGCATTTTCAACCGGAAAATTATAATGTCCATAACCACTTAATTTAGAATCTTCAAATTCAATTTTATCTAAATTAATTTCAGAGGTGTCAATTTTAATTGATAGGCCACTCATTTGATAACGCGTTTCATATCTACTAGCATACACAGAATTCACTTTTTCAAGCAAAATACTATCATTTAAAGCTCTATTAATGATTTCCCTAAAACTGCCTTTAAATTTTTCCTCTACTCTTAATTTCTTAGCTAACCTGACATTATTTATAAACTTAATATATTGATCAGTAGTCGTAGAATCAGCTTTAATTCCTCCATAAATACCCCATTCCGGCAAATCCCTATCGAAATAATAATAATATCTATATTCATTATAACTGATGAAAAATCCGTCTTCAACTGCTGTTAAAATAAATCTTGTTTGATCTGGCTTATAACCTGAAAAAATATCATTACTTAAAGAATACTCTAAAATATTATAACATATATCTCGTCTATGCTTTTCAGAATTAAAAATATCAATCGGCAATCTGACATAGATTGTTTTTCTGTTCAATTCTTTTTTATAAATAAGCGAAAGAGGCTCTGTTGGAACATAAGTCTTATTTGATTTTTCATGAATAGCCATTACATATCCTCCATGTACTAAATCAATAGGGAAACTTTCTTTAGGAATTTTACGCAAAACCCTTTCTGAAATATTTGCAAATGTAAATGAGTATTTGTACTGATATACACTTAGAATCAAATAGACACCTGATAATAAAAGAATGATCGAAAGAGAAGAATACATATTGCTTGAATATGTCTTATTCACTAATTTAATTTTCAGAAAATAATCTAAAATGTGAAACTTTCCCAGACTAATTAAAGAAACTAAAATATCGGATATAAGAAATACTATAGAAATCTTTATTACAAAGGACGCATCCTGATTAATTATTTCTTTGTTCCAATACGGAAATTCTGTTATTATAGTAATTGGATTAAGGGCTGGAACGAGAAAGACTAAATAAACTAAATACTTGAAAAAAAGTTGAATTTTTAAACCCTCTTTTCCCAACCATTGCAAATTTACTATCTGTTTTCCTAAAGTATTACGAAACAGTATTATCGGGCAAACAAAGACAAATATAAAAGTGACCGAAAAAAGAAAATTTAAGTGAGAATGGATATACTCAAAATCCGCAACTATCGTAAATAAAAGAAATACAACTACATATAGGAAAAAGTCAATGAAATTTGATAATAATCTTTTGAGTAAAAAAATCATTCACTTTGCTTTTTAGCGTTTTTTATTCCAAAATAGTAAACACCACAAAAGATTATTATGGCCATAAAAAAAAACTGGAAAGTATTTTTATATACATACCCTTGAAAACCACTTACATAATAATCGTTTTCAAAAAATCCATCTCCATCATCATACGTTACTAATATGTTCTGGTTTACTGGACTTTCAGTAAAACTACCCCAGATATTAATTATGACTTCTTTATTGGGAGGTAAATCAATTGGATTTTGAAAATAAATAATTTCTCTTTTATCGTCCAAGATCAAATTATCGTAAAGATAATTTTGTTCATCGCTTGTTAGAAAGGATGAAGTAATACTAAAAGCACTAAGATTTTTTGTGTTAAGGTGTTTGAAATTAACATTTTTTAAAGTTTTGGAACTGGTATTTCTCAAAATTATCCTCTTGATATCTGTCGTTTTTAATAAAAACTCATATATTCCAAAGCTTTCAACAACTAAAGTATCTTTATCTGACAAGTAATCATTTACTTTTCCAAAGCTTTCAGAAATGCTACGAGGATATACCACCGCTTCCGTGGTAACACTAACTTTTAGATCAGAAGGAGCTATAATAATGTTGTAAAGCCATATAAATATACCTCCAAAAAAAATCAGCATACCTATTAATGCATGGTAAGGTGTCAATTCCTCTACCGCTTTCTTTATATCGATTTTCATTTAGATAGTTTTAACAAACATAGTTAAAATAATAAATTTATTACGAACCTTATTACCCACCAAAAATAAAAAAAGCTATTAACTGTAGTGTTTAAGGAGCCTATAGAGTTATAAATATGGCCCCACCTGGGTTCGAATCAGGGACCCCTTGATTATAACCAGCTTTATTACAACTATTAGTTCAAAATCATTTTTCCATTCCCTTAGCAACAACCTGCATATCCTTAGCAATTTTATCATCCAGAACTTTTGCATAAATCTGAGTAGTTTTTAAAGATTTATGTCCTAACATTTTCCCTACAGACTCGATTGGCACGCCTTTAGAAAGCGTTACCGTTGTCGCAAAGGTATGTCTAGCCAAATGAGTGGTTAAATTCTTTTTTATTCTACAAAGGTCTGCTATTTCCTTTAGATAGGCATTCGACTTTTGATTAGACATTACCGGCAGAACATTGTCACTAAATTTAACTCTGGGATGATCTTTATATTTCTCCAAAATGTTCTCCGGGATTTGTAATAGAGGAATACTACTTAAAGAATTTGTTTTCTTCCTTTTGGTCTTTATCCATCGTTGATCTCCGTTAGAAATGATATCATCTTCAGACAGCTTCTCTATATCTGCAAAAGCAAGCCCTGTATAACATGAAAAAACGAACATATCCCTTACCAAATCTAATCGGGTGATATCAAAATCTTTTTCTGACAACCTTTTTAATTCCTCATCATTTAAATAAGCCCTATCTGAAGATTTCCAGGTTCCTTTCCAATGGAAAAAAGGATCACTACTAATCCATTCATTTGCTAAAGCGATCCTAATAATCTTTTTAAAATTCACAATGTATTTAATCGAAGTATTATGCCCGCATTCCTTTTGAGATTTTAAGAAGTGTTCGAAACCAGTGATAAATGAATAATTAACCTCTTTAACCGGTATATTCTTTACTTCAAATTTAAATTCGAGATAATCTTCAATATGCTTTTTGCAGGCTTTATAACGCTGTAAGGTTCCTTTTGTATAGCCTTTTCCAATCAGCCGTTCCATTTGTTCATTATGCTCATTAAAAACTTCCAAAAGCGTGTATTGCTTCTCCTCTTTTCCAAGATAAGTATCTCTTATAATTTTCGAGGAGATATTCTTTTGCTCCCGAACTAAACGATCATGGATGTCGTATAATCTAGTACGCATGTCATCAAGATATCTTTTAATGATCCTGGACTCTCCAGAGTTACCTCGAGTACTATTTGTATGAGAATTCCATTTACTCACCTCTATTTTTCTGGAAGTACTAAAGTCTGATCGATTACCATTGTATGTGATTCGAGCATAAATAATAGCTTCATTCGAATGTCTTGAAGTGGTTTTTTTTGGATAAAAAATGATTGATAGTGAATTATTCATCGATGCTGGCATTAAAATATGCACCTCAAGTTAGCAAAAGCAAATGTTAAAGAAAAGCCCCAAGACATTTATTAACAGTGCATTAGGAGTTTCGAGGTGCATATAAAATGAGCTAAATAATATGCACCGAATTCAGCACCAAACACTTAGGTTAATATGCGTTAAAATGAAGGTAGGGAAATAAAAAAAGCCTTTAAATCATTGATTTAAAGGCTTTTTGCTTTTATTTGATACTTTAAAAGCGGTCTGGACGAGACTCGAACTCGCGACCTCCTGCGTGACAGGCAGGCATTCTAACCAACTGAACTACCAGACCGTTGCGTTATTGCGAGTGCAAATATACAGCTGTTTTTCACTTCCACAAACTTTTTTTTGAGTTTTTTTGATCTTTTTTTTAGCCCGTTATGCAAGCTTTTGTCTTTCAACAAAATAAGACTGTAAAATTTTATTGAAATTTTTATTGATATCTACCGGAACGTAACTTATCCGGTACTTCGCGCATTCCAATTTTAGATTTTCAAAGTAGCTTTTAATCGCTTTTTTATAATTTTCCTGAATATTTTCCGAATATAAGTCTATCTCATCTCCCGTTTCTACATCAAAAAATCGCTTCGGCGCATTTTCAAAATCAAATCCAAGCTCTTTTTTATTATCTAAAACATGAAACAAGATTACTTCGTGCTTATTATATTTAAGATGTCGTAAAGCTTCAAATAGTTCGGCTTCCTCTTTATCGCTTTGAAACATATCAGTAAACAGAAATACCAAAGATCTTCTTTTTAGTTTTTCCGCAATTTGGTGCAAATAGGTATAGGTTTCTGTTCCGCGTTTAGACCCGCCAGAATTTACCGCGTTTTCTAAATGATTCAGCAATAAATGATGATGGCGTTCTCCTGCTTTTTCTGGCGCATAAAATTCAAACTTATCACTATACACACTTAAACCCACTGCATCACGTTGTCGCTTTAGCATATTCATAATACACGCTGATGCTAGAGCCGAAAAACCAATTTTATTTAGTTTTAAGAGACTTTGTTTCTTTAAAGAAGGATAATGCATCGAAGCAGAATTATCGATGATAAGGTGACAGCGCAAATTGGTTTCTTCTTCGTAGCGCTTCGTGTACAATTTATCAGTCTTCGCATAAAGCTTCCAATCGATATGCTTGGTACTTTGTCCCTGATTGTAAATCTTATGCTCTGCAAATTCCGCAGAGAAGCCGTGAAACGGACTCTTATGCATCCCCGAAATATAACCTTCGACAATTTGCCGCGCCAATATTTCAAGATTTAAAAATCCTTCAGTTTGATGTACCTGTTGTTGTAATTTCAAAGTAAAATTATTTGTTGCAGGAATATACAAAAAACGAGTTGACAGTTTACAAAATACAATAAGCAATGAAGAATGAACGGTGAACAGAAAAGTCTTCATTGAAAAGCAATTCAGAATTCAGCATTTTATAATAATTATCTTGTCTCTTTTCAATATTCTATGTTAGAATAACTGAATTCAAAAAAATCTCTCCACAAGGTCGAGATGACGATAGCGCTCAAGGTAAAAGTGTTGTGTCGAGAACTCTGTTTTCTGTATACAGTTTACAGCTATTCAACTTTTCAGCATTTAGAATTCAAATTCATGGTTCTCTACTCTATTTTCTAACTTCTCAATACTAACTACGTCAAATCAAGAAACAAAAAACCCGGCAAAAGCCGGGTTCAATATTATTCAAAAATCGCTATGGATTATAAAAGCTCGTTTAAAGCACTTGCATAAGTATCTTTTGGAGCAACACCAACCTGGCGACCTACAACTTCTCCGTTTTGGAAAATAAGTACTGTTGGGATATTTCTAACTCCGTATTTTGCAGCAAATTCCTGGTTAGCATCAACATCTAATTTTCCAACAACTGCTTTCCCTTCATACTCGCCGCTAAGCTCTTCGATTACCGGTCCTACCATTCTACAAGGTCCACACCATGCTGCCCAAAAATCAACCATTACTGGTTTATCGCTTTTTAATACTGTTTCTTCAAAATTTGCGTCGGTTATTTCAATAGCCATAATCTTTATTTTTCTAGTAAATTATCAATACGTAAAAGTAGTCAAATATTTTCGGAAACCTTACAAATCAAATATCAGATTTCGTTATAAGCTGATTGTCAATAATTATACGGCGGGCTCCTTCCTTCAGATTTCATCTTCAGGAAGGACCGGGCTTTACGCGCTACACGGTAGCTTGCTTCAATCCCTGCCCGAAAGTAAAAAACCTCAGCTTTAGTTCAATTTATAAACCACATGCTCAGCTTCCAAACTTTCTAATAATTCAGGACAGATCTTTATTTTTTGGCGCTTACTAGGCATATGTAATTTCAGTTGCTCTTTCATTTCATACACCACAAAATTCAGTTTATGATCACCGCGATAACTTCTAAAAATCTCTTTTAAAATATCGATTTTCTCTTCCTTCAAATCATTTATATCTAACTGAATGGTAAGTTTTTTCGCGTATGAATCCATGATATCGTGCAATAGCTGAAAGCTATTAAACTGAATTCTAGGCTCTCCTTTTTTGCCGGTATCTTTGTTGGTCCACCCTTCTTTAATAAAAGCTTTTATATGCACAAAGGAGTTTGGAACCAGAAAATGTCGGTTTTTAAGATATTCTTCGCCAAACATTCTAAACTCGTAAGATTCGGTATAATCTTCAACGGTAAACATTGCCCAACCTTTTCCCATTTTTGAAGTTCTGTGTTGAACATCGCTAATCACTCCGCCAAAAGAAATTTCACGATTTACTATTTTTTCAAGCTCTCTAAAATCTGATAAACTTCCATTACAGAAATACTGAATCTCTTTCTTAAAATCATCCAATGGATGCCCAGAAATATAAATTCCCACCACTTCTTTTTCACGACGTAACTTTTCCATCGTCCCCCACTCTTCACAAGGCGGCACACTTGGCTCTGGAATCTGCACTTCGCTGGCTTCGCCAAATAAACTTACCTGAGACGAATTTTCATTTTCCTGAAATTTAGCAGCAAATTTCACCACTTTCTCCAAAAAGCTCATTCCGTCTCCTTCATCGTGAAAATACTGTGCGCGATGCGTTTCTTTAAAACAATCAAATCCACCTGCCAAAGCTAAATTCTCAAAAGCTTTTTTATTGGCTGCTCGCAAATCGATTCGTTTTGCCATATCGAAAATAGATCGATAATGCCCAGCTTCGCTTTTACGATTTTCTACGATAGTGGCTACTGCACCGGCTCCAACTCCTTTAATAGCTCCCATTCCAAACCGGACAGCGTAATCTTTGTTTACAGAGAATTTATAGTAAGATTCGTTTACATCGGGACCAAGTACGTTAAGTTTCATTCGCTTACATTCTTCCATAAAGAAGGTAACTTGCTTGATATCGTTCATGTTATTAGACAATACCGCAGCCATATATTCCGCAGGATAATGGGCTTTTAAATATGCCGTTTGATAAGCAATCCAGGCATAACAGGTAGAGTGCGACTTGTTAAACGCATAAGAAGCAAAAGCTTCCCAGTCTTTCCATATTTTCTCTAAAACTTCTCGAGGATGGCCTTTCTCTTCTCCACCGTCAAGAAACTTGGGTTTCAGTTTTTCCAGTAAAGCAAATATCTTTTTACCCATTGCTTTACGTAGCATATCGGCTTCACCTTTAGAAAAGCCGGCTAACTTTTGCGAAAGCAACATTACCTGCTCTTGGTAGACCGTAATACCATAGGTTTCTTGCAAATATTCTTCCATATCTGGAAGGTCATAACTTATCTCTTCGTCCCCGTGTTTTCTGGCAATAAAGCTTGGAATATATTCCATTGGCCCTGGGCGATACAAGGCGTTCATTGCAATTAGATCGTCAAAAACCGTTGGTTTTAACGCCTGCATGTGTTTCTGCATTCCTGGAGATTCATACTGGAATATTCCTACTGTTTCTCCACGTTGGAAGAGTTTATAAGTTTCTTCATCATCCAAAGGAAATTCATCGGGAACTAGATCGATCCCATGTCTTCCTTTTACAATTTTAATGGTATCCTTAATTAGGGTTAACGTTTTTAACCCCAAGAAGTCCATTTTTAGTAGACCCGCATCTTCTACAACCGAGTTATCGAACTGCGTTACATATAAATCGGAATCCTTAGCCAACGAAACCGGAACGTGATCGGTAATATCACTAGGGGTAATAATTACCCCACAGGCATGGATCCCGGTATTTCTAACCGACCCTTCTAAAACTCGCGCCTGATTTACCGTTTGCGCTTCAAGATCGTCTCCTTCAGAAATATTTAGCAGCTCGTTAATACTGTCTATTTCTTCGCTTCGGAATTTCGATTTTATCGTCTTTTCATCCATTGCGAAAAGCTTCCCTAGTTTGGTATTAGGGATCAATTTCGCTATTCTATCGGCATCACTTAAAGGTAAATCTAAAACCCGAGCAGTATCCCTAATCGATGACTTTGCAGCCATGGTTCCGTAGGTAATAATTTGCGCTACCTGATTGGCACCATATTTCCCGATTACATAATCCATAACCCGGCTACGACCTTCATCATCAAAGTCGATATCAATATCGGGCATACTCACACGATCTGGATTTAAGAAACGCTCAAAAAGCAGATCGTACTTAATAGGGTCGATATTCGTAATTCCTAAACAATAGGCTACCGCACTACCAGCCGCAGAACCCCTTCCCGGTCCCACCGAAACATCAAGATTCCTGGCTTCACGAATAAAATCTTCAACAATTAAGAAATAACCCGGATATCCTGTTTTTTCGATTACTGATAGCTCAAAATCCAACCTTTCCTTAATATCCGGAGTGATTTCGCTGTAACGTCCTTCGGCTCCCTTAAAGGTAATATGCTTTAAATAGGCATTTTCGCCTCGCTTACCACCATCTATTTTATCCTCTTCAACCAAAAATTCTTCAGGTATGGTAAAAGCCGGAAGTAATACGTCTCGTGCCAACTCAAAAGGCTCTATTTTATCTACAATCTCTTTAATATTCGATATTGCTTCAGGCAAATCTTTAAAGAGATTTTTCATCTCTTCAGCAGTCTTAAAATAATACTCCTGGTTTGGCAATCCGTAACGATAGCCGCGGCCACGACCAATTGGTGTTGCCTGCTTCTCGCCATCTTTAACACACAGCAAAATATCGTGTGCATTAGCATCGTCTTTATTCCAATAGTAGGTATTATTGGTGGCGATTAATTTTATATCATGCTTTTTAGAAAACTCAACCAGAACTTGATTTACCCGATTTTCATCTTCCTGATTATGGCGCATCATCTCTATATAAAGATCGTCACCAAACTCTTCTTTCCACCAAAGCAAAGCTTCTTCGGCTTGCTTTTCACCAACATTTAGAATTTTACTCGGTACTTCACCATAAAGGTTACCGGTAAGCACGATTACATCTTCTTTGTATTGTTTTACAACCTCCTTATCAATTCTAGGTACATAGTAAAAACCATCTGTATACGCCTTCGAAGACATTTTAGCCAAATTGTGATAGCCTTTTTTATTTTTGGCCAACATCACTACCTGGTAACCGTTATCTTTTCTTGATTTATCGGTGTGATTTTCACAAACAAAAAACTCACAACCAATAATCGCCTTTATTTCATTGGCTTCTGCAGGCTCACCATTAGCAATGGCTTCTTCGTTTTTTGCTTTTACACTTTTATTATAATTCCCAACTTCTTTTACAAAATGAAAGGCTCCCATCATATTTGCATGATCGGTAAGCGCTACTGCCGGCATATTTTGCTCGCCCGCGGCATTTACAAGATCGGGAATACTTATAGTTGACTGTAACACGGAGAATTGGGAATGATTGTGAAGATGCGCAAAAGGCACCTCATCTAATTTTTCAAGGTTCTCCTCGATTTCTTCCGTAGTAATTTCATCGGTTGGCTGCAGTTTTTCCAGCCTTTTTCGAATTGCTTCGGAAGCTTTTTTAAGATTAATATGCTTTAAACCAATTGGCTGAAATGGCTCTGGATTAGCATCTATATAATCTTCAAAATAACCGGGAGCAGCATTTAACTCTTCCGCAGAATAAGTTCTCTTTCTCACTAGTTCCAGGAAACAACGCGTTGTTGCTTCAACATCGGCAGTTGCATTGTGTGCTTCGCCAAAAGGCTCATCGAACAGATATTCATGCAATTCGGTTAGCGTTGGCAATTTAAATTTTCCGCCACGTCCACCGGGAATTCTACACATCTCTGCCGTAGTTTCTGTACAGGTATCTAAAACCGGAAGTTCGAGTAATTGGCTATCCATACCGGCACGATGCAACTCGGCTCCCATAATATTAACATCAAAACCAAGATTTTGTCCAACGATAAATTTGGTCCTTCCCAAAGCTTCGTTGAATTTCTCCAACATTTCCTTTAAAGAAATACCTTCTTCTTTGGCCAAATCTGTTGAAATTCCGTGAACGCGCTCGGCATCATAAGGAATATCAAAACCTTCTGGGCGCACCAGATAATCCTGATGCTCCAAAAGATTACCCATCTCATCATGTAACTGCCAAGCGATCTGTATACATCTTGGCCAGTTATCAGAATCGGTTAAAGGCGCATCCCAACGCTTTGGTAATCCGGTGGTTTCGGTATCAAAAATTAAATACATTGGCTCTTAGTTATTTACACCCTGTATGAAGAAAAAGGGCAATTCAGCAACATCTTATCTTGCAAAACTAAGCATAATTTCAGTTGAGAAAAAGTGTGTTTTTCAACAATTATTAACCAATAAAAAAGCCTCACGGTAATTGAAGCAAAACTTCTTTTCCGTGAGGCTCGATACGAACATTAAAACTACTACTTCAATCAAACATCTATTCGCATCAAAATTTTATATTTTTTCTTCTAGTCAAATTTATATTCAAGAGATTTCACCTCGTTTAAAGAAGCTACTATAGAATTTTTTTGTTTCAGAAGAATATTTTGAGTTGATGCTGGCACGTTAGTATCGTCTAAGATCTTTTGGTATTCCTCAACGGCTACCTTTTCACCTCTTATAGCTTCCTCTAAAACTGCTTCTTCTTTGTTTCCAGAGAATGCTGTTTTTAAGTTCATCCAAGTACGGTGAGCATCACCTGCTAAACTAGAACCTTTATCTGGCACTTCACCATAATTTCTAATTTCAGACTTTAACTCATGTCCAAAATCGTAGCGTTCTTGTGCTCTTTCAGTGAAAAAAGATTTTAGCTTATCGTTTTTAACATTTTCAGCTGCAAATTTATATCCTTTCTCTGCATCATAGTTTTTTTCTAACAGCTCATTTAATTTTTCTGATACTTCTTCTGAATATTTCATAATCTTTTTTTTATTGTTTCGCTGAGTAAATTTACAACTCAAATACCGCCACAACAACCTATTTAACAGGGTTTAGCACTAATTAACTGCTTTTAACAAGAGTGCAGTATTTTACTGATTTTTATTGTCTTTTATTTAGTATTGATATGAGTTCATCATCGTTCTAGAAGAGCTACAATATTTTATTGCCAAGGTCTTGTATATTAGAAAAATGTAGTATCTTTGCAGCCTTATTAATAATAGGGGTCGGGAACCCCATAAATTAATTTTTATGCCTGTAAAAATAAGATTACAAAGACACGGTAAAAAAGGAAAACCTTTTTACTGGATCGTAGCAGCTGATGCACGTTCAAAAAGAGATGGTAAATTCTTAGATAAAGTAGGAATTTATAATCCAAATACAAATCCTGCAACTATCGAGTTAGATGTTGACGGAGCTGTAAAATGGTTACAGAATGGAGCACAGCCAACTGATACTGCTCGTGCTATTCTTTCTTACAAAGGTGCATTACTTAAAAATCACCTTGCTGGTGGAGTTAGAAAAGGTGCTTTAACTGAAGAAGAAGCTGAGAAGAAATTCCAAGCTTGGTTAGAGGAAAAAGAAAGCAAAATTAACAACAAGAAAGAAAATCTTACAAAAGCAGAACAAGAAGCAAAAGACAAAGCTTTAGCTGCTGAGAAAGAAGTAAACGCTAAACGTGAAGCTGCCGCTGCTGAAGCTGCTGCTGTTACTGAAGAAGGCGAACCAGAAGCTGATGTAGACAAAGAAGTAGACGCAGCTACAGGTGAAGAAGCTAAAACTGAAGAAAAACAAGGTTAATTTCTTAGCTAGCGATGACTAAAGAAGAATGTTTCTACTTAGGGAAAATCGTTAGTAAATATAGCTTTAAAGGGGAACTCCTTATCAAATTAGATACAGACGAACCCGAATTGTACACAGAGATGGAATCAGTTTTCGTTGAATACAACGATAATCTGGTTCCATTTTTTATTGAAAAAAGTTCCCTGCATAAAAGCACACTACTGCGTGCAAAGATCGAAGATATCGATACGGAAGATGATGCAGACGATATGATTGGCTGTGAGCTTTATCTCCCACTTACTTTCCTTCCTGAACTAGACGAAGATCAGTTCTACTATCACGAAATTATAGGTTTTAAGGTTATTGATGCTAAACATGGCGACATTGGTATAATCACTTCAATAAACGATAGCACCGCTCAAGCTTTATTCGAAATTAAAAAAGACGATAAAGAAATTCTTATTCCCATGAATGATGAATTTATCGAAAAAATCGACAAGCCAAACCAAACCATCAACGTTACTACTCCTGAAGGACTTATTGATCTTTATTTAGGCTAGTTAGAAGCTAAAATCTAGACCGGCTGTGCCTTTTAGAACTTAGACCGCTCCGCTTTTAGATATTAGAAAATAGACTTTATATTTAGAAGGTTGAATTTGATCATTAAATAGAAAAAATAGCTGTTTTTCATTTTTTCCTTTCAACAAAGTCCCTTTTAATTTAGGCTATATTTCGTTTCATAGACTTTACTCTCCAGTTAATTGATTACTAAATCATATTTTCTTAATAGATAATTAAACACGCAAGCAGATTTTTTACTACCGTATGGATACAGTCTTTTTGTAAGCAAAAATGTATAGTATTCAATTCCCAAATAGTGATAATAAATCTTAAATTTGTATTACATTATTTGTTAAAGTTAGAAACCTTTCTTTGATAAGCGCTCAATCCATCTTTTTTGAAAATTATGTATTATCCTATTCCATGAAACATATACTATTTTTTTTATGTATTTATACATGTTCAATAATAAATACGTTCTCTCAGGTAGGGATTAATACTACAGAACCTAACTCAAAAAGTCTATTGCATATTTCAGAAATTGACAGTCCATCTGGAAATTTCAAAAAAAGGTATTTTAATTCCAAGATTAACCCAATCTCAGCGAGATTCAATTAAGCCTAGCCAATCCGAAAACAGCCTTTTAATTTTTAATATTTCTGAGGGATGTTATAATTTTTGGGATAGTAACAATACACAATGGAGAAGTTTGTGTGGTGATGCATTATACAGTGAAGCGACCTTAGATTGTAGTGAGATTACTATCGAAGGTACTTTTTTTGAAAGAAAAGATCTTTCGCCAAATGAATATTTAACGGCATCTGTAGATGTAAAAAAAGTTGGAAAGTATTCTATTACAGCAAATACTTCTAACGGTTATGGATTTTATGCTGAAGGACGATTTTTAAATACTGGAATACAAAGAATTAGGCTAGAGGGGCAAGGACGTCCTGAAAATGTACAAAAGGACGAAGTTTCCATTACAGCATCTGGAATAGACATAAACTGCAACAATCCTGTTTCTATTGATGTTGAAGCTTTAGGGACTTTTAGTATAAATTGTAGTGGTGCTGAAGTATTGGGGAGTTACCATGTTGGGGTACCTTTGAATTATAAAAATCAAATAAAATTACAGGTAGAAGTTACTGCTCCTGGATATTATAATATTACAACCAAATCTGTAAATGGCATCTCATTTAAGGGTTCAGGCACATTTGATACATCAGGAAATCAAGATATTATTTTACAAGGCAGCGGGACACCATCTTCAACATCAAGTACAGATATTAATATCACTGATCAATCTGATTCTTCTTGCAAAGTTAGCATTCCGGTAAATATTGTTAATACTAAAAAAAGACTACTTAGCATTGGAAACGACAAAGATGGATATGGCTATAACTTTTCTGGAAATGCAGCTTCTAACAGTTTAATAACTAGCCCAATTAATTACGGAGATTTAGCAAATAGCACCGTTGATTTTAACGGGTGGAGTGAAATTATTGATGGTACCAATGCTCCAGGTGCTGTTAACCTAAAACAATGGACTACCGGTAAAAATCCGGTAGATATCATAATTATTGGCTTCTCCTGGAATCCTTCTGAAGAAGAAGCCTCAATTTTAATAGATTATTTAAATAATAATGGAGTAGTTCTTTTGTTTTCAGAAGCAACTACCGGTCTTGAAATTCTTTTTAAAAAATTATTCAATTCAGATGATATTAAAACAGGCTATTCACATCCGGCAGGTGCTTTATATGAGTTTAGCTCAAACAATGATGATATTTTAAATGGTCCTTTTGGAGATATAAGGCAAAAAGCTTGGGGAGAAGATGCCTCTTCCACAAATTTTGTAACAGGTATTCCTTCTAGCGCCATAACAGTTTATTCTCACAATACTGATATCTCACAAGCTAACCCCGATATTGAATTAGATAAAATTACAGCATTTAGGCACAATTCTTTAAACCTGATTTTTGTTGGGGATGGAGGGTTTAACTCTAATGGTTCAAATACTTCAGATACGGTTACACCATTTATGTTAGATGCTAATAATTTCCCTGTATTTAAGCCATCCTATGGCCGCGGTCCAGATTCTAGAGATAAAGATGTCTATAATTCCGTATTCACAGCGAATGCGATTGCCTGGGCAATTAAAATGGCAAATTCTTATGGTATAAACTCTAATTAATAGCTTTTTAAATGATTTTTATTGAATTAGATACTTTATCTACTTCTCGTAAAAATACATTCATTAAATCTAGTTTCTGAACAAAGTTTATTCAAAAGCTGAAAACAAAAAACCGCCTTATTCTATTGAAAAAGGCGGTTTTTTTATTGATTTTGGATAAAATTACCCAACAATATTTACAATCTTACCCGGTACAACAATCACTTTTTTAGGAGTTCTACCGTCTAATTGTTTCTGAGTACGCTCGTCTTCCATTACCGTTTTTTCGATCTCATCTTTGTTCATATCTAATGGTAACTCCATCGTAAAACGCATTTTACCGTTAAATGAAATTGGATAATTTTTAGTGCTTTCTACTAAAAATTTCTCTTCAAATTTAGGATAAGCAGCGGTTGAAATAGATTCGGAATGACCCAAGTTATTCCATAATTCTTCGGCAATATGTGGCGCATAAGGAGCAATCAATACAGCTAAAGGTTCTAGAACTTCGCGACTATTACATTTTTGTGCATTCAGTTCATTCACACAAATCATAAAGGTAGAAACCGACGTATTAAAACTGAAATTCTCAATATCTTCCGTGACTTTTTTAATGGTTTTATGCAATGTTTTTAACGAATCTGCCGAAGCTTTTTCCTCTGAAACGTCAAATTGATCGTTGTTGAAATATAATTTCCACAATTTCTTTAAGAAGTTATGCACACCGGTAATTCCGGCGGTATTCCAGGGTTTTGCCTGATCGATTGGCCCCAAGAACATTTCGTACATTCTTAAGGTATCAGCACCATAATCATTACAAATATCATCTGGATTCACCACATTATATTTGGACTTCGACATTTTTTCAACCTCTCGACCTACAACGTAAGCTCCATTTTCTTCAGTAAGAAATTCCGCTTCTTTAAATTCTGGTCGCCAGTTTTTAAAAGCTTCAACATCTAATTCATCTGAAGCATTTACAAATTCTACCGGAGCATGAATTTGCTGAACCGATTTTCCTTCAGTAAGATTTTTAGAAACAAACTTATTTTCACCTTCAAGGCGATATACAAAAGCACTCGTCCCCAAAATCATTCCTTGATTGATCAGCTTTTTAAAAGGCTCTTCCACGTTTAAATGTCCGCGATCTTTTAAGAATTTCGTCCAGAATCTCGAATATAATAAATGCCCGGTTGCGTGTTCGCTTCCACCGATATATAAATCTACATTTTTCCAATAATCCAGTGCGGCTTCAGAAGCAAAAACCTCCTCGTTACCGGCATCCATATAACGGAATAAATACCAGCTACTTCCAGCCCAACCCGGCATGGTATTTAGCTCTAATGGAAATACGGTTTCATGATCGATTTTATCGTTACTTACCACTTTATTGGCTGCTGTATCCCAAGCCCAATCGGTAGCATTTCCTAACGGCGGTTCTCCGGTTTCTGTTGGTAAATATTTTTCCACTTCCGGCAAATGCAAAGGCAAATGCGCTACATCGATTAGCTGTGGTAAACCATTTACATAATACACCGGGAAAGGTTCTCCCCAATACCGCTGGCGAGAAAATACGGCATCTCTTAATCGATAATTGGTTTTTCCGTAGCCTGCTCCTATTTCTTCTAACTTAAGAATCGATTTTTGTAGTGCTTCTTTATATGCTAATCCGCTTAAAAAATCGGAATTTGCGATTAGCGTTCCTTCTTTTCCGCTATGGGCTTCTTCAGAAATATCGGCGTTTTCGAAAATATTTTTAATTGGGATTTCAAAATGCTTTGCAAAATCGTAATCACGCTGGTCACCACAGGGCACTGCCATTACCGCTCCAGTTCCGTAACCTGCCAATACATAATCTCCAATCCAAATTGGCACCGGTTCTTTAGTAAACGGATGTTCGGCATACGCACCGGTAAATGCTCCGGAAATGGTCTTTACATCAGCCATTCGTTCACGTTCACTACGCTTTGCAGTCGCT
This sequence comes from Zunongwangia sp. HRR-M8, assembly GCF_027594405.1. Lineage (NCBI taxonomy): Bacteria > Pseudomonadati > Bacteroidota > Flavobacteriia > Flavobacteriales > Flavobacteriaceae > Zunongwangia > Zunongwangia sp. HRR-M8. The sequence goes on along the minus strand of NZ_CP115161.1, from coordinate 376,084 downwards.
TCAATATAAGCCTCTACTTCTTCTTTTTGCGCTTCCGTTGTAATCTCTTTTACTAATTCATGCTCTGGTGCAAGCGTCATAAAAGTTACTCCAAAAATCGTATCAGGACGGGTTGTGAAAACGCCAACTTCATGATCCGTCTCCTGAATTTTAAAATTGACATGCGCTCCAACCGATTTCCCTATCCAGTTACGCTGACTTTCTTTTAGACTGTCCGTCCAATCTAGTTCTTCCAAACCAGTAAGCAAACGCTCTGCAAAGGCAGAAATACGCATACTCCACTGCGTCATTTTTTTACGAATTACCGGATAACCGCCACGTTCTGAAACGCCGTTTACAATCTCATCGTTCGCTAAAACTGTTCCTAATTGTGGACACCAGTTTACTTCAGTTTCCGCTAAATACGTTAATCGATATTTTAATAAAATTCGTTGTTTTTCTTCGGAAGAAAATTTGTTCCACGCTTCAGCCGAAAAATCTTCAATAGCATCGTCGCAAGCTGCTTTTACACGAGTATTTCCTTCCGCAGCAAAAATTGCTTCCAATTCAGAAATCGCTCTTGACTTATTAGCTTCTAAATCGTACCAAGATTCGAACAACTCACTAAAAATCCATTGCGTCCATTTGTAATATTCCGGATTACTGGTACGCACTTCCCTACTCCAATCGAAACTAAATCCAATTTTATCTAACTGCTCGCGATATCTTGCAATGTTCTCTTTAGTAGTAATTGCAGGATGCTGCCCGGTTTGGATCGCATATTGCTCGGCCGGAAGTCCGAAACTATCATAACCCTGTGGATGCAACACATTAAAGCCTTTATGGCGCTTGTAACGCGCATAAATATCACTCGCAATATACCCTAGCGGATGCCCAACATGTAAACCGGCTCCCGAAGGATAAGGAAACATATCGAGTACATAATATTTTGGCTTATCTGAAGTGTTAGATGCTTTAAAAGTTTGGTTCTCGGCCCAATATTTTTGCCATTTGGCTTCAATTTCGTTGAAGTTGTAGTTCATTTCTATGTATTTCTGAACGTCCTTAAACGGACTATATTTTAATCGGAACTCGATAATCGAGATTAATTACTTAAGGCTAGCCTCGCAATAAAAATCTTCTAATAAAAGTTTTATGGACTTTCCTTAAAGTAATTTCCTAAATTCCGTAATTATCAATTGTTAACAATGGCTGCAAATTTACAATTTTAAACCAGTTGCAGCAATTAAGAATAAAAATAGGTTTAGATCGTTTGCAGCAGTTATTTTTTTAGTTGCCATCTCTCAGGTTTTATTATTTGGAAATTCGTGTTAAGATGCTGAAAAAAGTTCAGTAAGACAGACAACAAAATCAATCTAAATTCAATATTCAGCATTTAAAATTCAACATTTCTTGTCTAATTTTTAACATCTCAATTCTAACTTCTAACAGCGAAGCGCTCCAAACTCTTAATTCTAATTCCTCGCTTCCTTCTCCATTGGCAACAACGCCCGATAAATAAATTCGTTTACCGGAGTTTCGATTCCTAATTTCTTACCCTGTTTTACGATATATCCGTTAAAATTTTCTAATTCTGAAGGCCGCCCGGCCATAATATCTCGTTGCGTTGAAGCTGTTGCTGATTCTCCTTGCTTTCCGATAAACTGAAATAACTGTGCTATATCTTCATCATCAAAATTAACTCCCTTTGCTTGTGCGATGGCTTGAATTTCAAGACCAGTTTTCTTTAAAACATCTTGCAAATAATCATCTTGCCACATTTTTCCTATACTCACCCGGGTTAATCCACCTAAGCCACTTACCGTAGCAATAAATCCGAATTTCTTCCAGATCGCTTTATACATATCATCTGGAACAATTCCTTTAAAACCAGCATTATTAAATATTTCCTTCAGTTCTAAAACCCGATCTGATTTTTCGTTATTTAATTCTCCGAAAATAATTTCAGGATCAAACTGAAAATGATTAATTACTCCCGGCGCTTCTTTTTTACTGTAAATTCGGCAAAAACCAGCCAAAACATTCCTTTTAGGCAATATTTCCTGAAGTTTTTCCATATTATCGGCTCCATTTTGCAACGGCAATACCATAGTTTCTTCAGTAATAATCGATTTTAGTTGTTTTGCAGCATCTTTTATTTGCCAGGATTTCAAACCTAAAATTACCAATTCTGGCGTTTCAACTTCACTAATATCATCGGTTACTTTTGCAGGATGTACCGTAAAATCACCATTTACACTCTTAACGACAAGTCCGTTTTCCCTAATCGCTTTTAAACTTTCGTTCCTGGCAATAAAAGTAACGTCGTGGCTCGCCTGTGCCAGACGACCTCCAAAATAACCGCCAACACCACCAGTGCCGTATACAAGAATTCTCATAGTTTCAATTTTCTTTTATTCGAGTTTTGAGCTAAAAAATTTAATAGCATTTTCACACAATATGAATCTTATTCTTTCAAATTTACACTTATCAGAATAATTAATAAAGTTTGGGCGTTAAGAAAGTCTTGGAACCGTTTACTTTATTATTTTTACAAAAAATTGATAGCTGTTTATGAGCACATCTTTTGAAAGATATCAAAAGCGCCGTTTGATTTCATCCTATTTCTCTGTAGTTCTAAGTATCGCGTTAGTACTTTTCTTACTGGGAATGCTGGGTTTATTGGTATTAAACACCAAAAAAGTAGCAGATCATTTTAAAGAGCAAATTGCTTTGACGGTTTATTTTAATGATGGCGCCAAAGAGGAAGCGATGCAGAGACTAACCAAAAGTTTAGATACCGCTTCTTATACAAAATCGGTGACTTTTGTATCTAAAGAAGAAGCTGCTGAACAAACAAAAGAAGCTATTGGGGAAGATTTTATGGAATTTTTGGATTACAATCCACTTCAAAATTCTATTGATGTTTATATGAATGCGGATTTTGTTTCTTCGGAAAGGGTTGAAGAAATTGCAGCTCAACTCTCAGAAAATAGCGCCGTAGATGAAGTTTCTTACGACAAGCCATTAATTTCTTTACTGAATAACAATCTTAAAAAGATAAGCTTCTGGGTGTTAATCGTTAGTGCATTATTCACTTTTATTGCGGTTCTACTTATCAACAGCTCGATAAGATTATCGGTGTACTCTAAACGTTTTACAATAAAAACCATGCAAATGGTTGGCGCTACCAAAGGTTTTATACGCCGCCCATTTATTTGGAACAGCGTAAAGCTAGGAATGATTGGCGCTGTAGTAGCACTTATAGGAATGGCTGCTGTAATTTATTATCTAAACGATAGTTTTGCTGAGTTAAATTTACTGGCCGACAAAAAACTTATATTAGCCTTATTTGGTGGTGTTTTTGTAACAGGTATCGTAATAACCTGGCTAAGTACCTTTTTCGCCACCACAAGATTTTTAAATTTACAAACAGACGAGCTTTATTACTAAAGTTAAAATTACAATAGATGAGCAATAACACCAAACCCCAACATCAAGACAAAAATTTTGTATTTGGTAAAAAGAATTACAAATTCATGTTTATCGGTCTGGCGGTAATCGCTTTAGGATTTATTTTGATGGCAGGCGGTGGTAGCGACGATCCTAACGAATTTAATGAAGCTGTTTATAATTTTCAGCGTATTCGCCTTGCCCCCACTATCGTTTTAATTGGTTTTGGGATTCAGGTTTTCGCTATTTTAGTAAACCCAAACAAAAAATAGAAATTGGATACTTTAGACGCCATTATCCTGGGAATTATTCAGGGATTAACTGAATTTTTACCCGTTTCTTCTAGCGGACATTTAGAATTAGGAAAAGCCATTTTAGGTGACAGTAGTTTGCCAGAAGAATCTATGATGTTTACCGTAGTCTTACATTTTGCGACGGCCTTAAGTACGATCGTTGTTTTTAGAAAAGACATATTGGACATTTTTAAAGGACTTTTTCAGTTTAAATGGAACGAGGAAACGCAGTTTTCAGCCAAGATTATTATCTCTATGATTCCGGCTGCACTAATCGGTGTCTTTTTTGAAGATTATTTAGAAGAACTTTTTGGTGGCAGTGTTGTTTTTGTGGGCTTTATGCTAATTATTACCGCACTTTTACTCTGGCTTGCTGATAAAGCAAAAGATACAGGTAAACCGGTAAGTTTTATGAATGCCTTCGTGATTGGTGTTTCACAAGCTATCGCCATGTTACCGGGGATTTCACGAAGCGGTTCTACAATCTCAACTTCAGTTCTTTTAGGAAACGACAAAACCAAAGCAGCTCGTTTTTCATTTTTAATGGTAGTACCATTGATTTTTGGAAAAATAGCCAAAGATTTAATGGATGGGAATATTACCGAAGAATCTGTTGGTGGTTCCCATTTAATTATTGGTTTTGTTGCCGCATTCTTATCTGGTCTTGTTGCCTGTACCTGGATGATTTCTCTCGTAAAAAAGAGCAAACTCTCTTATTTCTCTATTTACTGTTTTATCGTAGGAATTATCGCTATTGGCTTTGGCTATTTTGCATAACTCATTCTGAATTTATTGCTGAAGATCTAAATAGAAATTTCAACAAAAACTGAAATTATTGCTTTCGATCCTAAATTTGTATTTAAGTTTGAAGCCCTAAACAGATTTTAATCTATGGATCATCCTATAATTACTGCTGAAGAATTTAAAGCAGGACAAATCTTACTTTTCGACAAACCATTAAACTGGACCTCTTTTCAGCTTGTGAATAAAGTACGATGGATGATTCGTAAAAGCTGCGATATTAAAAAGATTAAAGTTGGCCATGCCGGCACTTTAGATCCCTTGGCAACCGGGCTTCTAATTATTTGCACCGGGAAATTCACCAAAAGAATACCTGAACTACAGGGACAAATTAAAGAATACACCGGAACATTTAAATTAGGTGCAACAACGCCTTCTTATGATCTGGAAACTGAAATCGACGAAACTTTCCCGACAGACCATATTTCTGAAGAAAATATAACCGAAACTACCAAAAGCTTTATTGGAGATATTGAACAATATCCGCCGGTATTTTCAGCATTAAAAAAAGACGGAAAACGACTTTACGAATATGCTCGAAAAGGCGAAAAAGTTGAAATAAAATCTAGAAGAATAAGTATCCAAGAATTTGAAACTGATGCTTCAGATTTTCCAAATATTAACTTCAGGGTAGTTTGCAGCAAAGGAACTTATATAAGAAGTCTTGCCCACGATTTTGGTAAAAAACTTGATAGCGGCGCACATCTTTCCGCATTAAGAAGAACTAAAATTGGTGATTTTAGCGTAAAAAATAGTTTAAGCCTTGATGATTTTGAAAAACAATTACCAAGGCCTATTTCAAATTCCTAGAAACGTTTACCTATAGAAACGCCAAGCCTAGGATAAACTTCAAAATCGTTGCTGTCGCCAAAAAGCCTACCGGCACCGGCATAAATTTCACCAATATAATTGTTTCGTGTTAACAGTTTAAAACCAACTGCAGCCCCTAAACCAAAATTGGTCGTTTTTTCATCATAAATATTAGTTTGTTCTTCATAATAGTAACCGTCATCATCGTAATTATAGGTATACTCATTATAATAATCATGATAAGAAGCTATTGCAGCATTAGCTTCTATAAAAAAACCAGCATTCTTCTTTTTTCCAAAGAAAAGCCGGTAATAAGGCGTAGCAATAAAACGTAGCGCCAAATCCTCGGGCTCGTCTAAGCCTACTCCGATAGATAAACCTATACTGCTATTATCTTCTAAAAAATACTCGTAACTTACTTCTGGAATCCCTGCTACAGCCATTCCTAAATTTAATTTTAACTCTTGTTTTGTAAGATCAATTGATTCTTCAGTTTCTTGTGCTGAAATAAAAAAGCTTGTGCATAAAAAAAGCAAGGATAATAATCTAGTTCTCATTTGATTGATGTTTATAAAGCTAAGATACTTAAATATCGATATGGTTGCATTTTTTTTTACATTCTCCAATTTTGGAATACATTCTGCAGCATTACTCAGTAAAAAAGCAAGTAAGGTTTGATGCTAAAACATCAAAGTGTTTTATTGATTATAAGTTTGAAAGATACTAACTTCACCAAAAAAATTGTAAGACGTATATATTGATGTCATTTTTTGAAAAACATAAAGCACTGCTTTTAACCATTCTAATATTTATGGTGCTTTTGTTATTGCTTTTTAATTGGCATTTAGAAAATAGCTCTCAGAAAAACCAGGAATTTTTGGTAGACCTAAGCGCTGTTACTGAAGCTTTAAAGACTGAAAAAAAGGAACCTGAAAACGATCAAAAGCAAGAAATTACAAGTAGTAAAACACAAACACATCGCGCTTTTAATCAAAACCAGGAAGCAAGATCATCCAATTTCAACAGAGAATTAAATGCTATTTTTGAGAAAAATTCTGCTTCACAACAGGCGACATCAAAAAATAGTGAAACTGCTACATCTGGCAGTTATAATCTTAAAAAATCGGGAAGTAGAGAAAAGCAACAGTCTGATGGAAATAATTCGACCTCCAAAATTTCTAGCAAATCTGGTAGTTTAAAAAACAGTTCTATTTCCTTTAATCTTAAAGGTAGAACGGCTGTAAACATCCCCAACCCAATTTACACATGTAGTCTTTCAGGAAAAATTGTAATTAATATAAAAGTAGATGAATCTGGCAGGGTAAAATCAACCTCTTTTAACGAAGCTAGTTCTTCTACAGATAATAAATGTCTTGTAGAAAATGCTTTATTATATGCTTCTGAAGCAGTTTTTAGCAAGCTTTCTGGCAGAGATGACCAACCCGGTACAATTACTTATCAATTTAAACCTTAAAATAATTTATGACTGAAAAACATAGATGTGGCTGGTGTTTAGGCGACAATTTATATGAAGCTTATCATGATGAAGAATGGGGTGTGCCGGTACACAATGAACAAAAGTTATTTGAGTTTTTGATTTTGGAAACTTTTCAGGCTGGTTTAAGCTGGATCACTATTTTACGAAAGCGAGAAAACTTTAGGGAAGCTTTTGATAATTTCGATTATAAAAAAATCGCTGATTATTCTGAAGATAAAATTCAGGAATTACTTCAAAATTCGGGTATTATTCGGAACAAATTAAAAGTAAGAAGCGCGGTTTCCAATGCACAGCATTTTATAAAACTTCAAGAAGAGTTTGGCAGTTTTGATCACTATATCTGGAGCTTTGTAAACCATAAACCAATCCAAAATAAAGTTGAAAATTATAAAGAGGCACCTGCCACTACAGCTATTAGCGATAAGTTAAGTAAAGACCTTAAAAAAAGAGGATTCAAATTTGTTGGTTCTACCGTGATGTATGCTTTTATGCAAGCCACCGGAATGGTTAACGATCACGAAGTTTCTTGTTTTCGATATAAAAAAGTAAAACAACTTTCGCAGTAAATGGCAGTCGTTTAATCCCAGTATTTAGAAGAACAAGAAACAAATACAATAAAGGCCAATAGTAAAATTAGTGATTTTTTAATCTGTTTTTGATTAATATCATAAATGAGACAACCGCCTTTTATTTCAAAAAATTCAAAAACTCGTTTCTAGAAATTTCCTCAGCACCAAGGCTTTCTAAATGATGAGTATATACCTGGCAATCGATAAGTTGCACGCCATTTTCCTGAAGTTTCCTTACTAAACTTATAAAACCATATTTTGAAGCATTACTTACTTTAGCAAACATACTTTCCCCGCAAAATACTTTTTTATGTTTTAGATAAATCCCATACAAACCTCCTACAATTTCGCCATTCTCCCAAACCTCAACAGACTGTGCAATTCCTTTTTGATGCAAACCAGAATATGCTTGTTTCATCTCTGGCGTAATCCAGGTTCCTTGCTGTCCCTTTCTACTTATTTTAGCACAATTATCTATTATCGTTTCAAAAGCTTCATTATAAGTCACTTTAAAAGCTTCTTTCTTCAGCAATTGTTTCATGCTTTTTGAAACTTTTAATTTCTGCGGAAATAAAACCATCCTGGGATCTGGACACCACCACAAAATCGGCTGAGAATCATCATACCAAGGGAAAATTCCTTTAGAATAAGCTTCTATTAAGCGGTCTTCTGTTAGCGACCCGCCAATAGCAAGCAATCCGTCATCTGAAGCGTAAGCTACATTAGGAAATGGATCGTATGGTTTTAGAATTTGCACGTTTAGGGGTTTTAGTTTTCAGAAAATTACAAAAACAAAAAAGCTTAGTACGTTAAGTGCATACTAAGCTTTTACAAAAAATTGTGCTAATATTTAGAAAGGAAGATCGTCGTAATCTTCGTCTTTAAAATCTTGTGCAGGCTCAAATTGATCTGCCGGTGGCGGCACATTTTGACCACCCGGCTGTGATGGTTGTAGATTTTCAATTCTCCATCCCTGGATAGAATTAAAATATTTGGTTTCCCCCTGTGGGCTTACCCATTCTCTACCACGAAGGTTAATACCAACTTTAACAGGCTGCCCTACCTGATAACTGTTTAAAAGATCTGTTTTATCCTGAACAAACTCAATCATTAAATGCTGTGGATATTGCTCTTCTGTAGTGATAACTAATTCTCTTTTTCTAAATCCGTTATTACCAAAAGTTTTGGTATCTCCGATTAATTTAATCTTTCCTTGTACTTCCATCTTCGTTTAAAAATTTGCTAGTAATAATTTCCACGCTTCTATCACTCGTTCTTCATTTAGCAATAACTGCGCCTGTTTATGAATTGCTTCTGTTTCTTTTGCTGCAATAATCTCTGTAAACAAATCATCTTCAGAAACATATAATTTCGACTCTTCTAAAGTAGGCAGATTTTCTACATTTCCTAATTTACCAAGATCATTTCCTGTTAAGATATTACTTTCTCTAATTTCCTGCGGAATTGCATCTACTCCAATCCCTAAATTGGCAATTGGTTTTGGTACTTCGAACATCCCATCTTTGGCACGAGTATACCAATTTCCACCCATTCGAGCAACCTGATCGATCTTTACCTGGTCGATATAACCATCTTCATCGAGAATTTCTTCTTTAATATGTGTTTTTAAAATTTCACATATTACCAAATTTCCTGCTCCGCCTTCATCTCCAAGTTCTATAATTTCGTTTACTTTACATTCAAACTGAACCGGAGATTCTGCGACCCTAAATGGCTTCACCAAATCTGATTGCTGCATGGTAAGCCCAGATTTTTCAAATTCGTTTACACCTTCAGCATAATCTGTACTACTTAAAGACATTTGCTGTACCATTTTGTAATCTACAATATTGATTACACATTCCTTAACAACCTGCAGATTTAAAAATGTATGTTTCAGGCTACCATCTTTACCTCGTCTTACGGGTGAAAACACCAATATTGGAGGATTGGCACTAAACACATTAAAGAAACTAAAAGGAGCCAAATTTGGTCGTCCTTCAGCATCTAACGTACTTGCAAATGCAATAGGCCTTGGTCCTACCGCACCGCTCAAATATCTGTAAAGGGCGCCAGAAGGTGATTCCTTAGAATCTATACTTAACATGCTTTGATTTTTCACAAAGGTAATAATTAGGATAAGGAATTTAAAGCATGTCTTCACAATAATATTCATATTAAAACGCTTATCTTTAACCGCTTTTAAAATGAAGAGGAACTCTTTATGAATTTTAATGACGAACGAAAGTTTAATCGCTGGTTTATTATATTTGCAGGTCTCGCTGTAATTATTTTAGTCTTGTGGAATACGACCATCTTTTTTAACCGGCTTAAAGATGAAGAGCGCACAAAAATGAGCATTTGGTCTGAAGCGCTATTGGAACTGGATCGCGCTAGCAGCAACGAAAATTTGAGTCCGCTTATCTTAAATGTTTTAAATAGTAACACCAGTATTCCAACAATACAAACAGACGAAGAAGGAAATATAGTTTCTACCCATTATATCGATCCTGAAAAAATCGATACTCCTGAAAAAGCTGAAAACTACCTTAATCGACTAAGAGCTGAAAACGAGCCTATAATTATGCATTTAGATAGGTTTAGGACTCATTTGGTTTTCTACGGAAATTCTCCCGTTCTAAATAGTCTTAAGTACTATCCACTAGGATTGGTAACCATTGGTTTTCTAATTATCGGAGTAATTTATTTTTTCTATACTACCACAAAAAACAGTGAACAAAATAAATTGTGGGCAGGAATGGCAAAAGAAACTGCACATCAAATTGGTACGCCATTAAGTTCACTAATAGGATGGACAGAAATTCTGAAACAAGAAAATGTAAACGAAGTTTATATTACTGAAATCGAAAAAGACATAACCCGCTTACAAACAATTACAGAACGCTTTTCTAAAATTGGTTCTGCTCCTTTATTAGAAGAAACCGATCTTGTAGAAGCCACCCGAGAGAGCTATCGATATTTACAATCCAGAAGTTCTAAACTTATCGATTTTAACCTCATAGTACCGAGAGAAGAAATAAAAGTTAACTTAAACACGCAACTTTACAGCTGGACGATAGAAAATTTAGTAAAAAATGCCATTGACGCAATGCGAGGAAAAGGAAAACTTTCTCTTGAAATTAGACAAAATGAAAAACAGGTTTTTGTTTATGTACATGATACTGGAAAGGGAATCGACAAAAATCGCTTCAAAGTAATTTTTGAACCAGGACAAACCACCAAAAAACGAGGATGGGGATTGGGACTGTCTTTGGCGAAACGAATTGTAGAAGAATATCACGATGGGCGTATTAGAGTAGCAAAAAGTGAAATTGGCGAAGGAACTACTTTTGAAATTATGCTTAAAAAAACCTAATATCGATCTAAGATTTTCCTTAGACTTTCTGGTATTGCATTTGTTTGTTTCTCGTTGAAATTATAAAACACAGCCACATCTTTACCTATTGCACAAATTTCTTGTTTCTCGTTTAAAATATGATGTTCTATTTTAAAACTTTTAGTGCCAATTTCAGTGATTCTTGTTTTCACGAGAACATTTCCCGGGTAGTATAATGCGTTTTTAAAATCACAATGCGTAGAAACTAACATTGCACCTTTTTTACTATCAGTATACATTTTATGCAATCCGGTAGCTTCCCAAAGATTTACTCTACCAGATTGCATAAAACGCATAAAGCTGAGATTATTTACATGGCGATACATATCCAGATCGCTCCAATCTATTCTTAATTTTAATTCAAGTTTAAACAAGGATAAAAGCTCTTATAGATTTACATGAATTGATGCTGCGAGTTTCTGAAGCTCTTCTTCACTCATTTCGTGATGGTTTGCAAAATTCATATCCCCCATGTTATTTAACGGAATTAAATGTACATGCACATGAGGAACCTCCAATCCAACAACGGCGACACCTACCCTTTTGCATTCTACCGTTTTTTCTAAAGCCAACGCGACTTTTCTTGAAAAACGCATAAGCTCCATATACATTTGTTCATCCATATCGAAAATATAATCGACTTCTTTTTTAGGAATACAAAGGGTATGACCTTTAGCATTCGGCCGAACATCAAGAAAAGCTAGAAACTGACTATCCTCGGCTACTTTGTAAGCAGGAATTTCACCATGAACTATTTTTGTAAATAACGTAGACATATCGATTTGGTTTTTAATTAGGTAGTTTAAAAATAAAAATCCTTTTCTTCAATCTTAGTTAAAAGACTTAGAAAAGGATTTTTTGAACTCTTAAATATATTTTATTATTCTCTCCAGATTTCAAGTACTTCAAACTTCATTACACCGTTCGGCACGGCAATATCGGCGACTTCACCTACTTTTTTACCCAAAAGGCCTTTTCCGATAGGAGAATCTACAGAAATTTTGCCGGATTTTAAATCGGCTTCGCTTTGTGCAACCAACTTATATTTTACTTCTGCTCCGTTGTTTTGATTTTTAATTCTCACGTGGGAGTGAATCAAAACCTTAGAGGTATCTAATTGAGATTCGTCTATTACTCGTGCATTTGCAACAACTTCTTCCAGTTTTGAAATCTTCATTTCTAAAAGCCCCTGCGCTTCTTTTGCCGCATCATATTCTGCATTCTCACTCAAATCTCCTTTATCTCTAGCTTCAGCAATAGCTTCAGAAGCTCTTGGACGTTCTACATCTTTAAGATGATTTAATTCTTCTCTCAACTTTTTTAGTCCTTCCGCAGTGTAATAAGATACTTTACTCATAACTTCGTCGTTTTTATAATTGGTAAAGGGCCTTGGTAAAGAGGCCTGTTTCCAAAAAATAATATGTTTTTAATGATTGTTTTAAATCTAATGACCTTAACCAGGTATAGTGTATAAAAAGATTATCACTAATTGTAAATTGCCAAGTATCGCGGTCTGACTGCGAACTTGAATATTCTAAGCTGCATTTTCATTAGATTAATATTTTATAATAAAAAAATCCCACCTATAATGGGATTGATTCTAACAAATATAACAAATTTACATTTGCGATAAAAAAGAAATTGAATGAAGGGTTTTTTATTTTTTAATTTGCTATTGGTTTTATTAACAGGCTGTTCTTCTAGCGACGACAACCTTAATAATAATCCAAATTTAGTCAACATCAATTTTGGCTTCAACATAAATCTAGACTTACCGCAGTACAATCAACTAAATTTTCCGGGAAATCAAATCGCTATTTACAACGAAGGCATCGGGATTAAAGGTGTGGTTATTTATAATATAAACAACGATCTTTTTCTAGCCTACGAATTAAGTGATCCAAACCACGCACCCAATGATTGTTCTGCAATGGAAATGAACGGAATTGAAGCAACTTGTAGTTGCGAAGGCAATGTATATAACATTATAAGCGGTGAGCAAGTAAAAGGCAACGGTGAATATGCCATGAAGCCTTATCGCGTAGAGAAACGAGGCAATACAATTACAATCTCTAATTGAGATTCTTTAAAAGCTACTGAAAGCAGCAGTTGCTTTTCTATAGAAATTGATAAATTACTTATAATAAAAAATGAAACAAATCTATTATTCTTTAAAATTTAAGCGTGATACCGGTTAAAAAATTTATTCCTGCTTGGGGATAATAACCAACATAGCCTCCATCATAATAGCCGTTCGAAACATATTGCTCATCAAAAATATTATTTACTAAACCAGTAAACAGAATTTCCTTAAAAAATGGTGCATTATTCCAGGTGTACTGAATATTTAAATCGTTTACAAGATAATCATCCAACTCTGAACTTTCTGCTTCGATATTACTCATATACTGCTTGCCCACATACTTTGTTAACCAGTTTACCTGGAAATTCTTAAAAGGATTCACCTGTATCATATTCCCGCCTACAATAGAAGGAGAAAATGAAATATCGGTATCGCCTAAGTTTACCTGCTCTCCATCTATCGTACTTACAAAATCTATATTTTTATTTCTACTTAAAGCAATATTTGGTCTTATTGTTAAAAAATCTGTTATTCTAAAAGTTGCGTCGATCTCTAAACCCAATCGATAACTCTCACCACTATTCTCCCTAATTGCAGCACCTTCGTCATCGATTTGACCGGTAAGCACTAATTGATCCTGATAATCCATAAAATAAAGATTAGCGTTTATTTGGGTTGCAGCAGTATTAAAGCGCCACCCAAACTCAAAATCGTTTAAGGCTTCCTCTTTTGGCTGCGATCTATCGTTAAGTATGGCATTTTCGTAATCTACTCTAACGGGTTCACGATGTGCTCTCGCAAAAGATCCATATAATTGATGTGCTTTATTGAACTGGTAAGTAAATCCAAATTTTGGATTGAAGAAAGAAAAGTGATCATCTACAATAAACTGATCAAGTTTTTCTGTTGGCCCCTCTGCTTCATAATTTATAGTTCGTAATTGTAAATCTCCATAAACTGCTAAAGATTCTGTCAAAGATATTGTTGCTTTAGTGTAAACATTGAAATCAGTTTTGATAGCATTGTTCAGATAGAAAGGCTCAAATGGATCATTATTCTGAGCAAAACGTGTATAAATTACTTCACCAAAATGATCTCCGTCATAACGATTCCAGCCTCCCCCTAAAATAGCGTCTATTTTACTATTCTTATAATTCAAACTAAAAGTGGTTCCATAAAAATGGTTATCCAACCAGCTGGTATTTACAAGATCTGATGTAGTTACTTCTTCTCCATCAGCGCTAAAATTAGATAATCCATAGGAATTTAAATCGGCGTCTTCCTCGTATTCTTCATAATATCCTCTTCCGTAGGTATAATGCAATGCTAAGTTAGACGACCAATTATTATTGAAGGTCTGATTCCATAGTAACTGATAATGATCTTGTTGATAATTATCGGTTTGATTATCATAGAATTGATTATTCCCATCTTCATCGGTGTATTGTCCTGCTGGATTATAGGTACGATCATTTTCTAAAGTTTCAGCATCAATTCCGTACCAAGCTTGATAGGTTTTTTCTTTCCCTCCAAAAACCAAAGCTTTAATTAACGTATTATCTGCTACATAAGCGCCTTGCAAAAAGTAAGATTTTAATTCAGAATCTGCTCGATCAATATACCCGTCACTTTTAATTAATGAAGCCCTTCCTGAGAAATCCCAGTGCTCATTAAAAAGACCTGTATTAAATTTAGCCGTATGTTTATGGGTATTGAAAGATCCATAACTATTGGCAACCTCTGCAGATGCTTCTTCACTATACCTATCGGTTAAAATATTAATGCTCGCACCAAAAGCTCCAGCTCCATTTGTAGAAGTTCCTATTCCACGTTGCAACTGAATATTCTCTGTAGAAGAAGCAAAATCTCCCAGATTTACCCAAAAAGTACCCTGACTTTCAGCATCGTTATACGGCACTCCGTTTATGGTCACATTTGTACGCGTAGCATCACTACCACGAACTCGAATCCCGGTATACCCAACACCATTACCGGCATCGGTAGTAGTTACTACAGATGGTAGATAATTCATTAAAACGGGAATATCCTGCCCTAAATTTCTACTTTCTATTTCTTCATTGGAAAGATTACTAAAAGTGATTGGAGAATCTGCATCTACACGAATTGATTTCAGAAAAACTTCTGCCAAAACCTCTTCGGCATCGCCAAAATCTACATCTAATGTTTGATCTTCAGTAAGGTTTACTTCATAGGATTTTCTATTTCCAAAAACAAAATCGATAGTATAATCGCCTTCTGGCAAAACAAGTTTATATTCTCCTATATCATTGGTTTGCGTACCTTCTTTTTCTTCAGAAACATAAACTGTTACTCCGCTTAAGGCTTCTCCTTTTCGACTTACTGTACCTTTTAGTTCATATTGCTGCGCAAGAGCAGACATACTAAAAAGCATAATTAAACTACTGAATAATATATTTTTCATTCGTAACAATGATTTACGAATAAAAGGGGCCATTATTCCATTTAAAAATTTGGTTGAAAAAATAAAATCCTGAATTTCTCAAATAAATTTTAGAGCATATCCAGGAGTACTAGTGCTTTTTTAGCACTTTATCCCTTGGCAGCATTACCCGCCCAGGTTCATTGGGTATAATCTCAGCCCGTTAGGCACCCCTTATGAGATCGCTGCAAATGTAAAACGCTTTTTTTGATTTACTGCTATCATTGCAATTGATTTAAATCCTGTATTTTTGAAGTGTTTGAAAAAGATATGCAAAACACCAAAAGATCTATAACCTTAAAAGTAGTTACGGGCTACGTTCTTATCGCAATTTTAGTGGTTGTAGCAGTCTGGTTTATTTACAATCGCGTTGTCATGTTTAGCAACATGGCGCAAAGCAACAGTAATAATAATGCGCAATTATTTTTGGTAAGCGAAATCACAAGCGATCTTTATGAAACTGAAAATGTTAGTCGACGTCTAATTCAAACTGGCACTAAAGAAGATATAAAACTCTACCAGGAACAATTAGATTCAATTAAATTAAACTTGATTGAATTAGATCAAGAATACGACGAAAACAATCTGCATACCGAGTTAGACAGCATTTATAAACTTCTGGATTTAAAAACAGAGAATCTGGGAGCACTACTAAAATTACGCGAGCAGGAAAGAAACACCAATTACTATAAGCAAGTAATGGAAGAACTTAACCGCGTAAACGAAAATTTTGAAGCCAATCAAGGCTACGAGGATCGTTTTAATGACCTGGAGCCTTATCAAAAAAAGGTATTAGTAAAATGGCTGGAATATGCCAAAGAAGATAACGCTAAGTCGCTTACCAATCAGACAGCAGATTCGTTGGTTAGCGCAGTAAAAAAAGTATTAAACGACTTTCAAAAAGCTAATATTCGATTTAGAAACTCGGTATTTGAAAAAGAAAACGATCTGTTGGATAACGACATGGTTCTTAATCAGCAATTAAGAAAAATTCTTGCTAATATAGAACAGGATGAACGTGAAGCGTCTATAGAACGAACAGAAAAAGCACAGCAAACTTTAGAAGACACTGTAAGCATTATAATGATTTCGGGTAGTGTTTGCGTGATCGTAATCCTATTATTCTTGATGCTAATTATACGAGATGTACGCCGCAGCCAGCAATATCGAATAGAATTAGAAGAAGCGAAAAACTTTGCAGAAACATTGCTAAAAAGGAGAGAGCAATTAATGGCAGCCATTACCCACGATCTTCGTTCGCCTTTAAATACTGTAATTGGCTATTCTGATTTGTTGGACAAAACCCAACTTGCCAGTAAGCAACAACATTATTTGAGACAGATCAATAAATCATCTGAATTTATTCTTCATCTGGTAAATGATTTACTGGATTTATCGAAACTGGAAGCCGGCAAAATGCTGGTTGAAAATTTACCATTTAATCCTAGAAATTTAATTACCGACACGGTACAAAACAATATTCCTGCAAAGCAAAATAATGATCTTGAAATAAAAATTGAAGTTTCTGAAGAGGCAGATGCGCAATTTTCCAGCGATCCTTTCAGGATCAAACAAATTATTGCCAACCTTGTAACCAATGCCATTAAATTTACTGAAAAAGGTGAAATTCTAGTAACAGGAGCTATTCAGAAAAAAGCTAAAAACTCTTCCTGGTTAATTATAAAAGTAAAGGATACGGGAATTGGAATTTCCAAAGCGAAACAAGAAGTAATATTTGAAGAATTTAGCCAGGAAAATAGCGGAATCGAAAAAAAATATGGCGGCAGCGGTCTTGGCCTTACCATCACAAAAAGCCTTACGTCGCTCCTAAAAGGAAAAATTGAGCTACAGAGCGACCAAGGCAAAGGAAGCGAATTTACAGTAAGCATTCCTGTAAAAGAATTGAGGAAGAAGGATGCCAAGAATAAACAAATAGAGCCTACTCCCAAAACACAGAATATTGACTTCGGAAATAAAAAGGTTTTGGTAGTGGACGATGAGCCGGCACAACTAGCACTAACTTTAGAATTTCTAAAAAGTCATCAATTGAAGTTTGATACCGCAGAGAACGGAAAAAAAGCCTTGGCGCTTTTAAACAAAAATCAATACGATCTAATTCTCACCGATATCCAAATGCCTATCATGGACGGATTTCAGTTGATAAACAACATTAAAAAAGATGAGAGACTGAAAAAAATCCCGATTATCGCTTTATCCGGTCGCACCGATATGAAAGATGAAGTATATAAACTTACCGGTTTTACCGCAAAACTGACTAAACCTTTTAAAGCAAACGATCTTTTAATGAAGATCAGCGAAATATTTGATCTCAATCTGAACAACGGACATGTTTCAGCTGAAAGCAAATACGATTCAATTTCTAACGAAACTGAATTATATAATTTAGAGGATATCTATATGTTTTCAGGAGAAGATAAAGAAGCGATGTTAGTTATCATCAAAGCATTTATAGAAAGTTCAGAAGAAAGTATTGAAAAACTGAAGTACCATAATAAAGAACAAAATCTGGAAGCTATGGGGCAAATTGCACATAAAATGCTACCCATGATCAGGCAAATGAAAGTTCTTCATTTAATTACAATTCTAGAAAAGTTGGAGCGTAAACAAGAAACTACAGTTGCTGAAGTAAATCAGCTAATTAATCAGTTAGAGATATTAGTCCAATCTTTAGAAACCGAGATTACAGCTTAATATCATACTGTTTTAATTTGTTGTAAAGCGTTTTTCGATCTATTGATAACATTCTTGCCGCTTTACTTTTGTTTCCTGCAGTTTTCTCTAAAGCTTCAAGAATCATTTTTTCTTCATTCTTATTTTTGAAAAGTCCGTAGTCTTCCTCATCCTTTTCAGCTGTAGCAATTTCATGCGGTAAGACCTTCATAGGAATCAATTTATCCTGAGTTAACAGCACCGCACGCTTAACCATATTTTTTAGCTCTCTTAAATTCCCCGGCCAAGAATAGTTTTTAAAAGCATCCACAGCATCATCGGTAAAACCTAAAACTTCTTTTTCCAAATCAGTATTTGCTTCTTCTAAAAAGTGATCGGCAAAAAGCATCAAATCTTCTTTACGATCTTTTAATGAAGGAACTTTTACCGAGAATTCGTTTAAGCGATGATATAAATCTTCTCTAAATTCACCATCTTTCACAGCTTGTGCAAGATCTTCATTTGTTGCCGTGACTACGCGAATATCTACTTCAATCTCTTTATTGCTACCAACCGGTTTAATACGTCGCTCTTGCAAAGCTCGCAGTAATTGCACCTGTAACTCGTAACTTAAATTCCCTATTTCATCCAGAAACAAAGTCCCACCATTGGCCGCCTTAAAATGTCCAATCTTATCGTTAATGGCACCCGTAAAAGAACCTTTAATATGTCCAAAAAATTCACTTGAAGCAATTTCTTTAGGAATAGCGCCACAATCTACTGCGATAAATGGAGCGTCTTTACGTTTGCTTTGGTAATGGATACTTTTAGCAACATTTTCTTTCCCTGTTCCACTTTCCCCGGTTATCAATACAGACATGTTGGTGGGAGCGACCAGCTCGATATAATCATTCAACTTTCTAGAGGCATCACTTACACCTTTTATGTACTGTATATTTGATTGCGGAATTGTTTTTTTTACTTCTGTATTTTGCTTCTCTGGCTTTTTCTCCTCAACAACCTTTGTTTGTAGCGCGTTCTCTATAGTCTGCAAAATCGACTCTGGTCTAAAAGGTTTACTTACATAATCAAAAGCCCCATCTTTCATTGCTTTAACCGCCATACTGATTTCTGCATAACTAGTCATAACAATAACTTGTGTTGCTGGATTTTTGGCTTTTACTTCTTTAAGAATTGCTAATCCATCCTTGTCTGGAAGCCTAACATCGGTAAGTACAAGGTTAAAATTTGATTTAGATATAATTTTCAATGCATCTTCACCTGAAAAACACAATTCTGTCTCATAATCTCTTTTAGATAAAAATGTTTTGAGCATTGTACCGAAAGGAACGTCATCTTCTACTATGAGAATTTTGGGCATAATCAAATTTTAAATCGAGATGACAAATTTAGTAAACATAAGTTCAACTTTTTAAAAAGAATGCATAAAAAAAGAGGTCCGCAATGTGACCTCTTTAAATCTAAATTCGAATATAGCCTATAAATTAATTCCCATTTTTTGGCACAATCGGCTAGCAAAATCGCCAAATTTTAAATGTATTTTTTTGAATTGCCCTAATGTTAGTTAGTAGTTCCAGGGCTATCATTATTTAATACGTGCTAACCGATTGTTGCTCAATGCCGCAAAGTTGGTCTCTTTGAAATTCGGCTTTTGTTCTCTTAATAACTAGTCTATAACTTCATCTTCTTTTAACCATTCTCCGTTAGTGTTTGCATAAATCATTTTGCTTTCACCATCTACGTCAACTTTTAATTTGTAAATTTTCTGATCGTTTTGCATTTTAACCCAGGCATCAGAAGCTACAGCGTTAAATTCTGTCATTGTAGCATCTTTAATGGGTTGTGGTAACGCTAGCACGTCAATAGATTTAAATTCTGAAATATCTGAAGCAGATTTTACTTCTTCTACTTCTGTAGTTTCTGGTTCCATTGGTTCTTCTTCCTGTGCTTGTATAGACTGTGTAACAAAAAATAATCCCAAAATTGCAACTGAGGATAATATTGACTTTTTCATAATTTGAGCTTTTTGATAATTTCTTCCGATCTATTTTTTAGATCTTATAAATAAAGTAGTAAAGATTATGCCGCAATCTCAAAATAAGCACAAACCAATGAATAACAGCGCTTTATACTAAACTTAAAATCCTACAAAACGAGAGATTCTGTAGAAATTACGAGATATTATGATTCTATTATGTAGAAAATCTGCACATAATAATATACTCAGCGATAAATAAAATGTGGAAATGCGATTTGGTAATAAAAAAAGAGGCCACCACAGCCTCTCTTTAATCCGAAAATCTAAATTATACAACAGTATGAGCTGTTGCGTCAGTTATTTAAAATCCTTCAATAACCCTAACATTTTATCATATAGAAAAATTATGCCATAACGCTTTGCACCTAAAATAACATGTATAACACTATGTTACAGCCACTAATAAGTAAAAGCGAAATTAAATAAGTTTTAAAATTGTGGAATTCTACAGTTCACAAGTCCACAATTGTAGAAATATTACACAATTCTATTTCAATGGATTTTTTCTATTTTGTTTCTTTTCTGACTGAATTTTCTTTTTTCTTAGCCTTTTCAGTTTAGCCATTTTACTGGGTTTTGTTTTCTTTCGCGCTTTGGGTGCTTTTGTTCCAGATGTAATCATCGATAAGAATTGACTTATTACGGCGTCCTTATTTTTATGTTGACTTCTGGAATTTCCGTTTTGCAGAATAAAAACCTTTTCTTTTGTGATTCTGGTTGCAAAGTTTGCGAGTAATCGCTCTTTTTGAATCTCTGAAAGTGATTGAGATTTCTCTATATCAAAATATAACTCGACTTTAGAAGCTGTTTTATTAACGTGCTGCCCACCGGGACCGCTACTTTTTACAGCTCTAAAGTCGAGTTCTTTTATTAATTCTTCTTCGTTAATCATTCATCCGTCTGGTGACTTTCTTTTAAAAGGTCTGCTACTGTCTTTACTGGATTAAATGTCGTTACAGGAACTTCTACAAAAACAGTATTCCATTTCGCCATTGCACCATTCCATAATCCTGGACGTTCTAAGGCTTTTAAAGGTTTACCATCTTTAGTTTTGTTGGCAATAAAACTCATATTAGGATCTACATATTTCTCAAGATCATAAGTACTGCCATCTGCTTGCTTTACACTACAAACAATATCAACAGGATTAAAATGTGTAGATTCTTTAACGATTTTTACCTGTTCTGGATTATTATCATCAATTTGCGCACCTTCAATAATCTGAAGCGAAATCTCACCTTCTTCATCTTTCACCAAAAATGGACCACCACCAGGTTCTCCTTCATTTTTCACCATACCGCATATACGTAATGGTCTATCTAGCTTCCCTAATAATTCTGAAGCCGACTCAGATCCTTTTAAAGATTTAACAAATAATTGCTTACGCAAAAATTCTGAAGCTTCTTTTAAATCTTCTTCGGAAGGATTTCCCTGAAGTTTATTTATTAAACCGAAAGTTTTGTCTTTTAATTCTAACAGCTTACCTGCAAGCATTTTTTTGTAATCAACTACATCGCCAAGGTTAGACCATGTCACTACATTATCGATATTTTTTACAAAAATTAGATCTGCGTTCTGCTGATTTAAATTATCGATTAACGCACCATGACCTCCTGGACGGAAAAACATTTTACCCTCCTCTGTTCTAAATGGTGCATTTTCATCATCAACAGCGATCGTATCTGTTTTTGGATCTTGGTAAGAGTAAGAAATTTCAAACTTTAAACCTGTTTTCTCTTCTACTCTCGTTTTAATCTTATCAAACTCTGCTTCAAATTTTTCTTTATCACCTTGCCCAACTGTAAAATGCGATTTTACTACACCTTTACTGTCGGCATATTTTGCTGCTTCATATAAATGTTCTTCAAAAGCAGTTACAACAATATTATCATACTTATGAAATGGAACCAGACCTTTTGGAAGATCACTTAATCCGAGACCTTTTTCGTATAAAACATTTTCAGCTATCACTTTCTTTTGCTCGTCGTTGCTAAGCTCGTCGAAACTGCTGTTATCTTTTTTAGCTGCTGTAATTGCCTCATTATAAAAAGGCAGTTTTTCTATATGGTTAAAAAATAACTGTAAGCTAGAATCCCCTTTTTCATCTAAATAATCCCGTAAATCTTTTTCTTTAGGATCAAACTCGTCTACAAAATTATGCAATGCTTTAAACATTCTCGTTGCTGCACCAGATGCAGGAACAAATTTTAAAAGATCTAGCTCATCCTTTTTGTGTTCAAAGTCTTTTATGTATTCAGTCCGCTGCTCGTCTGAGATTTCAGAAATTCCATTTCCTATTGTTGCCGCTTCTTGAATATCAACTTTAATATTTCCACGCTTAAAAATTTCAATTTGTCTATTTACTTCTTCAGTATTTAATCCTTTTTCCTGAATTTGCAGGATATCTGATTCGTTAAATTTCACGGTTTAGTTAGTTTTAGTTAGTTGATTAATTGCTGATATTATATTTTGTAGCCATTGTTTTTGACCACATTTTAATTTCTTAGCTAGTTTATTTGATTATTTTAAGGAACTCTGAAATTTGAAGAACTTTGCTCCTCCTTCCTTAATATTTTTATACCCATTATAAAAATCTAAGGCTTGTCAATATACGTTAAAAAATAGAATTTTAGGGCGTCAATTAACGCATATTTAATAATTTCAAGATTAAATAAAGATCATTAAACAGCTTCTTAACAGCACTTTAATCAAATAACTCCGCAAAATAACTTCACTTAAAGACAGCGGGCTTTAACATAGAATTTAAAAATTTCAGCACAATTAATTTCATTAATATCTATTAGGAATCAACGTGACTTCCAATATTTCTCTTCCAAACAAGATACCCCTGAACTGCCATAACTGTAAAAATAATATATTGCAAGGCTAACACACCTAAACCTCTGTAGGCATAAAGAGGAACCGTAATTAAATCTGCAAAAATCCAAAGCGTCCAGTTTTCTAACTTTTTTATTGCCATATACCACATGGCGGTAAAAAATATTCCTGAAGTAAAAATGTCGATATAATTTGCGGTTTCGATCTCTCGACCAAAGGCTTTATAAACGCCAAATGTTACCAGCATGGTAAGCACAAATAATCCGAAGCCAATTATTTTTTCTTTTTTATTTGTTCTAGAAATTGGCAATAAAGGCGTTCCATCTTTTTTTCTGGCCCAATTGATCCAACCGTAAATACTCATCACCGAATAATAGAAATTCATCATCATATCTCCATAATATTCGGCTTTAAACAGAAGATAAACAGTGATAATGGTTGCAACAAGCCCTGTAGGATACACCAGAATATTTTCCTTTTTAGAAAAATAAACACTTGCAATCCCAAAAATGAAGACAGTTGCTTCTAGAACGATATCAAACGTAGTTGCTCCTTCATAATAATCCAGAAAAAAATTCGAGATCTGCTCCATAATGCTAATAACTAATTTTAATAGAATCCAATGACACTGCAAAAAGAGCGCTTAAAAACAATACCTGAAATTCTACAATTTTATACCATAATTTTAAAAACCCTGAAAGTACTTCCTTTTTCACACGGGAATGATCTAATAAAAATTCTTTAATAAAAACCGACTGATAATTTTCTGCTGAAATATTCATTTATTCTATCTAAAATTCATTCTCAAAAATAATCATTATAAAGTGCGAAAAAGCCCTATTTTAATGAGAATTGCTTATTTATTTTAGGTTATTTGAAGATCGATTTTCGGTAATTTCACTCATGTTTTCGTTTGCCCATTGCACCAGACTTTTTAGCTTCGGTAAAAGGCTAAAACCAAGTTCTGTAAGCGAATATTCAACTTTTGGCGGCACCTGTGGAAATACTTTTCTAGCCACCAATCCATCTGCTTCCAGCTTCTTTAAAGTTACTGCCAGCATTTTTTGAGAAACGGTACCAATCATTTTCTGCAATTCGTTAAATCGAAGCTTGTCATAATCCCCTAAGATCAAAATAACCAGTGTAGACCATTTATCTCCAAACCGGTCTAATATATTACGAACCGGACAATTTTCAGCTTCCGAATAATTTATTTCTATTTTCATTCCCATAACAGTTTGATTTTCAATAACAGTTACTTCTTAGTAACTTAACTACCAAGTTGAAACTTCTTGATTTTTCACTTCTCTTTAATTACCTTTACTTACCAAAAGTAACTAAATATCTATTGGTAATTAAAAAATATTGAAATGAAAAAGACATTGATTACCGGTGCAACCGGAAGTTTAGGACAACTTGTAATTAAAAATTTAATCGAAAACACCGATCCTAGTAACCTTGCGGTATTGGTTAGAGATACTGAAAAAGATATTGTAAAAGAATATAAAGCTCAAGGTTTTGGAATTAGAGTAGCCGACTATGACAACCCGGCAAAATTAGAAGAAGCTTTAAAAGATATCGAGCAGGTTTATCTAATTTCAGGTAGTGATTTAGAAGCACGCCTAGAGCAACATAAAAACGTGATTGCTGCAGCAAAAGTTAATAATGTACAGCATATTTTCTACACGAGCACCGTTAGAAAAACTGAATCTTCTGATGCGCCACTCGATCCTGTTGTAAGCAGCCATTTGCAAACCGAAAAACTATTGATTGATTCTGGTTTAAAATATACCATTTTACGTCATAATTTATATAGCGATGTGGTGCCTATGTTTATTGGCGATAAAGAACAACTTCTAAAAACCAAATCTATTTATCTTCCTACTGAAGACGGAAAAGTTGCCTATGTGCCGAGAGAAGATTTTGCTGAAGCTGAAGCTAAAATGCTAATTTCACCAAAAGATCACGTTAATAAAATTTATGAATTCAATGGAAATGAGAAAGTTTCTTACGAAGAAATTAGCGAGATGCTAACTGAAATTCTTGGTGAAAAAATAGCTTATATTTCTCCTTCAGTTGAAGAATTCGAGTCTCAAATGAAAGAAGCTGGCTTACCAAATGAAATTGTGGGTATGCTTAGCATGTTTAGCCAGGGCGTAGCCAATGGTGAATTTGATTTTGACACTACAGATCTTGAAGACATTCTTGGTCGAAAAACCAAAACAATGAAAGAATTTTTAACTGAAGTTTACGCTTAGTTAGTAGTGAGATCTGAGTAGTGAGATTTTAGATTTGAGACTATTTACGGAAGTATTGATTTGTTCATAAAAAAGCTGAAAGCTTCTGCATTCTATTATCTAATTTCTCACTACTCAATTCTGAAATCTCATATCTCATATCTATTTTCTCACTCAAATTCTCCATTTTCAAAAGCGGTTCCTATAACCACTAAATCAGCTCCGGCTTTATAAGCCTTTTCTAATTGTCTTGCATTTCGAATACCGCCACCTACGATTAAAGGGATGCTTAAATCTTTCTTTACCTCAGCAATAACTTCGTCAAAAACCGGAATTTTAGCTCCACTACCCGCTTCAAGATAAATTAGTTGTTTCCCCATCATCTGGCCGGCAAGCGCAGTATTTTTAATTAGCTCTATTTCATTTTGATTGATAGGCTGGGTCTTGCTTACTCTTGCTACAGCGCTTTGATTACCACCATCCAGCAATAAATATCCTGTTGGAATAATTTCCAAACCAGAATTCAACAATTTTGGCACTGCTTTTATATGCTGCTCGATTAAATATTCAGGATTACGGCCGGAAAGTAAACTCAGCAATAAAATCCCGTCTGCTTTTTCAGTAATTTGACCTTTATCGCCGGGAAATAAAATTACCGGTAATTTGGTTTTACTTTTTATAAAATTTACGCAAATCTCACTTTCTTCAGTTGTTACAGTACTTCCACCAACAAAAACATGAGTGACTGCTTCAGGAAGATTTTCGATAAAATCTGCATATTTTTCCGCAGAAAATTTTTCAGGATCTATTAAAACTGCAAGTAGTTTTTTTTTGGTTTTGGATGCTTTAAATATCGCATCTAAAAGTGTAGGCATCAATTTTAATTTAACAGAAAGGTATAAACGCAGGTAAATCCTTCAAATTCTAGAAATTCCAGTTCATACTCGGTTTTTTCGCCTTCAAAAGTAACAGTTCCGCTAGTATTGGCATCTTCAAAATCAAAATCTTTAATATAAATATGCTGTAAAAAAGCCAATCCCGGCTGTGCATGCACTTTATAAATCGATTCCTTACTTCCCCAAACGATGGTTAATTTTCGAATAATTGCTTCTTCGTTTGCCAGCGTATGATATTCTTTTAGCGGAGTAAATTTATTAGCGATTTTCAATATTTTATCACGCTGTTTTTCAATATCGATTCCTACCGGCTGGTCGCTCACAATAATCGCGGTAAAATTAAAGGAATGCGTTATCGATATGAATTTTTCATCATTCAAATGTGGCTTTCCTAACTCATCATACCACAAATCTTGATCTACATAACCGGCTTCCGCCATTAAATGCCTAATGCTCATAAAACCACGACGATGGATTTCAGATTTCATCCCTGCAACTCTACTATTGCAGTGATCAGTTAATTTTATGCCGTCGCTAAGCCACTCAAAAGATTCTTCTACCTTCCAAATGAAGACTTTAGTTCCTTTTCGCGGTGTTATTGTTTTGAAAAGAGGCATGCCGGTTTATTAAATATTAGTTACTTTTGCGCTGTAATATTAGAGAATAATCAAATATAATAATATGTCTACGAACACAGTGCCTTATACGGCGTATAAAGTAAAAGATATTTCCCTTGCTGCATGGGGACGTAAAGAGATTGAACTGGCAGAAGCAGAAATGCCGGGATTAATGGCGCTTCGTGAAGAATATAAAGAAGAACAACCGCTTAAAGGTGCTCGCATTGCTGGTTGCTTACATATGACGATACAAACTGCGGTACTTATTGAAACACTTATTGCTCTTGGTGCTGAAGTAACCTGGAGTTCTTGTAATATTTTCTCTACCCAAGATCAAGCTGCAGCTGCTATTGCTGAAGCAGGTATTCCTGTATACGCCTGGAAAGGAATGACGGAAGAGGAATTTGACTGGTGTATCGAGCAAACACTTTTCTTTGGTGAAGATCGTAAGCCGTTAAACATGATCTTAGATGATGGTGGAGATTTAACTAATATGGTTTTGGATAAATATCCAGAGCTTGCGAAAGACGTTAAAGGACTTTCTGAAGAAACGACTACCGGAGTTCACCGTCTTTACGAGCGTATGAAAAACGGAACACTTCCTATGCCGGCAATTAACGTAAACGACTCGGTTACCAAATCTAAATTCGATAATAAATTTGGATGTCGCGAGAGTGCGGTAGATGCGATTCGTCGTGCTACCGATGTGATGCTTGCTGGTAAACGTGTTGTAGTTTGTGGTTATGGTGATGTTGGGAAAGGAACTGCAGCTTCTTTTAAAGGAACTGGCGCAATTATTACCGTTACAGAGGTTGATCCTATCTGTGCATTACAAGCAGCTATGGACGGTTTTGAAGTAAAGCGTTTAGAAACAGTAGTTGAAAAAGCAGATATCGTTATTACCACTACCGGAAATAAAGACATCGTTCGTGGAGAGCACTTCCAGGCAATGAAAGATAAAACAATTGTATGTAATATTGGGCATTTTGATAACGAAATTGATGTTGCCTGGTTAAATGATAATTACGGAGAAACTAAAGATGAAATCAAACCACAAGTAGATAAGTATACTGTAGATGGTAAAGATATTATCTTACTTGCTGAAGGGCGCTTGGTAAACCTTGGTTGCGCTACCGGTCACCCAAGTTTTGTTATGAGTAACTCTTTCACCAACCAAACATTGGCACAAATAGAACTTTGGAATAATACCGATAAGTACGAAAACAAAGTGTATATGCTACCTAAGCATTTAGATGAAAAAGTGGCTGCGCTACATTTAGAAAAAATTGGTGTTGAATTAACGAAGCTTAGTGAAGACCAGGCGAAGTATATTGGTGTTGAAGTTGAAGGACCATTTAAACCGGAATACTATAGATACTAAATGAAGTTTGAAGTACGAAGTTAGAATGCTGAAATACGAAAACTGAAGTACAACCTTTAGGAATAAGAAAAAATCCGGGACTATCTCAAAAACTGTGTAAGTAGAAAATATCGGGGTTTGCAAACCCCGATATTTTTTTAATCTTGCCTGTAATTTCAGGCCTCTAATATTTACACAGTAATGAAAAAAGAAGATTTATTTGACGATGATTTTTTAAAGCAGTTCAAATCCGGAGAAGAACTCAGTAATTTCCTAAAACAACTCCAAAAGCGTGGTCTGGAAAAAATGCTGGAAGGTGAGCTTGATGGTCACCTTGATTACGAGAAAAACCAGCGATCTAAAGAAGGTAATACCCGCAACGGCTATTCCCAGAAGAAGGTTCGCAGTTCCTATGGAGAAGATTCTATAAAGGTTCCAAGAGACAGGGACGGATCCTTTAATCCCATGATTGTTCCAAAGCGGCAGAATATGGTTGATGGAATCGAGAATGTAATTGTCTCTCTTTATGCCAAAGGAATGAGCAATAGTGATATCGAAGAACAGATCTCTGAAGTCTATGGTTTTGATGTTTCTACTTCCACCATATCCCGAATAACTGACCGGATTAGCAATGATATTGTCGCCTGGCAGAACCGCCCTTTAGAGCCGGTTTATCTTATTGTCTGGATGGATGGGATTGTGTTTAAGGTACGAGAGAACTCCAAGGTAGTCAACAAAACGATTTATATCGCAGTAGGTCTTAGGAGGGATGGAAAGAAAGAGGTTCTTGGCCTATGGCTGGGTAAGAATGAATCTGCGGCTTTTTGGATGAGCGTACTTACTGATATGAAAGCCCGTGGTGTGGAGGATATTCTGATCACCGCTACAGATAACCTGAATGGATTTACCGATACCATTAGAAACGTATTCCCGGAATCCAGAACGCAAATATGTGTAGTCCACCAGATCAGGAATGCTTGCAGGTATGTGGTCTGGAAAGATAAAAAAGCCTTTACAAAGGATATGAAGCTCATCTATGATGCTCCGACCAAACAGGCCGCAGAAGCTGCCCTAGAGGATTTTGCACGCAATTGGAATGACAAGTATTCCTATGCTATTAAAAGCTGGAGAGACAACTGGGAAGATCTTACAGTTTTCTATGAATTCCCACTCGAGATCAGGCGTATCATTTACACCACCAACCTGATTGAAAATTTAAACGGTAAGATCAGGAAGTACACCAAGAATAAATTATCCTTCCCAACAGATGATGCTGTTATGAAATCAGTATATTTGGCATTAAGGGAAGCCACAAAAAAGTGGACTATGCCGGTTAGAAACTGGGGAATTATCCTCAATCAGTTCTTAACTATATATGAAGAAAGGGTTCGACTTTAAGTAATAAAGCCAAACCCCCTTATTTAAAACTTACACACTTTACGGGATAGTGTCAAAAATCCCGTTCATTTCTGAACGGGATTTTTTCTTTTTCATAACACTATTATTTATTCTACTCTTTCATAATAGTAGTATTCACCATCACAAGCTGCACCGACACTATTTATTAATTGACCTTCAGAAAAATAGAGAAATTCCTTCTTAGATTGACTACTACATTTTGTGTTTATACTAGATTCCTCAAAATATTCCAGAATTATAAACTCACGATCATCAATTGAAAAAGTACCTTCTGCAACAATCGTTTCTCCCTCGATTTTAGATTTTTTCTGAAAAGTAAGGTCTTCATTAAAAATATAGCTCTCAGAACCATCTTCAACTTTTCCAACTTCAGCATTAACAAACATCGAAGCTCGCACTCCAACCAACTTCCATACCTGCGGAAAATTACTTGCAGAGAAATCCTGTACTGTGAATTCCTCCCGCTCAGGTTCATCTGAATCGCAAGAAATTAAGCTTATTGATAATAAACAGAAAAGAAACTTAAAAAATGTTTTCATACATAAGGAGTTTATAAAATAGATACCACAACATTAAAAAGGTTGCGTTCATTTAATTTCTCGCATAGGTCCTGTTGTAATAAAGTTAATAAAAAAGTATCGGTTATTTTTCAAAATCTCAAATCACGTTAAAACCCTCTGAAAAATATTAATCCTTTGTTAATCCCCGAAATTTAAAAACCGACACCAAATCTTAATTCGTAAATATTGCAAATCAAAACAACTTAATTTATGAAGAATTTAAAACACATTTTTTTAGCAGGTTTAACCACAATTACCTTAGCCTCTTGTAGCGATGACGACGATGGAATGATCGAAACCGACGACGGAATGGAAGTAGAAGCTCCAATGTTATTTGCCACAACGCATACTGGAAATATTGCCGGTTACAATTTAGACACCGGAGACTCCTACACTTTAAATACAGATTCTAATGATGCTGAAGGAATTATCTATGATGATGATACAGATGCACTAATCATTGCTTCAAGAGATCCCCTTGGCATTCAGCACTATGGAGATGTGAGCATGTGGGACGATATGTCTACAGAAGCTACGGCAGATTTTATGAGTTCAGGTAATGTCGATAGTCCACGCGATATTGCTGTATCAGACGATATGGTTGTAATCGCCGATAATGCCGATACCAACGGTGACGATGACGACACTCCAAACGGACGTTTCTTTATTTATACAAGAACTGCAGACGGGATGACGCTAAGAAATACCGTGATGGTAGATTTTGATGTATGGGGAATCGAATTTGTAGACAATACACTTTATGCCGTTGTAGATAAAACAAATATGCTGGCAAGTTTCGATAATTTCCTATCTAATTCTGGAGACGGAATGGTAGAAGCAACCAAAATGATCGCATTAGAAGGAATTGGAAGAACACATGGTTTAGATTATGATGATGGAACAATGATCATGTCTGATATTGGTGATGCTGGTTCAGATTCCGATGGTGCATTACACGTAATTATGGATTTTGACGATAAATTTAATGCTACAGAAGACGGAGCAACGCTTGCTGTTGGAGAGCAAGTACGAATTGCCGGAGCAAGTACCATGCTGGGTAATCCTGTAAACGTTTCTTATGATGAAGATTCTGGAATGATCTACGTAGCTGAATTAGCTAACGGGGACGGAAGAGTTCTTGCTTTTTCAGATGAAGATTCTGGAGACGCAACTCCTGCTATAAACAATATGTTAAGCAAAGTTTCTGCTGTATATTTTGAAGACTAATTTTATATAATTTCAGCATAAAAAAATCCTCGCAATGCGAGGATTTTTTTGTTTTTATTGGCACCGCCAAAGGGTATAATACCCAGAGGTACTTTATTTAATTCCAACCGAATCATACACCTGCACTCGCTTCCACAAATGCTCCGATTCCTCGATAAATTTTAAATGCGCTTTCTCCTTTTGATATTTATCCTGAATCTCTTTTGAAGGAAAACTAAGAATCAAAGAATAGGTAAATGATCCATCAACCACTTCTCTTGGTGTTCCCGCCGGCTCTCCGATAAATTTAGTCTTTGCGTAAAGACTGTTTTCCATAAATTTGTTCAGAGATTTTAGAAAATCGGCTCGATCCTGCTCACTATCTGGATTGTTAAGCCAGAAATAGACCACATGGGTAAAGTTTTTATCGAATTCTGGTGTTGTATCCTGTGCTTTCATATTGCTGAAAGTTAAGCAGAAAAAAAGTCCAATGCCTATTTTCAAAATTGCCTTCATTTTTATCGAATTTCATTTTACTTTAAAAATACACTATTTTAGGTTTAGAAATTAAAATATTTCTAAAAACAAAAAATGCCGGTAAACTTAAAGCTTACCGACACTTTTCTTCAGAATCAAACAATTATTCTTCAGTTTTCTTCGGCTCTTTTAATCGACTTAAATCGTGATAAAAGAAATTACTTTCATCATTATCATTCATAGAAACGAATAACCCATTGGGAAACTTTTCGCCTAAAGACGCTGTAGTCACTTCACAACCATCAGTTTCTGTAGTTCCTAAATTCAGTGCATACTCAAAACTATTATCTTCTCTACTGAAGAAATTAAAAGTTCCTTCCTGCTGATTAGAAACTATAATCTGTCCTTTTCCGTTTGGATACGTAGAAATAGCAATACCTTCGATATCATCTTTAAAATACTCCCCTCCAAAAAAACCAATCTCTTCGTTCCCCATATCTGGCTCGGCATAATACTTTCTAATCCCATCACCTTCATCAGAGCAGTACACAAACCCAAGCTCATCATCTACAGCGATAGCTTCGATCTCTTTTTTCCCACTGAACTTGGCAAATTCACGCACCAATTTGGGCGCTAAATGATCCCCAGCAGGTTCAAGTTCTATTTGATGTAGATAACCTTCTCTAGGACCATTTTTACGACCAACGATAGCATAGGTTTTACCAGATTTTGGTGATTTATAGATCGAAATTCCCATCGGTAAACTCATTTCATTCTCACGAGTATCCTGAAATACTTTAAATCCGCCATTATCCAAAGGCTTCATATCTGGCACCGAAAAAATTCGAATCTGTTCGCGTTCTCTTTCTGTAAAGATCATGATATCTGTTACAGTACTATCCGAAAGCTTTACATCATATTCTACATCTACATTGTTTGGACGTTTAAAGTTTCTCATGGTTTTAGATTCGATAATCTTCCCATCAAGATCAAAAGCGTAAATCGCACCATCGGTATCTTTATCGGTTCCAAAAACAATACTTTTTTCAGGGTTTTCTTTGTTTACCCAAATTGCCGGATCGTCGGTATCGTGCAATGTTTTTTCAGTAACCACATCGGGTGCGATTTCTGGTAATTGCGTTCCACATGAAGCTAAGATTAGGCAAATAAGGATCGATTTTATTTTTGTCATTTTAATATTTTTGAATTTTAAGTACCATCTACAGGCTGGTAAGCCAAGACTTAAAATTGTATGTTTTTAAATTATTTTTTCTACTGAATTAGTACACCTTAGTATAGGTCGTATTTCAAACCAAAAGTTAAACGCTGGCTGTAATATTCCATTTGCATGGTACGATTGGCAACTCCCTGGTAATAACGTAATGGCTGATTGGTAATATTGTTAAGATCTGCAAAAATTCTAAGATTTTTATTGATCGAATACGACATATTAAAATCTACAAACAACTGCTCATCGTAGTAACGATCTTCAAATGCATTTCCTCCTAATTCATCTAAATAGGCATCAGAGAAATTTGCAGAAAGTCTAGCGCTAAAACGTTTATCTGAATATGAAAGTGAACCATTGAACATGTTTGGAGAAGAACCTGGTAAAGACAACTCATCTTCTCTAAGATCACCATCTTCATTTCTAATTCCGTTTGCTTTAGAATGTAAATAAGTATAGTTAAGATAAATTCCGAAGTTTTTAGCAAATCCTGGCAAGAAGTTTAATTGTCTCTGGAAAGAAACCTCAGCTCCGTAGATATTTGCCTGGTCACCATTTAATGGCTGAAATAAATCGTAACCGGTAGCTTCATCTTCACTTATGTAAGTATACACAAAATCCTCTATATCTTTATAAAACAAGCCTCCTGAAAGGATCCCAACAGACTTAAAATAATACTCTGCCATAAAATCGAAGTTCATTGAAGTTGAAGGATTAAGATCTGTATTTCCAACAGAAATTTCTTCATCTTCGTTATTTACAGCGCGGTAAGGTACAAGATCGATATAATTAGGGCGCGCCAAAGTATTGGTCCAAGCAAAACGAAGTACGGTACTATTGTTCACATTATATTTTAAATGCACCCCAGGTAAAATATTGGTGTAATCACTTTCATCTCTAACTGGCGCAGCTTCTTCAAAATCTCCGTCTTCATTAAAAATCAATTCGTTTCCTAAACTACTAATCTTAGTCGCTTCTAGACGAACACCGGCTAAGATCGAGAAATTCTGAGATAGATTTTGATTTGCCATGATGTAACCGGCATATACATTCTCTTCAGCTTCAAAATTCTCCTGAAGATATTCATCTGGAAGATCTTCACTTCCAAATTGATCTGAATTTAGATCTAAAGAACCCAGATATTCTGGCGATGTAAAGAATCCCGGGCGGTATTGTTCTCCAGCGAGAAAATCGTTTCCATCTTTTCTGATAACATCGGTCTGAGCCATATTTTCGAAACCATTTTCGGGTTCGTATTCAAAGAAATTGTTATCTCTATTCTTATTCTTAAAACGCCCTCTTACTCCAAATTTTACGATTCCAGAACCCTGATTAAAAAAGTCTGCCGGTAATTCGAAATTCGCAAAAACGTTGACATCTTCTTCTTCAGTGAATTGATACTCTTCAGTGATTTCCTTCAGCTCAAAATCTGAGGGTGAAGATGTATTTACCGGAGTTTGTAATGGTTCTTCAGGATCGATTCCGTTATCTACCATATACTCGGTTTCCCAGCTTATATAACGCTCGTTAGGGCGCTCTTCTGAAGCTTTTGCGTAAGAGCCCATCCAATCGAATTTTAGGTTTCCGAACAAATGATCTCCCCCTAAAGTATAATTTTGCATCCGCTGATCTTCTAATCTGCGATTTTGAATTCTTCCGCCAGGAATACCTCCTTTGGTTTCTCTTTCTGCTTCCGCAGGAAATCGAACTAAATTCCCATTAGTAACCGTAAAATCACCTTCACCAATATCTTCAGCATCTAAAATTTCTGAAGCATAAGCAAAACGATTTTCACGATCGTCACGCCAGTTGTACATCGACTTAAAATAAAGACTGTTATTATCGTTGAAATCGTAGTTTAAGTTTGCAGAAAAACTTCTTCTAACCCGCTGCACTAAATACTTTCTAATTTCGAAAGCACTAGCATAAGGATTTACATCGACCTCTTCCAGAATATCATCGCCATTCTCATCTGGAA
The DNA here is from genome assembly GCF_027594405.1 of Zunongwangia sp. HRR-M8. Lineage (NCBI taxonomy): Bacteria > Pseudomonadati > Bacteroidota > Flavobacteriia > Flavobacteriales > Flavobacteriaceae > Zunongwangia > Zunongwangia sp. HRR-M8. The sequence continues at coordinate 341,195 of NZ_CP115161.1, read as the reverse complement.
GCCCCGTATTGTATTCAAACTCATCAGACCATTCGGCTTCAACATTATCAGATCCAAAATCGTTATCATTTATCGAAGCGGAAATCATATATCCAAACTTCCCGTCTTTAGTACGATCTCCCAATAAAAAGGATCCACTAAGAATTCGTTTATCGGTAATAAAGTTGATCCCAGATCCTAGCGTTGCTGCAAGTCTAAAATTTTCTGGTGCAGATCTAGTCACTAAATTTACAGAACCACCAAGTGCATCACCATCCATATCTGGTGTTACTGCCTTACTAACTTCTATCGTTTGGATCATATCAGATGGAATAAGATCCATCTGTACATTACGGTTATCACCTTCAGCCGAAGGGATACGGCTACCGTTTAAAGTTACCGAGTTAAGCTGAGGTGCTAAACCTCTTACGATAATGTTACGGGCTTCCCCCTGGTCTACCTGCATGGTGATCCCAGGAATTCTTTTTACAGCATCCCCAATATTGGCATCGGGAAATTTACCAATCTGTTCTGTAGATACAATATTGGTAATATTGGTTCTATTTTTTTGCGCGTTTAATGCACGGGCCTGCGCGCTAAGACCGCCACCAATTAACTGTACAGCCTCTAATGTGGTTGTAGAAGAATTTAAAACGAGATCTACATCTACAGTTTGATTAGCCGTTACGGTAACTTCTTTATTTAAGTCTTCGTATCCCATATATTTAATCACCAACGTATAGGTTCCTTCTGGTATTTCTACCATTGTAAAGTTTCCATCAAAGTTGGTTGTGGTTCCTTTGTTAATTTCAGGGATCATCACTTCAGCACCTGGAACATAAATTCCTGTCTCATCTGCAATAGTTCCCCTAATTGCTCCCGTTTGCGCCTGCGTAAAACTAAAATTTAGAGTTACAAAAAGCGTTACAAGCAAAAATTTTAAGTAGTTTTTTTGATTCATTTTTTTAAGTTTAAGAATACTCCAAAACTATATATTACAAGACTTTACCTATAAAAAGCTATAGCAACAAAGAGTTAACAAATCATTTTTTAACAGCTACATCAAGGCAACAATTAAGATTTCTTTACATTACAGTAACCTTCTCTAAAAAGAGGCCGATTTTAGTTAAAATTGAAGCATAAAATTTACTAATTCCTGCTTCTGCTCTATTGGTAATTTTCTACGTAATCGATAACGCGCTACCCGAACACTATCTGGTGTGACCCTCAAAATCGCTGCAATTTCTTTTGACGATAAATTAAGCCGAAGTAACATTGCCAATCTTAACTCGGTTGAAGATAATTTTGAAAGTGCACGTTCTGACAACTGCTTTACAAATTGCGGATGTATTTCCTGGAAGAAACTCATAAATTCGTCCCATTCTTGTTCTTCTGCAAGACTTTTATCTAATTCTTTGGCCAGACTTTTAATTTTAGGAACTGGATCTATGGAAGATCGCGAAGCTAAATTTTGTAGAGTTGAAGAAGTTTCAGCAATCATCTTATTCTTCTGTGCCATATTAAGACTGTATTTTGAAAGTGATGCTGTTTTTAACCGAATTTCATCCTGAAGTTTTTTCTCTTCTATAGCCTTTCTGTCTAATTCAACTTTCAGTAGCTTTTGCTCATACGCCTGAAGTTTTGAAGTTTCCTGTCGTTTTCTATTATAAAAGAAAAATGAAATGCCGCTTAATAAAATCAACAAAGCAACGCCAAAAATCAACAAATTCTGATTGGCTTCATTTACTTTATTTTCCTGTTTCAACAAAGCAATTTCAGACTCCTTTTGTTTGGTGTCAAAAATGGTTTGCAGCGTATTAAGCTGCTTAAAATTTTGAGAATAAAACCCTTCTTCCTGGAGCTCTTCATAAATGAGACGATGATCGTAAGCTTTTTTAAATTCGCCCATTAAAGCATACAATCTCGCCAGATCTTTATGCGCACTTTCTATTTGATGACGATCTTCAAACAATTCGGCGAGCTTTAAAGCGCGGTTTGTAAAGGTCATAGCATTTGTATAATCGCCAGTTTTTCGATAAACATCTGCAAGATTATTTAGTACATTGATTCGACCTTTATGATTAAGTTCATTAAAAAGGCTATTCGAAATTTGAAAAAATTTAAGGGCTTTTTCAAACTGCTCTAAATCTTCGTAAACGCTCCCTATGTTTTCATTTACCGTAGCAATTCCCAATCGATCTTTAGCTTCGGTATAAAGACTTAAACTTCTATTTTGATGTTCTAAAGCTTTTAAATAATTTCCTTGTTTCTCGTAAGTGGTACCCAAAAGACTTTCAGCCAGAGCTAGTCGCTCTTTTAGTTTTTTTTCTTCGGAAATACGAATGCTTTCATTTAGATATTCTCGTGATTTCGCATAGTTTTTCAGGTTGATATACGAAAGCCCAATCCTATTTTTAATGTCTGCTTCTAATTCTGGGATTTCTTTTTCAATTACTGATAATGCCTGGTTATACTGCTCGATCGCCTGAGTATTAATTTCTATCGAATGGTAATAATCGCCAAGCTGAACGTATTTTTTGGCAATTTCAGCTTCATCTCCCATTTCATAAGCCGAATCAAGCTCGCCTTTCAATTCAAAAAATATTGAATCGGTGGATTGTTTCGTGGAATAATTCTGACTAAAAAGAAGGTTTGAAATTGTAAAAAGGTATAGAAAGAGAGTCGATTTCATAAAACGATATTATAAAACCTGAAATATACCCTTTGAGCTTAATGTAATAGTTAGGTCTTTATTATATAACTGTAAACAAAATCATTTCGAAAAAAATAGTATATTAAACAAATAGACCATTTCTAACAACCATGATAAATAAATTACAACTAAAAAGACTGATTTTGACATGCATGCTATTAGCGCTGTCTGCTTATTTTATATATCAATTTGGATATATAATTGGAGAATTTACGTATTATATAACGCATTAATAGCATTCGATTTCTTTAAAACTGAAAATGCTACATTGTGAATTTTATATTATTCCCGGATTTGTTGAAACATAAAAAAGCCTTTCAGAAAACTGAAAGGCTTTTTTATGTTATAAACTAATTATTTCTTAAGCCTCGAAAGGAACTATAGAAACGAAAGATTTGTCGTCTTTCTTTTTAGTGAATTTTACAATACCATCGATTTTTGCGTGTAAAGTGTGATCTTTACCTGCATATACGTTTTCACCAGGATTGTGTGCAGTACCTCTTTGTCTAACAATGATGTTACCTGCAGCAGCAGCCTGACCTCCAAAAATTTTCACTCCAAGACGTTTCGATTCTGACTCTCTACCGTTCTTGGAACTACCAACTCCTTTTTTATGTGCCATTTTATAAGGTTTTTAGTAATTTAATAATTTAGCTTAAAGCCTCGATTAATTCAGCTTTTTTCATTGAAGAATATCCTTCAATTCCTTTTTCCTTAGCCATTTCTTTAAGTTCAGCAACTGTGTGCTTACTTAAATCATTCTCTGCTTTAGTCTCTTCTTTCTTCTCAGCTTTGCTTTCAGAAGCTTTCTTACCGCCTTTAGCAGTAATACTCTCGATTACAATTTCAGTTAAAGACTGGCGGTGACCATTCTTTACTTTGTAACCTTTACGTCGTTTCTTTTTGAAAACAATTACCTTGTCTCCTTTAAGGTGACGATTAATTTTTGCTCCTACTAGAGCACCTTCTATAGCCGGGGCGCCAACAGTTATGCTGTCACCATCTCCAGTTAAAAGAACTTTATCGAAAGAAACGCTGTCTCCTTCTTCTCCTGGTAAACGGTGTACAAACACTTTCTGGTCTTTTGCAACTTTAAATTGCTGCCCTGCTATCTCTACAATTGCGTACATAGTGTTCTGTTAATTAATTAAATATACTTTGCTTCTATTCAAAGCGGGTGCAAATATAATTCTAAATAATTAATTAGCAAAGACTTCATGAAAATTTGAACAAAATTTGTACACTACTACAACACCAATTTTAAAGTGTATGTTTTTCTGCTTCTTGTGTATTCCAGCTATTTTTAAATAATTGCATAAATGCAAGGGTAAGGGCAAAGGTGCTCGCCGCTCCCATAGCGTATACCGTAAAAAGGGTAACACCTAAACCTGTTTTATAATCACTACGCCAAACCGTAAGGTATTGATCTAGAAAATCTGTATTGAGTTCGCTCGCATAAATACCAAAAAATACTGTGAAAATTGTGGTGGCAATAAAGCCGGTTACTAATCCTGTACTAAATCCTTGTGCATATTTAAACCTCCCAGATTCCTGACTTTGCTTTGCCTTAATAGCAAACCATATACCTAATCCCATTATTACACCATTAAAAAAACTAAATAATGGATTGGTATGTAAACCCACTAAAGATAGTGCTAAAAAGTAAACAATAAGACCTACTGCTATCATGATTCCGAATTTTGCAGGAACACCTATTTTTTTCATAATTATTAGTTTTAAAAATAAAGTTCTTAAAAAACTTCGAAAACTATCTTTAACAGCTTGTTAATTAAGATAATTATACGTTTTGTGTTAAATTAATACCAAATTTTATCACTTTCTTATTGTAACAAAATTGTATCTTTCCACACTAACGCATAGCATAACTATAAACCATACACAATGATTAACAAATTAAAGCTGGTCACAGGTGCTTTATTATTAGGATCTGTTGGCTTTGCCCAGGAAGTTGAGTATACAGAATATGATCTCGATAATGGGCTTCACGTTATTTTACATCAGGATAATTCAGCTCCTGTAGTTACAACTGCTGTAATGTATCACGTAGGTGGTAAAGATCGAGAAGAAGGTAGAACTGGTTTTGCCCATTTTTTCGAACATTTATTATTTGAAGGCACAGAAAATATTGAAAAAGGAAAATGGTTTGAAATCGTTAGTTCTCATGGCGGAGATAATAATGCCAATACAACTAATGATCGCACATATTATTATGAAACCTTCCCTTCTAATAATCTAGAACTAGGACTATGGATGGAATCTGAGCGAATGATGCATCCAATTATTAAGCAAGAAGGTGTAGATACTCAAAATGAAGTGGTAAAAGAGGAGCGTAGAATGCGTATGGATAATTCTCCTTATGGAAACATTCTCCCTGCAGTGCAGAAGAACATGTTCAAAAAACATCCATATAAAGATCCTAATATAGGCTATATGGAAGATTTGGATGCCGCAACACTACAGGAGTTTAAAGATTATTTCGATAAATATTACGTTCCTAATAATGCTGTTCTTGTTGTTGCCGGAGATATCGACATAACAGAAACTAAAGGAATGATCAAAGATTACTTTGGCCCAATCGAGGCTGGTGAAGAAGTAACCAGAGATTACCCAAAAGAAGATCCTATTACTAAAGAAATTCATGGCGAATTTCATGATGCTAACATTCAGATCCCAATGGCAATCACCGGCTATAGAACGCCTGAATTTGGCAACAAAGATTCTTACGTATTAAACATGATCTCTACCTATTTAAGTGATGGAAAAAGTTCAAAACTTTACAAAAAATTAGTAGATGAGAAAAATATTGCTTTAGAGGCTGGGGCGCTAAATTTAGAACAAGAGGATTACGGTATGTATCTTATTTACTCTCTTCCACAGGGAGAAACAAGTGTTGATAAACTCAATGAAGAAATCGAAGAGGAAATCACAAAGCTTAGAAATGATTTAATTTCTGAAAATGACTTCGAAAAACTTCAGAATAAAGCTGAAAATAATTTTGTTAACTCGAACTCTAGTATTGCCGGCGTAGCTAATTCTTTAGCTCGTAATTACCTTCTTTACAAAGACACTAGTCTAATAAATGAAGAAATAGATATTTATCGCAACATCACTAGAGAAGACATTAAAGAAGTTGCTAATAAATATCTTAAGCCAAATCAACGAGTAATTATCGATTATCTGCCAGAAGCAAAAGAAGCAGAATAACAACAAACTACAGAAAGATGAAAAAAAATATAGTAGCAATAACAGTATTCCTTTTAGGAACTGTAGGCCTCAATGCTCAGGTAGATCGCAGTACCATGCCAGAACCCGGGCCGGCACCAAAAGTTAAAGTAGAAGAACCAGAAACATTTAAGCTAAACAACGGCTTAACTGTAATGTTGGTAGAAAACCATAAATTACCTAGGGTAGCCATGGCACTTAGGTTTGATAACCCTCCGCATTCCGAAGGTCAAAAAGCAGGAGTAAGCGGTATAATGGGCGAACTTCTGGGACAAGGAACTACTAACATCCCTAAAGATGAATTTAATGAAAGAGTGGACTATTTAGGCGCTAGAGTTAACCTATCTTCTGGAGGAGCTTATGCAAATACGCTTTCAAAATATTTTCCTGAGATACTTGGACTAGTTGCAGATGGAATTATTAACCCAAAATTTACAGAAGAAGAATTCGATAAATCTATAGCTCGTACTAAAGACTATTTGAAGAATAACGAAAAAGATGTTTCTTATAACGCGGGTAGAATAAGATCTGCTTTAGCTTACGGTAAAAACCATCCTTATGGTGAATTTAAAACTCAGGAAACAATAGACAATATAAGTCTTACTGATGTAGAGAATTATTATAAAACCTGGTTTTCTCCTGCAAATGCTTACTTGGTAATAGTAGGTGATGTAGAAAAGAAAGAAGTAAAGAAACTTGTGAAGAAGGAATTTTCTAATTGGAAAAAGACTTCAGTACCTGAAATTAAAATTCCTGAAGTTAAAAATGTAGATAAAACTGAAATTAACTTTGTAGACATGCCAAATGCAGTACAAAGTGAAATTGCTTTAGTAAATACAATTAACCTTCAGAAAAAACAGGAAGATTATTTTCCTGTAATGGTAGCCAATAAAATCTTAGGCGGGGGAGGCGAAGCTCGTTTATTCTTAAACCTTAGAGAAGATAAAGGATATACATACGGCGCCTATTCGAGAACTGGTAATGACAAACATGTTGCAACTTTCGTAGCAAGTGCAAGTGTTCGTAACGAAGTAACCGATAGTTCAGTTGTAGCATTTTTAGATGAAATCTACAGAATAAGAAATGAAAAGGTTTCTGAATCTGAATTAGCTAATGCTAAAGCGAAACTTACAGGGGATTTTGTGCTTAGTTTAGAGCAGCCCTCTACTATCGCAAGTTTTGCAATGGAGGTTGAAACTGAAGATTTAGACGAAGACTTCTACAAAGAATATTTAGAAAACATCGATAAGGTTACCTTAGAAGACGTTCAAAGAGTTGCTAAAAAATATTTCCTTGCCGATCAATCACGAATTGTAATTGCAGGAAAAGGAAACGAAGTAGCTGAAAATCTTGAAAAGATGCAATATAAGGGAAAAACTTTCCCAGTTAAATATTACAACAAATATGGTGAAGAGATTGATAAACCAGACTACAACAAAGCTTTAGACCCTTCGGTTACTGTAGAGAAAGTATATTCAGATTATATTGAAGCCATTGGAGGCGCAGAAGCTGCCGAAGCCATAAACACTATTGCTTTTACTGCCACTACGTCTATACAGGGACAAGAATTAAGTTTAGAACAACGTAAAAGCAGCGCCGGTAAATTCTCTCAAACTGTTAGCGTTTCTGGTAATGTGATGCAAAAACAGGTTTACAATGGAGAAACTGGATATATGATGGTCCAAGGACAAAAAATGGATATGAGTCAGGATCAAATTGATGCTGTAGCCATTGAAGCTAACACATTCCCAGAACTTAGCATAAGTAAAAATGCGAAAGTTACGGGTATCGAAGATGTTGAAGGCAGCGATACTTACGCGGTAAAAGTAAACGAAAGCACTACCAATTATTATGACGTGGAAAGCGGACTTAAAGTGAAAACACTTACCACTATTTCACAAATGGGACAAACAATGAGTATCCCTACAATTTATAGTGATTATCAAGAAGTAGAAGGCATAAAAATGCCTTTCACTATTTCTCAGAGTATGGGACCACAGTCTTTCGATCTTAAAGTTAAGGAGTATAAAATTAATGAAGGAGTACAAGATTCAGATTTTGAATAATCTTCTTTTTAGTTAATGTTAGATAAAGCCGGCTTTTTAAGTCGGCTTTTTTATTAAACTAACTTCTTTTTTCTTTTTATTGAAATTACCTTCGCACGGTTCACAATCAAAACACCAATAATTACAAGCATTGCAAAGAATAACTGATTCAAACTAAAAACCTCATCATCCAAAATCCCCCAAGCCAAAGCAACAATAGGCATCGTATAAGTTACTGAACTGGTGAAAACGGGATCTGTAATTTGCACTAGTCTATTGAATAAGATCATCGCAACACCAGTCCCCAAAACTCCCAAAATTGCAATAAAACCTATCGATTTCTGCAATTCAATATTCGATAAATTTTCAGTAAAAAATCCAGACAGTACCAAAATGGAGAACGCAGGAATCAATAAAACGGCAAAACAACCAGAAGTTACTGCCACAGCAGGAATATCACTTAAATATTTTTTTAAGAGATTTACGTTTATGCCATAACAAATCGCGGCTAAAATGCCCAATATTGAATACAAATAATTCTCACTTCCATTAAAATTTGCGTTACTAAAAATTAAACCCGCAGTACCTATTAAACCAACCACAACACCAATCCCTTTATTACTATTCAATCTATCCTGAAAGAACATAACGCCCAGAATAAGCGTCATTAAAGGCGTAACCGCATTCAGGATCGAAGCGATCCCGCTGCTTATTTTTGTTTCAGCAAAAGCAAAAAGAAAAATTGGGAAGAATGATCCCACAAAACCAGAGACAATGATCCACTTCCATTGCGAAGTTTTAAGCTTAATGATTTTTCTAAAACCTACAAGAATTAAAAATAAAGCGGCGAAAATAATCCGAAATGCACCAACCTGAAGCGGAGAAAGACCTACGAGTCCTTTCTTGATAAGAATGAAAGAACTGCCCCAAATTAAGGATAATATAAAAAGGTATATCCATTTTTTGTTTCCTGCCGCCATAGCTCTAAAATTTGCGGCAAAAATCATCATTCTATGTTAGAATCGAAATCGAAAAGAAAAAAATTATTGCCATCTAATTGTTTCCATTAAATACCGCATATCCTTCATAATGTAGCTAGCTGCAGGATAAATGGAGTCGTAATTAGGCTGCGTATTGAAATAAACCGAACCTGTTAAAAAATGGCTCGTACTATCGGTAATATAAAATTGTGCCTGTGAGGCAGCATCACCCTGAAGTTCATAAAACATACCATAAGCTTTATGGATATCGTTGGTATAAATATCGCCTTCTATGGCTTCTGCTTTTATAGTATGCTCTAAAGGCAATTTTTGTGCGTCCCTTAATAATGAATCTAGATTATTATTTACCGATTGATAAGTGATAAATATAGAACCGTTTAAAGAAGGGTAATCCAGATTGATCCAGCATGGTCGCCTATTTTTAGAAGGTGCGATTTCAGCTATTTGATTTATTTCAAATGTATAAGGACAATTAATGTTTATTGGTTGATACTCTGGCCTAGGATACTCTAAAGCTAACATTGCTTTTGGTTTCGGCTGGACTTCATTTCCGCAGGAAACCATAAAACAGAATACTATAAAAACTACCAAATAACTTAAATACCTCATACAGGCAAAATCGTCAATTTAATTTGTTTGATCCTTCTATCGTCTACAGCTTCAACTTTAAAATTATAATTGCCAAAGTTGATAATTTCGTTTTTGTGAGGAAAGTCTCCAGAAATTTCAAGTAAAAATCCGGCTAGTGTTTCAGATTCTCCCTTATTGTCTTCAAATAAAGAAGGCTCTTCCAACTTGATAATTTTATAGAAATCCTTCAATGGAGTACGACCTTCAAAGACATAATTAAATTCGTCTAATTTCGAATAGATTAGATCCTCATCATCAAATTCATCACTTATATCGCCAACAATCTCTTCAATTATATCTTCTAAACTAATCAGTCCACTGGTACCACCATATTCATCCACGACAATTGCAAGGTGATTTTTCTTTTCCTTAAATTCGTTTAAAAGATCATCTAATTTTTTATTCTCCGGAATAAAATAAGGTTCTCTTAAAAGAGACGTCCATTCGAAATCTTTCGTATTTAGATAAGGTAATAAGTCTTTGCTATATAAAATACCGGTTACATTATCGATATTCTCCTTGTAAACCGGAATTCTAGAATATCCATTTTCGATAAGTGCAGGGATAATTTCAGCATAGGTATCTTCGTCGCTCAACGCAAAGATATCCATCCTAGGGCGCATCACTTGTTTGGTATCGGTATTCCCAAAAGACACAATACCTTTTAGAATTTTCTGTTCTTCTTTAGTTGTATCTTCTTCACTAGTTAGCTCTAATGCCTGTGAAAGATGGTCTATACTAATAAAAGGACGTTGTTTACCTAATTTTTCGTGTAAAAAAAGAGTAACGGCGCGCATTGGTGTACTTAGCGGAGAAAATAAAGTATCTAAAATATTGACCGGCTGCGCCATAAAATTTGAAAACTGAACATTATTACGACTAGCATAAACTTTTGGTAAGATCTCACCAAAAAGCAAGATTAGGAAAGTAACAATACCAATTTCAAAAATCAACTTAAAGTTTAAACCAAAAATAACAAAATCGAGCCCGCCAAATAATTGGTCTGAAACGGAATCAAATAACAAAACAATAGCAATATTGATGAAGTTATTGGCTACCAGTATGGTTGCTAAAAGCTTCTTTGGTTTTTCTAGGAGCTTTATTACAATTTCCTGAGATTTTGTTCTCTTACTCCCATCCTCTGTTATAAAGTCTGCAGGAGTTAGCGAAAAGAAAGCTACCTCTGCACCAGATATCATGGCAGAGCATAGCAATAGCAGTAATAAAAATATAAGGCTTATTACCTGGGTGTAATCAAACGCGGCCCATAAAATAATACTGGGGGGTTCTGGATCCAAATGCAATAAATTTAATTAAACTTAAAATGGTAAATCATCTTCTTCCTCATCGTTACCATTAAATGGTTGACTGGCAAAATTAGTATTATCGCCCGAATAACCCGAATTACTGTTTGCCGTATTATTTGGCTTTGCTCCCTGGCTACCCGCATTGTTTTGTGGTGAAGGATTACTACCATTACTTTCTCCTTTAGGAGTTAAAAAAGTAAACTCGGTACATTGTACTTCAGTAGAGTAACGTTCCATCCCTTTATCATCGGTCCATTTACGCGTTTTAATTCTACCTTCGATATAAACCTTGTCCCCTTTTTTAAGGTATTTCTCACAAACTTCAGCCGCTTTATTACGCACAACAACATTATGCCACTCGGTATTATTTACACGTTCGCCGCTGGTTCTATTGGTGTAAACCTCATTAGTTGCAAGCGGAAAACGGCCAATCGAGCCACCGCCTTCAAAATAATGCATCTTTACATCATCTCCGGTATGTCCTATAAGCATTACTTTATTTAGCGTCCCTGTCATAAAATATTGTGTTAGATTTATTTAAAGTTATCTTTCTAATTTAATGAAAAAATCAATCCGATTAAAATCGGAATACAGTTAAATTGAAAAACAGCAAAATTACAAGTTTTCTATGTCAATTTCATTAAGAAAATTCTGAATTAACACCGGCACTGGATATTCTTTCACTTTTTCTGTGGAAATGCCGTCTTCAAGCAAGTTTTCTGCTTCAACAAACCAAAAACGGGCAAAAATATGCTGATGCGATAATTTATGCACAATCGCCTGATCGTTATACAGACTAACAGCAACATTTTTTGCTTGTGTTAATTGCTGAAATTGGATATTATTTTCAATAACTTCTGCTTGCTGAATATCAGTTTTGGTTTCAATTAAAGGAAACTCATACAAACCATGCCATATTCCTTTTCCTTTTCTTTGCTGAAGTAAGGTTCTATTCTCTTCCGAAGAAAAAACCAGATAATTAAAATATCGATTTTTGATTTTTCCTTTCTTAATTTTAACCGGCAAATCACCAATCTTGTTTTCTTTTAAGGCCAAACAGCTTATATTAAAAGGACAAGTATTACAAAGCGGATTTTTAGGTTTGCACTGCAAAGCACCAAACTCCATCAAAGCTTGATTAAATGCTGAAGGATTTTCTCGATCTAATAACTCTGTCGCTAATGCTTTAAACTCTTTCACTCCTTCTGTACTATTAATAGGAGTGTCTATATTAAAATAACGTGAAAGTACACGGTAAACATTTCCATCGACAACAGCTACAGGCTCGTTATAACTTATAGATGCAATTGCACTAGCCGTATAATCGCCTACTCCTTTTAATTTTAGTAATCCCTTATAATCCTTTGGAAAAATCCCATCAAACTCATAAGCCACATGTTTTGCTGTGGCATGAAGATTTCTAGCCCTAGAATAATATCCTAATCCCTGCCATAGCTTCATCACTTTATCCTGAGGAGCATCAGCAAGATCAAAAACGCTAGGAAACTCGTCTATAAATTTCATATAATAAGGTAATCCTTGCTCTATTCTTGTTTGCTGAAGCATAATTTCGCTTAGCCAAATGTTGTAAGGATCACGGGTTTTTCGCCAAGGCAAATCACGCTTAGATTTTAAGTACCAGTTAATCAAAGTTTTAGAAAAATTCATAATTTAAAATCTCTTATCGCAATATAAATTGTTTATTCCGTTATTATTTAATGATTTAGGTTTGAAATATTGAATATATAATTCTTATATTTGCCCCCTTGAAAATTAAGAACCCCAATTTATAAATATTAAATAGCACGAAAATGACGAAAGCAGATATCGTAGCGAATATTTCGGAGAAATTAGGAATGGAGAAAGGTGATGTACAAGCTACAATTGAAACCTTTATGGAAGAGGTAAAATCTTCTTTAGAAAGTGGAGACAATGTTTATCTAAGAGGTTTTGGAAGCTTTGTTGTAAAAACAAGAGCTGAAAAAACTGGAAGAAACATTTCTAAAAACACAACTATTAAAATACCTGCTCATAACATTCCGGCATTTAAACCAGCGAAGATTTTCGTGGAGGGAGTTAAGAGTAATGTAGATGTAAAATAAGCTATCCAGAAGTAAGAAGCTGGAATAATGAAATAAATTTATTAATTAAAACGTAACACTATGCCAAGTGGTAAAAAAAGAAAAAGACATAAGGTAGCTACGCACAAGCGTAAAAAAAGAAGAAGAGCTAACCGCCACAAGAAAAAGTAGTTTTCATACTACTTTTTTTATTTAAAAGATTTTGCTTTAACAGCAACGTTCTTTGACATCGAGATTTTAAATAAAAGCATGGTATTAAATTACTATGCCGGTATATTTATAAATCTCTTCAGGCTTCAAACACCTGTGATAAAATAATGTTTAATCCATCCCGAGAATTTTCGGGCTTAAAAATCTAATAGAGTGGACAAAGAATTAATTATACGGTCCGAATCCTCTGCTGTAGATTTTGCCTTATTAAAAGATGGAAAACTTGTTGAACTGAACAAGGATGAAGACGACAATAATTTTAATGTTGGCGATATAATGATTGCTAAGATTAGAAAGGCTGTCCCCGGGTTAAATGCCGCATTTGTTAATGTTGGCTATACTAAAGATGGTTTTTTACACTATCATGATCTGGGCCCTCAGGTTTCATCCTTGCTTAAGTTTATAAAACGTGTAAGCACAGGTAAATTAAAAGATTATTCTTTAAAGAATTTTACTTTTGAAAAAGAAATAGACAAAAACGGAGTTATCTCTGATGTCTTAAAATCAAATCAGTCGTTACTGGTTCAAATTGTAAAAGAACCTATATCTACCAAAGGGCCTCGTATAAGTAGCGAGTTATCCCTACCAGGAAGATATATCGTTCTTGTTCCTTTTTCTAATAGAATTTCAGTTTCTCAAAAAATTGAAAGTAAGGAAGAAAAAGATCGATTAAAACGCCTTGTTAAAAGCATAAAACCTAAAGGTTTTGGCGTTATCGTAAGAACCGTAGCCGAAGGCAAAAAAGTAGCAGAGCTGGACAAAGACCTTCAAAATTTGATGGGTCGATGGACAGCGATGTGTAAAAAATTGTATAAGCCTCATTATCCATCAAAAGTTTTGGGAGAATTAAATCGAGCATCATCTCTTTTAAGAGATGTGTTCAATGATACATTCACCTCTATTACTGTAGATGACGAGACGCTTTACACACAAATTAAGGACTATGTGGGCGAAATTGCTCCTAGCAAAGAATCAATTGTAAAACTACATCAGTCCAATGTTCCAATTTTTGAAAAGTATGGTATCGAAAGACAAATAAAAACCTCTTTTGGACGCACTGTATCCATAAGTAAGGGCGCCTACCTGGTTATAGAACATACAGAAGCTATGCATGTTATAGATGTGAATAGCGGGAATCGTTCTAATAAATCCAAAAACCAAGAAGATACCGCACTAGAGGTAAATCTAATAAGCGCTACAGAAATTGCTCGCCAATTAAGACTTCGCGATATGGGCGGCATTATAGTAGTCGATTTTATTGATATGAATAAAGCTGAAAATCGCAAAGCATTATTCGATCACCTTAAAAACGAAATGAGCGACGATCGTGCTAAGCACAAGATCCTCCCTCCTAGTAAATTTGGACTAATACAAATTACAAGACAACGCGTAAGGCCAGAAATGAATATTAAGACCCGAGAGGAGAATCCTAATGGCGATGGTGAGGTTGAGGCACCAATTATCTTAATACAAAAAATCAAAGCCGATATAGAGCGACTTCTTAAGAAGAATCATAAGAAAATAACGCTTACTGCGCATCCATTTATTGCAGCTTTTCTAACGAAAGGCTTTCCATCTCCCAGATCTAAATGGTTTCTAGACCATAAACGCTGGGTTAAAATTATACCTAGAGACGCTTACACGTATTTAGAGTATCATTTCCACGATCAAGAAGGAAAAGTTATTCGATAAAACTAAAACGCCTAACAAAAATTTTGTTAGGCGTTTTTTTATACTCCAAATTCAAATAATATAACCACTCACAATTGGCAAAAAGCTAAGAAAGCTTTCTTATCTATTTAACTATACTGGTTTGGTTTATAGGATACATTTAACCTATAACAACCTAATTATTAAAAAGATGAAAGATTTAAAGGAATTATTCGAACACCAGTTGAAAGACTTATATAGTGCTGAATCGCAACTTCTAAAAGCATTACCTAAAATGGTAAAAGCAGCAAATAATGATGCTCTAAAAAAAGCATTTGAGGGTCATCTAGAAGAAACTAAAGAGCATAAAGAACGCTTATCTGAAATTTGTAAAGAGCTAGGCATTAAACCTACTGGCGAAACCTGCAAAGCGATGAAGGGACTTATCGAAGAAGCTGAGGATTTCTTAAAAGAAAAGACTTCTGAAGAGGTTAGCGATGCCGGTATCATTGCAGATGCGCAACGCATTGAGCATTATGAGATTTCGGGATACGGGACGGTTGTTCGCTACGCTAAAGAATTAGGCTATAAAGAACTTGCTACAAAACTTCAAAAAACACTTGATGAAGAATATGCCGCAGACAACAAATTAGATAAACTAGCTGAAAAAAGATTGAATAAAAAAGCTATGGCCTAATCCATAAATAATATGTTAAGAAACCGTCGCTATGGCGGTTTTTTTATTTCAATCGCACCGCAAAAGATTTAGCTTTGCAACATGAAACAAGCTGCACATAAAACGCATACACTAAAAGAAGCTACCGTCAAGCTAATGCAATATTGTGCCTACAGAGATAGAACTCATAAAGAAGTTGAAGAAAAGCTTAAGAGCATGAATATGATTCCTGAAGCCCAGGAACAAATTATCATGGAACTTATGCGGGAAAATTTCCTTAATGAAGAGCGATTCGCAAAAAACTTTGCCAGGGGTAAATTCAGAATTAAAAAATGGGGCAAAAAAAGAATTACTAATGAGTTGAAAATAAAAGGAATTTCAGCTAGAAATATTCAAACCGGACTTAAAGAAATTTCAGAAACCGACTACCTTACTACTTTCCATGAAATTTCAGAAAAGAAATGGGAAACCATCAAGGAAACTTCAGTAATTAAAAAGAAAAAAAAACTTGTCGATTACTTACAATATCGAGGTTGGGAAAGCCACCTTGTTTTTGATAAAGCTAACGAATTATCTAAGCTGAACGATTGAATACCGCCTTAAAAAGCCTATTAAAAGCCATAGATATAAATAAAGCAATTAAGCACCCTAACAACACACAGCCAGCTCGTTGCAAACCTACCAGCCAAGCCGTATCGGCTTTATCTTCATTTATAATAACAATAATTACTGCTGCCAAGGCAGATCTAATAGTGGGTTCTATTTTTAAAAATATCCCTAGAATAACGGTAAAAGCAACCCCAAGACAAAACATCACAACACTTGGAATTGGTAAAAAATAGACCGCCAAGCCAACAAAAGAACCCAGAAAATTAGACTTAATTCTATTAAGCGCCAGTTCACGGTCATTCTCCTGAGAGAACACCAATAAACAAGAAATGATACTCCAGTAAAAAGGATATTGGGGAAAAGCATCAAACAACGCATAACAGACAATTGTACCAATAATGCATTTTAGAAGATAGATCCCTTCAGAAGATGAGATTTTATAATTGAGGGGTGGTTTCAAACCGAATTGTTTTGCAATTCAAAGTTAACAAACCTTAATCTACAGGGCTAGACTTATGCTAATAATTATTCAAACAACTAATTAATTAAGCATACTTATTAGTCTTCTTAACTGCTACTCGATTTTTGTAATCAATCCATTTTTGCCCTCTTAACTTACGCATAAGATTATCAAAATTGCGCATTACTACCAGATTATAAATAGCTTTAGAAAAATTGGTGACGGTACGCGGTGTAGCTCTTAAACTCATCGAAAAACCAGCAGTAAGATAAGTCATCTGGTGCCAGTAGCCTTCAGGCATATAGAGTGCTTCACCATGATTAAGCTCAGTAACATAGCCTTTTGCTTTTTTCAGAACAGGAAAATTATTAAAATCTGGATTGGTAAAATCGATATCTTCTCTTGAAATTAAAGCATGCGGAACTTTGTAAAGATATTTACTTTCTGAAGGTGGATAAAGAATACATTGCTTTTTACCATGAAATTGGAAATGAAGGATATTTGCAAAATCAATATCATAATGCATAAACACTTTAGAATTCTCACCTCCAAAAAAAAGCATGGGTAATTGCTTTATCATTCGCAAACCGATGTTCGGAAATTTAAAATCTTTTTGCAGCGCTGGCACCTCTTTCATTAAGTGATAAAGAAAAATCCTGTAATCTGTAGGTTCAGATTTTAAAAGATCGATATAATCTGACATTTTCATTTCGGCATGCGGCTCGTTGAATTTAAATTCTGAAGTTATTGGGCGATCATCATACAAAGGAACGACCTTTTCTCCCGCAACATCTTTAATATAATCCAAACCCCATTTTTCGAAAGCCGGCCAATCTTCAATCAAATTCTCTATTACAACTGGCTTTTGTGGCTTCACATATTGCTTCACAAAATCCTCTTTAGAAATCCTTTTTACTCTTGGAATTTCTGCCAACTGCAAACCTCCATTCTTCATTATTCGATATTCGCTTTTTTATGAGTATTCTTTATTGCTCTTTGATTTTTATAATCAATCCAGTCCTGCCCTTTTATTTTACGCATTAGATTATCGTAATTCCGCATAAATAAAAGATTATTTAGCACCTCTAAAACTTTACCGGGCGATCTAGGAAAAGATCTTAAGGTAATCGACAAACTTGCTGTTTCATATTTTATAAAATGCCACCATTTGCTTGGCATAAATAAACCTTCACCATGACCAAGATTAGCTTCAAAACCCTTGGCTTTAGCAAGTGCAGGATAGGTTTTAAAATCTGGATTATCCATATTTATAATTTCCATACTTACAATTGAGTGTGGAACTTTATACAGATACCGTGTTTGATCTGGCGGATACAACAATACGCGTTTATTACCAGAAAAATTAAAATGAAAATTATTCGCAAGATCCATGTCGTAATGCATCACCACGCTAGAGCCTTCCCCACCCACAAATAGAACAGGTAATTTTTTAAAGAACTTCACACCAAGATCTGGATATTCGATATCATTTAAAAGTTCAGGTGAATTTTGCAAAAGATTAAAAAAGAACATTCTTAAATCTGAAGGTCCTTTTTCAAGAATGTCAAAATACTCTTTAATGGACAGTTTAATGGCAGCGCCATGCGAGTTTTGCCTACCTTTTGCCGGAGTGCTATCGTAAAGTGGCACTACAACATCACCGGCTTTCTGCCTAAAGTAATCGAAACTCCAGTTTTGATATGCTGGCCAGTTTTTAGCCAGATCTTCAAAAATTACCGGTCGCTGCGGAATAAAATATTCCTGCTGAAATTCCTCTTTTGAAATTCCTTTTACTCGTGGTACTTTCTGAAGATCCAACTGCATAACTCTATTTAAGCTTTGGCCTTAGCTTTTTGTTTTTCTTCTGTTATCTTGTTTCGCTCTATAGTATGCCCTGGTCTGGACCATTTTGGCTTTTCATTCAGCGAATTATATTTAGATGCTGCTGCCTCTACCGTTTCTGGTTTCGATTTTTTAGTGAATGGTTTTTGCGGATTTAAACCTAAAGCCTTAAACATTTGCATGTCCTCACTAACATCTGGATTTGGCGTGGTTAACAACTTGTCACCTGCAAAAATTGAATTTGCACCAGCAAAGAAACACATCGCCTGCCCTTCTCTACTCATTTGTGTACGCCCGGCAGATAATCTTACCTGAGTTTCTGGCATTACAATTCTGGTTGTAGCAACCATTCTTACCATTTCCCAAATAGAAACCGGCGCCTGCTCTTCCATTGGCGTTCCTTCTACAGGTACTAAAGCATTAATAGGCACAGATTCTGGCTGCGGATTTAAAGTTGAAAGTGCCACTAACATACCGGCACGATCTTCCTCTTTTTCTCCCATTCCAATAATTCCGCCGCTACAAACCGTAACATTGGTTTTTCTAACATTGTCGATAGTTTCTAAACGATCATCGAAACCACGAGTAGAAATTACTTCTTTATAATATTCTTCAGAGGTATCTAAATTATGATTGTAGGCGTACAATCCTGCTTCAGCTAAACGCTGCGCCTGGTTTTCAGTAAGCATCCCTAACGTACAGCAAACTTCCATATCAAGTTTGTTAATGGTACGCACCATTTCTAAAACATTGTCAAACTCTGGACCGTCTTTTACATTTCTCCAAGCTGCTCCCATACAAACACGAGAACTACCGGCAGATTTTGCACGTAATGCCTGCGCTTTTACATGATTTACACTCATAAGATCATTACCTTCAATATCGGTATGGTAACGAGCTGCCTGTGGGCAATAGCCACAATCTTCTGGGCATCCGCCTGTTTTTATAGAAAGCAAAGTAGAAACCTGGACAGTATTAGGATCATGATGTTTTCTATGAACCGTAGCTGCTTCGTAAAGCAGTTCCATTAAAGGTTTATTGTAAATCTCTAAAATTTCTTCTTTGGTCCAGTTATGTCTTGTCGCCATGAAAATAGATTTATTCAAAAATAATCAAAACTTCGCTAAAAGAACAGCGAGGATTTTTTGCTCATTAGAGCTAAAAAATATTAAATATTATTAATTAAAATAGAAACGGCATTACCGCCAAAACCAACTGCATTTACCAGAATATTCTGTAATCGTGTAGGTTTTTTACTAATATCGGAAAAAGGAACCGAAATAAACTCCTGATGTTTTAGCATTAACATTGCCAATTCCAGGTTCAGGATTCCCGATGTTGCAAACGTATGCCCAATTTTCCACTTATTGGAAGTCATTGCCGGTAAATTTTCACCAAAAACAGCTTTTATCGCGTTTACTTCACCAAGATCGCCTTTTATTGTCCCCGGTGCGTGCATCACAACCACGTCAATTTCAGTAGGATCCAGATCTCCAATGGCCATTTTCATTGAATTTTGCATACATTTCCCGTCTTCTGAAATTGATACACTATGCTTTAATTTTTCTGCGGAATAACCGATTCCGGTAATTTTAGCCAGTGCTTTTTCTGAAGCTGAAGTTTCTAAACACAACAACCCGGCACCTTCGCCTAAAACCATCGTATTTCGGGTTTTATCAAGATTCAATGCCTGGCAAGGATATTCTAGATCTTCTGAAGCATAGGTTTTAATCGCTTTCATCTGGGCAATTGTAAAAGGGGTAAGTGCTGCTTCGCTCGCTCCGGCGATAAATTTATTAGCTAAACCAGATTGAAGCCAAGCAACCGCATTTAAAACCGAATGTAAACCGGTAGAACAAGTGACACTATGCGAAAAATGAATTCCGTTATTTTCTAAATCCTGGCCAACCCAGGATGAAATATTCCCCAAAGTGGTTGATGGGGAAGCCTGAGTAGACGCCTGCCGATTTTCGATAAATTCAGCATGAAATTTTTCAAACAATCCAGTCGCACCACGAGAACTCCCAATATTGATTCCAATATTTTTTTCATTTTGCCAATCGGCGCGTTTTATCGCTAGCCGCGAAGTATAAATTGCAAACAACACCGAAAGATCTAGCTTGCGATAATTTGCAGATTCAGTTCTTAGATTATCTATTTCTGCACGTAATTTTTCTGGCAAAAAAGCAGCAAAAGCTTCCTCTTCTTCAAAATTGTGCTTTTGTATAAAATGATGATTGTTTTTATAAGCCTCCCAAATTTCTTCATGGTCTTCTCCCAAAGGAGAAACGGAAGCCATGGAAGTGATATAAATTGGATTTTTCATCTTTACGGTTTACGGTTTACGGTTTACAAATTTGGAACCCAAAAGATTGAGCAAACTGATTTGAAAAAATTTTTTAATCTTTTTTTGCCACAGCACATCTTCAAACTGTCTAACATCTAAATTCTAACAGCAAAGCGTTCTAAGCTCAAGCTTCTAACTTAAAATCTGTCAAAAACCCCTTCAATCGTATCGTAAATCTTCTGCATTTCTTCGTCTGAAGTAATAAAAGGGGCCGTAATATAAATGGTGTTTCCTAGCGGACGAAGATAAACGCCGTTTTCCATAAAATAATTAAAAAGCTGATTTCGAATATTTCCGTAGCGCTCCATTTTTATATTCAGATCGAAAGCAAAAATGATTCCCAAATACCTAATATTGGTCACTTTTGGGTGATCTTTAATTTTATCTGCAAAAGCCTGATGTAAATTTTCAATTCGCTTAATATTGCTTTGCATTTCTTTCGAAGTCAGTAATTCTACTCCGGCTAAAGCCGCGGTACAAGCTAATGGATTTGCACTATAGGTATGCCCGTGAAAGAGTCCTTTTGCAATCTCATCAGAATAAAAAGCATCGTAGATCTTTTGCGAACAACTGGTTAAGCCCATTGGCAATAAGCCGGCCGTTAAGGCCTTGGACATACAAACAACATCGGGTTTAGTTTCTATATAATCTGAAGCAAAATACTTACCGGTTTTCCCGAAGCCCGTCATTACCTCGTCTGCAACACAAACGATATCATTTTCTTTACACACTTTCAGGATTTCATTTAACCCATTGGCATCGTGCATTTTCATGGCTGCTGCCCCCTGAACTAAAGGTTCGTAAATAAAGCCTGCGATATTATTTTCTTGAATCACTTGATTTAACAGCTCTAAAACTTCCTGATTGTTATTTCCATTTGGAACCGGAATTCGCTTAACGGCAATAAAGTGATCCTCGAAAGCGCCATTATAAACCGACAATCCTGAAACCGACATTGCTCCAAAAGTGTCACCATGAAAACCTTCCTCAAAAGCCAGCATCACCTTGCGATCGTTCCCAAGATTATGATGATACTGCAAAGCCATTTTTATCCCAATCTCTGTCGCTGTAGAGCCATTATCGTTAAAGAACATTTTTTGCTGCCCTTTAGGTAAGATTTTCATTAAAGCTTCAGAAAGTTCTACAGCTGGTTTATGTGTAAATCCGCTAAACACCACCTGATCTAAATTCTTCATTTGTGTAGCTACACGGGCTGTAATAAATTCATTACAATGGCCGTAAACGCAGGTATACCATGACGAAATTCCGTCGATATATTCTTTGCCGTTTTCGTCGTAAAGCTTAACGCCTTTCGCTCTTGTAATTCCTAAAGCATCACCAGCGATCTTATGCTGCGTAAGCGGATGCCATAAATGTTTTTTATCTCTTTCAGCTAAACTTAAATTCTCTTGCATTCCTTACTTTTTCAGATTCTCACGAAATTTATCTGCGTATTTTTTAATCACTTCTGCAGTAAATTCTTCCTCTTCTTCTACCCTTCCAATCACAGGCACGCCGCTCATTTTTTGGATAATATCTTCAGTGGTTTTTGTTTCATTTCCGCTATAAATAATTCCGAAGCAATCTAAACCGCGACTGCGCAAAGCTTCGATACTTAATAAGGTATGATTAATGCTTCCCAGGTAATGACGGGAAACCAGAATCACTTTATCTTCTGGCTGAATCAAATCGGCGATAGTTTCAGAATCACTTATAGGAACCAGTAAACCACCGGCTCCTTCTACAACCAGATCATTATCGGTTTCTGGCCGAATCATAGTTTTTGAAGAAACTACTACTCCATCAATTTCAGCAGCTGCATGCGGACTCATAGGAGTTTTCAATGCAAAGGCATTTTTATGGAATTTGGTTTTTTTATTACTAATTAAACGCTCCACTTTATGCGTATCTGAATTATCCAGATCACCCGCCTGGATGGGTTTCCAGTAATCGGCTTCCAAAGCTTCGGTCACAATTGCCGATATCATGGTTTTACCAACTTCAGTATCGATACCGGTGATAAAATAAGATTGTTTCATTTTAAATTAAATTTGTGTTAGGGCTACTTTTAAAATATTCACAAGCTCTTTTATTTCTTCTTCGGAATTAAAACTATGCAAACAAAACCGAAGTCGCTCGCTACCTTTTGGAACGGTTGGCGAAAGAATGGGTTTTACCAGATATTGATTTTGCTGAAAAATTGATGCTATTTTCTTCACAATCTCATTTCCCGGAATTATTGCACATTGAATAGCTGATTCACTTTCAACAAAATAAGTATTGATTTTTGTGATTCTTAACTGCTTTTTAAAATACTGAATATTTGCTTTTAGCGTCTCTATCTCAGTTTCTCTCATTTTTAATCGCTGAAAAACTGAATAAATAGTTGCAATAGCGTGTGGTGGAAGTCCCGTCGTGTAAATAAAACTACGCGCGAAATTTACTAAATACGACTTTAGTTTTTGGCTACCCAAAACAACTGCGCCGTGGCAACCTATTGCTTTTCCGAAGGTATGAATGCGGGCAAAAACTTTTTCCTGAAGCTCAAGTTCGCTCACCAATCCCATTCCACTTGTCCCTATAACTCCGGTACTGTGCGCTTCATCTACTATTAAAAAATGATCATTATTTTCGCAAAATTTGGCTAATTCTGGCAGAGGAGCCTTATCGCCATCCATAGAAAATATAGCTTCGGTTACGATATAAACAGCCGAATTTTCTGAAAGATTTAATCGTGAAATTTTGCGCTGTAAATCTTCAATATTGTTATGCTGAAATTTGTACGCCTTAGCATGATTCAACAAAATACCATCACGAATACTGGCATGAATTAGCTCGTCATAAAAAATAAAATCAGCTTTTTGTGGCACTGAAGAAAAAAAACCAAGGTTGGCATCGTACCCAGAATTAAAAATAAGTGCTGCTTCAGCTTGATGAAATTCAGCTAAAAAATCTTCGGTGATTTCGTATAATTTGTGATTCCCGGAAATGAGTCGGCTGCCGGTCGCGCCATTTTGCTTCAGGTTATACT
Organism: Zunongwangia sp. HRR-M8; assembly: GCF_027594405.1. NCBI lineage: Bacteria > Pseudomonadati > Bacteroidota > Flavobacteriia > Flavobacteriales > Flavobacteriaceae > Zunongwangia > Zunongwangia sp. HRR-M8. Next base: position 317,371 of record NZ_CP115161.1, on the reverse strand, counting down.
TTTCGCAAAGCTTTTGGGCTTTAGCAAAAATAGATTCGGCATTGGCGAATCCCAGATAATCATTAGAGTAAAAATCGACACCTCCTGCAGCAGTTTTTAATTCTCTAAGCGAATTATCCTGCGATCTTGCATCTAGGCTTTTTTTAAGCTTGGAAGGGAATCTATTCATGCAGGCAAAATTACAAGATTACCTGAATATGCCCTTACAGATTGACGAAAATTGAGTTTTAAAAAGAAAGCTTACCTATAATTGAAAAGTAGCGCACTATAAATAAAAGAATTACATTTTGGTGTGATCTACATTATCCTCTGGCGTATCGTCGATTTCACTTTTTAATACATGAGAATTTCGCTGATATTTCCCCTGCAAATCATCCATTTTGGATTTATCCCAAAGTTTATTCCCAATAAAATATGACGCTCTACCTATTAAATGTGCGCCTACGGGCGCTGTTAAGAACAAAAATAATATGATTATAAATGCTCTGGAGGTAGTACTGAGGTCGTAAAAGTATAAGGCTACACCAACCAGCAAAAGCCCAATTCCTAATGTAGCAGCTTTAGTATTTACTGATATTCGTAAATAGGTATCTGGCATTCTTATAAGTCCTACTGCTGCGAGCAGAACGAATAATGTTCCTAAGGTGATAATTATTCCTATTAAAATATTCATTTCTTCTTACTTCTTCGTTCTAAATAATAACTTAAAGCTACGGTACTTAAAAATGCGATAAGCGCCAGAATCATACCTGTATCTAACAACGTCGAGCTACCCGATGTTATCGTATAGATCCCGATTATACCTATCCCTGTGGTTATCAAAAGATCTAAAGCAACGATTCTATCTGCAATACTTGGGCCCTTAAAAAATCTCACTAAGATAAGTATCACAGAAAAAGCCAAGACAGGCAAGATTATTATTCTACAATATTCAACTAAAGTCATTATTTTAAAATCTCTAAAATTCGTTTTTCAAAACCGTTTTTTATACCGGCAATGAATTTATCTTTATCTTTTATATACATCGCGTGTACATAAAGCACTTTCTTATCATTTGAAACATCCAGACTAAGTGTACCCGGAGTCAAAGTTATCATATTCGCTAATAAAGTTATTCCTGCATCGCTTTGTACCGTTAGTGGAACTTTTACGATACCGGGAGTCATGTTTAATTTAGGTGTCATTACTTCCCAAGCAACTTCTAAATTTGCTTTTATCAATTCCCAGAAGAAGAATAGTATGATATAAATAAGTCTAGGAACAATGGTAAAATATTTGGCTTTTTTTGAACCTCTGGTAATCACCATTAATATCACATAGCTTAATATAAAGCCGAACAAATAGTTAGAAACATGAAAGTCTCCTGTGAGCACCACCCACACAAATGTTAGAAGAATATTAGATACAAACCTGTTTTTCATTGTTTCCTTCCTTAACTATTGTTTAAAACTGTATCAATATATTGCTGACTATTCATAAGTTCATTTGCTATTCTAGCAGATAATAATTGAATATGCTCTGCTCCAAAACCAATATAAAGTGATATTAAACTTAAGAAAATGATTGGTACAATAAACTGCGTTTTCTTTGTTTTATTTAGATCACTGAAATATTCGAACTTAGGCTTTTCAGGAATTTCTTTCGCATCTTTCCAGAAAACTTCTGCCCATAATTTAGCGATTATCACTAAGGTAATAAAGCTGGCAAAAATAATTGCTGCTACCGTCCAATAACTCTCGGTTTTAAATCCTTCACCTATCAATGAAATTTTAGGCCAAAACCCTGACAATGGCGGAATTCCTACCAATGAAAATAAAGGAATAAAAATCAACAAACTGAGCTTTGGATAATTCGCATAGAAACCTCCCAATGCTCTCATGCTGTTTGAAGATTTTATTTTGAAAATTATTCCGCTCACCATAAAGAGATTTGTTTTCACCATGATATCATGAATCAGATAAAAAATAACTCCGGTAATAGCCACTTCAGTAAACATTCCCAAACCAGCTATCATATAACCAATATGGCAAATAATTAAATAAGAAAAAACTTTACGAACGTTATTCTGAACCAACGCACCAACACCTCCACTAAAAATAGTAAGAATAGCCAGTACCATTAAGATCTCCCCTAAGAATACATCGCCTACAAAAATTAATGTAAACACTCTTATCAAAGCATAAACACCTACTTTAGTTAGCAGCCCACCAAATATTGCTGAAACAGCTGCGGGTGGCGTATGATAAGATGCCGGTAACCAAAAATACAGTGGAAAAATAGATGCTTTTGTACCAAAACCTATAAGGAATAAAATAGCGGCAACTTCTACGAGTCCGCGATTTTCTACAGCAGCAACTTTACCTGCAAGATCTGCCATATTCAACGAACCAGTTAAACCATATAGTACTGCAATAGCAGTTAAGAAAATGGTAGACGCCAGTATGTTTAAAGTAAAATATTTTACAGCACCTTCTAACTGTGCTTTTTCACCACCAATTGTAATTAATACAAAGGAGCTTATAATTATAATCTCAAACCAAACGTAAAGGTTAAATAAATCGCCGGTTAAAAATGCACCGGTCAAACCTAATAGCAGAAAATGAAATATAGGATAATAACCAAATCGTAGGCGATCTTTAATTACAGAACCGGCCGAAAAAACCGATACCGCTAAACCAGACAATGCTGTTAAAAGTACTAAAGTAACGGCGAGAGTATCTGCAACAAAGACAATCCCATAGGGCGCATCCCAATCTCCAGCATTTACTTTTTGAGTACCATTTTCCCAAACAAAATAGAATACATAAGCTGAAAGCGCCACAGCGATAATACTACCACCAATACTTATAATTTTTTGCGCATTAATCTTATTCCAAAAAAACATTAAAACTATGCTTAGGAATAATTGAAATAATAAAGGGTATATGATTAATTGTTGCATCATGAATCTTCGTCGGTTGCGTTCATTTCGTCCAGATCGTCTGTTCTTACCACCTTATGAGCTCTTTTCACAAGAATGATGGCAAAAGATTGCAATCCAAAACTAATTACAATAGCAGTTAATATAAGTGCCTGCGGAACGGGGTCTGCATAAGCTTCTGTAAAAACTTCAGAATTTTCTGGTATTATAGGAGGTAAACCTTTCGTTATTCTGCCTAAAAGAAAAATCAAAAGATTAGCTCCATTCCCTAACAGAATTATTCCAATAATTAGTTTCACCAAACTACGACGTAGGATCATATAAATCCCCGCCGCATAAAGCAAACCTATTAAAATAGCTAATAATATCTCCATAATTAAGGTGCTTCAGAAATTGTAAAGATTATGGTTAATGTTACCCCTACAACTACAAGATAAACTCCTATATCAAAAAACAATGCCGAACCTACACTTCCTAATACAGGAACATGCCCATGATACCATAGACCAGTCATAAATGGATCTCCTGCAAACAACATAGGAGAAAGTCCACTAAAAAAAGACAGTGCAAGACCTGCGGGCATTAAAAATCCCGGATGGAATTTGAGTAAAGCTTTTGTATTTTTTAGTCCATTAGCGAAAGAATGTAAGACAAAAGCAATAGCTGCTACAAGACCGCCTACAAATCCACCACCCGGCAGGTAGTGTCCACGCAAAAGGATAAAAATTGAGAACATCAACAAAACCGGCAAAAGGTAATTAGATGCTGTTCTTAATATGATGGTTTTCATAATCTTTTAATTACTGAACTCTATCTGTTCTTTTTAATCTTAATTTCAATAATCCAAATACCCCAATAGCGGCAATAGTAAGTACTGAAATTTCTATCATAGTATCTGCTCCTCTAAAATCAACCAAAATAACGTTTACCACATTTTTACCGTGAGCCATTATATACGAATTTTTGGCGTAAAAATCACCAATTTCAGTATTTACTGGTTCAGATAAAACCTCGAGTGCTAAAACGGCTATCATACCTCCAAAAAGCAAGGATAATATTCCATCTCGAATACGCATTTTATGATCCTGAATCTTGAGGTATCTTGGTAAACGATATAACACCAGTACAAACAGAATCACCGTTAAAGTATCTATGGAAAACTGCGTCATTGCTAAATCTGGTGCACTATAAAATACAAAAACAAGGCATATCGTTAAGCCAACCACTCCCATTGCGACAACGGCAGATAATCTACTGCTGGTAAATACCGTGAATAATATAGCAATACACATTATAATACTTACCACTAGCTCGTAAAAACTAATATTAGATAAAATTGCAGGATCTAAATTAAACTTGGTACTTCCTACCATAGTATAGCCAACCATTCCTACCAGGAAGAAAATAATAATAAAAACATAATTCCTCAAATAACCATTCTGAAAAACACGAGTCCAGAATGAAGAAACCTGCGTAAATCCAATATTAAATTTTTCCATAAGACTTTTAGGACTGGCCACTTCTAATTTTCCAATCATCCTTTCAAGTTTTTTGGAAGGCTTAATTACAAAGTATAAAATTGTCCCCACAGTAATGGTCACTAAACTTAAGACAAACACCGTGTTAAATCCATGCCATAGGGCAAGATGGATTTCACCAGTTTCACCTCCTAAAGCAGCGACCACAGGCTTAATCAAAGAGCCTTCAATAATAAAAGGCAGCACTCCAAACACTAAACTTAGCACTGCCAGAATTATTGGTGGAACCCACATTAATGGTCCTGGCATTTTGGTATCCTTTAGACTATCGGGCAAACTCCCCTGAAACGGTTTTATACCGGCTACAAAACCTGCCCAAAGCAACAATATTTTTGTAATAACAATCCCCACAATCAATAAAGTTGCTATTATCGGTGCATGCATAGTTGCCTCGTAAGTAAGTTCTTTGCCTAAAAATCCAATCGTAGGGGGAATACCGGCACTAGAGATTGCAGCAATAATTGCAGCAATACCAACAGGCATTAAAACTTTACGCAAACCAGAAAGCACAGTTACATCACGAGTTCCTGTTTGATGATCTATAATTCCAGTAGTTAAGAAAAGCGTAGCTTTATACAAAGCATGGACTATAATAAAAACCGCTGCGGCAGTAAAAGATTCAGTAGTTCCCATGCCGATTAAGAACATTAAAATTCCTAAAGCCGATATTGTTGAATATGCTAGAACTCCTTTAAGATCGGTCCTAAATAAAGAATGAATTGCAGAGTAAAGCATCGTCACCCCTCCGACAATTATTAATGTTGTATTCCAAATTTCTTCACCACCAAGAACAGGTGTAAAACGCATTACTAGGTAGATACCTGCTTTTACCATCGTTGCCGAGTGCAAATAGGTAGAAACCGGTGTTGGTGCTTTCATCGCACCAGGCAGCCAAAAATGAAAAGGAAACTGTGCAGATTTTGTAAAAGCTGCTCCAAATAAAAGAATCACTGCTATTGAATAATACTCATGTCCCTTAATAAGTTCAGGTGCCATATTGAGCATTTCTGCAATGCTATAGGTTCCTGTTATGTTACCTAAAACGATAACGCCAGCAAGCAAAAACATTCCTCCTAAACCTGTTATACCAAGCGCGGTTAATGCAGACTTTCTTGAAGCCTCTTGCGTGTTATTAAAACCTATTAAAAAGAATGAGCTTATACTGGTAAGTTCCCAAAAGGTAAAAAGGCTTATTACGTTATCAGATAAAACTAAACCTAACATCGCAGCCATAAACACACTCAAATAGGCGTAAAACCTGTCAAGATATTTATGATGATGTAAATAAGCTGATGTATAGGCGAAAACCAGGGTTCCAATCCCAGTTATCATTAAGCAGAATAAAAGTGATAGACCGTCTAAAGTAAAACCGAGGTTTACACCAAATGAAGGCACCCAGTTATAACTTTCCTTTACAACATCCCCATGCATAACTTCAGGAATAAACTGAAGAAAATAGACAAAAAGTCCAAGGGGTATTAAAGAAGATAAAACAGCAAACTTTCCTTTAAAAAACTTTCCTGCAAAAACTAAAAGTAAAGCAAATAAAAATCCTAGAAATATTGCTAATAGCATAGTTGATTAATAATCCGTTTCTCGCAAATATAATAGTTATTATTTAAGTTTTATGCGAATATTAAACGTTAAATATACAGATATACGCAGACTTTGCAATAACTTAATGTTTGAATATGAAAAATAGCAATTTAGAAAGCGTCTTCATAATTAAATAAATTAATTTTTATAAATAAATTATCGAAAAACGATAATTAAACGTATACTTGTTATCGATAAACAATAACAATCTTTGCCATGAAACCACCTATTCTGCTAAAAACAATTTTAGATATTTGTTTTATTTTTTCTGCCTTATCGTTAATAGCTGTCATGATACTGCTAGTACTAGCGTTTTTCACAGGGCTTGATCTTTCTTTTGTTTCTGTAGAAACTCCTCCAGAAAATGTAAACATTTTAGCATTGTGGGGATTTGCCCTACTAGAATTAGTTAAAATAACCGCTTTTGTTTATGGCTTATATGTTCTTCGGAAATTAATCAGAAGTTTTTTTGGAAACAAGCTTTTTACGAGATTTCAAATAGCATCATTAAATCTAAGCGGAAGATTGATTTGTCTATCGATGTTTTTAGAAGCCATTTCTGAATTTTTAAAAAAGATAATTATTGAAAATCGTATAGGATTATTCTTTGGGATGGAATTTTCATTTAGTTCTTTTTGGATCATTCTTGCCTTTGGTATTTTTCTAGTCTTCCTAAGTAAAGTCTTCGAGAATGCTCGGACGCTTCAAAAAGAAAATGAGTTAACCGTATAATCTTGTAAATATGAAATGGCATTTAAACATTCTAAAAATTTTAGTAATCACTCTTATTGCAGTTTTAATAACTTCCGCACTAATTAATATTCTGGGAGCTATTCATCAATTTACCATGTTTAACGATATATCAAACTCATTTTACTTTAAAAGCTATTTCCCTGAAAGAAGCTTCGAATATTCTGAAAACGGAGAAAGACTTTTTTACATACTAAACTCCGCAGTATTCATATATCTAGCCATCGGCTTAAGAAAAGCACCCAAATTAATTAATGACATCGCGAAAGAAAACCTATTCTACCCTTATCAAGCAAAGGAAATAAGAAAAATATCATCAACAATCATAGGATATGCAAAGCTTAAATTTCTCATTATTCTATGTTGTGGTGCATTCTTTTTAATGGCTCCCTTTAATATTTTAGGATTCATACCGTCATTCATAATTCTTTATATTTTAGGCAAAGTAATGATCCTTTTAGGTAAAGTTGTAGCCAAAGGTGAGTTCATAAAACAAGAAAACGAACTTACGATCTAAACGATGGCGATAATCATTAATCTAGATAGAATTTTGGAACGCGAAGGAATGAAGAGTAACGAACTTGCCGATAAAATAGGGATTACCACGGCAAACCTTTCTATTCTGAAAACCGGAAAAGCCAAAGCAGTAAGATTCTCAACATTAGAAGCGATTTGCGAAATACTAAACTGCCAACCTGGGGATATTCTTGAATACCAGGAAGAAAATTAATTACTTAACTTTAGCACTAAAATTTAGTTTATGCGTTTACCCCTACTTTTACTTTTTGTCTGCACGATTGGTTTTGCTCAGCAAAATAGGTACAGCATTTCTTTTGAAAATGCCTTGCATCACGAAGCTAAGATCCACATTGAATTCCCAGAAATAAAAACCGACACATTCACCGTAAGAATGAGCAGATCTTCTCCCGGACGCTATGCTATTCATGAATTTGCAAAAAACGTTTATGATTTTAAAGCTACTGATAGCAAAGGAAAACAACTGGAAGTCTTTCGTCCAGACCCATACTCTTGGGCGATTACCAATCATAGCGGAATCGTAAATATAGAATACACTCTTTTCGCCAACCGCGGTGATGGCACTTACTCGCAGATTGATCCCACGCATGCACACTTAAACATGCCGGCGACATTTATGTTTGCTGAAAGCTTGCAGGATAGAGCTATAGAGATCGATTACAATACTGAAAGTCAGCCAAATTGGAAAGTAGCTACACAGCTTAAGCATATTAAAGGGAATACATACACCGCTCCCAACCTTCAGTATTTTATGGATAGTCCAACTGAAATTAGCAATTTCAGAATGGAAAAATTTGAACTGGACGGAAAAACCATTCGGTTTGTGTTACACGATCCAAGTAGCGATGAGCTTTTCGAAGAGTACTTTCAGAAAGTAAAAAAGATCGTGGAACAAGAAATGAACGTTTATGGCGAATTGCCCAATTTCGATTATGGCGAATACACTTTTTTAGCCTGTTACATGCCTAATGTTTCGGGAGACGGTATGGAACATCGCAACAGCACAATTTTAACAGATACTGAAACTTTAGCCAATGGAGGCATGGAGGGAAATATTGGCACTGTTTCCCACGAGTTTTTCCATGCCTGGAATGTAGAAAGAATTCGCCCAAAATCTTTAGAGCCTTTTGATTTCACAAAAGCGAATATGAGTGGTGCACTTTGGTTTGCTGAAGGTTTTACAAGTTATTACACCAATTTGATTTTATGCCGTGCAGGGATTATTTCTGCGGAAGATTACATAAACGGGTTAAATGGTAGCTTCAACTATGTTTGGACATCTCCGGCACTTCAGTATTTTAATCCTATTGAAATGAGTTACCAGGCGCCTTTTGTGGATGCTGCAACTTCTTTAGATCCTGTAAATCGTGAAAATACGTTTATTTCTTATTATTCCTACGGAAGTGTTTTAGGACTCGCTTTAGATTTGCAATTAAGAGAAAACAACCTGAATCTGGATGATTTTATGAAATTGGTTTGGGAAACTTACGGAAAGCCTGAAAAGCCTTACGTAGTAAAAGACATCGAAAATTTACTAAAAGAATACGCGGGTAAAAGCTTTGGAAAAAGCTTTTTCAATAAATATATCTACAATAGCAAAATGCCAGAATACGAACCGCTTTTGGCCAAAATGGGAATCAATATTTCAAGAAAATCAAAGGAATCTGATCTGGGGATTTCCGTAGAAAACAAAGATAGTTTGGTGGTTATGACGAACAACCCTAAAATAGGCACATCAGCTTATAAAGGAGGTTTGGATAAAGGTGCTGAAATTATTTCAGTAAATGACACACTTATAAAAAATAAGGAAGAATTCAACAATATCACTTCAACATTAAAACCTGGAGAAAAAATCAGTATAAAATTCAAGAATTATGGTGAAGAGAAGACCGCAGAAGTTACTGTTGGAAAAAATCCTTCTTACGAAATAAAAGTAAACCCTGACGCCAAGAAAAAGGAAGTCGAAAATCGTGAAAAATGGCTTTCAAAGAAATAGTTTTCAGATAAAAGTCAATGGTCTTCATTTAGCAGATGTTATAACTAACTTCAAGAACTAATGAAAATATTATTTGAAATTCAATAATTTCAATATTAAACTCATTTTTTCAGCGATAAAATTCAAATGACCGCTAAAATTAAAAAAGGATTATGCCAGGATAGATTAGATGAACCTCTATATTCAACAAAAACAAAAAGCCTGTTGCAATTGCAACAGGCTTTTTTATATACTATCAGAATTATATTAGTCGGCTAGAATGATTGCTTTATTATCTTTCATCTCTAACACTCCACCTTTAATGTGGTAGAATAATTCTTTTCCTTCTTGTTTAAATTCTGAAGATAACTTAGAAGTCACTTCAGTATTTGAAGCAGCAAGATTGATCTTTACCGTACCTTCTGTTAAAGTAGAAACGATGGGTGCGTGATTATTAAGCATCTGAAACTCACCATCAATTCCTGGAACCTTTACAGCTTCAATTTCAGATTGAAAAACAACTGCTTCTGGAGTTACGATTTCTAAATACATAGTTTTTAGTATTGAGTACTGAGTAGTTAGTAGTTAGTTTTAAATCACTAACCGCTAATAGCTCTATACTATTATGATTCAGCTAGCATTTTCTCTCCGGCCTCGATCGCTTCTTCGATAGTCCCTTTAAGGTTAAAAGCTGCTTCAGGAAGGTGATCTAACTCACCATCCATGATCATATTAAACCCTTTGATCGTTTCTTTAATATCTACAAGCACACCTTTAAGACCAGTAAACTGCTCTGCTACGTGGAATGGCTGAGAAAGGAAACGTTGCACACGTCTTGCACGCGATACCGCAAGTTTATCTTCTTCAGAAAGTTCTTCCATACCAAGAATCGCAATAATATCCTGTAATTCTTTGTAACGTTGTAAAAGCTCTTTTACTCGTTGAGCACAATCATAATGATCATTACCTAAGATGTCTGGAGTAAGGATTCTTGAAGTAGAATCCAAAGGATCTACCGCAGGATAAATACCTAGCTCGGCAATCTTACGAGAAAGTACTGTTGTTGCATCTAAGTGAGCAAAAGTTGTTGCTGGTGCAGGATCGGTAAGGTCATCTGCAGGTACGTAAACCGCCTGTACAGATGTAATCGAACCATTTTTAGTTGAAGTAATTCTTTCCTGCATCGCACCCATCTCGGTAGCTAGCGTTGGCTGATAACCTACCGCTGAAGGCATACGCCCAAGAAGTGCAGACACCTCTGAACCAGCCTGAGTAAATCGGAAAATATTATCTACGAAGAAAAGAACATCTTTACCTTGTCCTTCTCCTGCGCCATCACGGAAGTATTCTGCAATAGTAAGACCAGATAAGGCAACACGAGCACGTGCTCCCGGTGGCTCATTCATCTGTCCAAATACGAAAGTAGCCTTAGATTCTCTCATTACATCTTTATCTACTTTCTTAAGATCCCATCCTCCATCTTCCATAGAGTGCATAAAATCGTCACCGTATTTGATAATACCAGATTCTAGCATCTCTCTAAGAAGGTCGTTACCTTCACGAGTACGTTCACCTACACCGGCAAATACAGAAAGACCACCATGACCTTTTGCAATATTGTTAATTAATTCCTGAATAAGTACAGTTTTACCTACCCCGGCACCACCAAATAATCCAATCTTACCACCTTTTGCATAAGGTTCGATAAGGTCGATTACTTTAATACCAGTAAATAAAACTTCAGTAGAAACAGATAAGTCTTCGAATTTTGGCGCTTCACGGTGAATTGGCAATCCTGCTTCACCTGCTTTGGGTAGATTTCCTAAACCATCGATAGCATCTCCTACTACGTTAAATAAACGGCCGTATATATCTTTACCAATAGGCATCTGGATAGGAGCTCCGGTAGCTACAACTTCTACGCCACGGCTTAGCCCATCGGTAGAATCCATCGAAATAGCTCTAACAGTATTTTCACCTATATGTGTTTGCACCTCTAAAACTAAAATAGAACCATCTTCTCTTTTAATCTCCAAAGAATCGTAAATCTTTGGTAATTCTACGTTCTCTGAGCTGAAGGAAACATCAACTACAGGGCCAATAACCTGGGCAACTTTACCTGTTACTTTAGACATTATTAATTTCTTTAATGTTTTTTTATTTAAATCTACCTACAACCTACCTAACTGATTTATAATTCTATAAATAACAATAGGCCATAAATTTGGCTGCAAAGATAGTTTTTTCTTTATAATTTCATACTTCCAAAGAAATAACTTTTTTTATAGTCTAAAAAGTTACGTTTTATCGCGTAAAATTACTTTGTAAATAAAAATTATCATCCTGTACTTACCTTACTCTACCGTTACCGATTTTGCAAGATTCCGGGGTTGATCTACATTTTTACCTAACATTACTGCAATATGGTAAGAAAGTAATTGCAACGGAATTGTAGTTAGTAACGGAGTAAAAGATTCGATTGTTTCAGGAATTTCGATCACATGATCTGCAAGTTCCTTCACCTCTGTATCGCCTTCAGTCACTACACTTATAATCTTACCTTTTCTGGATTTTATTTCTTGAATATTGCTTACTACTTTTTCGTAATGTCCTTTACGAACAGCGATTACCACAACCGGCATTTCTTCATCAATTAAAGCGATTGGCCCATGTTTCATCTCTGCCGCAGGATAACCTTCAGCATGAATATAAGAAATCTCTTTAAGTTTTAAGGCACCTTCTAACGCTACAGGGAAATTGTATCCTCTACCTAAATAAATACAGTTTCGGGTGTTTTTATAAGTTTCAGCGATTTCTTTAATCACCTTATCAGTTTGCAATAATTTTTCTACTTTTTGCGGAATGGCTTCCAACGCTTGTAGATGCAATCTAAAATCTGAATCTGAAATTGTCCCTTTATATTTACCAAGTTTTAAAGCCATTAGGGTTAAAACCGTAATTTGAGTTGTAAATGCTTTTGTTGAAGCTACTCCAATTTCGGGACCTGCATGAGTATAAGCGCCTGCTATTGTTTCTCTGGAGATTGATGATCCTACCACATTACATACACCAAATACAAAAGCGCCCTTTTCTTTCGCTAATTTTATAGCAGCCATGGTATCTGCTGTTTCTCCACTTTGAGAAATAGCGATTACAACATCATCTTCGGTAATAACGGGATTTCTATATCTAAATTCTGAAGCATACTCCACTTCTACCGGAATACGAGCCATATCTTCAAAAATGTACTCAGCTACCAATCCTGCATGCCATGAAGTACCACAACCTACAATTAAAATACGCTTAGCCTTTGAGATGCGGTCTATATTATCATCTACCCCAGCCATTTTAATAATTCCCTGATCGGCCAACAATCTGCCTCTATAAGTGTCTCTTATGGCATTGGGTTGCTCGTAAATTTCCTTTAGCATAAAGTGATCGTAACCACCTTTTTCTATTTGCTCTAGATTAAGTTGAAGTTCATGAACGTACGCTGCAACTTCAGAATCATTATGGATTTTACGGACCTTTACATTTTTACCATCTCTCACAACCGCCATTTCACCGTCTTCCAGATAAATAGCGTTATTGGTGTACGCGATAAAAGGAGAAGCATCTGAAGCGATAAAATATTCATCTTCACCTATTCCAATTGCCAAAGGACTTCCTAACCGGGCTACTACTATTTCATCTGGTTTTCTTTTATCAAAAACAGCAATAGCATAGGCGCCTATTGTTTGATTTAAAGCGATCTGAACTGCTTTACCTAGCTTAACACCTTCATTTTTAATCACATCTTCTATAAGATTCACCAAAACTTCAGTATCGGTATCACTCTTGAATGTGTAGCCACGTTTCTTTAATTCTTTACGAAGAGAATCGTAATTTTCGATAATTCCATTATGGATTATAGCAAGATTACCAGAATTTGATAAATGCGGATGTGAATTAATGTCATTGGGTTGACCGTGCGTTGCCCATCTGGTATGACCTATTGCAATAGATCCATTTGATGTAATAGACTCCTGAACTTTTTGCTCTAGATCTGCTACTTTACCCTTTGTTTTACAAACCTTAAGTTGTTCTCCATCATAAAGTGCAATACCCGCACTATCATACCCACGATACTCTAAACGTTTTAAACCTTCTATAACAACATTATAAGCATCTCTATGCCCAATATATCCAACTATTCCGCACATATAAGATTTGGTTTACTGGTCTGTATCTGTATAGTATATTTTTAACTTTAGTCTTCTTTCTTCGTTTGCAGCTTCCGATCCATAAAATACAGCTCCCTCTGGAGTAATCGCTGAAGCAGCCGGAACAACGTCTAATTTATTATCGCCAGTTAATACCGGTGTACTTTCTTTTGCAGCTATATTACCAGCCTGATTAATATTAGAAGTTACCGCAATTCCTAATCTTACATTTGTAGAATCGTTTTCTATTAAATTAAAGATGTGTTGCGTTAATCTCAAGGTATACTTTGTAACTCCCGTTTCCTCATCTGTTTCAGGTTTCGATGAAAATATTGTTCTAGAATTAAGAGGACTGTTCGTATTTACGTCACTTTGATTTATATTATAATCCACTAAAACTGAATTATTATTGATATCATAAAGGTAAAGTCGCGATGGTTCTTCAGCACCGTTCATTTCATCACTTTTAAGATATAACTCCAGGTTTGCTTCATTGATAATAAAATTCTCAGATCTTAAATCTTCTAATTCTCCTTCATTAAAAAGCTCTACAACTCCAATAGTTCCTTCACCTCCATCAATATAAAGATTTTCAGATCTATTAGCAATATTCTCTTGAACTTGCTGAGGGTACTCTCCTTTAAAGGTATTTACTCTATTACCAGTAAAGTTTAATCCAAGACTGTCTATTACTTTTACATCTACAGTTTGATCTTCATCATCTGTAGTTTCTTCTTCGTAAGAATAGTACATTTTCACACCAGAACTTGAAGCAAAATTGAAAAGAATCATACTTCCACTATTCCCAACAGGCTCCGCCTTAAGGAAAAGTCCTCTAAAATAATCTTTAAAATTACTTTGACTTGATAATTCCTGACTTCCTTCTTTATCAAATATTTTCTGCTGAAAAAATTCTTTATCTAACTTAACCCGTAATGAAGGCGCACTGTAAACGGTGTCATTTTCACCTTCTCCATTGGGTCTTATAATCCGTATTCTATTTGCTGAAGGCCTAAAACTCTCATTCACATAAATAGGATCGTTATTTAAGAATTGCTCAAATACATCCTGTTGATCTGAATAGTATTTTTGTCTTTTCTCAAAGTTTTGTTCAGGATCGTAATCGCTTAAAAAGTAATTAGACTCATAGATACTTAATTTAAAAGCGCCACTACCATAAATACTATCTAGTGTATATTCTGTATCCCCATCTGCGTTTCTTGTTTGCCTACTGTAATATGGCATATTAAGTACCACACTATCCAAAATTGCACCATCGGGAAATTGAGGCGAAGTTTGCGAGATACTCACTTGTGAAAGTACACTGGCTAATTTTTGCCCAAAAATGGGATGATTATAAACCCCTAAAAGTCTGGGATAGTGAGTAGTCCGATTAGAACCTGCTCCTACCAAAAAATTTCGGTTAGACTCGATCGATTTTAAATCGACAGTATAGGCATTGATGTCGTATTCACGCACCTCTACGCCAGATGGATTTCCGATAACCTCTCCACCAACATTACTAAAATCATCATCGCAAGATGCTAAAAGAAAAATAACAACAGGAACTGTTGCTATTTTTAAAATCCTTCTGTATAAATTCATGTAAATAAGAATTACTATTCCGCTAATACTTTTGTAGTGTAAAAATCTTGATATGCTTGCGAGAACTCTTCTCTTGTTTTGTATGGAAGTAATGGTTTATTGATTTTCTTTAAATAATCCAGTAAATCTTCAGGAAGATCATCACTCCCCACAATCAAAGCGTCAGAGTTATCTGCTGCTGTTTTTGCTAAGTTAACAAAGCTTGGCTCCTTTAGGTGCTTAAGATCTCTCTTTTCCATTCCGTCAAACAAGATTTTCTCTCTCATCTCTTCATCTAACGTTCCTTCAAAGTTTTCATTGTAAATTGAAGTAACTATTTTCGCATCTTTAAAAAGAGGCTCATTACCATAGTAATTTCTTAGATATAACGGCAACATATACGCAAGCCAACCATGTACGTGTATAACATCTGGAGACCAGTTTAATTTCTTTACAGTTTCGATCACACCTTTGGCAAAAAAGATGGCGCGCTCGTCATTGTCTTCAAAAAGATTACCATCCTCATCAGAAAGTGTTGCTTTTCTTTTAAAATAATCTTCGTTATCTATAAAATAAACCTGCATTCTCTCTTTTGGGATCGAAGCAACCTTTATGATTAATGGCATATCCAAATCATTAATCACCATATTCATCCCAGAAAGCCTTATAACCTCATGAAGTTGATGGCGGCGCTCATTTATATTACCAAACCTTGGCATAAAAATTCGAATTTGCCCTCCAAGGTTATTCACCATTTTTGCGGCTTCAAAAGATGTGGATGATATTTCGGTTTCAGGTAAGTAAGGTATAACTTCAGACGAGACGTACAATATCCTCTTATCTTTCATATAATTTTTCTTTAAAGTGCGATTGCGAACAAAAAACACGCAAAATTACAAAATTTTATGCAGATTGCCAGAGATATATTAAGTTTGCACGCTGTTAATTTTAATTTACGATGCAGGTTTTTAAAGAAAAGGAACAGCTAAGGGCTACCTTAGCAAACATCAAGTCGGCCAATAAAACGATTGGTTTAGTCCCTACAATGGGGGCTTTGCACGACGGCCACTTATACCTTGTTAATGAAGCTTTTAAATCCTGTGATCAGGTTGTGGTAAGCATATTTGTTAACCCAACACAGTTCGACAATCCCAGCGACCTAGAAAAGTATCCCAGAGACCTCGATAAAGACATCGATTTAATTAGAAAAATATCTGAAAATATCATTGTTTTCACTCCAAATGCAAACGAATTGTACGGTGATAAAGTCATTTCGCAACATTTTGACTTTGACGGATTAGATAGTGTGATGGAAGGAAAACATAGAAACGGACATTTTGACGGAGTAGGAACTGTGGTTAAACTTTTATTTGAAACCGTAGAACCAGATAAAGCCTTTTTTGGTGAAAAGGATTATCAGCAATTACAGATTATCAAAAAACTTACAGAGATAGAGCGTATTCCCGTAGAAATCATTGGTTGCCCTATACTTCGAGAAGAATCTGGCCTCGCAAGGAGTAGCAGAAACGAACGACTTAATGACTTACAAAGGGAAAAAGCTGCCTTTATCTATGCAACATTAAAAGAAACTCAAACGTTATTTGGCACAGAAAGTGCAAATTACATTAACGATTGGGTAGAGCAACAGTTTAAGAATTATCCATTTTTAGAACTGGAATATTTTGAAATATCCGATGCTGAAACTTTAAAAGAAATAACAGAAAAAAGAGAGGGAATATCTTACCGGGCTTTTATCGCTGCTTATGCAGGCGATATTAGACTTATAGATAATCTTGCTCTTAATAATTAAAAATCATGCAAGTTCACGTAGTTAAATCTAAAATTCATCGTGTAAAAGTAACCGGCGCCGATCTAAATTATATTGGCAGTATCACCATAGACGAAGATCTAATGGATGCAGCAAATATTATTGAAGGTGAAAAAGTTCAAATTGTAAATAACAACAATGGCGAGCGTTTAGAAACTTATGCAATCCCAGGACCAAGAAATTCTGGAGAAATCACCTTAAATGGTGCTGCGGCTAGAAAGGTGGCTAAAGGTGATGTGCTAATTTTAATCTGCTATGCTATAATGGATTTCGAAGAAGCTAAAGCTTTTAAGCCGGCTATTGTTTTCCCTAACGAAGAGAATAATCTGCTTAACTAAAAATAACTTTTTTGAATAGTAAGCTTAAAAAAACACTTAAAACGATAATCCCCCTTATGCTGGGGATTTTTTTAATTTGGTATAGTTATAACAGCGCCACACCGGCAGAGCGTGCCGAGCTGATTCTAAATATCAAAAAAGCTGATCCTTTTTGGGTAATTCTATCTTTGATTTTGGGAACTTTATCTCATCTTTCCAGAGCATACCGATGGAAATTTATGCTCGAACCTTTAGGATACAAACCAAAATTCAGCAATAGCTTTATGGCGGTTATGGCTGGATATCTTGCAAATCTAGGTATCCCAAGATCAGGAGAATTTTTAAGAGCCGCAACCCTAAAAACGTACGAAGAGATTCCTATAGAAAAAGGCTTTGGGACAATTATATCTGAACGTCTGGCAGATCTCATCATTCTAATGGCTATAATTTCGCTCGCAGTTATTTTACAAACCGATCACGTTCTTAGTTATTTTTCAGAAAATGATATTAATCCCATCTTTACCATAGGTATTTTTGTCTTACTCGTACTATTTGGAACCATAACCCTGATCATAATTAAAAAATCTAAGCTTCCTATTCTCAGAAAAATAAAAAATTTCGCAAAAGGTATTCTAGAAGGTATGCGCAGTATTTTAAAAATGCGTCAAAAATGGGCATTTATTTTTCATACATTTTTTATCTGGACCATGTATGTAATGATGTTTTATGTTGCCACTTTTGCAATTCCAGAGACTAGCGATGCAGGATTTGGTGCAATTTTAGCCGCATTCGTGGTGGGATCTTTTGCAATTTCAGTAACCAATGGCGGTATTGGAGTTTATCCCATTGCTATTGGCGGAGTCTTAACACTTTTTAGTATCTCTAAACAGGGCGGGGAAGCCTTTGGATGGGTGGTTTGGGCATCCCAAACGCTCTTAAACCTTGTACTTGGCGGACTCTCATTTATTTTCCTACCAATCCTTAACAGAAGAAAATAATTATTTATATTGAAGTCTGCTAAATGATTACCTATGATAAAAAAACTACTATTGGCAGTAGCCATTATCTTTCCATGGATAATTGCTGCTCAAACTACCTACGAAACAATAGCATCAGATAAACTTGGTGCAAGTCGCGAAATAAAAATTCAGCTACCAAGAAATTACGATAAAAATAAAGAAAAATCATATCCAGTTATGTTAGTATTGGATGGTGATTATTTATTTGAACCAGTAGCCGGAATGATAGATTATTATTCTTATTGGGAAGACGCTCCAGAAATGATCGTAATTGGAATAAATCAAAATAACAGCAGGGAAGCTGATTCTTATTACGATGAAGAACGCTATTTACCGAGCGAACAAGGAGCTGCTTTTTTCGAGTTTTTAGGAATGGAACTCATGAGGAGTATTGCAGAAAAATATCGTGTTGCGCCTTTTCATGTAATTGTGGGGCACGACCTTACGGCCAATTTTATGAATTACTATCTTTTAAAAGACAAACCAATATTTGATGCCTACATCAATCTAAGCCCCGATTACGCACCAAAAATGACGGTAAGATTGAATGAAATTTTTCAAAAATCTGAAAAAAGAATTTGGTATTACCTTGCTACAGGATCAGATGATATCCCACAATTACAAGAAAGCATTATAAGTTTTGATGTATTATTAAAAGATTTAAATAACACATTAATTGAATACGATTTTGATAACTTCGAAAATTCAACGCATTACTCGTTAGTTGGGAAAGCGATACCAGCGGCTATCGATAATATTTTCGAAATTTATCGTCCTATTTCTCAAGAAGAATATCAAACCAAATTACTACAAACAAGTATTAGCCTTTCTGAATATTTACAGGATAAATACACTACGATTAATGAGCTTTTTGGTCTTCAGAAACAAATTAGACTCCATGATTTTCTTGCGATCAATCAAGCTATTGAAAAAACCAAACGCTGGGAAGATTTTAAAGATTTAAGTAAAATGGCTGCCGATCATTATCCCAACACGATGCTTGCTACGTATTTTGAAGCCAGATGGGAAGAAGAAACCGGCAATCCCCAACGCGCTATTAAAATCTATCAAAAAGCATACAGCCAAAAACCAATTTCATTTCTAACTACAGATTTTATGTTGGAAAGAGCCGAAGAAATTAAAAAAGCCAATCGTTAATAATTATCTTTGCGGCTATGGCGAAGGTTAAAACAGCTTATTACTGTCAAAATTGCGGTGCGCAATATTCTAAGTGGCAGGGACGATGCAATTCCTGCGGAGATTGGAATACTATTGTAGAAGAGGTAATTGAAAAACCAGACAAAAAGGACTGGAAAACCTCAGCAAAAACCGAGAAAAAAAGAGCTGCTAAGTCCTTACGTCTTAATGAGATTGAAACTGCTCCTGAATACCGCTGGAAAACCGGAAACACCGAATTAGATCGTGTTTTGGGTGGCGGCCTGGTTCCAGGCTCACTTACCTTACTTGGCGGAGAACCCGGTATAGGAAAAAGTACGCTATTATTACAAATCTCGTTAAGTTTTCCTTACAAAGTACTATACGTTTCAGGGGAGGAAAGCCAGCAGCAAATAAAAATGCGTGCAGAACGTATAGATCCAAATTCGACAAATTGCTATATTCTTACTGAAACAAAAACGCAGAATATCTTCAGGCAAATTGAAGAAGTTTCTCCGGAAGTTGTTATTATTGATTCCATCCAAACCATACATAGTGATTACATTGAAAGCGCTCCCGGTAGTATTTCTCAAATTAGAGAATGTACGGCAGAATTAATAAAATTCGCCAAAGAAAGTAATGTTCCCGTAATTCTTATTGGGCATATCACTAAAGAAGGTAGCATTGCGGGTCCAAAAGTATTAGAGCATATGGTAGATACGGTACTTCAGTTTGAAGGAGATCGTAATCATGTATACCGAATTTTACGTGCCAATAAAAACCGTTTTGGAAGCACTCACGAATTGGGCATTTACGAAATGCAGGGAAGCGGTTTACGCGAAGTAAGCAATCCTTCAGAAATATTAATTAGTAAAAACGATCAAGATTTAAGCGGTACTGCTATCGCAAGTACTTTAGAAGGAATGCGCCCGCTAATGATTGAGATTCAAGCATTAGTAAGCACCGCTGTTTATGGTACTCCGCAACGCTCAGCAACCGGTTACAATGTTAAGCGACTTAATATGCTTTTAGCCGTTTTAGAAAAGCGTGCAGGCTTCAGATTAGGCGCAAAAGATGTTTTTCTAAATATTACTGGCGGAATTAGCGTAGATGATCCTGCAATTGATCTTGCCGTTGTCGCAGCCATTCTCTCTTCTAACGAAGATATTGCTATTGAAAAAGATATTTGTTTTGCTGCTGAAGTTGGTTTAGCCGGAGAAATACGCCCAATAACTCGCGCCGATCAAAGAATTTTGGAAGCTGAAAAACTTGGGTTTGCAAAAATTATGATTTCTACTCAAAGTAAACTTCCCAAATCTAGTTATGCAATTAAGGTTATACGCGTTTCTAAAATAGAAGATGTAGTTAGCCATTTATTTGAATAAATATTGGCACAATTACTGCGTCTATTTTACTGAAAAAGAAAAAATTAGACGTTGAAGCATTTTGTATATTACATACTAGTAGCTGCTTTTTTTGCCTCTTGCTCTCGCTTAAATAAAGCAACCGATTTTATTACTAACCCTAGTGCAAAAGAAGTTTATAAGAGAGATTATAATATTTCAGATGAATTATTTACAATCTGGGAACAACAACATGATTTAGGATTAAAGGACAGCTTAAAAATAGATTTACCTTATGCCGAAAATGGTCATTTTATGCCTAAATCTTTCCCAATTTATGCTTACGAACTCAATTTAAATGCAGGAGAAATTTTTGATCTTGAAATTTTCACCGATTCTATAAACGATCTTGTTTTTATCGATTTTTACCGCACGACCGATAACAGCTTAAAAAGAATTGAAAGTGCTGAAATTGATCAAAAAATATTTCAATATGAGATCAAAGAATCTGGATTATACAAAATACTAATTCAACCAGCCATAGAAACTCAGGCAGAATTTGTATTCAAATTTAACAGTAAACCGGCTTATATATTTCCGGTAGCTGATGGAAAGAACAATAATATACAAAGTTATTGGGGCGCTGCTCGCGATGGTGGTGCCAGAAATCATGAAGGTATCGATATTTTTGCAAAGCGAGGCACGCCTGTACTCGCTGCAACCATTGGCCGTATTGGTTTTACCGGCGAAAAAGGCTTAGGAGGAAAACAAGTTTGGCTTAGAGATCCTAAAAGAGGACAATCATTGTATTATGCACATTTAGACAGTATTGCTAAAACCTCGGGTAATGTAAATGCGGGTGATACTTTGGGTTTTGTAGGAAATACCGGAAACGCCAGAACTACTCCGCCTCACTTGCACTTTGGAATCTATAAACATGGCGCCATAAATCCGCTTTACTTTGTAAAAAAAACTGAAGAATTTAAGCCCCAAATAGCAAAATTCGATAAAAAATTGACCAATTTGATCACCAAAAGCAGTATTGCAAATCTTCGAGACAAACCTACAACTTCTAACTCCCAGATCTTAGGACAGGCGAAAAATCAGGATACGCTTCAGCTTTTAGGAAAAACTGGTGATTGGTACCATGTTCGCCCTAAAAACAAAAGCGCATCATTTATTCACGAAAGTTTAGTGGCTCCGTTGTAATTCAGCTTGCAGCTGTTAGCTTTGAAAAAATAGCTTAGAAATATCGAATCTTATTTAATAGTCGATCTTGAATCTTATATCTAAAAGCGAAGCGATCTAACATCTAATTTAAGGCGCCGGATTTGGATATTTTTCGTGTACTTTTTCGATATCTTCTAAAACCTCATCAGAAAGCTTGAGATCGATACTGGCAATATTTTCTTTTAACTGATCCATTTTAGTGGCTCCAATAATATTACTAGTCACAAAAGGCTGCTCATTTACAAAAGCAAGTGCCATTTGCGTCATCGATAACTCGTGTTTTAACGCAACTTCTTTGTAAGCTTTAGTAGCTTCCACTGCTACTTCTCCGGAATATCTTTTATACTGCGGAAATAAACTTAGGCGTGTATTCTCTACAATACCGTTTAGGTGCTTTCCTGAAAGTGTTCCCATTCCCAGCGGAGAATAAGGCAATAATCCTACATTTTCGCGATGAAGCACTTCAGTAAGCCCTATTTCATCTTTTCGATTCAGCAAACTATATGGATTTTGAACCGTAATCATTTTCGGCAAATCATGAAGTCGACTTTCTTCTAAAAACCGACTTACCCCATAAGCAGTCTCATTCGACAAACCGACATGACGCACCTTTCCGGTTTTTACCAATTCCTGAAGGTTTTCTAAAACAGCTTTAAAATTATCCTGCCACTCTTCATTTTCCTGATGTTTATAACCACGTTTTCCGAAGAAATTAGTGTTTCGTTCTGGCCAGTGCAATTGATAAAGATCTAAATAATCGGTGTTTAATCGCTTAAGACTTTTATCGATCGCGTCGTTAATTGCCTCTTTACTGAAGCCCATATTCTCACGAACATGAGAAACCATCTCTGCCGGGCCGGCAACTTTAGATGCCAAAACGATATCTTTTCGTTTACCGGTTTTCTTTAGCCAGCTCCCAATAATTTCCTCTGTACTTCCCTGCGTTTCTGGCTTTGCCGGCACCGAATACATTTCGGCGGTGTCCAAAAAATTCACACCTTGATCGAGCGCATATTCAATCTGCTCGTGGCCTTCGGCTTCTGTGTTTTGTTCTCCCCAGGTCATCGTTCCCAGGCAGATCTTACTTACTTTAATATCGGTATTTGGTAGCGTAGTATATTTCATAACTTTTTTATATAAAAATAGTCGTTAAAAACAACGAATTTCAAACAAAGATCAAAAAAGAAATGCCCTTCTGAAAACTTCAAAAGGACATTTAAATATTATTAACGTTCCGTAGAAAATATTAGTCTACTTCATTTAAAAGCTTGGTCACCTCATCTAATTTTGGTGTTAAGATCACTTCGATTCTACGGTTTTTCGCTTTTCCTTCCGCCGTATCGTTACTAGCAACAGGAGCATATTCACCACGCCCGGCTGCAGTTAAGTTCTGTGGATCGATACTGTTATTTTCTCTTAAAATCTGTACGATCGCAGTGGCTCTTTTTGTAGAAAGATCCCAGTTATCTTTTAACGGCCCATTGCCACCGTAAGGAACATTATCTGTATGCCCTTCGATCAACACACTAATATCTGGATTTTGAGCCAGTACATTCCCTAACTGATTTACCGCCTGGCGACCATCTGTATTTACCGCCCAGCTACCAGAATTGAAAAGTAATTTGTTTTCCATAGAAACATATACTTTCCCGTCACGTTGCTCTACGGTAAGCCCCTTACCTTCAAAATCTGTTAATGCTTTAGAAATTGCATCTTTTAAAGCATTCATCTTAGCGTCTTTGGCTGCGATTAAACCTTCTAACTCATTCACTCGTTTAGAGCGAGCTGCCAAATCTTTCTCTAGTTTTTCTAATCTTGCCTGTTCAGCAGCGAGTGCTTTCTCTTTTTCTTCAAGCTGCGCTAATAATTCACGATTTTGACGTGAATTTTCTGCAATTGCTGCGGAAGAATTTTCTTCTAAGGCATCATACGAACTCTTTAAGTTATCGTAATTAGATTGCAGGCTAGCCAAATCACTTTTAAGTTTATCCCTTTCAGCAGTAAGACTTTCGTGTTCAGATTTTAATTCAGCTAATTCTTCATCTACACCTTTTAATCGATCTAATTCTGAATTGAGCTCTCGATTTTCACGTTTTAGATCGGCATGCCTACTTTCTAGATCTTTATAAACTTTTGATGAAACACAGGAAGTAAGCATTAAAACACTTCCTGAAATAGCTAATATGGTTCTTTTCATTTCTGTAAAATTTAATTATTCCAGCTCTACTAAAATAGGACAATGGTCGCTATGATAGGCTTCTGGTAATATAACGGCGCGTTTTAATTTTTCTTGTAAAGGCTCTGCAACTAAATTGTAATCGATTCGCCATCCTTTATTATTTGCCCTTGCATTCGCTCTGTAGCTCCACCAGGAATACTGATCTGGCTCGTCATTAAAATACCTAAAACTGTCTATAAACCCACTTTTCATAAAATTATCGATCCATTCGCGCTCTACCGGAAGAAAACCTGATGTATTTTTAAGCCGAACCGGATCGTGAATATCGATTGCTTCGTGACAAATGTTATAGTCACCACAAATTACAAGATTAGGAACTACACTTTTAAGATTATCGATATATTTCTGAAAATCGGCCATAAACTGAAGCTTAAATTCCAATCTATTTATGTTGGTTCCTGAAGGTAAATATAAACTCATCACAGAGCAATTCTCAAAATCAGCTCGAATATTTCGACCTTCAAAATCCATATAATCGATCCCTGTACCGTATTCTACATGCTTAGGTTCTATTTTGCTTAAAATTGCAACACCACTGTAACCTTTTTTCTGAGCCGGATACCAGTACTGGTAAGGATAACCCGCTTCGGTAAATTCATCTAAGTTTAATTGATCTGGATTTGCCTTTATTTCCTGAATACAAATTACATCTGGATCTGCCTGTTGTATCCAATCTAAAAAGCCTTTTCTTACCGCGGCACGGATTCCGTTTACGTTATAGGAAATTATCTTCATGAATTTCGATTTTGGGCAAAAATAGCTTTCTTAATTTTCACAGCAAGAGCTATCTTATTATAACCTTTTATTTCACTATAAATCGTTTCACTTTCCCCACTTTTCTGGTTCCTATTCTCACTAAATATACACCACGCGCTGCATAAGACATATCTAGGTCGTAAACATATCCATCTTCGGTATTTTCAACTTTATTCTCTAGCATTTTTTGACCTAGTACATTGTGAACAGTAATACGCAGTGGCTCTTTATAACTTGTTTCCAGAACTACACGATACTTACCATTATTTTCGTTTAAAACTATTAATTCGGCTTCATTCAGAATAAAGTCCTCGATATCTAAACTAGAATCGATAATATTTACTGAATAGTCGTGTGTAGTACCATAATCCATCACATTACATGGATTATTTAGCTCACCATCAAAACTAGTATCGCCTGCTCTAATTCTTAATAAATGCTGACCTAGAGGCGCATTTTCAGGAAGACTAAAATCGTATGAATAGGAGGTATTAGAAGCCAAAAGTGGCTCTGAAGAAATAAGGCGCTCATTGGCCTCGAATTCACCATTATCATTCAAATCTATCCACATTGAAAATTTTTCTTCATCTTCGTCTGGATTAAAAAAGGTTTGAACAGTAAGTGTGTAAGTATCTTCAGATCGATCTAGATCTGTAGAAAAAGTAATGTAGTCGCTATACCCATTACTACAAGGGATGCGTTCATTCAAAATATCACCAAGTTCAAAATAAGAAATACCGTCGCCATAGCTGCAATCTGAACCTTCTGGAATGCAATTAAGATTTGCAACAAAGGCCTGCTCTACATCATTTGTTGTATCAAAATCGTTCTCTAAAGCTGTACCAGACGTTATGCGGTAACGACCATCTTTAGAAAGATTAGCATTTTGTTGAAAATTAAAAACTGAATTTTCGCCCACAGTAACACTACCAGCAAAAATTTCTTCAACCCGATTATTGTTACCTATTTGATACCACACGGGGATATTGCTTTGAGCTTCTCCTCCAAAATTTTCTATAGTGACTGAAATTTGCTCGTTATCGCCTAAATTCTCTTTGGTTGATGGTGCATTAATAGCGGTAACACCAACATCATTTGGCGGTAAATTTTGCACTATTTTTGTAATCGTATCATTTTCTGAATTTTGGTCTCCTTCTAAATTTGTTCTAGCGAAGACCTCATAACTTCTACCTATTTCTGAAAAGTTTCCGGTTTCTGAAAATGTAAATTTTTCCGAAGAAGATCCCTCAATCCTGTCTGTAAAAATTTCGGTTACTGTTTTCCCATCTAAAGTATAACTCACAGGAATATTCGATTGCGAGTTTGCACCAAAATTTCTTAAGGTTATTGTTATTCTTTCATTTTCTCCAAGCGTCGCATCTATTGGTGCCGAAATTTCAGTAACACCCACGTCTCTGGTAAAATCTGGAGCTAACCTAAATTTCGCTATCCTATTAATTCGATTATTTCCTTCAAAGTATTCGGCATTATGCCAAAAGGTTAAACCATCAAGTGGATCTACGGTTAGATGCGCATAATCTCCATATCGTGTACTGGGATTAGGACTATTCCCTTCCACAATACTTTGCTCCTCTAGCGTCATTACACCCAACTCGTCATCTCTATACCTGCCAGTATATCTTATAGAAGGATAAATAGGGTTTGCAGGACTGTCATCCAAAATCGTAAATCCCAAACCAATATTCCCCATATCGTCTATACCAATACTCCCGCTAAAACGATCACTTTTATCTGGTGCATATGTTCCTTCTTGATAAACACTCCACTCGCCATCGTCGCTATATTGTCTTAATTCATACCACCTAATCCCGGCATGCTCGGCTTGTGTAGGATCTACATCTACCACAAAATTCATCACTACTGAATTATGATCGGCAAATCTTCGATATTGCGTCATATACATCATGGTTGCCTGCAAAGCGTCTATATCTGGAGCTTCATTTGGCTGAGATAAATTACTGAAAGATCCTCCATCGAAAGTTGCCGTAAATGGCGACACGCCGCTAGATGAACCTAACTCCTGAGATTCTTCTATAGTTGAATTAGATAAATCTTCCCAATCTACGTTAACCAGCCAAATTTTTAAATGATCTTCTGGCACTCCTGCCCACGCATCGTCCTGAAGGTAGATAATTGGTGCATTTCCTCTAGGCGGCATATTTTCTCCCATTGCATTAAAACCAGCAGGACTATAAAATCCATTAGTTTCTATCCCCGGCAAAGGAAAAGAGACAAACTGCGCTGTTTCTCCTATCAACATACGATCACGCTCCATCACATAAATTACCTGACTTTGGTCTGCTGTATTAGAATTCTTGTTTGTGGTAATATAATATCCATCACTCCAAACCGAAATTTTAGGATAATCTGGCAGCACATTATTTGTAGAAAAACGATAGGTATACCATCCATCATTAACGGGATCTGAACCTCTACTAACTGCGATTAAAAAACTATTGGGAGTATCGCTAAACTGACTTATTAAAAATCTATCTGCAAATTGATCGTAAACCACGATAGGGTCTCCTAAAGTTTCGCCTTCAAATTCTCCACCTATGCTTGCCAAAGAAGCGGGCTGCATAAGAATATTACCTTCTTTATCATAGATCGAAAACGCAGAATTCCATGCATTTAGGTAATGATTTAATCCTGCTACACCCGTAGGATCAGATGGTGTAGAACGAGTGGTAACTGCATCAAAAGATAACGATGGCAGCTTAGAAGGCACTAAACCTTTCTTGCTTTGCAAAGCAGGATCTACTCCCTTTGGGTATCCTTTACCGGGAATAACTTTATTAATTCCGCGATTTCTAGGATTATATATTTTGTGTTCATTTTTTGGGGGCACCAATCGACTTTCTGAGATCGACGATGAAAATATTGCTTGAGCGGAATCCCGAAAAACGGGTTTTGCTATATCCTTTTGTGCAAAAGATTGGATCTGAAAAAAGGTGCAAAATATAAGTAGTAAAAATAATTTCTTGTTCATTCGGGCATTTTAAATCTTCGCAGGCTGTCTCAAAATTAAATAATTAAAGCCTTAAAACTGCTAATAATTTAATGCAATTCAGAAAATACCTCGTGAAATAAAAAAAGCAGGTAAAAAATATTACCTGCTTTTCGCCTAAATCGTATATTATATTTTAATCTCTGGAACCCATAAAAATTCCTATGAAGTATAGAAGGGTCGCGAGCGATCCAAGAGCCGCAACTACATAAGTTCTTGCAGCCCATTTTAAAGAATCCTTTGCTGCATCGTGTTCTTGACCAGTTAACATGTTTTCGGTTTCCAACCAAGCTAAAGCCCTATTACTCGCATCGTACTCTACAGGAAGTGTTATAAAACTAAACAGCGTTCCTAATCCAAAAAGTACAATTCCGATAAAGAAAATAGTCGGCCCCATGGTGCTGGTATAAAGCAATACCAAACCTGCCAATATCACCCATTGTGATAAGTTTGAAGCCACACTTACTACCGGAACTAGCGCACTTCGCATTTTTAACCAGCCATAAGCATTAGCATGTTGCACTGCGTGGCCACATTCGTGAGCAGCAACCGCTGCTGCAGCTGCATTTCGTTGCGAATAAACACCCTCACTAAGGTTAACCGTTTTTTTACTGGGATTGTAATGATCTGAAAGCATACCGGGTGTAGAAATTACATTTACATCTGTAATTCCGTTATCACGCAGCATTTTTTCAGCAATCTCTTTACCACTCATTCCATTTTGCAATTGCATTTTGGAATACTTCTTAAACTTACTTTTAAGCTTATTGCTTACATACAGGCTCACGATAAACATGATCCCTGCTATTAAATAATATCCAATCATCTTTTATTCTTTTTCAAATAACTTCAATTTAATGATAACAAAAATCCAGCCATTTTAGCTTCTTAGACACTTTGGCAAGCGTTTGAAATACTAAATTATTCTTAAGGTTTAGATTTTTAATTGATAAGATTTTTCAAATTAAGATATTAGCTATATTTGCATCAATCATCTTTAAAACAAGCCATGCAATACAAAAGAGTACTACTAAAATTATCTGGAGAAGCATTAATGGGAAATCGCCAATATGGTATAGATCCAGAGCGATTAGCCGAATATGCTGAAGAAGTGAAATCGGTAATAGATCAGGGAATAGAAGTAGCGATTGTTATTGGCGGCGGAAATATTTTTAGAGGTGTTGCAGGTGCAAGTAAAGGAATGGATCGTGTACAGGGAGACCACATGGGGATGCTTGCTACGGTTATTAATGGATTAGCTTTGCAAAGTGCACTTGAAGATGCAGAGATCGAAACAAGATTGCAATCTGCCATAAAAATTAACGAAGTAGCCGAGCCTTTTATTAGAAGAAAAGCAATTAGACATCTTGAAAAAGGTCGTGTGGTAATTTTTGGTGGTGGAACAGGAAATCCATATTTTACAACAGATTCTGCTGCAGTTCTTAGAGCAATAGAAATTAAAGCAGATGTAATTTTGAAGGGAACTCGTGTGGACGGAATTTACACCGCAGATCCTGAGAAAGATAAAAAAGCAACTAAATTTGACTTTATTTCTTTTGATGATGTTATTAGAAAAGGCCTAAAAGTAATGGATACCACAGCCTTCACTCTTAGCCAGGAAAACGAGTTACCAATTATTGTTTTCGACATGAATACCCCGGGTAATTTAATAAAAGTAGTTACAGGAGAAAATGTAGGAACAAAAGTGAATTTATAAAAGCATACAGTTAAAAATATAGACAATATACCATGGAAGAGGAAATTGAATTAATTATAGATTCTGCTGAAGAAGGGATGCAAAAAGCTATTGCCCATCTTAGAAAACAATTACTAAACATTAGAGCGGGTAAAGCCAGCCCAAGTATGCTAGGAAGTGTTATGGTAGAATACTACGGTTCTCAAACACCTTTAAATCAGGTTGCAAACGTAAACGCGCCTGATGCCCGAACAATTTCTATACAACCATTCGAGAAAGGAACAATTCCTAATATTGAAAAAGGAATTTTACTTGCAAATCTTGGTTTCAATCCAATGAATAATGGGGAAAGCGTAATTATTAGCGTTCCACCGCTTACAGAGGAAAGAAGAAAGCAACTGGTAAAACAGGCAAAAGCTGAAGCTGAAGACGCTAAAATTGGCGTTAGAAATGACAGAAAAACTGCAAATAACGATTTAAAAAAAGCTGAAGTTTCTGAAGATTTACAAAAGAATGCAGAAGCAGAAGTACAGGAACTTACAGATAAATACATTGCCAAGATTGAAGAAATATTAGAGGCAAAAGAAAAAGAAATTATGACCATATAATTCGGGAATTTATTTCTTTATTTACAGTCAAATTAAGTTTGCTTTTTACTGTTTGTAGCGAAACTTAATTTGACTTTTTTTTGATGTCATTTTATAATCCGGGGATACTATATGCGATTAGTTTATACCATTCTTTTTGTCTTTTCCGGTATTTTTGTTAGCGCACAACAAATCCCGGGCAAAGTAATCAATGCGATTACCGGGGAGCCATTAGCTTATGCAAAGATCATTTTACCAGATGGCAGTCAAAAACTTTCTAATCTAGACGGAAGCTTTCAAATAAATGCCCAAAATAAAGAAGACCTAAAAATCACCATTTCTTATCTTGGATTTTATACCAGAGATTTTGAAATTTCAACTAAAAAGAAATTTACGGTTTTTCAGCTTTATCCAGATTACGAGAAACTAAACACGGTTTACCTTTCTTCTTCAAAAAATCCTGCAAATCGCGTTATTCAAAAAGCAATAGCAAATAGAGCTATTAACGATCCAAAGAAAGCTTTAAATGGTTTTGAATATACTTCTTATTCTAAATTTATCATTGACAACGACGAAAACCCTATTGAGCTAACTACAGATACTACTAATACTGAAATTGCTACGATAGTAAATGTTGCCCGTGCTTATCTTTCAGAAAAAGTAACTAAATATTCTTATAACAAAAAACAGGGTGAAAAAGAAGAAGTTTTAGGACTAGAAACCGCTGGATTCGAAGAACCGATCTACGAGGTAATTAGCCTGGATATTTATCCTACTTCATTTTACGAAAATAAATACCCTATTTTTCAAACAGAATATGCTGGCCCACTAGCAGAAAATGCCTTTAAAAATTACGAATATCGTATTCTAGATACCATAAATAGTGATCGCCCGGCTTATCTAATCTATTTTAAACCGAAAAGAGAAAAGCGCATTGCCAGCCTTGAAGGTGTGATCTATTTAGATACCCTAAACTTCGGAATTCAAAAAACCGAAGCTCGCCTTATTGGTCAAATTGATCTTGAAATTAAAGAAGATTATCAATTTGAAAATTCAAAAAATGTGTGGCTACTAAAGAAAAGAGATATTAAAATAAAACCAGGTAGTGGTGGCAAAGATATCTCAGTTTTTGGAGGAAGTATCTCTTTAGGCACTATACAGCGCAGACTTTCAATATCAAGTATCTTCAATAAGGACACCATTCAGCAGAATCTATATTTAGATGCCACTACGGTTAATTATGATTATAATCTTGATAGCGTCCCAAAAGTAAAGAACACTTCAGCAAAAATTAAAGTTAACCCAAATGCGAACGATAGGGATAGTAACTTTTGGATTGACAACCGCAAAGAACCATTCACCAGCAAAGACGAAGCTACAGCGAATTATGTTGATAGCATCATCAACACGAAAAATATTGCACGAAAAATAGAGGTAAAAAAAACAATGGCTAATGGCTATTATCCTTTAGGAGTATGGGATCTACAACTCAATAAGCTATTCAAATTCAATAATTATGAAGGAATTCGATTAGGTTTTGGAGGAAAAACCAATGATCATTTTTCTAAGCGATTTAGTGTAGGCGGTTATTATGTCTATGGTTTTAAAGACAAGAAATCAAAATACAATATCGATGCAAACATTTACTTAAACCGCCCAACACAAACAAGTTTAATTCTTGGCTATACTAATGATATGGCAGAAGTTGCAAGTTTTAATTATTTAAAAGCTCCTCCAAAATTTTATTTGCTTGAGCCCAGGTTTGTAAATATTAATTTCTTCTATTATTATCGCGAATATTATGCAGGTTTAGAACATCGCATAAATCCGCAATTATCTTCTGAAATACGCTTTAGCAAAACCGAAGTTTTGGGAGCAAAAGATTATGTTTTTGCATACGAGGGCGAAAATTATCCTGAGTATAATATTAGTACAATTGGAGTTTCTCTAACCTGGGAACCTTTTAGTGAATATTTAAAAACACCGGAAAAATCTATATTGATAGAAGGGCACTCCCCAAGATTTACATTCCAGTTTGACAAAGGACTGTCTGGTGTTGCCGATGGCGATTTTGATTTTATAAGAACTGGTTTAAAATTCGAATATGAATTAAAACGTCTTAATCTTTCGAAAACTGAAGTAATCGTAGAAGGAAATTATGCCACAGGTGCGTTGCCACTTACGCATACATTCCATGCCTTTCCCAACTCTTCGCGACAGGAAGCTATTTTAAAAAGATTTTCGATAGCAGGAAAGACTAGCTTCGAAACCATGTATTACAACGAGTTCTATAGCGATCGGCTAGCAATGCTCCATCTAAGACATACCTTACCTCCTATTAAATTCTCCAATTTCTTTAAGCCCGAAATTGTTTTAATTAGCCGGCATGCCATTGGAGACATCGATAATATGGATCGCCACCAAAATATCACTTTCAATTCTTTGGAACATGGATACTCTGAGGCAGGACTAGAGGTTAATAATATCATTTCAGGTTTTGGTCTATCCACAGCGTATCGTTATGGCGCTTATAATCTCCCCGGATTTAATCGAAATTTTGCTTTTAAATTCACTTTAAACATCAAGTTTTAAATTATCTGAGTTTAATTCTCAAAATTCTGATTATTAGGTTCTCTTTTGTTAACTTTGCGCGCGCTTAAAAATTACGCATGTCTAAGATCTTCACTTTTGGCTTTTGGAACGCTGTAGCCCGGTTAATTTTACGTAACAGAATTATTATTATCCTGCTTATTGTTGGTATAACCGCTTTTTTTGCTTCGGAATGGAAGTATATGCGATTCTCGTTTACCGAAGCTAACCTATTACCCGACGATCATGAAGTAAACCAGGAATACAATGATTTCCTGGATAAATTTGGAGAAGAAGGGAATCTAATTGTTATGGGAATTAAGGATTCTACCTTATTTCAGGAAAAAAACTTTCAGGCCTGGAAAGATCTTAACGACAGTCTCCAAAAATTCCCGGAAGTAGATTACGCAATTTCTATCGGAAATCTTAAGAAACTTAAGAAATTCGAAGATCCCAAGCGTTTTGAAATGGTTCCTTTCATTGAAGAGGAATCACCAGACAGCTTAGAACTTGCAAACTACGAAAACGAGCTTTTCTCTAGAATGCCGTTTTATGAGAATCTTGTTTACAGTTCTCACTCTAACACCATCCAAAGTGCTCTTTATCTCAATAAAGAGATTGTAAATTCAAAAGCCAGAAAAGATTTTGTAGTCGACCAACTGGTTCCTATGATTAAACAGTTTAAAAAAGACACTGGGATGGATGTGCATGTCTCTGGCATGCCGTATATAAGAACACTTAATTCACAAAACATTGTAGACGAAATTGGGCTTTTTATCGGTGCTGCTTTAGGCGTTACCTCTTTAATTTTCTTTTTCTTTTTTCGATCACTGAGAGCAACATTTATATCTATGCTTACTGTATGTATAGGTGTAATGTGGGCTTTTGGAACGATTGGTTTAATGCGCTATGAAATCACAGTATTAACGGCGCTTATACCTCCACTTATTATTGTAATTGGTATACCCAACTGTATTTTCTTAATTAATAAATATCAGCAGGAAATCCAGAAACATGGTAATCAGGCCAAATCGCTACAGCGTGTAATTGCTAAAGTGGGGAATGCTACATTAATGACCAATATCACTACCGCTTCAGGTTTTGCAACGTTTATTCTAACCGAAAGTAAATTACTGAAGGAATTTGGTATCGTGGCCTCCATCAATATTATAGCCATTTTTATCCTTTCATTACTTATCATTCCGGTGGTTTACAGTTATATGAAAATTCCGAAGTCTAAACATCTAAAACATTTAAACAGACAATGGATTGGCGGTTTTGTAAACTGGATGGAAAAGATGGTAAGAAACCATAGAATTGCGGTTTATTTTACTTCCGTAGCGCTATTGGCAACCAGCATTATAGGCATTTACAATATCAAAATTTCCGGAAGTTTATTGGAAGACATGCCGCAGGAAGCTTCTTTCTTTAAAGATGTGAAGTTTTTTGAACAGGAATTCGACGGAATTATGCCTTTGGAAATTCTAATTGATACCAAGCGACCAAAAGGAGTTTTAAAATCTTCCAGTTTAAAAAGGATCGAAGAACTGGAAAATCTAATTGTTGAAGAACCACAGCTTTCCAAGCCACTTTCTATTACGCGATTGGTAAAATATAGCAAGCAGGCGTATTATAACGGAAATCCAAAATATTACCAACTTCCTACCTCACAAGAGCAAAACTTCATCATTCCTTACACCAAAGGAATGGAAGGTAACGATAATCTGGTAAATACTTACGTAGATAGCACCGGGCAATATGCAAGAATCACTACTTTTATGAAGGATATTGGCACCGACGAGATGGAAAGAATCGAAACCAGTCTTTGGCCAAAAATTCATAAAATATTTCCTGAAGAACGCTACGAAGTTAGCATGACCGGGAAAGCACTTGTTTTCCAAAAAGGAACAACCTATTTGGTCAAAAACCTTGTAGTTTCCTTATCTCTGGCCATTGTGTTAATCGCTTTGCTAATGGCCTGGATGTTTAGAAGTTTTAGGATGATTTTAATCTCGCTTGTCCCAAATTTACTTCCGCTTCTAATAACAGCGGGAATGATGGGATATTTAGGTGTTCCCATAAAGCCATCAACCATTTTAGTGTTTAGTATTGCTTTTGGTATTTCTGTAGATGATACCATTCACTTTTTGGCAAAATACCGGCAGGAACTTAAAGCTAATAATTGGAAGATTAAGCGTTCGGTTTATGCTGCCCTTAGAGAAACCGGTGTAAGTATGTTCTATACTTCAATTGTGTTATTCTTCGGCTTCTCGGTTTTTATGATTAGTAGTTTTGGCGGGACCGTAGCTTTAGGTGGATTAGTATCAGCAACATTACTTTTTGCGATGCTGTCTAATCTTTTACTACTACCCTCGCTATTGCTATCTTTAGAACGAAGTATCGCGAATAAAGAAACGCTTAAAGAGCCTGCAATGCGAATAATTGCGACCGAGGAAGATGAAGAAGAAATCTCTAAAGACGACGAAGAACACAATAGCAATAAAATCGAAAAATAAATTACCATAGCGGCGAATCAAAACCTGATTTTACGAAAAACACCAATTTTGAAGTTCGCCAGCAGTATTTAATCTCGATTATCGAGCAAAGCTTAGCGGCTTAAAGGGAAATTTTTATCTTTGTTTCTTTTCTAAATCTAAAATAAATGATACAGGCTAAAGTTGCTGAAATACTAGAAAGTAACCAGTTTTTACAGGAGTTTAAAATTAGCGGATGGGTGCGTTCGTTTAGAAGTAATCGTTTTGTTGCTTTAAACGATGGTTCTACCATTAATAATTTACAATGTGTTATAGATTTTGAAAAATTTGATCCTGAAATTTTAAAAAGAATTACCGTTGGCGCAGCAATTAGCGTCACAGGAATTTTAAAAGAAAGTGAAGGTAAACAACAACGCGTTGAAGTTGAAGCTAAAGAAGTAAAAATTTTAGGCGATGCCAACCCAGAGGAGGTAAAACTTACTATTCTTTCTCCTAAGCGCCATAGTTTAGAAAAGTTACGTGAACAAGCGCATTTAAGAGTCCGCACAAATACATTTGGCGCAATTATGCGTGTTCGATCAAAATTATCGTTTGCTGTGCACAGTTATTTTCAGCAAAATAATTTTTATTATGTAAACACCCCAATTATTACCGGTAGTGATGCCGAGGGTGCTGGCGAGATGTTTAAAGTAACAAACTTCGACCTTAAAAATCCCCCGAAAAACGAAGATGGCAGTATAGATTATAAAAAAGATTTCTTCGGAAAAGAGACTAATCTTACGGTTTCTGGGCAGTTAGAAGGAGAAACTTTCGCATTAGGTTTAGGTCAAATTTATACTTTCGGCCCTACTTTTAGAGCTGAAAACTCTAATACTTCAAGGCATCTGGCTGAATTCTGGATGATTGAACCTGAAATTGCTTTCTGTGATCTTGATCAAAACATGGATCTTGCTGAAGATTTCATCAAATACGTGGTAAAATATGTTCTTGAAAATTGTAAAGATGATCTTGCATTTTTAGAAGAGCGTTTAGCGAATGAAGATAAATCTAAACCAGCTGCAGAACGTAGCGATATGGGCTTAATCGAAAAACTAAATTTTGTTTTAGAAAACAATTTTAAGCGCGTTAGTTATACGGAAGCGATCGAAATTCTTAAAAATTCGAAACCAAATAAAAAGAAAAAATTCAAATATATTATCGAAGAATGGGGTGCAGATCTACAAAGTGAACACGAACGTTTTCTTGTAGAAAAACACTTTAAATGCCCTGTAATTTTATTTGATTATCCCGCCAAAATTAAAGCATTCTACATGCGCTTAAATGAAGATGGGAAAACTGTGCGTGCAATGGATATTCTATTCCCAGGCATTGGAGAAATCGTAGGCGGGTCTCAAAGAGAAGAGCGTTTAGATGTTCTTCAGGAGAAAATGGAAGAATTAGGAATCGAGGAAGAAGAACTTTGGTGGTATTTAGACACTCGTAGATTTGGTACTTGTGTACATAGTGGGTTTGGACTTGGTTTTGAACGTTTAGTACAATTTGTAACAGGAATGGGTAATATTAGAGATGTAATCCCTTTCCCAAGAACTCCGCAGAATGCAGAATTTTAGATTATAGATCCTTATAAAATTTCAAACCTCACAGCATGATTCAACTGTGAGGTTTTTTATTTAAATTGCATTTCAATCCTTCTTCAGTATGACACTTTATCTAGAAACTATTACTGAAAAAATTAAAGCTCTCAATATTCTCGAAATTGCAGGAATCTTAGCCTCTTTTTATGTGATCATAAAATTCTTTATTTTCACTTTCAATGCAGCACTTGCTGGTTGGAATAATCCTATTTAATTTATTTTTTTTGAAAATTAAAGAAACGCATATTGTTCCTAAATTATCTGAAACTATTAGATTACAAGAATACGCTGCTACTATTTTTGCATCTTTAACCACTCGTAGCGCAATAAAAAAAGCCATTAAAAAACAACTAATTTTAGTCGACAGCAAAATTGGCCAAACGGGAGATTGGGTTTTAGAAGGGCAAAAAATTGAACTACTCCAAGCCGAAATTCAACAAAAATCGTTCAATTTAAAACTGGAAGTACTTTTTGAAGATGAATATATAGCGGTAATTAACAAACCTACTGGCTATCCTACTAGCGGAAATTACTTCAAAACTATTCAAAATGCACTTACATATAATTTATCGCCTTCTAAAGTTATCGATCGGTTAGACGTTCCGCAGCCAGCACATCGTTTGGATAATCCCACCAGCGGAATCTTGCTTTGCGCCAAAACCAATAAAGCACTTATCGAGTTAAACAGGCAATTTCAGAAAAAAGAAATTCAGAAAACGTACACTGCGATCGTAGAAGGTGCTTTTCCAGATGATCAGCAGATTTTTGAAGATAAAATTGAAGAAAGACAGGCGAAAACTTCAGTAAAGCTTTTAAAAAAATTAAGCTATAAAAACAGCAATCTCAGCCTTGTTGCAGCAACACCTATTACAGGCAGGACGCATCAAATAAGAATTCATCTTGCTAAAAATGGATTCCCGATTTTAGGTGAAAAACAGTATGGTTTTCCTGAAATTTCTACTTCTAAAGGTCTTTTTTTAGCGTCTACTGCCGTAGTATTCAAACATCCGATCCATTCAGAAATCCAGGAGTTTAAGATCAAATTCCCGAAGAAATTCTATAGATTTATAGAAAAGCGCTAGCATCCTTAACAAAAATTTACCACAATCATCTACTGTGCCAAAGTACAATCAGCGAACATTTCCGTATTTTTGTGTAGAAGGTATTCTGGAATGTTCAGAATAGCGAATCAAAAATTTAGATTAGAAGTTATCTTTTGGTAAGATGCATTCTTAATCTCGATTATCGAATAAAGCAAACAACTTTATATGCTAAAACAGCAATTAAATTTTAAGTTATCACAAAAGCTATCGCCGCAACAAATCCAGTTGATGAAGCTTATCCAACTGCCTACACAGGCTTTTGAACAGCGCATTAAACAAGAGATTGAAGAAAATCCTGCGCTAGAAACGGGAAAAGACGAGCAGCGCGAAGAATACGAGTATGGTGATGAGTATGAAAACAGAGATTCTGAAGCTGAGTTTGATGATAAAAATGAGATTAATGCTGAAGATATTAATGTAGATGAATATCTAAGTGATGATGAAATCCCAAATTATCGCTTACAAGCCAATAATTATAGCGCAGACGATGAGGATAAACAAGTTCCTTATGCAGCAGGAATTTCTTTTACCCAACATTTAAGAAATCAGCTAAACACCTTAAGGTTTAACGACAACGAATACGAGATTGCCGAATTTCTAGTTGGAAGTATTGATGAGAGTGGTTATATAAGAAGAAACATCCAGGATACTGTAGATGATCTTGCATTTACTCAAAATGTGTATACTGACGAGGAGACCGTTGAAAAAGTGCTTAAAAAAGTACAGGATTTAGATCCCGCGGGCGTTGGTGCACGTTCCCTTCAGGAATGTTTGCTTATCCAGTTAAAAAGGAAAGAAGCAACCCGAGCAGTTAAAACGGCAACTGAAATTATCGATTTATCTTTCGATCACTTCAGCAAAAGACATTACACAAAATTGCTTTCTAAGCATGATATTTCTGAAGACGATTTAAGAGATGCTATTGAAGTAATAAGTCACCTTAACCCTAAACCTGGTGGAGCTTATTCTGGTAACACCAGAATGGTAGAACATGTGATACCTGATTTCACAATTAAAATTGCAGATGGCGAATTAGAGCTTAGCCTAAACGGAAGAAACGCTCCAGAAATGCACGTTTCTCGTGATTACAGTAATATGCTGAAAGGCTACAAAGAGAGCAAAAAGAAAACCAAAGAGCAGAAAGATGCGGTAATGTTTATAAAACAAAAACTGGACGCTGCTAAATGGTTTATTGAAGCCATTAAACAAAGGCAACAAACTTTGATGGTAACTATGAGCGCTATTATGCATTACCAAAAAGAATATTTTTTGAGCGGCGATGAGCGTAATCTTAGACCGATGATTCTAAAAGATATTGCAGATGAAATCGAAATGGATGTCTCTACCGTTTCTCGTGTGGCAAACAGCAAATATGTTGATACCCCGTATGGTACAAAATTGATCAAAGAATTCTTTTCTGAATCAATGAAAAACGATCAGGGGGAAGATGTGTCTACAAGAGAAATTAAAAAGATCCTAGAAATGTCTATTGAAGAGGAAGATAAGAAAAAACCACTGACAGATGAAAAGCTTGCGAAAGTGCTTAAAGATAAAGGCTACCCGATAGCCAGAAGAACTGTGGCAAAATATAGAGAACAATTGGATATTCCTGTAGCACGTTTACGTAAAGAAATTTAATGAAAGTACTTTTAAAGCTTGCTTCCTATTTGTTTCATCCCATTTGGATGCCATTTGCGGGCAGTTTACTATATTTCTCATTAACTCCCCGATTTTTTCCTGAAGAGGTAATTAGAGCTAAATTATTAGCCATAGCGATTATAACAGTCTTTATCCCGATAGTATTTTTTTTTCTTCTGAAAAACCTAGGTAAGGTAACGAATATGGCTTTGAGTGAAGTTGAAGAACGCAAATGGCCGCTTTTCTTTTTTAGCATTCTCTGCTTAATGGTGCTTAACCAAATTTTAGATCGCTATAATTATCCAGAGGTTTACTTCTATTTTGTAGGAATTTTAGGAGCAACTGCTATCGCTTATGTATGTACGTTATTCAGAATAAAAATTAGCCTACACATGATGGGATTAGCCGGTTTTACAGGCTTTTTAATAGCGTTTAGCCGTTACTTTCACATCAATTTAATTTTGGCCACATCTGGACTTTTAATAGCTCTTGGCTTAACGGCTAGTTCTAGACTCTATTTAAAAGCTCATACTAATACAGAACTGGTCTTGGGATGTTTAGCAGGTATTTTACCGCAAATGTTGCTCTTTTATTACTGGCTATAGAATATAAAACATTAAACCTACTCGTAAAGTAGAAATACTCACATCTTCCCCCTCTACTGTAGCGCCATCAAAAAACGGATTTAAACCGTAATAGATCTGAAAATTAAACGTACTATAACCAAAGGTAAAACTTGCACCTAGCCTAAATCTTTCCAATTCTGGCACATCGCTTTGTTTCACAGTATTTCCTGTTTGCTTTAAAATAGACCGAAAATGATATATATATCCTAATTTAAGACCAGTATAAATACGCCAAAATTTGTAGGAATCGAAAGTAGATGTTCGCCACCTAAACTGAATTGGCGCTTCAATTAAAAAAGTATTAAAACGATTGGAATCATAATCAATCCCATCTTGATTTAAATTTCGAAAAACACTATTACCATCTTGATCTTCACCAATAAATAGATTTTGACCAAAACTATCAAAGGCCAAACCAAGGCCAATTCCAATACCAATATTTCGATTTTCATTTAAAGGGATATCACGTATAAAACCGCCACTCAAGCCTGCCGAGAATCCGTTTTGATCCAAAAATTCTGGCTGATCTGTGATAAAATTAAAACTTAGACCGAAATAAAATTGATCTTCCCTATAGCTACTATCAATAACTGTAGGAATACTATCGGCAAAAGCAGGATTAGTTTGCTGTGCACGCGCAGCTAAACCCCAAAAAAGGAAAATTAAAAATTTATATTTCATGAAATCGATATACCTACAATCCAAAGTAAATATAAAAAAACATCCCATCCTGAAATAAGGATGGGATGTTTTTAATACTATTTAAAACTAGACAGCCAGATTAATTCTGAGCTTGGGTTGCATCACCCTGTATAGTTGTATAGTTAATTTTAAGCGCTTCAGCTTTTCTAAGTTCTTGTTTAATATCAGACACGAGTCCCATATTAGTCTCTTTATCAACTTTTAAAGCTGTAGTTAAATATGGTATTAATTCTTCTCTTTTCTGATCTCTTTCAGAATAAATAAAAGATTGTACTTCACTAACATCTGCAAACTTATCGTTTAACTGAATCCTAGCTTCTGTACCATATTTTTGCTGATATCTCTGGCTTGGCTTACCGGCATAGATATACATTACCAAATCTTTTTTATCAAGCTTTTCAACTTGATCTGCAGTAGGCAATGAATTCTTAACCATTAGCGTAGTCTCACGCATCGTTGTCGCTACCATAAAGAAAAACAGTAACATAAATACAATATCGGGTAACGACGCTGTACTGATCGCAGGTAAATCACCAGACTTTTTCTTTTTAAATTTAGACATAATAAATGGTCAAATTAAATTTAGTTTTAAAAAGGCTGTTAACCTTTAGGCTCTGCTTCAGAAAGCTTTTGAGGAATCAAATCTTTAATAGATTCGATCTTCTCCTTTAAAGACTCCTTTCTACCTTCACCTGTCTTTGGATCATTATACTCTGCCTCCAAATTAACAAATGTAGTTCCGTACAAACGTTTAGCTTCTCTATCTCTTAATTCATTATAAGCAGCCACCAATTCGTTCTGAACGGCGATATAAGTACCATATTCTGTACCCCTGTTATTTTGTAAAGAGATAATAGCTTTTTGTGGGTTTACAGAGGATTCTGCACTTCCTGCACCCTGGCAAAAACTACAAGCTTCACTTCCTGATCCTCCTCCGTTATCTAAGAAATTAAAAGCAGCTTGACGCAGATCTTTCAATTCCATCTCTTCGTCTTCCACCAAAAGATCATTATTACTGTTCAATACAACAGTAAAAATATTTCTTTGTTTAATCTTTGGTGGCTCCGGTTGATTTTCGTCCTGCCATGGCGGTAACTTCCTACTAATACCCTTATCGGTCTCGATGGTTGTAGTTACCAAGAAGAAGATAAGAAGTAAGAAAGCAATATCTGCCATAGATCCCGCATTTACTTCGGGTGATGATCTTCTAGCCATAGGTTCTTAACTTATTAGTTTTTTCACTCCTGAAAATACCATAGATAAAATTGCTAATGCAGCCAAAATGTAAAAAGCTACTAAACCAGCTCCTGCCCAATGATCTGTGGACGCACTTACATACTCACCTGTAC
Organism: Zunongwangia sp. HRR-M8; assembly: GCF_027594405.1. NCBI lineage: Bacteria > Pseudomonadati > Bacteroidota > Flavobacteriia > Flavobacteriales > Flavobacteriaceae > Zunongwangia > Zunongwangia sp. HRR-M8. The sequence continues at coordinate 274,935 of NZ_CP115161.1, read as the reverse complement.
TTGTAGTATGCTCGTAACCGCTAGTAGAGAAATATGCAATTAAAATAACTACTGCAAATGCTACAATTCCTATAATGGTATTTTTAATATTGCCTTTAAATAAACCGGCAATCACAAATATCACAACTAATGCTATAACAACTCCTAGAACAAGATATGAAATCCACATCATTGGCTCTAAAACGCTATTTTGAACATCAACTGATGCCTCTATTGCTTCGTCACCGGCTGCAATAACCCTACCTAAAAAGATAAGCCCAAGCACGCCAATAACTAACGCAACATATTTTAAAATTTTATGTAATGTCATAACTTTTATAGTCAGATCTAATTAAACTCTCTTTTTGTTTTTGTAATCTACAAGCATATCGATTAACAAGATAGAAGCATCTTCCATATCGTTTACGATACTATCGATCTTAGCGATGATATAGTTATAGAAAATCTGAAGGATAATCGCAACAATAAGTCCAAATACCGTAGTAAGAAGTGCTACTTTAATACCTCCAGCAACAAGAGATGGTTGCATATCACCAGCAGCCTCAATTCTATCGAATGCCTGGATCATACCAATTACCGTACCCATAAACCCAAGCATAGGAGCAAGAGCGATAAATAAAGATACCCAAGATACGTTTTTCTCTAATTGACCCATTTGAACACCACCGTAAGCTACTACTGCTTTCTCTGCAGATTCGATGCTTTCATTAGCGCGATCAAGCCCTTGATAGTAAATAGAAGCAACAGGTCCTCTTGTGTTTCTACATACTTCTTTAGCAGCTTCAATACCTCCGCTGTTTAATGCTTCTTCTACATTACGAGCTAATTTTTTAGTATTAGTACTGGCAAGGTTTAAATAGATAATTCTCTCAATGGCAATTGCCAGACCAAGAATAAGACAAAGAAGAACGATACCCATAAATCCAGCACCACCTTCAATAAAACGTTTTTTTAATTCCTGATGAAAACCTAGAGATTCTTCTTCGTCTGCATCAGCCGTTGCCGCAGCTTCATCGTCCTGTTGAACGAAAGTCGCTAACGTACCTGGCAATGTGTTCACCATGTTTGCCGCCTTAAGATTACCGGCACCTAACACCATAATCGCAGCGATTACCAAAATAGAAAATAATCTTTTCATTACTGTTTGTCTTAATTTAATTAGTTAAAGGGTTAAAGATATAAAAATAATTTTTCAATAAAAACACCAGCAGAGAGGAAGGGATTCGAACCCTCGATACGCTTTTGGCGTATACACACTTTCCAGGCGTGCGCCTTCGACCACTCGGCCACCTCTCTATATTCATGTTTTAAATGGTGCGCCAAATAACAAAAAAATTTGTTCACCATCAAGTATGATTCGTTAATTTTACGACATTTCACCTCTCAATGAGGTTTCGTATATAGTTTTAAAGACTTTCTGTGTTAAATTTTTATCTAGTAAGTACATTAATTTAGCAATTGCAGCTTCGGTAGTGATGTCTTTACCCGAAACCACACCTATTTTCTTCATTGCGACACTAGTTTCGTAATTTCCCATCGCAACACTCCCTCCAGCACACTGTGTAACGTTAACTACTTTAAGACCATTGCTTATTTTTTCTTCAAGCAAATCTAAAAACCAGGTTTGTGTTGGCGCATTGCCACTGCCGTAAGTTTCTAAAACGACACCTTTCAGATTTGGATAACTAAAAATATGATTTACTATTTCCTTAGTAATACCGGGAAACATTTTTAAAACAAGTACATCGGTATTAAAATTAACATGCAATTTTAGCTGTTGCTTTCTGCTTTGTTTCCAAAGTATTTTAGAGTTTACTGCTAAATGTACTCCAGATTCAGCTAATGGCGGATAATTTAACGAAGCAAATGCCTGAAAATGCTCTGCATTAATTTTTGTTGTTCTATTGGCTCTGTACAATTTATATTCAAAATAGAGCCCAACCTCTGTCACAACAGGACATCCATTTTTTTGCAAACCTGCAATCTGTATACTGGTAATCAAATTCTCTTTAGCATCTGTTCTTAAATCACCTATTGGTAATTGAGACCCTGTAAAAATCACCGGCTTATTTAAATTCTCAAGCATAAAACTTATCGCGGAAGCCGTATAAGACATCGTATCACTACCATGTAATATTACAAAACCGTCATAACTTTCGTAGCTATCATAGATAATTTTTGCAATTTTTCTCCATTCCTCAGGATTCATATCTGAAGAATCTATAGGATGCTCAAAACTTAAAGTATCTATTTCATTTTCAAGAATATTCAATTCAGGAATATTCTGCAAAAGATCATTAAAATTAAAAGGTTTAAGAGCACCGGTACTATAATCCTTGATCATACCAATGGTCCCACCAGTATATACTAAAAGAATTCTAGCCCTTGTTGCCATCCACCGCTTCTTTGTTAATTACAGGATTGGCATACATCAAAAGATAACTGTTAAGTTCCAGAGAATTTTTAAAATCTACTCTACGTTTTAAACGTCTCTCGAATCTTCTTTTATCCTTCTCTGAATATTTTGAGGTATAAAGTTCTGTATTATTTAATAAATCCTGAGCAATGTAATTTGACGGCCATAGCGCATAATTTTTATGGATTTGATTGTCCACTCTATTCGCTATTTCTCCTAACTGCTCATTAACAGAGTCAAAATCATTTTCTATTTGATCAAACAAGGCCGGTTCCATTATATCTCCGGCGTTAATATGAATTCTACCTTTAATTCCTAAAATACCCTGAATGATCGATTTAAAATCTTCATCTGGCGCTTTTACATATTTTTCTTTCATTCTTTTAGAAAGAATCTCGGGCATTTTCAAAACATCAGTAGGATCAAACTCATACGATATAGAGATTGGTACAATTTTAATTTTCCCAAAATATTCAGTTAAACTTAAATCGCCTTTTGCCATTCCTAGCATCTTAAGCACACCCTGCTGCGTATAATCGCTCCCGTCTTTAGTCCTACCTTCACGCTGTGCCATCCAGACCGATCTTTGATCTTCAAGCAGCATCTTTCTTATGAAAGTAGATAATTCCAGAGAACTTTTAAACATTTCACGAGGACTCAATTTTCGGCGTACCAAAAAGTTTCTGTTCAATTTGGATAAAGCCATCAAAAAGGTTTTCTGCACCAAGTTATCGCCAATAGCAGAAGCCGTCATTACCAAATCATGATTATAAAGAGTATAATTTAGTAAAGAAGTATCTAAAATTATATCGCGATGCGTAGAAAGAAAAAGATAAGACTCTCCAGGCTTCAATTTTTCAAACCCGCTATCGGTAACTCCATCCGTACTTTTTTCAATGATTTTTCCTACCGAATGATAGATAATTTTAGTTTGAAAATCCCGGATACTTTTACAGCTAAACACAATATCCTTAATTTCCTCGGAAGATTTCTCCGGAAATGTAAAATGAAGAAGCGCCTTCATCATTGGATGTTTAATGTAATACTGAAGGGCCTCCTGGACCTCCTTTTCATTATAAAATCTTATATCTTCAAAGTCTCGCACGTGTCTGGCTTATTAAGCAAATGAACAAAAAATTAACTAATTTCAGTTTAAATACCGAATATATCTTTTGAATTCTCTGTGGTGATTTTAGCAATTTCTTCTAAAGGCTTCTCATAAATTTCCGCTAATTTTTCAGCAACATTCAAAATGTAAGCAGATTCATTTCTTTTTCCGCGGAAAGGAGTTGGAGCAAGATATGGCGCATCGGTTTCTAAAACTATATTACTTAAAGGTATAGCGTTCAAAAATTTATCAATCTTACCATTCTTAAAGGTTACAACCCCTCCAATTCCTAATTTCAGATTATATGAAATTGCCCTTTTTGCCTGTTGTTCGGTTCCCGTAAAACAATGAAAAATACCAAAAAGATCTTCTCCTTTTTCTTCTTCCAAAATTTCAAAAACCTCATCAAAAGCTTCTCTACAATGAATAACGATTGGTAATTTATACTTCTTCGCTAATCTAATTTGAAATCTAAAAGCTTCCTGCTGAATGGCAAGCGTGCTTTTATCCCAATACAAATCGATACCAATCTCACCCACTGCTATAAAATCTCTTTGCTGAAATTGATCTTCGATAAATTGAAGCTCTTCTTTAAAATTCTCTTGAACATGAGTGGGATGCAACCCCATCATTAAATGAACATGCTCGGGGAAAGACTTTTCCAAATCATACATTCTATCTGCGTAAGTAGAATCGATTGCTGGGATAAAAAAACGCTCAACTTTAGCATCTATTGCTCGCTGTATCATTGCCTCACGATCTTCATCAAAAGATTCGCTATATAAATGTGTATGTGTATCTGTAATAATCATGTTTGCAAAAATAATTTATTTTGAAAACCTATCTTTGTTCAAAACTAAAAAGAATGGCGAGTATTAAGAAAATCCTGAAAGAAAAAGGATATGAAAGCATAAAATTTAAGTTCACCAAAACCAATCATCTAGAAATCGTTGCTAAAATTAATAAGATTGAAGGAAATTTTATTTTAGACACAGGAGCATCGAGTACCTGTGTTGGCATAGACAGTATAGAGCATTTTGATCTTTTACCAGAAGACAGTGATGTTAAAGCGGCGGGTGCGGGCGCATCAAATATGCTTACTCAGATTTCGCAAAAAAACAAAATTGAAATTAAAGGTTGGAAGAAGAAAAAAATAGATCTTGTTCTTTTCGATCTTCGCCATGTAAACGAGGCTTTATTACAACATGATGCTGAAAAAGTACACGGGATTATTGGCGCTGACATTCTAAAAAAAGGCAAAGCGATTATAGATTATAAATCTAAAACGCTGTTTTTAAAATAGGGGTTTTCTCCCCTTTTAGGGTTCCTTAATTAAATATAAATTTGAGCAACCAATGTTAGATTTATGTTTTACGCTAAGAAAAAATATTTAAAACCTCATCCAGCATCATACATTCTTGTCGTTGCAGTAATAGGTATTTTAATTATGAATATTCTTAGCCTGGTTTATTATCATTAAAAAGATTTACCTAACCAACTAAAACTTAAAAAGGGAAGCTTTCGCTTCCCTTTTTTATTTGAACATGGATCGTAATTCTTAAAGCTCTAAAGCTCTTTTTACATCATTATCCATTAATAGTTCTTCTGGATTTTCAATTGCCTCTTTAACTGCTACTAAGAAACCAACAGATTCTTTACCATCTACAATACGATGATCATATGATAGCGCCACGTACATCATAGGTCTAATTTCCACATGGCCATCGATAGCGACAGGACGATCTACAATATTATGCATTCCTAAGATACCACTTTGTGGTGGGTTGATAATTGGTGTAGACATCATCGAACCAAAAACACCACCGTTAGTAATAGTAAAAGTACCTCCAGTCATTTCATCAACTGTAATTTTACCATCACGAGCTTTTAGTGCAAGTCTCTTAACTTCTTCCTCAACTCCTCTAAAGCTTAAATTTTCTGCGTTTCTCACTACCGGAACCATCAATCCTTTTGGACCTGAAACGGCAATACTAACGTCTTTATAATCATATTTTACCTGAAAATCTCCGTCTATCATAGAGTTTACATCAGGATACATATCTAAAGCACGAACAACAGCAAGAGTAAAGAAAGACATAAATCCTAAACTTACACCGTGCTTATCTTTAAATTCTTCTTTATACTTTTTTCTTAGCGCATAGATTGAAGACATATCTACTTCGTTAAAAGTAGTAAGCATAGCAGTTTCACTTTTAGCAGCTACTAAACGCTCTGCAACCTTACGTCTAAGCATAGACATTTTCTTACGAGATTCTCCACGTTTTCCTGTACCGGGAGTTCCCATAGAAGCTTTTGCCTGTACAGCATCGTCTTTTGTAATTCTACCATCTCTACCGCTACCATCTACAGATTTAGGGTCTATTCCTTTTTCATCTAAGATCTTTTTAGCTGCCGGTGATGGACTACCAGAAGCATGGCTATCTTGCTTCTGAGAAGGCGTTGAAGATTTTGATGGCTTTTCAGTTTTTGCTGGAGCCTTATCGCTATCTTCTTTAGATTCTTTTTCTTCCTGCTCTTCTTTTACCTCTTCTTCTGCACTTTCATCTTTGCTGTCATCATCTCCTCCACCTGGTTTATCAGCTTCAGTATCAATTAAGCAAACTACTTCACCAACACCAACGGTATCGCCTTCTTCTGCTTTTAGCGTTATAATCCCGCTAGCTTCAGCAGGTAATTCCAGGGTAGCTTTGTCACTATCGACTTCAGCTATTGCCTGATCTTTTTCAACGTAGTCCCCATCTTCTACCAACCATTCTGCGATTTCTACTTCGGTTATAGATTCACCGGGGGATGGAACTTTCATTTCTAAGGCCATGTTCTTCTTTTTTATTTTGCTTTCTGGATAAGCCAGAAAATTTATTCTAATTTAATTAATCTTCAGTTAGTGATTTATCAAACACACAATCAATAACGCGTTGATGTCTTTTCTTAAAGCGAACTGCACTACCAGCTGCCGGAGAACCGTAAAATTTACGGCTGCAACATCTAAATTTTTTCGCTTCGTCTATATGCATTAACATATGACCGTACGCTCCCATGTTTTTTGGCTCTTCTTGTGCCCAAACAACATCATCTGCGTTTTTATATTTGCTCATGACTTCTCTCATCTTCTCTACCGGAAGTGGAAATAACTGCTCTATTCTTACTAAAGCAACATCATCACGCTCGTTTTCTTCTTTATACTCTAAAAGATCGTAATAAAATTTACCGGTACAAAATACTAAAGTTTTCACTTTGTCTGCCTTAGCTTCTGGATCGTCAATAAGCATTTTAAAGGATCCTTCAGCAAACTCTTCTTTAGTTGAATTTACTCTGGAATGTCTCAACAAACTCTTTGGAGTGAAAATGATTAATGGTTTTCTAAAACCAAATTTCATTTGTCGTCTTAACAAGTGAAACATATTCGCCGGAGTTGTAACATCGGCAACAAACATATTATCCTTTGCACATAGCTGAAGAAAACGTTCCATTCTTGCTGAAGAGTGTTCTGCTCCTTGGCCTTCATAACCATGAGGAAGAAACATTACCAATCCGTTTTGCAATTTCCATTTGTCTTCTGCAGCAGAGATATACTGATCGATCATGATCTGAGCTCCATTCACAAAATCTCCAAACTGAGCTTCCCAAATCGTTAGCGTCTTTGGACTGGCCATGGCATATCCATAATCAAATCCTACAACACCATATTCAGATAAAGGCGAATTATAAATAAAGAAGTCTCCTTCTCTACCTTCTATATTATTATGAAGAATAATTTCTTCTTCGCTATCTTCAACTTTTAATACAGCATGACGATGCGAGAATGTACCACGCTCGCTATCCTGACCACTAATTCTTACATTAAATCCTTCAGCCATTAAGGTTCCATACGCCAGATGCTCTCCCATAGACCAATCTAACTTATTATCCTCAAAGTACATTTTCTCCCTTAAATTGATAATTTTATTAACCTTTTTAAGGAATTTCTTACCTTCAGGAAGCTTAGATATAGCCTTTGCCACTCTATCCAGTTCATCCATTTTTACAGTCGTATCGATATCCTCAATCATCCGATCTTCCTGTACATTTTCATAGCCATCCCACTCATCTTCCATAAATGGAGTAATTCTGGTGGTATCTTCTTTTCGTGAATCTTCTAAATCTTCTTCAAGCTTCGTTTTGTAATCGTTCTCTAGCTTTTCTATATAAGATTCGTCAATTACACCGTCTTTTATAAGTTTTTCAGCATAAATATCTCTTGCGTTTTTATGCTTCGCTATTGCTTTATAAAGTTTAGGTTGTGTAAATCTTGGCTCGTCCCCTTCGTTATGTCCATATTTTCTATATCCTAATAAATCTATGAACACATCTCGTTTGAACTGCATTCTAAAATCGAGTGCAAAAAGTACAGCATGTACTACAGCTTCAGCATCGTCTGCATTTACGTGAAGTACCGGAGACAAGGTAACTTTAGCTACATCTGTACAATAAGTAGAAGATCTAGCATCTAAATAATTGGTTGTAAAACCTATCTGGTTATTCACAACTATATGGATAGTACCGGCATTCTCGTAACCTTCCAGCTTTGCCATTTGCACCACCTCGTAAACAACGCCTTGAGCAGCTACAGCTGCATCACCATGCACTAGGATTGGCAAGACTTTAGAAGGATCCCCGCTATAACGGCGATCTCTTTTTGACCTTGCTATACCCTCTACTACAGGACCAACAGTCTCTAAGTGAGAAGGGTTTGGAGCAATATTAATATTAATTTCTTTACCGCTACTTGTACTTCGGCAAGATGTCCAACCTAAATGATATTTTACGTCTCCGTCGAATATATCCTGTTCGTAATCTTTACCGTCAAATTCGCTAAAAATATCTTTAGCCGATTTACCAAAAATATTGGTAAGGGTATTTAATCGACCTCGGTGAGCCATTCCCATTACAAAATCTTTGACTCCTTTCTCTGCAGCGCCTTCGATTAATGCATCTAAAGCCGGAATCAAAGTTTCTCCACCTTCAAGAGAGAATCGCTTTTGACCAACATATTTTCTATGTAGAAAACCTTCAAAAGCGACAGCTTCATTCAGCTTTCTTAAAATCTGCTTTTTCCTGCCTGTTTCAAACTGAGGATGGTTTTCATTAACATTCAGTTTTTTCTGAATCCAATCGATTTCCTCAGGTTTTCTAATAAACATATACTCCACTCCAATGGAGTCGCAGTAAATATTTTCAAGATGCTTGATTATATCTTTCAATTTTTTAGGACCAATACCTAAAATATCACCTGCGTTAAAAGTAGTATCTAAATCACCTTTACTTAACCCAAAAGTTTCGATATCAAGTGTAGGCTCATATTTTCTTCTTTCCCTAACGGGATTTGTTTTTGTAAATAAATGCCCGCGTGTACGATAGCCGTCGATTAGTCGAATAACCTGAAATTCTTTTAAAACGTGATCTGGCATTTGGCCTTCCTCAAACGTTACCGGAGCCTCATCTAAAACATCTGATGAGACACCGTTTTGCTCCATTCCAAAATCAAAACCCTGAAAGAATGCCCTCCAACTGGGCTCTACACTATCTGGGTATTGTAAATATTGATCGTATAATTCGGCAAAATATGCGGTATGTGCGGCATTAAGAAATGAAAATCTATCCATAAGTGGAAACTAATGTTTCTATAAAGTGTAAAACATAGCAAAAGTACAATTTTTAAAAAAAACTGGTTATAGCATTTAATAGTTTTATTCTATTCATTAAAGGAATTTTAACAATGCCACTAATCAACCTGAACAGTATTTCGCTAATTCTATTACGAATATGATAATTTAAAATGAAAAAGAAATTAGAAAGGGATTAAAATTAAGGAAATTTCTGCCAAACTGGCTACAAAAATAACCTTTCAGCTTAAAAAGATGAAACAGAAACAATTCAGGAAAAAAAGAGCTGAATAGTATTTACTGCTTCAGTTTAAACTGTTCTACTCATTAGCATTTTCCCGAAATCACGTAAAGGCGTTTTCTTTTCTTCAGGAATAGCAATACCATCTAGAACATCGAAAGCCAAATTGGTGAATTTTTCGATCTCTTTTTTAGTAGATGCCGCTGCTCCACTACTTTTAAATATAGCTTTTACAGTTTCAATTTTACCAGAATTATCTTCCGGATTTATAGAATATAAGTATTCTAGTTGTTTTGCTTCATCTTTAGTGGATGCTTCTAAAGACTTCAGAAACAAAAATGTCTTCTTATTTTCTATAATATCGCCTCCCACTTGTTTACCAAAAGTTTTTGGATCACCAAATGCGTCTAAATAATCATCCTGAAGCTGGAAAGCAATACCTAATAATCTTCCAAATTGATATATGGCTTTTTTACAATCTTCATGAACGCCAGCTACGATAGCTCCCATTTGTAAAGAAGCGCCAACTAATACGGCTGTTTTGTATTCGATCATTTTTAGGTAATCATCGATACTCACGTCGTCTCTGGTTTCAAAATCGATATCATATTGCTGTCCTTCACATACTTCGATAGCGGTTTTTGTAAAAAGCTTTGCTAATTCTTTAAAAGTATCGCCTTCATAATTTTCGAAAAGTTGATAAGCATTAATCAACATGGCATCTCCAGAAAGTATCCCCGTGTTGATATCCCACTTTTCGTGGACGGTTTGCTTTCCTCTTCTTAAAGGAGCATCGTCCATAATGTCATCATGCACTAAAGAAAAATTATGAAAAATCTCGATCGCCAATGCAGCATCTAAAGCTTCTTTGTGATCTTTCTCAAAAATATCGGTGGCCATTAATACTAATACCGGGCGTAATCTTTTACCTCCTAAACCTAGGATATAAACCATTGGTTCATAAAGATTAGCAGGTTCTTTAATTTTCAATTTATTATTTAAATAGTCTAAAAAAACCTCGCGATACTCTGTAATAGCCAGCATTAAAATAAATTTTGCGCTAAAATACCATAATTGCAATAATTTCAAATTTAAAGGAAGAATTAAATATTTATAAAAACTCTGGAAACTTTATTTGTTTTAAAAGTTTCCGCAGACTACATTTGTCACAAATTTTTAAAATTGAAAGAATCCATTTTAAATATGGCGACAGAGATGTTTCTAGAATACGGCTTTAAAAGCGTCACTATGGACGATATTGCCGCTAAACTTGGCATTTCTAAAAAAACCATATACGCCAACTATTCCACCAAGACAAAACTGGTACATGATGTTGCCTTCAATATTTTATATAAAATTCAGGATAGAATAGCTGAAATAAAGAAAAAAGATATTAATGCTATAGAGGAACTTTTTGAAGTGAAAAAACAGGTTAGTATTTTTTTAAAAGATGAGAAATCATCGCCTCAGTTTCAATTACAAAAATATTATCCTGAAATTTTCGAAAATGTAGAAAACACTAAATGTGAGACTATAGAATGCAGTATTACAGAAAATGTTACCCGAGGAATAGATGAGGGACTTTTTAGAGAAGACGTGGATAAAAACTTTGTATGCAAAATATATCACTACGGACTCAAAAGTGTAAGAGACACTGCCATTTTCCCTCAAGAACAGTATAACAAAAGCGAAATATTTCAACTTTTTATAGAATACCACGTAAGAGGAATTGCCACCAAAAAAGGATTACAAATATTAGAAGATCTATTAAATAATAATGAGACAGAAACTAACTAAGAATTTATTTGCAATGTTTTTATTTATCAGCTTGGGGTTATTCGCCCAGACTGATAATGCACCACAATCCTATTCTTTTTCCTTAGAGGAAGCCATTCGATATGGATTAGATCACAATGTAGAAGCCGTTAATGCACAAAAAGATATTGCAATTTCCCTAAAGCAAAAATGGGAAATTATTGCCCAGGGGTTACCACAGATAAGTGCTGGTGCAGATTATCAAAATAATCTAAAACAACCTGTTTCTTTACTACCTGCCGAGATTGCAGGAGGAGAACCGGGGACGTTCTTACCTGTAGTTTTTGGGACTAAACAAAGTATGAATGCCACAGCAACCTGGAATCAGATAATCTTTGATGGCTCGTACATCGTAGGAATCCAATCTGCAAAAACATTGCTTCAGATTACCGAGAATGCCAAAACAAAAACCGATCAAGAGGTTAAAAAAGGAATTATAAATGCCTACGGCAACGTTCTTTTAGCTGAAGAAAATGTGGAAATTCTTAAAATGAATGTAGAAAGTGTACAAAGTACTTATGATGAAACCAAAGCAACTTTTGAAAATGGACTGGCAGAAGAGGAAGATGTAGAGCAACTTGAAATCACGCTGCTAACTTTAAAAAACAACCTGAATAGAAGTAAGCGAATGAAACAAATTGCTTACGAAATGCTCAATATCACCTTGGGACTTCCAGTTGAAGCTGATATCACACTTACCGAAGAGTTAGAAGCTTTAGCCATGCAGTATTTCGACTTGGCCATTTTAGAAAAAGAGATCCCGGTAGAAGAGAATATTGATTACAGAATTGCAAAAAACACCGCAGAATCTGCAGAAATTGAAGTGAAGCTGGAGCAAGCAAAAGCACTTCCTTCGTTAACAGGCTACGTTAACTACGGATATCAGGGATTTAGCCAAAAATTTACATTCTTAACTGATAATCAGGATTATTTCAGTCAGTCTGTTTTAGGAATAAGTTTAAATATTCCCATTTTTAGCAGCGGTATGCGATCTGCCCGAACGCAGCAACAAAAAATTGCTTTAGAGCAAGCTCTTATGGATTTAGAATACACTGAAAACGAGGTGAAGCAGCAAATAAATTCTGCTAAAACAGAATACGAATACAGTTTAGATAATTACCAGGTGCAAAAGAAGAATCTTGCCTTAGCTGAACGTATAGAAAATAAGAACAAAATTAAATTTGAAGAAGGAGTTGCCAGTAGTTTCGAGTTAAACGAAGCACAAAGACAACTTTACACCGCACAACAGGATTACTTACAATCTATGCTTAACGTAATTACAACTAAGGTTGAGTTAGAAAATTTATTAGATACAACTAAATATGAAGATCAAGAATAATTATCCCCGCCATATGAAAAAATTAGCAGCAATTTTTAGTGTTTCTCTTTTACTAGCCGCTTGCGGAAACGAAAATAAAAAATCTGTGGATCAACTAATTGAAGAAGGGAATCTCTCTGAAATTAGAGCTCGTAAATCTGAGCTTAGTAAAGAACAAAGCGCAATAACTTCAGATATTAATAAATTAGATGAAGAAATTAACAAACTCGATAAAAACAAAAGCCTTAATCTGGTTACGACGCAAAAAATAGTAGATAGTACTTTTGCGCATTATGCCGAGGTACAAGGTGATGTGGCTACAGATGAGAATATCATTATCTACCCAGAATACTCTGGAATTTTAGATAGAATCTATGTAGAGGAGGGTGATAAAGTAAATAAAGGACAGGTTTTAGCTAAAATCGACGATGGTGGATTATCCAGCCAGGTTGCTCAATCTGAAGCTCAGGCTACCCTTGCAAAGACAACTTACGAACGCCAAAAAAGACTTTGGGATCAAAATATCGGGTCTGAAATTCAGTATTTAGAAGCAAAAACAAATTATGAAGCATCTCAAAAAGCCGCAGAACAACTAAAATCTCAGCTGGCAAAAACTTCTGTAATAGCTCCATTTAGTGGTGTAGTAGACGAGATCATTAGCAATCAGGGCGAAGTTGTAAGCCCAGGGCAAAGCCAGCTTCTAAGAATCATTAACCTCAACAATATGTATGTCGAGGCAGCAGTTCCAGAAAATTATTTATCTAAAATTCAGAAAGGAACTTCAGTAAAAGTAATGATTAGCTCTGTAAACCAAAATTATGAAGGAAAAGTTACTGAAGTTGGAAATAACATAAATCCAAACAACAGAACATTCCGAGTTAAAATTGCCATTCCTAATCCTGATCGATTAATTAAACCGAACCAAATTGCTACAATTTTGCTTAATGATTATACCGCTGAAGACGCCATTACTATCCCAGAGAATACTGTTCAGAAAAATTCTTTAGGAGAAAGCGTTGTTTATACGCTTGAAAGCAAAACAGACAGCACCGGTGTTGCAAAGAAGAACATCATTAAAACAGGTTATGTCTACAACAACATGATTGAAGTTACAGAAGGCCTAGAAGCAGGTGCAACTTTAATTGTAGAAGGCAGCAAGAGTTTAAGAGACGGACAGGAAGTAAAAATTAGCAAAAACTAAAAAATGAACAATTTAGATAAAGAATTTAAGCTCTCCTCCTGGGCGATCGATAACAAAATGACGGTTTACGTTATTATTGCGATCATCATGCTAGGTGGTTTGCTTTCTTATTACGGAATGCCTCGTGAAGCTTTTCCCGAAATTATAGAAACTAAAATTTATGTAAGCTCAGTTAACCCGGGGAACTCTGCCGAAGATGTAGAAAAGTTTATAACCGAGCCGCTAGAAGAAGAGTTTAATGATGTTGCAGGAATAAAAGAAATCACCTCTACTACCCTTCAGGATTACTCGATTGTAATAGTTGAATTTGAAGAAGATATTAGTGTAGATGTTGCGAAAACTAAAGTTAAAGATAAAGTTGATTTGGTGAAAGCTGAAACTACCTGGCCAACCTTAGATAACGGCGCCAAGGTAGAGCCAAATGTTTTTGATCTTAACCTTTCTGAAGAGCAACCCATATTAAACATTAACCTAACGGGAGATTATCCAGTTCAGCAATTAAAAACTTACGCTGAATACCTTCAGGATAAAATAGAATTGCTTCCTCAAATTAAAGAGGCAAGCATTCGTGGTGCTGATGAAATGGAGGTTGAAATTGCCGTAGATATTTATAAAATGTCTGCTTCGCAAGTAAGTTTTGATGATATCATCAATGCTGTTAGCCTTGAAAATAAAACAATTTCTGCAGGAAATGTAATTACCAGCGGTATTCAGAAAAACATTAGAGTAGTTGGTGAAATTCAGGATCCAGCAGAACTTGAAAATGTAATCGTGAAACGTGAAGGCGGAAATATCTTTCTAAAAGATATCGCAGATATTAATTTCAAAGAAAAAGACGCAACTACGTACGCCAGAGAAAAAGGCACTCCTGTTGTGATGCTAGACATCAAAAAACGTGGAGGAAAAAACATGATTGAGGCGGTAGAAAGCATTAAAGAAATCATTAGTAAAGAACAAGAAGATTACTTACCAGAAAACCTTCACATTTCTTACTCTAACGACCAGTCTACAAAAACACAAACTCAGGTAGACGATTTGGTAAACAATATCATCTTTGGGGTAATATTGGTGGTTTTAGTACTCATGTTTTTCTTAGGATTTAGAAATGCCCTATTTGTAGGTTTAGCGATACCGCTTTCTATGTTCTTATCTTACATCGTATTATCTAGTTTAGGATATACATTAAATACCATGGTTCTTTTTGCTTTGGTAATGGGACTGGGTATGTTAGTAGATAATGGTATCGTAGTTGTCGAAAATGTGTATACATTGATGGATGAAGGTATGTCGCGCACCAAAGCAGCAAAACAAGGACTTGGTGAAATTGCGTGGCCTATTATTGCATCTACCGCAACTACTCTTGCCGCATTTTTCCCTCTAGGTTTATGGCCGGGTACTATTGGTAAATTTATGATGATCTTTCCTATAACATTATCTATAGTATTAGGATCCTCTTTATTTGTTGCCCTTATTATAAACTCGATGTTAACTTCTCAGTTTATGAAAACTGAAGAAGAAGAAATGACTAAAAAGAAACTAATTCGATTATCGGTAATCTTTGGAGCTTTAGGAATTCTTTTCTTATTAGGCGGGTTTTTATTAGATGCAGGAGCTTTCAGAGGAATAGGAAATATCCTACTGCTACTTGTAATTTTACTGTGGGTTTACAAATATCTACTTACCAGAGCTATTGCCTATTTTCAATTTACAGCCTTAAAGAAATTAGAGAATTCTTACGAGGCTACACTTAAATATGCTTTAAAAGGAAAGAGAGCTTATGCATTTTTCTTCGGAACTGTAATTATGCTTATCGCCTCGTTTATTTTGATTGGAGCAGTACAACCCAACGTATTATTTTTCCCGGAAAATGAGCCAAAGCAAATTATCACCTATATCGAATATCCAGAGGGAACCGATATTGAAAAAACAAACGAGCTAACCAAACAAGTTGAACAACGAATCTACGATGCCATCGAGAAGTACAATGATGATGGTTATAATTATATGGTAGAATCTGCGGTTTCGCAGGTGGGTGAAGGTGCTGGAAATCCGCAAACCGATGGAGGCCAACAAAACGAAATGCCTCATAAAGGAAAAATAACTTTATCGATGCGCGAATTTAATGAGCGTCGAGGTGTAAAAAGTAGTGATGTAATGGAAGAAATTCGCCAAGCCGTTCAGGGCTTCCCGGGCGCTTCTATTATTGTCGAAAAAGATGCTGCCGGACCTCCTGCGGGCTACCCAATTAATATAGAGCTTCGTGGCGAAGATTATGAAGAAATGCTTGCTGAAGCCGAGAATATGCGTTCTTACATACAAAATTTAAGTATTGAAGGAATTGAAGAACTTAAAATTGATGTAAATAAATCTAAAGCTGAATTACAGGTTAAGGTCGATCGAAGAAAAGCAGGACAACTTGGAGTTTCAACTGTAGCTGTAGGACAAACCTTGCGTCGTGCAATTTATGGTGAAGAGATTTCGACTTATAAAGAAGGTGATGATGATTACGAAGTAAATGTTCGTTTTGGAGATGAGTTTAGATACGATGAGAATGCATTGTTCAATCAACCCATAACATTCAAAAATCAAAACAACGGGGAAACCGTGCAGGTGCCAATTTCATCTTTAGTTGAAACCGATGCCACTTCTTCTTTTAGTGCCATAAAGAGAAAAGATTTAAAAAGAGTAATTACCGTTTACTCGAATGTTCTTGGAGATTACAATGCCAATGAAATTGTAGGACAGTTAAAAACTGAACTTCAGAATTATGAATTACCTGAAGAAATGAATTTTGCGTTTACAGGTGAACAAGAAGAACAGGACGATAATATGGCCTTCCTTTTGAAAGCACTTCTTATCGCTATTGGCGGAATTTTATTAATTCTCGTAGCTCAGTTTAACTCTTTATCCAAACCAATAATTATCGTAAGTGCCGTAATCCTAAGTTTAGTTGGAGTTTTCTTCGGATTAATCATTTTCCAAATGGACTTTGTAATTATTATGACCATGATGGGAATTATTTCCCTTGCGGGTATTGTAGTGAATAATGCTATTGTACTAATTGATTATACTCAGATTTTAATTGATAGAAAGAAAAACGAATTAGGACTTGAAGATAGTGATTTGCTTACCAGAGCGCAATATTTTGAAGTTATTGTTAGAGGTGGTCGATCAAGATTAAGACCAGTGCTTTTAACTGCAATCACCACTGTACTTGGTTTAATTCCGTTAGCTATCGGTTTTAATATAGACTTCTTTGGATTGATGATTGACTATGCGCCGGGAATCTACATTGGTGGAGATAACGTGATCTTTTGGGGACCATTAGCATGGACAGTTATATTCGGACTAGTGTTCGCAACATTCTTAACGCTAATTGTAGTACCAGTGATGTTTTATCTGGTTAATCGTGCTAAGGTTAAAACTAAAGATAAGAGAAATGAAAGAAAACAGAGAAAGCTAGCAAATAGCTAAATAAAAAAGCCCCGACAATGTCGGGGCTTTTTATTACATTAAGATTAAATTTAATCTTCGTTAATCGCTAATTTAGATTCAGAAGATATATCATCAACCGATACTATTCGGTTAGATTTATATTCTACCTGCTTAATCTTATCACCTTCCCAAAAAAGCCATGTACCAACTTTTTCACCGCTGTCATACTTTGCTGAGGCTGTCTTTTCACCGTTCTGGTCGTAAGAAATCCATTTCCCGTGGAGCTCTCCATTCTTGTACGTACCTTCCTGCCTAATATTTCCGTCTTCATAATAATAAGTTCCTTTAATTAAATCTCCCTGTTTTTCAAAAACAGGCTTTTTAATTCCACTCTGCGCAATCGCTGCTCCACCAATCATCATCAGGGCAGCAATCATTGTATTTTTTATCATCTTCATATCTTTAGGTATTAATCTTAGCTTTACAAATATAGAACAAAGTTTACATTAAAACAATAATTACGTAACATTAACTTAACATTAAAACTTTAATAAGCTATAAAACAACCACTTAAGAAAACTAAACTCATAACATTAGCATAACATCGTGATTAATTTTAGATAGTTTATTTACTCAAACCACTTTTACTTATTACTTTTGCCCCACTAAAAATTTATGAAATCAACTATGTACAGAAGTCATACTTGCGGTGAGCTTAATTCCTCTGCAATCGGGAATCAGATCACGCTTTCAGGATGGGTGCAAAAAATAAGAAATAAGGGCTTTATGATCTGGGTAGATCTTCGTGATCGCTACGGAATTACTCAGCTTATCTTTGATGAAGAAAGGTCTTCTGAAGAATTAATGCAAAAAGCTGCAACCTTGGGCCGTGAGTTTGTAATTCAGGTAAAAGGTGAAGTGATAGAACGAGAGTCTAAGAATCCTAATATTCCTACCGGGGAGATTGAAGTTTTAGTTAATGAGTTAAGCATTTTAAACACGTCATTAACTCCTCCATTCACTATAGATAATAAAACAGACGGAGGCGAAGATTTACGAATGAGGTATCGCTACTTAGACATTCGTAGAAATCCTGTAAAAGATAAATTAGTATTTCGTCACAAAGTAGGAATGCAAGTGAGAAATTATTTATCTAACCAGGGCTTTATCGAGGTAGAAACGCCTTACCTTATTAAATCTACACCAGAAGGGGCAAGAGATTTCGTGGTACCTAGTAGAATGAACGAAGGACAATTTTACGCCTTACCACAATCTCCACAAACCTTTAAGCAGTTGCTAATGGTTGGTGGCATGGATAAGTACTTCCAGATTGTAAAATGTTTTAGGGATGAAGATTTAAGAGCCGACAGACAACCAGAGTTTACTCAGATTGATTGTGAAATGGCTTTCGTCGAGCAAGAAGATATTTTATCGATTTTCGAAGGTTTAACTAAACATTTATTAAAAGAAGTAAATGGAGTAGAAGTAGATAAATTCCCACGAATGACTTATGAAGATGCCATGAAAAAGTATGGTAACGATAAGCCAGACATTCGCTTCGGAATGGAATTTGGGGAACTAAATGAGGTGACCAAACATAAAGATTTTAAAATCTTTAATGATGCTGAACTAGTAGTTGGCATCGCAGTACCGGGAGGCGCTAATTATAGCCGTAAAGAAATAGATAAATTAATAGATTGGGTAAAACGTCCGCAGGTTGGTGCTTTAGGAATGGTTTACGCAAAATATAACGAAGACGGTAGCTTTAAATCTTCAGTAGATAAATTTTACGATGAAGAAGATTTAGCAAAATGGGCAGAAAAGACCAATGCAAAACCAGGTGATTTAATTTGTGTTCTTTCCGGAGCAACTAATAAAGTAAGAGCCCAATTGAGTACTTTACGTATGGAAATGGCAGAGCGTTTAGGTTTAAGAAAAGCTGATGATTTTGCACCACTTTGGGTTATAGATTTTCCATTATTAGAATGGGATGAAGAAACGGAGCGTTACCACGCAATGCACCACCCGTTTACCTCACCAAAAATTGAGGACATTCCTTTATTGGAAACAGATCCAGGAAAAGTAAGAGCTAATGCTTACGATTTAGTATTAAATGGTAATGAAATTGGTGGTGGATCTATAAGAATCCATGATAAAGAAACACAATCTAAAATGTTTACACATTTAGGATTTACAAAGGAAGAAGCTAAAGAACAATTTGGCTTCCTTATGAATGCCTTTGAATACGGAGCACCACCGCACGGCGGAATCGCTTTTGGTTTTGATAGACTAACCGCCATACTTGGTGGCCAAGAAACTATTCGAGATTTTATTGCATTCCCTAAAAACAATGCAGGGCGCGATGTAATGATCGATGCACCATCCAAATTGGATGAAGAGCAATTAAAAGAATTAAGCTTAAAACTGAATATTGAATAAAAAAAATCCTGCTTTAAAGCAGGATTTTTTAGTCTTAAATTAAAATTGAGGTTTACGCGATGTTTTTAAAATCAGTGCCGGGATTACAGAAGTTTTTGCTGTGGAAGACCAAACATCTTTCCCAACAGCAGTTTATTTTAATCCTTAGTGCTATAATTGGTTTTGCGGCAGGTTTGGGTGCTGTTCTTATCAAAAACCTTACTCATTTTATTCAAAATTTACTCGAAGGTAATTTTATTGCTAATTATCATCACGCCTTCTATTTTATATTTCCGATTATAGGATTGGCCTTAACGGTCTTTATCATTAAAAAAATTCTGAGGAAGCCGGTAGGTCATGGTATACCATCAACACTATATGCTATCTCAAAAAGAAAGGGTTTAATGCGCTCTTTCCAAATGTACGGATCTATACTTACCGCTCCGCTTACCGTAGGCTTTGGTGGATCTGTAGGTTTAGAAGGACCAACAGTTGCTACGGGCGCCTCACTTGGATCTAATATTTCGCGCTTATTCAGAATGAACCAGAGTGCGAGAACATTATTAGTGGGATGTGCTGCTGCTGGTGCGATGTCATCAATATTTAAAGCCCCAATTGCTGCAATTATTTTTGCTATTGAAGTTTTTAGTTTGGATCTTACCTTAGTAAGTATGCTACCGCTTTTAACAGCCTCTGTTTCGGCAATTCTTACCTCGTACTTCTTTTTTGGATCAGACACCATATTACCTTTTGAGCTTCATGACAATTTCCATATTTCAGAAGTTCCTTTTTATATGATCTTGGGTTGTATTTGTGCGCTAGGATCAATGTATTTTACAATTATTTACTTCAGAATTCATTCTCTTTTTGGCAAAATTGAGAATAAATTTACCCGTCTTTTATTAGCAGGAGCGGGTTTAGGGATTATTATCTATTTTATACCCCCACTCTATGGCGAAGGTTACGGGGTGATCAATAATTTACTAGCAGAAAATTACATTCAGGCATTAGGCACCAACTTTTTAAATGATTTTCTGGATAATATCTGGGTTGTTATTTTGTTATTGGCCGGCCTGGTAATTTTTAAAATATTTGCAACATCACTTACTTTTGCGGCTGGTGGTGTTGGTGGTATTTTCGCACCTGTTCTTTTTATGGGAAGCGCCCTGGGACATTGTTTTGCCTTAGTTGTAAATCATCTAGGAATCATCGACAAACCAATTTCTACCAGTAGTTTTACGATGGTTGGAATGGCAGGATTAATGGCAGGTGTGCTGCATGCACCCCTAACAGCTATTTTCCTTATTGCTGAATTGACAGGAGGTTACGAGCTTTTTGTTCCTTTAATGATTACCGCATTGATCTCTTATATGATCACTAATACCGTTCAACCTCATTCGGTTTATACAATGGAATTAGCACAACGCGGCGAACTTTTAACTCATGATAAAGATCAAACGGTATTAACTTTGTTAGATATTAATCAGATTATCGAAAGAGATTTTGTTCCGTTAAATGTGACTATGACGTTGGGTGATGTTATCCATGAAGGTGTAATTAAATCTCCCCGAAATATCTTTCCTGTCTTAGATCAAGAAGAGAATTTTATGGGAATAATACTTTTGGACGACATAAGACCTATAATGTTTAAACAGCATTTGTATGATGAAATTACGGTAAATGATATTATGCAAAGAGCACCAGATACCATAGATCTGCAAAATGATAGCATGAAAACTATTATGAAAAAATTTCAGAATAGTGCCGCATGGAATTTACCTGTAGTTAAAGAAAATAAATATGTTGGCTTTATTTCTAAATCTAAAATGCTTACGGCATATCGCCAAAAGTTGATTGAAGTCACCGTGTAATAAAAAGAAAATAAATTATGAAAATCGTGATGAGAATATTAGGCATAGCCATCTTAATTGCTATTGGAATTGGCTTTTATTTCCGAATAGCTGAAGATGACATTGTAACCGGCGATAGAATAATAGGAATTGCCGTATTAGCAGCATCGTTTGTACTTATGCCGATATTTTTAGTGGTGAGATGGCGAGGAAAGAAGTTAGAAGACTATACACTTAGCCCTAAAAACATGAAAAAAATGCGAGAAAAAGGTATTGATTAAAACAAATATTTTAGTGATTTTTTTTAGAATCTTTGCATTTTATTAAACCAATCTCAATTTTAATATATTATGTTTGTACTTTACTAATTATTATTTTATTACAATGGAAGGTACAGTTAAATTTTTCAATGAGTCCAAAGGTTATGGATTCATTACCAACGACGACACAGGAAGAGACATCTTCGTTCACGTAACAGGGATCGACGGTGAAACTCTAAATGAAGGAGATAAAGTGGAGTACGTTGAGAAAGAAGGACGAAAAGGTCTGAACGCAGACGAAGTTCGTGTTATTGGATAGTGCATATAGATTAGATTATATATAGTATTCAAATGCCAAAGCCGCTCGATGAGCGGCTTTTTTTATTCCTATAAATCTCTCCACTATCTCTGAAATTCTCTTAAATAAACCCAAGAAAAATTATTGTTCTTGAAAGAACGACAGCGCATTTATTTCTTTTCCCAAGGTTACTCTAACAAGAGAAAAACCTTAAAATTTTAGATTGATAAAAAAACTTGTTTTTATTTGTACTTAATCTAAATAAGTATAAATTTGTCGGCAATTATTTTTGCTGATGAAACTAAAATTACTCCTCCTAATTCTTCTTTTACCAATTACTGCTCTTGCGCAATATCACGTAAGTGGTGTTGTCCAGGATTCAGACGGTAACCCAATCGCTGATACCGAAATTCTACTTAGTCGTGGCGCTTTTTCAAAATCAACTACATCTGATGCTTCAGGATTTTACAAAATTGAAGGTCTTAAAACAGGGACTTATGTTCTGGAAATTACTACCGGAGATTTTATTGATTTTGATCAAATAATGATTCAACGTTCCAATCTAAAACATAACATTAAACTCAAAAATGCCAAAGATTATGAATTGGGAGAGGTAGCGCTTAGAGGAGAGACCGTTAAATCCAAAATTGAGAATAAAGGATTTGCGGTTAATGTTATAGAAACTAAAGAAGCCAGCTTACGAAATATCCAAACTAACGAATTACTTAATCAAACAGTTGGTGTAAAACTTAGACAGAATGGCGGATTAGGTTCTCGTGTTGAATATACTTTAAACGGACTTTCAGGAAATTCTGTTCGAATTTTCATAGATGGAATACCTATCTCTATGTACGGTTCTTCTTTCAACTTAAATAGCATCCCCCCTTCTATGATAAAAAGAATAGAAGTTTACAAAGGTGTTGTTCCAGGCCACCTGGCTAATGATGCCATGGGTGGTGCTATTAATGTAATATTACACAAAGGAGCCAGCTCTAATCTTAATGCTTCTGTATCCTACGGTTCATTTAATACTTTTCAGTCTAACTTAAATGGTCTTTACCGCTTCGATAAAACAGGTTTAACCGTTAAAGCATCGGCTTTTCATAATTATTCTGATAATGACTATAAAATTTGGGGGAGACAGGTAAAGGATATCGGAATAAATGGCAAACAAACTCCGATAACTGCACGACGCTTTAATGATGCCTATGAATCTACAGGCGGAATTGCCCAGATTGGATTCACAAATGTTAAATGGGCCGATCAGTTTTTAATAGGTTTTACCGGCTCCAAAGATTACAAAGAAATCCAGCACGGAGCATTTATTACTGTTCACCCATACAACGGGAGATTTAAGGAATCTGAAGCTCAACTTGCTACTTTAACATACCAAAAAGAAAATTTATTCTTCTCTGGACTTGACGTAAGTATAAACGGTCTAATGGGTAAAAGAAACAGAACAGTAAATGATACCGTTGCACATGCCTATACCTGGAGTGGCGATAGATTACGGCGGAAGAATAACGAAGGTGAAATTATTGATCATATCTATCCTTGGAAATCACAGCAAGAGAAACAAGATGGAGGCCCCACATTATATAAAATTAACAGCAACGTAGCCTCTATTAGAACTGGATTATCTTATGCGATTAACACAAATCATAAACTTTTATTTAATCATGTTTTTAGTGGGATCGATAGGGAAGATGAGGACGAATTAAAACCACTTTTAGAAAATACCTTTAGGCAAACAAATGATCTTTATAAGAACATTTATTCTTTTAGCTACGAATTAAAAGCTTTAGATCAAAAATTGAAATTAAATATATTTAACAAGTATTATCACCAAAAGATAGCTAATACTCATCCAGAAATTCAGAAGAATACGGATGGAACCAATACAGTTGCAGATGTTATTTACGAAAATGATAAAACATATAACGGATTTGGAGCTGCAATTTCTTACGAGTTATTTCCTAAGGTAAATTTATTGACATCTGCGGAAAAAGCAATTCGCTTACCTAACGAAACAGAAGTATTTGGTAACGAAGGCGACAACGTTATTTCCAATCTCAGTATAGAACCAGAAATAAGTAATAATTACAATATTGGATTTCGATTTGGCTCCTTCCGGTTAAAGAAGAATAAATTAAGTATAGCTACAAATTTTTTTTCAAGAAATATTAAGGATTTAATTGGCTTTCCGGTAAATAGCGATACCGATGATAAAAATGAGGTAGTTCAATATTTAAATTTCAATGAAAAAAGCAATTCTCAGGGTATAGAAGTCGAAATTAATTACAGTTACAATAATAATCTAAGGTTTGATTTCAATTTAACTCATTTAAGGTTTAAAACAAAAAATAGACGGGGACAAACGGTAGATGTTCCTAACATCCCGCTATTTACTATGAACACAGCCTTACGCTACAACATTAAAAATGTGATACAAAAAAATAGTAATCTCAACTTATTTTACAACGCATATTTCACAGATGAATTTTCATACAGAGTCCCTCAAGGAAGAAACAATCTAGGCAAAGAAGACTTTATGGTCCCTACTCAATTTGCTCAGGACCTGGGCTTAACCTACAGTTTTCCCGGTAATAACTTTATAGTAAGTTTTGATATTAAAAATATTCTTAACGAAGCTGTTTATGACAATTTATCTGTACAGAAACCGGGTCGCGCGTTTTATCTAAAACTAAATTATTATATAAATAAATTCTAATATCTAATGATTATGAAACTTAACTTTTTGAGAAAAAGAAACTTATTTTTCTTAGTGGTAACACTAGGATTAACGGTATCTTGTAGCGATGATGATTCGACAGAATTAACTCCGGAGCCAACTCCCGAAGGAGATTCAAGATGGATTACTGTAGCAGCTGCCAGAATGGGAGAAAATCCCGGTGATGGTAACGGAGGTACTTTAATTTATTCTGTAAATAGCGAGAATGCAAAAGACCCTAGTGTTTCTATAGAACCTTTTGATAATGGATTTATAGTTCCATCAAATAGGACAGCTAGATTACAATCTTCTGAGGACGGTAACACCATTTTCAATATTAGCTATGCTGGAGAAACTGGCGGAAATTATACAAGATATAATGTAGAGGGAGGTCAGAACTTTGATCCGGCCGGCTCTGAGATTAGTATTGCTCCTTACGTTGGTACTGCTCCAAGATGGACCAAATTATCTGATGAAAAAACAGGAGCTGCAGTATATATCGCTACAGAAAATATTGTGGATGATAATGATACTGAAGATGATGTAACCGATGATGTTTATGTTCGTACCAATTCAAAGCTTTCTATTGTAACCATAGATTTAGAACAGTCAGAGGTTAAAATATTTAAAGAACATGATTTACCATTAAGCGAAGAATTAGAAGCTCAAGGTTATTACATTGGTAGAGTTGATATGCCTGTTTTAAATGCTGCCGGCAACAAACTATATATTGGTGTTAACATGCGAAAGTTAAATCCTGAAACCCTGGAAAGAGAGAATGATTTCGAAGCTTTAGGTTCAAAAACTATCGTTTTAGATTACCCTTCTTTAGAAAACCCAACAATGATTACATCTGAGGTAGGGCATGGAAGTACCAACGGATATCGTAGTATTAATGCATTTGAATACCAAGGAAGCATATATCAGGCTAACCAAGGAGATCCTGACGGTTCTCATATTTTAAAGATTGGTGCTGATAACAAATATGATGACTCTTATGTATTCAACTTAGACGAAGCATTAGGGATAAATGAAGCTTACATTCTTGCATGGAGACCAGCTGCTAATGGAAAAGCAATAGTAGCATACCGCCATGCAGGTTCAGTTGAGGGCGTTGCCGGTCAACAAGGATTTTTCGCTCTTGCAGATTTAAATACAGGAACAGCAGAAAAAATTACTGATATTCCTTACGATCCAGACTTCTATTTATTCCAATATCAGGGATTTGTTGTTGATGGAACTGAAATATACCTTACAGAAGCTCCTGTAGGACAAAACGGTAATATCTATGTTGTAGATACTGAAACTGGAGAAGTAACTAAGGGTGCTGAACTAGTAAATGTTGAAGGAAGTCATTTTATAGGAGTATTCTAAGACCTAATATCCAT
The DNA here is from genome assembly GCF_027594405.1 of Zunongwangia sp. HRR-M8. Taxonomy (NCBI): domain Bacteria; kingdom Pseudomonadati; phylum Bacteroidota; class Flavobacteriia; order Flavobacteriales; family Flavobacteriaceae; genus Zunongwangia; species Zunongwangia sp. HRR-M8. The sequence goes on along the minus strand of NZ_CP115161.1, from coordinate 248,793 downwards.
AAAAAAGCCGCTCATTGAGCGGCTTTTTTGTTTTTTATATTTACCTGAAACTATTACTTGCTAACTAATTGCGACTTGATTCCTCTAAACATCGCATTGGTCAACTCAGCGATATCAAAATTAGGACTCCAGTTCCAATCCTTTCTTGCTTCAGTATCATCTATACTTGAGGGCCAACTATCTGCTATATCTTGTCTAAAATCTGGCTCATAACTAATTTCAAATTCCGGAATATGCTTTTTGATTTCTTCCGCTAAAATTGCAGGAGTAAAACTCATAGCCGATAGATTATAAGAAGAACGCACCCTAATTGCTTTAGAAGGTGCATCCATAATATCAATTGTTGACTTTATCGCATCATCCATGTACATCATAGGCAAGGAGGTTTCCTTAGATAAGAAAGATGTATATTTTCCATTTTGTAGGGCTTCGTGAAAAATTTCTACCGCATAATCTGTGGTACCGCCACCGGGTAAGGTTTTATAACTAATTATTCCCGGATATCGAATACTGCGCACATCTACACCATACTTTTTATGATAATAACTACACCAGCGCTCCCCTGTTTGTTTACTTATTCCATAAACGGTAGTGGGTTCCATAATCGTTGTTTGTGGTGTCTGCTCTTTGGGAGTAGAATGTCCAAATACGGCGATACTGGAAGGCCAGAAAACTCTTTTAATCTTTTTATCTCTTGCCAGATTCAATACATGAAATAAAGAATCCATATTTAATTCCCATGCTTTCATAGGTACTTTTTCACCCGTAGCGCTAAGCATTGCCGCCATAAGATAAACGACCTCTATATTGTAACGATCAACTAACCCCTCAATTGCATCAAAATCCATTGCATTTGCAATTTCAAAAGGTCCGCTAGACATAAGCTCCTCACTTCCCTCGCGAATGTCGCTGGCAATTACTGCTGTATTTCCATGGAGTTCACGAAGTTTTAAAGTAAGCTCTGTTCCTATCTGGCCGCTAGCTCCAATAACTAAGATATTTGTGGGCATACACTTAATAATTTTCTGCAAATATACTTATTTATTGAGAATACATTTTACTAAAACGTTTTATCAAGCTAAAAAATTATGTTCTTTTTAAGAATAGAGAAAAATTATGGCTATAGCATTTTAATCATTTACATTTGTACTATTAAAAATTAATAATGAAGCCACTGATTTTCGGTATAATATTAATCTTTTTAGTCTCTTGCGCCCAAAATTCGGAAAAGCAAAAGCCTGAAGAAAATGTTCGGGAAAGCGCAGCTTTTACAGAAGAGTTCAATATTCCTGTTCAAAATACGGTACTAGACGCTAAAGCGAAAGAGGAAACTACGAAGTGGGTAGCTTACGTGGCCGCTTTAAGCGAAATTGAAAATCTGAAAAACACATCGGTAAACAAACTCATCGATAAATCTTCGGCAATAGCGCAGCTAATGGAAGAACTTCAACGCACTATTCCTAGTTCTTTAGAATCAAAACCTGTATTAGCCAGATTGCGCGTACTCTCGACAAAAGCCAACGTCTTGGAACAAAAATCACATTTACAAGAATTAAATCCTGAAGAGATTAAAGAAGTTGGCATAGAAATTCCTATGGAATTCCACAATCTTAATATTCAGTTGAACGAATTATTCATTGAAAATATTGAGGATTTTGAAGCCGAATTAGATCGATTGGTTGAAGAAAACAGAAAAAGACAAGCTGAAAAACGCGATAGCCTAAGAGCCATTCAGAATTAAAACTTGAGATTTATTGTATCTTCAGCAAAAATAAATTTCATGAAACACACATTACTTTTCTTCAGCTTTTGCTTTATATCACTATTAGCATCATCACAAACGATGCCCTATCAATCTAATAAAGAACAAGCTAAAAACGAAATTAGCCAGACTATCGACACTTGGCACGAAGCCGCTGCTGAAGCTAATTTTCAAAATTATTTTAACTTGCTTACAGAGGATGCCATTTTTATTGGTACCGATGCAACCGAGAATTGGAATAAAAACGAGTTCAAGGCATACTCAAAACCACATTTTGATAAAGGACGGGCATGGAGTTTTAAATCTGTAGAAAGGAATATTTATCTTGAAGATAAAAAAGGAATTGCGTGGTTCGATGAGCTTCTTGATACACACATGGGTATTTGCCGTGGATCTGGAGTGATGCGGTATGAAAATGGCAGCTGGAAAATTGCCCATTATGTGCTTTCTATAGAAATACCTAACGAAAATGTGCCCGAAATAGTGGATATAAAAAAGGATATTGATTCTAAGCTATTAGAAACCTTAAAAAAACAACAGTAAACTTCTTATTTCGAGGCAAGACTCATAGCATTTAATCTCGATTATCGAGTAAATATTTCTTTCGGTTTGTAACATTACCTACAAAAACGCGTCTGTTTTATTACATTAGCCACAATTTTGTAAACAATCAACATGAAAATGAAAAAAATAACAAATGCGGTTTGTTTATCTTTAATTGGTGCTGCCATGATCGGCTGCCAAAATGAAGATAAATCTACCGAGCCTGAAAAAGTTGAGATCCACGGGATTAACGTTGCCTACATGGATACTACAACGAGTCCTAAAAAAGACTTCTTTAGATACGTAAATGGAACATGGTTAGATTCTACCGAAATTCCAGGAGATCGTACTTCTTGGGGTAGCTTTATGGAATTAAGGGAAACTACAGATAACGACGCTCTTGCGCTATTAGATGAAGCTTCTAAAGATGCAAATCTTAAGGCGAATAGCGACCAGGCAAAAGCAGTAAATCTTTATAAAACTATTATGGATACCGTTGCTCGTAATGAGCAGGGCGTAAAACCAGTTTTGCCTTATCTAGAAAAAGTAGATAAAATTGAAAATAAAGAAGATTTACAAGCTTATTTAACTGAAATGTCTAAATACGGCGGTGCCGGTTTTTTCTCATTCGGTGTACGTGCAGATGCTAAAAACAGTAATGAAAACGCGGCTTATCTTTATCCTGGAAACCTCGGTTTACCAGATCGCGATTATTACGTTGCTGAAGATTCAGATTCTAAAGAAAAGAAAGCAAAATATGAAGAGCATATCGCTCGCATGATGCAATTCTTAGACTACTCTGAAGATGACGCTAAAAAGCTTGCAAAATCTGTTGTAGCATTTGAAACTAAACTTGCTGAGCCAAGATTGGATAAAGTAGAACGTCGTGATGCACGTAAAACTTATAATCCGATGACTGTTTCTGAACTTCAAAAAATGGTTCCGGCAATCGATTGGAACACCTATTTTGAAGAAATTGGAGCAGGAAAACTAGATACTATTATTGTATCCCAGCCAAAATACATGAAATCTATGCAAAGCCTTTTAGCTAAAAAGGATGTTGAAGCATGGAAAGATTATCTTACATGGACTGCTTTTGATGCCGCCGCCGGAATGCTTACCACTGAAATCGAGACTGCAAACTGGGAATTTTACTATAAAACTTTACGTGGAGCAAAAGAACAACGTCCTCGCAACGAGAGAGCGCTAGGAACTGTAAATTCTATGGTTGGCGAAGCGCTTGGCAAATTATATGTTGAAAAACATTTCCCGCCTGAAGCTAAAGAAAAAGCACAAGAAATGATCGCTAACGTGATTAAAGCTTATGAAAAGCGAATCAATAATCTTAGTTGGATGAGCGAAGACACTAAAAAGAAAGCGATCGAAAAGCTAGGAACTACTACCATAAAAGTAGGCTATCCAGATGAATGGAAAGATTACAGTGATTTAGAAATTACAGGTTCTGAAGATGGATCATATTTTCAAAATGTGATGAATGCTCGCAAATGGAGAGTTGCTGAAAATATTGACAAACTAGATGAACCGGTAGATAAATCTGAATGGTTCATGGCACCACAAACTGTGAACGCTTACTATAATCCTAGCTACAACGAGATTGTATTCCCAGCAGCTATTTTACAGCCACCTTTCTATGACTACAAAGCCGATGCTGCTGTAAATTACGGCGGAATTGGAGCGGTAATTGGTCATGAAATTTCTCACGGTTTTGATGATAGTGGTGCTCGTTTTGATGCTGAAGGAAACCTTAACAACTGGTGGACAGATGAAGATCTTACTCAATTTGAAGGTTTAGGGAAAGATTTGGCAGATCAGTATAGCGCAATTGAAGTTTTAGACAGTACTTTTATTAATGGTGAATTTACTTTAGGCGAAAATATTGGTGATCTTGGTGGCGTAAATGCTGCTTACGATGGTTTACAAATGCATTTAGAAGAACACGGTAATCCAGGAAAAATAGATGGATATACCCCAGAGCAGCGTTTTTTCCTTTCTTGGGCGACTGTATGGCGTACTAAAATGCGTGATGAAGCTTTAAAGAATAAAATTAAAACCGATCCTCACTCTCCAGGAATGTATAGAGCGTATGTACCGCTACAAAATATTGATGCTTTTTATGAAGCCTTCAGTATTACAGAAGGAGACTCAATGTATGTGAAGCCAGAAAATCGTGTGAAAATCTGGTAAAATTTATAATCTACACAAAAAGCCTGAAAATATCTTCAGGCTTTTTTTATTTAAAATTTGTAATTTACCAACTTAATTTCTTTTCTATGAAACGCTTCTTTCTGGGTTTTTGCTGCTCGCTCTTTTTATTCTCTTGCACTAACGAAAGTGAAAATTTTGATTGGCTGGTTGGCGATTGGGAGAGAGTTAATGGAGAAGAAGGTTTTGAGACCTTTGAAATTTGGAAAAAAAAGGATCAGTATTATTCCGGGCTTGGTTATACTTTACTAAAAGAAGATACCATATTCAAAGAAGAGTTACAGCTTTTTGAAGAAAACGGACAATGGATCCTAAAGGTAAAAGGACAAAACGAAGCCCCTACACCATTTATCTTGACAGAATTAAATCCAGAGTTTTTTGTAGCTGAAAATGATACAAATGAATTCCCAAAAAAGATAATTTATAAAATTGAAAACGATTCTTTAAAAGCCAACGTTTCGACCTCAGAGTTTGATGTCAATTTTGAATTTGTAAAAATTCAGAAGTAAACTACCTTTGGGTAAACCCATGAGGCATTGGTTTTAAAATCCTCTTTATTTCGAGCAAAGCCTCAAAGCATTTAATCTCGATTATCGGCTAAAATTATTTAAAATCTGTTTCTAAAATTGCATATTCAAAATTATCAGACCAACCACTTTTAAGCGGTAGCACTTTTCGCTTTCTACCCTCTCGAAGCATTCCCACTTTTTCCAAAACACGAATACTTCCAATATTTTCTACTGCGCAGCCCGCTTCGATTCTATGTAATTTCAATTTATTAAAACCAAAGTCTAAAACACTTTTTAAAGCTTCTGTAGCGTATCCATTTTTCCAGAATTTTGCATCTAATTTATACCAAACTTCTGCTTTTTTATATTTTGCATGACCTAATTTTAATGCGACAAGGCCGATAAACGATTTTTCTTCCTTCAACTCGATTTTAAATATCAAATCGTCTTGAGCTAACCATTTTTGCACGATCTGCTCAGTTTCTTTGAGATATTTTGGTATTCCTAATGTATTATATTCATCTGTTTCTGGCAGAGAATGTAACTCATGAATTTTCTTGATATCCGCAACTGATATTGGCTTTAAGCATAAACGTCTAGTAATTAAATTCATCATTAATTGCTATAAAAAGATAATTTCAGAAGTAAAAAAAAGCATCTTCAATATGCTCAATTCGGGTTCCAGAAGCATTTTTGATAATAGCAACAATATCAAATCTAATCTCTGCATCGATGCTTTTCACTTCAGCATAATGATTCATCGCCATCACCAATCGCTGAATTTGACCGGTTTTCACAAACTCCTGAGGATCTCCAAAATGTGCCGTGCTTCTAGTTTTCACCTCAACGCCTACTAAAATTTTTTCTTTAAAAGCGATAATATCAACTTCAGCTTTCTGAAATCTATAATTTTTTTCCAAAATCTTATAGCCGTTCTCCTCTAAAAAAGCAATGGCCAGCCCTTCTCCCTTTTTACCAAGTTCGTTGTGACCAGCCATATTTTTAATTTTTATTTGAGGATTTTATTCAAATTTATATAATAAGTCGTCATTCCGGACAGCGATCCGGAATCTCATGCAGGTTTGTATGAAATTTCAAACATGAGATCCTGAATGCAAACCCGTCTGCTTAGAAGGCAGATTCAGGGTAACGATAACATCTTAATGTCAATTTTCAAAAATCATGTATAATAATTGAAGTGTCTGTACACTTAATCGCGATACATAATTGCAGAAACCTTTAGATTTAAGGCTTCGATCTCTTCAGGTGTCGCCTCTATCATTCGGTCGCCATAAAATTTATCGGCAATTTCTCCTTCAGGATTTAAAAACACACGGATATTCGAATCTTCTAATTTTCCGCCGTTCCAATCTACAGCGCCACTATAATCCCAGCCAAATCCGTAGAATTTCACCTCTTTTCCGTTAATCTTTGTTAGCTCGTCGTAGGTTGTTCCTATTTTGATTCCTTTTGCCGAACTCCATCTACCATCTTCAGAATAATTAATATCAAAAATCGAAGTTCTGGACTCGTCTTTCCAGGTAATCAAAATTTCATCTTTGGTTTCTGGATATAAAATGGTGTAAGGGCGCTCTACTGTTTCTTCTTCCATCATTTCGCTACCATTTTTAGGATTGGCATCACTGTACATTCCCAAAACCTGTTCGTAGCTCTTATTTTGCAGAGATTCTAAGGTATACCGTTCGTTTTTGGCAGCGTTTTTACTTCCGCCGCAAGCCACAAGACTTAATCCCACGAATAATAGAAGTAGTTTTTTCATTTTTGATTAGTTTTTACTGAAATTTGCAGTCCGGATAAAGGGACAATTTATATTCAAATGATTAGTTTCTGAAATTTGTAAAAAATTCAATAGAATTTCTTACAATATCGAGGTACTAAATTAGAAACAAATTGAAAGGCGGCACGGTGTTTTGCAAGAATTTAACGCGTATTATAACGCAGTTGCTTACCTTTACGCCCTAAAATTTGTCCTTAAAAAAGAAGGTTGAATTTTATAGCATAAATATCCCAAGAAAATGGGGTCAAATAATCAAATCTCGGCTAACCGAGTAAACTACCTCAAGGCAGGCTCATGAGGTATTCATTAAAAAAGTATTTTTTATTTCGAGCTAAGCCTTGTAGCAGTTAATCTCGATTATCGAGTAAAAGTAAAAACAGAAAATGAGTAACACGCCAAAAAGATATACAATTACGGCAGCTTTGCCATACACTAATGGGCCAATACATATTGGACATCTATCGGGAGTTTATGTCCCGGCAGATATCTATTCCCGATTTCTAAGAATGCAGGGGCACGATGTAGCTTTTGTTTGCGGTAGCGACGAACATGGTGTACCTATTACCATTAAGGCGAAAAAAGAAGGAGTTACTCCGCAGGATATTGTAGATAAATATGACGGAATCATTAAAGATTCTTTTAATAACTTCGGAATTTCTTTTGACAATTATTCAAGAACTTCTGCCCCGATTCATCACGATACCGCTTCAGAATTCTTTAAAAAGCTATATGATAACGGAAAGTTTATTGAAGAAACTACCGAGCAACTTTATGATGCTGAAGCAAAACAATTTCTTGCCGATCGTTTTGTAACCGGTACCTGCCCAAAATGTGGTAACGAAGAAGCTTATGGCGACCAGTGCGAAAGCTGCGGAACTTCGCTAAACGCTACAGACCTTATTAACCCAAAATCGGCTATTACCGGGGCTACACCAACTTTAAAGGAAACAAAACACTGGTTTTTACCTTTAGATCAATATGAAAGTTGGTTAAAAGAATGGATTCTTGAAGGCCACAAATCTGATTGGAAACCAAATGTATACGGACAAGTAAAATCCTGGATCGATGATGGTTTACGAGCCAGAGCGGTAACTCGAGATCTTGATTGGGGAATTCCTGTACCAGTTGAAGGTGGGGAAGGTAAAGTGCTTTACGTTTGGTTTGATGCGCCAATTGGTTACATCTCTTCAACTAAAGAATGGGCAGAGCGCGAAGGCAAAGACTGGGAACCATACTGGAAAGATAAAGACACCAAATTGGTGCATTTTATTGGGAAAGATAATATCGTTTTTCACTGTATAATTTTCCCGGTGATGCTAAAAGCACACGGAGATTATATTTTGCCAGAAAACGTACCCGCCAACGAGTTTCTAAATTTAGAAGGTAAAAAACTATCAACTTCTAAAAACTGGGCGGTTTGGTTGCATGAATATCTACAAGACTTCCCGGGACAACAAGACGTTTTACGTTACGCCTTAACAGCAAATGCGCCAGAGGCTAAAGATAACGACTTTACCTGGAAAGATTTTCAGGCTAGAAATAATAATGAGCTAGTAGCTATCTTTGGAAACTTTATTAATCGTGTAGTGGTTTTAACCAATAAATACTATAATGGAGAAGTTCCTACTCCGGGAGAATATTCTATGGTAGACGAAGAAACTATTGCAGCTTTAAAAGCATACCCGGCAGTAATTGCCAGTTCTATTGAAAAATATAGATTTAGAGAAGCACAGGGCGAATTAATTAATCTTGCTCGTTTAGGAAATAAATATTTAGCTGATGAAGAGCCCTGGAAACTGGTGAAAACCGATGAAGAGCGTACCAAAACAATTATGTATGTCGCGCTACAAATTGCATCGGCACTGGCCACTCTTAGTGAACCATTTTTGCCTTTTACTTCAAATAAACTGAAAGAGATTTTAAAGTTTAGCGCAGAAGAAAGAAACCTGAACGACGGTGAACTTTCACAGTGGGATAAGATCACTACTCGCGAAGCACTTTTACCTGCAGGACATGTAATTGGCAAAGCCGAATTACTTTTCGCTAAAATTGAAGATGAAAAGATCGAATTACAACTTCAGAAATTAGAAGCTTCTAAAGCAGCTAATGCGAAGGCCAATGAAAGTGTAGAACCACAAAAAGACACTGCAACTTTTGAAGATTTCACCAAAATGGATCTTCGTGTAGGAACTATCATTGAAGCCAACAAAATGCCTAAAACCAAAAAGCTAATGGTTTTAAAAGTTGACACAGGATTGGATAAACGAACTATCGTTTCTGGTATCGCAGAGCATTTTAAAGCCGAAGAATTGATCGGAAAAAAAGTAACGGTTCTAGCGAATCTTGCCCCAAGAAAATTACGAGGTGTAGAAAGTGAGGGAATGATCTTACTTACTGAAAATGCTGAAGGCAAACTGGTTTTTGTTAACCCAGATGAAGATGACGTAACCAATGGTGCTACGATAAATTAAAAAACTACGGCTGAAGATTTTCTTCAGCCGTTTTTTAAATACGCTATGCTCAAAATTGCCTTCCACCCTATTTATAAACATCCATTACCGGAAAACCATCGTTTCCCAATGGAAAAATATGAGTTGTTACCAAAACAGCTTTTACATGAAGGAACGTGTGGCGAACAGCATTTTTTTGAACCAAAATCGGCGAGCATTGAAGATATTTTGGCGGTACATACCAAAGAATATGTTGAGAATTTAACCAATCTTACCTTAGATAAAAGAGCGATTAGAAAAACGGGATTTCCGCTATCTCAGGAGCTTGTGGATCGTGAAATTATTATTGCTGGTGGAACAATTGAAGGTTGCCATTATGCGCTAGAAAACGGAATTGCCATGAATATTGCAGGTGGCACACACCATGCCTATAGCGATCATGGTGAAGCATTTTGTCTATTACACGACCAGGCCATTGCTGCGAGATATCTTCAGAAGAAAAAATTGGCTGAAAAAATACTGATTATTGATCTTGATGTGCATCAGGGAAACGGTACAGCTGAAATTTTTCAGAATGATGATTCAGTCTTTACATTTTCGATGCACGGGAAAGGAAATTATCCCTTCAGAAAAGAAATTTCAGATTTAGATATTGAAGTTCCCGATGGTTCACAAGACGAATATTATCTAAAAACTTTAAAGGACACGCTGCCCGGTCTTATTGAAAAAGTACAACCCGACTTTATCTTTTATCTATGCGGAGTGGACATATTGGAAACCGATAAATTAGGCCGACTATCTTGTTCTATCGCTGGCTGTAAAGAACGTGACCAATTTGTATTGCAAACCTGTCACGATCTAAAAATTCCCGTACAATGCAGTATGGGCGGTGGCTATTCTCCAGAAATAAAAATTATTATCGAGGCACACGCCAATACCTATCGCTTAGCGCAAAATATCTATTTTTAGCTTGCTTTCAATTTCTTCATGAATTTTGCGAATTCTGGTTTAAGCTCTTCAAATAAAGGATGATTTTTATTTTTAAGCATTACTTCGCTAAACAATTTTAATCCTAGTGCAAATTCGGTCGCTTCAGCTTCAGTTTCAAAAAGGTTTTTAGATTTTACAGCGTCTATAATTCCGAAGATCTCATCGTGATTTCCAAATTCAAATTCTATATTTTGATGCTTAACATCTTCTTTGAGAGTAGATACTGTCTCTAACTGAAGACGATATCTGTTGGCTTTCTTTTCCATTTTATTTTTATTGCAAAATTACCAAAATATGAATAGAGAAAGGTATAGCCATTACATAAAAGAAATAAACCCTTACAGCATAGGATACATAAATATTAATTAAAAGGTATTTTTCAAAAAATATATCATTTTTTTTATTAAATTTTAATAAAATTTATAATCACATCCATTTTGAAAAATAACGCAAAAAAATACTGGCGCGAAAACCTCAAATATCTGTTTATACTTTTAAGCGTATGGTTTATTGTTTCTTTCGGAGCAGGAATTTTGTTCAAAGATTTTCTAAATCAATTTAAACTTGGAGGCTTTAAGCTGGGATTTTGGTTTGCGCAGCAAGGATCTATTTATGTTTTCGTGATCCTCATTTTCGTATATATACGCTTAATGAATAAACTGGATAAAAAATATGGTTATGCTGAATGATCAAAAAATGTAACAATTCAACTCACTTTCTCTTAACATCTTAATTTATGGACGTTCAATTATGGACCTGGATTTTAGTCGGCATTAGTTTTACGCTATATTTTGGTATAGCAATTTGGGCCCGGGCTTCTTCAACTAAAGATTTTTATATCGCCGGTGGAGGCGTTTCTCCTTTAGCAAACGGAATGGCGACGGCAGCCGATTGGATGAGTGCCGCTTCATTTATCTCGATGGCCGGTCTTATTTCTTTTAGTGGTTACGATGGCTCGGTTTATCTTATGGGTTGGACGGGTGGTTATGTGCTTCTCGCACTTTTACTTGCACCCTATCTAAGAAAGTTTGGAAAATTTACAGTTCCAGATTTTATCGGGGACCGTTACTATTCTAACTCGGCTCGAACGATTGCCATTATTTGCGCTTTAATTGTTTCATTTACCTATGTGGCGGGGCAAATGCGGGGCGTAGGAATTGTGTTCTCTCAGTTTTTGCAGGTCGATATTACCAAAGGTGTTTTAATTGGTATGGCGGTTGTTCTTGTTTTTGCTTTTTTAGGCGGAATGAAGGGAATCACTTATACGCAGGTAGCGCAATATTGTGTGCTGATTTTTGCATTTATGGTTCCTGCCATTTTTATTTCGATACAAATGACGGGGAATCCTTTTCCGCAAATAGGTATGGGTGGACGCGTTGAAGATGGTACATTTCTTTTAGATAAATTAGATCAGTTACATACACAATTAGGTTTTAAAGAATATACTAGCGGTACAAAATCTACCTGGGATATTTTTGCCATTACTTTTGCGTTAATGGCAGGAACATCGGGGTTACCTCATGTTATAGTTCGGTTTTTTACGGTGCCAAAGGTGAAAGATGCACGAAAATCTGCCGGTTATGCTTTATTGCTAATCGCAATTTTGTACACCACGGCTCCGGCTGTTTCGGTTTTTGCCAGAACAAATTTAATTACCACAGTAAATGAAACTGCCTATACCGATTTGCCCGATTGGTTTAAAAACTGGGAAAATACGGGATTAATTTCATGGAGCGATAAAAATAATGATGGAAAGATCCAATATCGAAATTCAGATGCTGTAAACGGGAAACCTGTTTTTACTGAAGAAAGAGGTGAAAGTGGCGAACGAATTATTAGTAATCCCAGTACTGCTGAGAATGAATTATATGTAGATAAAGACATTATGGTATTGGCAAATCCAGAGATTGCTCAATTACCAAATTGGGTAATAGGCTTGGTTGCTGCCGGCGGATTGGCTGCTGCGCTATCTACCGCTGCAGGTTTGCTTTTAGTGATTTCGACATCGGTTTCTCATGATCTGGTTAAAAAGCAATTAAAACCAAACATCTCTGATAAGGGGGAACTTATGATCGCGAGAATTAGCATTTTAGTAGCTATTATAGTTGCAGGTTTCTTCGGAATTTATCCGCCTGGTTTTGTTGCAGCTGTCGTCGCATTAGCATTTGGCCTGGCTGCAGCTTCTTTCTTCCCGGCTATAGTATTAGGAATCTTTGATAAACGAATGAATCGCCAGGGAGCTGTAACCGGAATGATCGCCGGAATTAGTTTAATGCTTTTTTATATGATCAGGTTTAAAACAGGATTGATAGGGATTATGGACCCGCTTCCTGAAAGTGAATGGTGGTTTGGCACATCTCCAGAAGGTTTTGGTGTTGTTGCCATGCTGGTGAATTTTATCTTGGCTATCGTTATTTCACGACTTACTCCTGCTCCTCCAGAAAGTGTGCAGCAAATTGTTGAAGATATTAGAATCCCAAGTGGTGCCGGTGAAGCTCAAATGCATTAAGAATTTAAAATTTTGATGCATTATTTCAAAGTTTCGGTAGCCCTATAAATGAAAAATCTCCGTTTCCCTTTAACAAAAGAAACGGAGGTTTTTGATATTCTCGACCTCTAAACAAAGTTACTTTCCTAATAGAAGAATTTCATTGCAAATAACCTCAGTAATATATCTTTTATTGCCAGTTTTATCCTCGTAACTTCTACTAGTAAGTTTACCGTCCACAGCAATCTCTTTTCCCTTGGGCACATAATTTTCTACAATATCTGCTGTCTTTCCCCAGGCTACCAAATTATGCCATTGGGTTTCAGAAACTTTTTCTCCTTTGGCATTTTTGTAAAATTCGTTGGTTGCGATAGAGAATTTTGCCAGTTTTTTACCAGATTCTAAATTTACAATTTCGGGCTGTGTGCCTACGTGGCCAATCAATTTAACGCTGTTTCGTAAAGTACTCATAACAATAGAATTTAATTGTAATTGAAAATCATTAGTTCATTTCAACCCTGCAAACATAGATCAGTGCAAAAGCGTTATTCGTCTGGAAACTAATTGTTTTCGTATAAATTCGTTTGTAAACGATTGTAACCGTTTGAACGCAATAAAAATTCTCGAAAAATCTATAATATCAATCTGAATAATAGTCGCCAAAATATTCTGATTTTAAATATCGAATTTGAGATATACTTTGCGCTTTCTCATATCATCTTAGATTTTGTCTTAAGCATTATATTGCTTCTAGAATACAGGAAGGATATTTACCAATTTTTTATTCTGAATGGTGGTAGGTTTCATCAATCACAACCGACCTGAAAAACTACTTCAAATAATCTCAAATTAAAGTTTACTTCATTTAGTTTATGAAAAAGAGCAGGACATTTCTTCAAAAAATTATTTAAGCCGGGGTAAATTTTGATATCAGCCTCTTTAACAAAAAACAGAATTAAACAAAATCTATTAGAAATCGCATATTTTCAAACAAAAACACTAACTTTTAGATATAAAATAAATCTAAAAATGTCTTTCAAAAATTATCATTACCTCATCGTTTTAATCATAGTTTTTAGTACTTCCTGTAAAAATTCAGATAAAAATTTAACTGAAAGTGCTACCGTAGAAGAAGAGACAATTCCTACACTGCAATACAAACCAATCGATACAACTAACGCTAAAGCCATTTTAATTGGTAAAACAGATGCTCCCTATAACTTCAACTATTTTAATCTTTTAGTTCATACCGGTCTATTTAATGAAGTATCAAACATTAAAAAAGAAAATCTTGGCGATTCACTATATGTAGAATTTCAGAAGCTGAATAAACCTCAAATAATCGACCTTATAGCTTTTGAAGAAGGAGATTTACCTCCACTTTTTACGCGATTTCACATTACTCCCGGAGACAGTATTTTTATGGAAATTAAAAATCATAAAATCAGCTTTTCTGGTAAAAATGCGGCTCATTATAATTTCTTTCAGCAATTGAAAGAAACGGCAACCGGAAATTGGGGCGTTTTTAAGGGCAATTTTGATCAATATAAAACTGATAACAGTAAGTTTTATAATGAGAAAAAGAAAATACTCGAGGAGTATATAAAAGCGCATCCAGAAGTAAGCGAAGGTTTTAAAGAGCAAACGTATGCGACTTTAAAATATGAATATTTATTCCATTTAATTTACCCTAGAGATCATCAAGACAAAGCCGGGAATTATCAGGGATCTGATTTGGATGAAGTTATAAATAAAATGCAGTTTGGTGGAGAAATTTCTATGTTTGATGCGCAAAAATATTTTGACACCATAAATTTTGAAGATAATTTTAACAGGCCAGAATTATTGTATAATGATTACTTTAAGAGAAGTCTCCCAAAATATATCCATAGTGTATTTGCAAACGCTGAAGTTTCTGGATATTCCATCGATAATTTTATAAATGAACGTGATTTTATAAAAAATAAGCTTGATGACGATCTTGAACGTTTTGCTATTGCCAAACTTATTTACAATTATCACGAAGCCGGACTAGCCTTTGGACAAAAAGGAAAAACTTTAATTGAAGATTAATTAACGATTATCGAGACGACTTTTCTAAAAACGAAGATTACGTAAGCAAAATCAATGAAATTATCTTCGATCTAAACAGCATGGATAACAAATTAAGCGAAGAACTTCTCGATGAGAAATTGATCAACTTAAAAGGAGATTCCATAAAACTGAAGGATATTTTTAAAAATGATCCTTCAAAATTTAAATTAATAGATCATTGGGCAAGTTGGTGTGCCCCTTGTATTGCAGAAATACAAAAGTCTGATGAATACAATCCGATGCTAAAAGAAAATAATATTTCAAAAGTGTATATATCTGTCGACGAGGATCTGGAAAAATGGAAACACATGGTAAACCAGCTTGAAAATTACACCGATAAAGACCAACATTATCGTTTTGCTAACTTCAGAAAATCCGATTTGGCCCGTATTTTTCTTCAATTAGGTAAAACTAAAAACAGCTATTCTATCCCTAAGTACACTCTTATTAAAAACGATAGTATTATTCTTTCTACCAACTCCCCAAGACCTTCTAAACAGGAAGAATTTTTAAGCATATTAGATTAGCATATTCTATAAAACAAGCTAACCAACTCATTATTTACGGAATTATATTTTGGATAGGCCTGGTTTTGATTATTGCTTATCTTACAGCTAAATTTTTGTGATGCAGCTGTATTCCTATCTTGCCATACTTGGTATTGCGCTCTATTTAGTTTTTAGACTTTTAAAGAAAAGATCTGCAAGAAAACATTTTAAAGAACTTAAAAATAATTGGGCTAAAGCTAAAACCGAAAAATTTAATTTCGACCAGATTAAAAGCTTTTATGATTCCCAGCTTCTCGTAGGCGATTTTCATAAAATAAACGATCAAACAGCAAAAGACCTGGATTTCGAGGAGCTTTTTACCATTTTAGATCGAACCACATCTAAACCCGGACAACAATATTTTTACAATCATCTACGGAATATTAATTCTGAAAATCAATTAAGGCAATTTTCTACATTTTCAGATACCTTTTTAGAAAAAGAAAACGACCGACTAAAAATCCAGTCGCAATTATCCCAACTGAATCATTACAATGCCTACGATTTTGTTCGGTTAATTATAGACGAGCCTATGGAGCGCCCAAAATGGATTGTTTGGGTATTTATTCTTAGCTTCTTATCGATTTTTAGCCTTATTGGCGGTTTCTTTTATCCGGTTTTATTCCTAATCATGATTCCGGTTTTTATGACCAATATGGTTTTGCACTATCGCAATAAAAATAAGCTCAACTATTATCTAAATGCGGTTCATCAACTTAGTATCGCAATAAAAGTTGGTGATAAAATATCGAATTTCAGCAATATTAGCGCCTATTTTAAGGACTTATCTTTTCTAGGATCTGTCAAGAAAATTCAGTTTAAAACTTCGCTTATTGGCTTTGAGAATAAGATGAATGACGAATTTGCCTTTTTTGGATGGTTTTTCTTCGAGTTGCTCAAAATCACTTTCAATATTGAAATTCTATTATTTTTCAGTTTTCTCGAAGATATTCAGCATAAACGAAATGATATCGAAACGCTTTTTCGGTTTTTAGGCGAGATCGATTCGGCCATTGCTGTGGCTTCAATTAAAACCGAATTTCAAGATCGCGTTTGCCAGCCATTTTTCAGTAATAAAAAAGAGATTAGATTTAGCGAAATTCAGCATCCATTAATCAAAGACTGTGTTCCCAACGATTTAGAGCTTTTAGAAAAAAGCATGTTACTTACCGGAAGCAATATGTCTGGGAAAAGTACATTTATTAGAACGGTAGCCATTAATACGCTGCTGGCACAAACTATAAATATTTGTTTTGCTGAACATTTTACTGCCCCTTTTCTAAAACTATATTCTTCGATTAGAATTACCGATAATCTAAGTGAAAATACCAGTTATTATTTAGAAGAAGTTTTACAGATCAAAAAGCTTTTGGATAAATCGGAAGAAGAGGCGCCCAAATTGTTTGTTTTAGATGAAATTTTTAAAGGCACAAATACTGAAGAACGTATCGCTGCCGGGAAGTCTATTTTATCTTATCTTAATTGTGCGCAAAATATTGTGATGGTTTCTACCCACGATATCGAACTTACCGAAATGCTAACACAAAATGATTTTGAACTTTATCATTTTAGTGAAAACATTCATAATCAGACTTTAAATTTTGATCACAAATTAAAAGAAGGACCACTTAAAACCAAAAACGCGATAAAAATATTAGCGCTTTACGACTTCCCAAAACAGATAATTACTGAAGCTGAAATGTTAAAAAATAAATCGAATTAAACCTTTTAGCAAAAGCTTAGTCTAAGCTTAAGATTAACGACCCTGGCATTTCACTTTTTTGTCCTGAGATAAAAATTTAAAATCTACCCCTAACTATAGCCAGGGTTTTTAATCGCTTTTCAAACAACCACTTTCTTCAAATGATAATCCTAAAAATAGCTTCCTAGGAATCATTGAAAAATTCTTACTAAATTGAGCTCAAAAGCAAAACATACAATGAAAAAAACTTTCTTTCTACTGTATATCCTAGTGATTTCCTTTTCGGGTTTCGCACAACAACCCCAAAAGACATTAACCACTGAAGATTACCAACAGGCCGCAAAATTTCTTGGCTTCAATACGTATTCTTTAGTAGACAAAGATTATGTAAGCCCAAACTGGCTGGATAATGGCAGTTTTTGGTACGAAATTTCGGTTAATGGTGAGCAACAATTCGTTCTTGTAGATCCAAATAAAAAATCTAAAAAAACTTCAAATTCGCTTGAAGAATTACTTGGTAAAAAACCGGAAGAGAGACAAAGAAGGTCCTGGACAGAAGTAGCCTCTCCCGATGGTTCTAAAACAGTTTATCTAAAAGACTGGAATCTTTGGATGCGAGATAATGAATCTGGCGAGGAAACTCAACTTACAAAGGACGGAGAAAAAAACTATGGTTATGCGACCGATAATGCGGGTTGGAAACATAGTGACAAGCCAATCGTACTATGGAGTCCAGATTCTAAAAAGATCGCCACATTTAAACAAGATCAGCGACATGTAAGTGATATGTATTTGGTAGAAACCAAAGTTGGCGAGCCCGAACTTCAGGAATGGAAATATCCAATTCCGCAAGATTCAGCCATCATTAAAATCGAGCGGGTTATTATCGATACTGAAGATAACGAGATCACCAAACTTAACATTCCGGCAGATGCAAGACGTGGCACTCTTTGTGACGACATTGCCTGCGACGGCAGCTTTGGCGATAACGAATGGGCACCAGACTCTAAAACTTTAGCTTTTGCTTCGGTTTCGCGAGATCACAAAAAAGTTACGCTACGTGTTGCTAATGCTGAAACTGGCGAAGTAAGAGATATTTTTACTGAAGAAACAGCTACGCAATTCGAGTCTGGGCAGGGCACTATAAACTGGCATTATTTACCAGAATCTAAAGAAATCATTTGGTATTCTGAACGTGACGATTGGGGACATTTATACCTTTACGATCTTGAAAGCGGAAAATTAAAAAATCAAATTACAAAAGGAGATTTTGTAGTAACCAGCCTGCTTGAAGTAGACGAAGATAAAGAAATGTTGTACTTCTACGCCCAAGGAAAAGAAGACGGGCGTGATCCTTATTTTAGCCATTTTTATAGCATAAAATTTAACGGAAAAGGCCTAAAGCTTCTAACTCCAGAAAATGGAACACATATCGTTTCATTATCTCCAGATCATAAGTATTTTGTAGACAACTATTCGCAGCCAGACGTACCAAACGTTGCAGTGCTAAGAGATATTAAAGGTCGCAAAATCATGGATCTCGAAAAAGCCGATATTTCCCGTTTAGAAGCTATCGGCTGGCAGGCTCCTAAACCGATAAAAGTAAAATCTGCAGATAAAAAATGGGATTTGTACGGTTTAATGTTTACGCCTACACATCTAGATGAATCTAAAAAATACCCGGTAGTAAATTACATTTATCCAGGCCCGCAGGGTGGTGGTGTTGGCAGCCGTTCATTCTATCCAGCTCGTAGCGATCACCAGTCTTTAGCAGAGCTTGGTTTTATCGTGGTGGTAATCGATGGTAGTTGTAACCCGGGAAGATCTAAATCTTTCCATGATGCCTGCTACGGAAATATGGGAGATAATACTTTAGAAGATCAGATAAGCGGACTAAAACAATTAGCTGAAAAATATCCGTATATGGATCTAAATAAAGTAGGAATTTGGGGACACTCCGGCGGTGGTTTTGCTACTGCAGACGCGATGTTCTCTTATCCTGAATTCTACAAAGTTGGAATTTCTGAATCTGGAAACCACGATAACAGAAACTACGAAGATGATTGGGGAGAAAGATATATCGGTTTAATTGAAGAAACCGAAAACGGAAAGACCAACTACGAATTACAGGCCAATCAATATAATGCTGAAAATCTACAGGGAGATTTGTTAATTGCGCATGGAAATCTGGATGATAATGTACCTCCTTATAATTCGTATTTGGTGATCGATGCCTTAATTAAAGCCAATAAAGATTTCGACTTGATCATTTTCCCAAATGCACGCCACGGCTACGGAATGGATAGTTATTATATGACCAGAAGAAGATGGGATTACTTTGTTGAAAACCTTATGGGTGCCGAACATCCAAAAGAATTTAAAATTGAAATGCCAAGAAGAAGATAATTTCTCCTGAATATAAAAAATAGAAAAGCCGATAGATCTAAGATTTACCGGCTTTTTGTATTTTAGTCTTAAATATATCATCGCTAATTGCTTGACAAAAAATCCAATTCAGAATTTACATTCTCAATTCTAAAACTAAAAGTTCCATTTAGATATAAGTTTAATTGAATTTTAGTTATAATGAGATAGCGTCACCCTGAACTTGATTCAGGGTCTCATCCTGAAAGTACTTTTTTATAGATGGGTTTGAGATTTCGGATCAAGTCCTGAAATGGCAAGAATTTTAAATAGTACAAAAAATAGACAGTCAGCGAAAAAACTAAGCATCCAACTCATTCTTAAAATGAAAACCCATAACTACACCCTCAACCTCAACTGGATCGGCAACAAAGGCGTTGGCACCAAAACTTATAAAGATTACGAAAGAGAATATACCGTTAAAGCTGAAGGTAAAGATTTACTACAAGGTTCGGCAGATCCTGCTTTTTTAGGAAATCCCGAACTTTATAATCCTGAAGAACTTCTGCTCGCCTCTATCGCTTCATGTCACATGCTTTGGTATCTTCATCTTTGCGCCAGCAACAAAATTGTAGTGCTAGATTACCAGGATCAACCAACCGGAAAAATGATCGAAAACAAAGATGGTAGTGGAAAATTTACTGAAGTCACACTTTACCCACAAATAACGCTGGCCAATAAAACAATGTTAGAAAAAGCAGAAAATCTACATAACGAAGCCAATAAATTCTGTTTTATCGCAAATTCATGTAACTTTCCAATTCGGCATGCAGCAACTTATCATTTTTAATTATGGAAATTAAAGTCATCAATCAGCGTAAAATTCAGCTAATAGAAAATCACAAAGTGATCCTGGAATTACAATATGGAAAATGGTGGTCTAATAATGCCGAATTTCGATATCTAGGAAAACAATTTGAAATTAAAGCAAAAGGCTTTTGGCAAAACAATTTTATAATTACCGAAAATCGTCGTGAAATTGGAATGATTAAATTAAATTATAAACAAGATTCCATAATTAACCTAAAGTCTAAAGATAAGTCAGATAAGCAATTACACTTCGCTCAGGAAAGTATTTGGCATTCTAAATTTATGGTACAGTCTAGTGGAAATGATATCCTACGGATTCATGCAAAAAATAATTGGAAGAAATTTCATCCAGATTTTTCATTAAAAATCGAAAATGATGATACTTCGGTAGATCTAAATCTAGTTACCGCTATAAGTATTTATTTAATAAATAATCGCTTAAAATCTGCCGCGGCAGGAGCCTCAATTGCAGCCGTTTCATAATGAAAGAACTAAATCCAAAAATCTATAAAACCGAAGGATTTTCTTTGATCGGAATTTCTACGGAAATGTCTTTCGCTGAAAATAAAACTGGCGAATTATGGCAAAAATTTATACCGCTTAAAATGTCGATTTTAGGTAAAAAACAAGTCGATTTATTTTCTGTTGAAGTGTATAAAGACCTTTCGTTTTTCTCGAACTTTAATCCCACCCTAAGCTTTACAAAATGGGCTGCGATTAAAAATGAAGACCTGGAAAAAATACCTTCAGCACTTGAAATTTTAGAAATTCCAGTAGGAAAATATGCTATTTTTAATTACAAAGGAAGCAGTAGTAAAGCCCCGCAATTTTATCAGCGTATTTTTCAGCAATGGTTACCAACTTCAAAATTCAGGCTGGACAACAGACCGCATCTTGCGATTATGGGAGAAAAATATAAGAACAACGATCCAACTTCCGAAGAAGAAATATGGATCCCCATTCAATAAATTTCAGTTTAAATTATTTCAGTAATAAAAAAGTTTAAAATACAGGGTTAACCTCGGTTACAGCATCGTAAGCAATATAGGCGTTATTAATCACTCTAAAATTAGCGCTTTGATCACTCACATTTTCGAAAGCCGCATAATCGATCCAAACAAAACCATCTGAGCCCCAGCTTTCTCCCCAGGAATTCACTACTTTAAAAGCATTATATTCATCTGAATATCCTACAACCAGCATCGCGTGGCAATCGCCGGTATCATAATCTACCACATGTTCACGATATGCCGCAAAGCCAAAATTATCTGTTTTTCCAAATTCTGAAGAAAGGTACGCGCCAATCACAATGGGTTGTTGCATGGTAAGTAAAGTTTTCATTTCGGCAAGCATATTTTCGCCACTTAAACTTTTAAATTCTGAAATTCTTGCCGCCGCCGCCGCCACAATCTGTTCGTCGGTTGGCTGCTCTGAACATCCACTATCATCATAAGGAAAAAGTGCTAACGAGCTTACCCCTTGTTCTCGTACCAAATCTAAGGTTGCTGCAATGCTGGTACCACCACATTCTCCCATAGTTAACTGATTATAGGTAAATGACGGACTAAATATTGTTGCTGCGGAATAAGCTTCCCCATTTTCTAAAAACTCCTGAAAAGATTTTAAATAATAGCTTACTGCCCATGAAGAACACGAGCCTAACTGCCCCTGATCGCCTACCGGCGGAAGCATTTCAGACAGATCATATTCTTCAGGAATATCTTCTGGAATTTCGAGATTTTCTAAAATCGTACCTGTGGCAGTATAGTTACCGGTTCCCGTGCATTCTAAACCAGTGGAAAAAACCTCGCCATCTTCAGTAATAAATTGATTATCATCTATGGGATCTGTAATCGCTTCCTGCCTTTCTAAATTATCATCCATATCCTGGTAACAGGAAAGAAAAGTAAAGGGAATGGCAAACAATAAAAGTTGTAGTTTTTTCATCTTATAAATTTCAAGACCTAATTTTTCAAATACCTCAAATTTTAAACCATTTTTAATTCGTCAGAAATTTTCGAAGAAAACTTCACAGGGTTAAATAAAATTAAATTCCTGAAATTACAATTCTAAAAATAGTTAAATAAAGCACTCTTTAACAAGTAATTAAAAGTTACTGTAAAATATCTGTTCTAAATTGACGTATGAAAAAAGTTTTAATCGCAATACTTAGCTTTATGGCACTAGGAAATATGAATGCACAGGATAAAACTGAGCACCAATGGAAAAATAGATTGATTTTAATACTAACAGATTCTAAAGAAGATAATGATTTTAGACAACAATTGGGTGAGTTTAAAAACAGGGAAGCAGCTTTAGAAGACCGAAAGATTATTGTCTACCAAGTAACACCAAAACATTATGCCACCGGAATTAGCGATAAACCAGATTGGAAAGAAGGTGAAAATTTTTATGAGAAGTTCAAGAAATCTGATAAATCTTTTGAAATTATTTTAATTGGCCTGGATGGTGGCACTAAAATGAGAAAAGAAGAATTTACGCCGGCTGAAGAAATATTCGAAAAGATAGATAATATGCCCATGAGAAAAGCAGAGATGAACTGAGTACAAACAACTATTTATCGCACTAAATTCAAAATACTCCTTGCAGGAGTATTTTTTTATAAGTTTTTTTACGTAATTTGATCATATCCAAAAACTTATCTTTTAAAATTTAAGAATTTGGAGCACAAAAAATTTTTCGAAATGATAAATTTATTCTGATAGCTTTTAAATCAAGCTGTTTTTACTTTAAACGAATTAACCATTCTTCCTTCCCCGGGATGAGCTCGTTAGAAATAGAATAATTGATTATAGCAACTTCAGGAACAAGCTACCCCAACTGTACTTAAATCGCTAAGGCCATTTAAATTATTAATATTCAATGTCGTAAAACATGGATAAGCATTGTCTAGAATGTGGTGAAAAACTTATAGGTAGAGTAGATAAAAAATTCTGTAGTGATTATTGCAGGAATTCGTATCACAACAAACTTAATAAGGATAGTAAAAACCTGATGCGCAATATCAATAATATTTTACGCAAAAATTATAGGATTTTAGAGAAACTGAACCCGGAAGAAAAAACAAAAACCAGCAAAACAAAATTGCTGGCTGAAGGTTTCAATTTTCAATATTTCACCAGTATATATACTACCCAGGCGGGGAAAACGTATTATTTTATATACAATCAGGGGTATTTACCTTTAGATAACGAGGAGTATTATGCACTGGTTAAACGAAATTAGCAATGCCAGTTTTGTGCTCTTAATTTTAAAGCTGCACAAAGCACATCTTTTCTACTAATCATACCAATCAATTTTCCGTTTTCTACTACCGGAAATCTTCTGTAACTATTATTGAAGAAGAGCTGCGCACAATCAAAAATGCTTATGTTTTTATCAATTACTGCAACATCGGTGCTCATATAATTTTCTATCTTCATATCGCCAATCGGCATATTGAAATAGCGGCTTTCTGAAATTTGTTTCATACAATCTGCGTCTGAAATTATTCCAATTAGCTCATATCGATCGTTAACCACCGGTGCACCAGAAATTTTGTTTTTAAGCAATGCTTCCATTACTTCTGCTACATATTGTTCTTTTTTAAATGTGATTAAAGTGGTAGTCATATAATCCCCTACCATAATCGGCGCACTCTCTATTTTTACCGGTGCAGCGCGCTTTCCCTGAAAACTTTTAATTCCCATAATTGTAAGATTTTGATTACTAATTACTTAAATATAATGAATTTTGATATATTTTTAAAGTATTACAAATTATCAGGTTAATTTTTAGAAGTATAGTATCTTTATTTTTTCTGAAATTAAATGCCTATTAATGTCTAAAAATCTCCAAGCTTTAATTGCCTTACTCCTTATAAGTTTTTGCTGTTGGTTAAGTTATCATAGCCTTAAACCATCAAGCATTCCAGAAGATGTTCCAGAGAACAAATTTTCTGTTAATCGAGCATTCCAACACGTAGAAAAAATTGGGGAATCTGCTCATTATTTAGGAAGCGCTGCACATAGTTCAGTTAGAAATTATATTGTAAATCAATTACAAAACTTAGGCCTTGAAGTACAAACACAAGAAGATTTTGTATTAAATGAAAATGCTGTTCTTAGCCGACCACAAAACATTTTAACCCGAATAAAAGGTAGCGGAAATGGTAATGCATTAGTTTTAATGACCCATTACGATAGCCAACCGCATTCTTCGCACGGTGCTAGTGATGCCGGCAGCGGCGTCGCAACAATCCTAGAGGGTATTCGAGCTTTTATTGCTGAAGGAAATACTCCTAAAAACGACATTATCATCTTATTTACCGATGCTGAAGAAATTGGTCTTATGGGAGCCGAGCTTTTTACCAGAGCACATCCATGGGCAAAAGATGCCAAGCTTGCTTTAAATTTTGAAGCGCGTGGTAGCGGTGGCAGTTCTTTTATGCTTCTGGAAACCAATGCTGGGAACGCAAAGCTCATCAATGCATTTAAGGATGCTAAAGTGCCGTTTCCTACTACAAATTCGCTTGCTTATAGCGTTTACAAACTTTTACCTAATGATACCGATCTTACGATTCTTAGAGAATTTGGAAATATCAACGGCTTCAATTTTGCATTTATTGGGGATCATTTCGATTATCATACCGCTAACGACGTTCCTAAAAATCTAGATTTAGAAACTCTGGCGCACCAGGGCGATTATCTAATGCCTCTACTCTATTATTTTCAGGATATAGATCTCGATAAATTAACTTCAGATCAAGATCTATTATATTTCAATCTACCATTTGGCCAATTTATCACTTATCCTTTTGCCTGGATTATCCCAATGCTCATCCTGGCTTTGGTATTATTTTTCGCTGTGGTCGTATTCGGAATATTTAAAAAGCAGCTAAGCGTTAAGGCGATATTTAAAGGTTTTGTACCATATTTTTTAAGCTTAATTTTAGGCGGACTTTTAGTATTTGGACTTTGGAAATTCTGTCTTTATATCTACCCTGAATATTCAGAAATGCTCCATGGCTTTACTTACAATGGTTACAGCTATATCACTGCAGCCGTTCTTTTGAGTCTTACTGTTGTGTTTTTTGTTTATCATAAATTTTATACTGAAGATAAAACAGCTTCACAATTTGTCGCTCCTTTGTTTTTCTGGATACTCTTTTGTGCTTTACTCGCTTTTGGTTTAAAAGGCGCTGCTTACTTTATAATTCCCGCATATTTTGGAATCATACAATTGTTTTTGATGATCCGCTTAAAACAACCCAACCTTATTTTAAATACTGTTTTAAGCTTACCGGCATTATTTATTTTATTTCCGTTCATTCAAATGTTTCCGGTGGCTCTGGGTCCAAAAATGCTCTTTTTGGCAAGTATTTTAAGCATTTTATTATTCAGTTTATTTTTACCAGTTTTTGGCTATTTCAGTAAAAAAGATCTACTTGCCGTATTGGTGTTTATTGGCTTCAATATAGCTATGTTTTATGCTCATTTTACTTCAGAATTTACTTCAGAAAAACCTAAGCCCAATAGTTTGGTATATTTATTTGATGCCGATGAAGATAAAGCCAACTGGTTTTCTTACGACTCGATGCCTGATGAATGGACCACGCAGTATTTTGGTAAAGAACCGGTAAGCTTAACCAATATTGAAGCGAAATTCAGCAGCAAATATAATTCTGGCTTTACCTGGAGAAACGATGCGCCAAAGATCGATATTGAATCACCGGGAATTGTACTTCAGAAAATAGATAGCACAACTAACGAATTTCAATATTCATTAAAAATAGCGCCAAATCGAGATGCAAAACGCTTAGAAATTTATACTGAAAAATTAACTGATTTCAACGAATTTGAAGTTAATGGACATACTCCTGAAAATGTAAAACTTGGTGAAGAAGAATTCAATATGTTTACACGCAGATGGAGAAACCGATTGCTGAGCTATTATATTTCGAGCAAAGATACACTTAGAATGAATTTTAGTTTGGACAAATCGAAATCGACCGAATTCATTTTATATGAATCTAGCTACGATCTTTTGGAAAATACAGAACTAAATGTACCAAAACGTTCTGAAAACATGATCCCAAAACCTTTTGTGCTAAATGATGCGGTGATTTATAAAAAGAGAATTGTTGTGGAGTAGTTAAAATTGAGACAAGAGACAAGAGACAATAGACAAGATGTTTAAGAAAGTTAAATAATATAGACATATGGTAAATAGTCTTTTTTCTATTATCTAACAGCGAAGCGGTCTCTAATCTAAAAATAAAATTATGCAAATTTCAATATTAGGATGTGGTTGGTTAGGTCTTCCACTGGCAAAAAAATTAGTAGAAGATGGTTATTCTTTAAAAGGATCGACCACCACTCAAGTAAAAATGAAGAAATTATCTGATGCCGGGATTACGCCTTATCATCTCGAGCTTTATGAAAACGGTGTGCAGGGTGATATTCAATCTTTTTTATCGGGATCTGAAATTCTTCTAATCGATATTCCGCCTGGATTGCGAAAAAATCCTGAAATTAACTTCACTTCTAAAATCACCAATATTATTTCAAATATTGAATATTCAGGTATCCAAAAAGTGATCTTTGTAAGTTCTACAAGTGTTTTTGAAGATCAAGATAATTTCCCGGAATATACGGAAGAATCTAAAACTAATGGAACATCTAAAGCCGCAAAACAACTAATCGACTGCGAAAATGCTTTGCGTAATAATCAAAATTTTTCAACCAGTGTGATAAGGTTTGGAGGATTAATTAGCCAGGACCGCCATCCGGTAACAATGCTCTCTGGAAGAAGCGGAATTAAAAATGGGGCTGCTCCCGCAAATCTTATTCAACGGGACGATTGTATTGCTTTAATTTCACAAATTATCAAAAATGATGAATTTGGAATTGTTTTTAACGCAGCATATCCAGAACACCCTAAAAAGGCGCACTATTACACCAAAGAAGCACATTCCAGAAATATAAAAGCTCCTGAATATGACCAAAATCAATCTTCTAAAGGGAAAATAATTTCTTCTGTAAATTTAGAAAAGATTGGATTTGAGTTTGAACATGAGATATGATATATGAGATTTGAGATATGAGATTTGAGATGTGAGATGTGAGATGTGAGATGTGAGATTTTAGTATTGAGAAGTTATAAAAAAACCTCACAGGTTTTAAAAACCTGTGAGGTTTGATTTTACTACCATTATTTAACTACAGTAGCTTCAAATTCTACTTTTAAGCTTTCAAAAAGGCTTTTAACTTCCAGCACGCTTGATGCTTGTTGCAAATTATGCTTTTTCGCCCAGCGCTGAAAAACACCAAAATTTTCAAAAAATGATGCTGAAGAAGTGGTATAAATATTCAGCCGAACAATATTTTTACATTCATATTGTGCTTCTTTAATGACCTTTTCTAAATTTTCCAGTGCCTGAATCATTTGGTGCTCCATATTTTCATTGCTAGAAACACCTTGATCATCTATTGCGGTTTGTCCTGAAACATACAGTGTACCGCTTACTTTTTTAACCTCTGCCGCCTGTACATAACTTCGGGCATCCTGCCATTGCCAGGGATTAATCGTTCGCTTTTCCATTTTACTTGCATTTTTGCTGCTCCTGCAGCGATTTATAGCAATGCAAATATCCCGGGAATGCCCGTCAATCTGTGTGACTTAAATCACAACTATATAAATAAGGATAAATTTTAATGCTGAAGTCTGCTTAAAGTTTCTCTGGAAACTCCCAAATAAGAAGCTAAAAGTGTTTTAAAAACCCGCTGAAATAAAGCTGGATGTTGCTCGAGTAATTGCTGATATTTTTCCTGAGCATTTAAGCTAAGTAAGGATATCATTCTATTTTGTGCAGCAATATGACCAGAATTTGATTTTTCAAGAAAAAAATAAGCCATTTTGGATATTTTAGCGATAAGTTTTTGATAGTTCTCCAAACTAAGCGCGTACACCTTGGTATCTTCAAGGCACTGCAAGGACATTTTCGCTTTGGATTTTGTGAAGTAAGCTGAAAAATCACTTTCCCACCAGTTTTCCGTCGCAAAAGAAACAATATGCTCCTTCCCGCTTTCATCCTGATAGATCAATTTTAAAAGTCCGGAAACTATAAAATAGCAATCCTGAACATATTCTCCCTGCCGAATAAGGACATCTTTCTTTTTATATTCTTCAAATGAGAAATATGATGCTATTAGCCTAGATTCTTCATCGCTAAGCGATATATTTTCTTCAATATGTCTTCTTAGTTTTTCTTTCATTTTCTAGACTAGACTTTTTTATTAATCTTGAAATATGCTCAGACTGTAAATCGAATTATCACATTATTCTTATTCAATTAAAAAAACCTCAACATCCAAGATAACTATCTGAATAATGAAGTTTAAATCTTTTTCAGCTTTAATTATATTGTAAGTCCGCTATATCATAATATGTAAATTTTCGTCACCCTGAACTTGATTCAGGGTTTCATCCTAAGCAGCATGAAATGCTGAATCAAGTTCAGCATGACGGGCAGTTTTAACAGAAACTTTAGAAATGAAAATATTAAGTTGACAGAAACCGAGCAATCAACTAATAATTTAAGCTTCCACCTCAGCGGTTTTCTTTCTAAAATCTAATGGCTGTAATGCTTTTAAAGCTTTTTCTATAGAATTGATTTTTTCAAAAGTCAGCAGCAAACGTAAACCGTTTCTGGTTTTCTTTTCTTTCATCTTACAACTGTTAGGATGCGATTGCACATACTGCAAGACTTTGGTGAAATTAGCGGTTTGATAGAAACGTGATTCCTGATCGGCAATAAAATAGCCTATCAGTTTATTTTGCTTCATAATAATACGTTCTAAACCAATTTTAGAAGCGATCCATTTGATGCGGACACTATTTAATAAATCTACCGCAGAAACCGGTAATTCACCAAAACGATCGACTAATTCGGCTTCAAATTTTTCTAATTCTTCTTCGGTTTTTAATTCGTTTAGCTTTGTATATAAATTCAGGCGTTCTGCAATGTTATTGATGTAATCATCCGGAAACAGAATTTCAAAATCAGTATCGATCTGGGTGTCTTTTACAAAGTCCTTATCTTCAATATCTTCTTCATTATACAGCTCTTTAAATTCATTTTCCTTCAGTTCATCAATCGCTTCCGCAAGAATTTTCTGATAGGTATCAAAACCAATTTCGTTGATAAATCCGCTTTGTTCACCACCCAATAAATCTCCGGCACCACGAATTTCTAAATCTTTCATTGCAATATTGAATCCGCTTCCCAATTCAGAAAATTGCTCTAGAGCCGTCATTCGTTTACGCGCTTCTTCGGTCATTGCAGAATATGGTGGCGTGATAAAATAACAGAAAGCTTTTTTATTGCTTCGTCCTACCCGACCACGCATTTGATGGAGATCAGACAATCCGAAATTATTCGCGTTATTAATAAAAATAGTATTCGCGTTGGTTACATCCAATCCACTTTCAATAATTGTAGTCGACACCAGCACATCAAATTCGCCATTAATAAAACTCAGCATTAATTTCTCCAGCTTCTTCCCTTCCATTTGTCCGTGGCCTATTCCCACTTTCGCATCGGGCACTAAACGCTGAATCATCCCGGCAACTTCTTTGATGTTTTCAATGCGATTATGAATAAAGAATACCTGTCCGCCACGCTGAATTTCATATAAAACCGCATCTCGAATAGTTTCTTCGGAAAAGCGAATTACGTTCGATTCGATTGGATAACGGTTTGGCGGAGGCGTGGTAATGGTCGATAAATCACGTGCTGCCATCAAGCTAAACTGAAGCGTACGCGGAATTGGCGTTGCTGTAAGCGTTAAGGTATCTACATTTTCTTTGATCGTTTTCAGCTTATCTTTTACCGATACACCAAATTTCTGCTCTTCATCAACGATCAGTAATCCAAGATCTTTAAATTTAACCGACTTGTTGACTAATTGATGCGTCCCAATAATAATATCTACTGTTCCTTTTTCAAGATCGGCTAGCGTTTCCCGGCGTTCTTTGGCGGTTCTAAACCTGTTGAGATAATCGACTGTTACTGGTAAATCCTTTAATCGCTCCGAAAAAGTTTGATGATGCTGAAACGCTAAAATTGTTGTGGGCACTAAAACCGCAACTTGCTTGCCATTATCTACCGCTTTAAAAGCGGCACGAATTGCTACTTCGGTCTTTCCGAAACCAACATCCCCACAAACCAATCGGTCCATTGGGCGTTCGTTTTCCATATCTTTTTTCACTGCTTCGGTGGCCGTACTTTGGTCTGGCGTATCTTCATATAAAAAAGAAGCTTCCAGCTCGTGTTGCAAATACGAATCGGGACCATACGCAAAACCTTTCTGCAAACGGCGTTTTGCGTATAATTCAATTAAATTATAAGCAATATGTTTAACACGAGCTTTGGTCTTTTTCTTCAGGTTTTTCCAAGCATTACTACCCAGTTTAAAGATCTTCGGCTCCTTCCCGTCTTTTCCGTTGTATTTTGAAATTTTATGTAGCGAGTGAATACTCAAATACAGGATATCACGTTCGCCATAAATCAGTTTTATCGCTTCCTGTTTTTTACCTTCAACATCTATTTTTTGAAGCCCCCCAAATTTCCCAATTCCGTGATCGATATGCGTCACATAATCGCCAACGGTAAGATTAGTCAGTTCTTTTAGCGTTATCGCTTGCTTTTTAGCATAACCGTTTTTTAAGCTGAATTTATGGTAACGCTCAAAAATCTGATGATCGGTATAACAGACATTCTTTGACTGCTCATCAATAAATCCTTGAAATAAAGAAAGCACTACCGTTTTATAGTGTACCTCTTGTTCCTGATCTTTAAAAATATCGTGGAAACGTTTCGCCTGTTGTTCGCTTCCGCAGAAAATATAATTGGTATAGCCTTTTTCCTGATTTTCGATTAAATTGGTAATCAATAAATCGAATTGTTTGTTGAAAGAAGGTTGCGGTGTTATAAAAAAGACAATCTCTTTTTTCGGCTTCAGAAAAGCTTGATTACTAAGCTCAGCTACCGAAAAATCGAGAATTTGTTTATTGATTAAGGAAGATGTACAAAAAAGCTCCTTGGGTTCGCTTTGTTTTATTTCTCCGGAAAGTTTTTGAAAAGCGTCTTCAGCTTTCTCAAAAAGTTTATCCATCTGTGCTGAAAAAAGATCGAGATTTTTTACGAAAATCAAGGTGTCTTCAGCAATATATTTTAAGAAGCTTTCTCTTACCTCATCGAGTTTCTTATTCTCGACATTCGGCATAATCGAAATCTTATTTACCTTATCGGTAGAAAGCTGCGTTTCTACATCGAAACTCCGAATACTATCGACTTCATCCCCAAAAAATTCGATTCGGTACGGCTCGTCATTACTAAACGAAAATACATCGATAATTCCACCACGCACTGAAAATTCGCCCGGTTCTGTTACAAAATCTACACGTTTGAACTTGTATTCAAACAAGACTTCGTTTACAAAATCGATCGAAAGTTCATCGTTGATTTTAATTTTCAGGGTACTTCTATCAAGTTCTTTCCGCGTAACCACTTTTTCAAAAAGCGCATCTGGATAGGTGACGATCACCGCCGGTTTTTTACGCGAATTAATTCGGTTTAAGACCTCGGCACGTAAAAGCACATTGGCATTATCTGTTTCTTCAATCTGATACGGCCTTCGGTAGCTGCCCGGATAGAACAACACCTTGTCTTCTCCAATTAACTGTTCTAAATCATTTAAATGATATGCAGCTTCTTCTTTATCATTTAAAATCAGTAAAAAAGGACGTTGAGCTTCTTTAAAAGCATTGGCCACCACAAAAGAAAGTGCGGAGCCTACAAGACCTTTTAGATGAATTTTATCGGTATTTTTTTCAGAAACGGCAATAGCGTCCCGCAATTCCTGCTGTTGCGGGGATTGTGCAAAACTTTGGGCGATTGTAGATGTACTCATTGCTGCAAAGATAATTGCTGTAGGAAAGCTTCACAACTGACTATGAATTTTTTAACATTGATTTTAAGTCATAAGTATTGAGTGGTCAGTAGATAGTCTAAATATCGTTTAAAATTCAAAGATGGTTTTATTATACTGCCTATTTCTAGCTCAATATCTATTGCCTTTTCTCTATATTCTATTTTCTACTATCTAATTACGAATATCGCACCGATCTAAAATCTAACTAGATATTTTACAATTTTCATAACAGCGATTCCGTCACAAAGAATGTAATTTCAAAAAAAATTATAATGTCTAACCATCAACTCGCTTTTTTACTGGCCAGAATCACATTGGGAATTAATTTTTTCCTACACGGTTTTGTAAGAATACCTAAATTGGAAGCTTTTGCCAACGGAATCATACAGGGTTTTGAAGGTAAAATGCTTCCTTTGTCTTTAGTTGAAATTTTTGCTTACGCGATTCCTTTTATAGAAGTTATCTTAGGTGTGCTTATCATTTTTGGAATTGCCAGCAAAAAAAGCCTAACAGCAACGGCCATTTTTATAATAATGCTCATCACAGGCTGTGCATTTAAAGAAGATTGGAGTGCGATAGGAACACAAATGCTTTACGCGCTATTTATTTTTTTTCTTATAAAAAATCTGAAATATGAAGTTTGGGCGGTGAAGAAAAGTAGTGGTGAGTAGTTAGAAGTGAGACGTTAGATATTAGAAAATAGAGTATAGAAAAAAGATAAGAGAAACTAGAGCATAGAAAAGATAATATTGAAACAGGAGATAAGACAGTGTTCAAAACGGCAGTTGACTGTTTCTAAATTCGGAAATAAAATTAAGCATTTCGTTAATTTTCAAATAATTAAATCATCTATATTCTAACAGCGTAGCGGTCTAAGCTCTAATTTCTAAATAAAAAAAATAAAAAATGGATTATCAACTAAAAGACAAAAGAGTATTTATTTCAGGTTCTACCAAAGGTATCGGTTTTGCAACAGCCAAAACGCTAGCCAAAGAAGGTGCTGAAGTTATTATAAATGGAAGATCTCAAGAAAGTATTGAGGCATCAATTTCAAAACTTAAGGAGGAAGTCAAAACCGCCAACATTTCTGGGATAGCTTGTGATTTTTCCCAAAAAGAAGAAATAGACGATTTAATTGAAAAATTAGGACACGTAGATATCCTTATCAACAATGTAGGGATTTTTAACCCAAAAGATTTCTTTGAAATTCCCGATGAAGAATGGAAAGATTTCTATGAAATAAATGTATTAAGTGGAGTAAGACTCTCAAGAGCTTTATTACCAAAAATGTTAGAACAAGATTGGGGAAGAATCATTTTTATCTCTAGTGAAAGTGCTTTAAATATTCCTACGGAAATGATTCATTACGGAATGACCAAAACCGCTCAATTATCCATCTCTAGAGGAATCGCCGAGTTAACCAAAGGCACAAATGTTACGGTAAATAGTGTATTGCCCGGGCCTACTTTTTCTGAAGGAGTAAAAGAAATGGTAGATGCAGATGACAATAATAAAAAAGAAATAGAAGAAGAATTCTTTTCAACAGAAAGACCTAGTTCCATTATTCAACGTTTTGCAGATCCGCAAGAAGTAGCCAATATGATCGCTTATGTTGCGAGTCCATTGTCTTCTGCAACAAATGGCGCTAGTTTAAGAGTGGAAGGCGGAGTGGTAAAGTATATATAATAGTAGTGAGTAGTTAGATCTGAGATGTTAGAAAATAGAATATAGACTTCAGCTTAAAGCGGAAGTTGACCGTTTCTAAATTATCAAATTGTCTAAATTCTAGAATCTAACAGCAAAGCGATCTAAAATCTAAATAATATGGGAATAGAAGAATTTGATGTTTTTGTCATCGGTACAGGTACGGCAGGAAAAGGCGTAGCCAAAGATTGTGCGGAAGCCGGCTGGAAAGTTGCCATTGCCGATAACCGCGAATATGGCGGAACCTGTCCTAATCGAGGTTGTGACCCTAAAAAAGTATTAGTAGGAATTACTGAAATCCTTGAACGTTCCCAAAATATGATGGGCTTGGGTATTTCTAAAATGCCGGAAGTAAGTTGGGAAGATTTGCAACAATTCAAATATAAATTTACAGGAGCTATTCCCGCAGCTACCGAAAAAGATTTGGCTGCTTTGGATATCAAAATGTATCATCAATCACCTAAATTTTTAGATGAAAATACACTTTCAGTAGAAGGAAAAACCGTAAAAGCTAAAAAAATTGTTATTGCTACAGGTAATAAACCAATGCCTTTACCTATTCCGGGGCAAGAACTATTATTGCACAGTGAAGACTTTCTAGAGTTAGAAAAACTGCCAGAATCAATGATTTTTATCGGCGCCGGTTATATTGGGATGGAGTTTGCGCACATTGCTGCTCGTCTTGGCGTTGAAGTCACTATGATCGATACAGAACCAAGACCACTTTCTAATTTTGATGAAGATATGGTCGCACATCTTACTGAAGCTTCCGAGAAGATCGGAATTAAATTTATCTTTAATGCAAAAGCTTCTAAAGTTGAAAAGCTAAGAAAATATCTTCGAGTAACTGCGGAAACTAAAGATGGAGAAGAAATTACAGCAAAGGCAGAAGTTGTTTTTAACACCGCTGGTCGCGTTCCATCCATAGATGAATTAGATTTAGAAAAAGGAAATGTCGCTTTCACCAATAAGGGAGTTTCTGTCAACGAACATTTACAGAACACTTCAAATAAAGATGTATATGCCTGTGGAGATGTTTCAGCTAGCGAAGGATTACCACTTACTCCGCTCTCTTCTCAGGAATCACGCGTGGTTTCAGCAAATCTATTAGGAAAATATAACAAAACTGAAGCGCTTTACCCACCACAACCTTCTGTGGTCTTCACTTTGCCTAATGTGGCTTCCGTAGGACTTTCAGAACAACAGGTGAAAGATCAGGGTTATGATTTTGTCATTAAGCATAAATCGGTTCCTAGTTGGTTCAATTCTAAACGAATTGCAAACCGGCATTACGCTTTTAAAGTGATCAAAGACAAAAAAACCGAACAGGTTCTTGGTGCTCACCTCGTGGGTCCCGATGCCGGGGAAATGATCAATATGTTTGTAATGGCAATGTGTGGCGGTCTTTCTTGTAAAGATCTAAAAGCAATGATCTTTGCCTACCCAACCTGGAGTAATGATATTAAGGGAATGACTTAATAAAGATGTTAGAGCACTTCGCTATTAGAATTTAGACCGCTCCGCTTTTAGATTTTTTAAAAATCGTCATCCCGGACTTGATCCGGGATCTCATCACTACAATGAGATTCTGAATCAAGTTCAGAATGACGTTTATTATACTTTATAAAAGCGATAGCCAACCTATATTCAAGAAAAGTCAGCTTTCAGCATTTAAAATTCAACATTTCGATCGTGAGTCTTGGCTCTTGTGTCTTGATTCTATTTTCTGTGTTCTAAAAGGCAAAGCCGATCTAAAATCTCACGTCTAACAGCCTAGCGATCTATCTAGTTAAGCCACTTCCGATTGATGCGTTATTTCTAAAATCTGACTTTCGCAAACTAAGAGATCATTTAAAAACTGGTCTTCTTTTATCACTTTTTCAGCATATAAATTCTTATAATATTGAATTCCTTCGTTCAGGTTCTGGCTAAATTTATCAAATTTTTTAGCCTCTCTTTTATTTGAAAAATCGGTGCTTTCTTTTAATTCGGCTAGATAATCAATGTACAACTGTAACTCCTTCATAAACATATGTGGACGGTAACCGCTGAGTACATTTTTACGCCCATAAATATGATCTGTTAGTTCCTGAAGTGAATATTCACCATTGAAATATGCCAAATTTGGCCCGGGACAAACGGTCACAAAATCCATTTTTTTTACAAACTGAAAATCGTAATTCTTCGCTACACTATTACATAAACCGGTACACAAACATTCTTTTTGAAACAACTTATCGGCTTCCTTCGCCTTTTCTTCATTAGACAAATCGGAATGCTGAATTTGTTTCATTTTCAGCTTTTGATATTTATGAGAAGCGGTACAAATAGGTTTTTCGGTAAATTCGGTGTTCGATTCTAACAATTTCTCGGGACAAGAACTACCGGGTTTGTTACGCAAAAGATTTTTTCTTCGGAATTCTTCTCCGCTCGCGCCTTTCAAATAATTAAACCGAACGCCAAGCGGCGAGCTATGACTTAAAATAATGTCTTTTTCCTTCGATTTTTGAAGTTTTTCGAGCGTTTCTTTATCTACATTTGTGGCTTCAGGACACAACAAAAAAGGCGAACCCCAACCGGTAGCATCGGCTTGGTAATAATCTTTTAGCAATCTGTCTTCTTCAAAAGTACCAATTCCGCCTTGTACGGTAATCTTTATTTCTGGCAATGCTGAAACTTCAGATTCCTCAGCCACAGCACTTTGGTATAATGAAGCTAATTCTGATTGTAATTCGTCTTTTTTCTGCTTAAATTCTTCCATAATCGGGCCTAGCAGAAAACCATCGGTCGCGAAAGCGTGCCCGCCGCAGTTTAAACCAGATTCAATTCTAAATTCACTAACCCAAATCCCTCGTTTTGCGAGGTATTTTCCCTGAATTAAAGCCGAACGATAATCGCTGACTTTAATGGCTATGGCCTTCTGGAAATTTCCGTTTTTATCTGGACTGAAGGTTTTAAAGGAAGACAGGTAATTAAACAATCTTGGATTCATCCCTGCGGAAAATACTAAAGTTGAATTTTCTAAATCACTTTCAGCAAAACCTTTTAAAGCCTGCAAAGCATCAGATCCATTTTCGATAGGTTCTTTATTTTCGCCGAGTTGTTCGTTATCGATCTTCGTCATAATATTCACTTCGATCGCACCGGGTTTTACTTCCTCGCGAAGTTCAGATTCTAGATTTTCTTTTTCTGAAGAATCATTAAGCTGAAGAAATTTAAGGTATTTCTGTTTTAATTCTGAAACTTCAGGAAGCATTTCAAAATACTTGGTAATCTCTGAAGTGCCAGAAAAAGCAGCAGTTTTCACCTCTTCTACTTTCTTTTTTACTTCCGCGCTAATCAAATTCAGATAATCTGTGATTCGCTTAGCTCTAAAGTTGGGTTCTTTTTTGGTTATAGGCTGAAAAGTCTCGTTGTTGAGTTTATAATAATACTCGCGCATTTTTTCGATGAGGTGATCTTCAATAATCGAAATGGAAGAATTTATCCCTAAATGCGCCACTTTCACCGGCGTATCGATCGTATAAGCAATGCCCATCACCGGAATATGAAATTGATGTGGGGATATGGCGTTTTTCATTTTTCTTAAGTTTAATCACCAAAGATGAAAAGTAGCCACCGTTTAAAATATGATATTTATCAGGTTTTTTTAGTAGTTAGAATTGAGATATGAGATTTGAGAGAATAGATTCTAGAGAATAGACTTTGGTTAATATAAGTTTGTCATCCCGGACTTGATCCGGGATCTCATCACTCTTATGCGATTCTGAAACAAGTTCAGAATTACCTTTCGCATATAAAATTTCATAACTTCAAAAGAAAAAAGATCTTTCTGCTACGGTCAAGATGACATAAATTATAAATTCAAGAAAATGAATCCTGATTTCTGGCTCTTATCTCCTGAGTCTTATTATTTATTTTCTAAAGGCAAAGCGATCTAAACTCTAAAATCTAACAGGCGAAGCCGATCTAATTCTTATTCATCATCCTATAAAACGGACTTTGCTTTCGATTAATAAAACCGTGATAAGCACAATTAATTCCTATTAAAATGGCAGCGCCAAGAGCGACGTAAGCGATTAACCTTTGATCTTCAGAATGTCGCATATAGATTGCGAATAACGCCCAAATGCCCACCGCTGCAAACTCGCGCATATTTCGTGTATAAATCATTACAACATTTAAAATTGTAGCGATCACGATCATAATAATCGTCCATTGTACTTCAGAAAAAATGCCTCCATTCCATTCAATCTTGGCTAGATAAGCCGCAATATTCGCAATGGTTGCCACTGCGATCCAACCCGAATACAGGCAAATGGGCCACCAGCTAAACGCGATAATTTTTAAAGGCGCATCCCAGCGTTCCATACGTGTATTTAAGATAATTTTGATAAGTGAAAAGAGAATCAGTAACATTAAAAAGATCGATAAGCCCGTGTATTCGCATAACCAAACCACCACCCAGGCGGCATTGGCGAGATTCGCTAACAGGAACCAAAATTTTGTCTGCTGAAGAAATTCTAAGTCAGTTTTTGGGCCAAAAGCCTGATAAATTTGATAGCCTGAAAAAGCCAGCAATCCTAAATAAATAATTCCCCAGATTGCAAAAGCATAATCTGCCGGAGTGAATAAATTGAAATATTCGTGACTTAGACTTCCCATCGTATTTCCGTTGAGTTTTACGGCTTGCGTATAATAACTCACAAAAAGTGTGATCACTACGGAAATAAAATTGAGTACTGAAAGTAATTTTGGTTTCATAGTTTGTATTGATATTTTTTTGTCATTCCGGACTTGATTCGGAATCTCATCTTCCACTTTACCTCAACTGGATGAGACCCTGAAACAAGTTCAGGGTCACATAAAGTTTAATTGAAATTACCAAACGCTTGAATAAACCAGCGTTAGTGTTAGGTTAAAGTTACGCTTCCTGCAAGGTTTTTAAAACCTTGTAGGTATAAAATTTAGAAAGTCAATTCACTCGAATTACTTCAGATTGTGCACACACAAAAACCTGATCTTCTTCTTCGGGTTTCATTAGAAAAGCACCGGTAAATTCACCAAAAGCCGGTAAAATGAGTTGATTTTTACTTCGGAAGAAGCATTTTAATTTTAAATGTTGTTTTGCTAAACCGACCAACCGATACCCGGGATGAATGTGACCACAGATATTAAAATCGGTTTCCTTTTCTTCCGGATGATGGGTTAAACGAAAGTTGTCAATTAACAATTCCTGATGAATTTTCACGCCGAGTTCCTCATAGTAAATTGGAGAAATAATATCGTGATTTCCGGCGATTAGAATGATTTCAGTCTGTTGATTTTGAAGCCAGTTTTCGAATAAATTCCATTCGGCATTCAACGCACTGTGAAAAAGGTCGCCCAAAAAGATGATTTTTTCAGGTTGAAACTCGGTTACCGCTTTATCTAAACGATCAAAATTGGTTTGAATCGCCGATTGTGGCACGGCACTACCGTGTTTTCTAAAATGAGAAATCTTTCCCAAATGCACATCGGCCACCAATAAAGCCTTTTGCTCTTCCCAATGGGAAACGCCGCTACACGCCAACTGAAAATGGTTATTTTGGATGATAATTTTCATTTCTATAACTCAAAAAAAGAGAGGCGAAATTAGCCAATTTTGAGTAATATTTCCGCTGCTTTTTCTAAAGTCTCATTTTCCTTAGCGAAACAAAAACGCAATTGCTTTAGATCCTGATTATTGATATTGAAAACCGACACAGGGATCGACGCCAACTTATACTGCTTTACTAGTTTTTCAGCAAAAAGAATATCAGATTCTGTTGTAATTTCAGAATAATCCAATAGCTGAAAATAAGTACCCGCAGCCGGAATAACCTTAAACTTTGTGTCTTTAATTTGCTCTAGAAAATAATCTCTTTTTTCCTGATAGAATTTCGGCAAACTTAAATAAGTCTCAGGATCTTTAAGATATTCAGCAAAAGCTCGTTGCATAGGATGATTTACGCAGAAAACATTGATTTCATGAAATTTCCAAATCTCCTTCATTAGCACCTCTGGCGCAACACAATAGCCCATTTTCCAACCTGTATTATGAAAAGTTTTTCCGAAAGATGCGCAAACAATTGCTCTTTCAGATAATTCTGGAAAAGCTGAGGCACTTTGATGCTTTTCACCATCAAAGATGATATGCTCATAAACTTCGTCGCTTAAAAGGATGATATTGGTATTTTTAAGCAACTTTTCTAATTCTAGCATATCTGCTTTAGAAAGAATCGTTCCACTGGGATTATGCGGCGTATTGATCACGATCATCCTTGTTTTATCGCTAATCTTAGCTTTTACTTCATCCCAATTTACTTTATATTCTTTTCCCTGAAGCTGACTATGAACCGGAATCCCGCCATTTGTTTTTACGAGCGGCTCATAAATATCGTAGGCCGGTTTAAAAATAATGACTTCATCACCAGGATGAACAAAAGCTGAAATTGCGCTATTTATTGCCTGTGATGCTCCCGCGGTTAAAGTAATTTCTGAATCGGGATGATACTTTTTACCGTGAAGCGCTTTAATTTTCTTTACGATTTCTTCACGAAGTTCTGGAATTCCTGCTAAAGGCGCATATTGATTATAACCCTCTTTCATGGCTTTATAGACCAACTGCTTTAAACGATCATCACTCTTAAAACCAGGAAATCCCTGCGACATATTTATGGCATTATAACGATTGGCTAAACCACTCATTTTAGAAAAAATACTTTCAGGAGTGTTAGGAAGTTTAGAAACAAGGGATTTAGAAAAAGCCATAAAAATTTTTAAATAAGATGCACAAAAAATCCCGAAATCTAAAAAGAAATCGGGATTCAGTTTATTCAGAAAAAATTATTCTTATCCTTTTGTACTTGCAGACAAATATTCACGGTTCATACGAGCGATATTCTCTAAAGAAATTCCTTTAGGACACTCAATTTCACAAGCACCGGTATTTGTACAGTTACCAAAACCTTCTAGATCCATTTGGCGAACCATATTCATTACACGATCTGTAGCTTCTACCTGTCCCTGCGGAAGTAAAGCATATTGTGAAACTTTGGCTGAAGTAAATAACATCGCACTTGCATTTTTACAAGCTGCAACACAGGCACCACAACCAATACAGGTTGCCGCAGCAAAAGAATCATCTGCATCATGCTTATTTACAGGAATACTATTGGCATCGATAGTGTTTCCTGAAGTATTTACAGAAACATATCCACCCGCTTGCTGAATACGATCGAAAGAAGTTCTATCTACGATCAAATCTTTAACTACCGGGAACGCATTTGCTCTAAAAGGCTCGATCACGATCGTATCACCATCTTTAAAAGAGCGCATGTGCAACTGGCAGGTTGTAATTAACTTATCTGGGCCGTGAGGCTCACCGTTAATTTGTAATGAACAAGAACCACATATCCCTTCACGACAATCATGATCAAATTCTACCGGGTCTTCTCCTTTAGCAACAAGCTCTTCATTTAAAACATCCAACATCTCTAGAAAAGACATATCGCCTTCGATACCATCGATAGGATAGGATACCATCTTCCCTTTAGACTTAGCGTTTTCTTGTCGCCATATTTTTAATGTAAGTTTCATATTCTTTAGATTTTAGTATTGAGTATTGAGTCTTGAGTCGCTATTTGTAACAGCTCATATCTCAACACTTGCATCTATTTATAACTTCTTGTTTTTAATTCGATATTATCAAAAATAAGCTCTTCTTTATGAAGCGCTGCATCGCTTGGTTGTCCTTTATATTCCCAGGCAGCTACATATTTAAAGTTTTCATCGTCCCTTAAAGCTTCACCTTCTTCGGTTTGATATTCTTCTCTAAAGTGTCCTCCACAAGACTCATTTCTATGTAATGCATCTTTAGCGAAAAGTTCTCCCAGTTCAAGGAAATCGGCCACACGACCTGCTTTTTCTAATTCAGCATTTTTACTATCTGCAGTTCCGGTAATTTTTACGTTTTTCCAGAAATCTTCTCTTAAAGCTTTAATTTCTTCAATAGCTTCTTTAAGACCTTGCTCATTACGCGCCATACCACACTTATCCCACATGATCTTACCTAATTTCTTATGGTAAGTATCTACAGAATGTTTTCCGCCAGCATTCATCATTTTATTGATTCGGTCTGTAACATCTTTTTCAGCAGCATCAAATTCTGGAGAATCTGTTGGAATTTTTCCGGTTTTAATATCGCCTGAAAGATAATCACCTATTGTATAAGGCAGAACGAAATAACCATCTGCAAGTCCCTGCATTAAAGCAGAAGCTCCCAATCTGTTTGCACCGTGATCTGAGAAGTTAGCTTCTCCAGCAGCGTAACATCCAGGAATTGTTGTTTGTAGGTTATAATCTACCCAAAGACCTCCCATCGTATAGTGTACTGCTGGGAAGATCATCATAGGTGTTTCGTATGGATTTTGATCGGTAATCTTTTCATACATCTGGAAAAGGTTACCATATTTAGCTTCTACAGCTTCTTTTCCTAGTTTAATAATTTCAGATTCAGATGCATCTTTTTTACCAGCCGAGAATGCCGCTTCTTTTCCGTAACGCTTTATTGCGCTGGCGAAATCTAAAAATACAGCCTGGCCAGTTTTGTTAACTCCAAAACCTGCATCACAACGTTCTTTTGCAGCTCTAGAAGCTACATCACGAGGTACAAGGTTACCAAATGAAGGATATCTTCTCTCTAAATAATAATCTCTTTCTTCTTCAGAAAGCTCGGTAGGCTTTTTCTTTCCTTCTCTAATTGCCTCTGCATCTTCTTTTTTCTTCGGAAC
This sequence comes from Zunongwangia sp. HRR-M8, assembly GCF_027594405.1. Taxonomy (NCBI): domain Bacteria; kingdom Pseudomonadati; phylum Bacteroidota; class Flavobacteriia; order Flavobacteriales; family Flavobacteriaceae; genus Zunongwangia; species Zunongwangia sp. HRR-M8. The sequence continues at coordinate 205,939 of NZ_CP115161.1, read as the reverse complement.
CCAAATACGCCCATCATTACGTAGAGACTCAGACATCAAAGTTAATTTAGACTGATGATCTCCTGAAACAGGAATACATGTTGGGTGAATTTGCGTATAGCATGGATTTGCAAAGTAAGCACCTCTACGGTGAGCTCTCCAAGCTGCCATCACATTACTTCCCATCGCATTAGTAGATAGGAAAAACACATTACCATACCCTCCTGAAGCCAATACAACTGCATGAGCTGAATGTCTCTGGATCTCTCCGGTAATCATGTCTCTGGCAATAATTCCTCTTGCCTTACCATCAACCAAAACAAGATCCATCATCTCGTGACGATTAAAGGTTTGAATCTTACCACGATTAATCTGGCGGTTCATTGCAGAATATGCTCCTAACAACAACTGCTGGCCCGTTTGTCCTTTTGCGTAGAACGTTCTGGAAACCAAAACCCCACCAAAAGAACGGTTATCTAAATAACCACCATATTCACGTGCAAAAGGAACTCCCTGTGCAACACACTGGTCGATAATATTCCCTGATACCTCAGCAAGACGGTAAACATTCGCTTCTCTAGAACGATAATCACCACCTTTTACGGTATCATAAAAAAGACGGTAATCTGAGTCACCATCTCCCTGATAATTTTTTGATGCATTTATACCTCCCTGTGCAGCAATAGAGTGCGCACGTCTTGGAGAATCCTGGTAGCAAAAAGTCTTTACATTATAACCTAACTCTGCAAGTGTTGCAGCAGCAGCTCCTCCTGCAAGACCTGTACCTACAACGATAATATCAATATTACGCTTATTGGCAGGGTTTACCAGGTTAATATCATTTTTATGTTTAGTCCACTTATCTTTAAGCGGCCCTTCTGGTATCTTTGATTCTAAAACTGACATAAATCTCGCGAATTAAAGGTTATTGATATAGTGAAACAATGCTATAAAAATAAACCCTAACGGAATTATTATAGCATAAGCCACTGTAATGCCTCTTACTCCTTTAGCATATTTGTTATTCCATCCCAGCGATTGAAAAGAAGAAGAAAAACCATGAAGAAGGTGTAAACTTAAGAATACAAAAGATAGACAGTAAGCTGCCACGCGAATTGGATCCTGAAACTTAGCAACCAACTCACCATAGTATCTTGAGGCATCCTCTGGGTGAGATTCTACATATTTATGCACTAATTCTGGCACCCAAAAATCATAAAAATGAAGTGCTAAAAAAGCTAAAACTACTAATCCAGAATAAATCATGTTTCTAGACATCCAGCTAGAGTTAGCGCTTCCGTTATAATTTACATACTTTATATTTCTAGCCCCTCGGTTTTTAGCCTCAAGCACAAATCCCATTACAAAATGGAATATTACTCCAAAGATCAATACCGGCTGAAGAATAGCCTGTACTAAAAAATTGGTTCCCATAAAATGAGAAAGCTCGTTGAATAGATCTTTACTAATTACGGAAGTAAGATTAATAGTAAAGTGTTGAAGCAAAAATAAGACTAGGAACAGTCCCGACAAGGCCATCGCAACTTTTTTTGCGATAGATGATTTTAAAAATCCACCCATTGGTTTGATTATTTATAGAATTTTAACAGCAAAAATACACTCCAATTAACTTATGGACAAACTTTAATGCTTCTTTATAAGGCTATTTAGAATAAGTATAATTAAGCCGCATTTTTGTTTAATCTTCAGAATAGGAAAAAAGAACAGAACTTATGAGGAAAAGTCCCCAATTACAAGGCTTAAAAGAATGAAACGCATTATTTATAAAAATTTTTCAATCGATTGAAATTCTACAATTTATAAAATAAGATGATAAATACAGCGCATAAAAAAAGCTACTCAAAATATCGAATTTTGAATAGCTTTTTTATTTAATTTAATTCAGAATTAGCCTTCTACAAGATCTTTTTTGTAAGCATCTGAGTGAACATTGGCAACTGCTCTACCAGATGGGTCGTTCATATTTTTAAAAGATTCATCCCACTCTAAAGCTGTTGGCGTGCTACAAGCCACTGAAGGAACTGAAGGAACAGATAATGCCGCAGCATCACTTGGGAAATGCTGAGAGAATATAGATCTATAGTAGTATTCCTCTTTACTTGTTGGTGGCTGTATTGGGAATTTGAAGTGCGAGTTTTTCAATTGCTCATCTGTCACTTCAGATTCTACTAACTGTTTTAAAGTATCGATCCAGCTATATCCAACACCATCAGAAAATTGTTCTTTTTGTCTCCAAGCAACACTTTCTGGCAAGTAATCTTCAAAAGCTTTTCTTAGCACCCACTTTTCTATACGCTCACCAGTGATCATTTTATCTTCAGGGTTAAGACGCATTGCAACATCCATAAACTCTTTGTCTAAGAATGGTACACGCCCTTCGATTCCCCAGGCACAAAGTGATTTATTAGCTCTTAAACAATCGTATTGATGTAATTTATCTAATTTACGAACGGTTTCTTCGTGAAACTCTTTCGCATTTGGTGCTTTATGGAAATACAGATACCCACCAAAAAGTTCATCAGATCCTTCTCCAGAAAGCACCATTTTAATCCCTAAAGATTTGATGGTTCTGGCCATTAAATACATTGGCGTGGAAGCTCTAATCGTAGTTACATCATAAGTCTCTAAATGATAAATTACATCTTTTATCGCGTCTAGACCTTCCTGAATAGTAAACTTAATCTCGTGATGTACCGTATCTAAATGATCAGCAACTTTTTGTGCAGCGGCAAGATCTGGTGAACCTTCTAATCCAATAGCAAAGGAGTGTAGTCTTGGCCACCATGCAGCATCTTTATCATCACTTTCTATTCTTTTTTCTGAATATTTTTTAGCGACTGCTGAAGTTATTGAAGAATCTAAACCTCCAGAAAGTAAAACTCCATAAGGAACATCACTCATTAGCTGGCGGTGTACCGCTTTTTCTAAAGCTTCTTTTAAGTCTTCGATACTGGTTGGGTTATCCTTAACTGCATCATAATCCATCCAATCACGCTCGTACCATTTCTGGAAACCTTCTTCTTTACTAGATAAATAGTGACCAGGAGGAAATAATTCGATTTTCGAACATTTTCCTTCTAAAGCTTTAAGTTCTGAAGCTACATAAAAAGTACCGTTATGATCCCATCCAATATATAACGGAATAATCCCCATATGATCTCTTGCGATTAGGTACTCATCTTTTTCAACGTCATAGATCGCAAAACCAAAGATTCCGTTAAGGTCATCAAGAAACTTTGCGCCTTTTTGTTTGTATAAAGCAAGGATCACTTCACAATCTGATGCTGTTTGAAACTCGTAATCTGGGCACTGCTCTCTTAATTTCTTATGATTATATATTTCGCCATTTGCGGCAAGTATTAATTTTTCATCTTTAGACAATAATGGCTGCCCTCCTGAAATTGGGTCGACAATAGCAAGACGCTCGTGCGCCATAATCACATTATCATTACTGTAAATCCCACTCCAGTCTGGACCACGATGTCTTAAACATCTGGCCATTTCTAATAATTGAGGTCTTAAATCATCAGACTTCTCTTTTAAATCGAACGCACATACAATTCCACACACAGTTTTAAAATTTTAAGTATTAAAGATGAAACAAATATCGATTAATCATTTCATTAAAAAAGTCACAACACCTATTTCGATTACATTTCTAAACCATTTAATCAAAATATGATTAAATAATAAAAATTCAGAAGTATAAATATAGTGATTTTTTTTCAGCAGTAAAATTCTTTATATCCAGCATCTCAGGCTTATTTTAAAAGTGCAAGAATTGATAACATATTTATAATATTTCTTTAAGACTCAAAATGAAGCAATAATTGTAACTTTAAGGTAAAATTCAATATTATGAGTAATTTCAAAGATAAAACAGCAATAATCACGGGCGGTTCCGGAAGCATTGGTTATACTACTGCATTAGAATTAGCAGAAAAAGGTGCGAATGTATTATTAGTTGATATCGATAAAGAATCTTTAAAAGAAAAAGAATCGGCCGCAAAAAAAGAGAATTTAAATATTTCCTACGTTGTCGCCGATGTAAGTAAACCAGAGGATGTAAAAAATTACGTAGACACCTGTATTGAGCGTTATGGTAAAATTGATTATTTCTTTAATAACGCCGGTATAGAAGGTAAAGTAGCACCTCTAGAGGAGTATCCAGATGACATTTTTGATAAAGTGATGGAGGTTAATGTAAAAGGCACTTACTTAGGAATGAAGCATGTAATGCCAAAAATTGAAGATGGAGGTAGTATTGTAATTACATCTTCTGTAGCCGGTTTACAAGGTTCTCCTAAAATGGTTTCTTACATCACATCTAAACATGCGGTTATAGGAATTATGCGAACTGCCGCTTTAGAATTGGGAGAGAGAAAGGTGCGTGTAAATTGCGTAAACCCCGGCTCTGTAGATAATCGTATGATGCGTTCTCTTGAAGATGGCGTAAATCCAGGACATGGAGACGATGTAAAAAAAGCTTACGAATCTACCATTCCGCTAGGAAGATACGCCACACCCGAAGATATATCGCATATGGTTTGCTTCCTATTTTCTGATAATGCCTCTTATGCAAACGGCCAAACATTTGTAATCGATGGCGGAATGAAAGCTTAAGCATTTTTAAATGTTTTTATATATAAAAGGAATCCATAAAACGGATTCCTTTTTTAGTTTATCCAGTTTGCATAAATCGAAGAAAAATATCACCCACATAGTAACTACAAATTTTTAATAAACTTGAAAACACGAAAAGAAACTGCTTTAAGCTCTTGAAAAAATAGAAATATTAGTCTGTGCTTAACAGGCATTGTACTTGATGTTTTTTAATTTTGAAGCAACTTTTGAAATAATTATCATGAAATACGATCAAATAGACCGAAAACTTTTTATCAAAAACAGAAAAAACTTCATGGAGCGTATGGCCCCAGGAGGATTAGCTGTTTTTAATGCCAATGATGTTTTTCCAATTGGCGCCGATAGCACAATGCCATTTCAGCAAAATCGCGATTTATTCTATCTAAGTGGTGTAGACCAGGAAGAAGCTATTTTAGTGTTGTTCCCGGAAGCTCCTAAACCAGAACATCGCGAAATTCTATTTCTTACAGAAACCAATCCACACATTGCTGTTTGGGAAGGCGAAAAACTTACAAAAGAAAGGGCTTTTGAGGTTAGCGGAATAAAAACAGTGTACTGGCTTCAAGATTTTGAAAAAGTATTTTTTGAAATTATGGCGCAGTCAGAAACAATTTATTTCAATAAAAATGAACATTATCGCGTTCAGGGAAGTATACAAACAGAAACTCGAGACGATCGATTTATAAAATGGTGTAAAGAAAAATATCCAGCACATCGTGTTGCGAAAAGTAATCCTATTCTTCAAAGATTGCGATCTGTTAAAGATCCTATAGAATTGGATTTGATGCAAAAAGCATGTGATATTACCGAAAAAGCCTTTAGAAGAGCTCTTAAATTCACAAAACCTGGTGTTTGGGAATATGAAATCGAAGCTGAATACTGGCACGAAATGATTAGAAATCGCTCTAAAGGTTTTGCATACACTCCTATTATTGCCAGCGGAAATAATGCCAACGTTCTCCATTACACTGAAAATAATCAACAATGTAAAGCAGGAGAGCTTATATTACTAGATACAGGAGCCGAGTATGCTAACTATTCGAGCGATATGACAAGATCAATCCCGGTTTCTGGAAAATTCACCGATCGCCAAAAGCAAATTTACAACACCGTTAATAAAGTAAAGTCTGAATCTACAAAATGGCTTAGACCGGGAACTATGTGGGACGAGTTTCATAAAGAAGTTGGAAAACTAATGACTTCAGAATTGCTTGATCTTGGATTACTAGATAAAGCCGATGTTCAAAATGAAAACCCAGATTGGCCAGCTTACAAGAAATATTTTATGCATGGCACAGCTCACAATATTGGTTTGGATACACATGACTACGGAATATTAACTGAACCTATGAAAGCCAATCAGGTTTTTACTGTTGAACCTGGAATCTATTTACCTGACGAAGGTTTCGGAATTCGACTTGAAGATGATGTTGTAATCCAGGAACAGGGAGAACCTTTTAATTTAATGCGTAATATCCCAATCGAAGCCGATGAGATTGAGGAACTTATGAATTCATAAAAAATACAAAAAGGCCACATAAATTGATTGTTACGTCAATTTTGCGGCCTTTTTTAATGTAATGCTTATGAAAATACTGCATAAAAATACACAATTAAAGTTTACAACAAAGGGAAAAGGCAATCCTTTGATACTTTTACATGGATTTTTAGAAACAAAAGAAATTTGGAGAGACTACCAGCAACTACTTTCTAAAGATCGCCAGGTTGTCACGATTGATCTTTTAGGACATGGCGAATCTGGGAGTACCGGCGAGGTCCATTCTATGGAAGACATGTGCGATGCCGTAATTACTGTGCTCGATTACTTAGAAATTAAACAAGCTAGCTTCGCAGGACATTCGATGGGTGGCTACGTGATTATGGAGATCTTAAAAAAACATCCTAAAAAAATCACTAAAATAAGTCTTGTTAATTCCTCTCCTACTGAAGACACTTCTGAAAAAAAAGAAAATAGAAATCGAGTAGCCAGCCTAGTAAGAAAAAATAAAAAAGCTTTTGTTAGTATGGCGATATCTAATCTTCTTACCGCTGAAAACAACAAAAAATACAAACCAGAAATTGAGCTATTAAAAAGTGAAGCACATAAAATGGCTTCAAAAAATATAATTGCAGCTACGTTGGGGATGAGAGACCGCGAGGATAGCACTGAAGCTTTAAAGCAATTTAACGGGAATAAATTTATAATCTTAGGTATGCAAGATCCGGTATTAGATACAAAAAAAATAACTCAAATTGCAAAAAGCACACATACCAATTTGATAGCCTTCCCCGACGGTCATTTATCATATATTGAGAATAAAGATCAATTATTACATTTTTTACAATCAAAGAGCTAAAAAATAATCTTTAACAAAAAATTGGCTGTTTTTTGGGAATTTCGTAAGAGTTTAGTAACTTTATGCTGTCAAAAAATTAAAAATCAAGCTTTTATGAAAGACACCCCCAATAAATTTTCTTTCGCTAAAGTATACTGCAAGATTTTTGGCCATAAGTTAAAGGTGACTAAAAATGTCACCGATCATGTGCACGAATACAAATGCGCTAATTGCGGACAAGAAATGACAGATACAGCGAATGGATTTTTAGCACCCCTAACAAAGAAATTTAAGGATACGAATAATTACATCGCCAAAATCCACAAAAAACGTAAAAACCGTCGATTGCGCCATTACGCCAAAGCTTCTTAAGCTTTATCTTCATCCATCGAATTCCAACCTCTGGCGACCAATGGAATGGCTTGGTTTGCACGTGTAATTAAATGCATACCGGCATTTTCATCATTCATATGTCCAATTACGGTAAGATTAGGATTGCCCTTAATTTTATCGAAATCTGATTGGGAAATAGTAAACAGAAGTTCGTAATCTTCACCGCCACTTAAAGCAATAGTGGTACTATCAATCTCAAATTCCTCGCATACCGATATCATTGCAGGATCCAAAGGAATTTTCTCCTCGTAAAGACTCACTCCTGTTTTTGAGTTTTTGCATAAATGTATTATTTCAGAAGATAAACCATCACTAATATCGATCATAGATGTTGGTTTAACCCCAAGTTCTTTTAGAAGTGGCGGAATATCTTTACGAGCTTCCGGCTTTAGTTGACGTTCGATCAAATAGGTATACTGGTCCAAATCTGGCTGAGCATTAGGATTGGCTTTAAAAACCTGTTTTTCTCTCTCTAAAACCTGTAACCCCATGTAAGCAGCTCCCAGATCACCGGTTACTACCAGTAAATCATTTGGCTTGGCACCACTACGGTAAACGATGTCTTCTTTATCTGCTTCCCCAAATACAGAAATACTAATAAAAAGTCCTGAAGTTGAAGAAGTGGTATCCCCTCCCACAACATCAATATTATATAAATCTGCAGCCAATTTAATCCCTGCATACAATTCTTCTAAAGCTTCTACCGGGAAACGATTTGACGCCGCTACAGAAACCGTAATATGTGTCGCTTTAGCATTCATTGCGTAGATATCGGATGCATTAACCATTACCGATTTATATCCTAAATGCTTTAGCGGCATATAAGCAAGATCAAAATGAACTCCTTCAACAAGCATATCTGTGCTTACTAAGGTCTGCTTATCTTGAAAATCAAGCACAGCAGCATCATCGCCAATTGCTTTCACAGTAGAAGTATGCTTAGGTGAAAAGTGTTTTGTTAGATGATCTATAAGTCCAAATTCTCCTAACTCAGATAAACTTGTTCTGGTTTGCCCACTATTATCAAACATTGCAAATAATTTTTATGCAAAATAAACGAATATTATTTCAACTGCATATTCAAAACAGATTTTATATGTATTAATGAAAGGTTTATAATAAAATCCTACTAAAGCATTAAGAATAACAGACCATCGGAAGGTTTTTGTAACAAAACAATCCTGCTATTGCCAATTCCGGTGTTGCAATAGCATTAAATTTCAATCGAATACATTTATCAATGCATTCTTAAAACAAATATTGCCGCTATGGTAAAACGCTTGTTTTAATGTATATTTGTAACCGATTTAAAATAATCTTTTTTAGCTATGATTAAAGTTAGTGAAGACGCAAGAAAAAAGATTTCTGCTCTTATGGAAGAAGAAGGTTTTAACAGCCTTCAGGATTTTGTGCGTGTCGGCGTAAAGAGTGGCGGTTGTTCAGGTTTATCGTATGAATTAAAATTCGATAAAGCTAAAGCTGAAGATGATAAACTTTTTGAAGACAACAATATTAAAATTGTGGTAGATAAACGCAGTGTATTATATCTTGCCGGAACTATTTTAGAATATTCTGGCGGATTAAATGGAAAAGGATTTATTTTTAATAATCCTAACGCCCAAAGAACCTGCGGATGTGGAGAAAGTTTTTCCCTTTAAAAAAGTTTAAAATTAAAGGTTAAAAATTCGAAGTTGGCGACGATTAAACAATTTGAAGATTTAGAAATTTGGCAGAAGTCCAGAGAAATTTGTCAGATTGTTTATAATTTGAAAAAGAATACAAATCTTAAAAATTACTATAAATTATATAGTCAGTTAAACGGATCCTCAGGTTCTATAATGGATAATATAGCCGAAGGTTTTGAAAGAAACGGAAATAGAGAATTTATTCAATTTCTTTCAATTGCAAAGGCATCATATGGAGAGACAAGATCACAAATATATAGAGCTTTTGATCGCGGATATTTAAATGAAGATGATTTTGAAGATTTTAAGAGCAAAGTTATTTCATTGAGCAGGCAAATAAATGGTTTTATAGACTATTTGCAAAAGAGTGATTTTAAAGGAACGAAATTTAAATAACCTTAAATTTTGAGCCTTGAATATAAAATACAGAGATGGCATATACTGAAGACGACTTAAAAAAAGAACTCGAAACCAAAGAATACGAGTATGGATTTTATACCGATATAGAATCTGATACTTTTCCTATTGGTTTGAACGAGGATATTGTTAGAGCAATTTCTAAGAAGAAAGAGGAACCTGAATGGATGACAGAATGGAGACTCGAAGCTTATAGAGAATGGGAGAAAATGACAGAACCAGAATGGGCGAACGTTCATTATGAAAAACCTAATTTTCAGAACATCTCATACTACTCTGCTCCTAACAAAAAACCCAAATACGAAAGTTTAGATGAGGTAGATCCTGAGTTATTGGATACCTTCAAAAAACTTGGAATATCGCTAGACGAGCAAAAGAAATTGGCTGGTGTTGCTGTAGATGTGGTTATGGATTCAGTTTCTGTAACTACAACTTTTAAAAAGACTTTAGCTGAAAAAGGAATTATTTTCTGCTCTATTTCTGAAGCAATAAAAGAACATCCAGAAATAGTTAAGAAATATATTGGGAGCGTTGTACCTAAGAAAGATAATTTTTATGCTGCATTAAATTCCGCAGTATTTAGTGATGGATCTTTCTGTTATATTCCAAAAGGTGTTCGTTGCCCGATGGAACTTTCTACATACTTCAGAATTAATCAGGCAGGTACCGGGCAATTCGAAAGAACCCTTGTGGTAGCAGACGAATCTAGTTATGTAAGTTACTTAGAAGGTTGTACTGCCCCAACACGTGATGAAAACCAATTACATGCTGCCGTAGTAGAATTGGTAGCATTAGATGATGCTGAAATAAAATACAGTACCGTTCAAAACTGGTTCCCAGGCAGTAAAGATGGTAAAGGTGGTGTTTATAATTTTGTAACCAAAAGAGGGATTTGCGAAAAAAATGCAAAAATCTCATGGACACAGGTAGAAACAGGATCTGCAGTAACCTGGAAGTATCCTTCATGTATCCTAAAAGGCGATAACTCTGTTGGAGAATTTTATTCGATCGCTGTAACCAATAATTTTCAGCAGGCAGATACCGGTACTAAAATGATTCATCTTGGTAAAAACACTAAGAGTACCATTATCTCTAAAGGTATTTCAGCAGGAAAATCACAAAATTCATATCGTGGTTTAGTGCAGATTAATCCTAGGGCTGAAAATGCTAGAAACTTTTCACAATGTGATTCGCTTTTAATGGGTAATGAATGTGGTGCACACACGTTTCCTTATATCGAAGCTAAAAACAAAACTGCAAAAGTAGAGCACGAAGCAACTACAAGTAAAATTGGAGAAGATCAAATTTTTTACTGTAACCAAAGAGGAATCGATACTGAAAAAGCTATCGCGTTAATCGTTAACGGTTTTAGTAAAGAGGTTTTAAATAAACTTCCTATGGAATTTGCTGTGGAAGCTCAAAAACTACTTGAAATTTCTTTGGAAGGATCGGTAGGATAATTTAAGAATCTCATGAAAAAGATTTTGTGCATATTTTTACTAGCGCTTATTTGTATTGGCTGTGAAGAAGAACCTGAAAGTACTGTTGAAAAAAGTACCGTTATAGAAACAGAACAAGACACAGTTCCTACACTTATAGGGAATTTTATTTATGCTGATGAAGCTGCACTTTTTAGAGGAGAAGACTTTATTTATAATGTTGAAATCGATAGCCTAAGCCGCTCTTTAGCACATCAGTTAAAAGCTTACAAAACCGATGATTTTGAAATGATACCGGTTAAAGTAAGAGGTAAAATAAAGCAAAGTCCTGGACAAACAGGGATTAGAAAAAATTTAGAATTACGAGAAATTATAGCTGTCTTAGCCGATAGCACGAAAAATAATAGCAAAGAATAACAAACATAATTTGAGCGCATGCTCAAATGCATACCATATAATTATGCTTAAGATAAAGAATTTACACGCAAGTATAGAAGAAAAGGAAATTCTTAAAGGAATTAATCTTGAGATTAATCCAGGAGAAGTACATGCCATCATGGGACCAAACGGCTCTGGTAAAAGTACATTATCCTCTGTTATTGCAGGTAAAGAAGAATACGAAATGACTGATGGTGAAATTATTTTCGAAGGAGAAGATTTATCTGAATTAGATCCTGAAGAAAGAGCTCACAAAGGCGTTTTCCTTTCGTTTCAATACCCAGTAGAAATTCCTGGTGTTTCTGTAACCAACTTTATGAAAACTGCAATTAATGCACATCGCAAAGCAAATGGTCTAGAAGACATGCCAGCAAACGAAATGCTTAAGCTTATCAGAGAAAAATCTGAATTACTGGAAATAGATCGCAAATTTTTATCAAGATCTCTTAACGAAGGCTTTTCTGGTGGTGAGAAGAAACGTAATGAGATTTTCCAGATGGCAATGCTAGATCCTAAACTATCCATCTTAGACGAAACAGATTCTGGATTAGATATCGATGCTCTTAAAATTGTTTCTAACGGTGTGAATAAACTTAGAAACGAAAACAACGCCGTTCTGGTAATCACACACTATCAAAGACTTTTAAATTATATCGTACCAGATGTAGTTCATGTTTTGATTGACGGTAAAATTGTAAAAACAGGCGGTAAAGAACTGGCTTACGAATTGGAAGAAAGAGGGTATGATTGGATTAAGCAGGAAAGCGCAGTTTAATACTGAAATTCAATAAAATCAATCGGATTTTCCCGAATTATGAATTTGTATTACAACTGATAAACTGAAGAAAATGGAATTAAAAGATAAATTAGTATCATCATTTTTAGCTTTCGACGAGCAATATCAGGTGGATGATGATGTTCAGCAAATAAGAAGCCAGGCGATTAAAGAATTTGAAACGCTTGGGTTTCCTTCTAAAAAGCAGGAAGATTGGAAATATACTTCTTTAAAATCTACTCTTAAGCACGATTACAGTGTTTTTCCTAAAAAGGAAGATGCGATAGAATATAGCCAAATCAAGCAATACCTTATTCACGATATCGATACTTATGATTTAGTATTTATCGATGGTATTTATTCTTCTCATTTATCTAACACTACACACGATAAGATCGATGTTTGTTTAATGTCTTCTGCATTAAACAAAACAAAGTTTAAGCCGGTAATAGATAATTATTTCAATAAACTAGCACCTAAAAACGGTATTAATTCGCTAAATACCGCTTTCACCAAAGAAGGTGCGTACATCCATATCCACAAAAATACAATGGCCGATAAGCCAATTCAGATCATAAATTTCTCTACAGGAAATGAGTCTTCTTTATTGCTTCAGCCAAGAAACCTTGTGGTAGTCGACGAAAATTCTCATGTACAAATTATCGAGAGACATCAAAGTCTTACCGATCATCCGGTGCTAACAAACTCGGTAACAGAGGTATTTGCAGATCGTCGTGCGATCGTAGATTATTATAAAATCCAGAACGATAAGACAAGTTCCTCTTTAATAGATAATACGTTTATCGAGCAGAAAGACGAAAGCAATTGTTCTGTACATACATTCTCTTTAGGCGGAAATCTTACCAGAAATAATCTAAACTTCTATCAAAAAGGAGAACGAATCGACTCTACCATGAAAGGAGTTACGATTATCGAAGGAAAACAACACGTAGATCACAACACACTGGTACACCACATTTATCCAAATTGTGAGAGCCACCAGGATTATAAAGGAATCTTTTCCGATAAATCTGTAGGTGTTTTTAACGGGAAAGTAGTTGTAGAAAAAGAAGCACAGAAAACCAATGCATATCAATCCAACAACAATATCCTGGTGGATGATAAAGCAACGATAAACTCCAAACCTCAGCTAGAGATCTTTGCAGATGATGTACGTTGTAGCCATGGTTGTACAATTGGACAGTTAGACGAGGATGCTTTATTTTATTTACAATCGCGTGGAATTCCGCATAAAGAAGCTCGTGGATTATTAATGTATGCTTTCGCAAACAACGTTTTAGCTAGCGTCAAAATTCCTGAAATTAAAAAAAGAATCAATAATATTATTGCTGAAAAACTAGGCGTAGAACTAGGTTTCAATTTATAGATAGCTATTTTTTAAGTAGCCCATTTTATTCAGCAAAAATTTTAAGATATGAGTACAGCTACTGAAGCATTAGAATATAGCGTAGAAAAAATTAGAGAGGATTTCCCTATTCTTAAACGAGAAGTTAACGGTTATCCTCTCGTTTATTTTGATAATGCTGCAACTTCACAAACACCACAGCAGGTAATCGACGTGATTGTAGATTATTACTCAAATTACAACGCTAACATTCATCGCGGTGTACATGCTTTATCTCAGGAAGCTACAGATAAGTATGAACATGCTCGCCATACGATACAAAAGCATTTTAATGCAGAAAAGGCACACGAAATCATTTTTACCTCTGGAACAACTCATGGGATAAATCTGGTTGCAAATGGTTTTGCTTCTTTGCTAAATCAAGGTGACGAAATTATCGTTTCTGCTTTGGAACATCATTCTAACATTGTACCGTGGCAGATTTTAGCTGAAAAAACTGGAGCGATTTTAAAGGTAATTCCAATGAACCAGGAGGGAGAATTAATCTATTCTGCTTTTGAAGAATTACTCTCAGAAAAAACCAAACTTGTATTTTTAAATCATGTTTCCAATGCTTTAGGTACGGTAAATCCTATTGAAAAAATCATCACCAAAGCGCACGAATATGATGCAGCAGTTTTAATAGATGGTGCCCAGGCAGCGCCACATATCAAAGCAGATGTACAGGCTTTAGATGTAGATTTTTATGTAGTATCTGCCCATAAAATGTGTGGACCAACCGGTGTTGGCATGCTTTACGGAAAAGAAAAGTGGCTAAACAAATTACCTCCTTACCAAGGTGGTGGTGAGATGATCGCAACAGTAACTTTTGAGAAAACTACTTATGCCGATCTTCCACATAAATTTGAAGCAGGAACTCCTAATATTTGCGGTGGGATCGCTTTTGGCGCAGCATTAGATTATATGAATGCTCTTGGTTTTGATAAAATTGCTTCTTACGAGGAAGGATTGCTTCATTATGCCACAAAAGAACTTCTGAAAATAGACGGAATGGAGATTTACGGGGTTTCAAAAGAAAAAACAGCCGTAATTTCTTTCAATATTAACGGTATGCATCCGTATGATATCGGGACTATTCTCGACAAATTGGGAATAGCTGTGAGAACCGGGCACCATTGTGCACAACCAATTATGGATTTTTATAAAATTCCGGGTACGGTTCGCGCTTCTTTTTCGTTTTATAATACAAAAGAAGAAATAGATGCATTTATTAAAGCCGTTATTAAAGCTAAAACCATGCTTGCATAAATCTTTATCGATTTTAGCAATTTTTAGTTCCCTTTTAATTTTTAGCTGTAAAGAAGAAAATAAGCCTAAAGAAACGCCCAATCTTAGCGAAAGCGACCAAAAAAAGTTAAATAATTCTGAAATTTCAGGTGAATATTCGGTTAAAACACTGAATAATAAGAAAGAGAATCTTGGGAATCTTATATTTGATTTTATTTCAGAAGAAAAAAGGCTGGCAATTACTACAGATTGTAATAATATAGCCGCTGAATACGAAATTGGTAAAGATCAGCTTACATTTTCTAACGCGATAAGCACCAGGAAATTTTGCCAGGGAGCAATGGATAACGAGAATACCATCTCTAAAATATTGCCGAAAATTACCAAATTCGATTTTTCTGAAAAAGAACTTAGATTATTATCAAGTAATAATGAGGTTTTAATAAGCCTTATAAAATCTGAAAAAAGTGAGTAAATCTATACCGCAAATACAGGAAGAAATTATAGACGAATTTTCAATGTTCGACGATTGGATGCAACGTTATGAATATATGATCGAGCTTGGAAAATCTCTTCCACTAATTGACGAAAAATATAAAATTGAAGAAAATCTAATTAAAGGATGCCAGAGTAAAGTTTGGGTTCATGCTGAATTGAACGGTGAAAAACTGGAATTCACAGCAGATAGTGACGCGATAATCACAAAAGGTATCGTAGCCATTTTAATTAGAGCTTTTTCTGGGCATCATCCCTCAGATATTCTGGAAGCAGACACCCAGTTTATCGATGAGATTGGATTAAAAGAACACTTATCTCCTACCCGTGCAAACGGATTGGTAAGTATGATCAAACAACTAAAAATGTATGCAATAGCATATCAAACCCAATTAAAATAAAATGGAACAGGAAATCGACACTCAGGAATTGGGAGAAAAAATCGTAAAAGTGCTTAAAACTATTTATGATCCTGAAATCCCTGTAGATATATACGAGCTAGGACTTATTTACGACGTAATGGTAAGTACAGATTACGATGTAAAGATCTTAATGACTCTTACCACGCCAAATTGCCCGGTAGCAGAATCGCTACCTCAGGAAGTGGAAGAAAAAGTAAAATCTTTAAACGAAGTAAAAGACGCTGAAGTTGAAATTACTTTTGATCCCCCGTGGAGCCAGGATCTAATGAGCGAGGGTGCTAAATTAGAATTAGGACTTTTATAAAAGAACGTTTATGGCTACAGAAGAAATCGTAAATCGCGTAGCAAATAGCAAATTAGTCACTTTTAATCTAGAGGATTATTATCCAAAAGGTCGAAGAGTGACTTTTGATATTTCAGGCTGGCTGCTGGAAGGTTTTGTACTTCGAGAAAGCACTTTTAGAGAAGAGGCAAAAAACCATGATTGGAGCCAGTATCAGGATTGTTACGTGGCCTTAGAATGCAGTACAGATGCTATTATCCCGGCATGGGCTTATATGCTTATAGCCACCTACCTTCAACCCTATGCTAAAAAAACGGTTAACGGCTCTTTAGAGGATCTAGAAACCATTCTTTATACTGAAGTTATTCAGCAAATGGATCTTTCAGAATTAAAAGATAAACCGGTAATTATTAAAGGATGTGCCAATAAGCCAGTACCTAAAAATGCCTATTTATTATTAATTAATAAACTACAACCAATTGCGAAAAGTATAATGTATGGTGAAGCATGCTCTTCAGTACCATTATACAAAAAACCAAAAAATTAAAAATGAAAAAACTTTTACTTAGCCTGCTAATTTTAGGTGGAACGTTAAGCATGAACGCTCAAGATGACGATTCAGAAGAGCAAAAAGAAGGTTGGACAACAGAAGGTAACATCCAACTTCTTTTTAATCAATCGGCCTTTAATGCGGAATGGACTGGAGGAGGAACTTCCAACATTTCTGGAAACTTAATTTTTAATTACGATTTCAATTATCTAAAAGACGATTTCACCTGGGATTCTAAAGTTTTAGTAGACTACGGAATGACAAAGCAAAAAGGTGACGAATTTCCAAGAAAAACTAGTGACCGCTTAGAGATCAACTCGGTTGCCGGTAAGCAAGTAGAAGAATCTAATTGGTTTTATTCATTTTTTACAAACTTTAGAACACAAGTTACTAAAGGCTATAATTATAGTACAGATGCCGATACGGGAGAAACTATTCGTACCGAGCGCACCAACTTTTTATCTCCTGCTTATTTACAGTTTGGTCCTGGTATGCTTTGGAAGAAAAGTGAAAACTTCTATGTAAACATCGCACCTGCAACAGGAAGATTTATAATCGTTGATTCTTATTTTACCAGTGTAGATGGTTATCAAGATGGTGACTATTTTGGCGTAGATCAGGGAAAATCTGCGCGATTTGAACTTGGTGCTGCGATCTCTGCTTATGCAAAATTTGAATTGATAAAGAATGTGAAAGTGGAGAACATTCTAAACCTATATTCTAATTACCTTGAAGATCCGCAAAACGTAGATATCGATTATACGGTTAATGTAAAAATGAAGATTAACGAATTATTATCGACTAATTTCATTTTCCAAACCATCTATGATGACAATGCCGTTGGAGCTTTTCAGGTAAGGGAAGTTTTTGGATTAGGGTTTAATTATAATTTCTAAAACACAAATACGAAATTTTGAAAGCCTGTATTTAAAATTACAGGCTTTTTTGGTTAAAATTATTTGAAAAAAACGACTGAAAAATCACAATACTAATCTATTATGTACCTTTGTAGTTATGATTGAAAAGACCGATTTAAGTTACGAAAAAGCTGTTCTAATTGGGATCATAACCAAAGATCAGAAAGAAGATAAATTAGAGGAATATCTTGACGAATTAGAATTCCTTACCTATACTGCCGGAGGGGAAGTTGCCAAACGATTTTCCCAGAAAATGGAATTTCCCAATCCCAAAACATTTATTGGTACCGGGAAGATGGAAGAAGTAAGACAGTACATATCTGACAACGAAATAGGAACCGCTGTTTTTGACGATGAGCTTTCTCCAGCTCAGCAAAAGAATATTGAAAAAATATTAAAATGCAAGGTATTAGATAGAACCAATTTAATTCTAGACATTTTTGCCCAGCGTGCACAAACCAGCTATGCAAGAACGCAAGTTGAATTAGCACAATATGAATATTTATTGCCGCGTCTTGCCGGTATGTGGACTCACTTAGAGCGTCAACGTGGTGGTATTGGAATGCGTGGTCCCGGGGAAACCGAAATTGAAACTGACCGTCGTATCGTTAGAGATAAAATTTCTTTGCTGAAAAAGAAGTTGGAAACGATCGACAAGCAAATGGAAGTGCAAAGAGGAAACCGTGGACAATTAGTGCGCGTTGCTTTGGTAGGTTACACCAATGTTGGAAAATCTACGTTAATGAATACGATTAGCAAAAGTGAAGTATTTGCTGAAAATAAACTATTCGCAACACTCGATACCACCGTTAGAAAAGTTGTGATACGTAATTTACCGTTCCTTCTTACAGATACGGTAGGATTTATTAGAAAATTACCTACACAGCTTGTAGAGTCTTTTAAATCGACTTTAGATGAAGTACGAGAAGCAGATTTGCTTTTACATGTAGTTGATATTTCCCATCCTAATTTTGAGGATCATATCAATTCTGTAAACCAAATTTTGGATGAAATAAAAAGTTCCGATAAACCATCGATTATGGTTTTCAACAAGATCGACCAATACGTTCCTGAAGAAATTGAAGAAGACGATCTTGTTACTGAAAAAACTACAGCACACTATACGCTGGCAGAATGGAAACAAACCTGGATGAATCGCCTTGGTGATAACGTATTGTTTATTTCAGCCTTAGAAAAGGAAAATATGGAGCACTTTAGAAGAAAGGTTTACGAAGCTGTACGCCAAATTCATATTACCAGATTTCCGTATAATAATTTTCTGTATCCCGAATACGATAAATACGGAGAAGAGAAGTAGTTAAAAATTATTCTATCAACATACAGCAGCGGGTGAAGTATAGTGGGACTATCTCAAAAACTGTGTAAGTAGAAAATATCGGGGTTTGCAAACCCCGATATTTTTTTAATCTTGCCTGTAATTTCAGGCCTCTAATATTTACACAGTAATGAAAAAAGAAGATTTATTTGACGATGATTTTTTAAAGCAGTTCAAATCCGGAGAAGAACTCAGTAATTTCCTAAAACAACTCCAAAAGCGTGGTCTGGAAAAAATGCTGGAAGGTGAGCTTGATGGTCACCTTGATTACGAGAAAAACCAGCGATCTAAAGAAGGTAATACCCGCAACGGCTATTCCCAGAAGAAGGTTCGCAGTTCCTATGGAGAAGATTCTATAAAGGTTCCAAGAGACAGGGACGGATCCTTTAATCCCATGATTGTTCCAAAGCGGCAGAATATGGTTGATGGAATCGAGAATGTAATTGTCTCTCTTTATGCCAAAGGAATGAGCAATAGTGATATCGAAGAACAGATCTCTGAAGTCTATGGTTTTGATGTTTCTACTTCCACCATATCCCGAATAACTGACCGGATTAGCAATGATATTGTCGCCTGGCAGAACCGCCCTTTAGAGCCGGTTTATCTTATTGTCTGGATGGATGGGATTGTGTTTAAGGTACGAGAGAACTCCAAGGTAGTCAACAAAACGATTTATATCGCAGTAGGTCTTAGGAGGGATGGAAAGAAAGAGGTTCTTGGCCTATGGCTGGGTAAGAATGAATCTGCGGCTTTTTGGATGAGCGTACTTACTGATATGAAAGCCCGTGGTGTGGAGGATATTCTGATCACCGCTACAGATAACCTGAATGGATTTACCGATACCATTAGAAACGTATTCCCGGAATCCAGAACGCAAATATGTGTAGTCCACCAGATCAGGAATGCTTGCAGGTATGTGGTCTGGAAAGATAAAAAAGCCTTTACAAAGGATATGAAGCTCATCTATGATGCTCCGACCAAACAGGCCGCAGAAGCTGCCCTAGAGGATTTTGCACGCAATTGGAATGACAAGTATTCCTATGCTATTAAAAGCTGGAGAGACAACTGGGAAGATCTTACAGTTTTCTATGAATTCCCACTCGAGATCAGGCGTATCATTTACACCACCAACCTGATTGAAAATTTAAACGGTAAGATCAGGAAGTACACCAAGAATAAATTATCCTTCCCAACAGATGATGCTGTTATGAAATCAGTATATTTGGCATTAAGGGAAGCCACAAAAAAGTGGACTATGCCGGTTAGAAACTGGGGAATTATCCTCAATCAGTTCTTAACTATATATGAAGAAAGGGTTCGACTTTAAGTAATAAAGCCAAACCCCCTTATTTAAAACTTACACACTTTACGGGATAGTGTCAGTATAGTTTTCACTCGCTGTTTCTATTATGTAATTTCCTTAGACTTCTTCCAACGCCTTATTCTAGTCCTTGCATTTTTATAAGGTGAAGAGGTATTAAACTGTATCATTTTTCCTTTTGTCCATTTCCCATACCAAGCTGTTTGATATAATTCCTTATTCGAATTATTTTCGATAATTTCTAGAATCTCTACAAAAACTTTATCTAATTTTTCGAGCAGTTCCAAATACGGGAGATGCTCATAATCCAAATAAAATTTATTAGCTAATTTGCCTAATTCATTCCACTTATAACCAGTTTCGGGAAAATCAACCTCTTTATTATTTTTCATTTTTCTATCCCATTTCAAGACAAGTTCTCCCCAGCCAATTAAGTAAGAGACTAGGTTACAAACACTCATATTGGTGTCTTTTGCATGTCCTTCAAGCTCTTTAGTTTTAGTTGATTTCAATGGAATATCTTCTAAATCTTTTTTCAATTTAGAATAGGTTGTTTTGATATCGTCTATTAACTCTTTCTTATTTGTTGGAACTGCCATAAAGATTCAACTATAATAAACTTCAGTTTGATTATGAACTAAAATTAGTATCTTCATTTTAAAAATCATCGATGATGAGGATACTTTTTTCAGTTATAGCTTTCAGTATATTTCAACTTGTGAATGCCCAAAATTTGGCAGGCTTAGAGGGCTCTTGGGAACTCATTTCAGAAAATAAAAAACCTGCTGAACTTAATACAGTACGTATTTATCAAGACGGATTTTTTGCTGAAGGAGCCAAAGAGGGCGACTACGAATTTATAGAGGCAAAAGGGGGAATTTATGAAATTGAAGGTTCTTCATATACGGAGAAATTCGAATTCAATTCCGCAGAAAAGGAAAAAGTTGGTAATATTAATAATCTCGTTGTTGAAGTAACTAAAGACACATTAAAATTTGAAGGACAGGATTATTCACAAACCTGGCTTAAAATTAGCGATTATCAGAACGATCTTTCTGGAGTTTGGATCATAACAGGTCGCGAGCGAGATGGCGCAATGCAAAGACGTGAAATTGGAGATCGTAAAACGATCAAGATTCTTAACGGAACCCGCTTTCAATGGATAGCATACAACTCGGCCACAGGAGATTTTTTTGCCACAGGCGGTGGAACGTATTCCGCCAGCTATGGGAAATATATCGAAAATATTGAGTTTTTCTCTAAAGACGATTTTCGCGTAGGCGCCAGCTTAACTTTCGATTATCAGCTTATGAATAATGAATGGAACCATCGCGGCAAGAGTTCTAGTGGCGATCCTATTTACGAAATTTGGTCTCCTTACAAAGCTAGTGAAATCATTCAGGATTAATTATCGGGTTAGAATAGCTTCTTCAGGCAAATAGAAGATTCCAACCGGGTTTTCGGTAAGATTGAACTGCAATAGATCATCTTCTACATAATATTGCATTCTTATTTTTCCTATTGATTTTTCGTAACTGCTCTCTATCGTACCGGCATAATTATCTTCAGCAATCTTCACCATAGTGATAGAAAAAGTGTCCTTATCACTATTACAGTCAATACGATTGCCGTTATCAAAAACAGCACAATGCCTGCCACGATATTCTTTATCATTTACTTTTTCTAATTCCACTTCAAAATTCTGAGAACCATCTGGTGAGTTCCATAGCCAAACACCTTCAAGATCCTGAGCATTCATAAAATGAATACCAAAAAGCAGTAAAATAAAGCAAATAGTAAATTTCATTTTCTTGTTTTTAGGACGCAGCTAAGTTAATTATCTAACCCTTATTTTGATGTTATCAATATCATAAGTTGTGGTTCGAGAAGGATCTCTACCGCGATATCGGAAGGCGATATAAACTTCTGCATCAAAACAGGAAAGATCTATTTTAGAATTTCTAAATACGGTAGCATTTTGATTAGAAGGTCCCATTGGAATATTGGCTTCCAACAAGTTCCAATTTGCATCTTTCACATCCCCACTAAAATCATCACTTACGTAAACTTGTAAAATGGTACCGTTATCGTAAGATGCCCTAATATCAAAAGATAACACCTCATTTTGCGTCTGAGAAAGATCGATTGGTGGTGTAACCAGCCAGGCTTCCAAAGGATTTTCTCCTGTATCGTATCCCGAGATTCGAATCGTTCGATTTCCGTTAGAAGTGGCATCAACAAATCGTTCTTCGCCACCGGTTAAGTTAATATTTGTCCATCCTAAAGGATCCAACTTATTCTCATTGGTGATTTCAGCAAAGTTTTCTTCAAACAAAATCCTCTCACCTTCTTCAATATTGCTTCCACAGCTAAAAAATTCGGGGTCACAGCGCTCATTTCCAAAAGAAAGATCTTCGGTAGAATTCAACTGAACCACATAAAAGTCATCATAAAAATCACGCCCTAAAACGCCAAATATCTTACCCGAGCTTGCCGGCAAATTTATCGACTTAAAATCGGCATACGTGCTGGTGCTTAATAAAGCGGTGTCGTCGCTTCCGCATTGTTCGATCTGGCGCAAACCATCAAATTGATCGTAAGTTTCTGCAGCAAAGGTGCTGTTGGTTTGCGTGAATAGATTTCGGTTAAACTGAATATTATCCAACTGCACATAAGTGCATAAAAATTCAGGTAAAAAATCACCAACATCAATTTGCTGCGGGATGATTTCTTCTACAATTTCTGAACGAACTAAATATTCGTCGATTTCTGAAGGTGTTATAGGATCAAGATCTCCCCTATTTTGTTTTCCTAGCTGAATTAAACCACTGTTTTTTGAAATACTTAATCCGTTTAGTTTCACAAAAACTTTTCTTCCGAAGTTATAACGTTGATAAAGGGCATTTTCATCAATTAAAATTTGGATACCAGCTTCCGGATTTTCAGGGCTATCCTGAAGGATCAATTCATTATAAAAGTTACCCGCTCGATCTGAAGAAATCACATAGCCTTCAAAATATTGATCTCCCGAAAATGTAAAAATATCACCAGTTTCTTCATCATAGTTATTCTTTACCGCTCTTAGGCTAATTTGCGTGCCTTCTATACTCACATTTGCCGGAACCTGAGTTTGTGGCACCTCATAATCATCTGTCGTCACACAACTGATTACAATAAGAATTAAAATGAGTAAAAATTTCTTCATTTTTAAAACCGAACATAAAGATTAGCAAAATAAGTAGTGCCGTAACCGTACCAGTAACGATTGCCAAAAACGGGAATTTCACGTTCACGATCTTCCTGCAAGCTGGTAAAGTTGGCATTTCTGGATTGTTCGTAACCGCCGGTTTTGTAAAGCTGATCCAAAATATTATTCAGGCTAATAAAAAGCCCAACATAATAATCTCCCAATTTCCAGGATTTACCTCCAATGGCATTCAGCAAAAAATAATCGCCTAAATTCTCTTGTTTTAAATACGCTCTAGCAAGTTGCGCATCATAATTTTCAAGCGGTAATCCATCAGTATCGGTAGCGAAATTTGATGTTCGCAGTAACGGACTCACATTAATAAATGCATTTGCAAAATAGTTTGCTGTAACACCAAACCACCAATAATCGGGATCGCGATATTCAAAACCTAATTGTGCTGCATGCTGCGGCCCATTGGCAAGACGGTAATTTTGCAATCGAGTTTCCCCATAATTCACATTGCCGGCAAAACTATTACTGGTTAGATACAAATTGGGATTATTGGAAAAAATAAATTGTCCAATCGCAAAGGCAGACTTAAATTTGATTGTGGAAGTTACCTGTACTTCAGCACCAAATTCGATCCCTAAATGCTGTTTTTCGGCATCGTATAAAATCTCCTGAACAAATGCAGTTGTTGTATTTCTGCCCAGACCTGAAAGTCCGTCTACATAGTAAAAAGAAACATCGGTTACATTTCGAAATTGAGTGAAATATCCACTGATTTTTAAGTTGAAATTTGGAGATCGATAACGATACGTCGCATCTGCGCTATAAATTTGTTCACTATCCAGATCTTGAACTACCGTATTATTTTGCCGCGGATTCGCAAAACTATTTTGAAGCGTTGGTGGATTAGTAGCAAAAAACAGATTAGAAGAAACCGAATGACGCCCTGTGAAATGATAAGTTAACCCCGATTTTAAGCCAAAATCGATAAAATGTAAAACTGAACTTTTTCCTAAAGAATTATCGGGAAAAAGTCCGTTTTGATAATTGCCAACCCGATCATAGTTTGTTGAACTAACCTTTGCTGAGAGGTAAGTTTCGATATTTTTAGTTATAAATTGAAGCTGAGAAAAAGCTTCTAATTTTGTTGAATTTAAATCATAATTATATTTATAGGTCTCCCCTTCACCCACCAATCGATTTGGATTTTGAAGATCACTTTGAGCTACCTCTTCCAGCGTAAAATCATTTGTTGGTGCAGCGAAAAAATCGATATCCAGAAAACGATTTCCACCAAAAAGATCATCGATTTTTGCATAATTATGGCTTTGTAAGTGCTGAAAATTAATTCCACCATTCAGCTTAAAATCTGAATTTATTTTATGATCGAAAGTGGAATTTAAAAAAATCGAGCGATCATCATTACGGTCTTCGGTTAAGGCGTAGACGGCATTATTTCCTGCATTGGTTTCAGCAATATTGGCTTCATAGATCGCATCCCAGTTTAATTGGCCATTTTCTCGAAATGCAGCCGCACTTCGATATGCTGCCTCATAATTTTCACTTCCTTCAAATCGTAAAAAATAACTTGGTAAATTTTGATAATAGGCGGGATCTGGGTTTTGACCGCCGCCATCGTAAGACACCTGATCGTTAAACCGAATTAAATCAGTTCCACCATAATCGATCCTGGTATTTCCAATATTTCCAAACTGGTAGGCGAGATTAGTAACTACCTGCGTATTTTCTGAGATTTCCCAAAAGTGATTCAGCATCAAAATAGGTTCTTCTACACGTCGCTGCCGAGAATTCCTAATTTCATCTTCCTGAAATCCCCAATAGCTATTATATTTTCTTCCTTTTAAATCGAAAACTTCATCGGTGATTGCGGCTGATTTTCCACGAATATTAGGCGTGTAAATTGTTGCAAAATTTAAACTATGCTCTTCATTTATCTTTTTTTCTACGGAAAGAAAAGCTGATTTTGCATTGTACGAGGTTCCTCCCATATAGCCTTCTTCAGCAAATCTTCCGGAAAGCGAAATGGTATAAAACCAATCATTTTTTAATTCACCCGAGCTATACGTGGCCATAATCCTGGATCGGTAACTTCTATTGGCAGCCGATAAAGTAAGCCGTCCTCCTTTCGAGAATTTTGAGGCACGCATTACAAAATTTGTGGATCCTGCCAAACTTCCGAAGTTATTATCCACAGGACTCACCGCAAAATTAAAATCCTGATTTCGCTGCACGTCATTTAAACCGCCCCAATTACTCCACTGCGGTCTACCATTGCTTATTTTATTTAGTGGAACTCCATTGATCATCACCAAGCCATACTGGCTATCATAGCCACGTGGTTTAAAATATGTCTGGCTAAAATCGTAAGCTGCAGCATTTAAAAAAGCATCTTTTCCAGCATTCAAAATAGAAGAAAAAACGGCATCAATTTGGTCATCGTCAAGCTCGTTTTCGCTAAGATTAACACTTCCTAATTGCGCTTGCTGCTCGGTAAAATCTGGAGTAAGCGTAATCGCACCTAAATCCAAACTTGTTCGATTTATAAGAATAGGTAAGCGCAATGTTTTAAAACCAAATTTCGAAATATTTAGAATATAGTTTCCCATTTCCAAATCATTATAGTTTAAATTGAATTCTCCGCTAGCAGTGCTTCGTACTTCTAAAAATTGATTTTCTAAACGAATCGCAACGCCACCAATTACATCTTGGGAATGAACGTGAATTATTTTGCCTGAAATTTTTATTTCTTGAGCCTGAATAAAACCAGCAAAAAATACAATCATCCAAACAAAAACAGCACTACGCATTGAAAACCAATTACTTATATTCGTTAAATTAGTAAATTATACACTAAACCGTATTTATTATTTTCATTATAGTATAATTTTAACATTGATTTCAGATAGCTTATGAGATTGAAAATGAATCTAATACACTATATACTTCTCTTTTTTTTCGGAAATTTGGTTGCTCAAGATCAGGCTCCTTATGAAGTTTTGACCGTAGCATTTTATAATACTGAGAACCTTTTTGATACTGAAAACGACAATTTTACATTTGATGACGATCGTACACCTGAAGGTAAAGACGTGTGGACTAAAACAAAATATCAGCTAAAATTAAATAATATTGGCCGGGTTCTTTCTGAAATCGGAACAGAACTCTCTGGCAGCAGTCCAGAAATTATTGGCTTATGCGAAATCGAAAATTATGGCGTACTCGAAGATCTATTGAATACCGAGGAATTAAAAAACAAAAATTACAAAATTATTCATTTTGATTCCCCAGATCGCCGTGGTATTGATAATGCGCTACTCTATAATAACGATGTATTTACGCCAAAAACATCAAAGGCTATTGCTGTTTTTATTCAGAACAATGAGGGAAAAAGAATTTATACCAGGGATATCTTAGTTACTACTGGAAGTATTGAAGATGAGAACTTTGCATTTTTAGTAAATCACTGGCCTTCCAGAAGTGGTGGGGAAAAAGCGAGCCGAAATTATAGAAAATTGGCTGCATTAACGAATCGAAGAATTTGTGATTCGCTTTGGGCCATCGATCCTTCATTCAAAATTATAAATATGGGAGATTTTAATGATGATCCGAAAAATGAAAATGTGAAGAATCTGCTGAACACTTCAGAAAAGGCAAATCAATTTCAGTTTTATAATCCCATGCTCAGAATGTATAAAAAAGGCTTAGGGAGTTTAGCCTATCGTGATAATTGGAATTTATTCGATCAAATTTTAGTTTCAGGTGCTATGACATCTAAAAATTATGAGCATTTTCAATACTATAGAGCCGGAATTTTCAAAAAAGATTATTTGATTACTTCAAGCGGGCAGTATAAAGGATACCCTTTCCGAAGTTATGGCTATAATGGTTATTTAGGTGGGTTTAGCGATCATTTTCCTGTATATCTACACCTCGTTAAAAAGAAAAATCCTCACTGAAAGCGAGGATTTTTAATAGTTATAGACTTTGTTTTTTTACGACAACCAAGCATTCCAAGGAATTCTTGAAAGAAGTACCAATAAAGCAATCGTATAAAATATCGCTAAAGTTTTAAATTTTGGCGTAGAGGTTAGCTTCTTCTTGTGCTTAGAATATCCTACGGTGATTAAAACAATAGCAATAATCATCATAAGTGGATGTTCCATATTATACAATCTAAGTGTATCATCAGCCATTACTCCGCTCATCCCAACTTCTCCCCACATTTTAAAATATGGTGCTGTAAAATAAAGTACAATCCCAATAAGTAACTGAATATGGGAGACAATAAGCGTAAATAGCGAAATTCTAAAATTGCCGGCACTATATTCTTTACCAGAAACCCAACCAATAATGGCGCTAACAGCTGCTACGGTTAGCATAATTACAACTAGATAAGCCCAGTATGAATGTATAAATTGAACAGTTTGGTACATGATTATCTTTTTTACAAAAGTAGGCTATTCCCATCGATTTTCCGCATCTTCACCTCCCCAAATAAGAGTTGCAAGATATGGATTATCTATAAATGGATTACGATTACCCTGCGCAGCTTCAATTACATTATTTCTTTGCATCTCGAATTCTGATACAGGATCTTCTCTATTCCATTTAAGGAAAAGATCTAAGTTTCCTACAGTTTCTATATTTTCACCATAACGAATATTTAGATAGAATACCATTCGAGCAACATCACCTTTCCAATCATCACCAGGATACCACTGATTACTGCCAACAAGTTGATATTGGCCATTACCATCGGCAAATGGATAGTTAGATCTTTCACTATTAATATCAATATCAATAGATCTTAGGTGGTGCAAATCTGTAACTGCATCTGCTGCAGATAATCTTGATTGAGGATAAATATGCTCTGTATTGAAGGTTTCATCATCACCCGGTGGCTCCTGAGTTTGATATTCATTATCTGAGCGACTCTCTCCTGAATACATCAAAATTACATTTCCAGGGTTATCAGGATCGGCATCCGCATTATATAAATAATCATGACGATCTGTGTATGCTAAGATCGTTTCATGTGCAGCAACAGTAAAATTAGAAAGAGCTAATTTTAAGAATTCTGATTGATCCGTAAAAGTTACGCCATCGTAATAATCCTGTAGATCTGTGGGAATATTAAAGGCAATTGGATTTAAAACCTGAACAGTTACCGTAGCGGTACTACAGGAAGCTTCTGGCTGATCATCATCACAAATAGAATACTCAAAAGTATCTTCGCCGGTAAATCCAGCTGCGGGAACATAGGTTACTGTACCATCTTCATTTAATGTAACTGTTCCTTCGCTTGATGAATCATCTATACTGCTAATTGTAGCGCCATCAATTACATTATCATTAGCTAGCAGATCTGTAAGAATCGTCTCAGCATCATTAGTATTTGCAATCACCTCATCATCTTCTGCAGTTGGATTACCTTCATCAACTACTGTAATTGTAATTGTTGCAGTATCGCAAGAGGTTTTCTCATCATCATTGCAAATAGTATAAGTAAAAGTATCTATTCCTGCAAAACCTTCTATTGGAGTATAAACAATATTATTATCTTCATTAATAGTTACCGTAGCATTACCGCTTTCTGAATTGACCGAGGTAATAACGGCACCTCCAATAAGACTGTCGTTATCTCCATAATTACGAATCAGTAAGGTATCATCCTCATCTATTTCATAAGAGTCATCATTTGCAGTTGGCGGTCCTGGTTGATCTACCTGTACAGTCACAGTAGCTTCAGAGCATCTATCAGAATCGCCAGGTACACAAAGTGAATACATAAAAGTATCTTTCCCCTGAAAATCTGTAGATGGTATGTAGGTATATGTACCATCACGATTATCGATTATACTTCCATCTTCGCTACTTTCTGTATCGATAGAGAAAATACGAGCATTATCTACAACTTCATCATTTTGTAAAAGATCATCTGTATCAAAAGTAACCTCTACATTTTCTATAGTTCTCAATTCGTCATCTACCGCAATCGGATCGTCCTCTTGAGGGTTTACGGGATTATCCTGAGAACTGTCATCGCTACTACACCCAAGGAAAAAATTTCCTAAAATGAATGCTAAAAGGATATTTTTCTTCATTAAATCTAATTTTTAATTTTAATTTGAGTCTTGTAAAAGTAATAATCAAAAATAAAACCTTCTGCTAAAGTACAGAAGGTTTTATTTTTATCTTGAATAAGAGCAGGTTATTCGTTAAGCACCCAACTTCCATCTTCAACTTTTATCACACTAAGGCTATTAGTAGTGTTAGATCCATTGTAAACTGCGTATGTTACAATATATTTCTGGCCAACCGCGGCGCTAGGATTGATATTGTTTAATACTACATTTACAGCTTCCAAAATCATATCAGGACTCCAGTAATTATCATTATCAGACCTTGTATCGAAATTATTATAACGTAACATACTACTAGCAGGGTTAGGATAAGCATCTTCCAAAGCTGCAGCAATCGTTGCATAATCATCACCTGTTAAAGAATATCTTATGGTGTTATCAGGAACCCATAAACCATTATTTAATCCAAATTTCAAAGAAGTTGTTCTAGTTGACGGAATCAGGCTAAATTCTCCATCTTCAAAAATATAATTTACATATTCTGTTGATGTTTCTCCTGAACTATATAAATCATAAGCAACAGCTGTAATGTCTCCCTCTTCTGCATAAGGAAATTGCATACCCAGATAAATACCTATTCTATATAAAGCTTGATCTTCATTAGAAAAATTAGGATAGCTTTGTCCTAATGCCTCATAATCTTCCATAGATAATGTAAAAGGCATTCCCCAGCTACCATTTGTAAAAGCAAAAACGTCTGTAGTTGTAATTGTAGATACAGATCCATTTAAATCTAACTCATAATCACCATCGGTTTTAATAACATTTATAACCTCTGAACCAGCCGCACCAGTATAAACAGCGTAAGTAACTGCAAATTGAGTTCCTTCAGATGCATCTGGGAATTTTGAATCCAAAAGAAAGTTGATAGCTTCAAGAATCATGTCTTCCGTCCATGCTGAAGCATTTCCGTCTCTTTTTTCGAAATTACTGTATTGAGCTGCACTAGATGCTGGTTGTGGATATTCTTCAGCAAATTCAGTTCCTATTTCATCGAAATCTGCAGCAGAAACTTCGTAAGATGTTCCTCCAAATGCCACATAAGCATTGCCATTAAATTGAACAGTCATACTTTCTGTACCAGCACTTCCATCATAAACAGCATAAGAAACATTGTAAATCTGGTTTGTTACATCATCAAAATTATCATCTAAAACAACATTGATTGCTTCAAGAATCATATCATTGCTCCAATAGGCATCTCGATCTTCACGTCTATCAAAATTACTATACTGAGCTGCACTAGATGCTTCATCAGGATAAGTTCCTACTAAATTATCACCAATTAGATCAAAATCTTCAGCAGTAATTGTATATGGGATTTCTTCTGCAACTGTTTCGTACATTAGATTTATATAATCACCATTATCTGCCTGTGGAAATACATTCTCTAATACATTGTATATTTGAGATGTACCTGTAAAATAATCAACATCCAATCCAGCTTCGTTATAATCGTTAGAAGTTACTTCATAATCTTCTACACGAATAGGATCATAAATATCAAAAGTTACGTTGATAGAAGAACCTTCACCGTAAAATGGATATTGCGCATCAAGAAAATCAGGAATTAAAGTTCGTGCATCTTCCTCACTATTGAAGTTAGGAAAACTACTACCTAATGATTCATAATCATCTTCTGTAAGGGTATATGATTTATCAGCTAAAGCACCACTACCGTCAATTTCATCGTTAATATCATCATGGATATCTTCCATAGGCTCACAACCAATAAATGATAATCCAAGAAAAAGAATTAGTATGTAATATATATTTTTCATCTTCTATTTTTTAGAATTTAATTTTTGCTCCTACACTATACGTACGCCCAAAACCATACCATACATTAGAATCAACTAAACCATTATAATCTGGATCTTTCACATTTCCTTCTCTAGCATCAGAAATATACTGAGTGTCGAGCACGTTGAATACGTTGGCATTTAAGGTTGCTTCAAAAGATCCAAATTGGAAATTATGAGTTAAACCTAAATCTAATAATCCTACATCTGGTAATTCAAAAGGCGCAGGTATATCATTTGAATCTCTTACAGTAGGATCAAAGTCTGCAAAATATCTATCATAGTATGTAAAATCACCTCTAATAAAAGTTCCAGGGAAGGCTTCATAATTAAGCCCCAATGCCGCAGTCGTTTGTGCCGAGTTACCAACTTCGACACCATCAATGGCTACATTAATTGTACCTAATACAGTAGTTCCATCTTCAGCTAATACATCTACATTATCAACGTTATTATCCCATTTCCAATCACCAAGAGACATCATACCAGTAACGTTAAGTCTTTCACTTGCTTTATATTGAAACTCTAATTCTACACCTTGGTGAAGTGCATCTACACCCAAAATATTAGCAAAGATTTGCTGATTCCCTTGAATAAAAGATCTTGCTAATGTTTTATCCTTCCAAGATGTGCGATAAAGGTTAAAATCGATTCTTAGATTTTGAGTTCTAAACCCATATCCTAATTCGGCACTAAAAATCTTTTGGTTTTCTGCATCTTCATTTGCTATATTTTTATTATTCAAGAATACTGTATTGAAAAATGGAGCTCTTTCAAAATAGCCCACATTAGCAAAAATATTATGGTTATCATCTAAATTATAGTTAGCGCCTCCCTTAGCACCATATGCAAAAAAGTTTATCCAATCGGTTTCTTTTTCATCTCCTGAGTATTGAAAATAATCTTTTCTTTTATAAGATGTATTAGATGCACTAACCGAAAGGAATCCAGAGATATTATCATCAGAATATTCTGCCTGGGCGAATCCACCTTCCCATAGAACTAATCCATCGTTGTAATAATTAATTTTATCGCCGCTTCTTGTTAGCCTATTTGGATCATTAACATTACTGTCATCCGCCCAATATTGTCCTCCTAAAAGATCTTTCACTTCTTGGAAATGTTCGCCTTTATAATATCTTAAATCGATTCCTCCTAACAGTTCCCATCCTTCTCCTACTTCTGTAGAAACAGTTGAAAGAAGCCCTGTCCAAAAATGATCGTTTCTTGAATCATATAGGATAGTCTGAGAGCCATCTGCACCATTAGCGGCGTTTTCATCTACCACACGATCTAAATTCAATGGTTGGTACGGAGCAGATCTATAATCTGAATCAACACTTCGAAGATCCGCATTTCCAGTATAACCACCACCACCACCAGTACCAAAAGATACGTAGGCTGCTGTCGATAATTCTGTTCTATCACTAATATCCCAATAGTGATTTAAAGATATTTGTGGCTTGTGATAAAAGTTATCTTGCACATTAACTACCTGACCATTGCGATAACCCCAATCTCCATTAAACTTAATATCTCTGTCACTTCTCTTGTAATCTTCTATAGTATGTAGCGTTTCTCTCTGACCGTGACGTTGCGGTGCCCCGAAGGCAGTTAAAGAAAGTTCATGATTTTCATTTATTTCCTTAGCAATATTCAAAAAGTAATTATACCCTTCAAATTCAAGACCATCAGCAAATCTTCTACCACTAGTTTTTGATGCAGAAACTGTAGCTGCCCAGCCATTTTCCGATTTACCAGTAGATACTGTAGCTCCAAATTTTTGAAGACCATCATTACCTGTAGAAGCGATAACACTACCGCCCATCTCGGCGTCTGTAGATTTGGTAACAATGTTTATTGTTCCACCAATAGACGGCACAGCAACTTTAGCAGCCCCTAAACCTCTTTGTGTTTGCATTGTTTTAGTAACATCTGCAAGCCCTGCCCAGTTACTCCAATAAACACGACCACTTTCCATGTCGTTTACAGGCACCCCATTGATCATTACAGCAATATTCTCTGAGTTGAATCCTCGCATTCTGATATCAGCATCTCCGAATCCACCACCTTGTTTCGTAACGTAGATACCTGGTGTACTTTTAAGAATTTCAGGAAATTCCTGGTTTCCTAATTTAGTTTCAATCGTCTCAGCTTTTACAGTTGATACTGCGACAGGTGTTTTTCTATCAATTGCTAAAGAAAAACTAGTAATTACAATTTCATCTAAAGCATTATCATCTCCAACAAGAATTATATCTCCCAAATCTTGAGAACCTCCTGAAAGACTGAATTGAACTTGCTTAGATTTGTAACCTACAAAACTGATTTTTAAAGTCCCTGTAGAGCTATTAACATCCAAAGAGAAGTTCCCATCAAAATCTGTAGTTGTACCTTTCTTTGACCCTACAACCATTACGTTCGCTCCCGGAAGTGGACCAACCATTTCAGAATCTATCACCGTACCAGTAATAGTTCCTTGAGCAAAAATTCCTACTGTAAATAACAGCATTAATAAGGTAATTAATTTCCTCATGTGTAAAATTTGTTTGATTTGATTTTAGTTCGCCGCAAAAAAAGTTAATAAAACTGTTTTTAACGTTAACGCAAGGTTAACAAATAATTGTTATACTCTAGCAATCAGAAGTTACCTTTAACAAAAAAGCCCCCTAAAAATAGGGGGTCTTAAATTTATATGGTTAGAGACTTATTAGAAATTGTACTTCACAGCAATATTCCATGTAGTACCATTACCGAAAAAGTATCCATAATTATCTTTTTGAGTAATATATTCATGATCAAGTAGATTGTAAATGTTACCTATCAATTGAATATCATTTTCTCCTAGATCAAATGTATAGCTTGCTCCAATATCGAATAAAGAATAAGAATTTAATTGTTCTGGTTGGTATGTATCTCCTGCCAAAGAAGATTCAGCTACATCTTCTACTTCAACCAATCCATATAAATTATCGTAATAATTCCAATTAGCTGATAACGAAAGTTTTCTTGAGATCACATCGTAATCTACTCCTAAACCTGCTGAATTTTGAGGCGCACCACCTACCTTAGTTCCTGAAAGATCTACATCTAGCTGGTCTACGAATTCGGAGTTGTCATTATTACGGATTCTAACTGGTGAAGAACCATCATACTCCCAATTACCTGTTGTAGCATATCCACGGATAGTTAAATCCATAATAGGTTTCCATTTTAAATCGATTTCCAAACCTTTGTGAAGTTGTGAAATATCAGAGAATAAGAATGCTGCATTTTCAACATTAGCACCGTTTCCTGTGTAGTTACCTGAAAAATTTAAGAATCGATTTTCCCATTTTGTATAGTATGCATTGAAATTAGCTGAGAAACTACCGCTTTCAAAAGCATAACCGGCTTCAAAACCTGTGATTTCTTCATTATCTACTTCTGGATCTGCAAAAGCAGTATTATCACTATAGCTTGGGAAGATATTATCCAAGAAAGGTTGTCTAGAATATTTACCTACATTACCGAATATTGTATTCCCTTCTACAAATGTAAAAGAAGCACCTGCTTTTACATTGTAACCAAATTTATTTTCAGTTTCAGATTCTCTTTCTCCTTCAAAATTTCCTCTATCGTAACGCTTGTAAGATTGGTTAGAAATTGCTCCCTGAGCAAATACTGAAAAAACATCATTAGCATATTCAACTTGTCCAAAAGTACCCTGATAGTTTATATCTTCGGAATAATCGTAATCGATACGCTCTCCTTCATCTGCAAAATCGAATAACGCACTCCATGGATCTGCATCGAAAGTTGCAGTTACTGTATTATTAGGATTCCCTCCGAAATCTTCTCTAACTCCATTTAATCCAAGCGGATCTACGATTTGGCGAAAGTGATCTCCCTTATAAAATCTGATGTCTGCACCGGCATTTATAGTGATATTTTCTAAACCTGTAAATTCGTAATTTGTTACGCCTCCATACCAGGCATGATTATTCACCGAACCTCTAATAAGAGTTCCGTTACGTCCTGATTGAAATCCATCTTCTACATCTCTGTTAGATTCGTTTACGATATGATCCCAATCTACTAAACCATTTCTAGTAAAAGCACCTTCTGGAGAAGAATCGATACCATTATCAATCCTTCCTAGTCCATTACCATAGGTTCCTGTTCCACCTCCGCGACCAAAAGATGCATACATTACTGTAGATAGATTTGAAACTTCACTCATATCCCAATCCCAATTTAAATTGACAACTGGTTTGTGATAATAATTTCTTCTATAGGACAAATACTCGCCGTCTCTGAATCCGTAATTATTATTGTATTTTAAGCCATATTGATCATAAAGATCAGCATCTTTAGAATAGTTTTGATCGTGCCATTGTGGAGCCCCAGTCACTAAAAAATTAAACGTATGATCTCCTGCCTCTTTTCCTACCGAGAAAAAGTAGTTTTGACCTTCTCCTTTAGTTCCATCAGCCCATTTACTATGAGCTCTCCAATAATCTACTAAGAATGAGAATCCCCAGCCGTTTTCGTTAACTCCTGTATCATAGGAAGCAGTTCCTTTTACGTAGCTACCATTACCAACCATAAAGCGAGCAAAGCCACCTTCAGTTTTATTAGTTGCTTTCGTTACAATATTTACTGTTCCACCAACAGATGATATTGCTAATTTTGAAGATCCTAGACCTCTTTGCACCTGTACTGCATTTGCAATATCAGTTATACCCTGCCAGTTAGACCAATACATGTTACCATCTTCCATACCGTTAATAGGCTGACCATTTAAAAGGAATGCAGTATTACTTTGATCGAAACCACGAACAAACATTTCTGAATCTCCAAAACCACCTGATTCAGCAGTAACATATACGTTTGGAGTGTTTTTCAATACTTGTGGAAACTCTACGTTTCCTGTAGCTCTTTTCTGAATTTCAGATTTTGTAATAGTTGAAACAGCGATAGGTGTTTTTCTATCGTCTTCTAAATCGATAATACCAGATCCTATTACAACTACTTCAGATAATGCATCAGCATCAGAAGCAAGCACAATATCTCCAAGATCCTGAGTTCCTCCACTAAGATCAAACTTGATATCTTTTCTTTCGAATCCAACGAATGTTACTCTAACGGTTCCCGAAGACTTTTGAGCCTCCAAAGTAAAATTACCATCGAAATCTGTAGTGGTACCGGTATTAGTACCCACGATCATAACATTTGCACCGGGTAGTGGTGCATTCATCTCAGCGTCCATTACCGTACCGGTAATAGTTCCCTGAGCAAAGATTGTTGCTGTAAAAAGCAACATAAGTAGGGTAATTAATTTCCTCATCAGTAAGTTTAATTTGTTTTAATTCCTATTTTTTGCAAATGAAAAAAAATCCAAACATTGCAAGTTTAACCCAATGTTAAGAAGGATAGTTTTAACAATTTTGGACGAAATTAGAACAATTTAACTGGTAATAAAATAATGTTAATGCAACGCAAAGGTTATAGTTAACAAAGTCTTAATTTTAACACTTGATTTCTATAATAGAATAAAAAAGCACCCTTAAGAAAGAGTGCTTTTTGTCAAATACTTTATAAACGTTTAGCTATTTCGCTAGGAAAACCTTTAACAGATTACTTGTAGAAGAATCATGATTTTCGATTTCTTTGCTATCTATATCTTTAAGAATATTACTAGCTAATTGCTTACCTAATTCTACACCCCATTGATCGTAACTAAAAATGTTCCAAATGATACCCTGCACAAAAATCTTATGCTCGTACATCGCTACGAGTTTACCAAGACTCTCTGGAGTAAGCTTATCGATAAGGAAAGAAGTTGTCGGTTTATCTCCATCAAATAATTTGAATGGCAGCAATTCTTTGATTTCTTCTTCGCTCATTCCTTTAGAAGTAAGTTCAGCGCTAACTTCTTCTTCAGTTTTCCCTTGAAGTAAAGCTTCGGTCTGTGCAAAGAAATTTGCCATCAGTTTTTTGTGATGATCTTTATCATCAAACAAAGATATCTTATAGCCAATAAAATCAGCTGGGATTAATTTGGTTCCCTGATGAATTAACTGAAAAAACGCATGCTGAGAATTTGTTCCCGGCTCTCCCCAAATTATTGAACCTGTTTGATAATCTACTTTATCACCATTACGATCGGTACTTTTACCGTTACTTTCCATAACCGCCTGTTGCAGATACGCTGGTAATCGGTGCAGATATTGTGAGTAAGGAATCACTGCTTCACTTTCTGCCTTATAAAAATTGTTATACCATACACTTAAAAGACCAGCAAGCACAGGTATGTTGTTTTCGAATTCAGTTTCTTTAAAATGCTCATCCATTTTTTGAGCTCCGCTTAACATCGCATCAAAATTAGGATATCCGATAGCTAAACTTATCGATAAACCAACCGCACTCCATAAAGAGAAACGACCACCAACCCAATCCCACATTGGGAAAATATTGTCTTCATCAATTCCGAAATCTTTTACTTTTTCTACATTACTAGAAACTGCTATAAAATGTTTAGAAACCGAACCTTCAGGAGCCGTTTTCATAAACCAATTTCTAATCGTAGTTGAATTACTTAATGTTTCCTGGGTAGTAAAAGATTTAGAAACAATCACAAATAATGTAGTTTCAGGATTAAGATCCTTAATTGTTTCGTGAACGTGATCACCATCTACATTCGAAACAAAATGTACATTTAAGTGATTTTTATAAAACTCTAAGGCTTCCGTAACCATTACTGGCCCAAGATCTGAACCACCAATACCAATATTTACAACATCAGTAAAGCTCTTTCCAGTAAATCCTTTTCTGATGCCCTGAATAATTTCCGAAGAAAAAGCTTTAATTTTTGCCTTAACTTCTTCAACTTCATTCATTACATTTTCGCCATCAACTTTAACCTCAGCATTTTTAGAAGCGCGTAATGCGGTATGCAATACAGGTCTTCCCTCTGTCTGGTTTATCGCCTCTCCTCCAAAATAAGCATTCATCGCTTCTTTAAGTGCGCATTCTTCAGCAAGATCAATAAGAAGTGATTTAGTTTCTTCTGTAATTTTATTTTTACTGAAATCTACATAAAAATCGCTCCACTTTACAGTGAATTTTGAAGCTCTATCCTGATCTTTCTCAAATAAAGATTTTAAAGACTGGTCTTTAGTCTCTGCATAGTGAGACGCTAATTTTTTCCAGGCTTCTGTTGTAGTTGGATTAATATTTTTCATTTTTCTGGTTTTTTTGGTATCAGACGATTATATCCTAAAATAATAATTCTAACCGCCAGAAACGTTTTTTAGATCTTTTTATAAGAGATATTATCTAATTCTTCTTTAAGCGGTGCTATAAAAGCGAAATATTCATCTTTCTTCGCACCTTCAATTTTCTTAGCCGTTGGTAAATTTTGGCGATAAGGATCTACCTGTTTTCCATTTACCCAAAATCGATAACACACATGTGGACCTGTTGCCAGGCCAGTGCTTCCAACAAAACCAATAACGTCGCCCTGTTTTACAGCCTGTCCATTTCTTACATTCCGCTTGCTCATGTGTAAATATTGGGTGGTATATTTTTTATTGTGACGTACTTTTACATAATTCCCGTTTCCAGAGGTGTAACTTGAAGCGATTACCGTACCATCTGCAGTGGTTTTAATTGGCGTCCCCGTTGGTGCCGCGTAATCTGTACCCAAATGTGCTTTCCATCTTTTTTGAACCGGATGAAATCTTCGTCTTTGGTATCTAGAAGAAATTCTACTATAATTTAAAGGTGCTTTTAGAAAAAAGCTTTGCAAAGCTTTAGCTTCTTCATCATAAAAACTTGCTTGCCCGGTTAACGAATCGGTCTCATAATTAAACGCATAAAATGGTCTGCCCGAATGTTTAAAAACAGCTGCATCTACACTTTCTACACCGGCGAAAATCGTATCGTCGATATATTTTTCATTATAGATCATTTTGAATTGATCTCCTTTTTGAAGTTTAAAGAAATCAATACTCCACTGGTAGATATCAGATAATTGATATACCAAAAGATTGCTTAATCCTTGGGCTTGCATGGCTTCAGATAGAGAGGAAGTTACCACTCCAGAAACTTCTCTTCTTTTTATTGAAACAGGCTTTTTAGCAGTAAATGCTGAAATGCTATCACCAATATTTACAACCGTATAATCGATTTTATTATTTTGGTATATAAAATGAAGTGGCGTATGCGCCGAATCTTTAGCTTTTAAAATAAGATATTTTTTACCAGCAGTTATTCGGGCAGGGTTAAAAGTATCCTTAACGGTCTGCGAAATTTCAAAAACCTTCCCACGATCGACACCGTGACGATCCAAAATAAATCCAAAATTATCACCTCGCTCTATGGTATCTACAACCACGTCGAAATCGTCCAGAACAAAGCCATATTCTTTAACGACCGGCTTGGGTGCTGGTTTTTTAGTTTCTGCTATAGCTTGCTCTTTTGTGTCTTCTTTACATCCTGCAAAAATTAACAATAGCAGGAATAAAAAACTAAATTTCTTCAATTCTAATTCTTATTTTTCAGTATTAAACATGTGGTTTACCCATTCTTTGCCCCATTCATTATGCTCATCTTCACTCCACAATTCAGGAAAAAATGATATTTTTTGAAATCCCGGTGGTAAAAATTCTTTCCAATTTGTTCCTCCGGTTGCCTTCACTGTTTTTTTCCCTTTATCTAAATATCTATGAGCAGCACCAATATGCATAAGCAACCAGTTAACGTTTACACTGGTATCAAAAGTACGTAAAGCTTTAATTAAATTTTGATTGTTTTTATCAGTTGGCGCTAAGTTCTGATAGCAATCGTAAAGCGTATTACCTTTAACTTCATTCGCAATTCTTAAAAATCGGGGCGTATATCTTTTTTCGAACTGCTTTAAGGTTAAGGTCCTTTCACCGGTTTTAAGGTCTATCCCTCCTTTTTTCCAGTAAATATTATCGAATAATTCTTCTACGGAATTATCTAAATTGAATTGTTTTCTAATTTTATATTCTACCAGATTTTGAACCGGAGTCGCATAAAATTCAATCATCCTGAATTGCGCCGACTGAAAACCACTTGCCGGTAACAAAGCCATCCTGAATTTTAAAAACTGTTCACGCTCCATTCCTTTAATCATTACATCAAAAGAATTGATAAGCACTCTAAAATAACGATTCATCCTATTTAGCTTTTCCACAAAATATGTGGCGGTTAAATTAGGATTTTCGATTACCTGCTTTTGCTCATGGATAATCAGCTTAAAATATAATTCGGTTATTTGATGATAGGTAATAAAAATTTCTTCATCGGGAAAATGAGTTGCCGGTTTTTGCAAACTCAAAAGTGTATCCAGATTTATATAATCCCAGTATGTTAGATAACGATCGTAAAGTAGACCGTCTAAATAAGAACCCATATCCTGACCAGAATTTTTGAATTTCTCTTCAAGTAATTCTATTCTTTCGGCTATTTCGGGTTTAATTTCCATGCTAATCTACAATAATCCTGAAGGGATATTTTAGACCTTTATAGGCATCAAGATCTGCATCTAGAGATCCTACCGCCAGGTTGGCTTCAATTTTTAAAGGCACTTTGTTTTTATCGTCGCTTACCCAAAAAGTAAGGCTCTCTTTCTCTTTAAAAACTCTACCTGCCATTACATAAGGCCTAAACTTGAGCGCGTTAACCTTACCAAACTTTGTTTTTATGGTTTCCCGTCCTAAAAACTTCACCTTAAAATCCATATTTTCATCATCTATGAAAAGATTTAGATGAACTTCATAACCGGGCTTTAGCGCCTCCTCATTTATGTTGCTGCGAATATAGTAAAATGCCGACAACATATCATGGATATTTTCCTTTGTAGAATAGGTCTTTTTCTTATTATGCTTTTTATCATGAACATAGGCAGTATTCGACTTTTGATCGAAATCGATCTCTAGATCTTTAGTATGCCCCCCTTCATCTATTTTACGTATAAATTTTAACGGTTGTCCTGTTTTGCGATCTATGTAAGTTTGGTAATTATCATCTACTTTAAAGAACCAGTGCATCATTCCGGTAGATTTTCCCGTTCCAACAATATGGTAAACGGGCGTACCGCTTAAATAATCTTCATTTACCTGAAGTTCTGCATAACTGGCATTAAAGGGACCGTAATGAATTCTAAATTTGAACCACTCCCCAGCATCATAAGCAGTTTGTGCCTCATGTGATGAAAGTGCAATAAAAAAGAGGAATATCGTAATTGTAAGTTTTTTAATCATCGGTTTAGATTTGAAGTAGTTTCATTTTTGAAAGACTAACTTTTTTGAAATTTACAATTACTATTCCAAAAGTATCAAAACAAAAAACCCCATCAAATTAATGATGAGGTTTTTTGTCTTATTAACCAACTAAAACTTAAAT
Organism: Zunongwangia sp. HRR-M8; assembly: GCF_027594405.1. Taxonomy (NCBI): domain Bacteria; kingdom Pseudomonadati; phylum Bacteroidota; class Flavobacteriia; order Flavobacteriales; family Flavobacteriaceae; genus Zunongwangia; species Zunongwangia sp. HRR-M8. The sequence continues at coordinate 164,254 of NZ_CP115161.1, read as the reverse complement.
TATGAAAAAACAAATTTGGTAACCACTCCAAAAATGCGAGCGCAAAATTCTGCAATTTCTTCCGTTAAAAAAAACCAAAAATAAACTTTAACTAAATCATTGATTTTTAAATAAAGAAGAAGCTATTTAATTTCCTATAAATCAATATTTTTCGATTAATTTAGCGTTCCTCTTAAATCTTGCTCTCTTTCTATTGCTTCAAAAAGAGCCTTAAAGTTACCTTTACCAAAAGATTGCGCTCCTTTTCTCTGGATTATTTCAAAAAACATCGTGGGTCGATCCAATACTGGTTTTGTAAAAATTTGTAGTAAATAACCTTCGTCATCTCTATCAATAAGCACCCCTAATTCCTTTAATGGCGCTAGTTCTTCATCGATTTCACCAACTCGCTCTAACACATCATCGTAGTAAGTTTCTGGAACATACAGAAATTCTACCCCACGATCACGCAAAGCTGTTACAGTTTCAATAATATTATCTGTAGCTAATGCGATATGTTGTACTCCCGCACCATTATAAAAATCGATATATTCTTCGATTTGGGACTTCTTTTTTCCTTCCGCAGGTTCGTTAATTGGAAATTTAATGCGACCATTTCCGTTACTCATTACCTTACTCATTAAAGCGGTATAATCGGTAGAGATATCTTTATCATCAAAACTAACCATCTGTGCAAATCCCATCACTTTCGCATAAAACTCACACCATTTATTCATCTCGTTCCAACCTACATTACCCACCATGTGGTCGATATATTTTAAGCCAGTTTCCGGAGATTGGGCAAGCGGAGCATAGGTTCTATAACCAGGCATAAAAGGCCCTTTGTAAGCGTTTCTTTCGATAAAAAGATGCACTGTTTCCCCATAAGTATGAATTCCAGAGATCACTACTTTACCATGTTCATCTTCTAATTCGTAAGGTTCAACATAGCTTTTAGCACCTCTCTTGGTGGTTTCCTTATAACTTTTTCTCGCATCATCTACCCAAAGCGCTACAAACTTAACTCCGTCGCCATGTTTATCGATATGCGCATTTATTTCTCCGGAAGGCTGTAAAGGAGATGTTAGTACAATCCTTATCTTTCCCTGTTGCAAAACATAAGAAACACTATCCTTCCTTCCGGTTTCTAAACCAGAATACGCCACCGGCTGGAATCCCCAGGCATGCTGATAATAATAAGCGGCCTGTTTAGCATTCCCAACATAGAGTTCTACAAAATCTGTCCCTAAAATGGGAAGAAAATCTTCGGCTTCAGGAATTACTTTTTCTAATTGTAGGGATGAATTATCTTTAGACATAATCTTAATATTCGTTATTTTTTAAATGTTTTCTATTTGTCCTCGTCTTCTAGCCAAGATCTATAATAGGTCTCATCAGCAATGGCAATTGCTTCTTCAGTAAGTTGTAAAGGCTTAAACGTATCTACCATCACTGCTAATTCTTCGGTTTCGGTTTTACCAATACTTCTTTCTACAGCTCCCGGATGCGGCCCATGTGGGATTCCGGCAGGATGCAGAGAAATATGCCCTGCTTCAATATCATTTCGGCTCATAAAATCGCCATCTACATAATAGAGAACCTCATCACTATCAATATTACTATGGCTGTAAGGTGCAGGAATGCTTTCTGGATGATAATCGTATTTACGCGGGCAAAAACTACAAACTACAAAGGCATCGGTTTCAAAAGTTTGATGCACCGGTGGCGGCTGGTGAATTCTTCCTGTAATTGGTTCGAAGTCGTGAATTGAAAACGCATAAGGATAATTATAACCGTCGTAACCTACCACATCAAAAGGATGCGAAGCATAAATAGTATCAAAAATTTCGTCCTGTTTTTTGATCTTGATCAGAAAATCGCCTTTTTCATTGTTTGTTTCTAACTCGTATGGCTGTCTTAGGTCACGTTCGCAAAATGGAGAATGTTCCAAAAGTTGCCCAAACCAGTTTCTATATCTTTTTGGCGTGTAGATTGGTCGCCTGGATTCTACGATAAAAAGTCGGTTTTCTTCAGTATCAAGATCTAGTTTATAAATGGTTCCGCGAGGGATAAGCAGATAATCGCCATACTTAAAATCAAGATTCCCTAAATGCGTTCTTAATTTTCCGCTTCCTTTATGAATGAACAAAAGCTCGTCACTATCGGCATTTTTATAAAAATAATTATCGGTAGATTTTTGTGGCGCTGCTAGAATAATATTTACATCACTATTGGTTAAAATCACTTTTCTACTTTCCAGATAATCTTGTTCCGGCTGAATACGAAAACCTTTTAGTCGATACGACTTTAAATTATTTTCTTTTGAAATTAAAGGTTTTACGCTACAACTTTTTTTTACTTCTTTAACCTGCGTAGGTCGCTGCTCGTGGTAAGAAATCGAAGACATCCCGTCGAATCCAATAGTACCAAAAACTTGTTCGTAATAAAGGTTTCCGTCTGGCTTCTTAAAAATTGTATGTCTTTTATGAGGAACCTTACCTAACTTATGATAAAAAGGCATAATTAAATATTTAATTAAACTGCTTTCTTGATAGCTAAAATTAAAAAATCATCAACTTATTTGAATATAAATTGATTATTGATAAATTTAAACAAAAAAGCACTAATATTTCTTAAATGAAACGTAAATCTAAAAATCAATACCTTAATTAGCATGTAAGGTTTTTTGCTAAATTCCGAATAACATAAGAAGATTTTGAACATGAAGCGCGATTTAAAAATTGGAATATTAGATCAATCAGTGGTAAGAACCAATGCAACTCCAAGAGCTGCGGTTCAGGAAACTATCGATACCGCTGTTTTTGCAGATAACTTAGGTTTTCATCGTTTTTGGATTTCTGAACATCATAATTCTAAATTTATCGCTGGATCTACTCCAGAGGTTTTGTTGGCAAGATTAGGTGCCGAAACGTCTAAAATAAGACTTGGGAGCGGAGGAATAATGCTTCCTAATTACAGTTCTTTAAAAGTAGCCGAAAATTTTAGAATGTTAGAAGCTCTATATCCCGGTAGAATTGATCTTGGAATGGGACGTGCGCCAGGAGGCGATCACACCAGTACGAGCCTGTTAAATCCTTCGAATACTTTTCAGAAAGAAGATTATATAAGTCAGCTTCAGCATATCAATCAATTTTTTAAAGATGATGCTAGCGTAAATTCAGAGTCTATTTACGCCATGCCGCAAGTGGAAACAACACCCCAACAGTGGATTTTAAGCAGTAGCGGTGACAGTGCAAAAATAGCGGCAGATCTCGGACTAAATCTGGCGGTGGCAAAATTTATAAACGGGAGTATTTCTCCTGGCGTAGTAGAGAACTATCGCAAAAATTTTATCCCTACTGAAAACAAGCCCGAACCTAAAGCTTTAGTTTCATCTTTTGTAATGTGTGGCGAAACGGAAGAAGAAGTAAACCAGATGCGAAAATATATCGATTATATTCTATTGCAGTTTGATAAGGGTAATTATCAGGAACTGCCTCCTTTTGAAGATATTAAAAATCACAATTTCACATCATTCGAAAAGCAGCGTTTGCATTATAATTCCGGCAGAATAATATCCGGTACTCCAGATCGCGTTCAGGAAAAAATTAGCTCCCTTGCTAACGATTTTGACGTTGATGAAGTAATGATCTCTACAATGAGTTTTAGTAAAGATTTGCGTTTTAGAAGCTTTGAGCTCGTTGCAGAAGCTTTTAATATGATTAATATTGAAGTGTAATTACTTATAACGTTTAAACCTGGCTATTAAAATTAGAGTCAAAAAAGCCAAAGTATAAGCAAGCATATCCAACCAATCGAAAGAAGAACCCAAAATCATAGTTGTGGCTATGGTTCTTTTTATTTTTAGAAGCTTTAGGATGTTTACATACTGCAGCAATTCGATGGCGTAAGCTAAAAATAATACAAATATGGCGAGCTTTATTTTGGAGATTTCTAAAAAGGATAGAAAGAAATAATAGATTAAAAACACTACAATATAATCGCCTAGCACATTTCTTATAAAACCGCCATTTACAAAGCTTGCGATTAAAATCTCTAAAGCAAACAGCATCGCTGCTATTAGCAAATATTTTCTAGAAATTCTGACTAAAACCAAAATCCTAAGCTAAAAAACCACTGCGACGAATTCACTTCAGGAGAGTAAGAATATTTTACTTCCATAGGGCCCAAAAAGGTTTCTATACCGTAACCTAAAGCATAACCGGTATAATCTGGCAACGACAACCAGTTTCCGGTAGAAAATAAATCTTCCTCTACATTAGCAATATTAGCACTTAAAGTAACATGATTATTTTTAAAAAGCTCCACATCAACTTCAGCCAGACTTTTTATGTAGCTGTCTGCACCTATACTTAGATAATCATAACCGTAAAACGGTACCATATTATTAATAAAATTATTTCCGTAGCCTCCTAAAAGAAAATCTAAGGTTTGCTGATCGCCCTTTCCTATTTTAAATCCTGCTTCAGAAAATAAACGAAAACTAACATTAGTGATTGGCGTAAAGACATAACCAATTTTTCCCTTGGCAATCGAAAACTCGGTGAAATTGTCTGCAGATGAGAATGGATAAATATGAAAATCTCCATTAAAATAAACTCCTTTTTTTGGATAATATTTGTTATCGAAAGAATCATATTTTAGATATCCAAAAGCACTGTAATAATCGTTATTTTCAAACTCTGTTCCTTGGATATCTACTTCTGTATCACTATTAATAGTTTCTGAAGATACTTTAATATACTTATGCTCAGCACCAATCCCCAAAGACGCAACCTGCTTAAAAAGTGTTTCTACATAAAACTGATTGGTAATATCCTTAAGATCGATATCAATTTTATTAATATTTAATTGTTGCTGAGATATATCATCCTGAATAAGACTGTAATTTACCCCGGTATCGAAAGTATTAAAACGCGACTTTATACCAATACTCCAATAATATCCCTTATCGATGTAATATTGAAAGTTATACCGAAGATTTTCTCCTACAATTAAATCCATTGAAGTCACATCGTTAGTGAAAATCGAACTTTTCCGCGTTAAATTTACCAGCGCCGCACTTTTATAAAGATCATCATAATGCAGGGCAAGTTTTAAATACGTTTTATTTTCACTTTCATCTAAACTAATATTCAAGGCATACGACTCATCTTCCTCCGGACTTAAAAAATAATTTATTTTGTCGAAGTTTCCAGAAGCCGATAAGAAATCGATACTAGAATTAATTTCTGAAAGACTATAATTCCCAGGGGTTTGCAATCGCAAGCGTCCTAAAATAAAAGAGCGGGGATAATTAGTATTACCTGCAAGATCTACCCGACTTAGTTTTAGCGAATCTAAAGGCTTTCGTTTGAAAGATTGATGATGTGTTCCTTGCTTTTCAGCCAATGCTCGTAGGGCATCAACTTGTTTTTCGCCTGCAACTCTACCAGAATCAATAATAGCTTTTCCTTCTTCAAAAGATAAAATTGAAAATTTACCAATATCGGGACGAATATAGATATCGGTCTTCGGAATTTTATGCTTCATATCGTTAATCGTCCTGAAGTTACTTACCTGCGTAAAAATATCGAACGCACCTTTTAAGTCCTTACGATTCATTAAAGAATCCTGAACATCCACACCAATAATAACATCGGCACCACGTCTTCGTAATTCTTCAACCGGATAATTATTTACTACTCCGCCATCTATCAACAATCGATCATTAATTTTCACAGGAGCAATTAAAGACGGTATAGAGCCACTTGCTGCCACAGATTTTGCGAGGGATCCTTTATCTAAAATCACCTCTTCACCGGTTTCAATATCGGTTGCAACGCAAAAAAATGGAATGGGTAATTTAGAAAAATCGGTTTTATTGTTCAGATGGACAGTTAAGCCAGACATCAAATTATAAATATTTTGACCTTTACTTAAACCGGAAGGAAAACCGACCTTAAAATTATCAAAAGGAAGCGTTAGCGCATACCGTTCGGTATTTTCTTTTTCGTAGAAGGTCATTGCTGTTCTGGGAATCTCGTCCTGAATTAGCAAATTAAAATTGGTATGATTTACAATAGAATCCAACTCGGCCGCAGTATATCCAGAAGCATACAAACCACCAACAATTGCCCCCATACTGGTACCGGCTATATAATCGATATGCACACCAGCTTCTTCTATTACCTTTAAAGCCCCGATATGAGCCAAACCTTTTGCGCCTCCTCCGCTCAAAACCAGTCCTACTTTTAATTTTTCTTCTTGAGAAAAACTTAAAAGTGAACTACACAATAATAGAATAGAGAAGACTTTTTTCATTTAATCTGATGGTTCTGCGTGATAATAGTCGTAAACAATTTTGGCTTTAGCACTTCCCACAACATCGGCCAGTGATTTCTCTGAAGCTTCTTTAACTCGTTTTAAAGACCTGAAACTTTTAAGAAGCTCTACCACCGTTTTTTCTCCAATTCCTTTTATAGATTCCAGCTCTGTATTTAACGCAGCTTTACTTCTTTTATTTCGGTGAAAGGTGATTCCGAATCTATGGGCTTCATCTCTTAATTGCTGAATAATCTTTAAGGTTTCCGATCTTTTATCCAAATACAGCGGAATTGGGTCGCCAGGATAAAATAGTTCTTCTAAACGTTTAGCAATACCTACAATGGCAATCTTACCCCGTAAGCCTAAAGTTTCTAAAGCTTTTACCCCACTACGAAGTTGTCCTTTTCCTCCATCGACAATAATTAATTGCGGTAATTCTTCATCTTCATTCAACAAACGTTTATAGCGTCTATAAACCACCTCTTCCATCGATGCGAAATCATCGGGACCTTCAACAGTTTTGATATTAAATTTACGATAATCTTTTTTACTTGGTTTACCGTTTTTAAAAACAACGCAAGCTGCTACCGGATTTGTTCCCTGTATGTTAGAGTTATCAAAACACTCGATATGCCTTGGCTCTACATTTAGTCGAAGATCTTCCTTCATTTGTGCCATGATACGATTTACATGACGATCTGGATCGACTATCTTCATTTGCTTAAACCGTTCCTGACGGAAATATTTGGCATTTCGCTCTGATAATTCTACTATTTTACGTTTATCGCCAAGTTTTGGCACGGTTACTTTTACATCGTCCCCGGCATCAACTTTAAAAGGTACGTATATTTCAGGCGATTTCGAATTAAAACGCTGCCTTATTTCAGTAATACCAAGCTCAAGCAATTCTTCATCGGTTTCATCTAACTTTTTCTTCATCTCTATAGTATGCGAACGGATAATCGATCCATGCATTAATTGAAGAAAATTCACATAGCCATAGCCTTCATCACTTATTACAGAAAATACATCTACATTATTGATTTTTGGGTTTACCACCGTAGACCTGGATTGATAGCCTTCCAAAACATCGATCTTATTTTTTATACGTTGCGCATCTTCAAATTCCATATTTTCAGCATGCTCCTGCATTTGCTCTCTAAATTGATTTAGCGAATCTTTAAAGTTCCCTTTTACAATTTGCCTAATATGATCGATATTTCGGTTATATTCTGCTTCGCCCTGGTAACCTTCACATGGGCCTTTACAGTTTCCTAAATGATATTCTAGACAAACTTTAAATTTGCTTTCTCTAATCTTATCTTCAGCAAGGTCGTAATTGCAGGTACGTAATTTATAAAGCCCTTTTATTAAATCGAGTAAGGTATTTACTGTTTTAAAACTGGTAAAAGGCCCGTAATATTCGCTACCATCTTTTATAAGTCTTCTAGTTGGAAATACTCTTGGAAAACGCTCATTTTTAATACAGATCCAGGGATAAGTTTTATCGTCTTTCAGCATCACATTAAAGCGTGGCTGAAGCTTTTTAATTAGATTGTTTTCTAATAATAATGCATCGGTTTCCGACGAAACTACTATATGCCTAATCTCATTAATCTTTTTTACCATCACGCCAATACGATGACTATCATGGCGTTTGGTAAAATAAGAAGTTACTCGCTTTTTTAGATTTTTGGCTTTACCTACATAAAGAATCTTCCCGTTCTTATCGAAATATTGATACACGCCGGGACTGTTAGGCAAAGTTTTTAATTGTACATCTAGAGAAGGTGTTTCCATCACTTCAAATTTAAAATATCTTTTGGGGGTATTTCGAAAAAAATTAGCTAAAATTTGTCGTAATTTCGCCTTCTTACTTATTTTTTTAGTTCAGTAAGAATACAGAAATTCGAAGTTTTAAAAGTATTTTATAATTCAGTAAAATCTGAAAACATTTATTTTGGCTATCTTGTGTATATGGGCGAAAACAAAAAAACAATTATTGGTCGTTTTGATAAAGCCGATTTCCCAATTTTGGATTTAGAGCAAATTTCGGTAAAAATAGATACAGGTGCCTATACTTCATCTATTCATTGCGACGAGATTATCGAAAAAGATGAAGTTTTGCATTGTAAATTTCTTGATGATGAACATGAATCCTACAATGGTAAAGAATTCACTTTTAAAGATTATGACATTATTTATGTTAGAAGCAGCAACGGCATCATCCAAAAGCGTTATCAGATTGAATCTAAGATAAAGCTTTTTAATAAAGTTTATAAAATTTCACTTTCTTTGTCGTCACGTCAGGAAATGCGTTTCCCTGTTCTTTTAGGGCGAAAATTTTTAAGCAATAAATTTATTGTAGATCCACAATTAATCGATTTATCCTTTAACCAGCAACACCAAAACGATGAACATTAAAATCCTTTCCAGAAACTCACAACTTTATTCCACAAAACGGCTAATTGAAGCCGCACAGAAACGTAAGCACACAGTAGAGGTCGTAGATCCACTAAAGTGTGACATCGTGATTGAAAGGAGAAACCCAAATATTTATTATAAGGGTAACTATATAAAAGATGTAGATGCGATTATCCCTAGAATAGGCTCCTCGGTTACTTTTTATGGTACTGCTGTGGTTCGCCAATTCGAGATGATGGGAGCTTTTACGACTACAGATAGCGAAGCTTTAGTAAGGAGCCGAGATAAATTAAGAAGTTTACAAGTACTTTCTCGTGCTAAAATTGGCCTTCCTAAAACAGTATTTACAAATTACTCGAGAGATGTTTCCGGTGTTATCAGTCAGGTTGGAGGACCACCCTTGGTAATTAAACTATTAGAAGGAACACAAGGTGTTGGTGTTGTTCTTGCTGAAACTAAAAATGCAGCAGAATCTGTTATTGAAGCATTTAACGGTTTACAGGCTCGTGTGATCGTTCAGGAATTTATTAAAGAAGCAAAAGGTGCAGATATTAGAGCATTTGTGGTAGACGGTCATGTAGTTGGTGCAATGAAGCGTCAAGGAAAGGAAGGAGAATTTAGATCGAACCTTCACCGAGGCGGTAGCGCCGAATCTATAGAACTTAGTGATGACGAAGAAATTGCAGCGGTAAAAGCTACAAAAGCAATGGGACTTGGAGTTGCCGGTGTAGATATGCTACAAAGTTCACGCGGACCATTAATTCTTGAAGTTAATTCTTCTCCAGGCTTAGAAGGGATCGAAAAAGCTACAGGGAAAGATATTGCCAAAACCATCATTAGATATATCGAAAAACACGCCTAAATTTTTTTATGCCTCAAATCACAAAAGATAACGTCCTGGAAATTCTGGGTAAAAAGATTTTACCCGGCAAAAGCGCTACGATTAATCTTAACATGGCAAAACTCTATACGACAACATCGGTAGAAGTTCCTGTGATTATCGAGCGATCCAAAAACCCGGGGCCTGTGGTTTTAATTACTGCCGGAATCCATGGTGACGAATTGAATGGCGTTGAAGTCGTAAGACAACTTATAAGCAAAGAAATTAACAAACCTAAATGCGGCACAACCATTTGCATACCTGTAGTAAACGTATTTGGCTTTTTAAATATGGCGAGAGAATTTCCTGATGGTCGGGATCTTAACCGAATGTTTCCGGGAACCAAAAATGGTTCGTTAGCCGGAAGGTTTGCATTTCAATTTGTACAAGAAATTTTACCGATTGCAGATTTCTGTTTAGATTTTCACACAGGAGGCGCCAGTAGATTTAATGTAGCTCAAATTCGAGTAAAAAAAGGCGACAAAAAGAGTATAGAACTTGCTAATATCTTTAAAGCACCATTTACTGTGGTTTCCACAACGATTACCAAGTCGTATCGCGAAACTTGCTCAAAAATGGGAATTCCTATCTTACTTTTTGAAGGTGGTAAATCGCAGGATAGTAATAAAGAAATTGCAAGACACGGTGTTGAAGGTACAATGAGAATTCTTAATCACCTTGAAATGCTAAAACCTAGATTTGATCTACCAGATGCTCATGCCGAATCAATTTTAATTGAAAACACTTCTTGGATGCGCGCTAAATACAGCGGACTTTTACATCTAAAAGTTCCCTGTGGAAAGCATGTTGAAAAAGGAGAATATATAGGTACTATCACCGATCCCTACGGAAAGTTTAGACATAAAATTAAATCTCGCAGCCAGGGCTACATCATTAACGTGAACGAAGCCCCAATTGTTTATCAGGGAGATGCTATTTTCCACATCTCATCTTTATCAAAAAATATAGATGAATAAGCACCAGTTACGTAAAAAATACAAAGCCTTACGATTAAAACTTTCTACGGAAGTTATTGAAGAACTCAGTTTAGAAATTGCCAATAATTTGCTAAAATTAGACATCTGGGAGAACGAATTTTACCATTTGTTTTTAAGCATTGCTGAACAAAAGGAAGTTGACACCGAATTCATCTTACATATTCTACAAGGAAAAGATAAGAATGTGGTGATTCCCAGAACTGATATTGAGCAAAATGCGCTGATTAATTATTTACTTACCGACACCACCAAAATCCAGAAAAATCGCTGGAATATCCCTGAACCTGTCGATGGAATTGAAATCGCTCCAGATAAAATAGACGTTGTTTTTGTGCCGTTGCTAGCATTTGATAAAACCGGACATCGCATTGGCTACGGAAAAGGCTATTACGATACGTTTTTGAGTTCCTGCAAACCCAATGTTATTAAAATCGGCCTTTCTTTTTATGAAGCTGAAGAAGCTTTTAAAGATGTTTACTCTAGTGACATTCCGCTTGATTACTGCGTTACTCCCAAGCAGGTTTATAATTTTAGAGCGTAGAATATAGACCGTTTCGCTTTTAGACTATAGAAAATAGACTTTCTTTTTAATGTTGAATTCTTAATGCTGAATTTTGAATGAGAACATAAAACAATATAGATTCGAGAAACAAGAGGCTAGAAAAATAGATTTTCTTGATGTTTAATTCTTAGGTCTTAATTTTGAATGAAGTCCCTTTTAATGACAATTTTCTTCGCCCGCAGCAAAGAAACGGAGAAATCCCAATTTGCCAGATAGGAATACAATTAAAGTTAACAGCTGTAAACCGTAAACTTAACTACTCCTTCTCTTCTTTCGGGAAAGCTCTTTTATTAAAAAGCAGCAACAAAACAACTCCTATACTTATCGAAGAATCTGCAATATTAAAAACAGGCTCGAAAAAAGTGAAAAATTTGCCACCCCAAAACGGAATCCAATCTGGTAAATAGCCTTCATATAAAGGAAAATAGAGCATATCTACCACCTTTCCGTGGAAAAGTGTCCCGTAGCCTCCTCCTTCAGGTAAAAAGGTCGCTATTTTATTATAGCTATCGCTAAAAGTAATTCCGTAGAAAACAGAATCGATGATATTTCCAAATGCACCGGCAAAAATTAAAGCAATAGCGGTAATCAAAATTCGGCTTCCATTCTTTTTAATAGAATCCACCAGCCAATAACCTATTCCAAAAATTGCTACTAATCTAAATAAAGTAAGCGCCAGTTTGCCGTATTGACCGGGAATTTTGGTTCCCCAGGCCATTCCTTCGTTTTCAACAAACAAAATTCTAAACCAATCTAAAACTTTTACTTCTTCACCAAGCATAAAGTTGGTTTTGATATAAATCTTAGAAACCTGATCGATTAAAAGAACAATAAATATAATTAAGCCTGCTTTCTTTAAAGACATTTCTTTTTTTGTTAAAAACGCACCAAAAATAGTAATTATTTAGTTTTTTGCACGCTTATATCTCCATTAATAGAAGTTAATTTAATTTGGTGCATTCCAGATAAGTGTTGATCGACAAAAACTTCTCCATGCCTACTTTTAGCCGTAACTTTTCCGGAAGCCACCTGTGCTGTAATATCTCCTTTATAGGTATTAACCGTGCAGTTACCATCGAAGTTTTCTAAAATACAATATCCTCGTTGAAGATTAGCTGTTAAACTTTCAAATTTGCCTTTAATAATTATCGAAGCTGAATTTGAATTTATAGTCATTATTTTTCCCTCCGGAATATAAATATCAACTTCAAAAGAAAATACTTTGTGCGCACTAAGCTTATCAAAACCTCCAACTAGGCGCTCTGGATATTGACTCTCTAAAATCAAAATTGCGTTATCTAGCTTTGTCTTCAGCTGAATATTATTAAAATATTCTCCTTCAGAATGTGTATTAAATTTTACCGTTTCTCGATTTTCACTATAAATATTGATTTTAAAAACCTCGTCGGCATCAAAAACAATCTCATTAAAATCTGAGCTTAGAATGTTTTGCGTATCTCTTTGTGCAAAAAGCTCGCTATGGCTAGCAAAAATACATAGCGCTATGAAAACAAAATATTTCTGCAAATTGTTCATCAATTATAAGACAACAAAAAACGCTCCTAAAATTAAGGAGCGTTGGCTGTTTATCTTAAAGTAAGATTATTTCTGCATATTTTTAGCTTCAATACTTAGTGTAGCATGAGGAACAAGCTTTAATCTTTCCTTGTTAATCAACTTTCCGGTTACACGGCAAATACCATAAGTTTTATTCTCTATGCGCGTTAATGCGTTTTTAAGATCTCTTATGAATTTCTCCTGACGAATAGCTAATTGAGAATTTGCCTCTTTGCTCATCGTTTCGCTACCTTCCTCGAATGCCTTAAATGTTGGTGAGGTATCATCTGTACCATTATTACCATCATTTTTATACGCATTTTGATAGATTTCTAGTTGTTCCTTAGCTTTGGCAATTTTGCCTTGAATTAGCTGCTTAAATTCAGCCAGGTCTGCGTCGCTAAAACGCTCTTTTACATCACTTGACATAGGCTCAGTTTTTTGTGATTAATAATTTAGTAGTAACATCGTCAAATTCAACATCTACTCCATCGTTTACTACTTCTGCAAGTTCGAGTGCTGCAGTTAAAGTTTCAGTTTTGATATAGGTTAAATTTTCATTGACAGCATCCTCGACAATCCCGTCTTTCTTTATGGTTACATTTATAGTATCGGTCACCTCAAATCCACTATCTTTTCTCATATTTTGGATTCGATTAATCAATTCTCTGGCAACACCTTCTTTCTTTAATTCTTCAGAAATACTCACATCTAAGGCTACTGTTATATTTCCGCTAGAGGCCACTAACCAACCTTCGATATCTTGTGAACTTATTTCCACTTCACTGGCGTCCAAAGTAATCAATTCTCCATTTACTTCAACATCTATTTTACCTTCTTTTTCAATAGTGGCAATATCATCGGCTTGAAGTTGATTAATTTTAGCAACCACGTGCTTCATTTCCTTTCCGAAACGAGGTCCTAAAACACGGAAATTCGGTTTTATTTGTTTTACCAAAATGCCTGAAGCATCATCGATAAGCTCCACTTCTTTTACATTCACTTCAGATTTAATTAAATCCTGAACGGCTAGGATTTCTTCTCCCTGTTGCTGATCTAAAATCGGAATCATGATGCGTTGCAGTGGTTGCCTTACCTTGATCATTTCTTTTTTACGAAGTGAAAGTACCAAACTTGAAATTGTTTGTGCTTTTTCCATCTTACGCTCTAAAGATTTGTCTACAAACTTCTCGTCGTAAACCGGGAACAAAGCAGTGTGAACCGACTCGTAATTTTCTTTATTAGTAGTGCTATTTAAATCTTTATACAATGCATCCATAAAGAATGGAGCTACAGGCGCACCTAGCTTGGCTACAGTTTCAAGACAAGTATATAAGGTTTGGTATGCTGAAATTTTATCTTGCTCGTAATCGCCTTTCCAGAATCTTCTACGGCTTAAACGCACAAACCAGTTACTTAAGTTTTCCTGAACAAATTCTGAAATGGCTCTGGTTGCTCTGGTCGGCTCGTATTCCGCATAGAATTTATCAACTTTCGCTATAAGTGTATGTAATTCTGAAAGAATCCAACGATCGATTTCAGGACGTTCTGCTAACGGAACATCAGCTTCAGCATAGGTGAAATTATCGATGTTTGCATACAAGGTAAAGAACGAATAAGTATTATAAAGTGTTCCGAAAAATTTACGGCTTACTTCACCAATTCCTTCAATATCAAACTTTAAATTATCCCACGGATTCGCATTAGCAATCATGTACCAACGTGTGGCATCTGGCCCGTAAGCAGCCAAAGTTTCGAACGGATCTACTGCGTTACCCAAACGCTTAGACATTTTCTGTCCGTTTTTGTCTAAAACAAGTCCGTTTGAAACTACATTTTTATAGGCAACATCATCAAAAGTCATGGTTGCAATTGCATGTAAAGTATAGAACCAACCACGAGTTTGATCGACACCTTCTGCAATAAAATCGGCTTTACGCCAGTCCTTTTCTACTTTCTCTTTATTCTCGAAAGGATAGTGCCATTGCGCATACGGCATAGAACCAGAATCGAACCAAACATCGATTAGATCGGCTTCACGCTTCATTGGTTTCCCAGAATCAGAAACTAACGTAATTGTATCTACCACATTTTTATGAAGATCTACATTGGCGTAGTTTTCTTCACTCATATCGCCAATTTTAAAATCAGCAAAAATATCCTTGTCCATCACTCCTGCTTCAACAGCTTTAGTGATTTCTACTTTTAATTCTTCAACAGAGCCAATGATCTTTTCTTCTCTACCATCTTCGGTTCTCCAAATTGGTAACGGAATTCCCCAATATCGGCTTCGAGACAAGTTCCAGTCGTTCGCATTGGCTAACCAGTTTCCAAAACGACCTTCTCCGGTAGATTTTGGTTTCCAGTTAATTCCGGTATTTAGCTCGTGCATACGATCTTTAACATCGGTCACTTTAATAAACCAAGAATCTAACGGATAATATAAAATCGGCTTATCGGTACGCCAACAGTTTGGATAACTGTGCACATATTTTTCAACCTTAAAAGCTCTATTTTCTTCTTTCAGCTTAATAGCGATTTCTACATCTACAGATTTTTCAGGTGCTTCACCATCGTCATAATATTCATTCTTCACATATTTACCGGCAAATTCGCCCATTTCTGGCCTAAATTTTCCTTGTAAATCAACTAGTGGAACTAGATTATCATTATCATCTTTCACCAACATTGGTGGCACTGCAGGAGTTGCTTGTTTGGCAACCAGAGCATCATCTGCACCAAAAGTCGGTGCGGTATGTACAATACCTGTACCATCTTCTGTAGTTACAAAATCACCAGCAATTACACGGAATGCATTTTCTGGATTTTCATAAGGCAGCGCGTATGGCAATAGTTGCTCATATTCGATTCCTACTAGATCTTTTCCTAAGTAAGTTTCGCCAATTAAGAAAGGGATTTTCTTATCGCCTTCTTTGTAATCTTTTAAATCTTCTTTAGTCTCTACCTGCTTAAACTTCTTATCGAATTGTTTAGCTACTAGTGGTTTACCCACCAAAATCGTGATAGGCTCGAACGTATATTGATTGTAAGTTTTTACCGCTACATATTCAATTTTTGGGCCTACAGTAAGCGCGGTGTTACTAGGAAGCGTCCAAGGAGTAGTTGTCCAGGCAATTAAGAATACATCTTCTGCATACTCTTTTAATCCTGCCGGAAGTGTTTCTTTTTTCGATTTAAACATTGCGGTTACCGTAGTATCCGAAACATCCTGATACGTTCCCGGTTGGTTAAGCTCGTGAGAACTTAAACCCGTCCCTGCTTTTGGTGAATATGGCTGAATGGTATAGCCTTTATAAATAAGACCTTTGTTATAGATCTCTTTTAGCAGATACCAAACCGTCTCCATATATTTTGGCTTGTAGGTGATATAAGGATCGTCCATATCTACCCAATACCCCATTTTTTCGGTAAGGTCGTTCCACACATCGGTGTAACGCATTACCGCATTTTTACAAGCTTCGTTATATTGCTCTACACTAATTTTAGTGCCAATATCTTCTTTGGTGATTCCAAGTTCTTTTTCCACGCCAAGCTCTACCGGAAGACCATGAGTATCCCAACCTGCTTTACGTTTCACCTGAAATCCTTTTTGAGTTTTATAGCGACAAAAAATATCCTTAATTGCTCTTGCCATCACGTGGTGAATCCCCGGCAATCCGTTTGCCGATGGCGGGCCTTCAAAAAACACAAATGGTTTTTCACCCTCACGTGAAGTTATACTCTTTTCAAATATTTGGTTTTCTTTCCAATATTTTAATGTCTCCTCTGCAACTTTTGGTAAGTCAAGTCCTTTATATTCAGGGAACTTTGTGCTCATTTCCTCAAAATTTCTAATGATGTGCGAAAATAAGGAATTTTGCTAAAACAGCGGTCGGTATCTGCTTAAATTACCCATTCTTAGGAATTTTAATGTAATGGTAAAACCGAATTAAAGAAAACGTAATATTTATATAGGTTTTTTCTTTTGTTTTGAAAATAGTTTGCAGCGGGTGGTTAATGGTTTACCGAGATTCTAGCTGTTAGCTTTGATTAAAGAATTAAGCATAAGAATCTAGATTCTTGAATCTTCGGTGACATTCTTTTAAAATTCTAAATTCTGACGAAAATTTAGTTCTTGATACAATTGCTTCTAAATTCGCAATCACTCGAAGTGATAGGTTTTTCCATTTTAGCATTCGGAATTCGATATAAAAATGTTTACTTTTTCTGGTCTCCAACATCTAAAAATGTAGCAATCTAAATCCTTTATTGTTTTAAAGCTTTTAAATCGATTTTCTGAAACCAGTTTTCACCATCGATATTTAACTTTTTTGTTTCTAAAAGATAGCGCTCGGTTTTTATATTTTCTTGAATTGCTTTTCTCATTTCAGCATTAACATCGATGATATAGCCCATATCAAGATCTTTATCCCCGAAGATTCTAAAAACAATTTGTTGATCTACTTTAAAAAGTTGCTTGCGCAGCATCTTTGTAACCTGATTTTGTACATTTTCAAACGAAGTTTTTTCTTCTTCAACATAAATAGTTTTATTCGCATTTATAAATACATTCAAGTAAAAAGTATTACTATTCTCTGTATTAGATTGAGCTTTTGCTGTAATTGCGAATCCTAAAAAACATAGTAAAATGTAAAATTTATTAGCCATAACTCCCAATAGTTTTAAAGTCTTCCAATAAATCTATTTTCCTTAACTCGTTTTACTATCCATACTCCAAAGACCTGAATTTATTAAAATTCAGAGGTTTTTTTAGAACAATTAGTGAACTAATAAAAAAAGAAAAATAGTTTATTGAAACGGGTATTTACAGTTGAATTACTAAATATAATCATTTAAACTAACAAGTTAGTTTAAATCTAAAAAAATTAACGGTATTGCCTAAAACTTAAATTAAAACCTAAACCTAGCTGAAATTATCAAATTTCGCCCGGCAGCGGCAATTCCAGAACTATACGTTCGGTAACGCTGATCGGTAATATTTTCGACTGAAGCAGTGAGCAACCAGTTTTCATCTAAATCGTACTGCCCGGTAAGATTTAAGGTGTACCAGGATGGCGAATAAGGATTTCCGTTCGCATCGATCGCATACAAATAGGCTTTTCCCTGCTCTGAAGTTGCAAGATCGTTATAATTGATCTCTCCGTTATATTCCGCAAAAAGATCGAGCTTTACTTTCTTTTTATGCCAGATGAAATGAGTATTTCCAAAAAGTGGCGCAGCATGGCGCAATGGTGATACCGAGCCATCATCTAATTCTTCTTCGCCTTCAGTGATCGCAATTTTTGAAGCAAAACGTAAAGCGACTGAAAAATCGACCTCAACATTTCCTTCAACTCCATAAACATGGGCATTAGATGCATTCTGGATGGCCTGGATGTTGCTTGCTTCACCCTGATAGTCGATCTCTGTTTGCCCGTTCAAATTAAAATCACGGCGCACCATCGCATCTTCTAACCAGGTATAAAAACCTGCAAAAACAAATCGGATATTTTCAGCCGGCGACCAATTCACTCCAATTTCAGCATTATAAGCATACTCGGGTTTTAGATCGGGATTAGGTACTACCACCGATCCTGGCTCAGAATCAAAAATTTTCCCTACATCGTCGATATTTGGTGCTCTAAAGGCAGTAGACGCATTTACACGCCATTGCAAATATTGATTTTGTTTCCAGTTGATTCCGGCGCTGGCTGTTAATGCCCCGGTATTAATATCGGCATCGCTAAACGGAAAATCATATAGATTTTCATCGAATTTCGCATCCAATAAAATATGATTATATCGTAAACCCGACTGGAAATTTAGATCTGCCTGAATTTGCCATTGATACGTTGCATACGCTGCCAAAGATTGCCAATTGGAATTATCCGGATATCTGGAAGCAGTTTGTTGTTCTACGCCAGAGTTTATATTTTCCTGAAAACCTTCAGATTTTACCTGATTATTTACATATTCTAGTCCGTAAAACAATTTGCTCCCTTCAAAAGCTTTTTCGAAATCCAAGTTAGCCGAATAAGCGCCTACATTTTCTTCAGTATTAAATAGCGTTGCTGAACCAAAATTACGATCATGGCGACTTTCTTCAAAAAACTGATATGCCAACGTAAATTGTGCTTTATCGTAAAGATCGCCATTGCCTTTTTTATTGATTTTAAAATCGCCTAAAAACCATCGCTGCGGCCCATAATACCACTCGGCTGCCCGTAACTGCCCATTTCTTCTTCGGTACAAACGATCATATCTTGGATAGTCTGAAGTTTCACTGTAAATAAGCCCTAAGTTGAAATTCCAGGTTTCATTGGGCATATATTTCACTTTTTCTAGCAAGCTAAGCTGCGTATATCCGGTTGGTTTTTGAATTAATGGATCGTCGTTTTGCAAAATCACATCTTTATCATTTTCTCTTACCGCATATTCTGGCCTTAAATAAGAATCGGGGCCATGCTCTCCCATTTTTAGATCACCAAAATCTGAATAGGAAACCGAGGTTTGAAATGCCCAATTTCGTCTTCCAACATTAACATCTGTATGCAAAGTTTGCTCATTATTTGCTGAGGAATATCTTCCGTAGAAATTACCGCTTACCGAAGTTTCCGCTCCAAAAGAAAATCGAGGTTTTAGCGTATAAAAATTCATCACGCCGCCAATTGCATCACTTCCATAAACTACAGATCCCGGACCCAAAATAACTTCAGACCTTTCGATC
The DNA here is from genome assembly GCF_027594405.1 of Zunongwangia sp. HRR-M8. Classification (NCBI taxonomy): domain Bacteria; kingdom Pseudomonadati; phylum Bacteroidota; class Flavobacteriia; order Flavobacteriales; family Flavobacteriaceae; genus Zunongwangia; species Zunongwangia sp. HRR-M8. Next base: position 144,800 of record NZ_CP115161.1, on the reverse strand, counting down.
GCCAAAGGATCGATGTTGATCACATTTTGTAGGTTTCCGCTTCTAAAAATGGCGGTATTCATTCGCACTCCATCTACAGAAATTAAGACGCGATTGGTCGCGAAACCACGAATCATTGGACTCCCGCCGCCTAACTGACTTTTTTGTACAAAAACCTGCCCGGTGCTTTCTAAAAGATCTGCTGAAGTTTGTGGGCTATTTAATAAAACGTCTTCTTTGTCTATGCTGACTATTTTCTGCGGAATTTCATCCTTTTTAAGCTGAAATTTTGCTACGGAAAGCACTACCTGATCGAGCTTATTCTGGTCTTCCTTAAGATAAACGATCTGATCTTTGATTTCAGACTTTATAATTTCAAATAATTGATGCGAAACATGCTGAAAAAAAAGGACTTCAGAAGTATCGAATTTTGATATATCGGCGCGACCTTCAAAATTACTAAAACTGGTTTTGGTCTTTTCAGCATTAAAAATAATGACATCGCTTAACGGCTCCTCTGTAGCGCTATCGAGAACAATGATATGTTGAGAAAATAGATTTCCGCCTAAGAAAATAAAGAAGAAAAAGACTAAAAAACGCATTAATTAAAGATTTCGTTAAGTACGGTTAGAGATTTTGGCTTTCTAAATCCTTCGATATGCAACTCGTAATACAACAGCAACATTTTTAAAAAATCAGATCGCTGCTCGCCCGTTAATTTTACCTGATGCATATCATTAAAGCTCACATTTAAAAATGCTCGCAAAATATCAAGATTTTCGCCTTCTATGCAATATTCATTGGTTTTAACAGGTTCAAAAGTTCCTTCCAGCAAATTAAAAAATGGCTGCTCTGTATTTAAATCGTCTGGCTGAAAACCTAAAAATCCAGATAATTTCAGCAAAAACATGATATGAAAATTAGCAATCTTATCATGCAAATCAAGCCAACTAAAGGCGGTTTCCAAAAAGTGATATAATGCAGGATTAGCTTCTTCTTCTCTAATTGCACTTTTTAAAATTTCAGCAATAAACATCACCAAACTTGCTTTGATCATGTTGGTATGTAACGAATTATACGTGTTTATAACCTTAGCATCTTTTAGATACTCTAAGGTGCCTTTATTTTTGTGGCTCGCGACGATGTCGAGCTGAGTTAGCAACTGAAATTGACTGGCTTTAAATTTCCCTTTTTTCGATTTTAAAATTCCGCGTAGCATATAGGTGCGCAACCCACTTTCTAAAGAATACAGGTTTACAATAAGATCTGCTTCCCCATATTTTAGCGCGCTTATTACAATTGCTTTAGAATTTATGATCATCGAATTGATTATAGGATTTTGGCAACGGAAGGTATAAAAAAAGCCGCTTTTAAAAGCGGCTTTTAATTATTTATCGATATTGAAGTTTATACAACGCCATGGGCTAACATTGCATCGGCTACTTTAACAAAACCAGCGATATTTGCTCCTTTTACGTAATCTACATGACCATCTTTATCGGTACCATATTCTACACATTTCTCATGAATATCATTCATGATCTCGTGAAGTTTCTTATCTACTTCTTCAGCTGTCCAGTTATAACGCATTGAGTTTTGCGTCATTTCTAATCCTGAAGTAGCTACACCACCGGCATTTGAAGCTTTTCCAGGAGAGAATAAAATTTTCGCATCTCGAAAAACTTCCACAGCTTCTGGAGTACATGGCATGTTAGCTCCTTCGCCAACACACATACATCCATTATCTACTAATTTCTTAGCATCTTCTTCTTTTAACTCGTTTTGAGTTGCACATGGCAATGCTACATCACATTTTACTTCCCATGGAGTGGTATCTGCGTAGAATTTGGCATTGGTATATTTTTCAGTATACTCTTTAATTCTACCACGTTTTTCGTTTTTAAGCTCCATGATGTATTGAAGTTTTTCTGCATCAATCCCATCTTCATCGTGAACGTATCCCTGAGAATCAGACATCGTAACCACTTTTGCTCCAAGCTGAATTGCTTTTTCTGCAGCATATTGCGCTACATTACCAGATCCAGAAATTACTACTGTTTTCCCTTCTAGCTTTTCACCTTTTGTTTTAAGCATATTCTGGGTAAAATATACATTCCCATATCCGGTAGCTTCGGGACGAATTAAAGAACCTCCATAAGAAAGACCTTTACCCGTTAATATTCCGGTAAATTCGTTTTGAATTCTTTTGTATTGCCCAAACATATAGCCCACTTCTCTAGCACCTACTCCTATATCACCGGCAGGAACATCGGTATTATATCCTATATGCTTGCTAAGCTCTGTCATAAAGCTTTGGCAAAAACGCATCACTTCATTATCAGACTTTCCTTTTGGATCAAAATCTGATCCTCCTTTACCACCACCCATTGGCAATGTTGTAAGACTATTCTTAAAGGTTTGCTCGAAAGCTAAAAACTTAAGGATACTTAGATTTACTGATGGATGAAAACGTAATCCGCCTTTGTATGGCCCGATTGCAGAATTCATTTGAATACGATATCCGCGGTTAATTTGTATATCACCTTTATCGTCCAACCATGTCACTCTAAACATGATAACGCGCTCTGGCTCTACCATGCGCTCCAATAGTTTGGTATTTTGATATTTACTATTTTGTTCTATAAAAGGTATAATGGTTTCAGCAACTTCATGAACCGCTTGTAAAAATTCTGGTTCGTTTTGATTTCTTTGAGACACTTTATCCAAGAAATCTTGTATATTTTTTTCCATATGGTGTCGCTTAAATTTGTTTTAAAGAATATGTTGTTTAGAGGTGCAAATATATGAGATATATAAAAAATAGCGCCAAAAATTTAGTTTTTCATATAATATTAACTTTCCGGCGAATTCATAAAAAAAAAGAAAAAATCAATTTAAATTGAAGCTAACCTTCTTTTCATATATTTGCCGATAAATCCTATAAACCCCTGTATTGAAGCGGATTCGTATTAGTTTTTTGATCGTTTTTTTATGCCTTTTATCTGATTTAGGATATGGGCAGGTGCTACATGAAATTGGAGTGACAGCAGGGCCACTTGCTATTACTACAGATTATGGCCAGCGTGGTGAGCTTAGAAACCTTTATTTGAATACCGGTTTTGGCATCGGTTTTCAGCATTATATGAATTTTGTATTTACCGGTAATAATACTCAAACTAATTATTTTAAAGACTTTTTTAGAGTCCGTACAGAAATTGATTATTTCCATACCTATCTAGACCATTACGGCCCTATTTCTTACCAAAACAACCCCAGAGGAGAGATGCTACGTGCCATGCATGGTGAAACGCAACTAATAGAATTTGGGACACAACTAGAATGGCATTTTACCCAAATTAGAGAGTTTCTTATCTTTTCTTATCGCTTCTCACCCTATATAACAGCAGGAGCTCATTTAGCATATTATATGCCCGATGCCTATAGCGACCTTGGTCCGCTCGATCGTCCGGGAGTACTTTTCCCCTCTTTTACAGATGGTTTGAATTTGGATAATGATATTACCTACAATTTTATTTTTGGTGGTGGAACTCGTTATCGGTTAGGAAGAAATAGTGATTTGGTTGCTGAAATTAAATGGCAATATTACGGTAGCGATTATGTAGAAGGGCTTGATGTACAGGGGCCACAAAACAAATCTAATGATTGGTCGGTATGGTTAAACTTCGGTTATATTTATTATCTTAATTTCTAGAGTTTATTCCTGAAATTTGTCGAATTCTCTTACTTTTTCCCCCAGACAATTATTAATCATCATTTCAAAGTTTCTTAGATTTTCTACTGAAGTGAGATAAACGGAATGATTAAGTTTTGGATATTTAAATTGCACTACCTGCTCGTTGATTTCTTTCAGGCTTAGAGATACACCTTGTTCATCTTTAAACAACACACGGTTTCCGGCAGAAAGCATAAAATCTTTTAAAGGATATTCTATATTTTCAAGATTCCCTTTTGTGAAGATCTTTTCTTTTGAAATATAATAACGAGGAACATTACCACTGCACGGCTTATAAATCACGAAGCGATCATTATATTTCTTTAGCTCGATAAACCGATAAATTGCTTTAGATTGATCTTTACTTTCTGAAGAAACTTCTGAAGCTAGATTCTCGTAAAATTTTGAAGTCTTGGTGGTATCTATAAATAATTGATATTCCTCAAGATTTAAAGCTGAAGCTCTTGTACGCTCGGGAATACTATCAGACGGTATCACATATGGATCTTCAGGAATAGTTGCTGTTTCTTTTTTTTGAGTTTCATCATTTTTACAGCTCAAAAAAGGCAACAATACAATTACTACAAAAAAGAATTTATACTTCATCTGAATTTAAAATCTTACCTCCATTTGCTTCAATTTCAGCTTTTGCTTTTTTAAAACCCTCAGCATCAATCGCTCTGGTAGCATCTTCAATTAAAAAAGATTTAAAACCTTCAGCTAAAGCATCTTTAACACTAAAAGCGACACAAAAATCGCCGGCTAAACCAGCAAAATAAAGCTCGGTAACCTCTTTCTCTTTTAGATATCCACTTAAACCTGTAGATTTTAAATGAGCATTATCGTAAAAACCGCTATAACTATCAATTTCAGGATTTGTTCCTTTTCTAAAAATGGCTTCAATTTTATCCAATTTCAAATCCTTATGGAATGCTACACCCTCGCTTCCCTGGATGCAATGATCTGGCCACATTACCTGATCGATTCCGTTTAAATCGATTACTTCGAACGTTTTTTTACTATGGGCACTTGCAAAACTGGCATGCCCGGCAGGATGCCAATCCTGAGTGGCAATTACCAAATCAAATTTCTCCTGAAGTTTATTGATAATCGGCACAATTTCATCTCCGCCAGGAACCGCTAAAGCACCACCCGGCATAAAATCGTTTTGTACATCTATAAGAACTAAAGCTTTCATGAGGCTTACATTTTGTGTTCGCTAATCAATCGATCTCTTTCTTCTTTCAGTTTTTCTGAAATGCTGACTTTATAAATATGTGGATTATTGAAGCGTTTATATTCTAAAGGTAATTCGGCCAATCTCGACTTGCTATATTCGGCAATTTCAGTAAGTGTTCTTCTTTCGATGGTCATTTTACCATCCTTCATTACTGGCTTCAATAAAGCTTCTTTTTTATATGCTGAAACATCTAAAAATTTATAAGGTTCTGAAGGATGAAAAACTTTTGATATTTCAGTTTCCGCTTCATCTTCCATCGCAATGATATCGATACCGGCGCACTCACCGTTATTATCTTTCATTCGATAGACCTGCTTACGATGAGGAAGTGTGGTCTTAATTAAACTTTCTGATATCTTAATTCTAGGCTGTTTATCTGAAAACGTTAATTTATATACTCCATCCAATGCTGCATCTGGCTTTCCGATTACAAGATTAGTGCCTACTCCATAAATATCAATTGGCGCGTCCTGCTCTTGTAAACTTTTAATCACATATTCATCTAATTGATTAGAAGCTGCAATTTTCACATATTCCAAACCTGCATCGTCCAGCTGCTTTCTTGCCATTTTACCAAAATAAGCCAAATCTCCACTATCAAGTCGTATCGCAAGTAGCTTTTGTCCTTTCGATTCCATTTCTTTAGCCACGATAATCGCATTAGGCACTCCGCTTTTTAAGGTATCGTAGGTATCTACTAAAAGTACACAGCCTTTAGGCCTACTTTTAGCAAACTCTCTAAAAGCATCGATCTCGTTATCGTAACTTTGGATAAATGAATGAGCCATTGTTCCCGAAACAGGAATATCCATATCACGACCGGCGATAACATTACTGGTACCATTAAAGCCACCGATCATTGCCGCTCTGGAAGCGTAATATCCGCCCGGCCCCTGCGCACGTCGTAAACCAAAATCTAACAAAGTTCGCTCTCCAGAAACCAATCGCATTCTGCCCGCTTTAGTAGCGATAAGCGTTTGAAAATTTAGTAAGTTGAGTAGAATGGTTTCTATGATCTGTGCTTCGATCAAATTGGCTTCTACCTGCAAAACCGGTCTTGTTGGAAAAACAATATCCCCTTCCTGTACTGAATAAATATTTCCCGAAAATTTGAAATTCTCCAGATATTCCAGAAAATCGTCTTCAAAATCGTACTGCTTTAAAAACTCAATATCTTTTTTATTGAAACGAAGATTACTAATTATTTCAAGTAAATCTTCTAAACCTGCAAAAATCGCAAAACCACTTCCGTAGGGAATCTTTCTGAAATAATAATCGAAGACCGCTCTAGAATTTCGCTTTCCATTTTTAAAATATACTTGCGACATGGCAAGCTGGTATTGATCGGTATAGGTAGCCGTAAAATCGAACATATGTTTGGTTTTTACTCGATAATCCACATTGTGCATCCCGAATTAAAAATTCTCAAATAAAACACCTATTGATTGTTAAGGCATTTTATTAGTTTTAAAGCCAAGCGTATTCTATCAATTCTCGAATATACCTGACTCGCCAACAAATTTAAGGCTTTGAAAATGTTTTAGCACATTCGCATTCCTCAAAATTGTATTAAAACACCTCGCAACGATCCAATTTCGATTCTGATCAATTTATTTTATGGATTTAGCGCCAATTGCTTTATTATTTCTACTTAATCTCTTGCCGGATCTTTTTAAACCATTCTTCAAAGTCCGAAGATGTTATTAAATGCAAAAAATTCTGAAAAAAATTTCACTTCAAAACTGAATTATAATATGTAGATTACCAAGGTCATAGGAGAATTATTTTGTATTGAACTAAAAATATTTAAAATACTACTCTATTTTTTTGAATATTATTTAGCGATAATTAAAAATTCCGTTATATTTGCATCCGCAAAATTGATTGCAAATTCCTCCTTAGCTCAGTTGGTTAGAGCATCTGACTGTTAATCAGAGGGTCCTTGGTTCGAGCCCAAGAGGGGGAGCAAAAAATTTTTAGGGCAAATTCAGCTGCCGAGAATGCTGAAGACATATTGATATATTCCTCCTTAGCTCAGTTGGTTAGAGCATCTGACTGTTAATCAGAGGGTCCTTGGTTCGAGCCCAAGAGGGGGAGCATAAAGCCACGCTATTTTTAGTGTGGCTTTTTTGTTTGCTGAAAGTATGCATTTTGTTTACATTATCTATGGACCAATGCCAAAATCTGGGTTTTTATGATTTTAAGAATATAATTTAATCAATCGATATAAGAAGTATTCGGTATTCCTCACTCCTCTAAATTGTGATCTAAAAGCCTTTATTCTGGCATTAAAGGATTCTGCTGAAGCGTTAGTAGGCGCATACCTAAATTTTATTTAAAATTAATCTAATTAAAATTTGCGATAAAAGCTTGTTCGTTCTAAATTCGCAACCGATTATTTAGAATTGTTTTAAATAAAATTCACAATGAAAAAATTTTACGTTCTCTCCTTCTTTTTACTAGCACTATTTAGCACGGCCTATAGTCAGAATGGTTCCATCCACGGAAAAGTTTTTTCCGATTCGGAAACTCCAATTTATAACGCCAATGTGATTGTACTAAACTCCAATACTGGCGCTATGACTAATAAGAACGGATACTATGAACTTAAGAATCTTGCCCCCGGCAGATACACTATAAAAGCTTCCTATCTTGGATATGAATCTATAAATCAATCAATCACTGTAAAGGAAGGAACAAAAGCAGAACTAGACTTCACACTAAATGAATCGGCCACCCAACTACAAGGGGTAGAGATTATTGGCCGGAAGGAACGCAACTACAAAAACACCACCTCTTTTGTTGGTACTAAATCAGCTACTCCGCTTATCGACGTACCACAGGCGGTAAGCTACGTAACCAAAGAGGTTATTTTAGATCAGGCAGCCTTTACCGTGAATGACGTGGTTAATAATGTTAGTGGTGTAAATCAATTTTCATTTTATAACGATTTAACGATTAGAGGCTTTAGAGTTCAGGGACAACGAAACAGTAGTATGCTTTTAAATGGTTCGCGAATGATGACCAGTTTTTGGAGTCAGCAGATTATTCCCCATGTCGAGCGAGTAGAAGTTATTAAAGGGCCTGCTTCTGCCCTGTTTGGAAATGCTTCTCCAGGCGGAACAATAAACACTGTTACAAAAAAACCGCTACAAACCACTAAACAGTCTATAAGTGCCAGCATGGGTAGTTTCAATACGTTTAGGTTGTTAGGCGACTTTACTGGACCAATGAGCAAGGACAAAAAGTTTTTATACCGGCTAAATTTAGGCTATCAAAACACCGATGGTTTCAGGGATTTACAATTCAACAAAAATATTGTTGTGGCACCTTCGTTCTCTTTTATCCCTAACGAAAAAACACGTTTAAATTTAGATGTAGTCTATCAAGACAATAAAGGAAGACTGGATCGTGGCCAAGCCGTTTTTGGCGATGGTGACCTCTTTTCTACACCAATAACAACTTCTTTAAGTGCAGAAAATGATTACCTGAACGAACAAAACCTAAATGTAACTTTATCATTTCAGCATAAATTCAATGAAAACATCAGTTTTAATAGTTCGTATATGAATTCTGGCTACGATGAAGATTTGTTAGAGCACAGAACTGCCAACAACTTTTTAGCACTTGGTGACGGCTCTTACGATATTACGAAAGTAGCCATGCGAGTATTTAATCGTAAGCGATCATGGAACAATCAAAACTTTACCAATTACCTCAATATTGATTTTAACCTTGGAGCTATAGAAAACACCTTTTTGGTGGGCTATGATTATTTTCAACAGGAACTGGAGCCGGGAGGATCTCAACTAGAGGCCAACGCTTATCTTTTAAAAAACGGCAAGGCAACAAATTCCTTCAACCCTTCCAATAAAGATAATTATGTGCTCGACGAGAATGGTAACCCTGTAGCCAATGTAGCGCCTTTTGATCTAACTTCTACTAACGGAAACGCTATGCGAGACATGAGCAATTATGTGTATGGTATTAGAAATTATGACCGGTACAAACAAACCGGAAATGGTATTTACTTACAAAACCAATTTCAATACAAGAAATTTAATCTTTTGGTGGGGCTACGCTATGATGATTTTACAGATTATCTAAATTATGACACTGCTGAAGAAGAAAAAATTAGCCAGGACAAATTTATACCACGAATCGGAATGGTATATAAGCTTAAACCAAATGTTAACTTTTACGGTACTTGGGTAAAGGGTTACCAACCGCAAACGGCCACCACTATAAATAATCCTGAAGCCGGAGGGCCTTTTGATCCTTTGACCAGTGAATTGTTTGAAGCTGGGATAAAAACAGAGTGGTTCAACAAACGTTTGAGCGCTACTATTGCTGTTTATTCCCTAAGCCAGAAAGGAGCTTTATACAATGCTAATGATTCCAGTAACTCTGATTTACTAAAGCAAATTGGTGAAGAAAAATCGGAAGGTGTTGAAGTTGATATTTACGGCCAGATTATGTCCAACTGGAGTGTGATTATGAACTATGCATATAACCACGCTTATTTTACCGAAGCCGATGAATCTACGCTCGCCACTTTTGGTAATCAAAAACCCAACGCTCCTAGAAATACGTTCAATTTTTGGTCAAAATACATCATCGATCATGGAAATTTTAATGGATTAGGATTTGGACTTGGTTACGATTATGTAGGCGAACGAAATGGATCAATTGTTAGAGATCCAGAGTTGATACCGGTTTTTCCTAGTTATGGACTGTTTAATGCCGCGATCTATTATAAAGTGAATAAATTCCAGATACAATTAAATATTAATAATGTATTTGATAAAACACATTGGGTAGGCGGTTATGATTTCTTACGAGCCTTTCCGGGTAGGCCTCGAAACATTATGTCTACCGTTTCATATACTTTCTAGCATTGAAATTATCAAAGAAAAAATTATTTAAAATTCATAGTTGGATTGGTACCAAGTTAAGCATACTATTTTTTATAGTATGCTTTTCAGGCACTATGGCTACCCTAAGCCATGAGATGGACTGGTTGTTTATTTCTGAAATCAGAGCTAAACCCCAAGAAGAATTCGCCTCAAGAAATACCATTATCAGTAATCTCAAAAAGCAATATCCCAATGCTCAGATTTCCTATTGGATGCGGGCAGAAGAACCTTATTTATGTGACATCATCTATACCAAAGAGAATGGCAAACAAACCTATGTCTTTGCGAATCCATATACCGGAAAAATACAGGGAAATGCAAATCTTACCTTTCAACGCTTTTTCAGGGATCTTCACTATTTTTTATTCATGCCTTTTTATCAATTTGGCTATTTAGTGGTATTGAGCTTTGCTTTTTTGTTGCTGATTTCCTTTTTAACGGCTCTATTCTTTTATAAAAAATGGTGGAGAAAATTATTTAAACTCGAAACAAAAAAAGGCCCATTAGTGTTTTTCAGAAGTCTTCACCGGCTCGTGGGATTATGGTCTATTCCGTTCTCTATTCTGTTTTCAGCTACCGGAATATGGTATTTTGTAGAGCGCACCAATATCGCCGATGTACGCACCGCAGTAAACCCCACATCTCCTAAGCTGGAATACAATAATGCAAATAACGATAGTATTAATCTAACCTATACAATTGATTATGACCGTATAGTCCAGATAGCTCAAAAAACTATTCCCTATTTTAATGCAGAGGGTATAAATATTCCCAATACAAAGAATGAGCCTGTATATGTTAGGGGCAACTCAGATGTTCCGCTGGTTCGTCAACGCGCTAATAGGGTTTATATAAATCCATACAACTACAAAGTAGTAAAGTTGCAAAACGCTAAAAACATCAGTAATATCATGTGGATAAATGATATTGCCGATCCGCTTCATTTTGGATATTGGGGCGGACTAACCACAAAAATCATCTGGTTTTTTATAGGCCTAGGCATCTCATCATTGATATTAACAGGAATTTGGATTACTCTAAAACGAAAGGCATTACAAAGAAAAAAGAAGCATGCACCTATCCTGGGTAAATGGAAATTTATAAATTGGGGCATCTATATCCTCATAATGATAAGCATGTATGTGCAACTGGTTTACCGTTATCATACCTCGTTTAAAGGAATTTTAATCATTAGTTGTGGTTCGTTACTGCTTTTACTCCTTACATACTATATTTTTGTTCACCGCTTAAAAAAGGCCGTTAATATAAAATAAGAGTATCTTGAATTTCCAGCCCAAGAGGCATTCGATAGAGACAAAATTTCAATTCCGACGCATCCCAATTGCTATCGGGACGGAGTATTAAACCTTTTGGCGGTGCCAATAAAGATTTCACTCATTCTCCGGTATTTTATGGAATCAAACTCAGATGAATAACATTAGGAAAATCGCTGAAATTTTCCCTATTTTTATATAATCTTAACCTCTAGCTGCTTTTTATTGTTGATTATTAATTTTGAGATTCTATGAAAATTTTGAGACCTGCAGCGCTTCTTGTTTTATTTTTAATAGTATTTTCTTGCAAAGAAACTGGCAGAGAAAAAAAACCGGAGAACCCGAAATCTTTGGCTTCACAAGAGAATGAAGACTTTAGACCTTCTTTTCATTTTTCACCACAAGAACATTGGATGAACGATCCTAACGGAATGTTTTATCTTAATGGCACCTATCATCTTTTTTTTCAGTATTATCCAGAAGATAACATTTGGGGCCCAATGCATTGGGGACACGCGACCAGTAAAGACATGGTTACCTGGAAAGAGCAGGAAATTGCTCTAAAGCCAGATGAAAAAGGATATATATTTAGCGGAAGTGCAGTAGTAGATCACGATAATACTTCAGGCTTCGGTGATGGGAAAAACACTCCAATTGTTGCGATGTTTACCTATCATGATCCTAAAGGGGAAGAAGAAAAACGCATAGATTACCAATCACAGGCTATCGCTTATAGCTTAGACGAAGGTAAAACATGGACAAAATACGAAGCGAATCCGGTGATCAAAAATCCCAACCTTCAAGATTTTAGAGATCCGAAAATAACCTGGGATCAGGATCATAAGCAATGGCTTATGGTACTTTCTGCAAAAGATCGGGCTTATTTTTATACTTCCAAAAATTTAAAGGATTGGAAAAAAGTATCTGAATTTGGCGAAAATTATGCTGCTCAAGATGGCGTTTGGGAATGTCCAGATTTTTTCCAAATGCAGGTTGAAGGAACTAATGAAACCAAATGGGTACTTATCCAAAGTACGAATCCCGGTGGTTATAATGGAGGATCGGGAACACAATATTTCGTAGGTGATTGGGATGGGAAAAATTTTACGCCTGAAGCCGACTTGTACGGAAAGAATATAAACCATCCATATTGGCTAGATTTCGGTAAAGATAATTATGCGGGCGTTACCTGGTCTAATATTCCTAAAAAAGACGGCAGAACTTTATTTATAGGATGGATGTCTAACTGGCTTTATGCACAAGAAGTTCCTACAGAGACCTGGAGAAGTGCGATGACCATCGCCAGAGAACTCCGCCTTATTAGAGAAAATGATGATTATATCATAACTTCGAATCCTGTTGAAGAATTAGAAAAGTATGTTGGAGAAACCATTACCAAATGGAAATTAACCGACGAGGATCATGCTATTGTCGATCATAACGACCTGGATCTTACCAAAGCGCAGGTATCATTTTTAATTCCTAAAATAACTAAAGATGTTCATTTCAGTTTAATGAGCGAGGGAGATGACCAATTAAAATTTGGTTTCAAAAAAGAAGAAAATGAATTTTATATCGATCGGTCGGAATCTGGGATTACCGACTTTGGGAAAGAATTTGGCTCTACCGTGTCTACCGGACAGCGAATATCAACTTCAGATTCCCTAAAAGTGATGATGATTTTGGATAATATGAGTGTTGAAATTTTCTATGATGACGGAAAAACAGTAATGACTGAAATCTTTTTTCCGAAGCAACCCTATACAAGTTTAAAAATTAATGAAGGCGTACCGGTAATCGATATTGAGGCGGCTGAATTTAATTTTGACTAAATTTACATACACGTAAAAATAAAAAGATGTCTATAAGTTCTGAAGCCGAATTAGAAGGAATGAAGAAAATTAGTGAAGTAGTTGCTACCACACTAAAATTAATGAGAGAATTTACTAAAGCAGGGATTTCTACAAAAGAAATTGATGACTACGGTGGTAAAATTCTGGAAGAATACGGCGCAAAATCTGCTCCTTACGTGACTTATGGCTTTCCTGGATATACGTGCATTAGTGTAAATAATGAAGCAGCACACGGGATTCCTTCAGCTAAAAAAATTCTGAAAGAAGGTGATTTAATTAATATCGATGTTTCGGCTGAATTAAATGGATTTTGGGCAGATAACGGTGGTTCTTTTATTGTAGGTGAAGATCTAAATCATCATCAGCCGCTTGTAGATGCTTCTAAAGATATCTTACAAAAAGCTATCAATAGAATTCGGGGCGGAGTGAAAATCGCAGATATTGGACATTTAATGGAAACCGAAGCTAAAAAATCGGGATTTAAAGTCATAAGAGATCTAGCCGGCCACGGAGTGGGACGCAGCCTACATGAAAAACCTGAAAACATTCTTAATTATCGTATTAAAACAAACAAAGAGCGTTTTAGAAAAAATACTACGGTAGCTATAGAAACTTTTATTTCGACAAAATCGACTGAGACTGTAGAGTTAAATGATGGTTGGACGCTGGTTGGCAATAAAGGTGGCTTTGTAACACAACACGAACACACCATTTTAGTTACCGATAAGCTTCCGGTAATTTTAACCGCTGCTAACGAAATTTGGAATTAATGTCACAGCATTTAAACGCAGTATGCTTTGGAGAAATATTGTACGATATTTTTCCAAATTCAGAGAAAATAGGAGGTGCTCCTTTAAATGTAGCATCACGGCTTAGTGCTAATGGCATACAAACGGCAATGGTTAGTAGCGTTGGCCAGGACAAAAAAGGAGAAAACCTGTTTAAGTATTTAAAATCTAGAAATATCGATAATACTTTAGTCGCTAAAACTAGCGATTATCCTACTGGAGTGGTAAATGTAAGTCTAGACAAAAGCGGATCTGCTTCTTATACTATCGAACATCCCGCAGCTTGGGATAAAATCGAGATTTCTGAAAAAATGAAGAACACTGTAAAAGCGTCAAATGCTTTTATCTTCGGAAGTTTGGCGTGTCGTGATGCACAAAGTAGAGAAACTTTACTTCAGCTTTTAATGCATGCGAAATTCCGGGTTTTTGATATTAATTTACGGCCACCATATTACAACAAAGACATTATTGAACATTTAATAATGAAGGCAGATTTTATCAAATTTAATGATGATGAATTGTATGAAATTGCTGAAATGTTTGATTCTCCTTTCCATTCTCTAGAACAAAATCTTAGCTACATGGCCAAGATCACTAATGCCAAATCTATTTGCGTTACCAAAGGCAGCCACGGAGCCGTGCTTTTTACTGAAGAAAAATTGTACTATAATAGCGGTTACAAAGTAAAAGTTGCCGATACCGTAGGATCTGGAGATAGCTTTTTAGCTTCGCTAATTTCAAAATTATTAAAAGATGAAACGCCACAAAAAGCGTTGAATTATGCTTGTGCGATGGGCGCTATGGTTGCTTCAAAAGAAGGTGCAAACCCTGAATTCTCTTCCGAAGAAATTGAAGCATTTATGTTTCCAGAAGTTGACTAAATCTTTAAAAACTTATTCAGTTTAAAAATAAAATAGCGCTTATAATATTGTCAAAAAACAAAGCCCGAAATTCTACAATTTCGGGCTTTGTTTTTTATAAATTTTCAGTCTTATTTATCGAATATCGCGCGATAGATATCATTTCCGTTAGCGTATAAAACCAAAGCAATCAAAATAAAGAAACCTACCATTTGGGCATATTCCATAAATTTTTCGTTTGGTTTTCTTCCGGTAATAATTTCATAAAGTAAGAACATTACGTGACCACCATCTAATGCGGGGATTGGTAAAATGTTCATAAACGCTAAAATTATAGAAATCCAAGCTGTAGTATGCCAGAATGCTTTCCAATTCCATGCATCGGGGAAAAGTCCGCCAATCGAACCAAAACCACCAACTTGCGTAGCACCTTTCTTAGTGAAGACATATTTAAATTGATATGCATAATCATGTAAAGTCCAGTAACACTCGCTAAAACCAGCCGAAACACTTTCTGCAAGACTATATTCTTTAGTTTTTACTTCAAAATCTCTTCTTGGTGTAACTCCTAAAATTCCATCTTCATCTGGCGTAGCCATAACGCTTTTAATCTCACCATCACGCTCAAAAACAATTTCCATTTCTTTGTTTTTATGCTCTTTGGTTACCTTAGTCATTTCGTGCCAGTATCCCATTTCCTGATCGTTGATAGAAATGATACTGTCCCCTTTTTTAAGCCCCGCAATCTGCGCTGCAGTTTCTGGAGCTACACTGTCTAAAATCGGCCTTTGTATCGGGATAAAAGGTTGCATGATACCTTCCTGAAACATTTGCTGCCCTATATGCTCTGGAATATTTATTGTTTCTTCAGTTCCGTTTTGATGTAGCACTGTTACTGTTTTTACATCACGCATAAACAGATTTCGGTTAATATCTACACTATTCTTAAATTCTTCACCATTCACTTCAAGAACACGATCACCGTCTTCAAAACCATAGGCTTTAAATTCGTCTACCACTGCAAAACCTTCAGGCATTTCATCTGGACCAATATAATTTTTCCCCCAAACAAAGAGAATCATCATAAACAAAAGGAAACCTAATACTAAGTTTACAGTAACACCACCAAGCATGATAATTAAACGTTGCCAGGCTGGCTTACTTCTAAACTCCCAATCCTGTGGTGGTTTAGCCATTTGCTCTTTATCCATACTCTCGTCGATCATCCCAGAGATTTTTACATAACCTCCTAAAGGCAACCAACCAATCCCGTAAACGGTCTCTCCTATTTTCTTCTTAAAAAGGGCAAATTTCACATCAAAAAACAAGAAGAATTTTTCAACTCTTGTTTTAAATAATTTTGCCGGTATAAAATGTCCAAACTCATGCAGCACTATAAGCAACGACAAGCTAAGTAAAAGTTGTATTGCCTTAATAATAAATGGATCCATTCGCTAATATTCAATTTTTAAATCGCACAAAAGTAGTCTTTTCATAAGACCTAGAAAAGTCTGAATATCAGTTAGCACTTATACTGCCAAAATTTTCACTAATTTCTTGTGGCTAATTCGGCATCAGGCTTTAATTTTGCATAAAAATTTGCTATGCGTAAATTTCTTTCCAGATATAAGATTTTCATTATCACTTTCGGGATACTCTGCGTCGTAATCATGTGGTCTATTTATTCTTTATTAAAACCCGAAAAGAAATTAGCCATTTATCAACCAGATATGGTAAATAATGAACTTGTAGATACGACGATGCAATACGTTCGCAAGTATCACAAAATTGCCGATTTTAAATTAATCAATCAAAACGGCGATACCATTACCAATAAGAATTATAAGGACAAAATCTATATTGCCGATTTCTTTTTCACCACCTGTGCAACGATTTGCCCTATAATGACCGATCATATGGTGAAAATTCAAAATCGAATTAAAGATGATCCTGAGGTTTTATTGCTTTCTCATACAGTAATGCCACGTACCGACACTGTAGCACAATTAAAACGTTATGCTGAAGAAAAAGGCGTGATTGATGAAAAATGGAATCTGGTTACCGGAAATAAAAAGCAAATCTACGATCTGGCAAGAAAATCTTATCTCGCTGCTAAAAGTGAAGGCGACGGAGGTAAATATGATATGGTACATACCGAAAATTTTGTGCTGGTGGACAAAAACCGACAAATAAGAGGTTTTTACGATGGTACTAATCCTGAAGCCATTGAAGAATTAATGGAAGATCTTAAAATCCTGAAACAAGAATACCAAGACTGAAAAGTACATTTTAACGCCTAAACTTTTGTTACTGCTCAAATTCCATTATTTTTGCGTTGTTTAAATTCAATCTAAATAAATTTGAAGGTTACAGTAGCTCAATTAAATCGAGGCGAACGCGGGATTATCAAAGAATTCTCCGCAGATAATGTACCATTAAAATTACTCGAAATGGGATGTCTTCCCGGTAACGAGGTCGAACTGGTACAAACCGCACCTTTTAAAGATCCTATGTACCTTAACATCAACGGAAGTCACTTAGCCATCAGAAAAGAAACTGCTTTACAAATTGAAATAGAGCTTATCAAATGACCGGCAAACAGATTAATGTAGCGCTAATTGGAAATCCTAATACGGGTAAAACTTCTGTATTTAATCAGTTAACCGGTTTAAATCAAAAAGTTGGTAACTATCCCGGTATTACTGTAGAAAAGAAAGAAGGAATCTGTAAACTCCCTCGTGGTTTAAAAGCACACATTCTTGATCTTCCCGGAACGTATAGCCTAAACGCATCTTCGCTAGACGAAAATGTGGTGATTGAATTATTACTAAACAAAAACGACAAAGATTATCCAGATGTTGCCGTAGTTGTTAGTGATGTTGAAAACCTTAAAAGAAATCTTCTTCTTTTTACCCAAATAAAAGATCTGGGAATTCCTACAATATTGGTTATCAATATGGCCGATCGTATGGAACGTAAAGGAATTTCTTTAGATGTTGATGCATTAGAAGAACGATTAAATACAAGTATTGCCTTAGTAAGTGCCAGAAAGAATATGGGAATCGATAAGCTAAAAGAGCTTATCATTAATTACCGCAATATTTCTACAACGCCTTGTGTAAATGCTTCAGTAATCGATCCAGATTATTTTGATAGTTTGAGAAAAGCATTTCCGAAGCAATCTTTATACAAGCTATGGCTGGTAATTACTCAGGATGTTAACTTCGGAAATATAAACCGAAATGAGCTCAGTAAAAATTCTAGCTTTAGCACAAAGCCAGTTTCTGAGCTTAAACGGCTTCAGCAAAAAGAAACCATACATCGTTATCAATTTATAAACGGAGTTTTAAAAGAAACATTAACCGTAAACGCACACGCTGCCAAAGATTTAAGATCAAGATTAGATCGTGTCCTGACGCATAAAGTTTGGGGTTATTTTATTTTCTTTGGTATTCTTTTATTGATATTTCAGGCGATTTACGACTGGTCCAGTTATCCTATGGATCTTATTGATAGTACTTTTGCTTCACTTAGTGAGATGGCAAAAACAAACCTTCCTGAAGGAGTTTTTACGAATCTCATTTCAGAAGGGATTATACCAGGTTTAGGCGGAATTGTAATTTTTATTCCGCAGATCGCATTTTTATTTCTCTTTATATCGATACTGGAAGAAACCGGTTATATGAGCCGTGTGGTATTTTTAATGGATAGAATCATGCGACGCTTTGGATTAAGTGGTAAAAGTGTGGTGCCATTAGTTTCAGGTACCGCTTGTGCTATCCCGGCTGTTATGGCTACCCGAAATATAGAGAACTGGAAAGAACGCTTAATTACTATCTTAGTCGTTCCCTTTACCACCTGCTCGGCCAGATTGCCTGTTTATCTAATTATCATTGCGCTTGTAATTCCCGATGATACATTTTTAGGTTTCAATTTACAAGGCTTAATGCTTATGTTTCTTTATTTGATAGGTTTTGGAACTGCCATTGTTTCGGCCTGGATATTAAATTCAATTTTAAAAATAAAGACCAAAAGTTATTTCGTGATAGAAATGCCAAACTACAAACTTCCTATGCTAAAAAACATCGGAATTAATGTTGTTGAAAAAACAAAATCTTTTGTATTAGGCGCAGGTAAAATCATTTTGGCAATCTCTATTATTCTATGGGTACTCGCCAGCTATGGACCCGGTGATAATTTTAATAAAGCTGAAGAAATTGTTCGTGATAATTATACGGAACAAACAACGCCAGAAAATGCCGAATTAGAGCAAGAAATTGCCAGCTATAAACTGAAACATTCTTACATAGGCATTATGGGGCGTGGCATCGAGCCTGTTGTTGCTCCTTTAGGCTACGATTGGAAAATTGGTATTGCCATTATAAGTTCTTTTGCAGCGCGTGAAGTTTTTGTAGGTACACTGGCAACTATTTATAGCGTTGGTAGCGACGAAGAAGAAACCATTAAAAATAGAATGGCTGCAGAAACGAACCCAATACTTGGCGGCCCCTTATTTACGTTGGCTAGTGGCGTAAGTTTATTGCTTTTTTATGCTTTTGCGATGCAATGTATGAGTACGCTGGCTATTGTGCAGAAAGAAACCAATAGCTGGAAATGGCCAACCTTACAACTTATAATTATGAGTGTTTTTGCCTATGTGGTAGCGCTCATTGCATTTCAGGTATTGAAATAAAATTGTAAGTAATTTGTAAAATTTCGACTTAAAATCTATGGAAATGATACAACATATTTTAGTCTTTCTAACTTTTCTAACCGCTGTTGGATACTTGATAACTAAGTTTGTGTGGAAACCTGCTTTTCTAAAAAAAACACCAAAAAACGACAAATCTTGCGGTGTGAGCGATTGCGGTTGTCATTAATTTATCGTTTCTGATATTTGTAATAACAACTTGTAATCTTCTTCTTTAATTTTTATAGGTGTTTCTGGATAAGGAGATAAACCTTTAAATTTCAGATTGATATTGGCCAATTGCGGTAAATTATTAAGATTGAGGTCTACAGAATTACCAATTTCGAGAAGATATTCTCCACAGCTTATTTCTCCTTTTTTAAGTTGAATTAAAACCTCAGCAGTTCCTGCCCAAACACAAGTTACATTTTTAGGGCATCGCGAATCTGAAATTACTTTTTTTAGAATCACTTTATAGTCACCATTATCAAACTCCTGTCCTATCTTCAAACCAACCTGAGTTACAAGCACGGCAGTAGAATCTATTTGAGCAGATGCACTAAAAATTGAAAGTACCATTAAAATTATTGGCAAAATTTTCTTCATAACCAGCTTCTTTACTTAAAGACGATTAATATTAAAGAATGTTGCAAATTTTATCCAAGCCCTACATCTAAAGTCATCATCACCATAAACCCACCTATAAAGCCTAAGGTACTAACATCGGTATATTTACTTTGTTGAGATTCTGGCACTACTTCCTCTACTACTACAAAAATCATTGCCCCGGCAGCAAAAGCTAAAGCATAGGGTAAAATTGGCTGAAAGGTCATAACGGCCCAGGCTCCAAGCACCGCTGCCACAGGCTCAACAATCGCTGATAATTGACCGTAGTTAAAACTTTTTCTTCGGCTAAAGCCCTGCCCTCTTAATGGCATCGCAACCGCAAATCCTTCAGGGAAATTTTGTAATCCAATTCCTATTGCTAAAGCTACCGCCCCGGCAATACTTGCGCCTTCAAAACCAGCTGCTGCACCTCCAAATAGAACACCCACAGCAAGACCTTCAGGAATATTATGTAAGGTGATGGCTAAAACCAGCAAAATCGACTTATGCCATGGGGTTTTAATTCCTTCTTTTTCAGTACTACTAAAGTTTACATGTAGATGTGGCAAAACTTTATCTAATGCGAAAATAAAGAGAGCTCCAAGTCCAAAACCTACTACAGCCGGAATTGTTTTTTCAAAACCTTCACCAGGGCTCATTTCTATCCCAGGAGCAAGTAAACTCCAGAAACTTGCGGCAACCATCACACCACCAGTAAAACCTAACATACCATCAAAAAGCATCCGATTCATTTTCTTAAAAAAGAATACCAAAGCAGCACCTAGCGCGGTTAATCCCCAAGTAAAAAGCGTAGCATAAAATGCTGCTAATACAGGATCGATACTTTCTAAATAACTTATAATTTTATCCATTATAGAATTGAATTTTATGTAATAAATATAGGAATCTCAATGCGATGTCTCACAGCATCTACAGTAGTTCCCAACATTAGATCTTTAAGCATTTTATGGCCATGGCGCCCCATTACCAATAAATCGCAGTTATTTGCTTCTGAATTTAAAAGCTGCGGAATTGCTTTTTTAGGCGTACCGAAGCTAAGATTTATTTCGACGATATAGCCTAAATCTTCTAATTGCTTCTTATAGTTTTTTAAAAACTCGGTATCCTTATCGGTTTCATAATCTTGAATTTGCTTTCCGTAGATAACTGCACCGGGGGTTTCAACGGTATGCAAAAGTGTATATTTACAAGTCTTGCCTCCAAGATTTAGCGCTGCGGAAATACTTTTTTTGTCTGAAGCTGAAAAATCTATGGCAATCGCTATATGTTTGAAGTTTTTTTCTGAAATAGCATCGATCCTTTCCGGATCCTTATGTGGGGCATGATTCTTAATCCACTCTTTTGCCATTCTCTCTTTAAAAAATGGCCAGAAAGAAATAAATAGTAAAAGCAATGCGGTAGCTAAAACTATGGGTACGACAAAAATCCAGATGTAAGTAGCATCATTCGAGGAAGTAATCCAGTTTTTTAATTCATCAAAAACAAGTTTAGCGTTTAGCAAAACAATGATTATACTGATAATCCAGGAAGCAATAATGATAGGCCATTTAATATGAAAGCCCTTCATCGTTTTTTTATCGCTTACAAAATGGATAAGCGGAATAATGGCAAAACCTAGCTGTAAACTTAAAACTACCTGACTAAGCAATAAAAGCTCTCCCGTGGCTCGCTCCCCAAAATAAATAATCGTTAGAAATGCGGGGACTATAGCGAGTAATCGCGTAATTAAACGTCTTACCCAAGGCTGAATTCTTAAATTTAAATAGCCTTCCATTACAATTTGCCCTGCCAGTGTTCCTGTTAATGTAGAACTTTGCCCTGCTGCAATAAGTGCCAACGCAAAAAGTATAGGTGCTAAAGAAGATCCTAAAAGTGGTTCTAGTAATTGGTGGGCATCCTGAATTTCAGCAACTTCAAACATTCCGTTTTTAAAAAATACCGAAGCTGCTAAAATTAAAATGGCAGCATTTACAAAAAAAGCAAGATTTAAAGCTATGGCCGAATCAATAAAATTATATCGAAGAGCCTGGCGAATACCGTTTTTGGTTCTTTTAATTCTACGAGTTTGTACCAGCGAAGAATGTAAATACAAATTGTGCGGCATTACCGTCGCCCCGATAATCCCGATAGCAATGTAAAGACCGTCGCTGCTTGGTATTGTAGGAATAAATCCGTTTGCAATTTCAGGAAGATCTGGTTTTGCTAAAAACATTTCCAGTAAAAATGATCCGCCAATGATAGCGATAAGTGCTACGATAAAAGCTTCCATTTTTCGCATGCCTTTATTCAGTAAAAAAAGCAATAGAAAACTATCGAATACTGTAATTGAAACTCCCCAAAGCAACGGAATATCAAATAATAACTGCAGTCCAATCGCCATCCCTACAACTTCAGCAAGATCGCAGGCTGCTATGGCAATTTCAGCAAAAATATAAAGTATAAAATTTACAAAAGGAGGATATTCTTCTCTGGAAGCCTGAGCTAGATCGACACCTCTAACTATACCCAGCCGCGTACATAAACTTTGTAAGAGCAATGCCATAATATTAGACATCAACAACACCCAAAGCAAAGAATAACCAAACTGGCTACCACCAGCCAGATCTGTGGCCCAATTACCGGGATCCATATAACCCACACTTATTAAATACGCCGGACCCAAAAATGCTAAAATACGCTTCCAACCCGTTTTTTTACCGGAAGTGTTTACCGAGTGATGAACCTCACCCAAAGATTTATTTTGGTTGAAATTACTCAACTTTGGCCGGTTTTAGATAAATATTATTCGCTGCCACTTTAGATATGGTAAGCTCCTTATTGTTTATCTGTAGTATCATAGAACCATCAAACTGCTCCTTTTCAAGAATGCTTATGGTTTTGCCCAATTTAATTTTATTACGATCTAAATACTGAAGAAAAGCTGCGGAAGAATCTTTTACGCCTACACATACGCCTTGTTCACCCTGATCGAATTCAGCTAAAATTTTCTTCTCCAGATTCACAAAATTACCTTCAGCGTCGGGAATTGGATCTCCGTGAGGATCGCGTTTAGGAAATTCTAAAAATTTATCCAGTTTATCTATTAGTTCATCAGATTTAATATGTTCTAATTGCTCGGCAATGTCGTGCACCTCATCCCAGTTAAACTGAAGCTTTTCCACCAAAAAATATTCCCATAAACGATGTTTACGAATCACCTGAATGGCAATATGCTCCCCTTTCTCGCTAAGCTTTACGCCCTGATACTTTTTATAATTTACCAGTTCTTTTTCTGAAAGTTTCTTCACCATATCGGTTACCGATGAAGCTTTGGTCTCCATTTCTTCGGCAAGTGCATTAGTACTTACACCACGAACATATTTTTTCTGTAAGTGATAAATCGATTTTAGATAATTTTCTTCGGAAAGCGTCATTTCAAATTTAATTATACACAAAAATACATTTTTTTTAATTAAAACAAATTTTTAGATTTGTCTAAAAATAATATTTAACTCAGCTAATTAAATTGGTAATATGAAGATTTTAAAACTGTTACTATTTATTTTTCCGGTGATTTTACAAGCCCAGCAAGAGATTGAGATTACAGGAAAAGTAGTAAGTAACGGTCGTCCTGTACCTTTCGCAAATATTTTAATAGTAGGAAAAGAGCAGGGTACTTCAGCCGATCGTGAGGGCAACTTCAGTATCAACATTTCAGAAAAAACATCTATAAAGATTCAGGCCATCGGTTATAAAACAAAAATCATAAAAATTACGCCTGAAATTATACAAAATCAGTCTTTAATTATTCAGCTTGAAGAAGACCAACTGGGTCTAGATCAAATTGTAGTAAGCGCCACCAGAAATAGAGTGAACATCAAAGAAGCTCCCGTAATTGTAAATGTTTTGAGTCCAAAACTATTTAATGCCACCCAATCCATTTCGGTAGCAGAAAGTTTAAATTTTCAACCCGGTGTTCGAGTAGAAACTAATTGCCAAAACTGTGGCTTTACCCAGGTTCGATTAAATGGCCTTGATGGAAGTTATACTCAGGTTTTGATAAATAGCCGAGCTGTTTTTTCAGCCTTAAATAGCGTTTATGGGTTAGAGCAAATTCCGACTTCTATTTTAGATCGTATAGAAGTGGTTCGAAGCGGTGGTTCTGCATTGTATGGTTCTAACGCTATCGCAGGAACGGTAAATATTATCACCAAAGATCCGGTTTTAAATTCATGGCAAGTTTCATCGAATTTAGGTTTAATCGACGGACAAACTCCCGATCGAACATTAAATCTAAATGCAGCGGTAGTGAGTGAAGATTTAACTAGCGGAGTTACTGTTTTTGGAATGAAACGCGACCGCGATAGTTACGATGCCAATGGCGATGGATTTTCTGAACTTACCGAACTTACCAATACTAGTGTAGGCGCTAAAGCTTTTTTAAAACCCAACGAAAAAAGTAAACTAACTTTAGATATTACCGCTTTAGAAGAATATCGCCGTGGCGGAAACAAATTAGATTTAGCTCCGCATCTTACTGATATTACTGAAGAATTAGACCACAATACTTTAATTGGCGGAATTACTTACGACATTCGGAATAAAGATGCCAGCAACAATTTCTCGATATACACTTCTGCCCAGCTTACCGATCGAAAAAGTTTTTATGGAGGTTTGGGTGGCGGGCGTACTCGACAGGATTCAATTTCTGCGGCGAATGCTTACGGAAACACCGATGACCTCGCACTACTTTTTGGTGGGCAATTCACGCGAAATTTTAAAAACAGTGATGATATTTTAACTGTTGGAACCGAATATAATCTAAGCAATACCGAAGATAATATTCCCGGCTACAATCGATATATCGACCAGAAAGTGAATTCAATCGGCACTTTTGCTCAGTACGAATGGAAACCTTCAGAACAGTTTACCGCATTAATTGGTGGCCGGCTAGATTATGTAAATGTTGATGGAAGTTATACTATCCAAAATATCAATCGAAATTCAGAAATCGATCAAACCGTTGTTAGCCCGCGGTTAACCTTACGCTATAAGCCATCCGACGATTGGCAGTTTAGAGGTGGTTACGCTCGTGGTTTTAGAGCGCCACAAGCTTTTAATGAAGATTTGCATATTTCTTCTGTAGGAGGCGAACCCCAATTCGTTATTTTATCAAACGATTTGGAAACTGAATACTCTAACGCCTACACCGCTTCGGTAAACTATTCCAAGAATTTTAATAAACTTCAAACCAATTTCTTATTAGAAGGCTTTTATACCGAACTTGAAAATCCGTTCACCACCATAAGTACCGGTGCCAGTTTACCAAATGGTTCTATTGTAGAAGAAGTAAGAAATGGTAGCGGCGCCTATGTAAGCGGAACGAATATTGAAATTGGCGTTTCCCCTTCTTCAAAATTAATTTTTCAGATGGGCGGAACTATTCAGAATTCCAGATATAAAGAAGATCAGGTTTTGTTTGAAAGCGATGGTAGCAATCCTACAGAAAGCGATATTGTTATTTCTGAATTTGTTAGAAATCCAAATGTATATGGGTATTTAAATACTAATGTATCTTTTTTTGAAGAAACAAGTCTCGATATTACGGGAACCTACACCGGATCGATGACGATACCACACGTAATTAGCGACTCCGGTTTTCTAGAACTTAACGAAAGTGATTCTTTTTACGATATTAATCTGAAAGTTACGCATCATATCGATATTACTGAAAATTTTCAGATGAATGTTTATGGTGGTGTTCAGAATATATTTAATGCGTATCAAGACGATTTCGATACAGGGGCGACTCGAGATTCCGATTATATTTACGGCCCAGCACAACCCCGGACTTTTTACTTCGGAATAAAGTTTGGAAACCTGCATAATTTATAGAATTTAGAAATGAGATCGCTGCGCTGTTAGAATTTAGATAATAGAGAAAAGAGGCAAGAAACAGGACTAAATTATATTCAATTTGAAGATTTGATAATTTGGAAATGCGTTAATACGAAATAAGAATTTAGATCACTGCATTCTTAGAAATAGAGAAGCGATATGAGATTTTGAATGCTGACTGGTGGATAAATTTAATTTCATATGAATGCTTCTGCTGTCGTCGTGCTGAACTTGATTCAGCATCTCATCCTGATGAGAAAATAGAGTAAAATGCTGAATTTTGAATAAAAAAATATGAAGGCTAATTGTTTTCCGAAAACCGTTAACTAATTAAATTTGAATAGATAAAACCAGAATATGACTAAAAATTTTCAAATTTTAATCTTATTCTTAGCTCTTCCCTTACTAGGGCATAGTCAGGAAAACGATAAAATAAACTGGCTGGATTTTGAGCAATTAGAAGATTCTCTTAGCGTAAAATCTAAGAAAACCTTTATCTATTTTTATGCAGATTGGTGCGTGTATTGCAAAAAGATAGATCGAAATGCCTTTAAAAACACTGAGATCATTACAAAATTGAATTCAGATTTCTATGCCGTAAAAATGAATGCAGAAATTACCGATACGATCACTTTTGAAGGTCAAAAATTTTACAATCAACAAGCCGAAACACAAAGAAATGGTATTCATCAAATCCCGTTGCTACTCGCCAGTCGGAAAAATAAAGCATTCCGTTTACCGGCAATAGTAATTTTAGATGAAAAATTTAGTGTGCAAAAACGCCAATTTGAGTATTTAACCACTAAAAAGATGATGGAGCTGCTTAGTCGTATTTAACTAATCTTGCGCGGCTAAAGGTAAAATAACCAGCAGTTCAGTTTCAGAAATCTCTATCTCCTCTAGAACTTCTCCATTTACCGATGCCCCTACGGGAATAATATAAGAATAACAAGGTTCTTCAATTTGTTCCGCCTGAATAATTACCTCAACCGTTTCAAATCCCTCAACACTAATCTGATATTTAAAACTTTCCTTACTGCCTAGCATATATACGCCCAGAGAATATTCAATTTCACTATATATAGAATTAGTTTCTGCATATTCGATTTCGGATATATAAACAAACCCGGGATTCCCTAAATCTGATTCTATTGTAATAGTCTCTGGATCAATACTTCCGTTTTCAAGAAGATTTTCTCCCGAAGCATCTACCAGTCTTAATAAAAATTGTGGAGAATAATAACTGTCTAAAAAAGCATTTGCCTCGAAGTTACAATCAATTTCTCCATCATCATCACTTGCACAACCGACCAAAAACACCAATAAAAATAAAAATCTTAAACTCGCTTTCATAAACCTTTGTTTTATAACTAGATACCTAAACAACTAAATAGTTGCGTAACAATGCAAAAATAATTTGCGTTAGGGATTGCAGTGAAAATCCTTTTGTGAGGTACGAGCAAAAGATTGTAGCGTAAAGCCCGGCCGCAGGCAACGCCCAAAATTTAATCCATCGAACCATAGAACATGTGCTAAATTAATTACAAATGGCTCGATGAGCCTTAGAAGCCACGTTCTTTTTGGATGGTATCGTAAGCTTCCTGAACTTTATCAAATTTCTCTCTTGCACCTTTTTTATAAGCTTCGTCCATATGTTCTAGCTTATCTGGATGGTATTTTTTAACCATTTTACGGTAAGCTTTTTTAACTTCGGCATCTGATGCTGATTTCTCGATTTCCAAAATTTTGTAAGCATTCTCTGGCGATTGCTTAAAAAACATCGCTTTTATACTCTCAAAATCTTTAGCTCCGATCCTTAGATAACTGGCTATTTGCTGAATCATATTTGCCTCTGCACTACTTACCGTGCCGTCGGCCTGCGCTATCCCGAATAGAAAATGAGTGATTTGTAAACGTGTAGGGTATTGAGTTCGGCTGGCTAAATACTGAGAAATGCGAGAAGCCGATAATTGACGGTCTTTGATTACGTCATTAAACGTTCTAAAAGTGGCATTGGCGCGCTCTTTCCCGTAGGCACGTACAAAATAAGAACGTACATAATCGAGTTCGCTTTGGGAGACTTTCCCATCGGCCTTAATAACCAGTGCACAAAGCGATAGCAAATTTAGCTCAAAATCGCCGGGAGATACCTTCGATTCTTGTTTTCCCATCATAGATTGTAGAAAACCACCACTATCACGATTCCAATTATCTAAAAGTGTTCCAATGATAAATCCAAGGATCGCTCCTGGAAATCGCATGTACATAAAACCTAAAACAGCTAGAAGCCACTTTATCATAGATTGCAAATTTTTAGCAAAGATAACATTTACAAAACTAAAAGCTTTTATTGTAAGGCACAGGTTTTCTAAGCGACAACTTGATAAGAAATATAGGTTTAAGCATTGATATTCATTAAGCTGAACTTAATTTAATACCTTTGTATCTAATAACGTTTAATATAAATAATTACAATATATGTATCCAGCAGATTTAGTAAAACCAATGCGAGAAGATCTTACAAGCATAGGTTTTGAAGAATTACACACTGTAGAAGATGTTGAAGCAGCAATGAAAAAAGAAGGGACTACGCTAGTTGTAGTAAATTCGGTTTGTGGATGTGCTGCAGCGAATGCAAGACCAGGAGCTAGAATGTCTTTACAAAACGCAAAAAAACCAGATAATCTTTTTACTGTTTTTGCAGGGGTAGATCGTGAAGCTACAGATTTAGCTCGTGGATTTATGGTACCATTTCCACCATCTTCACCTTCTATGGCTTTATTTAAAGATGGAGAATTAGTGCACATGTTAGAGCGTCACCACATTGAGGGTCGCCCTGCGGAAATGATCGCAGAAAACCTTACAGGTGCATACGACGAATTTTGCTAGATAGCATTCACATTCAAGATATTAAAAACCGACAAATAATTTTGTCGGTTTTTTTATGCTCCAAAAGCAATCTAATTAGATGGTTTGTATCTTATTAATATGAAGAAAAGAACCTTGCTCATATTAACGATTTTCGGCCTACTCTCCTGCGCCAAAATGATCGAATAAGAAACTTATGGGCGATTATACATAAAAGTTTATTTTTGTAGTTTTTAAATTGAATAATGAAAAAACTACTATCATATCCGTTAACGGTAATTTTTTACTTTTTTTTCTTTCTTACTTTACTTGTATTTCATCCAATCCAATGGATATCTTTAAAATTGGGTGGTTATTCGGCCCATAAAAAAAGCGTAGATATTTTTAATTTTTTCCTGTTACGTTGCTTAAACATTTTGGGAACCCGGTTTATTGTTAAAAACGGACATAATATTCCAGTTGATCGGCCATGTATTTTCGTAGCTAATCATCAAGGCGTTTATGATATCCCTCCCATCATCTGGTATTTAAGAAAGCACCATCCAAAATTTGTTAGTAAAAAAGAATTAGGAAAAGGCATCCCAAGTATTTCTTTTAACCTGAAACATGGTGGATCGGTCTTAATCGATCGTAAAAATAGACGAGAAAGTTTACTCAAAATGGCCAAATTCGCCAAATATTTAAAAGAAACTAATCGATCTGCTGTAATTTTTCCTGAAGGCACCAGAAGTCGTGATGGGCAGCCAAAAAAATTTGCAGCTAGCGGAATGCAAATGCTTTTTAAGCAAATGCCCAATGCAATAGTTGTTCCAATTACTATCAATAATTGCTGGAGGCTACTAAAAGATGGAAGCTTCCCACTAACGATAGGTGTAAAATTACGTATGAAAGTTCATGAACCTATTGAAATCGATTCTACAGATCCAGAAAGTCTGGTAGCCTTGGTAGAACGTACCATTATTGCTGATATTCGATAAAATATGACACAAAACGAATTGATTATAGATAATACGATTGCGTTTGTAAAGGAAACTTTAGCGAATGCGGAAGGTGGTCACGATTGGTTTCATATTGAGCGAGTATTAAATAATGCAAAACTTATCGCTAAAACCGAAAATGCGGATAATTTTATTGTTCAGTTAGGAGCTTTGCTACATGATATAGCTGATTCTAAATTTCATAACGGTGATGAAACTATAGGCCCCAAATTAGCTTCGGAATTCTTAAAATCACAAAATGTTTCTTCGGAAGTGATTGAGCATGTCGTCAATATAATTCAGAATATATCGTTTAAAGGCGGGAATACCGAGCAGCAATTTCATTCCGCAGAATTGGATATTGTACAAGATGCCGATCGTTTAGATGCCCTTGGTGCTATTGGAATTGCCAGAACTTTCAATTATGGAGGGTTTAAAGGAAGAGCACTTTACGATCCTGAAATCGAACCAAAACTGAATATGACTAAAGAAGAATACAAAGCTTCTAACGCGCCAACCATTAATCACTTTTACGAGAAATTATTACTACTGAAAGATCGAATGAATACCAAAACAGGTGCTGAAATTGCCCAAAAACGTCATGAATTTATGGAGCAGTTTTTAAACCAGTTTTATGCCGAATGGAATGGAGAAGTTTGAGTTTTTAATTGATGCTAGCTCCTAGCCTTCAGGTATCAGCTTTTCATATTTTCCAAAACAAATAAACCTCACAGATTTACTGTGAGGTTTTTTATTTCTGAAATATTTAAATCTTAATATGATCTCCTATCTAAGTTCTAAATTCTAGTTTTTCAAATGTTCAGCAAAAAAGCCCATCATCGCTTTATATAAATCTAATCGATTTTCCTCTTTACCAAATCCGTGTCCTTCATCATATTTTACCATATACGGGACTTCTACTCCTTTTGCCCGAAGCGTTTCTACAATCTGGTCGGCTTCATTAATATTCACTCTCGGATCGTTAGCTCCTTGAACGACAAATAGTGGGTTTTTAATTTTATCGACATGTAATGCCGGAGAAATTTCATCCATAATCACCTTTTCTTCAGGGATTCCTGGATTATACCATATTTTATATAATAACTCACGATATTTTTCCCAGTAAGGCGGAATGGTTTCCATAAAAGTATTCAGGTTACTTACCCCTACATAATCTACTCCGCAAGCATATTTTTCCGGAGTTTTAGTCATTCCGCGTAAAACAGCATAGCCTCCGTGGCTACCTCCGTAAATAGCAACACGGTCTTTATCTACATAACCTTGTTCGATTACATAATCTACTCCATCTTCAACATCGTCCATGGCTTTTCGACCAATTTCCCCAAAACCTGCTTTCAAAAATTCTTTACCGTAACCTCCTGAAATTCTAAAATTAACATGCAAAGTGGCATAACCTCTGCTAGCAAATAATTGTGCTTCCGGATTAAAGCCCCAGTTATCACGAATTCCTTGTGGACCACCGTGCGGATTTACAACTAAAGGTACTTGTTTACCTTCCTCATAATTATGAGGCAAAGTGATATAACCATGTAAAGTTAGCCCGTCTCTACTTTTGAAAGTAATCGGCTTCATACTGGCCATATCTTCAGCTTTAAGGTGTGGCAATAATTTATACAATAAGCTTACGGTATCTTTTTCTACATCGTACAAATAGTATTCTCCTACAATTTTATCACTAGTTACGGCAACCATATATTTAGATTCATCATCGGTTCTGCCTACCGTAAAAAACTGCTTCTCTCCAAATTCTTTTTCTAATCGATTATAGATTTTTTTATAGGTATCACTCACCGGAATTATTTTTGTTTTCTCTCCGGTATATGAAAAATAGTCGATTTCATAATTTCGTTTTCTAGAGAGAGACATGCCGGAAACATCGAATGTATCATTGCTAAAGACCGTTTTAATTTTCTTATTCTTTTTTAAATCATAAAGTTGAATTTCTGTTTTATCACCTTCAAGATTGGAAACTACATAGGCTTCATCCGGATTGTCTGAACTTGGGTTAAAAGAATAAATCCCAAAATTATCTCCAAATTCGGTTAATTTTACTTGTTTGAATTCTCCGTCGATCTTATATGATACTTCAGTATTCACCCCATCAACAATATGGCTAATGGCTCTTAAGTTGCCCTTACGATCAAAATCGTAACCGGCTACCGGCGGCTCTCCTTCTTTAACAGTATATAATTTGGTTACTTCACCAGTATTGATATTTAAAAGATAAGGTTCTTCTTGTTGCAAATTATCTTTATTCATCTGCACAATAACATGGTCTTTATCTTCTTTTAAAGATTCTAAAATACTAACACGCACTCCTTCAAAAGGCGTAAGTTCTTTATCATTTTCACCGTTAAGATCTACACCATACACGTGATAGTTTTCATCGCCTCCTTTATCTTGAACATATAAGATACGATTGTTGTTAGCCCAGTCGAAACCTCGAATCAAATCCTCTTCCTGCTTTTTTAAGAGGCTTTCTTTTTTTGTTTCCGTATCCATTATATACAAATCCCGTTCTCCGGAATCTCTACGCTTCATATATGCGATATGATTCCCGTCGGGAGATAACTGAAACCCATAAGTTTGCGGAGTTTGAAAATAGTCTTCTACAGAATATTTATAATCTCCGGTCTCTTTAGCGGCAAGTTTTTTTAATTCCTCTTCACTAGATGGTAATGATGTATTTCCTGGTTTTTTCTTCACAGTTTTCTTTAAATTTAATGGCAAATTTTGTCCCATTTGCTCATAAGTTCCTTCAATGTTATCACCGTTTATTTTTCCGGTAAACTTCATTTTCATTTTTGCCGACTTGATCGTCAACGAATCGTTTTGCAAAATTACCGAATCCATTTCGATTCCTGAAGCGCCCTGGGCAGGAACATCTAAAGTTGCGGTATAGCCATCTTCCGTCGGGCTAATATTAAAAATAAGCTCCAGTTGCATGCCTTGCACAGCAAGTTCTCCTGAGTAGGAACCATTAAGTTCTTGCGCCTTTACAGAAACTCCAAGAACTACTAAAAGTAAAGTTGTAAATAATTTTTTCATGGTAGTTGGTTTTGCTTATTAGTAGCAGGGGAAAAAAATTGTTACACTTTTAAGCAAACTACCATTTAAAAACCAAGTAATTACAACCGACTAAGAAATTTCTTTTTGACAAGCGGGACAGTAATAAGTGGTTCTACCCGATACTTTGGTTTGTTCGATTTTACCATTATTTCTTGGGCAATTGGCACCTTCGCCTTCTTTTCGGATGGAAGTAATATAAGATTCCGGTACGCGTTTTCCTTCGATTCTGGCTTCTTTTACCTTTTCTAAAACCTGTCCGATTTTATCGAAAATCGATTGTAGCTCTTTTTTGTTAAGCGAACTCACTTTTGTTTTTGGATGAATTTTGGTTTGAAACAATACCTCATCTGCATACATATTCCCGATGCCGGCAATTAAACTCTGATTCATTAATAAGCCTTTAATCGTACCCGATCTTCCCTCACAGATTTCTAAAAACTCTTCTTCGGAAATAGCTAATGCATCTTTTCCTAAATTGTGTGATTGTTGAAATTCTTCCATACTTTCCGCTAAATGAAGTTTGGCAAATTTTCGCGGACAGGTAAATGCCAACTTAGAATTGTCATCAAAAATTAATTTTAATTGTGTGTATTTTGGTGTTTCATTATGCTGATAATATTCCAATTTCCCCGTCATCCCAAAATGCATCACCAACACTCCGTTTTTCTTTAGATTCAGAAATAAATATTTTCCTATTCTTGACGTGGATTCAAATTGGTTATCTGTAAGAATATTTTCAAAATCTGTCTTTGGCGACTGATAGATCTTTTTATCTCCGGTTTCTACCTCAACGATCTTTTTGTGTAAAATCGTAGCATCGGCATATTTCTTTTGGTAAGCAACTTCTGGTAACTCTGGCATTGTGTTTTGGTTTACATTTTACAGAAAGCTAAGAACCTGAAAATTGAAATCTCCAGTCTGCTATAATTTTTTTCAACAAATACAGCTTCTTGTCTCTTGTCTCTTGTCTCTTGTCTCTTGTCTCTTGTCTCTAAAATTATAAATCCAAAAACCAGAATTCGCTAAATTCCTGCTAAAATTCAAAACAATTTAAGTTGGCCATCTTTATATTGTTCATGTAAATCACAGTTTAACGGCTTTCTTTCTCTATTTTTTAAATACAGTTTTCTAGCAATTTTAAACTGCTGCTTTACCTGATCGGCAAATTCTCCTTCACCCTTCATCCGGGTTCCAAATCGGCTATCGTTTAAGCTTCCGCCATGAACACTTTCAATTTGATTTAATACTTTTTCTGCTCTATCGGGCATGGTTTTTCTAATCCAATCGGTAAAAATCGTTCCTATAGCGCCATTCAACCTTACAATGGTATAACCTACACTCAATGCACCACGATTTGCAATTTCTTTCACCAGCGGCATAATTTCTTGACTGTTGATTGATGGAATAATCGGCGCCATCATCACACTTACCGGAACATTTGCTGCAGCAAGTTTTTCTATAGTTTCTAGCCGTTTTTTTATGCTGGCTGTACGTGGTTCTAATATCCTGCGCGTTTCTTCTGATAACGAGGTTACAGATAGGTTTACTGTTACCAGATTGTCTTGTGCTAATTCTTTTAAAATATCTAGATCTCGTTGCACCAAGGCATTTTTGGTAATAATCCCCACCGGATGCTTATATTTTAAGAAAGTCTTTAATAACTGTCGCGTGATTTTTAGTTTTTTCTCAATGGGCTGATAGCAGTCGGTGTTGCCTGACAAAACAATAGGAACAGCTTCCCAACTCTTGCTTCTTAGCTTTTTTTCGAGCAATTCTACTGCGTTTCTTTTAACCAGAATTTTCTGTTCAAAATCCAATCCGGGGCTAAACCCCCAATACTCGTGAGAATTTCGAGCGTAACAATAAATACAACCATGTTCACAACCCTGATATGGGTTTAAAGAAAACTCCATCCCAACATCTGGACTAGCTACTTTATTTACGATGGTTTTGGGAAAGGTATCGATAATCGTCGTTTTACTCTCTTGAAAATCATCCCCTTCAGCAGCACAGTAATTTAAAAAATCATCTCGAAATTCATGATTATGAACATCAAATCGATTGGGCACATTGCTTTGCGCTCCTCTTCCTTTTATATATTCCTTTGAAATTGACATATTTCAAAATTAAGGAATTTTTCCATTATTTTGGATTTTATCCTTTTTAATACCTAAATAATAATTTATATTCTTAAGCGTTAACTTGCATATTTTAATTATCAGGCAACCTTTCTTAGAAAATATGCGTCTTGATTAATAGAAACCATCATCAACCAAATTTACATGACTAGAATAGTAACCTTAGCCATTTTTATGCTATCGTTTATTACAAACGCTCAGCAACTAGAAACCATTACACTTTCTTCTCCTGAAAGTAAAAATTATGAAGATTTAGATTTTCTGAAAGATCAAATCCAACAAAAACGTGTTGTTATGTTAGGGGAACAAACCCATATGTACGCGAATATTTTTGAAATGAAAATTCGGATTATCGAATATCTGCATCAGGAATTAGGTTTTAACACTATTGCTATGGAATCTCCCATGTATGATATTTGGAAAATGAACCAAACAGGATTTGAACCCTATACGTTTAACAAAGCCATATTTGGAGTTTGGGGAAATAATGAAGAATTTCAGCGGCTGGTACATTATATTGAAACGAATGACCTTAACGTTATTGGGTTTGATTCTCAGGTAATCAACACCTCAAATTTTACTGACGATTTTTTTGATTTCATTGAAGAAAATAAGCTCCGTTTAAAATATGATGAAAATGATTTAGGAATTATAATCGAAGGGATTTTAGAAAATTTAACTTTCGATGATTCAGACCTCAATTTTAGCCAGTTCAAAAAAGAAATTGAATCTATAATTCGGCAAATTGAAAAACAACCAAAAACAGAAGAAAATTATTATTGGAGTCAATTCACTAAAAGCCTTTTAGCTTCAGCAAACGACGTTTACGAAAATGCAGAGCCTATCTTAAGCGAAGATTTTGCGAATAAACAGCATAATTTTAGAGATGCTCAAATGGCTGATAATTTAATTTCTTATGTTGAAAGAAACCCTAAAGAAAAAATTATAGTTTGGGCCGATAATATTCATATTATGCTAGATAATTCTTCCATTAATCAACCGATAATTGAAGAATTTGTTTCCGCAGGAAATTATATCAAAGAAAAACTTCAGGATAACGTGTATAGCTTGGCCACCATTCATGCTAACGACTCTCTATATGATTATGGAAGAAGAAAATGGGAAAAAACACCTATTAAAACCGGCTCTTTTGAGGATATTCTTCGTAAAAAAGGAGCTGACTATTTGTTTATAGATGCGCATCAAAAAGCAATGGATAAATCTTACGATTCTCGGTTATTAAGTTTTATAAATTTTTATAACCTTCGATTAAATGAATTTCATGATAGCTATATATTCTTTAAACAAGCAAGCTTACCTAAAAGCGAAAAGAAAGAAATAACTGAGGCTAAAGAAGATACTATAACAGAAAATAAAATTGCTTCGCCTAAGGCTGAAAAAGAAAAGTCTGGTAAAATCGTCAGATTAAAAGGAAAACTTATAGACGCTACGAATAACGAACCGGTAGCTTTTGCGAATTTGATTATGAAAGATGAGCAAATTTACAGAGTTGCCGATGAAAATGGCCATTTTGAGCTTACAATTAACGATAGAATGTTTAAGGAATCTTCCGTCGAAATTTCTTCAATGGGATATGAAAGCAAAACAATTGCGCTTAATAAATTGCAGAAAGAGATATCACTTAATCCTAGTTTTGAGAGTTTGGGCGAAGTTGTAATTTCGGCACATCTTACTCCAATTTCGGTATTAAAAAAGGCGGTTAAGGCAAAGTTTAAAAATCATTCAAAAGATGATTTTAATTATCACCGCTATAGCCATATTATACTGAATACTAAAGACACTACTTTTATTGATGTAGACCTAATTACAGAAAATCACGACCATGGTTTCAAATCTGAATACCGAACTACTAAACGAGTAGAACAAATACGATGGAATAAAAATTTAGCTAAAAATGTTTATAAAAATACATGGCAATTTTTCAATTTTCGAGAAGATCCTATTCGTTACGCCAATATTTTACATAAACGAAAATATAAAAAGTTCGATCTAGAATTTGTAAGCTCAGGATTACCGGAGGATAAAGGCAATTATATTATTGCATTCAAAACCAGCCGAAATAAATGGAATTACACCAATAGAGGCTATCCTACCGCCTATTCCGGCAAAGTATATATTGATAAAGCTAGTTTTGCCATTAATAAGGTGGTGGAAAACTGGGAAACCCATTTAGATGAAAAAGAAGTTGAAAATCACTATTCTGATAGGAGAGATTACCAAAAAGAAAAAAGCCTTATTATAAAAGAAGAAAATATAGCTTATTATAATAAAATCTATAAAGGTAAACGGTATCCATCTATGTATTTTAGAAGAGAGTTCAAGGAAGGAGAATATAAAAACGGAGAGAAAATCAGTAATGTTTTTGAAATCGAGTCTTATCTATACGATTATGAATTTGAGGATGTAGAGGAAATAAAATATGAATATTTTGGAAAGGAAAATGAAACACTTTTAAACCGTGTAGAATATAATCCTGAATTTTGGAATGATTTTGAATCTAATAACTCAAAATCCCAAAAGTCCGCGTATTAAATGCGGACTTTTTTCAACACCTTAGAATTTATTCTATTTTCCGGGAAATTCTGCTTTTCGCTTATTTAAAAAAGCTGAAGTTCCCTCTTTAAAATCTTCGGTTCCAAAAGCATTTCCAAATTCGTTGATTTCAATTTCAAAGCCGTTTACACCTTTTTCGTAACTGGCGTTTATTGCTTTAATGGCGCCTTCGATAGCTACCATCGAGTTATTCATTATTTTTGAAGCCAATTTCTCTGTAAACTCTATAAGTTCGATTTGCGGAGTAACATGATTCACCAAATTGTATTGCAAAGCTTGGTTTGCATCGATCATTCCGGCCGTCATGATCATTTCCATAGCTCTTCCTTTACCCACAATTTGCGATAAACGTTGTGTCCCGCCATAACCGGGGATCACCCCAAGAGAAACTTCTGGCAAACCCATTTTTGCATTTTCTGAAGCTGTTCTAAAATGTGCTGCCATTGCCAATTCTAATCCGCCACCTAAAGCAAATCCATTGATCGCCGCAAT
The DNA here is from genome assembly GCF_027594405.1 of Zunongwangia sp. HRR-M8. Lineage (NCBI taxonomy): Bacteria > Pseudomonadati > Bacteroidota > Flavobacteriia > Flavobacteriales > Flavobacteriaceae > Zunongwangia > Zunongwangia sp. HRR-M8. Next base: position 106,824 of record NZ_CP115161.1, on the reverse strand, counting down.
TACAGGTTTTGGAAAATTAGCCACTAAATCAAATAATTTCGCTTGACCTTCAGCCGCAAGCTTTTTACCTTCTTCCGGAGAGAAATCGGCAAACTCACTTATATCGGCACCGGCAACAAAAGCTTTTTCCCCACTTCCGGTAAGAATAATTACTTTGATATCTTCATCCTCTTCAGCCTCAACAAAAGCCTCGTGAAGTTCTTGTATCGTATCTTTATTTAAAGCATTTAGTTTAGAGGGTCTATCTATCGTGATGTATAAAATCGCATCTCCTTCTTCAACTAAAATATTTTGATAGCTCATCGTATTCGTTTTTTCTTAAAGTTAAAATTTTAATCTCATCTTCCAAAAGAACGGCGCGAGTTACTTAGGAAAACGAACTTTGAAGATAGTACCTTTTCCTGGTTTTGAAATAAAATTTATAGTTCCCTTATAAGTTTCTACGATATTTTTAACCATTGCTAAGCCCAGACCCATACCGCTAGATTTTGTGGTGAATTTAGGTTCAAAGATCTTTTCCCGGTTTTCTTCTGTAATGCCATGCCCGTTATCTGAAATACTTAAACAAACACTTTTATCTTCTTCCTGAATATCTACAACAATCTTTGGCTCTTGCACGTTATCCATCGCCTGTATGGCGTTTTTCACTAAATTGGTAACTACTCTAATAAGCTGAGTTCTATCAAACTTTGCCAGTATTTCTTCTTTTTCTGAATGAAAAACGATATAATTTTCATTAAAAATATCTAATGCCAGTTTTGTGATCTTAGGAACATTAAGTGTCTCATTTTGCTGCGCCGGCATTTTTGCAAAATTAGAAAAGGCTGATGCAATCGAACTCATCGTATCAATCTGGTTAATAAGTGTATCGCAAAATTCGTTGACTTTGTGTTCAATTTCTGGATCATTGTGATCAAACCTTCTTTCAAAACTTTGCACACTTAAACGCATTGGCGTTAGTGGATTTTTAATCTCGTGGGCAACCTGTTTTGCCATTTCTCTCCACGCCTGTTCCCTCTCGTTAGTTGCTAACTTCACCGCACTTTCTTCCAGCTCGTCGATCATGCTATTGTAAGCCGAAATAAGCGCGTAAATTTCTTCGGAAGCATTGCTGAGTTCGATTTTTTGATTGCGCTTATCTAAGCGTGTTTGATTTATTTTTTCTGAAATAATTTTAAGCGATTTTGTAATATATTTTGAAAGAAAATAAGACATGATTATCGCTATGGCCAGCATAAAAAGATACACTTCGCCCAATCGCATTAAAAAATCGTTTAAATCACGGTTTAGAACACTATCATCCTGTAGATACGGTAAGTATAAGATCGCTAGAGGCTTAAATTTTTGATCGGTAATATAAGTGTAAGATGACTGGAATTTTTCGCCATTCGACTCTCCTTTTAACAAATAACGCCGGTGCGAAGAAGCTTCAAGTTTTTTAAGGATAGGTGTGGAAATCGTATAATCTGTGGTATCCTTAAAAAAATTTTCTTTAGAGCTTATCAATAATTTTCCCTCAAGATCATAAATATTGATTTGCATTTCATGCACCTGAGACATTTCATAAATCTTCTGGTTCTGTTTAAATATAGAAGCAATATTTTCTGTATTAATAACATAAGTGGTGCTAGCCAATACAAAATTTATATTCTCTCTAATAGCTTGCTCTTTGCGTTCTAAACGTTCGCGGTGATAATCTTCTGCTTCTTCCTTATATTGATAAACAGTAACCCCGGCTATTAAAATTGAAGCCCCAAGCACCAAAAGTATCATGGAGATAAAAATACGAGTACGTAAGGATAATTTTAAAAGCTTCATAAACTTCCCGTTACTGCAAATTAGTTAAAATCATTGGGATAATAATCGCTAATCCTAATCGCAATAATTTTTTACTGAAGAATCAATTATCACACCAATTACGCATTGGGATTTTTAGATCTTATTTTTTTATATAATTTAATTCCCAGCATTAAAAGAATTCCAAGCGCAAAAATTCCGATCACGCCATAAATCCAATTAAGCGCACTACGAACGATCACTAAAAATATTACTGAAAAAAGGATAACGGTAGCACCTTCATTCCAAAGGCGCATTTGCGAAGAGGTGTATTTTACTTTATCTACCTGAAGTTGTTTAAAAATATGATGCGTTTTTAAATGATAAGCTATAAGTAAAATCACGAAACCAAGTTTTACATGCATCCAACCCTGCTGTAACCAAACCGGCTGCATAATCAATAAAATGACAGCAAATAAAGTTGCCAAAACCGCAGATGGCCAGGTAATAATAAACCATAAACGCTTAGCCATTAACTTTAGCTGGTTTCCTAAAATAGTCTTATCTGGTTCAGGTTTATCGAAGGCTTCGATTTGATAAATAAATAAACGAGGAATATAAAAAAGTCCTGCAAACCAGGTGATCACAAAAATAAGATGAAGCGACTTTATATAATTATAATATTCCAATTAGCGTTTATTTATTTTATTTTTCAAAAGTAAAAAGAGTAAGTTGAAAACAGATTATTTCTTAAGGCTATTTAATAAAAATGCGAGAATTAATCCTAAGGCTGTTGCAATCCCGGCAAAATAATCGTCTTTCTTAAAAGCTTTGGGAAAAACTTCTGTAGCTAAACTTGCCACAACAGCCCCGCCTGCAAAGCATCTTATATACGAAAGAATATCATTTGATACCTCTGCCAAAAAATAATTTCCTAGCACGGCTGCAAGTGCCAAAATAAAAGCAGTTCCCGTCCATAAGATTAGAACACTTTTTGTGGACCTTCCATTTTCTACCATTCCTTTGGCACCGCCAGCAGCTTCTGGCAAATTAGAAAGAAAAATTGATCCTGCTAGGGCGGCAACCTGCATGGGACCCGCACCAATAAGTGCCACACCTAGAGCTAAATTCTCTGGGATACCATCTAAAGTAATTGCAGCAAGCAGACCTCCACCACCGTTAGCTCCCCATTTTTTCTTAACCAAATAATCCAACAATACGAATACAGATGCGCCAACAAAAACAGATACCAATGCCAAAGTTAAAGAAGCTTCTTTGGTTGCTGGATCGATAAGTTCTATGACTGCTGAAACAATTAATGCTCCACCTGCCAAAGCCACTAGAAAACCTTCTAGCTTATCAGATAAATTACCATAAATACCCCAAACTGCTCCAAGTATTAAAGCAAAGGATACTACTAAAACTACGATTATTGTCATTTCTCTGTGAGACTCAAGTTCTTTTTTATTTCACGATTTAGAAAATATCCTGTTACTATAGTGGAAAGTAAATCGGCTATCGGAAAACTAATCCACACCCCTAATTCGCCATAAAATTTTGGTAATATCAGGACCAATGGAATAAAGAAAAATCCCTGTCTGGACAAGGTAAGCAATAGCGCCGGAACAGCTTTACCTATCGCCTGAAAGTATGCAGCGCCAATTAATTGTAGCGCAACAATTGGGGTTGCTGCAAATACCCATCGCATCGCCGAGGGTGTTCTTTCTATAATACCTTCATTTTGAGTAAAAACCATAGCTATTTCTCTCGAAAATCCCATGATAAGCCCAAAAATCACTACGCCCATTAAGCACGCATACATTATTGCTTTGTTGATCGTCTTTCTTACCCGCTGATATTTTTCCGCTCCATAATTATAACCGGCAATTGGTAGAAAGCCTTGTGTTATACCCAACACAGGAAATAGAGCAAACATTAACATCCTACCTATAATAGCATAAACTGCGACACCATCTTCACCAGCTAAATCAAAGAGAATATTATTCATTAATAAATAAATAATACTCACTACTGCTTGTCGCGCTAAAGTGACAAATCCTAAAGATCCTATTTCTTTAATAATGGGTAAATGCAGCCTAAAGTGGCTAAAATCAATTTTTAATTCCGATTTTCCAGAGAACATAAAAAACCATAATACATATAGAAAACAGACAAAATATGATCCTGTTGTTGCCCATGCTGCACCATACATTCCCAAATCCATCACGTTGATAAGCAAGTAATCTCCTAAAATATTTCCTACGGAAGGAATAATCATGGAAACCATAGCAAAAGTTGGTTTCCCTTCAGCTCTAATTACATTATTTCCCATCATGTTTAGTGCAAGGATGGGCACACCGTATAACACGACACGATAATAGATTTTAGCCGGTTCGAAAATATCGCCTTTACCGCCAAAAGCCGGAATAAGTTCATTAATAAAAACTAGGCCTAAAACCACCAAACTCAAACAAAGCAGCAGTGTAAGTGTGATCTGATTCCCAAAAGTTTTTAAAGCTTTTTTATCGTTATTAGCACCAAGTGCACGAGAAATTATAGAGCTACCTCCTATCCCAATACTCATCCCCAAAGCGGCTATAAAAAATGAAATAGGCAGCACCACGTTGATCGCGGCGATTGCAGTAGAACCAATCCAATTTCCTACAAAGATGGTATCTACTAAAATATTTAGAGACATCACCAGAATCCCAATAGATGCCGGTGCTGCCTGCTTAATTAAAAGTTTGCCTATAGACTCATTCCCAAGCGCTTCTGAGCTTATTTTTGCCATTATGCTTCAACAGGTTTTTGATGCGCCCATTCGTCTACCCAACGTGAAAGCATTTTCACCCATTCTTCCCGATCGTTTAAACATGGTACCACGGTAAATTCTTTTCCGCCAACTTCATGGAAAATCTCTTCTCCTTCCATCGCTATTTCTTCTAATGTTTCTAAACAATCGGAAACGAAAGCCGGAGTTACCACCGCCATTTTCTTAATTCCTTGTTTTCCGAAACGCTCGATAGTACGATCGGTATATGGTTTTAACCATGGATCAAAACCTAAACGCGACTGGAAACTAACACTATAAGAGTCTTTTTTAAGCTGAAGATATTCTGCTACCAACCTTGTGGTTTCATAACATTGGTGGCGATAACAGAATTGATGTGCTGAAGATGCCGTTTGGCAACAACTACCATCTATTTTACAATGTGAATTTGTAATATCACTTTTACGAATGTGACGTTCTGGAACACCATGATATGAGAAGAGCAAGTGTTCGATATCCAAACCATTTAATTTTTCCTGAATGCTATTGGCCAAAACCCGAACATAATCTGGATGATTATAAAATGCAGGAACTGAGGTAAACTGCATTTCCGGGAAATGTTTTTGACGCAATTCTTCAGCTAAAACCAAAATTGTTTCCGTTGTAGCCATTGCAAATTGAGGATACAATGGAAAAAGCAATACCTCATCTACTCCCTGATCTTTCAGTTCTTTTAAACCATCATAAATACTTGGTGTGCCGTAACGCATTGCAAGAGCAATGGGTACCGCAGTTTGATCATCTACTTTCTTCTGCAATCTTTCTGAAAGAACAATTAAAGGCGAACCTTCTTCCCACCATATTTTTTGATATGCAGCTGCAGATTTTTTAGGTCTGGTATTCAGGATAATTCCCTTAACCAATAAAGCACGGAAAAAATAAGGAAGATCAATTACGCGACCATCCATTAAAAACTCACCTAAATATTTTTTAACATCTTTTGGATCTGTACTTTCTGGAGATCCTAAGTTAACAAGTAATACACCTTTGCTCATTTCTATCTCTTTTGCATTACAAAGTTAAGCCTATAAATTTGTTCGCTTGTAAAGAAGTATTATACTTTTTTATTAAACAATAGCTAAAACTACTTGTTAATTCAAAAAAGGAACTTTACTAATCGAGCAAATATTTAAGACATCGTTCTAAATGATCTCGAAAAAAAGCTTCGTGATAGGATTCTTTGGTGTGACCTCCGGCAGTATAAATCATTTTACCGCCACCTTCAAATTCCTGAAACCAGGCGATAGGATGATCATCTCCATTTTTTCCGCCTTCGTATGAATATTCGTCTAAAGTTAATAATACCTGAATTTCAGGGTTTATATTTTTAAAATTATACCATTCGTCTGTTCGAGTCCAGTGTTCAGGAAGATGAGCGACCGTAGGATGGTTTGGCTTTTCAATATTGATTTTTGCTTGCTGAATATGTGGATGACTTTCAAAATACGCGCCTATAAACTTTCCATACCACGGCCAGTCGAATTCAGTATCTGTTGCGGCGTGAATTCCGAAGAAATTTCCACCCTTCTCAATATAATTTCTGAACTCCTTTTGCTGAGATTCGTTAAAAACATTACCCGTTGTACTTAGAAATATAACAAGATCGATTTCTGACAATTCTGAAACAAAAACTTCAGCATTATCGGTAGCGGTAACCTCCCAGGTATTTTCTTCAGCAATTTCTTTTAAAGCTTTGATTCCGGTTGGAATTGATTCGTGCTTAAAACCTTCCGTTTTATAAAAAATCAAGATATTTTGCTGCGCATAAAGCATGCTACCTCCCAAAAATAACACTAGAAATAATAAGTGAATTCGTTTCATTTTGGTTTTTCCAATTTAATTCAAATTAGAGATTTTAAAGGTGATTTTCAAGCTCCTTAAAATCCTTTTTCTTGATTTTTTCTTCCTGTCTATGCTATATCAATTTTCGAAAAAAGTAGCGATCTATATTCTGAATGCTTGCTTCTTGATTGAAATTGACTTAGTGCGACGCCGGTAAAGACATGACGTACTTTTTGGGTGTTGTGCCGAATTTTTTCTTAAAAGCTGCTATAAAATGGCTGGCTGTGCTATACCCTACTTTTAAACCAACTTCGTTCACATTATATTCACCACTATCCAATAATTTACGCGCATATTCCATTTTATAATCAAAAAGAAAACTATACACCGAGTCGCCATAAATTTGCTTAAAGCCTTCTTTTAGTTTCTTTAAACTTAGATTTATTTCGTCGGATAGCTCCTGAAGCGAAGGTGGTTCGGCCATTCTAGAAATCACAATGTCTTTGGCTTTTCTAATTTTTAAGATATTTTCTTCATCACTCAAAAATGGGCATTGTTCCACATTAGCATCTTCTGCCCTATTAAAATAAAGACTTAACAACTCGTAAGATTTAGCCTTAAAATACAGACTCTTAATAGTAGGTGTTAAATTAAAATTCATCACCTGGTTTAGCACTATCGCCATTGATGGAGATATTGGCGAATCTTTATAGTACTTTTTGTCTTTATTATCGGTACTTAAAAAGGTAATATAATCGGCTTCCTCAGAAAATAAAGCATGAAATTTCTTAATGGAAATCACCAAAGTGACCAACCAAGATTTTGGTCCTAAAGCTACATTTAGCGGTAAATTTTGCTGCGGATTGTAAAGTAACAAGGATTTCTCTTCAGCCAAAGGTAATTCGTAACGTCCCTCATTAAAAATAAACTTACTATCACCTTTTACATTAAAGTGAAATTGTATAAAACTACTATCAATTTCACGCTCAATAGTCTGGCTATCAGCTGTTTCATTTTGAAACTTTATAATATGAAATCCTTCTTCTACTTTAGTCTCTTCAGATAAACTTATAGCGATATTTTTTCCTTCTTCCATGATATTAAATACTAGTTATTTATTTAGAAACAGTCTAAACTAATTCATTTAAACCAGTTGCTAATACTACAAAAATAAGCTATTTAGCTAATTTACAGACATAAAATACACAAAATCCCTGTAAGCGACACAAATAGTACTTTGAGCGTTATTTTTTATGTTAACAATAATTTAATTTTGCCTCGCAATCCCTAAAGAGTTCATGGAAAGTTTAATTTCTAAAGGCAGACATTTTTATACTATTGGTTTAAGCTACAAAAAAGCAGATGCCGAAATTAGAGGACATTTTAGCCTTACTGAAGAAGCAAAGTCTAAAATACTAATCCAGGCAAAGCGAGAAGGCATCGATGGTGTTTTACTTACCTCTACTTGCAACCGAACTGAGATTTATGGATTTGCAGAGCATCCATTTCAGCTTATAAAACTTCTTTGTGAGCATACACACGGTACGGTAGAAGAGTTTGAAAAAGTAGCTTATGTTTATAAAAGTAAACAAGCCATTTCACATTTATTTCGTGTAGGTACTGGCTTAGACAGCCAAATTCTTGGAGATTTTGAAATTATTAGCCAAATAAAACTGGCTTTTGCGCAGTCTAAAAAAGTGGGATTAGCCAATGCTTTTACAGAGCGATTGGTAAATGCAGTAATCCAGGCGAGCAAACGAATTAAAAATGAGACCGAAATATCTTCAGGAGCAACTTCTGTCTCTTTTGCTTCCGTTCAGTATATTTTACAAAATATAGAAGATGTTTCTAACAAAAATATTTTGCTCTTCGGAACTGGTAAAATTGGAAGAAATACTTGCGAAAATTTAATTAAGCACACCCAGAATAAACATATTACTTTAATTAACCGAACGAAAGATAAGGCTGAAAAAATTGCCGGAAAATTTAGTTTAACGGTTAAAGATTATGCCGATCTACAAGCAGAGATTAGAAATACAGATGTTCTAATTGTGGCTACTGGTGCACAAAATCCAACCATTAGCAAAGAACTTTTATATTGTAAAAAAGATTTATTGATTTTGGATCTTTCTATCCCTAAAAATGTAGCTGAAGATGTAGAGGAATTGGATAATGTAAAACTGGTTCATTTAGATCATCTTTCTCAAATTACCGACGAAACTCTACAACGTCGTAAAAAGTTTATTCCTGAAGCTGAAATAATAATTGCAGAAGTTCAGGCTGAATTTTGTAAATGGTTAGAAACCAGAAAATTTGCCCCTACAATTAAAGCGCTAAAGAAAAAGCTAAGAATGATGAAAGATGCAGAGCTTGACTTTCAGCGAAAAAAGATAGAAGATTTTAATGATGAACAGGCAGAAATAGTGAGCAACAGGATTATCCAAAAGATCATGAAGCAATTTGCCAATCATCTTAAAGAAGATTCAAACACTACCGATGAGAGCCTTGAGCTTATCCAAAAAGTCTTTCAGTTAGAAGAACAAGCACGATGAATAAAGTGATACGTATAGGAACACGAGACAGCGAGCTGGCTTTGTGGCAGGCAAAAACTGTACAAGCGGCACTAGAAAAGCTAGGCCACCAAACCGAACTTGTTCCCGTAAAATCTACCGGAGATCTAAATCTGGATGTTCCGCTTTACGAAATGGGAATCACCGGGATTTTTACCAAAACTTTAGATGTTGCCATGCTTACCGGCAAAGTAGATATCGCAGTACATTCTATGAAAGACGTCCCTACAGCATTACCAAAAGGAATTGTTGAAGCGGCTGTTTTAAAACGTGCAAACACTAGTGATATACTTATTCATAAAGGTACCGATTTTTTAGATGGTAACGGAACCATTGCTACCGGAAGCCTGCGTAGAAAATCGCAATGGCTACATCGCTATCCAAATCACGAGGTAGTAGATCTTCGCGGAAATGTGAATACCAGAATGCAGAAATTGGAAGATAATGACTGGAACGGAGCTATTTTCGCCGCTGCTGGTTTAGAAAGAATCGAAATAAAACCTGATAACTTTATCAATCTCGATTGGATGATCCCAGCACCTGCACAAGGAGCAATGCTAATCGTTGCTTTAGAGAAAGATGAATTTACCAGAAAAGCAATTGGTGCATTAAATCATTATCAAACAGATCTTGAGGTACATGTAGAACGAGAGTTCTTAAGAACTTTAGAGGGCGGCTGTACAGCACCTATTGGCGGGTTGGCAAAAATCGACAATGATAAGATTTTACATTTTAAAGGCGCTCTTTTAAGCTTAGACGGAAAACAAAAAATTGAAGTAGAAAAGAGGATCGCTGCCGAAAATGTTGAGGGATTCGGAAAATTTTGTGCCGAAGAAATTCTTGCCAAAGGTGGCGCTGAATTGATGAAACAAATCAAGGAAGTTTTAAATTAAGGCTTATGGCCACTGTACTTTCCACAAAAAAACTTAGTGTTTCGCAAAAGCAATTATTGCTTGGTGCTAAAATTGGTTTGGTGGAATACAACGCCATAAAAATAGAATTTATCCCTTTTTCATTTAATTTAAAACTAGTTAAAAACGCTATTATCACTAGTAAAAATGCTTTTAAAGCGATTCAAGATAAAGTGAAGGTAGAGAAAGCATTTGTGGTAGGTGCTAAAACTGCTAATTTGCTTCAGGAAAATGATATCGAGATCGCTGAAGTTGCGGATAATGCTTCAGCATTAGCAAAAAAAATCATCGAAAATCATCAAAATAAGCATTTTGTTTTTTTCTGCGGAAATAAACGGCGCGATGAATTGCCAATTCAACTAAACAAAAATGAACTTTCTTTTGAAGAAATTCAGGTATATAAGACCAAACTGAATTATGCTGAATTTCACCAAGAATTTGATGGTATTTTATTCTTTAGCCCAAGCGGAGTAGAAAGTTATTTCAGCAAAAATAAAATTGAAACCACTACGGCATTTTGCATTGGTACGACTACAGCAAATTCAGCAAAAAATTATACTGAAAATATTATAATTGCTACCCAACCCAGTATAGAAAATGTAATCGTTCAGGTAGTAAAAACATTCAATAAAAATGAAATCTCTAATTCCTGAATTTTAACTGGGAATTACCGAATTTTGCAATAAACCAAGAAACATGATTAAAAACGATCTTTTCTTAAAAGCTTTAAAAGGAGAATCTGTAGAGCGTCCACCAGTTTGGATGATGCGCCAGGCAGGCCGCTATCTTCCTGATTTTATGAAGCTAAAAGAAAAATACGATTTCTTTACGCGCTGCCGAACTCCAGAGTTGGCTACAGAAATTACCGTAATGCCCATCGAGCAGGTAGGAACCGATGCTGCCATTTTATTTAGTGATATTTTGGTGGTACCGCAGGCCATGAATATTGAGGTAGAGATGAAACCCGGTCTTGGACCATGGTTACCACATCCTATTCGTAGCGCAAAAGATGTAGAACAGGTTATTGTTCCTAATATCGAAGAAACGCTTGGTTACGTTATGGATGCCATTAAATTAACCAAACAACAATTAAATAATGAAGTTCCGCTAATTGGTTTTGCCGGTTCTCCATGGACGATCATGTGTTATGCGGTGCAGGGACAAGGTTCCAAAAACTTTGATAAAGCCAAGAAATTTTGTTTTACGAATCCAGTAGCAGCGCACCAATTATTACAAAAAATTACAGACACAACTATTGCTTATTTAAAAGCAAAGGTAAAAGCTGGCGTAGATGCCGTTCAGGTTTTTGATTCTTGGGGCGGTATGTTGAGTCCTGTAGATTACCAGGAATTTTCTTGGAAGTATATTCAGCAAATTATAGATGCTTTAAAAGATGAAATTCCTGTGATCGCATTTGGTAAAGGTTGTTGGTTTGCTTTGCAGGACATGGCAAACTCGGGTGCTGCCGCTTTAGGCGTAGATTGGACCTGCAGTGCACAAAATGCACGCTATTTAAGTGGTGGAAAAATCACATTGCAGGGTAATTTTGATCCTTCAAGATTATACTCGCCACCTAAAGAAATTAAAAAAATGGTACACCAAATGATCGATGAGTTTGGTAAAGATCGTTATATCGCAAATCTTGGCCATGGTATTCTACCAGATATTCCCGTAGATAATGCCAAAGCTTTTGTAGATGCGGTTAAAGAATATCGCGCTAAATAATGGCAATTGGGGCGAGAATACAACAGCTTAATTTTAAAGAAATTTTTATTCTGCTGAAGTTATTTTTGCCCAAACCATCATATATTTTTCCAATATACAAAGCTACCCGAGAAACTTTAAAATCTTGCGATCGGCTTTTTGGAAAAAAACATTATAGCGATTCCAAAGAGAATGCGTTTAGACACGCCTATTGGAATTTTCTAATTGCTGAAAAACTTTTCAGAAAAAACTTTTCGATTGAAGAATCGCTAAACTGGACCAAGAAAATTACCGATCTGCATGAGCGTTTGGCTCCAAATAAAGCACTGGCACGAGCAATGGATCTTCATAATAATGCAGTGGGACGAAACATCTTCAGCAATAATCCAGAAGAAAATGTCGTTAAAAAATTGCAGGATTTAATGAATTCCGCAATAAAAATTAAAGATCCAGATCTATCGAAATTAGATAAAAATCAACTCGTTTTTATAGAAAACTAGATTATGCTGAACAAAAATTATCGAGACGAAGAGAAAGAGCGTATTGATGCACAACTGCGTGCGATTATGGAAATGGGACATGTTCCCGATGAATGGGAAGAAATTAGGCTTGATCTAGATCGAAGATTAAAAGAGGCCATTGGCATTGGCTTAGAAGAAATTGAAAATCTTCATGAAGAAAAATTAGTGGAGATCTTAGCTAATCTTAACTTAGAATTTTCGCATTATGAAGCGCTTGGCGATATTCTTCTTAGAAGTATCGAGTTAGAAGCCGAAGAGAAACAAGCCGATCTTGCTCAAAAAACGCTTATAATTTATAAAACCGCACAAGAGATAAGTAGTACGTTTTCGTTCAGTCTTACACAAAAAATTAACGAAGCAAGAAGTTGGATAAATGATTAGCATGAAAGACCAATTTTATCAATATATACAGGAACTTCAGGATACGATCACCTCGAAACTAGAGGAAATCGACGGAGTAGCAAAATTTAAAGAAGACCTCTGGAAACGTGAGGAAGGAGGCGGTGGCCGTACTAGAGTGATCGAGAATGGCGCAATTTTCGAAAAAGGCGGCGTTAATATTTCAGCGGTGCACGGGCCTTTAAATCCTGCAATGCAAGAATACTTTGGTGTTGGCGATGTTAACTTTTTTGCATGCGGCTTAAGTTTAGTTATTCATCCAAAAAGCCCAATGATTCCCACAGTACATGCCAATTGGCGCTATTTTGAAATGTACGATAAAGATGGAACAACGCTAGATCAATGGTTTGGTGGTGGGCAGGATATTACACCTTATTATCTTTTTGAAGAAGATGCGATTCATTTTCATCACGTTTCTAAAAATGCCTGCGACAAACATGATCCAAACTTTTATCCTGAATATAAAAAAAGGTGTGATCTCTATTTTTGGAATGCTCATCGTAATGAAGCGCGCGGTATTGGCGGATTGTTTTTCGATTATTTAAAAGATTCTGAACAACATAGCATTACCGATTGGTATAATTTTGTAACTGAAGTTGGCAATAGCTTTCTGGAAGCTTACGTACCAATTGTTGAGAAAAGAAAAGATCTGGAATACGACCAAAATCACCGGAACTGGCAAGAAATTCGTCGCGGTCGCTATGTAGAATTTAATCTTGTTCATGATAAAGGAACGCTGTTCGGACTAAAAACCAACGGCCGAATTGAGAGTATTTTAATGAGTTTACCACCGCATGTACAATGGGTTTACGATCACCATCCGAAAGCAGGATCCGAAGAAAATAAACTTTTAGAGGTTTTACAAAAACCTAAAGAGTGGGTATAAAATAGATCACTAGAATTTTGAATTGATACTAAAAAATTATGTTTCCATTACGAAGAAGTAGAAGATTACGAACTAATGAATCTATAAGAAGTTTAGTTCGCGAAACAAATTTGAGTCCGCAAGATTTTATGTTTCCGATGTTTATTGCGGAAGGAAAAGGAATAAAAACAGAAATACCGTCGATGCCCGGCATTTATCGCCAATCGATAGATGGCACAGTAAAAGAAGTTAAAGAATTATGGGATCTAGGCGTAAAAGCGGTAAATCTCTATGTAAAAGTTAGTGAAAATCTAAAAGATAACACCGGTAAAGAAGCATGGAATAAAGATGGCCTTATGCAACAAAGCATAAAAGCCATTAAAGATGCTGTACCTGAAATGATTGTGATGCCCGATGTAGCCTTAGACCCTTACTCGATTTACGGCCACGATGGAATTATTGAAAACGGGCAAATTATTAACGATGCTACTGTAGATGCGCTAACCCAAATGAGTATTAGCCATGCTGAAGCCGGAGCCGATTTTGTTGCACCTAGTGATATGATGGATGGGCGTATTCTTGCGATCCGAAATGGTTTAGAAGAAAACGGATTCCATAATGTAGGAATTATGAGCTATAGTGCTAAATATGCTTCAGCCTTTTACGGCCCGTTTAGAGATGCTTTAGATTCTGCTCCAAAAGCAAGTACAGAACCTGTGCCTAAAGACAAGAAAACCTATCAAATGGATTATGCAAACCGTATTGAAGCCATTAAAGAAGCGGTTGATGATGTTGATGAGGGCGCTGACATTGTAATGGTAAAACCAGGTATGGCTTATTTAGATATAGTTCGAGAAGTTAAAGATCATGTAGATGTTCCTGTTGCGGTTTATCATGTTTCCGGAGAATACGCCATGATTAAAGCTGCTGCTGAAAAAGGTTGGTTAGATCACGATAAAATTGTGCTAGAACAGCTATTTTGCATCAAGCGAGCCGGCGCAAGCATTATTTCTACTTATTTCGCTAAGGAAGCTGCAAAATTACTTCAATAATAAGCAGTTAGTTTTTACAAAATTAATTTTAAGCACCTCATAGGTTTTCAGATCTATGAGGTTTTCTTTTTACCGGTAAGAAGTAAGTATAGGAATTACAACTATCGAAAATTATATAACGATGATTTTTTAGCTAGAAAATACATCGCTCGTTTTGTAATTCAGATTCTACTTTTTCGTAAATTTACTTTGTGAAATTCAACAAACTACATATCTCTTTTTCGTTAGTGCTTATCGCTTTGTTAAGCGCTACAGGAATTTCGCAACCTAAAGCTTCTGCTTTCATTTATGATGATGCTCAAAAAACTTCGCATCATTTTAAGCAACACAATAGCTCTAAAGCCTTTGTATTTGAAGAATCTGCCAATTATAACCTTCAGTTTGATCAGGAAGATCAGACCACATTTACTTCAGTTTACGGTACTTATTTTAAGTTAGATTCCGCAGATTTTCATATCATTCCTTCTCAGGATTCCTGGACCTATCTTCAGGATCGCAAAAGCAAGTTAGCAACGCAAATATTTCCATTTCACTTTTTTACATAAGTTGAATTTTTATTACCCGACGCTGTTTTTCAGCAAAAATCACGTGCAATCCTCATTCAGGAAAGATGCACAGATCGATAATAATTTTAATTCAACAACAAATGGATACTTATTCAACAATAATAGGACTTGGGCTTTTTATACTTTTTATAGGACCGATTCTTTTTGTACTCTACAGACAGAGCGTTAAAGATGTGCGCAATAAAAAAGCCCTAAAAGATTTAGCCAAAGAGCACAATTTAAATTTAGATTATACCGAAATTTCGAATTCGCTGGTGCTAGGTTTGGATAAAAAACAGCACAAACTTTTAGTGATGGAGCCATTTAACGCGATGCAACATCAAATAATAGATCTTTCCCAGATCACAAAAAGCTCGATTATTAAACGCAGCGTTTCATTTATTCATAATGATAGCCGAAAAAATAAAGTTATTCAGGTAAGCGTAGAACTAAAGGCTAAGAGTGATTTAAAGCAGGTGACTGAAATTTTATTTTACGATGAAGACGGTGTAGAAAATGATGATATGGAAACAAGACTTTTCACTGCTTCTAGATGGAATGAGCTTATCCAGGCAAACCTTTAATGTATTGGCTTAATGACAAAAAGCTGTAATTTGAAATATGAATTACAGCTTTTTTTATTTTATAATTTCTTTCAAACTAATTAAGTTTTTAATTCCTAATTTAGATTTTTAAAAACTAAAAATACAAATGGGATTACTCCTTGTTTTTGCTGCATTTTCGATATTCTTTTCTTTTATGTGCTCTATTTTAGAAGCTGCCCTATTAAGCTTCACCCCTTCTTTTATCAAGATAAAAAGACAAGAAGGAAAAAAATATGCCGAAATTTTAGCGAATTTTAAAAAGGATATTGATAAGCCACTAATTGCAATCCTTACCATAAACACCGTGGCTCATACCGTAGGATCTATATTGGTTGGTGTACAGGCAGAAAAAACTTATGGGGATGGTAGCAACGCTGTAGGTATAGTCTCTGGTTTATTAACATTGGGAATTTTAATTCTTTCTGAAATAATCCCAAAAACATTAGGTGCCACCTATTGGGATAAAATGGGTTCGTTTACAGCCACCACGCTTCGTATAATGATCGCTCCTTTAAAATATACCGGCATCCTGTGGCTTTTAATGCTAACTACAAGATTGATTGGTAAATCTGCCAAAGTAAATACCATGAGTAGAGAAGAGTTTGCTGCGATTACCGAGGCTGCAGAAGAAGAAGGAGTTTTTGAAGAAAACGAAAGTACGGTAATCAAAAACATGTTGGTTTTTAAATCTGTACAGGTAAAAGATATTATGACGCCATTTTCGGTTGCCATTACCGAAGATGAATCCATGAGCATTGCAGATTTTCATCATTCTCATAAAAATTTAAAGTTTTCCAGAATTCCGGTGTACAAAGAGAAATCCAATAATATTTCAGGATTTATTCTGAAAGACGATGTATTGGAAGAAATGATTAAACAGAACGGAGAATCGAAATTGGAATCTTTAAAACGGGAAGTTTTTGTGACTACTGCTGAAGTTCCTATCCCAGACTTGTTTGACATTTTTATAAGAAAACGCACGCATATTTCTATCGTAACCGACGAATTTGGAAATGTTGTTGGTCTTGTTACCATGGAAGATATTATCGAAACCTTACTTGGTTTAGAGATTATGGACGAGAGTGACAGTATTGAAGATATGCAAAAACTCGCCCGTAAAAACTGGGAGCGAAGAGCAAAACGTATTGGCTTAATCCAACGAAGAGAAGAAGCACAACCAGAAGAATTAGAAAATGAAAAGCACGTACCTGAAAACTCCTCTGGGAACAGCAAAGATAACGGGTAACGAAGAAGGTGTTTCTGAAATTAAGATTTCAGAAGAAGCTCAACCTCATCCAGACGATAATCTTCCATCATGTGTAGTACAGGCAAAAAATGAGTTAGCTGAATATTTTAATCGGAATCGCCAAAACTTCAGTTTTAAGATGAATCCCAATGGAACCCTTTTTCAACAAAAAGTATGGAAAGCTTTATCTGAAATTCCTTTTGGCAAAACCTGCTCTTATTTAGAACTCTCAAAGAAACTTGGTGATCCTAAAGCGATACGAGCGGTAGCTTCTGCCAACGGCAAGAATCCGCTTTGGATTGTGATTCCCTGTCACCGTGTAATTGGCAGCGATGGCTCATTAACAGGTTATGCTGGCGGACTTTATCGTAAAAAGTGGCTTTTGGAGTTAGAAAGTCCGGCACCACAACAAAGCTTATTTTAATAGAAATAATTTCTACATAATTCTTAATTTTAGAAAATGAAAAAACTACTACATTTTCTAAAATACCTCATCGGAATAATTATCGTATTCGTTATTCTAATCTATGCCTTAGATTATGATTATATATTTAAAGGAATACGGGTTACTTATCTAAAAGGTCATAAAACAGCCTATATCGATGATTATACCGAATTTGATAATCGTGTTATAAAGGCAGATAGTTTGAATCCGCAAGCCTG
Organism: Zunongwangia sp. HRR-M8; assembly: GCF_027594405.1. Classification (NCBI taxonomy): domain Bacteria; kingdom Pseudomonadati; phylum Bacteroidota; class Flavobacteriia; order Flavobacteriales; family Flavobacteriaceae; genus Zunongwangia; species Zunongwangia sp. HRR-M8. The sequence continues at coordinate 89,355 of NZ_CP115161.1, read as the reverse complement.
GCCAGAAAGTAAAAATTACAATTCGGTTGAAGCGAGCGATTCTTTAGAAAATCTTAATCGTGAATTGAATACGGCTGCGTTTTTAATTATCAAAAATGATAGTATCTGGTACGAAAAATATTACGATAAGTATTCGGCAAAAAGCAAAACAAATTCATTTTCGATGGCAAAAAGTGTGGTAGTAGCACTTTTAGGTAAAGCGATTCGTGACGGCTACATCACTAGTATCGATGAACCTGTAAGCCATTTTTTTCCGCAGTTTGATATAAGATTAACTGTTGGTGATTTAGCTTCGATGTCTTCTGGTCTTAACTGGGATGAAAGTTATTACAATCCCTTTGGGCAAACCGCAAGAGCATATTTAGACGATAATATCAGAAAACTAATTTTAGATCTTGAAGTTGTAGAAGCGCCCGGTAAGAAATTTAAATACTTAAGTGGAAATACAGAGTTATTGGGTATGGTTTTAGAAGAAGCTACAAACAAAACTTTATCCCAATATTTGAGCGAAAGCTTTTGGCAGCCATTAGGAATGCAAAATGATGCTTTATGGCAATTGGATAGCAAAGAAAATGGGATGGAAAAAGCCTATTGCTGTATTGCCAGTAATGCAAGAGATTTTGCAAAATTTGGGAAGCTTTTTATGCAAAATGGACATTGGAATGGTCATCGCTTAATTAATTCATCTTTTGTTCGAAAAATGAAAAACCCTCGTTTTGAGGATGCTCCATATTATGGCTATGGACTTTGGCTTAGCGATTACAAAGACAAGAAAATTTTTTATATGCGCGGAATTTTAGGGCAATACGTTATTTTAATTCCTGAAGATGATTTGATAATCGTTCGCTTAGGACAAGGACTCAAAAAGCGTGAAGGAGAAGCAAAACATAGCCCAGATTTTTATAAGTATATAGATGAAACTTATAAGATGTTGGAAGAAAAATAAAATTTCTAATCAAATCTAAAAAAAGCCTTGCAATAAAAATTGCAAGGCTTTTTCAGATCGATTTTATTTGATTTAAAGGGTTTCTTCTAACCATTTAAAAAACTCGCTTTGCCAAACTAAAGCATTTTGTGGTTTTAGCACCCAATGATTTTCATCTGGAAAATACACTAATCTACTTTTTAAACCAAGTAATTGTGCTGCTTGATAAGCACCTAAGCCTTGCTCTATCGGAACACGATAATCTTTCCCGCCCTGATAGATTAAAATTGGTGTATCCCAGTTGGCTACTTTAGTAATTGGGTTAAACTCATTATACGCCTTTTGTGCATCAGCATTATTTTTTTCCCAATATGCACCTCCAAAATCGTGATTTACAAAAAATAATTCTTCTGTTGTTCCATACATGCTTCGAGTATCAAAAACACCATCATGCGCTATAAATGTTTTAAATCGGTTATTATGAATTCCGGCTAAATAAAATACTGAATATCCTCCGTAACTCGCTCCCACTGCTCCTAAACGTTCGTTATCTACATATGGTTCTTTGGCAACATCATCGATCGCAGCTAAATAATCATCCATTACCTGGCCGCCCCAATCTTTACTAATATCCTCATTCCATGCCACGCCGTGTCCCTGCATGCCTCGGCGGTTTGGCGCCACTACGATATACCCCTGGGAGGCCATCACCTGAAAATTCCATCGGAAAGAATAAAATTGTGATAGTGGAGATTGTGGTCCACCCTGCGCATAAAGTAACGTTGGATACTTTTTTGATGCATCAAAATTAGGAGGTAAAATTACCCAAACTAGCATCTTTTTACCATCGGTGGTACTTACATATCGTTTTTCTACTTTCGGCAAATCTAACGCAGCATATAATTCCGTATTTACATTCGTTATTTGTTCAAAAGTTTTTTTCTTCAAATTAAAGCTAAATACTTCAGTTGCATGATTCATATCGGTGCGGGTCACCAATAGCTCTTTTTTCTTTTCAGCAACAATTCCGGTAACATCAAATTGACCTTCAGAAAGTTGTTCTACTACAGCTGCAATTCGTTTTTTATCAGGATAATTCACTTTAAATAATTGAATAGTGCCATCTACCGGAGCGGTAAAATAGATTTCCTCTCCGTTTTTTGCCCATAAAAAGCTATTAACCGTCCCGTCCCAGTTGGCCGTAAGGTTTTGTTTTACGCCATTTTCTAAAACAACGATATCATTTTTATCCGCCTCGTAACCGTCTTCCTTCATTTGCAACCAGGCCAAAGCGCCTTCCGAAGAAAAAGCAGGATTGGTATCATATCCCTTATTGTCTTTGGTGATATTTTCGGTCTCTTTAGTTTCTAAATTATACTTATAAATATCAGTATTTGTACTTGTAGCATACTCCTTGCCTTTCAACTTTTTAGAGACATAATAGATACTCTTCCCATCTGGAGACCAGCAATAATCTTCTTCGCCTCCAAAAGGTTTCTGCGGACTGTAATATGGCTCTTTCGGCATAATATCAATGCCTTCGCTATCTTCTTCAGTTAATTTTTTATAAAAAACATGCGTAAAGCTTCCATCCTGCCAGGTATCCCAATGACGAATATCTAAATCTGAAAACACATAGGCATCAGATTTTTCTAGATCCTTGTAAAGATCTTTGGATTTTACTTCTTCTAAATGCACCTCTTTGTGAAAGAGTTTATATTCACCATTTGGAGAAGTATTTCTGTCTTCCCCAACTGCAACCTCATCTTTAGTGATCTCTTTAGCAGTGCCTCCATCAGCAGGAATTTGATAGTATTTTGTAGCAAAATCGTTTTCTTCAACATTTGGGATGGAAAGTTTATAATATAATTGCTCTCCGCTTTTATCCAGTCCCAAAACACTTATCCTCTCGACCTGCCATAATTTTTCCGGAGTCATTCTTTGTTGTGCAAAACCAACAGATCCGTTAATCACTAAGCTCATAACCAGCATTAATTTTTTCATAGATTTATATATTATTCTTCATTTTAACGAAGGTATAAGCCACAAATTTAAGTCTATTAATTTACTACGTAAAACAATCAATTCTCCATTTCTTATTTATCGCTTATATACCCAAAAGATCATCTTAAAGAGATATTTTTGCAAGCTTAATACCTATACACAATGCTCCAAAAATTTGTATTCGTTTTCCTAATTATTACGCTTGTCGCCTGCAAAACTCGAAAAGTTATTAGTTTAGATAAGGCTGAACTTGATAAAACCTATAAAAAACTAGAAGCTTTTATTGAAAATGACTCGGTTGCGGCCTTTAAAAGCCTTTTCAAGGAATCCCATTTTGACCCTAATCATGTTGATTCTCATACTACGCTATTATTTGATGCTGTTTCGGAAAACAACCAAGAAATTGTAGTTTTTCTATTAAAAAAAGGTGCTGATGTAAATTTTATTTCACGCTACGGAACTTTAATGCATTGGGCTTTGGAAGCAGATCACCCTGAAATTGCTGAAATTTTACTGAATAATGATTTTAATGCTTCCGTTGAAAATAAAATGGTGAAAAACCCAGAACCGTTGAATGTTAAAGCAGCTTTTTTAGTTAAAGAGAAAAAACAAAACATACAGCTATTTAAAAAATTATTAGATAGTGGAATGAATCCCAACTTAAGAGATCGAGACGGTGCCTGTTCGCTAATTTTAGCCTGCTATTTCGCTAATTCTGAATTGATATCGTTGCTTTATAAAAACGGAGCAAATATGAATATAAAAGCAATTTCCTGGAAAGACAATCCAAATTTTACACCTACAGAATTTACCAAAAATCAATACACTCCTTTGATGATTGCGGCACTATTTGAAAAAACAGAAGTTGTAAAACAATTGCTAAGCTATCCTGAAGTCGATCAAAATATAGAGGGTTTAGAAAACCATAAAACCGCTTACGATATTGCTTTAGAAACTAAAAACCAAGACTTAATCGCCTTATTTGAATAGCGCAAATATTAATATTCTAGAAGTTGATAAGTACATTTTGAAAATTCAATTATAAAATTGTAATTTAAAATACTGAATTTCAATTTCTAATGAATTTTGAAAAACTTAATATAGAACACATTTTATTTCTGGATATTGAAACGGTTCCAGATCAACCTTCTTTTGAACACTGGGAAGAAGATAAAAAAGATTTATGGGCTGAAAAAACCAAATATATTCGAAAAGATGAGTATTCACCAGAAGAATTTTATCCCAGAGCCGGAATTTGGGCCGAGTTCGGCAAAATTGTTTGTATTTCAGTAGGTTTTTTAAGTGTAAAAGATGAAAAAAGAAATTTTAGACTGAAAAGTTTTTCGGGCGATGAAAAATCGATTTTAGATAATTTCAGTTCCCTTTTAAACGATCATTTTAATAAACCGTATCATTTACTCTGTGCCCATAACGGGAAAGAATTTGATTTTCCGTTCATCGCGAGGAGAATGATTATTAATCAGCTAAAACTTCCGCAGAAAATAAACAATATGGGTAAAAAGCCATGGGAAATTCCGCATCTTGATACGATGGAATTATGGCGATTTGGCGATTACAAGCATTTTACTTCTTTAAAACTGCTTACCCATACGTTTGGCATACCATCACCTAAAAACGATATTAGCGGTGATCAGGTTTTCGAAGTGTACTACCAAGAAAATAATTTGCAACGAATTGTTGAATATTGCGAGCGTGACGTGGTGGCTATTGCTCAAATTGTTTTGCGTCTAAAGCAAGAAGCACTTTTAAAAGACTCAGAAATTAGCACTGTTTAATTATAAAACCATTTCTGGCACTTCCCCTTCGACAATCAATTTCCCCTCGGTAGCGGCGATAATTTCATCTACGCTAACTCCCGGTGCTCGCTCTAATAATTTAAATCCTTCCTTGGTAACTTCAATCACAGCTAAGTTTGTGACAATCTTGGTAACACAACCTACGCCTGTTAAAGGAAGGCTGCATTTTTTAAGCAATTTGGATTCGCCAGCTTTATTGGTGTGCATCATAGCGACAATTATATTTTCTGCGGAAGCTACCAGATCCATTGCGCCACCCATTCCTTTTACCATTTTCCCCGGAATTTTCCAGTTGGCGATATCTCCGTTTTCAGCAACTTCCATGGCACCCAAAATAGTAAGATCGACATGTTTACCGCGAATCATCCCGAAACTTAAAGCAGAATCGAAGAAACTCGCACCCGGCAACGCGGTAATAGTTTGTTTCCCCGCATTAATAAGATCGGCATCTTCTTCACCGTCAATCGGGAACGGTCCCATACCTAAAATCCCGTTTTCACTCTGAAATTCTACCTGAATATCATCGCGTACAAAGTTTGCTACCAAGGTTGGAATCCCAATTCCTAAATTTACGTAAAACCCGTTTTGTACTTCTTTAGCTATACGCTTTGCTATTCCGTTTTTGTCTAACATTTTCTTAATTTGAAAATTTGAAAAATGAGCTAATTTGAAAATTAATCCTTTCTACTCGAAACAATAATTTTCGATAAAATTTTAATGATAACTTCTATTTCTTTCATCAAAAACTCCGTTGGAGTTGGAAAATGATTAGAAGCTTTACATAACTTAAGCCAATAAAAAGTCTCATCTGCTTCTTTACAAGCTATCTTTAATTTGTGTACAAAATCCCTTTTGCTTTCTGCATTTTGTGCTTCCCAAGTATTGGCTCCAATTGAAGTTCCGCTTCTAAATAATTGAGATGACATTTCATATTTATGTTCCGACTTTAATTCTTCTGAAAACTCAATAATTATTAATGAAAAATTGAAGGTTTTATCTACAATAATATTCGGCTTATCATTTCTCATTTTCAAATTATCAAATTGTCAAATTGTCAAATTATCCCATCAGCACATTTTCTACTCATCAAATTAACACATCACCTCACCGTCCTTTTCTCAATTCGTTTTTCGTAGTTTTTGCCTTCAAAAATTCGTTGTACAAATATTCCCGGAATATGGATAAAATTAGGATCCAGTTCTCCCGGTTCTACTAGTTCTTCAACCTCCACGACGGTAACTTTTGCGGCACCGCACATTACGGGATTAAAATTACGCGCTGTTCCCTTAAAGATCAGATTGCCGGCCTTGTCCCCTTTCCAAGCTTTTACAAAGGCAAAATCGGCTTTAAAAGCTTCTTCTAAAACGTACATTTTGCCATCGAACTCCCGAGTTTCTTTTCCCAAAGCGACTTCGGTTCCGTAGCCGGCAGGAGTATAAATTGCTGGAAACCCCTGTTGTGCCGCCTGGCATCTCGCTGCTAGTGTTCCCTGCGGAATTAATTCAACTTCCAGCTCTTCACTCAACATTTGTCGTTCAAATTCAGCATTCTCGCCTACATACGACGAGACCATTTTATCGATTTGTTTTTTCTGAAGTAGAAGTCCTAATCCAAAATCATCGACACCGGCATTGTTGGAAATACAAGTTAGATTTTTAGTATTCAACCGAACGAGTTCTGAAATGGCATTCTCGGGAATTCCGCTTAATCCAAATCCCCCAAGCATAAACGTCATCCCATCATGAACTCCCTTTAAAGCTTCAGCAACATTATCTACCGTTTTATTAATCATCGACTACTATTTTCCTCTAAAAATAAAGAAATTTCAAGATAATTCCAATATTTTAAAAAGTCTTCAATATTAACCTCCGAAGTAAAATAAAAAAAGCCCAGACTGAATGACCAATCTGAGCTTTTAGAATTTAAGTTATATTTTTTAGAAATCTAATTCTTCTATTACTCCGCTATCGGCGTTATTAGATTTCCCGTAAGAATCACAATCTACCGTAATGGATAGATTTTCAGGTCGCTCAAAATCATCCTGAGAGATATTTAGATCTTCATTTGCATAAACACTCTTCATATACATTCCCCAAATTGGTAATGCCATTGTTGCTCCCTGCCCGTAAGTTATCCCAGGAAAATGTACTGCACGATCTTCAGCACCTACCCAAACACCGGTTACGAGATTTGGAACCATTCCCATAAACCAACCATCACTTTGATTTTGTGTAGTTCCGGTTTTTCCGGCAATAGGATTTTTAAAGTCATAAGGATAACCTGTTACCGCTCGCTTATAATCTAATCTAACTTCTCTACCTGTTCCTCGCAAACGTGCTCCAGATCCATATCTAGTTACACCTTCCATCAGGTTAACCGTTACATAAGCCGCTTCTGCACTCATCACATCATGCGTTTCTGGAACATTTTGGAATAAAACGGTTCCATTTTTATCTTCGATTCGTGTAATCAAAACAGGTTTAACACGAACGCCTTTATTTGCGAAAGTACTATAAGCACCCACCATATCATAAAGACTTATATCTGCAGTTCCTAAAGCAATAGCCGGCCCGGTTGGGAAATTATCGGTATCAATTCCCAGTTTTGTAATTAAATTGATCACGTTCCCGGGAGTAGTCTTATCAATAACTCTAGCGGTAACCGTGTTTACAGAGTTTGCCAGCGCTTCCTTCAAGCTCATCATCCCTGAATATTTATCGCCACTACCTGAATTTCTAGGAGACCAATCTTTAATATTCCCGAATTTTCCTGCCGGAATTGTAAACCTGTTTAATGGTAAGGTATCACAAGGAGACATTTTTAATTGATCGATCGCTGTTGCATAAACAAAAGGTTTGAAGGTAGAGCCTACCTGACGTTTCCCTTGTTTTACGTGATCGTATTTAAAATGCTTAAAGTTTGTTCCGCCAACCCAGGCTTTTACTTCTCCCGTGGTTGGATCCATAGACATTAAACCAGACTGAAAGAATGATTTATAATATCTAATGGAATCTCGTGGTGTCATTGTAGTATCAATATCACCTTTCCAGGAAAAGACTCTCATCTCTCGAGGTTTATCAAAAGAAGCCATGATGGTTTCTTCAGATTTGCCTTCTTTTTTCATTTTTTTATATCTCGCAGATCTTCTCATAGACCCCTTGATAATATTATCGATCATACTCTGATCGATATCTCTAAAAGGAGCTGATCTATTGTTTTGATTTTGGCGATCAAACTCTTTCTGAAGTTTAGTTAAATGCCTATGTACTGCATCCTCTGCATATTCCTGCATTTTTGAATCTATAGTAGTATAGACTTTTAAACCATCTCGATATAAATTATATTTTTCACCATCAGGTTTAGGATTTTCCTCGATCCAATCTGATAAGAATTGTCGTGTATATTCTCTAAAATAAGTTGCTATACCATCGTCGTGACCTTCAGGAGAAAAATTAATTTTCATTGCTACTTGTTGTAGAGAATCTTTTTCCTGTTCGGTTAAAAATCCATTTTTGTACATCTGAACAAATACCTGATTTCTTCTTTTCTCTACTAAATCTGGACGACGAACAGGATTGTACAGTGCCGAATTTTTAAGCATTGCTACCAAAACAGCAGATTCCTCTATCTTCAAATCGATAGGCTCTTTATCAAAATAAATTCTGGATGCAGATCGCACGCCAACAGCTTGATAAAGGAAATCGTATTTATTTAAATACATTGTGATAATTTCCTCTTTTGTGTATTGTCTCTCTAAACGAGTAGAGATTACCCATTCTTTCATTTTCTGAAGTACACGCTCAAATGTATTATCTGTAGAGAAATCATCGGTAAACAATTGCTTAGCCAACTGCTGCGTAATTGTACTCGCTCCACCTTTAGATCCCATATAAATCGCTGCACGTGCAGTACCACGGGCATCTATCCCAGAATGTTTATAAAAACGTTCGTCCTCTGTAGCTACCAAAGCTTGCACTAAATGTTGTGGAAGATTATCGTATTTAATGGGAGTACGATTTTCGCGATAATATTTACCAAGTGTTTTCCCGTCTGAAGAAATAAGCTCGGTTGCGAGATTGGTTTCTGGATTTTCTAACTCATCAAAGGTTGGCATTTTACCAAATACCCCCCAACCTGCTAATAGAAAGAAAAAAACAACCGCTAGGACTCCTACACTAAATAGTGTCCAAAATCCAATGATGTATTTGCGGTTACTCTGCTTAGGTTTAGTTTGCTTTTTACGAGATTCAGCCATTTGCTCTAATTATTCTGTGTCGTTTTTTCTATTCTGAAACCAACATCTGTGATTCCTTCTAAATTTTCTATTCCATCTACATCACCATTCTTACGCATGGCATGTCTAATATTAACTTGATAATCTCCTGGTTCTGTAAATTTTACATTTTCTTTATACCAAAGCTTGTTTTCTTTTACATCACCAAATCCTGTACCAAGCCATTCGCCATTAGGTTCAGCCATTTTATATTCTAAGGTGTCGCTTATCACCTTTCCTTTTGGGAATTGAATTTCAGTAATTAAATATAAGTTGCTATACTTAAACTTACTGTTATTTCTAATATCGATAAATAAATTATAAGCTTTTAGAGAATCCAATTCTCCAATGTTAAACGTAACTATAGAATCTTTATTCCACTCATTAATAGATTTATATTCATCATAAACCATTTTGGAATCACAACTCCACAGAAATAAGCTGAATACAGTACAAACCAGAATAAAATTACTTCGCATTCTTTGAGGAAGATGGGTTATTTTTCTTTCTTCTTTTTTTATTTCTACGTTTCTTTTTGCCTTGTTGTGGCTTATCAAATCTTGTTAAACTATCTTGTCCAACCACATTATTAAAGTCTGGCTTTTCTTCTTCCATCTGAAGCACAACTTCAAATTCTTCAAGACTGCCTATACTTTCTCTTTTCTTATTAGAAGCAATTATTTTATTGGCCTGCTCTGCGGTTAGTTTATGCCACGTCATCCATTCACCTTCATAAGCATACCAAAGAAAGCCTTTAAAAATATCTATTTTTTGGCATACGGCTGTTCCCTTTTTGGTATAAAGTTTAATATCTGTTTTCGGGAAAGATTTAAGACATTCCAAGTAGGTATCTAACTCATAATTTAGGCAACATTTTAGTTTCCCACATTGCCCAGCTAGTTTTTGCGGATTTAAAGATAGCTGTTGATAGCGCGCTGCGCTGGTACTTACAGATCTAAAATCTGTTAACCAGGTAGAACAACATAACTCCCGCCCACAAGATCCAATTCCGCCAAGTCTTGCTGCTTCCTGGCGAAGACCAATTTGGCGCATTTCGATACGGGTATTAAATTCTCGTGCAAACTCTTTTATTAACTGGCGAAAATCTACACGATCATCTGCTGTATAATAAAAGGTTGCTTTTGAAGCATCTCCCTGAAATTCGATATCGCTAATCTTCATACTTAAATTTAATCGAATAGCGATTTCTCTGGCTCTTGTTTTAATTTTTTCTTCTTTGGAACGAACTTCTTCCCAAATATCAATATCTTTTTGGGTGGCTTTGCGATAAATTTTTAATACCTCATCGCTATCTGGATCTACCTTTTTCTTCTTCATCTGTATTCTTACCAATTCTCCGGTAAGACTTACCATCCCTACATCGTGACCCGGTGAAGCTTCTGTAGCTACCACATCGCCCATGCTTAGGCTAAGATTTTCGGTATTTTTAAAGAAATGTTTTCTTCCGTTTTTAAAACGTACTTCAACACAATTAAAAGGTTCTATTCCGTTTGGAAGGGACATATTAGAGAGCCAGTCAAAAACCGTAAGTTTATTACAACTATCTGTTCCGCAGGTTCCGTTACTTTTACATCCTTTAGGCTTACCGTCTGTACCGGTAGAGCAACTGCTACACGCCATAAATGTTATATATCTTGATAAGGAGTAACAAAAAGCCAAATCTCTTATTTAAAAATAACCCGATATCCCGACCATCAATCTCACTTCTAAATTCCGGGACCTCAAGGGTATATTTCAAAAATTCGGTTTTCTAATTTTGCTCCTTTTGGTTTATAAATCAGTTCTAAAAAAGTAAAGATACCAATATTAATTGGCATCACCATTTAGAACGAAAGCTTAACTCTTATATTTTAAAACTTCAGAGCGGCCTTTCTTAAAAATTTTATTGCTGTTTCCTTTTCCTTTTCTAAGCTCTTTTTGTTGTTCGTAAGGAAGGGAATTTATTTTCATACAATCTTCGCTGCAGCAATTGTTCATTTCCATTGCACATTCTTCACACTGAATAAATAGTAAATGACACGCTTCATTTGCACAATTAACATGGGTATCACAAGGTTTACCGCATTGATGGCAATGTGCAATTACATCTTCTGTGATACGCTCTGAACGTCGATGATCGAAAACAAAGTTTTTACCGATAAATTTATTTTCCAATTGCTGATTTTTAACCTGGCGGGCATATTCTATTATTCCGCCCTCCAATTGGTACACATTCTGAAATCCGCGATGCTTATAATAGGCACTTGCTTTTTCACAACGAATTCCACCAGTGCAATACATTAACAGGTTTTTATCTTCTTTGTGCTCTTCAAGATCTTTTTCTATAATTGGAAGCGAATCCCTAAAAGTATCTACATCTGGAGTAACCGCTCCTTGAAAATGACCAATTTCACTTTCGTAGTGGTTTCGCATATCTACACAAACCGTTTTTGGATCGTCTAGTAACTGGTTAAATGTAGCAGCATCTACATGAATCCCTTTGTTAGTAACATCAAAGTTCGCATCATTTAGACCGTCGGCCACAATTTTATCACGAACTTTTACTTTAAGTTTAAGGAACGATTTAGAATCTTGCTCAATAGCAATATTTAGACGACAGCCTTCTAAGAAATAAATTCCGTCTATAAAATCTTTAAATTCATTGAATCTTTTTGCCGGAACAGAAAGCTGAGCGTTAATACCTTCGTTTGCCACATAAATTCTCCCCAGAACATCCATTGAATTCCAGGCTACAAAAAGATGATCTCTAAAAAGATTAGGATTGCCTATTTTAGCGTAGGCATAAAAAGAGAGCGTAAGCCTGTCTTCACCAGCTTCCTCGATTAATGCTTCTCTTTCTTTAGCGCTTAGTTTGTTGTACAGTTGCATGCTATACTAATTTTAAGAATTAAAGAAATATTACAGTTTTTTAGTGGTAATTATTTTTACCGGACAGGCATTTTGTGCCTGCAAACATTCGGCAAAGATACTATCATCGTGAGATTTAAGCGTATAAAAGCCTTTTTTTTCTTTAGAATGCAATAGAACGGTCTTGCCATCTTTCTTAGACATCTGAAATTCTGAAGGTGCCATTTCTACGCAATAATTACAGCCAATACATTTTTCTCTTTGTAAGGTAACCACTACCATTAGGCTTTGACTATTTTATACAGTTTGTCTGAATTTCTAATTCTGAATGGTAATTTTATTGTACACGAATCTCCTTTTGAAGCAGTTTCTAAAGTTTGATCGTTCACCATCATTTCAGAAAGTTCTATTTCTTGCGCACCTGTGGTGGGTCCTGTAATTAAAAGTGTATCTCCTAATTTTATGTCGTAAGCTTCAATCTTAAATTCACCAATATTGGCTTTAGGAAAGTAATGCATTCCTTTACCAACGTAAACTTTCTTTTGTGTGGCATGAGAACCAGAGCCATCGCTCCACTCCCCTAGTTTTTGACCTAAATAATAACCACTCCAAAATCCACGATTGTAGACTTTTTTTAGTTCTTCCATCCAGGCTGCTACCTTTTCTTTGGTAAATTCTTCAGCATAATAAGCATCAATAGCTTCGCGGTAGGTTTTTATAACTTTTGCAACATATTCTGGCGCACGGCCACGACCTTCAATCTTCAATACTTTTGCACCGGCATCGATCACCTGATCTAGAAAATCTAAAGTACAAAGATCTTTTGGAGACATCATGTATTCATTATCCAACTCGACCTCAAAACCACTTTCCTGATCGATCACCGTATATTTTTTTCTGCAATTTTGTTTACAGGCTCCTCGATTCGCCGAAGAGTTATGTGAATGTAAGCTCAAATAACATTTACCTGAAACTGCCATACAAAGTGCCCCATGTCCAAAAATTTCTATTTCCACTAAATTTCCAGAAGGACCTTTTACTTCTTCTTTTTCTATCTGGTCGCAGATTTTTTTAACCTGTCGCAAGCTCAGTTCTCTACTCAAGACCATGGTATCGGCAAACATCGCGTAAAACTTAACAGTTTCGATGTTGGTAATATTGATCTGTGTAGAAATATGAACTTCCATACCTATTTGTCTTGCATAAGCAATCACCGCCTGATCCATCGCTATTACCGCGGTTATCGATGCAGCTTTGGCTTTATCCAATAAGGTTTTTACAATAGAAAGATCATGATCGTAAACTATTGTATTGAGAGTTAGATAAGTTCTAACGCCTTTATTTGTGCAACGCTTTGCTATTTCTGGCAGATCGTCTAATGTAAAATTTATACTTGCTCTTGCCCGCATATTAAGCTGTTCTACACCAAAATAAACGGAGTCGGCTCCATTATCTAATGCCGCCTGTAAAGACTCAAAATTGCCCGCGGGGGCCATAAGTTCTATCTTTCCTGTACTCGTCATCTCTAATAAAATATGGGCTGCAAAGATACATATCTTTCAATTATTGGTTACATTTAGCGAAAGCCAAATTTTATGGATTTCAATTAAGAATTTAGTTTTTTCAGATTCAGTAAAATGGAGAAATCTTTAAAACGCGATTCAATTTATAATTGTTACCTAATAAAAGTTATAGTAATTTAGCAACTTGCAAAAAAACAGGATAATAAAATGAGTAACGATAAAGAAAAAGAGGCAAAATTAAAAGCATTAAAGCTTACCCTGGATAAGATGGACAAAACTTATGGAAAGGGTACGGTAATGAAAATGGGGGATCAAGCAGTTGTTGATGTTCCTTCGATTTCTACCGGTTCTTTAGGCTTAGATTTAGCACTAGGTGTTGGAGGTTATCCAAGAGGAAGAGTGATAGAAATTTATGGTCCAGAATCTTCTGGTAAAACTACGCTTACTTTACACGCGATTGCCGAAACCCAAAAAACCGGAGGGATTGCAGCTTTTATTGATGCAGAACATGCTTTTGATAGATTTTATGCTGAAAAGCTAGGGGTGGATATAGAAAACTTAATAATCTCGCAACCAGATAATGGTGAACAGGCTCTGGAAATTGCCGATAACTTAATTAGATCTGGAGCTATCGATATTATTGTAATCGACTCGGTTGCAGCTCTTACTCCAAAAAGTGAGATCGAAGGAGAAATGGGAGACTCAAAAATGGGATTACATGCTCGTTTGATGTCTCAGGCACTTAGAAAATTAACCTCTACAATTAGTAAAACAAATTGTACAGTGATCTTCATTAACCAGCTTCGTGAGAAAATTGGCGTAATGTTTGGAAATCCTGAAACAACTACTGGTGGTAACGCACTTAAGTTCTATGCCTCAGTACGTTTAGATATTAGAAGATCTACCCAGATTAAAAACAGCAGTAGTGAAGTAATGGGTAATAAGACCAGGGTAAAAGTGGTGAAAAACAAAGTCGCGCCACCATTTAAAACTGCCGAATTTGATATTATGTATGGGGAAGGAGTTTCTAAAATTGGTGAAATTATCGATATAGGTGTTGACTACGAAATAATTAAAAAAAGTGGGTCTTGGTTTAGTTATGAAGACACCAAACTTGGACAAGGTCGTGATGCGGTAAAAACCATCTTAAAGGACAATCCAGATCTAATGGATGAACTGGAAGTTAAAATAAAAGATGCTATAAAAGTTGCAAAAGAAGAATCTTAAGCAATTGAAAAACAAATTAATATAAAAAAATCTCCGACTTCGGAGATTTTTTTTTGAATTTTACGCAACCTTTTCAAAACTAAATCATCTACAACAAACAAAACCCAAAAATACAAAGATGAAAAAGCTAAGTTTATTATTAGTTCTTGCGATCTCTCTTATTAGTTGTAATAGTGATGATGATGGTCCGAGTATCGCATACCAATATGCCAGAATCACGAACCACAATTTGCCTGCTTTTATTGATTATGAAGAGAGCTACGATATAAAAGCAACCTTTACGCTACCCGATGCCTGCCATACTTTTTATGCATTCGATGGAAAATCTTACGAAAATGAAGATGAGGAAAATATCTTAGTTTACGATATTGTGGCTTTAACATCCTACGATCCAAATGTTACAGAGTGTACAGAGCAAACAACTAGTTTATCTAAAACAGAATCTCTATTCAGAAATGGCTTTAAGCTAAATACTGTTACCCAAAATGAAGATCGCTATGATACTGTTCGATTTCGTTTTGTAAACGGCGTTAATACTGCAACAAATGAATACGAGTTTTTAACAGTAAACGTTCCCGTAGGAGAACCAGAGCCTACTCCTGAAGAACCAGCAGAATAAAAGATTAATCATTATTTTTAAAAAGCTGAAATTATATAATTTCAGCTTTTTTTATTTTAAGCCACGCAACCTTTTAGATTTCAGCGTATCTATACATTATAAACCAGGAATAGAAATATTCAGAAAAGAGAATATAAAAGCATGAATCCTTATCCTAAGAACAGGTAACTTAGGAAAGACTAAACTTGTTTTTATTAAATTACAGTTAGCATAAAAATCTGATAAAAAAAACAGATAACTAAGGCATAAGTAACCAACTAAATTCACACGATTTTTTGACGCTAGAAAAGCTCATAAAAAGATGTAAAAAAAAGGATATTAAAGCACAGGAAGAGCTTTACCGGTTATACTCCGGGAAGATGTTCGGCTTATGTTTAAAATATTCTGATAGCTACCAGCAGGCTGAAGATAATCTGCAGGATGGCTTTATGACCATATTCGACAAAATTGGTCAATACAATAATTTAGGATCATTTGAAGGTTGGATGAAAAGAATTGTAATAAATACCGCTTTACAAAAGCACAGAAAAGAAAAATTATATAGTATAGCAAACGAAAATCAAATAGAAGAAGCTACAGTAGAATATGAAGAATCTTCTTTGCCTTTAGATTTTTTATTAAAAATCGTACAGCAATTACCGCAACGTTACCGCGAAGTATTTAACCTATATGTTTTAGATGGTTATTCCCACAAAGAAATTGCGAATATGCTGAATATTTCTGAAGGTACTTCTAAATCTAATCTATCAAGAGCCCGACATATATTGAAAGATAATATCGAGAAAAGTCAAATTAATTCTTCTGCAAAAACCCTATGAAAGAGAGAAAGAATATAGATCGCCTTTTTCAGGAGAAGTTCAAAGATTTTGAACAAGCTCCCAGAGAAGAAGTATGGAAAAATATAGCAGGCAAATTGCAGGAAAAGCAAGAAAAAAAGCCGTTTATTTTACCATTTTGGTATAAGCTTGGCAGCGTAGCGGCTGTTTTAGCTCTAATTACAACTCTAACTTATATTTACCTAAACCCTGCAAATTTAACAGAGCCCCAAATCTCTATTGATATTGAAAAATCAGCCCTTCCTAAGATTGAAATGCCTGTAGATTCTACACTGAAGAGCGCTAATAATATTCTTGAAGAGATTGCAGGCCGGTCTGAATATTCAGGCGCGCCAAGTAAAGTTTCCAGAAATAATTCAGGGGCTAGTACTAATCAAAATAATGCCATTACAAATAATCAAAATTCTACTTTTAATAATAGCATTTCAGCAAAAACAGAAAAAAATAAAAGTTCAAACCAATCAAAAAACGAACAACAATTAGCAAATCTTGAAAATGAAAATAAGAAAATATCGACGAAAAATCTCCAAGATGAAATAAATAACGAAGAGATCATTAAAAATGATCAAGAAGCTCAATTTGCTGTCGCAGATTCTTCTAAAATTAAAGAACAGCAAGAATATGAGAATGCATTAGCAATTCTTGAGGAAGAAAAAAACAAGGAAGCTACCTCTGAAGATTTAAAAATAGCATCAAACAAAGCTGGCAAAATTAGTATTGCTCCTTTTGCAGCACCTGTATATTACGATAATTTAGGAAGCGGTAGTGCAATAGATCCCAATTTTGCAGGTAATCAAACCAATAGCGAGGTTACCATGTCTTACGGTATAAAATTAGCATATGCTATTTCTGAAAAAGTAAAAATACGTTCTGGGATTAATAAAGTGAATATGAATTATAAAACCAGGGATATTGTTTATAACTATGCCATGGCGTCTAACAATCTTGCTAATATTAATTACGAAAATGGAAGCGAGAATATTAAAATTACGAGTACCAGTTCTAGAAGTAATGGTGATGCTTTTGATAGCCCAGTGACTTCACCAGAAATTAATAATTTTGCGAATTTAAATATGCCTGTAGAGTCGGGTTCAATAAATCAAAGTTTTGGATATATTGAAGTTCCGCTTGAAATCGAATATAACTTGATCGATAAAAAAATTGGACTGAAATTAATTGGTGGTGCCAGCAGTTTATTTTTAGATGAAAACTCGGTAAGTGTTAGTTCCCAAAATGGAGAAGTAGAACTGGGAGAAGCAAATAATTTAGAAGAACTAAGTTTTACGACCAATATTGGGATGGGTGTAGATTATCAACTCAACGATAAATTTCGGTTAAATTTAGAACCAACCTTCAAATATCAATTAAATAGTTTTAATAATGTTGATGGCGTGAAGCCGTTTTTCTTCGGAATTTATACAGGATTTAGTTTCGAGTTTTAACCAATTAATTTACGGTTGGATTGTTTAATTCCTGAAGAATAACCTCCCTGTTTTGCAGCTTTAGTGCTTTACGGTCTTGCTGGGTTTTCCCTTTGGTCGATATAAAATCGTGGATCTTAACTCTCAATTTCCCAGGGCTTCCAGAAAAGAAAGTGTAGGAAAAACGCTTTTTAGTATCGTGAAATGTTAGCGGAACGATAGGTATTTGGTGGTCTATAGCCAGCTTAAAAGCTCCTTCTTTAAATTCGTCTAAAACAATACTTTCATCGTCGGGAACGCCACCTTCCGGAAAAATACAAATGCTGTTGCCTTGCTTTAATCTTCTTTGCGCTTCATTAAAAACCGCTTGCCTACTTTGTGGATTCTTGCGATCTACCAGAATACAGGTACGTTTATAGAAAAATCCAAAAATGGGAATTTTCACTAGTTCTTTTTTCCCAACAAAAACAAAAGGATGATTTATCGTAGAAAGCATTAACATGATATCGATAATAGAACAGTGATTGGCTACAAACATATAGCTGTAGCCTTTTTCCAACTTCTGCCCACCAACAACTTTGCGATAAAATCCCATTCCAAAAATGATAAATTTGGCCCACATTCTTGCGCAAAAGAAGAATTGAGGATAAAATCGCTCCGATGAAGTAAACACTACCAATATAGGTAACATAATGATTATTGGCACTACGAGTAAAACATAGAACCAAATTCTCCATACCGCAATAGCAATATTTTTTAGAAAACGCATAGATTCCAAAAGTAGTAAATACAATCAAGTCAATTCCACAAAAAAAGTACCTTTGTATAAAAATTTAATTACTACATGTCTAGAATACTAACGGGAGTACAAAGTACAGGAACTCCTCATTTAGGAAATTTACTGGGGGCTATTATGCCTGCTATAAGAATGGCGAACAGCCCAGAAAATGATTCCTTCATTTTCATTGCAGATATGCATTCTCTAACACAAATTAAAGATGCTGAAACTTTAAGAAATAACACCTACTCTGTCGCTGCCACATGGCTTGCCTGTGGTATTGATATAGACAAAACGGTATTTTACAGACAAAGTGATATCCCTCAAACCAGTGAGCTTACCTGGTATTTAAGCTGCTTTTTTCCTTATCAACGACTTACTTTAGCACATTCGTTTAAAGATAAAGCAGATCGTTTAGAAGATGTAAATGCCGGGCTTTTTACGTACCCAATGCTTATGGCTGCAGATATTCTATTATATGATGCTGAAATTGTTCCTGTTGGGAAAGACCAATTACAACATTTAGAAATTACCAGAGATGTAGCTTCTCGTTTTCACGCTAAAATGGGAGAAACTTTTGTAATTCCTGAAGCTAAAGTAGAAGAAAACATCTTGTTTGTTCCCGGCACTGATGGTTCTAAAATGAGTAAATCGAAAGATAATACCATAAATATTTTTCAGACCGATAAAAAACTGAGAAAACAAATTATGGGAATTCAAACTGATAGTACTCCGCTTGAAGAACCCAAAAACCCAGATACCTGTAATGTTTTCAATATCTATAAATTATTAGGATCTGAAGAACAAACCGCAGATCTACGCCAAAAATATGAAGCTGGTGGTTTTGGTTATGGCCATGCAAAACAAGCTTTATTCGAATTAGTAAAAGAAACTTTTGCTGAACCGCGTGAAAAATATGAATATTACATCAACAATCTTGAAGAAATTGATAAAGCTTTGGCCATTGGGAAAGAAAAAGCAACAGCTGTGGCTAGTGATGTTTTAAAGCGTGTTCGCCAAAAATTAGGATATTAATTACGATCTAAATTGCTTCAAATAATTTACCGGGCAAAGGTCTAATAACACCTTTAAGTTCCATGTTCAGTAAAATTGAAGCGGTTTTAAAAGTTGGGAAATTACAGTAGAGCGCTATCGTATCTAATTGTGATTTCCCTTTTTCTTTTAGATGATCGTAAATTTGTTGCTCTTCAGAATCTAAATCGACAAATAATTGCTGCTGGACGGGTTTAATTTCTTCCTGAAGTTTCCATCCCAACATATAAACCAAATCGGCTGCGCTACTTAATAAATTGGCATTATTCGATTTTATAAGTTCGTTACAACCTTTACTATATTTATCACCAGGACGGCCGGGAACGGCAAAGACTTCCCGATTGTAAGAGTTGGCAATATCTGCAGTAACTAAGCTTCCGCCCTTCTCTGCACTTTCTATAACTACCGTAGCTTCACTTAAACCGGCTATAATTCGATTTCTCTTTAGAAAATTATTTCTTCCGAAGTTATCAGTACTCCAAAAATCGCTAAAAAACCCGCCATTTTCTAAAACGCTGTCTACATATTTTGCATGGACTTTTGGGTAAATTTGATTGAAACCATGCGCTAAACAACCAATAGTTTGCAAATTATTCGCGACAGCAGCCCGATGCGCCGCGATATCAACTCCGTATGCAAATCCAGAAACAATGATAGGATTAAGCGGACTAAGTTCCTCGATAAATTGCTCAACAAAAGACTTGCCAGCGCTGGTGATCTTTCGTGTTCCTACAATACTTATAATTCGGTGATGTTGAAGCTGAATATTTCCTTTTGAAAACAGCAAAATTGGCGAATCATGGCAGTGCTTCAATTTTTCGGGATAATTTTGATCTTCAAAATAATGCGTCTTTAATTGTTCATTTTGGATAAATTCGAGTTCGTTTTCTGCCGCTTCAAAATTCGCAGGATCTAGTAATCCTTTCATTTTAAGCGCTCCAATCCCTTCAATTTTCAATAAATTTTGTCGCTTTTCTTCGAATATTGCCCTAGCACTTCCCAATCTAGCAATTAACTTTTTTGCGGTTCTATCTCCCAGATTAGGAGCTTTTTGGAGTGCTAAGACGTATTTTAGATCATTAAAATTCATCCCATCGCTTTCCTCTAAAATTAAACAAAAAAGATTTGTTAATAAAAATTGTTTCTCTATTTTTATATACTTCACTTTCGTCTTATTTTTGCATTTATGAAAATAGCTAACTACATACAGGATTTACTTTACCGCTACGAATGCGTTATCGTACCGGGATTTGGTGCATTTTTATCTCAAAGAGAATCGGCGTTTCTTGATGCTGAAACAAATAGTCTTTATCCACCAAAGAAAACGGTATCCTTTAATCGTCAGTTAGTTAAAAACGACGGATTATTAGCAAATTACGTTGCTGAGGCTGAAAGTATTAATTATACGACAGCGCTTAATAAGATTGCAGATTTTGTACATCAGTTAGAGAGTTCTCTAAAAGATCAAGATAAAGTTGAAATTACGAATATTGGGCAGTTTACTGTTTCTGAAGATTTTACACTTCAGTTTGAGCCTTTTAATAAAGTAAATTATCTGGCTGATTCTTTTGGACTGGATGTGGTTCATTCAGCAAAAATTCAGCGTGAAGTTTACAAAACTCAGGTTCAGGAAATTGAAGAAAAAGCACCTATTCATTTTACTCCTGAGCGTAGAAACCGCAAAGCCGCATTTCTTAAATATGCTGCAGTAGGAATTCTTGCAATTGGTTTATCGGGAATGGCTGGTTTAAATATTTACAGCAATCAAGTTGCGGAACATAATATTGCTGAACAACAGGAAGCTGAAAACCAATTACAGCAACAAATTCAAGAGGCTACTTTTGTTATCGATAATCCTTTACCGGCAATTACTTTTAATGTAGAAAAGCAATCTGGCGACTTTCATTTAGTTGCAGGAGCTTTTAGAGTTGAAGAAAATGCCGAGAAAAAAGTAAATGAACTTAAAAAAGAAGGTTACAAAGCCCGACTTATAGGAGCGAACAAATACGGACTTCACCAAGTAGTATTTTCTAGTCATAAAACCAGACGCGAAGCAGTAAATGCACTTAACAAATTAAAGAGAGAAGACAAAGCAGCTTGGCTACTTGTACAGGAACTTTAATCTTTTTTTAGTGCTTTTTACCTAAAAGCTCACTATTATTGCCAAAAACTGGCAAATATGGATTCAAAATACCCAAAAGATTCTAGAACTACATTAACCGACCTTGTTTTACCAAGCGAGACCAATCCCCTAAATAATCTATTTGGTGGAGAATTGTTAGCTCGCATGGATCGTGCAGCAAGTATTGCAGCAAGAAGACATAGTCGCCGTATTGTAGTGACTGCATCTGTAAACCATGTTGCTTTTAATAGAGCTATCCCTTTGGGAAGTGTAGTTACGGTTGAAGCAGCTATTTCTAGAGCATTTAAATCGTCTATGGAGATCTTTATAGATGTTTGGGTAGAAGATCGTGAAAGTGGTCTTAGAAGTAAAGCAAACGAAGCTATATACACCTTTGTAGCTGTAGATGAAACAGGAGCTCCAGTGCCTGTTCCTCCATTAAAACCGGAAACAGATTTAGAGAAAGATCGTTATGATGCCGCTCTACGAAGAAAACAATTAAGCCTTGTTCTTGCCGGAAAATTAAAGCCTAATGATGCTACTGAATTAAAAGCATTGTTTAAGGACTAAATTTATCCATTAGGGTTATGCAGATGAATGCGTAACCCAACTCCAAAATCCATTAAAATATGATCGTTTAAATAATTATCATAGGCCTCATTTTGGATATCCATATTTAAATAATACGGTGATACTTTCGCAAAAACTGCTAAGGTCTGGTTGAAGCGATAACCCAAGGCTACTCCTAGCTTATAACTTATTCCATTTTCACCAAAAGAGTTTGGAGAAAAATTAACCAAATTTCTAAGATATACACCTGCAACGCCTCCGGTTAGATGCACATTAACTTTCTGATCGATAGCGTAGTAATATCCCAATTCAAGCCCATATTCGTTAAACCTTGTTTCGTTTATATTTCCTATTTTTTCAATATTAGTGACTTCGCTCCCGTGCCATTTTCCATAAAGACCAGCAGTAAATTCAGGAACAATAAAAATGTGGACGCCAAACTGAATCCCCTGATCTAATTGATAATCGTTGTTAAAACTAGAATTACTTATTCCTAATGGGTAAAAAGTGGATAAATCGAAAAAAATGGTTTCTGGATCTTCAGGTTGGTACCAGTTTCGATGTGCAGCGATCTCCACATCGCTTTGTTGCGCCTGAAGAAAAGTGTAGCTAAAAATGCCGAATATGAATAGTAACTTTTTCATATAAAAATGGGTGGTGCTGAAACTAAAATTCGAAATTAAAACTATTGCTTTCTGAAGTAACTTTTACAATCGTATCCCTTTCTACTTCATCGTTTACAGTGTAATTAATTTTTATACTGCTACCTTCGGGAATCGAAAATGCATCCATAAAACTGGTATTCTCTTCATCTAATTTTAGATAATTTCTAATATAATTTTCAGGTAAGAAATTATTCTCCTGAGAATCATAGAGCCCCAGAGATTGCTTTTTCTTAGGATACATTAAAACAACTTCCAGACTGTCGGTCTGCGCTCCCATTGTGATATTTAGGTTCACATTCCTAATTCTACTTAATTGGACAAGTTTAAGGTTAATGATGCCTTCTCTTCCTTCGATATTAAGTGAATCGATAAAGCTTAATGAAGAGTAAGCGGGAATATAATCTTTAGAATATTCTGGATTAAAATTAATTATTAAACCACGATTGTAGGAAACCAGCGACACAAAATCTACTCTACCTAAATCTTTACTTTTTGATTCTCCTAAAATATTATATTCAGATTCTCTATCGGTAGTTACATTTACCGGAATATTTTTTAAAGCAACATTACTAGAATCGGTTAAAGTTGCAAATACTGCCAATCGCTGATTTTCGGTTACCAAAACCTCATCACTAGTACAAGCAGATAGTCCTACTAATAAGACTACAATCGCAACACCTATTTTTTTCATGATCAATATTACATCAATTAGATGCAAAATACTAAAATGGGTTGCTTTAAACACTAAAAATTAACGGTTTATAATCCAGCTTTCAGGATTGTATTTATTAGTATTTTGAAATATTAAAAAGTGTAAAGTCGTTTTTCCTGTGCTTTTACTGGTGGCCACCACACCAAGTTCCTGCCCGGTGCTTACATAATCTCCTTTACGAACAGCAACACTCTCTAAATTATCATAAATGGTGATATAATCTCCATGCCTTAACATCACAGCCTTATTTGCTCCTTTTAAGATCTGAACTTCACTAACGGTTCCTTCAAAAACAGCTCTGGCCTTACCACCTTTGTCGGTATCGATATTTATACCGCTATTGTTTATCGAAATATTACGAACTACAGGATGCGGTTGTTTCCCAAACTTCATACTAATGGTACCAGCTTTTACAGGCCAGGGTAATTTTCCTTTGTTGCTGGCAAAGTCTTTAGCCAAGGCTTTTGCTTCAGGGGATAATTCAAAAACATCACGTTTTGCTGAACCCGATTTTTTATTGGTTTCTGCGATCGAAGCTTTAATCATCGCATCGATCTTACGCTCAATTTCGTCAATTTCTTGCTGAGCCTTTCTTATTTGCGAAGCGAACTGGCCTTCTTTTGCCGTAATGGTTTTCATTAATTCTTGCTGCGCTTTTTTATTTTCTTCTAAACGAGCTCTGGTTTTACGATTCTCTGCAATTAATTTATCTTTTTCTTCTTTTTGATTAGCAAGTCGTGTGTTTAAACGTTGTAAATCGACTGTACGTGTCTTTATTTGCTCTCCTTGCTGTTTTCTGTACTCTGTGTATTGTTTTAAATATTCCAGCCGTTTATAAGCCTGTAAAAAACTTTCTGAAGACAACAAAAACATTATGCGGCTTTGCTGTGATTTACTACGATAGGATTTTTTAATCATTACCGCATAATCTGCCTTTAGCTCCTCTAATTCTTTTCTAAACTTCGCGATCTTCGCTTCGTTCTCATTCATCTCTTTCGTGAGAAGACTAGCCTGCCTGTTGGTTACTTGTATTAAATTTTCGGTGCTTTTTATTTGCTGATTTAAATCCTGAACTTCATTCAGAATTGATTTTTCCTTCTTCTTGTTGTTACTTCTAAGATCGGATATTCGACGAATTTCGTTTTGAAGTTCCATTCTTTTTTTCTCCAAAGCTTCTCTAGTACTTTGAGAAAATGAATTGGTAGCGACCAAAAAGGTTGCAGCAACAAGGATATATTTAAAGAAATTCAATTTCATTTTACAGAAATTTCATCGTAACCAGAAGGAATACTAAACGGAAAACTTACGTCACCGTCAAACTCAATCGAGCGATATTGGATGGTAATATTGGTACTTTCGCCACTTTCGTTGGCAATTATGGTAATAGTTTCAGGAAAAATTTTTCCAGAAACGGTTTGATAATCATCGTAAGTTACTGTTACACTTCTATTCTTATCTTCCTGAGCCAACTGCTGTGCTTTGGCTTTGTAAGTTTTGCTATCTAGCATAAACATTTTTTTTACCTCAGATTCTTTCTTCGGAAGTAATTGAAAACCTCTTGCAGATTCGCTTAATGTATAGCCATCTTTCCTAAGATCGTAAATCGCCTGACCGATTAATAAATTCTGAAGTTTATCGAAATCCAGCGGCGTTCCTAACCATTTACTTACTAAACTGAAATCGCCATCAAAATATGATTTTCCTACTTTTTCATAATAGCTTACTTTCTCTGGAGTGATGTAAACTTTTGCCATCGGGAAACCAAGAATACTGGCGCTCATCCAAATAGCTTTATCTTTTTCCATACGAAAACTTAGATTTACCGATTGTGATTTATCGAAGTTCTGGTACGTTGCTCTAAGTTTACCGGATATCGTATTAAAGTCAACTGCCTTATCGTAGTGATTTTTAATAACGCCAGATGCTTTAGCGTTACTCCTTTCGAAACCTGTTGCAGCTTTTTTTGTTCCACATGCAACAGTGGTGATGGTTATTAAGACAACAATTATTATACGTTTGATCATTTAGTTTCTTCTTTTAAAATTTTAATTGCCTTTGCTTTATACTCATTAGCACTCTCCTTATCCTCCATACCTGTATAAGACACCGAAATCTGCTGATAAAAATCGGCTTGCATTCTTGGATTTTCGATTAAAAAATCCAGTCCAAAAGTAAGAATTTCGACAGCTTCAGAATAATTTTTAAGTTTATTTAAGGCTACACCATTCAGTAAATAAAAAATTGGTTGTGCCGGGAAGATGTCCCTGGCTTCTGATGCCAGTTCGTTAGCACCTTCAAAGCGTTGTTGATCGATTCTTAAAATCACGGTGTTTTTTATCATTTCGAAATTGGATGGATCTTCCTTCAAGCCCATTTCAAAATAACGTAAAGCATCAGCTTTATTATTATTTTTTAGATAATATTCTCCTAATTTTCTATAAAGTGAAGGTTCATTTTCTAAGCTGGAAAGCATTTGACTTACTTTCATAAGCTCTGTTTCCCACTGTGGATTTTCGTTTACAAATAATAAAAAGTCGTTTAGAACTTTATATTTTGAAGCTGCGTCTATTTCTTCAGATCTAAAGACAATTTCCATAGAATTCACCGCATCTTCCGCCTGTTCTTTATTCAGAAAAAATTTATAAAGTGCTAAATGAGCAAGACTGGAACCGGGACTATATTTTAAAAGTTCTTGCGCGGTATCAAAAGCTTCTTCATCCATATCCTCGTCGCTATAAACATAGATAAGATTCAGGTAATTTTGCTCGTCTTCGGGATTTTCCTGAATAGCTTTTTCTAAACTGGAGATCTGAGCATCAATGTTGTTGGTACGCGCATAGATTTGGCGTCGCATCCTGGTGCGGTAACTATTCTTGCCGTATTGTTGGTCTAAACTATCGATTAGCGATAAAGCACTATCGTAATGATCGCTTAGAATATATAAATCGGCTAAATCTTCCCGGTATTTTTTATCGATTTTGATTAAATCTCTTAGAATTACAATTGCACTTTCGTAATCTACTGCTGCAATTTCATTTTCGTAATAATCCCCAAGAATATTTTCATCTTTCGGTTTAAGCTCCAGGGCTTTTATGAAATTTGGTTTCGCTTTATTATAGGCTTCTAATGAATAATAATTTTTCGCCATTTCGTAATAAACAATCGCTTCATTATCATCAATGGCGAGGCACTTTTGCAAAGCAGTATTCGATTTTTTATAATTTTCGATACCGCGTTGCTTTAGCGCTTCAAAAAAATATTCCTGAAAAGCGTCGTCTACTTCACCAAGATCAGTATTTACGGCAGCGCTATTTTCTTCTTTTTGCTGAAAAAATGCAAAGGCCTTTCCCGGTACCAGAAAAAGGATTCCTAGAAAGGCCAATATGAATATATTTTTCAACAAAGTAGGTTTTAGGATTTGGGTTCAATAACTATTCCAATACAGAATAATCACCGATACTGATTTGGGTAAATTCTCCGTTGAATTTAGCAAAATTACCAATCATGGCATTATTCAATTTTGCATTTTTCACTTCAGCAAAAGTTTGAATAAGACTGTTTTTTATGGTTGAATTTTCTATTTTGGTTCCGTTTCCTATAGAAACATTGGGACCAATCTTGGCATTGATTAATTCTACATTTTCACCAATAAAGCAAGGCTCGGTAATTTCAGAATCTTTTATTTTTACATTATTAGCGATCAACTTTTCGCCATCTTTATGTAAAAAGTTAAGCATTCTTCCGTTGGTTTGTACGGTTACATTTTTATTTCCGCAGTCCATCCATTCCTCTACTTTACCCGGCACAAAACGAAGACCGTTTGTCTGCATAGCTTTAATTCCATCATTGATCTGATACTCGCCACCATGAACAATATTATTATCCAAAACTTTTTGAAGTTCGCCTTTTAGAACAGCTACATCCTTGAAATAGTAAATCCCAATTACTGCAAGATCTGAAACAAATTCGGTTGGTTTTTCAACAAGCTCGGTTATTTCTCTTTTCTCATTTAGGCTTACAACTCCATAAGCAGATGGATTTTCTACCTGCTTTACCCAAATTACACTATCGGCATCTTTATCTAAGGTAAAATCGGCTTTAAAAAGAGTATCTGCATAGGCAATCACCGCAGGACCGCTTAGCGAATCTTTAGCACACATAATCGCGTGACCAGTTCCTAAGGGTTTATCCTGATAGTAAATTGTTGCCTTAGCGCCTAAGCTTTCTGCTATATCTTTAAGCTCTTTCTCTATTTTTTCTCCAAAATCTTCAGCAATAATAAAAGCAACTTCATCAACTTTTTCATCCAATACCTTTGCGATATCCTGCACCAAACGGTGCACAATAGGTTTGCCTGCAATAGGTATCAAAGGTTTTGGTGTTGTAAGTGTATGTGGCCTAAGGCGCGAACCTCTTCCCGCCATGGGTACAATAATCTTCATCTTTTTGTTTGTTTGATTCTATTATAAATATTAGGAAAAACCTAAACTTACTTTGTTCCCGTACTGCCAAACCCGCCAGCTCCGCGTACGCTATCTGTAAGTATTTCAACCTCTTCCCAATTAATATGCTCGTGTTTTGCAATT
Organism: Zunongwangia sp. HRR-M8; assembly: GCF_027594405.1. Lineage (NCBI taxonomy): Bacteria > Pseudomonadati > Bacteroidota > Flavobacteriia > Flavobacteriales > Flavobacteriaceae > Zunongwangia > Zunongwangia sp. HRR-M8. The sequence goes on along the minus strand of NZ_CP115161.1, from coordinate 61,356 downwards.
ACAAGTTGTGCCACACGCTCACCATTTTCGATCGTGAAATCTTCATTAGATAAATTCACCAAAATTACACCAATTTCACCTCGATAATCGGCGTCTATAGTTCCTGGTGCATTTAAAACCGTAATCCCTTTTTTAGCAGCAAGACCACTTCTTGGTCTTACTTGTGCTTCGTAACCTACAGGAAGCTCTATAAACAATCCTGTTTTTACGATTGCTCTTTCCAATGGTTTTAGAGTTACCGGCTCGGATAGTTCGGCTCTTAAATCCATTCCTGCGGAAGCTTCAGTAGCATAACTTGGTAAATCGTGTGAACTTTTGTTGATTATTTTAATCGTCATGATCGTTTTAAAATTTTCTTTATGTCTTCTTGTTCTTTAAAATACGTAATTCCCACAAATATGAGAACAAATAATACGGCAACTATATAATTTTGCCTGAAGTATATAAAACTTATGGCCGACAATGTTATAGAAAGTAGTAAATAAAATCCTATTTTCTTAACGTTATACGGTACACGGTAGTATTTTCTTCCGAAGAAATATGAGATAAGCATCATGCTCCCGTAAGCAGCCAAAGTTGCCCAGGCGGCAACCATAAAACCATAGCTACCAATTAGCGTTACGTTAATAACGATAGTAATTAACGCACCAAAAAGTGAAATATACATTCCCATTCTTGTTTTATCGGTAAGTTTATACCACACTGAAAGGTTATGATAAATTCCTAAAAACAGGTTTGCCAAAAGAATCACAGGAACAATCGACATTGCGACCCAATAATCCTCATCCCTGATTAAATACTCCTTAAAAACATCTATAAAACTCACTAAAACCAATAAAATCAATCCACCGGTGATTACAAAATAATTAAGGATTTTAGCATAAGTTGTTTTTGCATTTTTTGCTTTCGCATGATTAAAGAAAAAAGGCTCTGCTCCCATTTTAAAAGCCTGTATATAAATCATCATAAAAACAGCTAATTTATAACAGCCGGAATAGGCTCCCATAATTTCTTCGGAAAGGATATCTTTTAGCAAAAGTTTATCCAGGTTTTCATTAATAATGAATGAAATTCCTGCCAGCATTATCGGCCAACCGTACTTCCACATTTGCTTTAATAATGAAAAACTAAACTGTATTTTAGTTTTAAAGAAATAAGGAAGAAGGATTATAAACGTGACAATACTAGCAGCCAGATTTGCCAGAAAGATATAGCCTAAAATATCTTTTTCGCTAAAATGATCTAAAATATATTGTGGGGCAACCGCAGGGAATCTAGGAACAAGCCACAAGAGATATAAATTAATTGAAAAGACGATGCTTACATTTATAATTTTGATAGAAGCAAACCTTAACGGTCTGTTAGTTGCCCTTAAATAAGCAAAAGGAACAACCACCAATGTATCTAAAATTAAGACCGTAAACAGGATATTAAAAAAGAAAGGATCTAAGTCTAGAAAACTTATAAAAGGATCTCTAAAAAGCATTCCTAAACCAAAAAAAAGGAGCGTTGTGATAGTTAATGCAATAAAAGAAGTTGAAAAAACTTTTTGTTTCTCCTCTGCCCTACTAAAAAACCTGAAGAAAGAAGTTTCCATCCCATACGTAAGCAACACATTAAAAAATGCCGCCCAAATATAGAATGTGGTATTTATCGAATAATGCCCAGTACCTAATATTTCTGTATGTAAGGGGACTAAAATAAAATTTAGCAGCCTAGGTACCACAGTGGCAATACCGTAAATAATCGTATCCTGAAAAAATCGTTTTAAAGTGCTCAACAGGCGTTAGTTTTCCTGCAAATATCCTAATATTTAAGAAGAAAGCGACTATTTACGCTCCTCGATATTGTCTAATAAATAATATTTAATTTCTTTGTCTTCCTGATATTCTAACAATGCCTGATTTTTTTCGATCTTTATCGGGCTTTCTACCGGTCTTTGGGGCATTTTATTTCCGTATTCTTCTTTAGGATCTGAACTCATTACAAAGTCAGATTGTTTTACATTAAAAATTGCAGTGTAGCGATTTTGCACATTCTCGTCTTTTACAATTGGTGATTTTAATCCTTTGAAGTAGATATTCTTTAATTCAACGCGATTATTTTGGATGGCAATTACCGGAAGAAAAAAAGTCATTTGCCCCTTATCTGAAACATAATAAGCCTGCTGGAACTGTGCAGGAGCTTCTTCCTGAAGATCTTTATGACTTCTACAGTTGGTAAACATAGAAAAGATAATTATGCTGAAGATGAAATAGGCTGGTTTCATAGTAAAAGTTTTTTGATTGTCTAATAATAGAAATCAAATTGAATGCCAAACAAAAAATTATTTTATAGCTCTCCATTTAAAACCAAAAAAACCCGGACTAGCCGGGTTTTTAAATATATGAAATTAAATCTTTTAATTATTAAGAGCTTCCGCACCACCAACGATTTCAAGAATTTCGTTAGTAATAGAAGCTTGCCTTGCTTTGTTATAAGACAATTTAAGAGAATCTCTAAGTTCAGTTGCATTTTCTGTTGCTTTATGCATCGCCGTCATACGCGCACCATGCTCAGATGCAAATGAATCTCTTAAAGCTTTATACAATTGCATTTTTAAAGACTTCGGAATCAAATCTTTTACGATTTCCAGCTTTGAAGGTTCAAAAATGTAATCCAGTTGCACTTCCTCTTCTGTTTCAAACTTAGGTATTGGTAAAAATTGCTCGGTCATCACAGCTTGAGTAGCAGCATTCTTAAAGTGATTATAAACCAAAACAATTTTATCGTAATTCCCTTCAAGAAACTGATTCATTAAATCTTCAGCAATCACAGAAACATTTTCAAAACTAAGATCATCGAAGATCTCAGTATTGGTCTTATAAACCGTCAAGCTCTTCTTTAAAATGTCGTTAGCTTTTTTTCCTATGCTATAAAGATGAACATCTTTATCTGCATATTCTTTTGCTACTGCGTTTTTTACTCCCTTAATGATATTTGCATTAAAAGCACCAGCCAAACCTCTGTTAGAAGAAATAGCAACTACAAGTACTTTGTTTACTTCACGCTGCTCTGCATATTTACTGCTGCTATCGTCATCTAAGCTAGCACTAAGATCCTGCAAAAGCTGTGAAAGCTTTTGAGAATAAGGTCTCATAGATTCAATAGCATCCTGAGCTTTACTCAACTTTGCTGCAGATACCATTTTCATGGCACTGGTGATTTGCATGGTTGAGGAAACCGAGGTAATTCTGCTACGTAATTCTTTTAAGTTTGCCATATTTTTAAAATTGGACTAGCCTAAATACTAATAAAGAACAAAGAGTTAAATATTTCATTCACTCTTTGTTCAAAAACTTTTATCCTTTATATTTTTCAGATAATTCTTTTGCTACAGCTGCTAAAGTATCAGTAACTTCATCGGTAAGTTTACCCGCTTTAAGCGTATCCATTACTCCTCTATGCTTAGCATTTAAGAATTCTATATAATCTCTTTCAAATTCTCTAACCTTTTCTACAGGTACATCTCTTAGCAAGTTCTTAGAACCTGCAAAGATAATAGCGATTTGATCTTCTACAGGATAAGGATCGTTTTGTCCCTGCTTAAGGATTTCTACGTTACGCTTACCTTTTTCGATCACACTCATTGTAGCCGCATCTAGGTCTGAACCGAATTTAGCAAAAGCTTCAAGTTCACGGAACTGAGCCTGGTCTAATTTAAGTGTACCAGCAACTTTCTTCATAGATTTAATCTGAGCCGAACCACCTACACGAGATACCGAAATACCAACGTTAATCGCAGGACGTACACCAGAGTTAAATAAATCTGAAGTTAAGAAAATCTGACCATCTGTAATCGAAATCACGTTAGTAGGAATATATGCAGATACATCACCCGCCTGAGTTTCGATAATTGGCAATGCTGTTAAAGAACCACCACCTTTTACTTTACCTTTAAGTGACTCAGGAAGATCGTTCATGGTCTTCGCAATATCATCATCATTAATCACTTTCGCTGCACGCTCTAGCAATCTTGAGTGAAGGAAGAATACATCCCCAGGATACGCTTCACGTCCCGGTGGACGACGCAATAAAAGAGAAACCTCACGGTATGCAACTGCTTGTTTAGATAAATCATCATAAACAATTAAAGCAGGACGACCTGTATCTCTAAAATATTCACCAATTGCAGCACCAGCAAATGGAGCATATACCTGCATTGGCGCAGGATCTGATGCATTTGCAGCTACAATAGTAGTATAAGCCAAAGCACCTTTATCTTCAAGTACTTTAGCAATACCTGCAACTGTAGAAGCTTTTTGCCCTATAGCTACATATATACAATAAACCGGCTCACCGGCATCGTAAAATTCTTTTTGATTAAGAATAGTGTCAATACAAACAGTAGTTTTACCTGTTTGACGGTCACCAATCACAAGCTCACGTTGTCCTCTACCTACCGGTACCATAGCATCGATAGATTTAATACCTGTCTGCATAGGTTCTGTCACCGGCTCACGGAAAACAACACCTGGTGCCTTACGCTCTAAAGGCATTTCGAAAGTTTCTCCCTCGATAGGTCCTTTACCGTCTATTGGTACACCTAAGGTATTTACTACTCTTCCAACAATACCTTCTCCAACATTTATAGAAGCAATTCTTTGTGTTCTTTTAACAATAGAACCTTCTCTAACTTCTTTTGAAGGTCCTAAAAGTACTACCCCAACATTATCTTCCTCTAGGTTAAGCACCATTCCTTCAAGACCACTGTCGAATTGAACTAATTCTCCGTATTGCGCATTAGAAAGACCATAAACGTTAGCAATACCGTCACCAACTGTAAGCACGGTACCAACTTCGTCTAAAGAAGCCTTTGCCTCGAATCCGGAAAGTTGTTTCTTTAATATTGCTGAAACTTCAGCAGGATTTACTTCTGCCATAATTATTTAAGATAAAATGCCTCGTTAGCTACGGGCGGTTTTTATTAAATTTTAGAAACGTAAGCGTTGCTTTTTATAAATTCTGTTTTCAACTTGTTTAAGTTATTAGCGACACTAGCATCATACTGAAGGTCGCCAACTCTCAAAACAAATCCACCAAGAATACTTTCATCAATCTTATTCTCGATTGTAGCTTCCCTACCGGTAAGCTCTTTTATTTTAGCCTGAATTTTATCTTCAAGCTCCTTTGTTAAAGGAACTACGGTGGTAACAACAGCATTTTGCACTAGAATAGAATCATCGAATAACATTAAATATTGCGTTGCCACAACTCCTAAAATATTAATTCGATTATTCTCTACAAGTAAATTAAAAACACCCTTGGTTAAACCATTTATATCTTTAAAAATCTCTTCTAAGATTTGTTTCTTTAGATTAGGCTTAATTATAGGGCTCGCTAAAGTAGATCTTAAATCTTCGCTTGCCGCGATAGTTTTAGAAATACTAAGCATATCTTCCTTTACATCTTTAGCTACTTTTTGATCGTTAGCTAATGTAAGAATTGCTTTTGCATAACGTTGTGCTGCTCTGGTTCCTTTCATCACAAAGTATTAGTTTAAAGTAACATCACCAAGCATGTTATCAATCATCTGGTGTTGTTTTTCTTTACTTGATAATTCTGTACGAACTACTTTTTCTGCAATTTCTATAGAAAGACTTGCTACCTGAGCTTTAATTTCTGCCATTGCAGCTTTTTTCTCAAGCTCGATGCTTTCTTTAGCTTGTGATACTATTTGATCTGCTTTGTCTTGTGCTTCTACAGTAGCATCTGCCATTACCTTTTCTTTCAGTTCACGAGCTTCTCTAAGAATTGCATCTCTTTCAGCACGAGCTTCTTTCATTAACTGCTCGTTATCTGCCTTTAGATTTTGCATTTCTTTTCTAGCTTCTTCCGCAGACGACAATGCATTATTTATAGAGTCTTCTCTTTCTTTAACAGCTCCAAGAATAGGTTTCCAAGCGAATTTTGCAAGAAGCAAAATAAGTACTAGGAAAACTATCGTTTGCCAAAAAAGTAAACCAATTTCAGGAGTGATTAAATCCATAGTATATTATAAAATTTTAATTTTTGGATATCATTAAAACCAGTTTCGTAACCAACCGTTACGAAACACTGGCTTTAATTTTTTGTTAGGACTAAGCTGGCACAGTTAGTACTCCTAGTAAAGCTGCTACTACTCCAAAAAGAGCAACACCTTCTACAAGAGCCGCAGCAATAATCATTGCTGTCTGGATTTTTCCAGAAGCTTCTGGCTGACGAGCGATAGCATCCATCGCAGAACCACCAATTTTACCAACACCGATTGCTGCACCGATAACTGCTAAAGCAGCACCTAAAGCTGCAAGTCCAATGTGTAAATACTCCATAGTAAAAAAAATTAAAATTAGAAATTAATGATGTTCGTGTTCTTCAACTGCCATTCCTATAAATAGAGCCGACAGCATGGTAAATATAAACGCTTGTAAAAACGCAACAAGCAATTCTAATATCGATATAAAAAGTGCAAATGGCACTGAAACTCCAGCGACTCCAACACTTTCAAGTATAAATATTAATCCAATTAAACTTAGTATAATAATGTGCCCCGCAGTAATGTTCGCAAATAAACGAATCATAAGTGCTATTGGCTTAATAAAAACTCCCATTAACTCTACTACTGCTAAAATAGGCTTAACAAAAGTTGGAATTCCTGGCATCCATAAGGTATGCTTCCAATAATCTTTACTCCCATTGATTAAAATCAAAGCTAATGTAAATAAACCTAAAGAAACAGTTACTGCGATATTCCCTGTAACATTAGCTGCTCCAGGTAATAAACCAATCATATTAGTAATCCAGATGAAGAAAAATACCGTTAAAAGGAATGGCATAAACTTCATGTATTTTTTCTCTCCAATTTGTGGTATTGCAATTTCGTCTCTTACAAAAAGAACGAAAGTTTCTAGAAGGTTATTAAATCCTGTTGGAGCGTGCTTATGCTTTTTATGATGTGCCGCCAGACTAGTAAAAATGATAAGCATGATAATAACGGTCAAAAATATAGCCGCTACATTTTTAGTTATCGATAAATCAATAGGTCGCTCTGCATTTAAAGGATGATGATCGGCATCAAATTCTATCTCGCTTGCGCCATCTTCTAATCTGTAGATTTTCTCGTGGAGATTAACGAATCTCATCCCGTCTTTCTCAACAACATGATGCCCTTCAGTATCATGGTGAAATTCACTAGACATAAAAGTAACCAGTCCGTTATCCGTATAAAGAATCACCGGAAGTGCTATAGTGAAAGAATTTTCTCCTTCTCCGTAGAAATGCCATCCATGGGCATCACCAATGTGGTGAAGAATCATTTCTGTCGCATTAAATTCTTTCTCAGCTTCTGCTAAAGAGTCCTCTTTTGATGCAAAAGAAAAAACCGGAAGTAAGGCTAGTGCAAATGTCACTATAATCTTTAACGATTTTTGTGCTATCATAATACCTGGTCTACTTATAAAATTATGGGCTCTAAATTTCGGTGCAAAGGTATACTTTTATTTTTTATGTGAAAGTTCCCGATTATTTTTTTGCCTCAATTTTCAAAATTCGTTGAACTGATTGATAGACAATCATTTGTTTCTATTTATCAATTTTACTGCAAAAGTGGTTTCAAAAATTAAAAAGATAAAATATGGCGCAAAAAAAGCAATAACCTGAACAAAAATTGAAACTTCATCATTTAGTAAAGCCGGCAGTAAAAACAATACTGCAGCAAACATTTTTAACAATCCCAATCCCATAAATACAAAACCGGTTTTGTCTTGAAAATTAAGATTTATAATCAGCAATATGGCATAAACTATCAAAGTTGCTAAAATATGAAAGGAATAATTAGCAACTGTACTGTAGTATAGGGTAGCCTCAACATAATTAGAAGTTATATAATACTGAATAAAAAATAAAATCAATGAAAAAGGCACAAAAACCTTCAGGAAATTTAAAAATGGTCGTCCCATCTATTCGTCGTCTTTACTTATGTTTTTTACGCTTCTAATCACCTGATATAGCGCCACAAAAACGCCTAAAAGCGATAATGAAATTGTAAATGCTGAAAATTTATTCGGAAATTTCTCGTCTAACCAAATACCAAGAAAAACGCCACCGGCTATAATAATGGCCATTTGGAAGCCAATGTTCACAAAAACAAGATATTTATTACGCTGATCGTTTTTCATGATAGGAGAATACTCTTTTTTTTAATAATGGTTTGTAAAAGAGAAAAAAGGCTTGGAAACTATATATTGTCGCGTAAATAATCCTTCAGATTTTTCTTTAAAAGAACTACTCTATAGTTGTTTGTTGAGATCGCAATAAAATCAATTTCTAACTCATATTCATCATTTTCCCGCAATAATTCTCCCAAACCTAAAGCCCGAATACGATCTTGCAAACCGTGCACCACCACAAAAATAGTTTCTTCGTTATAAATATCTATTGAAGTAGAAAAATTAGTATAGTCTAAATCGACCAAAGCGGAATCTATTTTCTGCTGAAGCGCAAGGGCAGCCTCTCTATTTTGGCTATCAAACTGATAGATCAGTTTATAATTGGTGGCTAAACTATCTTCTTGCAGCTGAAGTCTACTTAATTTAGGTAAAGCTCCGTTTATCATGTTCTTTGCCTTTTCCCCTTCTGCCGATTGAGGATAGGTTAAAGAAACATAGCTAAGCGATTTACGATATTCCTGCAAACCTCTAAGTCTTCCTATAGCCATCGCTTTTAGCAATTCAAACTTCGGAATAATTTCTTCGCCAGAATATCGGGTAATAAATTTATTACTTTCTGAAATTACTTCAGCAAATTGTTGCTCTTCATACAAACCGAAAGTCTCTTCATAACTTCTTTGCGCTAAGCTTTCTCCTGAGGCCAATTGTTGAGGATTCTGAATAAAAATAGCGTATTGCGAATCTGGATAATTAGACACAATATCATTTTTCATTGCGTCTTGCTTAGCATTCATATTTAATCTGCCGTAAGCTTTGTAAAGATTATATTTTGAAGGTAAAATTAACCGCTCTTCGGGATGGCTAGCCAACAATGCTTCTAATTTTTCTGTTGCTAATTGATATTCGCCAAATTTCTCGTTATAAATAAGACCCAATTGGTAATAAGCGTAATTTCGATCTTTATAAATACTATCGATTACCAAATTATCGTTTGGTAACTTATCTGCATAGGTCGCCGGGTCGAATCTTGGATCGCTAGAAAAATCAAACTCAGCTAATTCTTCTTCATTAGCTTCAATAGCACCGTTATTTCCTGTGGAAATCCAACGCCAATTATCCGCAAGTTTTCTATTTCCCCAGATTCTTAAAAATTCACGCTCTCCCCTAGCTTTTCGGCTTTCATTATAAAAATAAAAACTGCTTGTAGTTTCTTCGCCGGGAATACTAACATCCGGAACTCCGGGACCGGTATTATTTAAAGCCAAAGCTTTTTCAGTTTCACCGGCTTCTATTTCTTTTTTATATTCTTCCTTAAGCTTGTCTGTATACTTTGTAAAATAAGCAATTTGCTCTTCTCGAGGTAAATCGATAAGATTTAAGATGCTATCGTTTTTATTAGCAATTGCCTGATAAAAAATAATATCGTCTAAATTTTTACGCTTTTTTTGTATCGTTCGATATTCCCATAAATTAGTAGGCATTTCGTAGAGTGTGCTATCAAAATAGCTTGCAGCCGTTTGATATTCTGAACGATCAAAATTAATATTTGCCAGAATTTCATAATTAATTGATCTTAAAAACGGATCGCTGCTTCCTGGCGTTCTAAGCGATTTGTTATAGTACGTAATTGCGGTATCTAAAGAATCACGCTGATTGTAATATTCGCCAATCTGAAAATAGATTTTATCTAAAAATGGTCGATTTTCGCGATCTTCTTTAAGCTCGGTTAAGAGCTGTTTTAGTTGTTGATCGTCGTTTTCTTCAGGATCAAAATTTCTTGCCTTTTGGATATAAGCATTAATCATATAAATTCTGGGTGACTTTCTATTTAAATCAATAACCTCATCAAAAGCAAGATTCGCGTTTTTTGGCTGATTTAATAAATTATATAACTGGCCAATAATAAAAAAGTAACGCCCTTTTTCTTCATCTTTTTTAGTAAAATTAGCAGCGGTGGTTAAAGGCGCAAGTGCACTGTCTGGTCGTTGAAGATTAATATACGCTTGTGCCATGGCAGCTTTTGCATTGGCATATTCCTGATCTTCAAATTTTGCATTGTTTAAAATCCTTTTTAGATTTTTAATCGCAATACGATTATTCTCCAAACGAATATTGGTTTTTTCTCGCCAAATTTGTGCCGTTCTTATGCTGTTACTCGCAGGATATTTTTGTAAGATATAGTTGAAAGCTTCTAAAGCAGGTATAAAACGTTGATCGTAATATCGAGCTTTGCCAAGTAGAATAAAAGCTTCGTCTATTTGTGGATTCTCTTCTTTCCCATCAATCAACATCGAATGTCTTTGGATAGCTTTTGCTGCTTTTTTTTCTGCTATTCCAAAATTTTGATTTCTTACGCTATCGGGTAGCAAAATTTCTTCGTCGATCTGCATACGTTCGATAGGTAGCAAATCCCAGTAATTATCACTATAATTTTGGTTGAGTTCTTTACGCCCTGCTTCTAAAGCCAGATTGCCGTTATAAAGCGTATTATATTCCGCAGTAACGGAGTGCCAGCTTCGGCTAATAAAATTATCCTTCTTACGAGAACAAGAAATTACTGCTCCAAGAAGAAGAGCTATGAAAAAAAATTGTGTAAATCTCCTCAAAATCAACTCTTTCTTAATACCATCATAACTCAGTTACGCCACGTTTAGTGTGTAAAAATAAGTTTCTTTTTACAAATACAAAGATTTGCGATTCAAATTAGAAAGAAGGAGAAGCTATTCCATAGTATTTTCGGTATTATGTTGTATTGCAGGATCTATATTTTCCTGTGGTGCTGTCTCTCCTGAAAAGTAGGATTCCAATTCTTTTAAAGTTGCTTCTGAAGTATTGATATCGCGCACAATCACTCCTTTGTCTAAAACTACAATGCGCTCGCAAACTTCTGTAACATGAATAAGATCATGGCTAGAAACTAATACCGTTGTGCCCGAAAATTCAGAAAGCTCTTTAATAATTTTTTTCAGCTTAATCTGGGTGCTAGGATCCAGGTTTGCAAAAGGTTCGTCTAACACTACTACTTTTGGATTGCCAATTAAAGCGGCAACAATACCTACTTTCTTTTGGTTTCCTTTGGATAAATCGCGAAGATATTTTTTTCGACCAATGATCTCGCCGTTAAAAAACTCTTCAAATTGCTCTAAAAAACTATTAATATCAGCACGATTTTGATTGCGAAGTTCTCCCACAAAATAGAAATATTCTTCAGGAGTAAGGTAGCCTATTAAAAAACTTTCATCAATAAAAGAGGAAGTGAATGTCTTCCACTCTTCACTTTCGTTTACGGTAATTTCCTGATTAAAAATATTACCCGAAGTTGGCCGAATTAAATCTAGTAACATACTAAAAAATGTAGTTTTCCCGGCTCCATTATTTCCTACTAATCCAAAATTTTGTCCTTGTGGAATTTCTAAATGGTCGATATCTAAAACTTTAGTACCGTTATATACTTTTGAGAGGTTGGTTGCTGTTATCATGCTATTTTATTTACTCGGTTATCGAGATTGAATATACGTTCGCTTTAAATTGATTCTAGGGTTGCTTTTTACTCAGCTAAGTTCTATGCGTCAGTTTGTTTAAAGCCGTGAATCATAATATACTTTTTCTTTTTATACTGAAGTGTGATTTTATCCATCAGGTAATTCCGAAGTAAAAGTCCGATAACTCCTAAAACGCCCAATGCCAGAAGTCCGATATTAAAACTGAATAAATTATAAAACAAGGAAAAAATTCCCGGAGGCACTATTAAGACTGGTATTGCCATAATCCATTGTGCCGCTCCCATTCCCTGATAGTTCATCATAGGACTTTTTTCCAAATCGATTCTTTTTTTATTAAGCGATCCCATAAATAATAAAAACGGGACATTAACACCTAGATTATACAAAGCGCACATCACGATAATTAACATCACATTCCATCCAAAGTAAAGATAAGGTGTGCATAAAATTGTTAGAATAATAATGCTGAAGCTAAGTAATACTGCTTTAGACTCAAGGTATTTTCGCATAGGAATATTTTGAGACATTATCATTTGATAATAAGAGGAATCCCAACTTGGTATAAATTGCCCAAAATTAGTTACAAACATGCCCGTCATAAAAACTCCTGCAAAAATCGGCATAATTTTTAGCCCATCTAAGCCTGTATCACTAAAAAACAACAAGCCGTATAGCACAAAGATAAAAGATAGAAACACGGTTGTTTTGGGGCGTTTATTACGCCAAATCATTTTCATATCTAATTGAAGAAAAGGAGCGATATCACCAAAACGCTTAGTCCATTCAAAATCCTGAGATTTCGCCACTTGTTGTTTAGCTTTTAAACCAGAATCCAGATAAAATTTGTCTAAAAGTATATGTCTAACCACCATAAACAAACCTATACAAATTAGTAGTGGTAGTACTGCCAAATAAGGCATTTGTAATAGAAAGTTTAAGAACACTCCAAATTGCTTACTTAACGAAATAATATCAAAATATTCTAAGCCCGCTAAGACCAAAATCAAAAAGATAAATGGCAAAAAGGATTTAATATTTTCAGCGAATTTCTTTTTAATAAGGAAGTTTAAAAAGTTTAGGGAAAAACTAAAAAAAAGCATTGCTGCGCACCATCCTAAAAGGGAGATTGTACTATAATCAGATTTTATTCCATTCATAATAGCGAATGGCACATAAAAAAGTATAGGAAAAAGATTATAAAAAGAAAATAGTGATTTATATAATACAAAATCTACCAATTTCTTTTTTCTTATATCCTGAACAAGCAAAGGCTTAATTTTAAGCACCGGTAAGCTTTGTAGAAAAAATCTAAAAATCAATTCGAAACCAAGCCAAGCCAACACAAATTCATTGAATTTTAAAAGCGGAACTTCATCCGGATACATTTCTTTTAGAAAAGGATGTAATCCAACACCAAAACCTAAAAAAATAACTGCGAAATAGAGCCCCAAAAAACCCAATAAAATTTTAACGCCAAGGCTTTTACCAAAACTAGCGCTACGAGTAAAAGATTTCCACTCTAAGCTGAGTAATTTACCAATCATAAAAGAATGCTTTACTTACATGTGTCTAAATTTAGTTTTTTGTTACAAGAGAATTAATAATTTAACTTAAGTTCTGGATATATTTCTATCAATATTTCTTCTTTTCTTGAAGGAAGTACAACTACTGCTATATAATGGATTACAAAAGAAAATGTGATTAGTATTGCCATAATAATAGATCCAATATCAACCGGAACTATTTTATCAAAATGAATTAGCAAATACCCCGGAAAGAAAGATATTGCCGCAATTTGACCAACATTTAAAATCATTTCTTCTAAAAGATATATTTTTTCATTTCTTTTTGCTCGTTTTTTCTTCTTACGGTTCAGTTTAATAAGTTGGTAAAAAAGAAGAATCATCTCCAAGAGAACAATAGAGGCAATTATAATTTTTCCAAACTCAAGCTTTGTAAGACTCCAAAATATAAAGGAAACTACGCCTATAATTAGTAGTACCTTCGGAAGTTTTAAGAAAGTTAAAGCTTCATTTAAGACCAGATTCCAGTAAGTTTTTGTCATCGCCTTTTGTCTCGCCTCCACAACTTCTAAAAATCCAAATACACCAAACTTTTTAAACTCTTGCTGAAGCACCTCTTCAAATTCAAAACTTGGGTTTTGGCTCCATTTTTCTTCAATGGCAGATGCTAAATGATCTACTAATTCAGTTTGCACATCATAATATTCTACAAGGTGCTCGCGAGTAAATCGGTACAGTCTATCTGTTTGATTTTGATTTACTTTTCTCATAAATTAATATCGTTTACATAAAAAGTATCGTGCTAAAAGTTCATTATTACGAAAACTTTCTCTGGACATTTATATGTTTAGTATACAGGCTGATTAAATAAATTGAAAAGCAAAGCATCATTGCCATGAAAACGAAGAACAGTATGTTATGAACAATCGATGGGTTTTGTAAATCTTTTTCGAAGATTTCTATAATTAATAGTATACTCATTGGAACAAACATTTTAAATTCTCTTAGTAAAAAATGACTGTAAATCGTTTGATTTCCGTTTTTCAACTTCTTATAGACAAACGATACAAAGAGTCCTGAAACTATTAAAAATGAACAAATTAAATAAGACAGGTTACTAAATAACTCATTTTGAGTTTGGAAGAGAATCCAAAGTAAACCTACTAATATCAAAGAAATGATACTTAGCGGTAATATCATTTTCAAATAAGTTCGCTTAATTTCCTCATAAATTATACTAGGATACATCTCCTTCCCTAATAACCATCTATTTTGTTTTAAGATAAAGGCATTTTCCCATTTCGAAAAAACGCTATCAGAAGCTACTTTAAAACTTAAATTTTCCGAAGACATTTTCTCTTCTATTTCACTGGCAATATGATCTATAAGTTCTTCCTGAATTTCACAAAAAACAACACCTTTGTAGAAAAGTATTTTTCGGATATCATCTATTTGTTCGGTCTTCAAATACTTCATCTTAGATACTGAATTTAGGATTTATAATTCCTTGTATATTTTCAATAAATTGTTCTAACTCATTAATTTTATTCACCTTCTCTTTATTTCCAGCCTCAGTAAGTTTGTAATATTTCCGAAGCCGATTATCTACTTTTTTTACCTCAACCTCCAAAAATCCATCAGCTTCTAACTTATGCAGCGCGGGATAAAGCGCTCCTTCTGTGATTTTCAATTCTCCTTGGGTAATATCTTTTACCTTTTGGGTAATTTCATAACCATACATTTTATCGCTTTCAGCTAAAAGTTTTAAAATGATGGTAGATAAACTACCCTTATATAATTTTGAATTTGACATTTTAGATCAATTATACCGATTCTAATATACATAAATTTCTTATGCATAAAACACTTAGGTATAATATTTTAAATTTTTAATCTTTTAAAACACAGCTTACTTTGTATTTTTGCCCACAAATTATTTTTTGATGAGTACATTTCATAAACTGAAAATAAAGGAAGTAATTAGAGAAACTGCACAAGCTGTTAGTCTTTCTTTTGAAATTCCGGCTGAATTGAAAGAAGAATTCAAATTCAAGGCAGGGCAATATATTACTATTAAAGCAGATGTAGAAGGCAAAGAATTACGTAGAGCATATTCGCTTTGTTCTGCCCCTAATTCCGACGAATTTAAAGTTACAGTAAAAGAAGTTGAGGGTGGTAAATTCTCTGTATTAGCCAACAATAGCTTAAAAGCAGGTGATACTTTAGAAGTTCATCCGCCCGAAGGAAAATTTATTTTAGAACCTTCTGAAGCTTCAAGAACCTATGCAGCTTTTGCTGCTGGAAGTGGAATTACGCCAATATTATCGATTATAAAGACAGTTCTTAATAACGAAAGCCATAGCCGCTTTATTCTTACCTACGGAAATAAATCTCCAGAAGATACCATTTTCTTTAAAGAACTTTTAGAGCTACAAGCAGCCTATCCAGATCGTTTATTTGTAGAATTTGTCTTTAGTAGAACCCGGGAAGAAAATTCTCATTTTGGCCGTATCGAAACAAGTACGGTTAATTTTGTGATGAAAAATAAATTTAAAGATCATCCTTTTGATGCGGTGTATTTATGCGGTCCAGAAGAAATGATTAATCATGTTAGCGAAGTACTAACAAATAATGATATTGCTGAAGAAAATATTTATTACGAACTATTTACCAGTAATGATACCGGAGAAGTAGAAGCCAACCTAGAAGGACAGTCACAAATCACTATTTTAGTGGATGATGAGGAAACTAGTTTTGTGATGAATCAAAACGATATTATTCTGGATGCTGCTTTAGAACACGATCTTGATGTTCCTTATTCTTGCCAGGGTGGAATTTGCAGTAGCTGTATTGCCAGAATTACTGAAGGTAAAGCTGAAATGCGTAAAAATCAGATTCTCACCGACGATGAAATTGAAGAAGGCCTAATTTTAACCTGCCAGGCACATCCGCTTACTCCATCTATTAAGGTAGATTACGATGATGTTTAATCGTCATTAAAAAATGAAATATAACAAAGGCTTTTAGTTGATTCTAAAGGCCTTTTTTAATTTTTTGAGGTAAGCCTCTCGAATAATTATAGAATAGCGAAAAAACAGATTTAGAACTATTTTATGCTGAAATTTGAATGATTTAAATTCAAATTTGATGTTTTTAAACTGAATTTTTAGAGTACGTGAAGGTGTAAACTAATAATTACAAAACAGAATGTATCTTATCAACCACCATAGCCGGTGTGATCGTTCTTATGGCATATTCATAACCCTCTGGATATTTATTCCCGTAGATAGAGGTAGGAATTTTAGGAAATTTTTCTAAATCTGGAATCAAAGAATTTTCTAAAGACTGCCCAAATGGCTTAAAACCAGCAAAAGGATGTGTAACGCCCCAAATACTAATTACGGGCACTCCATACATTGCGGCCATATGGCCATTTCCGCTATCCATAGAAAGCATTGCATCAAGATTGGAGATTAGAGCCAGCTCTTCTTCAAAAGATAAAAGTCCGGCTACGCTTATACAATTCTCGAACTGATTTTCCCAGGATTGCAGCTTTTTAGTTTCAGCATTTCCACCGCCAAATAAAAATATCTGAGTATTATTTTCAGTATTCAGCATTTTTAGAACTTCCTCCATAAGATCTGCTGGATATACTTTAGAATCATGTTGTGCAAAAGGTGCAATTCCCAGCCATTTTTTAGGAGATTGAGATATAATTTCGCTGATTTTGGCCGGAATTTGCTGCTTCTCTGGAAAAATATGAGCTTTGAAATCGAGCGGAAAACCTAGTTCCGCAAAAACATCTGCATAGCGCTGATGGGTGCTTTTCAATTCCCTAAAAAGCTTGTGATCTTCGCGGGTTAGTTTCTTTTTTTCAGATCTTCCTTTATCAATTTGCTTCACGGGAATTCCAAAAAGATAAAAAACCGACTTAAGCACATTACTACGCAACACATTATGAAGATCGGCTACCATTTCAATTTCATGATTTCTTAACTCGCGCGCTAATCGTCCCAATCCCATTACACCGTTATGCTCGCCCTTCACGTCGGCTTCATAAATTTCTACATTTGGAATTCCTTTAAACATAGGCGCAAAAAATGGCCTGGTAAGAAAAGTAATTTTACAATTAGGATAGGTGGACATAAAGGTCCTAATCACCGGAACCGTCATGGCTACGTCGCCCATCGCCGATAAACGAATAGCAAGAATATGAGCACTTTTCTCTCTATTCACTTCTGGAATATGTTGATTTTTAGTGCTCATATTTCTTTTATTTGTTTCTAAGAACCGGGTTTAACTCGTCGTCATTATACATCTTCATCTGCTTATAGACTTTCATGTATTTATCTCCGCTTTCAATATCTTTTAAAAACTGATCGATTGCTGAAGAAAGATCTACTCGTTGCTCTAATAAAACATCTAATTTCGCCTGGCATTTTTCTTTATGATCGGTAGATGCATCTTCTCGAGTTGCTTCTTCATGCATATGATAGATTTTAAGCGCAAGAATCGACAATCTGTCTACACCCCAAGCCGGACTTTCGGTATTGATTGTCGCATTATCTTTAGGCTCAACTGCTTTATATTTTTCAAGAAAATAGCTATCTATATATTCTACGGTATCGGTACGATCCTGGTTAGAAGCATCAATAAGTCGTTTCAATTTTAAACCAGCAATAGGATCGATATTTGGATCTCTTACAATGTCTTCGTAATGCCACTGCACTGTGTCTATCCAACATTTTCTATAAAGAAGGTGCTCGATAAGTTGTGCTTCGCTATCGTAAGGATTTGTAAAAGGCTGATCTACATTATCCAATTCATGATATTTTTCAATCACTTCCTGAAAGATCTTATTCGCTTTATCTGTAAACATTATGTTGATTTTTTAAAAAGAACTAATTTAAAACGCCTATAAACTTTAAAATTGAAATATTAGGCGTTTTTATTGAATATTTAAAAACTGAAGAGCAAAGATATTATAAAATCTATGACTCTTAAAACGTAATCTATATGCTATTAATCCTGAATGAATAACACACCAAAGGGCATTAAAATTAGAATAATCAATAAAATCTCCCTAAAAATCTTATCTCTACCGTTATCAAAGTAATTAGAAACAATAATACTAAGCGGTATAAAGAAAAAGATCAATTCGCTACCATTCTTACTAGGAGCCAAAACACCAACGGCAATTCCTATAATTAGGGTAAATAAAATTAGATTTAAAGAAGGTCTTAGACTCACACCGGCTTTCCGAATTATAGAAAAATAATAAACAAGCGACCATACAGTAAGTGCAAGAATAATACTAATAGGCGTTAGAAATTTAAATGACTGGTAATTAGAAAAATTGAAATTATAATCCTGATACCAATTAGAAAATAAATAGAACTGATCTTTTACCAAAAGATTAATTGAGCAGTAAATCATATACACACATACTGCTGAAACTATAGGAATTAACCAGTTTTTTGGTCTTGGGCTATAAATTACAATACCTCCAAAAACAATTAATAAGAATAAAATCGACCAGAAATAAAAGAGTGAAGCAATACAAATCCATAAAGCTGCATCAAATATCTTTTTCTGAACAGAAATTTGTGACTTAAGACTAATAATACGCCTTAAAGCCATTAAAATTAGAGTTGCTGAAATGATAATATTATAATCTTTAAGCAAAGAAAGAAAAGAAGCGCAAAAGACAGAAAATAGCAGTACCTTATACGCGCTTCTTTGTGTTAAATCATTCTTTTTGGCCACAAAATTCAGCAAAAAAAGGGAAAACATTAAGCACAAGAAAACGCCTAAAATCTTAAAAAACTTAAAGATCTCGAAGTCCAAAAACCAGTTCTGAAAATTTGCTGATATGAAAAATCCAGAAAGCAATAGGATAACAAGAGCAATATTTATTGGTTTTGATTTGGCAAAAAAGCTTGTTAGCATTGCTCTTTTTTCTATTTTTGTAGTGTTAAACTAACAATGTTAAACGATGAATGAATTTTTTAATGGAATCTCATGGCTGTTTGAAGAAGTTCTTCTAAAGCCACTAGATTGGTTACGTTCTCTGGAACTAGACACCTGGTGGGGTGCTAACGCCATCAACTTTGTATTTATTATCATTGGAATGATCGCATTTGCCTACTGGTGTAAGCAACTTAAAATATTCCAAGATGCTGATGACGAAAACACAAGATCTAAACCTTATTTAGGTTAATCTAAGTCGAAGCCTAGATCTTTTCTAAAATACATCTTATCAAAATGTAGTTTCTCTACATTTTGGTAAGATTTTTTTAGTGCCTGTTCGTAATCTTCTCCAAACGCGGTTACTGCAATTACTCGCCCTCCATTGGTAACTACTTTGCCGTCTTTTAATGTAGTTCCTGCATGAAAAACAATTGCATCTTCTACATTCTCTATACCGGTAATTTCTTTTCCTTTTTCGTAAGCCTCAGGATAGCCTCCAGAAACCAACATTACAGTTGTAGCTGCTCTGTCATCGATTTCTAAGTTTACCTCATCAAGTCTTCCCTGTGCTGCTTTTGTCAATACTTCAACCAAATCTGATTTTACTCGTGGTAAAACCACTTCGGTCTCGGGATCTCCCATTCTTACATTGTACTCGATCACATAAGGTTCTTCACCAACTTTAATCAAACCAATAAAAATAAATCCTTTGTAATCTATATTTTCTTCAGCAAGACCATCTACCGTAGGTTTTACGATACGATCTTCGATTTTCTGCATAAATTCTTCATTGGCAAACGGCACTGGCGAGATTGCTCCCATTCCTCCAGTATTTAAACCAGTATCGCCTTCACCTATTCGTTTGTAATCTTTTGCTGTTGGTAAAATTTTGTAGTTTTTACCGTCTGTCAAAACAAATACACTCAGCTCGATACCATCCAAAAATTCTTCGATCACTACTTTTGCGCTGGCTTCACCAAACTTTTGGTTCTTCAGCATATTTTCCAATTCGGCTTTAGCTTCAGCAAGATCGTTGAGAATTAACACGCCTTTCCCGGCAGCTAAACCATCGGCTTTAAGTACATAAGGAGGCTTTAAAGTTTCTAAAAAGGTTTTTCCCGCTTCTAAACTTTCTATCGTAAAACTCTCGTAAGCAGCAGTAGGAATTTTATGTATTAGCATAAATTCTTTAGCTCGCTCTTTGCTTCCTTCTAAGAGTGCTCCTCGTTTAGAAGGACCTACAATTAATAGTTCTTTTAATTCTGTGTCTTGCCTACAAAAATCAGTAATTCCTTTAACTAGTGGATCTTCTGGTCCTACCACCAGCATTTCGATATTTTTTTCAAGAATAAAATCTTTAATACCGGAAAAATCTCCTACATTTAGGCTTATATTTTCCCCAACTTTTGAAGTTCCGGCGTTTCCGGGAGCTATGTATAGTTTATCGCATTTTGGACTTTGTGCAATTTTGTAAGCAAAAGTATGCTCTCTACCGCCTGAACCTAGTATTAAGATTTTCATTTTTTATATATTTTGGACTTCAAAAATAATTGTTTGTAAATTGAAGCGCCAATAAAATCAAAGAAAAAAACACTGATAAGTTTTGGACTGGTTTAAACTTTCGCTTCAATTCAATAAATTCCCTGTTAATCGGGCGCGCAAGATACTTGATGATATTCAAAAAATTCCTGAAGAAGACTATCAAAACTTTGTAGAAAAGAAAAAGCGTGAAATTGTTGAATTTCATCTTAGAAACAATAATTTCTATAAAGATTTTATCGGAGAACGGTCTATAGAAAATTGGGAGAATATTCCGGTAATGACGAAGAAGGATCTTCAAATACCTCTTAACAACAGACTTAGCAAAGGATTTAATTTAAAAAACACATATATAGGAAAAACTTCTGGTAGTAGCGGCCATCCTTTTATTTTTGCGAAAGACAGGTTATGCCATGCTATGGCTTGGGAAGGTTTTAACGATCATTATAACTGGCACGGGATTGATTTGAACAAATCGCTACAAGCAAGGTTTTATGGTATCCCGTTAGATTTTTATGGTAATCTGCAAGAGCGCATAAAAGATAGAATAAGTTTAAGGCGTCGCTTTACCATTTTTGACCTTAGCGATGCAAAATTGCAAAGTTTTCTTAACCGTTTTAAAAAGAGCAATTTTAATTATATTAATGGATATACGAGTGCAATCTTATTATTCGCTAAATTTCTACAGAAAAAAGAAATCGTACTTAAGAATATTTGCCCAAGTTTAAAATTATGCATCGTAACTTCTGAGCGATTGTTTGATAAAGACAAAGAAATTATTGAAAAAGCCATTGGCGTTCCGGTTATTAATGAATACGGCGCAAGTGAGGTTGGACTTATTGCTTTCGAAAACCAAAAAAGGGAATGGTGTCTAAATTCTAAAGATCTTTATATTGAAATTGTAGACCAAAACAATAAAACTTTGCCTGTTGGACAAGAGGGAAAAGTAATAATTACATCGCTTTACAATAGAGCACATCCTATAATTAGATACGCTATAGGGGACGTTGGAATTTTAGATGAAAAAAGCACGGCAAAACAACCAATCTTAAAATCACTAATTGGAAGAACAAGTGATGTGGCTAAACTAGCTGATGGCAAAGTAGTACCAGGTCTCACATTTTATTACGTTACCAAAACGATTATTGACGATGCCGGTAGCACGAAAGAGTTTGTAATTACACAAACAAATTTGGATACTTTTGAGATTGAATATGTTAGAGAAACTGATTTTAAGAAGGAAGAAATTTCTAAAATAGCCGATGCGGTAGAAAAATATGTTGGCAAAAATCTGAAAGTAAATTTTAAGCGGAAACTAGTTTTGAACAGAAACAAAAATGGTAAATTAAAGCAATTTACCTCTTTAGTCGAATGATACGGTTTGCTTAGACTTCACCAAAAAATGCTCGCCCAAAAAAACAAACATCCAATACAAGCTTTTCAGTTTACCAAAACCTAAAACTTGGTTGTAAATTTTAAAATTGTAAGAGAGCATTGCAAATTTGTTTTCAGAAACCGATCCTTTTCTAATTCTGTAGAAAGCTAAAGAATCCTCTATTCCGTGGGCTGTTCCTCCTTTTTCAACAACCGCAAGCCACATAGCCCAATCCTGACGCTTTCTAATTTCGGGCAGATATATTTTTCCTATTTTTGCAGCATTATACATTCCGGTAAGATTACCAATGTAATTGCTTCGCATCAGTTTTTGATAATTTACAAATGGTAAGGATTCAATTTTTTGCTTTAATAATTTACCCTGCTCGTCTATTTTTTCATAACTGCTATAAACAATGTTTACTTTATTCTCTAAGCAGAAATTGAGCTGTTTAGAGAGCTTTTCTTTCTTCCAAAGATCATCTGCGTCTAGAAATGCAATAAACTCCCCATTTGCTTCTTTTAACGCCTTGTTACGAGAAAAACCTGCGCCCCTATTTGATTTATTTCTGAAAACTTTAATTCGCTTATCTTTTTCTGAAAAAGCTGAAATTATTTTAAAAGTTTCGTCTTTAGAAAAATCGTCGACAATAATGAGTTCCCAATTTTGGTAATCCTGACTTATTACGGAAGCAATAGATGAAGCGATATAATTATTAGAATTATATGCAGGCATAATTATCGAAACAAGAGGACGCTGCATTTTATCTATTTTCGATTATGCTTACTAAAATCCTTATGTTCTTTCTTTAATAGATCTTCTTTAGATAGATTTTTGAAGTAATTATAAGTGATGCGCATTCCCTCTTCCCTACTCACTGCAGGCTGCCAGCCAAGAATATCCTTTGCCCGTGTAATATCTGGCTGTCTTTGCATTGGATCGTCCTTAGGAAGTTTCTTATAAACTATTTTTTGATCTGTGCCGGTGAGCTTTATAATCTCTTCAGCAAAATCATTAATGGTTAATTCATCTGGATTACCAATATTTACTGGCTGACTGTAATCACTTAGTAAAAGTCTGTATATTCCTTCAATTTGATCGTCTACATAGCAAAAGGATCTTGTTTGGGTACCATCGCCAAAAACAGTTAAGTTTTCTCCTCTTAAGGATTGCCCAATAAACGCAGGAATAACGCGACCATCATTTAATCGCATTCGCGGGCCATACGTATTAAATATCCGAACTATTCTTGTTTCTATTCCGTGGAATCTGTGATAAGCCATCGTTAATGATTCCTGAAAACGTTTTGCTTCATCATAAACTCCTCTTGGTCCTATAGTATTTACATTTCCGTAATAATCTTCAGATTGCGGATGCACCAAAGGATCACCATAAATTTCTGAAGTTGAAGCAATTAAAATTCTAGCGCCTTTCTCTTTGGCTAAACCTAAACAATGATGTGTTCCTAAAGAACCAACCTTTAAAGTTTGAATAGGAATTTTTAGATAATCAATGGGGCTGGCAGGAGATGCAAAATGTAAAATATAATCTAGTTTGCCCGGTACATGGATAAATTTAGTAACATCATGATTATAAAACTCGAAATTCTCGTTCTTAAAAAGATGCTCGATATTTCGAATATCACCAGTTATCAAATTATCCATTCCTAAAACACGATAACCTTCTTTAATAAATCTATCGCATAGATGTGATCCCAAGAATCCTGCTGCTCCTGTAATTAATACAGTTTTGCCCATTTATTTTTTATTAATCGATTTTAATCTAATTATTTTCAACCTCAAGTTAAGCAGAAGCGCTCTAAGAATTAAAAATTTGCTCTAAAATCTTTTCAGTAATTAAATAGGTTGGTTTAACTCCTGTAGTTCCTAAACCTCCAGATGCTAAAGTGCTACCAGTTTCTAAAGGATTATCTGAAGCATAATAAGCATAACGAACCTGTACATCTTCTGCGATACTTTTTCTAAGCTTACTTGCAGCCTGAATTGCTTTTTGATAATGTACGCCTTCCATTTCTAATCCGCTTACATTCCAGGTTGAATCATGGAAAAACTTAAGAATATCTCTATTTTGAAGTGACGTACCTAAAACGGTAATCATGCTACCATCTACAACTTTTATTCCGTGGCCCTCAAGATCATCTTTTTTAAGCTCATTTTTAAAAGGATAGTTATCTGCTGTACCTTCAAAAATATGTGCCGAAGGAATCATAATATCTCCTTTACCACCTTCTAAAATGCCGGCTTTTCCCATAATGGAAACCGATCTCACATTCATCTTTATTTCTTCTCCATCAAGAATATAAGGCTTTAAAAGCTCGTCCATCGTTTCATAAGCCTGCTCACCAAACGCATAATCCATAACTATAATTACAGGCTTCTCTTCTTCTTTTAAGCTTTTGAAGTTTTCGTTTCTAAAGCCTTCTTCAAGCATAGCTGTATCGAATATCTGAACATCGATATTAGTACCGCTTTCATCTTCTAAAAACCTCATACCGGCTGATAGTGCCATCTTCATTACTTTTTGACGTACCTGCCCATTAGAAGAATCACTTAGCATTTCGTAAACCTGAAGAATATCTTTTTTCTTGATTTCATTTTTAAGCGCTAAAGGAGCATAAAGCGTATTCATAACACTATGCATGTTCGCACTTATAATATGGATTGGACGTTGCACCAAATCGCTATCTACCAAACTTTTCTTAATCTTATCTGCCCAAACTTCACCATGAATATGATGTCCTAAACGTTCTCTAAGAATCGGGCTAAAAGTAATGATTCTCTTATCATTGTTTACCGTTTCCTCGATCGCTAGTTTGCCCATCCAGTAAATAATATGCAAAAACTGCTCTGGATTCTCTCGGGTAGAAAACTTAGGATAAATTGTGGAAACTTCGTAAAACGTTCTACCTAAAATATTTGCCGCGTGGGTAAGCGCAATTTCACGTTCAGATTTATCAATTTCTTCTTTAGAAAGCACAACAGCTTCAAGTTTTTTCCAATCCCGGGTTACACTCCCGTCCTCATCGATAACTACTCGTCTCATAATTTTATGAGATTCGATGAATAAGAAAGTTAGGTGCGTTAGGATATCATAAATTTCAGATCGTCCTCTGGTTATTTCAATATTCATTTGCTCCTCGTCGATACGGTAGCAATTTCTTCGACGTTTGGGTGGTACTATTGGCTGAAAATGAGAATCTCCATACCCCTCATCACTGGTAAGGTTAATATAACGACATTGTTCTATACCTAAAGGTAGACGTTCTAATACATATAACAATCCGTTTAATTCAGCTTTATCTTCAGCAACAGAACCATAAATCTCGGGGCGCAATGCTAATAAACCTTCTCGCAATGTCTCTCCAGAAACACCCATAGGTTTATAAAAACCACGATTAAATAAATGTCTCATAGTAATGTACATACGCTCAATAGCGTTAGTACTTTCCTGTGCTCTTGTTCTACCTTCCAATTTCAAATTCTATAATTTTTTTATTTCTTAATTATCTTTTCTAAAACCTCAGCAATCTTACGATCGTTAGAAAGCCTTGGTAACTTGTTTTGTCCGCCTAATTTGCCTATAGATTTCATATATTCTTGAAAGCCATTTTTCGGGATTTTGGTGACTTTTACTGGCTGCAGAATATTCCCTTCAATTAAATCGAAATAATAGGAATTTTGCTGCTGAAGTGATTGATCTAATGTATCCCGAAATTTTGTAAAATCTTCAGGTTCTTTTTCAAACTCGATAAACCACTCGTGATAAGGCAATTCTCCTGCTGAAGGATTTACTTGTGGTGCAACAGTAAATTCGTTAATTCTAGCTCCTGTATTATCTGAAGCTACCTGCATTGCTTCTTCTACTTCTTTTGCAATTACGTGCTCCCCGAATGCAGAAATATAATGTTTAATTCTTCCCGAAACCATTAATCGATAAGGCTTCAAGCTGGTAAACTGAACCGTATCACCAACATTATAAGCCCATAAACCGGCGGTACTACTAATGATCATTACATAATTTATTCCCAATTCTACTTCACCAATAGTAAGCCTTTCTGGATTTTCATCAAAGAATGCTTCAGCTTTAATAAACTCGTAAAAAATTCCGCTATTAAGCTGAAGTAACATTCCCTTGGCTTTCTGACTATCCTGAAAGGCAAAAAACCCTTCCGAAGCGGGATATAATTCTATACTATCAACTTTTCTGCCTATTAAATTTTCGAATTTCGACCGATAAGGTTCGTAGTTTACTCCACCATAAATAAATAAGTCAAAATTCTTAAAAATATCACCTACTTTTTTACCGGTTTTTTGTCGAAGCTTTTCAAAATACATCTGCACCCAGCTTGGGATTCCGCTAATCACGGTCATATTTAGATTGCGAGTTTCCTCGACAATGGCATCAACTTTAGTTTCCCAATCTTCGATACAATTGGTCTCCCAACTTGGCATTCTGTTTTTCTGAAGATAACCCGGTACGTAATGCGCAACAATACCCGATAATCTCCCTAATTTTACTCCGTTTTTCTCGGTAAGCTCTGGGCTTCCCTGTAGAAAAATCATTTTACCGTCTACAAACTTCGAATTTCCGGTTTCAGCAATATAACAGAGAATTGCATTTCTCGCCGCTTCGATATGCGTAGGCATACTTTCTTTAGTTATAGGGATATATTTGGCACCGCTGGTTGTCCCAGATGTTTTAGCATAATACAACGGCTTTCCCGGCCACAAAATATCTTCTTGACCATCTACCATCTTATCAACATAAAACCGCAAAGCTTCATAATCTCTTACCGGCACATTTTGGACAAAATCTTTATGAGTTTTTATATTCTCAAAATGATGATCTTTACCAAATTCAGTATTTTTCGATTTTGATATAAGTTCCTGGAAAATTTTCTGCTGAGTCTCAATAGGATTAGAAGACCAAACATCTATTTTCTTTTTTACAGTTTTAGCGAATATTTTTGCGGCAAAAGATTTTAACGACATAAGCTATTCAAAATCAATATAATCGGTTGGGTTTACAGGATTTCCTTCATTCCATAACTCAAAATGTAAATGAGGCCCTGTGGTATATTCTCCGGTAGATCCGGCGGTGGCAACTACTTCTCCGGCTTTCACAAAATCTCCTTGTTCTTTGGTTAAAGACGCATTGTGTTTATAGACCGAAATTAGACCATAATCATGTTTTATAATAATTACATAACCCGTCTCTGTAGTCCATTCAGAAAATATTACTCTACCTTCGGCGACAGATTTTATAGGTGAATTTCTGGCTACTACCACATCTACGGCATAATGTTTATCTTCGGCATTATAGCCTTCAGATATATTACCTTTAACAGGAGGAAATAGCGAAAAATCTATATCATCTGTTGCTCCCGGTAAAATATTGTATTTATCCTCTAAGGCTACTTCTTCCCTAAGCAAGCTATCGGCTCTTGATGGCGGGATAACCTCAACTTCTGGATTATCTTGAGAGAATTTTATAATCGAGTCTTTATTAAGGTTTGAAGATTGCAAATCGCCGGATAATACTCCTTTAATAGATCCTAAAAACTGATTATTTAATTTCAAAACATTTTGTAAAGAATCTGTTCTATAAGCTAAATGGGCTGCCTGCTCTTTTAATTTTGGCGAAGAATAGCCCGGAATATATTCTCTTAGCGGTGTAAAGGCTATAATAAACGTAGTTGCTGCCACTAATAAAATCGCACTCGTCGTTACGAAAACGAAAATATTTAATCGCGTTAATTTTAACGAATATCGTTCCTCAAAAGTATCTTCATTTAAAATTACCATTCGGTATTTATGAAGAAGCTTTTTAGTGAACTTTTTCCTATTTTTTTTCTTTTTCGACATACATAAAAACCTTAAACAAAGATACTGGAAAATTTATGCTTCCTAATAGTTTCGTATTTATTTTAAAATATGCAAAGCTTAACTTTTCATGCAATTTTTATAGTTCAATATTAAAAAAATGGTTTTTAAAGTTATTGATTTGACAAAGCCTAAGTATTTTACACAGATATTAACGTTAATATTAGTTTATTCTTGTTAAGTTTGTAATATAAATACTGAGTTATGAATGCATTTATTTTACCATTAGCTATAGGAGCCCCACAGATTGTGTTAATCGTAATCGTGGTTTTACTGATTTTTGGAGGTCGAAAAATTCCTGAATTGATGAGAGGATTAGGAAGTGGAATTAAAGAGTTTAAGGACGCCTCTAAGGATGATGAAGAAACGACAACAAGCTCTACTTCAGATGCTAAAAAAGTGGAAGACACTAAGTAGTCTTAAAAATATTTAACAAAAAAAGCCCGTTCTTAATCAAACGGGCTTTTTTTATATCCTTCTTCATTTTATTGATTTTGAAATCGTAGCGATTTCAGGATAGCATCCAATTCAAAAACATGATCTCTTTTGCTGCTGGCAGGTCTAAAGACAAATCCTTCAGCTATAACATAGCGATTATTTTTTTCATCCTTAATCGCGTAGTTTACAAAAGGTCCCGCCATAAAAGCGTTGTTAACCTCCCAAGTACCACGAGTTTCGTAAGCAAAGTGGCCATCGATTTTAGTTTCAAATAAATAAGGTGCATAAGCTTCCTCGGTAATCATATAACTTCCCTCAACAGGACCTGGAATATATTTTTCACCTATACTATCACGCATTTTTACAATATTAGCGATTACGCTAGAGTCATTATCGATGGTACTTAACGGAACTTCGTATACTAAAATTTCCATTAGCCCTTTAGGAATTTCTTTTCTTATCCAAATAAAATCGTCATCTTTAGCTGCATATCTGTAGGCTGTTGGGAATTTTAAAGAAACGCCAAAAGTCTCTTCTAAATCTTCATCAGATTCTATAGACTTCCCTATTCTTCGTTGTTTTTCTTTAATTTCTGTAGCTTTTAAAACATCAATAATACTATCTGAAGATGCTTTAATTCTATCAATTATTTGTTGCTGACTTTGCCCGCTGATTATAATTCCCGTTTGAGGAGTAGCGTATTCATCCTTCAAGATCGCTAGGCTATCGGCGCCTTTCTCTACTTTAAGAAAAATTCTGCTACGACGAACAAAACCAGAAAAGGTTTCTGAAGGAATTTGGCTTAAATTGAATAATGGCTCTTCTTGCGGTAAACCTTCTACGGGGGCTGCTAGGTAATCTCTTACAGCATCACCAACCTGGCCTTCCCATAAGCCATTATCCATAACTACAGTTAACTGATTGATGTTTCCAGAAGAATCTGCCAGTATGCGTTGTTCTGGCTCTTCAGATTTGTCTTTACAGGATAGAATCGTAAGGAATGATAATGCGAGGAATACTAGTTTTTTCATTTTACTGGATTGAATTTAAGTTTGGTTTTTAGCCCTTAGACACCTTAATTTTCATACCTGGTTTAAGGCGTGTACTGCTCATATCATTCCATGTCCTCAAATTCTGTACCGTAACGCCAGGAAACTTTTTAGAAATACTCCATAACGAGTCTCCCTGCTGTACTATATAAACTTTCGTATCCTTTTTCCCTGTACTCTTAGAGCTTTTAGTTGCCGAAGCACTAGCGGTTTGTGTAACAGGTTTTCTTGGGTATATCGTTAGGTATTGGCCCACTCTAATATTATTTCCTCTTAAATTATTCCAGCGTTTAATGCTACTCACTCCTACTCCGTGTTTTTCTGCTATTCTTCCCAAATAATCACCACTACGAACTCGGTATCTTATTCGATCTTCGGTTTCTACGTATTTTGGTAAGCTCTTTTCGTTATTAGCAATATCCTGTTCAGCGTACTTATAAATTGCAGCTTCATTATTTACAAAAGCTCCTGTTTTTGTTCTAGGTAAGCGAACCACATAATTTTTATCTTCAACAAAAGGAATAATGTCCAGCTTATAACTTGGGTTTAAAAACTGTAATAATTCTTTATCGACACCACTAACTTTGGAAATATGATCGAACGTCAACATTTCTTTAACCCGAATAGTATCTGTCTGAAAGTATGGAATTTCAGGTCTTTTTGGTTGAAAATTATGCTCTTCAGCATACTCAAAAATATATAGTGTTGCTAAAAACGCAGGAACATAACCCGCAGTTTCTCTAGGTAAATACCTTCTAATTTCCCAATAATTTGTAGATCCACCACTTCTTCTAATCGCTTTAGAAACATTACCGGGACCAGAATTATAAGAAGCCAACACCAAATCCCAATCTCCAAAAACTTTGTAGAGTCTAGATAAATATTGTGCTGCAGCCTCTGTAGCTTTTAAAGGATCCATCCTTTCATCTACATAAGAGCTTACGTTTAAATCATGCATTTTACCTGTGGTAAACATAAACTGCCATAATCCGGTAGCACCTACTCTAGATTTTGCTCTAGGATTTAAAGCAGATTCTACTATAGCCAGATATTTAATTTCAAGCGGAATATCGTACTTATCCAATTCCTGCTCAAACAATGGGAAGTAATAATCACTAAGTGCCATTAAGCGTTCCATAGCCTGTTTATTGCGCTTTAAATACATTTTTATAACGCTTTCCAGACTTGGATTATATTCTATATTAAATGGTGTTCTGGCATTTAAATGAGCCAAACGAGCTTTTAAAGTATCGGTTGGTAAATCATCATAAACTACTTGCTCATAATCCTGTTCTGCAATTGATTTTTGCATGGTTTCAAAAAGATCTGAACTGGTGAGCTCTACACGCCAAACAGAATCAATTTTAGCGGCTTTTGGTAAATCTGATAAGGAAACTTTAGAAGAGTCTCTAATGATTGCAGAAATAGGTAATTTTTGCTGAAATTCAGGATCTGGATCGGCAAGTATAATTTCTGTACTATCTACTTTTTGAAAAATCTGAACTCTAAAGTTGGCTTTTTCGACCTGCTTTTTAGATCTTTCTTTTTGTTGAGCATTTACAGCAAATACTGCAAACAACCCAAGCAATAAACATACTTGCTTCTTCATATAATTAGAACCTGTTTACCTGATTTAGGAATTATTTATTTAATTTTTTTAACCATCACTTCTAAGTAAGAACCTCGAAACTGATTTTCGAGGTTCTTTAATTAAATAATATATGATCAAAAAGTATTCCTTATTTCTCGATAATCGAGATTTAAAATATTTAAGGGTTTTATTATTTACTAATTGCTTCGATACCCGGCAAAGATTTACCTTCTAGCATCTCTAGCATTGCACCACCACCGGTTGAAACATAGCTTACTTTATCATCAAAACCAAATTGCTTAACCGCTGCAACAGAGTCTCCACCTCCCACAAGAGAAAAAGCCCCATTTTTGGTCGCTTCAGCAATAGCTTTTCCTAATTCGATAGTTCCGTTTGCAAAGGTTTCCATTTCGAAAACTCCTAATGGTCCATTCCAAAGGATAATCTTAGATTCAGCAATAACATTTGCAAAATGCTTTAATGTTTCTGGACCTACGTCTAGTCCCATCCAACCATCAGGAATGTTATCTACAGCTTCTACCTGCGTGCTCGCTTGTTCTGAAAAACTATCTGCAATTATAGAATCTACAGGAAGGTGAACCTGCACTCCTTTTTCTTTTGCTTTCTTCAATATATCCAAAGCTAATTCCTGCTTATCGTCTTCTACAAGGGAATTACCAATGTTACCGCCCTGCGCTTTGATAAAAGTGTACGTCATACCACCACCAATAATTAAATGGTCTACGGCATCTAAAATATTTTCGATAACAGTAATCTTAGAAGACACTTTCGCACCACCTAAAACTGCAGTAACCGGCTTCTCTTTACTATTTAATACTTTATCTAAACTTTTAATTTCCTTAGCTAATAAATATCCAAAGCATTTATCTTCAAAAAACTTAGCCACAATTGTGGTAGAAGCGTGCGCTCTATGTGCCGTACCAAAAGCATCGTTTACATAGATGTCCCCAAGTTCTGATAATTGCTTAGCAAATTCTTCGTCTCCTGCTTTTTCTTCATCATGGAAACGTAAATTTTCAAGCAAAAGTATTTCCCCAGATTCTAAATCGTCGGCTGCTTTTTTTACTTCAGCACCTACACAATCTTCTACAAATTTTGGTTCTACGCCAATAATTTCAGAAACTTTACTTACGATATTTTTTAAAGAAAATTTAGATTCTTTACCATTAGGACGACCCAAGTGAGACATCAATACAACGCTACCACCATCTTCTAATATTTTTAGAATAGTAGGTTTGGCAGCTTCTATACGATTGGTATCTGTAACTTTTAGATCGTCATTTAGTGGCACATTAAAATCCACACGAATTAAAGCCTGTTTATCTTTAAAATTAAAATCGTCTATTGTTTTCATAATTTTGGTTTATTACAAATATAATTTTTTCCGAAGATATAAAAGCGCATATAAATTTTATATTTGCTCATGCTTTTTTCAGAAATCGTTGGATTACCACATATAAAAAATCACCTTACTACTACGGCCGATAACAGCCGTATAGCACACGCGCAATTATTTGTAGGAAGTAGCGGAAGCGGAACCTTACCTATGGCTATTGCTTATGCCCAATATTTGCTTTGTAAAAACACTAATGGGGAAAATGATAACGGCAATGCTTCCTGCAACATGAAATTTAATAATGTTTCGCATCCCGATCTCCATTTTGCATTTCCGGTGGCTACCAATCAAACTATAAAAAGCCATCCAGTTTCTGCAAATTTTATGGAAGACTGGCGAAGCTTTATAAAAAATAATCCCTACGGAAGTTTAACCGATTGGTACGAACATATTGGTATTGAAAACAAGCAGGGACAAATTGGTGTAGATGAAGCGCAGGACATCGTTAAATCTTTATCATTAAAGGCCTACGAGGGTGGATTAAAAGTGATGATTATCTGGAGAGCCGATCGCATGAATATTGCAGCTGCAAATAAATTGCTAAAACTAATTGAAGAACCGCCAAATAAGACCATTTTTATTTTGATTGCTGAAGATGAGGAGCAAATTATACAGACCATAAAATCCAGATGTCAAACGCTTAACTTCCCTCCTCTTGCAGAAGCTGATATTGCTGAAAAATTGATTGATTTAAATGACATGGATCCTCAGGAGGCTGCATTAATAGCACATCAATCTAACGGCAGTTTTACCAAAGCTTTACACCTTTTACAAAATGATACAGCAGACGACCAATATGAACAATGGTTTATTAATTGGGTACGCACCGCCTTTAAAGCAAAGGGAAATAAAGCTACAGTTTTAGAATTAATTAGCTGGAGCGAAGAAATTGCCGGGATGGGACGCGAAAAACAAAAGAGCTTTTTGTTGTATTGCCTCGACTTTTTTAGACAAGCGTTAATGATGAATTATAAGGCTGAAAATCTTGTTTTTCTTTCACCAAAAACCAAAGGATTTCAGCTTCAAAAATTTGCTCCTTTTGTTCATGGCAATAATATTTTGCCGATAACAAAAGCACTGGAAGATGCTATTTATCATATCGAGAGAAACGGAAATGCAAAAATAATTTTAACCGATCTCTCTATTAGGCTAACTCGGTTTTTACACATAAAATCTGCTTAAAATGAGGAATATCGATTTTGAAATAGCATTGCTATCCATATTGGTGTTTTTACTCATCACTTTTTTTATGTCCTTTTTTGAAAAGATTAATGATTATTCGGGTACAAAAGCATTTATGCAATCCCACTTCAAAAAGACATTTCTTGCTGGTAAAATTAGTTTCCTGTTACCAATATTGGTGATTGTAGAGCTTCTAGCCGTTATTTTACTATTATTATCAATTTCAAACTACTTTTTTAGCTTCAGTAGCTTCAATTTCAGTCGATTTGCGCTTATAAGTTGTGGAGTAAGCTTAATGATGCTCCTATTTGGGCAACGTGTTGCGAAAGATTACCCAAGTTCAGCAGGAATCACCATTTATTTTATCCTCGTGGTTATTGGATTTTTCTTGTTAGGGCTACAATAACCTTTAAAACTTACTCAGGCATCAACAATTCTAAGAATGTGTAAAAATAGCAAGATTTTAAACCTTGATTATCGAGTATAAAAAAAGCCCGATTGGAAAAATCGGGCTTTAGAATTTATAAACTGAATAATTTATTCTGCGGAAATAGAATCTGTTTTTTCTTCTGCTGAAGTTTCTGTAGAACCTCCACCGTAAGTTTTGTTTAATTCTTCTAAAACTTCATCTGTAATATCTAAACCTTCTTTAGCGTACATGATATTTGCAGATTCATTACTTCCGAAAATATACGTATAACCATTCTCTTTTCCGTAATCAGCAACAAAATCTTTAACCTTGTCTACAACTTCCTCGATAGCCGAATCGCTATCAGTTCTAAGCTGCTGACCGATCATTTGTTGTTGTTGCTGTAACTGTTGTCCTTTTTGTTGAAGCTCTTGTTCTTTAGCTTGTCTTTGTGAAGCAGACATCGAGCTCATCCCTTGCTGATATTCTTGAACTTCTTTTTGAAATTGTTGTTGTGGCCCGGTGATTAATTGAGTTAATGAATCTCTTCTTGCCTCGAATTTAGATTCTACATCTTTCATTTCTTTGTAATCCTGAATTACACGAGTAGTATCTACATAGGCAGTTTTTTCCTGATTACAAGAAATTAAAGAAATTGCGACTGCACCTATGGCGATTATTTTTTTCATCTTCTAAAATTTTAAGTGAAGCAAATGTAAAAAAGTAAAGACGTAAACCTAAGCGGAATTTTATACTTTTTTAACAGGAAATCAGTAAATTAGATAAATTTATAGCTATTAGAGATAATATCAATATTTTTTATCAAAAATAATTCATTTTAAAGCTATCTAAGCTGCGTTTTTATTTCCTTAACCCGTTTACATATTACAACACATTAAATAGGCTTAAAACGGCTCAAAATTGAAAATTTAATACTTTTTAAAGAAATAAACCATAGAGCTATATTCTCCAGTAGATGCTGCGCTTAAATTCGATTTTAAACCATTGAAAAATGCCGAAATTAAATTTTGCTTCCCAGTCTTGTGTTTTTCTGAAAGTAGGCTTACATAAAATGAATCAAAGATTAATCCGTTGGAATGAATAAGATCGTATCCATTCTCGAAAAATAATTTTTGAATTCCAGATTTAGAAAAATGCCAAAGATGTCTTGGCACATCATAGGCAGCCCAAAACTTTTTATAAATTTCAGCATCTTTACTTTTAAAATTAGGAACGGCTATAACTAGAATTCCATCATCTTTCAGCAAACGATTAAATTCTTTAAACTGATGTTCCAAATTTGGTACATGTTCTAAAACATGCCACATAGTAATAATATCGTACTGATCTGAAATTTCTACTAAATCGTTCTTAAGTTCTAGATTCTTTAAAGCTGCATTTTTTATTGCAATAGCATTCGGCTCTACTCCATCAACTTCAAAATATCGCGAGGCCGCATTTAAAAAATCTCCAGTACCTGCACCAATATCCAAAAGCTTTCCCTCTTTTTTTTGTTTTATGATCCATCCAACTTTTTTCTGGAGCATATAAGATTTTACCATATTGTACAATTTATCGGTAAAAGATTTTGAAGCATCGGTATGCGAAATATAATCTTCGCTCTGGTAATAAGTAGATAAATTTTCTGGAACCGGAGAAGTTTTTAAAATATCATAATGTTTCCACTTTTCTAAATGATATTCTTCTCCACTAACTAAATAATCTTTACAATAAAAATCTGGTTGCTTCACTTAAGGTAATGCTTTAAAGTTTTTTTGATATTCAAAAAATTCATATTCTAATTTTTCCAGATAACTTCTTACCCGACTAGAATATAATGATGAAGTTGAAATATGATCGACACCATCAACATCACTTACCTGAATATTTACAAAGAATTTAATTGGACCGGTGTTATCATCTTCCTCATCAACATCAGATTCATTATCGTGTCCTAGAATATTATTAAAGAAAGTTTCGGCAATTGGAATATCGGTATAAACTTCCCGATCATCCTTTACCTGAACCGTAATAAAAAATTCTTTTTCCAATTCAGGAAAAAGAATTACTTCAGCTTGTATTAAATCATCTTCGCGATCTAAATTCAGGTAACGTTTAAACCAGGTTTCTACTACTGGTCGCTGGAGTTTTGTCTGAAACAAATAATTATTTGAACCTTGTTTATCCGCTACAATTCTGGAACCTTCAATATCTGGAACTGAATGCGTGGTCACGCGACAGCTTAACATCAAAAAAATTCCTGCTAAGATTACAATTTTTTGTTTCATTGCCTAAATGTTCCACGTGGAACGAATTATATTATCGACCCATATAAACTAATAGAACCGACACATCATTAGGACTAACACCACTTATTCTTGATGCCTGAGAAACGTTTGCAGGTTGTACTTTATTCAGTTTTTCACGGGCTTCGTAAGACATCGACTTAATCTTTGAGTAATCGAAATTCTTAGGAATTTTTACATCTTCTAAACGATTAAGCTTATCAGCATTGTTTTTTTCCTTTTCGATATATCCTGAATATTTTACCTGAATTTCCGTTTGTTCCAACATTTCGGTATCCAGTTCATTTTCCTGAATATATTCTTCTACTCCGGGAAACTTTCGAACGTCTTCCATGGCTATTTTAGGTCTGGAAAATATTTTAAATATTTTATCAGACTGTTTCATAGGAGAAGAATTATAATCGGCCAAAACAGGATTCGCATCTTCCGGAACAACACTCGTATCTTTTAGAAAAGAAACAAAATCTAAGGATTTCTCTTTCTTCTCTTCCATTTTCCGCATACGATCTTCAGAAGCTAAACCTAAATTATAAGAGCGCTCGGTTAATCTAAAATCTGCATTATCTTGTCTTAATAAGGTTCTATATTCTGCACGAGATGTGAACATTCTATAAGGCTCTTCTGTTCCTTTTGTAATTAGATCATCGATTAGCACCCCAATATAAGCTTCGTTTCTTTGCAAAATAAAAGGATCTTTTTCCTGAACTTTTAACGCCGCATTTATTCCTGCCATCATTCCCTGGCAAGCTGCTTCTTCGTAACCGGTTGTCCCGTTTATTTGACCTGCAAAGTATAAACCTTCAACCAACTTTGTTTCTAATGTATGTTGCAATTGTGTTGGCGGAAAGTAATCATATTCTATTGCATAACCCGGTCTAAAAAATTTTACATTTTCAAAACCGGCTACAGATCGTAATGCATTAAATTGTACATCTTCTGGCAACGAAGTTGAAAATCCATTCACATAAACTTCAACCGTATTCCAACCTTCAGGTTCTACAAAAAGTTGATGACGATCTTTATCAGCAAATCGATTAATCTTATCTTCTATGGAAGGGCAATAACGTGGCCCTAAACTTTTAATTCTTCCATTAAACATAGGAGAACGATCAAAACCTGAACGAAGAATATCATGCACTTCATTTGAAGTATAAGTCATATAACAAGAGCGTTGTTTTGCTAATGGTTTTGTTTCATCTGAATAAGAAAATTTACCCGGTATGTCATC
Source organism: Zunongwangia sp. HRR-M8 (assembly GCF_027594405.1). Classification (NCBI taxonomy): domain Bacteria; kingdom Pseudomonadati; phylum Bacteroidota; class Flavobacteriia; order Flavobacteriales; family Flavobacteriaceae; genus Zunongwangia; species Zunongwangia sp. HRR-M8. Next base: position 23,737 of record NZ_CP115161.1, on the reverse strand, counting down.
ACCGGGTTGCTCGATCATTTTGGAATAATCCAAGGAACGACCATCCACTCTTGGTGGTGTTCCTGTTTTCATTCTTCCGGCTTCAAAACCGGCATCGATTAGATCTTTAGTAATTCCGGTTGCAGCAGCTTCTCCTGCTCTACCTCCACCACGTTGTTTATCGCCAATATGGATTAATCCATTTAAAAAAGTTCCGTTGGTACAAACTACAGATTTCGCTTTTATTTCGATTCCTAAAGAAGTACGTACACCTTTAATTTTACCATTCTCGATAATTAGACCATGAACCATTTCCTGATAAAAATCAAGATTAGGTGTTTGCTCCAACCTCAATCTCCAATCTTCTGCAAAACGCATGCGATCACTTTGCACACGCGGACTCCACATCGCAGGTCCTTTAGATTTATTAAGCATTTTAAATTGGATAGCGCTGGTATCACTTACCAAACCACTATAACCACCCATCGCATCAATTTCTCGAACGATCTGTCCTTTCGCGATTCCGCCCATAGCTGGATTACAACTCATTTGCGCGATATTTTGCAAATTCATTGTAATTAATAAGGTACTACTACCCATATTCGCTGCTGCAGCCGCAGCTTCACTACCTGCATGCCCAGCTCCTACAACAATTACATCATACTCCTTATTGAACATAAAAACCTATTCTATATTAAGATTGTTCCACGTGGAACAATTCTATTTTTTCTATTTCTTTTTCACGCATTAAGGCAGCATCCTCTTCAGTTTTATCTTTATAGCCGCAATAATGCAAAACACCATGTACTAATACTCTTTTCAACTCTGTAGCAAAATCTTCATTATATTCTTTCGCATTTTCCAGAACGCGTTCTGTGCTTATATAGATATCCCCATTTAAAAGATTACCTAGCGAATCATCAAAACTTATTATATCGGTATATGTATCGTGGTTTAAAAAACGCTGATTGATATCCAAAAGATACTCATCATCACAAAAGATGTAACTTATTTCACCTAGTCGTTTTTCTTCAGAAGAAATTACACGACAAAGCCAAGATTTATAAATTTCCTCCTCGCCTAAACTAAAATCATTTTCAGAATAAAAATTAATAATGCCTTCCTGATTAATCATTGAAATAAGTGTTAACCCTGTTCTTTAAATTTTGGCGCAAAGGTAAGATTTGTCTATCTAATATCTCAATGCTATTAAAATATTCTTTAGCATCCAGTTCTTTACTATTAGACTCATTTTCAAATTGCAAAGAATTGGTTTTACTTTCCCTTTCTTCCCTCTCCCCTTTCTCGTTTAATGAATTATTTAAATCGAGCATTTTCTGATTTAATTGATCTAAAACATCCAATGAATTATCATTAATATTATCCTCTAAAATGTCATTTTCTAGACCTTCGAAATCTGAATTTAGATCATCCATATTCATTCCGTTTTGTTTTAGAATTTCTTCAAGATTTCGCTTTATCTCTTCTTGGCGTTTATAAATCTCAAATAGCTTCGCTTGATTTTCTTCCTTGCCTTGAGGTTCAGATCTTTCGCCTTTCATTTGTTCTTTAATTTCTTCACCCAGTTGTTTTTGCTGCTGAATGATATCTTGTAATTGCTCTCCAGACGGAGAATCCCCGGACTGTGAACTAGCGCTCATCTGATCATTCATATTATCCAAAATCTCATTGAGCAAAACGGCCAAATCATTCGCTCCGGTAATCGTATATTGCTGCGAAGACAATGCTTTTGGCAACCGAACTTCTGCCAATACCTCGAGAGATTGATCTAGATTAAAAGAAACATCCTCTAAAAACTTAAATACCTTTTCGGCTATAAATTGATTCTTTAAAGCTAAAGAAAATAAACTATCATCAACATGTTCAAAGTTCTCTTTTAGTTGGTACTGTTCTTTCAATCTATTAGAAAATTCGGGACTTTTAGAATCTATCGCGCCAAAGTTCTCCATCAACTTTTCTTGTTCAAAAGAGAATATTACGAGATTATCCAATACTTTTCTAAGACTTTCAATGTCGGCCTTTAATGTTTGCATCTCCATGCCAGCCGAACTCTGCTTCATTTCTGCTGCCAGTTTCTTCATTTTTTCTCCTGCCTTCTTTTGCTCTTGAGAATTTGAATTGTTTGAATCCCCATCAGCATCTTTCTTTAATTTCTCTAAATCATCTTTTATTTCATCTTCAGATTTAAGATCTCTCCCAAGCGATTTTGGACGTTTTAGCTCTTTGTTTTTCTGATCGAGATCATTTAATTCCTTTCTCAATTGATTGAATTCGGAATTAATTTCATCTTGAGATTTACCCAGACTATCCAGATTTTTTTGCTCCTCCCCTAGCCTATCCAATTTGCCAGCTAATTGATTAAATTTTTGCTCTACGTAAAATTGTTTTGTTAATTCCACCAATTGTTCCAAACTACGTTTTGACGATTTTTTATTTTTGGATAGTTCTTCCAGCTTTCGCTGCAAATTCTCATTGCTTATTTTATCTGAATATTCTTTTAGTTCATCCAAAAGTTTCTTGTTATCTTCAAGCTTCTTTTCACCACTTTCAAGACGTTTCTCTAGATCTTTACTTTCACTATTATCCTTTTCCGTATTCGATAATTTCTTTTTGATATCTTCAGAAAACTTTTCCATCAAGGCATTTTCTCTTTCCTGGTTTTTTATAAAAGATTCTAATTTTTGTCTCTGCTCATAATCAAATTCTTTATTCTCCAATTGATCATTCAGCAGCTTTTCTAAATCATCTTCTTCCTTAAATTTCTCAAATTCTTCGGAAAGGTTATCGATACTTTTTTCCTGATCTTTTAGATTTTTATCCAGAATTTCTTCTGAAGTTTTATTGTAGAAAGTAAAATATTCCGTTGAAGCCGACTTCGCACCATTTACCCCATCATTATCAAAAACCTGAAAAAAATATTCATAATTTTCACCTTCTTCAGTCTTAACTTCTCCCGGAAATGAAGCATAAAACTGACTAATAGTTTTACCCTCAAAATCTATAGATTTGCTTAAGAATTTATCGTCTCCTATTTTACGATAGCGTAAAACCAATTTGGATAAGCCATAATCATCGCTAATTCTACCGCCATAAAATTTGGCATCTGTTTTTAATGAATCTATTTTTTCTTCCACCTCTATTTTTGGTGATTTATCTTTAACTACATTTAGCTGAAACGATAAAGGCTGATAGTTTTCGATATTCTTATTGCTAGTAGAAATTGTATAATTTAAATCTTCTATCATCTTTTTCTGAAAAAAGCTATCAACATTATAGGTAGAATCGCTAGTCTGAAAATTGACTGTTGTAGTATTTTTGTGTTGAAATTTCCAATTTACCACCGTTCCTTCAGGGATAGTAAGGTTACCATCACCCTGAACTGAATCAGTTTGGCGATTTAAATACTCTGGAAATTCTAAATTTACGCTGAAATTGATAAGTTTTGGAACCGAGATAACTTCTAAATTATAAGTTCTAGAACTTATATTATCAGCAAATAGTCTAAATTCTTGATTTTCAGTAATATTCTTAAATAAATAGGTGAACCTCCCAGGCTCCACTTGCTTCATAAAATACTGTGCATCTCCTAATTCGATTTTTAATTGATGTGGAATTTCTTTTCCAACAGTATTTACTTCAAGCAAAAAGTCTTCTCCTTCTATAATCTTCAGCTCATTATTCAGCATAAAGCTAAACGGTGCTGGTTTTTCATACACCTTATTATAATTATTTAGGCGATTAAGAGAATTAAACATCCACTCACCTCTTCCGCTAATAATAAGTGATATAATTAATAAAATCGGAATACAAGCTATGAGCACATAATTGCGATATTTCGTTAAACTAACAGCCTTAGAAAAATTATAGAATTTTAGATCAAAAGATTTTTGACGAATAGCAGCATCAAGAAATACAGAATTATTCTGGGATTTCAGTTCGATAAGATTCAGCAATTTGTCATCAATTTCCGGAAAGTAATTTCCAATCATTCTAGCCGCTTCCTTATCTGAAATTGCTCCATTAAGATTCAAATACTTAATTAAAGGAAAACCGATAAAGACAATCAACAAGCTTATCTCAACTAAAATAACCGAAATAAATAACGCAAATCGAACCGAGGAATCGAACCATAGATAGTTCTCAAAAACTAACAAAATAAGAAGATAAAAAATACCGATAAAAAGAAATAACGCACTTCCCTTTATCAATAGATTTAATTGATATTTTTTAATAAAAGCTCTTAATTGAATTTTTATCGCTTCAAACTCGGCCATAATTTCTTTCTTAATCTTTACACGAGTATTTCAGTATATCTAAAATTATAGCGATGCTATAAACCTCAGTTTTTTTATATAGGAATTAAGTTCTATAAAAGTAAACAATATAAAAGATAAATTAAGGATGTTCATTTTTTGAAAAAAATCCTAGAAATCCATAAGTCAGTTATTTTAGGATTGCATAATTTAGGTTGTATCTTTGCCATAAAAATAAGCATTTATGTCTTCTAAGGTACGCGTAAGATTTGCACCCAGCCCTACGGGTCCACTACATATTGGTGGGGTAAGAACAGCATTATATAACTACTTATTCGCTAAAAAACACGGCGGTGATTTTATTCTTAGGATCGAAGATACCGACCAGAATCGATATGTAGAAGGAGCAGAACAATATATTATTGATTCTTTAAACTGGTGTAACATTCCTTACGATGAAGGACCGGTTAAAGAAAAAGATTGCGGTCCATACCGCCAAAGCGAACGTAAAAGTCTTTACAAAGCTTATGCAGATAAGTTAATTGAAAGCGGAAATGCATATTACGCTTTCGACAGTGCAGAAGAACTTGATAGGCATAGAAAGTCTCACGAGGCTGAAGGAAAAACATTTATCTACAACTGGCACAATCGTGAAAAACTAGAAAATTCTATCGCATTACCTGAAGAGGAAGTGAAAAAAAGAATCGAAAATGGCGAACATTATGTAGTTCGTTTTAAATCTCCACAAGACGAAATTCTTAAAATTTCTGATGAAATTAGAGGAAATATGGAGATCGATACCAACATTCTTGATGATAAAGTTTTGTATAAAAGCGACGGAATGCCCACCTATCATTTAGCAAATATTGTAGATGATCATTTAATGAAAATCTCACATGTAATAAGAGGAGAAGAATGGTTGCCATCTTTAGCGCTACACTATATGTTATATCGCGCTTTTGGTTGGGACGCACCTAAATTTGCACATTTACCACTAATATTAAAACCACAGGGTAAAGGTAAGTTAAGTAAACGCGATGGTGATAAATTAGGCTTCCCAGTTTTTCCTTTAGAATGGAAAGATCCAAAAAGCGAAGAAATTTCAGCAGGATACCGCGAAGATGGATATTTTGCTGAAGCGGTAACCAATATGCTTGCGTTCCTAGGATGGAATCCAGGAACAGAGCAAGAATTCTTTACTTTAGAAGAACTTGTTGAAGCATTCGATCTTAAACGAGTACATAAAGGCGGTGCTAAATTTGATCCTGAAAAAACAAAGTGGTTTCAACAACATTACTTGCAGGAAGCCGATAATGGCCATATTGCTGAAGAATTTTCTAAACACTTAGAAAAGAAAGAAATTAAAGTTTCTAAAGAATACACGCAACATGTAGTAGCTTTGGTTAAAGAGCGTGCTGTTTTTATTGAAGATATTTGGGAACAAGGATTTTACTTCTTTGCCTCCCCTACTTCTTACGATCCAAAAAATACTAAAAAAGCATGGAAAGAAGGAACTAATGATTTAATGAATGAACTTATAACAGTTTTAGAAGCTACGGAAGATTTTAAAGCTGAAATAATTTCTGAAAATGTAAAAAACTGGATTAAATCTAAAGAAATTGGATTCGGAAAAGTAATGCAACCTTACCGAATCGCTCTAGTTGGCTCTTTACAGGGTGTAGATCTTTTTGAAATTTCTGAAGCTATAGGAAAAGAAGAAACGATTAACAGAATTAAGCAAGCAACAGAAACGCTTGGCTAGTATTCTAATAAAATAATTCGAAAAAATAAAAGGCTTCCAAAAACTGGAAGCCTTTTTTATATGTTTTAAGCTATCTTCTCTTAAAAGATGAAGTTACATTCGTTTAACACCTAAAATCTTACCTACGGCCTTTAAAACAAGTGCTTTTTGAAACAGTGCACCTGCAGCATTACCAAGAACATTTAATGGTGATAAAGAATCTTTTACTTCTTCGATAGTAAGTTTGATTTCTTCGGTATCAATTTTAGTTTGAAGCTTTAAAATCTTCAAATCTCTATCAATATCTTCAAAATTGGTATACTCTCTCATTAGTTCTCTTCATTAAATATTTCGCGTGAAAACTTTTTCAGCATAAATTTTGTTAATGGCTTTTTACCAAAAATCACAAAAAGTACTATGAGAATAAGATAAAATCCGCCAACTATAAAGAAACCTGAAGAAGGCTCTTCTAGAGCAGCACTAATTGCAAATGCTATTCCTAAAGATACAAAAGCTAAGGCCGTACTTAGAGAAAAAGCAACGATCAAAAATTTTACTAAACTAATAGCCGTTCTTGAAGTTTGCTTAAATATTAAGAGTTTATAATATTCAGCATTACTATGCGTAAATGCTTTTACATTATCATTAAGTTCGTCAATACTATTACTTAGTTTTTCAAACGCCATAGATAATTATTATACGACTGCTTTATTAGCTTTTGTCTCAGCTTCTTCTTTCTTTACTTCTTTTTGCAGTTTAGCGTTTTGTTTTCTTAGTTCTTCTAGTTTTGATTCCATTGCAGATAAGATATCGTCGGCTTTGTGGCTAGCGTTAGATAGCGTTTCTTCCAATCTCTCTTCAAAATCCAATTTAGCCTTTTTCGCCTTTTCTGTTAGATTAGAAGTAGTTTCGTTATATTTTTGGTTAAAACGACCTTGAGCATCTAGAGCATCCTTTCTAAGCTTATTTCTGGTCTTTTCACCTTTATCGGGAGCATACAATAATCCGATACCTGCTCCTATAGCTGCTCCGGTTACTAATGCTAAAAATGTATTTCCTGTATTTGCCATAATAAAATTAAGTTATTTGATTATTAGTTTCTATCAAATATACAGTATCAACCAATTACCTCTTGTTAATAACCGGTTAATATGTATTTAAGCTGTACTAAAATATTCTTAAACAATAACTTAAAGAAGAATTACTTTTGCTTTTTAGCCCAACTATCTCTTAAAGTTACCGTACGGTTAAAAACCAATTGATCCTTAGTACTGTCTTTATCGATACAGAAATAACCAATTCTTTGAAACTGAAATTTATCTAATTCTACAGAAGATTGCAGACTTGGTTCTACATAGCCGGTAATTACATTTAAAGAATCTGGATTTACAAATTCTAAAAAGTCTCTATCTTTTACACCATCTGGTGCTTCTTCTGTAAATAAGCGATCGTATAAACGAACCTCAGCTTTTAATGCATGTTTTATTGATACCCAATGAAGGGTTCCTTTTACTTTTCTTAAAGATTCTTCGGTTCCACTACCACTTTTACTTTTAGGATCGTATGTACAATGAATTTCTAAAATATTACCTTCTTCATCCTTAACTACATCTTCTCCTTTGATGATATAGGCGTTTTTAAGACGAACTTCTTTTCCTAGAGTTAGTCTAAAGAATTTTCTATTTGCGCTTTCTTTAAAATCTTCTCTTTCAATATATAATTCACGACTAAAAGGAACCTTTCTTGTTCCTGCAGCTTCATCCTCAGGATTATTTTCGGCTTCCAGCCATTCTTCTTCACCTTCAGGATAATTTGTAATTACCAGTTTTACCGGATCTAAAACGCCCATTACCCTTGGTGCTTTTTTATTAAGGTCTTCTCTCGCACAAAATTCTAAGTGGGCAACATCTATCATATTCTCACGCTTACCTACCCCAATAGATTCAGCAAAATTCTTAATAGATTCTGGTGTAAAACCTCTTCTTCTTAATCCAGATATTGTAGGCATTCTAGGATCGTCCCAAGACTGTACAATTCCTTTTTCTACTAATTGTGCAAGCTTTCTTTTACTTACAACAGTATGACTAAGGTTTCGACGTGCAAATTCACGTTGTTTTGGTATAAATTCTCCAGGCTTACTTACCTTTTCTACAAACCAGTTATATAATTCTCTATGTGGTAAAAATTCTAGCGTACAAAACGAATGTGAAACCTGCTCGATAAAATCACTTTCTCCATGCGCCCAATCGTACATAGGATAAATCTTCCATTCACTTTCTGTACGGTGATGTGGCTTATGTACACAACGATACATTATAGGATCACGCATTAACATATTTGCGCTTTCCATATCTATTTTTGCTCGTAATACATGCGCACCTTCAGTGGTCTCTCCGTTTTTCATTTGTTCGAAAAGATCCAAGTTTTCTTCAATACTTCTACTTCTATATGGGCTTTCTGTTCCTGGTTGCGTTGGTGTACCTTTTTGTTCTGCAATCGCTTCAGAAGTTTGGCTATCTACATAAGCATCGCCATTTTTAATCATTACTACTGCCCAGTCGTATAATTGCTGAAAATAATCTGAAGCATAACATTCTTTGGCCCATTGGTATCCTAACCAGGACACATCTTTCTTAATAGATTCTACAAATTCCCGCTCTTCTTTGATAGGATTTGTATCATCAAACCTAAGATTAACCGGAGCATCATAGGTTTCTCCTAATCCAAAATTTAAACAAATAGAGGAAGCATGACCAATATGCAAATATCCATTAGGTTCTGGTGGAAAACGGAATTTTAAATTCTGTTTTTTATAATCTGCCTTTAAATCTTCTTCTATAATTTGCTCAATAAAATTGAGTGATCTTTTTTCTTCAGCCATATGTAAAATCAACGATCCCTAAATTGGGGAACTGAGTTAATATTTATTTCAAAATCTATAAAATTTCATCTAAATTGAAGATGAAATGAACGTTTTCAACATATCCAGCGAATCTATAAACTAGTCCTTAAAAGCATAAAATTACAATTGCTGACTAGTTTTTGTTTCATCCTGAATACCGATAAAATAGTATGCAAAGTTATCAAAAATTAGCGCATGGCATAGGGTATATTAATTAGAAATGAATTCTTAGCCGAAGTATTCAGTCTCAAATATTTTATATCACTAAAACACCCACTATCTTTGCATAAAACTTTATTGTGGGAAGCATAAAATTAAAAAATATCAAAGTTTTCGCTTATCATGGCTGTCTTGATGAAGAAGGTAAGATTGGAAGTGATTACCGCGTAGATTTAAAAGTGAAAGGCGATCTTACTAATTCAGCAAAATCTGATGAATTAGCCGACACTATTGATTATGTTCATTTAAACAAGATTGTAAAAGAAGAGATGGCTATACGTTCTAAACTTTTAGAAACCGTAGCTGAACGTATAAACAATCGTGTGCTCCAAGAAATCCTTATGGTACAAAAGGTTAAGGTTTGGGTTTCTAAAATCAATCCGCCTATTGGTGGCAATGTTGCAATGGTTAGTGTATCTAGAAGTAAAACCAGATAGATTTTTAGTCTAGAACTTAAAATTTTTATTACATTTGCATTCGCAATTAAAAAGGGCATCGTGGCCGAGTGGCTAGGCAGTGGTCTGCAAAACCATGTACAGCGGTTCGAATCCGCTCGATGCCTCTAAAAGAAAAGGCTTTCCACATTTGGAAAGCCTTTTTTTATATTCTTATTTTTAGAGCTGAATTGTTGAAATTATAGCTTCAACCCGTATTAAATATCAGTTTTAGTGTCCTAATCCTAAACCTTCTCCCGGAGTAATATTATCGATTTGCTCTCTTATTTCGTTTACTTCGCTTGGAAATGCTCCCTGCGATATTAAAACAATACCGAAGATTACCAGCATAACACTAATTCCCTTCTTCATTTTATAAATTCTGTTGGGTGTTAGTTTACGATTTAGTTTCTTGGCTAATAGAATCTTAAATACATCTACTATTAAATAAGTAACTAAAACAGTACTGAAAAAAACGATAATTCTATCGGTTTGCATTTCTAAACGAGGTCCAAAAACTATGATAAGTCCTAACCAAAAACCGAGTACCCCGATATTAATAAAATTAAGTAGAAAACCTTTTAATGCGAGACCTAAAAAATCACTTTTTCCCAGCTTTCTAATATCCGGACTCTCTTCTTCCTGGGGTAAGGCTTTTTTGGTTTGTAAAAATGTCATTACACCGTAAGTAGTAAGAATAACACCACCAAAAATAAACAAGGCGGGATCGTCTTTTAATCGTTCCAGCAATTTAGTAGTACTTAGATAGGCGATACAGAGAAAAACGGTATCTGCAATAATTACCCCTAAATCAAAAGAAATAGCAGCTCTAAACCCTTTAATTGCAGCAGTTTCCAGCAGTACAAAAAATACAGGTCCTAGCATAAAAGCCAAAAATAAACCTAATGGCATTGCTGCTAAAATATCGTGTAGCATAAGCTGTCTTTAAAATGCAAAGATATAAGTTTAGTTTTTTCTAACCACTTTACCACCAAACAAGGTACTCTTATCAATTTCTTCAGGATCGCCATAAACGTTTACGGTACCACCGGCTTTCACCTTAGCAGTTACTTTTCCGGATACCGTTACATCGGCTACACCACCCGCCTTAATATCTACGTTTAGATATTGAGATTGCAGGTTTTTAGCATAATATTTTCCGCCAGTGTTGATATTTACTTCCTGATGATTTACTTTTCCTGAAGGTGTTATTTCCCCGCCACTTCTTATAAGTGCGATTAAATTATCAACTTCAAACTCTCCAGTAATATCACCACCTTCCTGAGCTTCTAAAGTGAAAAATTCAGCATTAATTTTATCAGCTATAATTATTGAAGCATTTTGTTTGGCTCTCACCTCGTCTATACTTTTGTAATAAAGTAAAACCTGAGTGTCGTCATCGTCATCAAATATATGATCGATACCTAATTTAATTTTTAGTGTAGCATCTTCAATATCAAAATCGACATCTTCCCTACTCTCGCCGGTTACAACAGCCTTATTTTCGTTTGATCGCACCAGTTTTACAGGTAAACCATCATAAACAAAAATCTTCTCGAAATCTCCAATATCATGTTTTGTCTCCTGTGCAGTTACAGCTAAACCAATAGCCATAAAAACCGCGATGAATATATTTTTCATAAAATTTCTATTCTATTTTTCAACATCTCCTTTTAATCCAAGCATCTCGAAATCTAAATGTCTTTTTACTAAATCGGCATTTTTAACTTTCACATAAACTTCATCACCAAGCTGGTACATTTTTTTACTTTTTCTACCAATCACTGCGTAATGCTCTTCACTAAATTCGTAATGATCGTCTGATAAATCTCTAAGACGAATCATACCTTCACATTTATTCTGCTCAATTTCGACAAAAATACCCCAGTCGGTTACACCAGAGATCACACCAAGAAATTCTTCGTCTTTGTGATCTTGCATAAATTTAACCTGCATGTATTTTATCGAATCTCTTTCAGCATTAGATGCAAGATTCTCCATTTCGCTACTATGGTGACATTTTTCATCATAAACATCTTCACTGGCAGACTCTGCCCTATCCAAATACTGTTGTAACAAACGATGTACCATAACATCTGGATAACGACGAATTGGTGATGTAAAATGCGTATAGTAATCAAAAGCCAAACCGTAGTGTCCTATATTTTCAGTGCCGTAGTACGCTTTACTCATTGTTCTTATAGCTAATGTATCTACGAGATTCTGTTCTTTCTTCCCTTGTACATCTTTTAATAAACCATTTAGGGAACTTGTAACACTTTTTCTATCGGTTAGATTAAGCGAATGTCCAAAACGTCCTACAACTGTTTGTAAAGAGGCTAATTTCTCTTCATTTGGTTCGTCATGGCAACGGTAAACAAATGTTTTCTTAGGTTTTTGCTTTCCTATAAATTCTGCTACTTTTTTATTCGCAAGCAGCATAAACTCCTCGATAAGTTTATTGGCATCTTTAGAAGTTTTAAAGAATACTCCAATAGGTTCGTTTTCTTCATCTAAATGAAATTTAACCTCAACCTTATCAAAAGAAATAGCTCCGTCGCGCATTCTTACTGAACGCATTTTCTTTGCTAATCGATCTAACTCAAGTACTGCTTCAACAATAGTATTATCAACATTATAAGCTCCTTCTTCTCGAATGGAGATATCTTCTGGAATAGTATTTTTCTTAGTCTCGATGATGTGCTGCGCTTCTTCGTAAGCGAATCTGGCATCAGAGTAAGTTACCGTTCTACCAAACCACTGATCTTTGACTTTTGCATTTTTATCCAGCTCAAAAACGGCAGAAAACGTATATTTTTCTTCATTTGGTCTCAGCGAACACGCTCCATTAGATAAAATTTCAGGGAGCATTGGCACTACCCTATCTACTAAATATACAGAAGTTGCACGGTCGTAAGCTTCCTCATCCAAAATCGTATCGGGTTGCAAATAATGCGAAACATCTGCAATATGAACACCAAGTTCTATATTCCCATTTTCTAATTTTCTAAAACTTAGCGCATCATCAAAATCCTTTGCGTCTTTTGGATCGATTGTGAACGTTAAAACATCGCGCATGTCACGACGTTTTTTTATTTCTTTTTCTGAAATTGAAGTATCAATTTGATTTGCAAACTCTTCTACCTCCTCTGGAAAATCGGCAGGAAGACCATATTGCGCTAAAATGGAATGCATTTCAGTATTATGAAGTCCCGGCTTACCAAGCACTTTAGTAATTACCCCAAAAGGAGAATCGGCTCTTTTAGGCCAATCGTCCAATTCTACCAGAACTTTATCTCCATCTTCAGCTTCCCCGATTTTGTTTTTTTGTACGAAAAAATCGGTATACATTTTTGGATCGTCTATAACCACAAATCCAAAATCTTTTTTCATTTGTAAAACACCCACAAAGGAGGTATTCTTACGATTAAGAATTTTTGTTATTTCCCCTTCAGATTTTTTTCTTCTGCGGTGTTTATAAACATAGATTTCTACTTCATCGCCATGAAAAGCAGTATTCAAATTGGCCTGCGGAATCATGATATCCTCTTCAAACTCCTCTACAATCACAAAACCGTAGCCCTTGGTAGACATATCTAATTTTCCAGTGTAATAGTTTGCACCTTTTTCCACCATAAATTTACCACGCTCTACAGCTATGATTTCTTTTTTGGCAGCAAGTTGTGCCAGTTTTTTTGTGATTTGATTTCGACTACTAGGATCATCAACGCCTAATTTAGCAGCGATCTGTTTGTAATTAAAACTCTTACCGGCATCTTTTCTTAAAATGTCGGTTATTTTCTTATCTAAGTTACCCAGCTTACTGCCAGATTTATTATTTCCTTTTTTTCTTTTCATACTCATATATAGGCTAAAATTAATGCATATAACTGATTTAGCTTCAAAATCAATGTAAAGTTTTGTTAAGTGCTGTAAACAGCGATTTCTTAAAAGCTAAAAATCTAACCATATAGACCTAAAATATTTTTCAATTTACTACGTTAAATATGTTATAACTATCTTAATAATTTCTTAATTTTACATCGTGAAAAGAAACTAAGATTATTGCTAGATTTATAGATATGAATTTGTTAGCCTTAAAATCAAAGCGATTTTTTATATTATTTTTCCTCATTTTCTTACTTGGGGTTGTTGGTTTTTTTGCATATATCGAAAGTTCTTTAGACAAGCAATCTGAACTTGTTCCTGCTACCACTGCATCGCAGCTTAAAATTTCTCATAACAATAACTAAATAAAGTGTATCTTTAAGTACCTATCAATCAGGTGCATGAAAGACTATATCTATCTTCAAAGTTACACTTATAGCTTCGAGTGTCACGTTGTTAAGCATTTACTAGACAACGAGAGTATACTGTATTTTTAAAAATGAGACAGTTATTGATCTTATTCCTTTATCTTCTTTTGCCTTGGGCGGAATCAAACTTTACATTCACAAATCGCAACTAACTAAAGCTAAAAAACTTTTAAATCAAATTTTTAAAACAAATAAGCATCTAAGAATCGTATAATCTTAGGTAGTTATTCACAATATATATATCTATTATTTTTCTTTTCTTTTTTTTAAAACTTAAATGATGGTATATGATTGCTTGTTAATTTGTAGCATAAAATGTTGAATCAAAATTTGGAATTTGACTTGTGATTATTTGATAACAACTTATCAACACCTGTTTAAAATCTTAAGTAACTGATAGTCTTACAACTTTTAGGTTTACTTAACAATTCTGAAAAATTTAATTAACATACTAATTCTTGAAATTTAAAAATTCACAGCCTGTTTATAACCTGTTATTAGTTGCTGAAAACTTGAAGAAAAATAAGTGAGTTATAATTTGGAAGTATAGCACTATGCCTTGTATTGAAATTTTAATTGAATAAAACAAATTAGGTTGTAATTTAATCATCATAGGTTATTCACATGTTATTGTCAATTCTAAACAATTGATTTTAAGGCTTATTTAAAAAGTAATTAACAACGTATTATTCCCGGGTTAATAAGCACTTTTTATACCTTTGTTAGTTGTTAATAAACCCAGAATTATGAAAATCTCCATTGGTAATGACCACGCCGGAACGCAGTATAAGAATATTATTCAGCTGTATTTAGAAAAAGAAGCAGGTATAGAAGTAAAAAATTATGGTACGAATACAGATGATAGCGTAGATTACGCCGATTTTGTACATCCCGTAGCCGAGGATGTTGAAAATGGCGTATCAGATTTCGGAATTATCATCTGTGGAAGCGGTAACGGTGCTAGTATGACCGCAAATAAACATCAAAAAATTCGCTGTGCATTATGTTGGACGGGCGAGATTACCAAGTTATGTAGAGAACATAATGATGCCAATATTCTAAGTATACCGGCAAGATTTGTATCTACACAGCAAGCAGTAGATATGGTAAAGATATTTTTAAACACTGAATTTGAAGGTGGTAGACACCAAACACGTATCGATAAAATTCCTTGCCAATAAGGAGTATTTATACTTAATTATACATCCCGATTTTGTAAGAAATCGGGATTCATTTTTTATAAAATAGTGATGGAAATACTTGTAAAACAATTTAACGAGCTTAGCTTAAAAGACTTATATGATATTTTGCAACTTCGATCTGAAGTTTTTGTAGTAGAACAAGATTGTGTATATCAAGATATTGATGGCAAGGATGCCGATGCTTTACATATTATAGGTAAAAAGAATAACGAGATTGTAGCTTATACCCGATGTTTTGATAAAGGATTTTATTTTGAAGAAGCCGCTATTGGTCGCGTTGTCGTAAAAATGAATCAACGTAAATATGGCTATGGTCACGATATTATGAAGGCTTCTTTAAAAGCTATTAAAGAGCATTTTAATACTGAAGCGATTAGACTTTCAGCACAGCAATATTTAATTAAATTCTATGAAAATCATGGGTTTACGATCCAGGGTGAAGGCTATCTAGAAGACGGAATTCCCCATATAGCAATGGTAAAATAGCGCTTAATTTTCAAGAATCTGAGCATACTGGGCCGGATTGTTTAAAACTTCTCTGGCCTTTTTTATTTCACGACTATTGGCCACATGATTTTCATATAAGCCTTCCTGATAAAAATAACGTTTTATAATTTCGTCTTGTAAAACTGCTTTAATTTCTTCTTTCTTTTCATCTAACTCGGCAGCCTTACTTTTATCGATTTCCTGGGTGATTTGTTTATAACTATCTAGGATATCTTGCTGAAAACCTTCAGATTGTGCAGTTATCAACAATTCCTCCAATTCTTGTTCAGTAGCTGTTTTATAGCTGAAATTTGAAGTTTTTAAATAGCTTTTAAAATCGTTGAATTCCGCATCACTAAATTCATATTTTAGTGGATCTTCCACAGAGTTTTGATAATAGTATTCCGTAGCAAAATCGAAAACGGCATTTTTCTCTAGCAAAGCTCTGGTAATGCTGCTGTATTCTGAAGATTCTAAACGAACATCAGGTAAAATTCCGCCACCATCATAAACTGTTCTTCCGTTTTTAGTTTTAAAGGCATTGTAGTCTTCTACTTTGGTTCTAACCGCTTTTCCGTTTTCATCACGTCTTCGGTAATCTAAAGCCTGTATACAGCGACCACTTGGCGTGTAGTAACGTGAGATTGTAATTTTAAGCTGCGTGCCGTAAGCAATTTCTTTTGGACGTTGTACCAATCCTTTACCAAAAGTTCTGGCGCCTACCACTACTCCTCTATCTAAATCTTGAATAGCTCCTGAAACAATTTCGCTTGCTGAAGCACTTTGACCATTTACCAAAACCACCAAAGGAATTTTAGTGTCTATAGGCTCTTTTTGTGTGTAATACTCTTTATTATATTTTTCTATAACCGATTTTGTACTGGTAATAAGTTCTCCTTTATCTAGAAAAATATTACTCACATTAATGGCTTCACTTAATAAACCACCGGGATTTCCTCTAAGATCAAGTATTATTTTCTCGGCACCTTTGCTTTTAAGATCTTTAACTGCCCTACTGGTCTCTTCGTACGCTTTTTGATTAAATCTACTTAATACAATATAACCGCTTTGATCTTCTAAAAGAGTATAAAACGGAACTGCCTTCAATTCCACAGAACTTCTTTTAATACTGGCTTCCTGTGTTTTTCCCTGGCGTGTATAATTTATAACGATTTTCGAGTTCATAGAACCGTTTAATAAAGCACCGGCATTTTCAGTAAAGTCGGCCACCTTGGTATCTCCGATTTTAGTGATTTCGTCACCGGGTTTTAAACCAGCCTCATCTGCCGGATAATCCTTATAAACTTCAGTTATTAACAGGTTATCACCATTCGATTTTAGCACTGCTCCTATCCCGGTATACTCGCCAGCCATGTCTATACGTGAGCTTTGTACATCTTGCTCACTCCAAAAGTTGGTATAAGGGTCCAGATCTGTTAACATCGATTTTATGGCGGTATCCATAAGATCTGCAGGGCTGGTTTCATCAACATAATTCATGTTGATTTCCTTGAATAGCATGGTAAAGATTTCAATCTGTTTGGCGATTTCAAAAAAATCAGATTTAAAACCAACGCTAGAGAATAACACTGCGCCACCAAAAGCTAAGATTAGTGTTTTTTTATAGAAATTATTTTTCATCTTCGTTCTTATTTAAAGATGAAGTCTAGTTTCGCTATATACTTTCAACACTAATTTGCTCTTTGCGTTTTAGCCGTTCTAGTAAGTTAAGCATCAATTGCTCCATCTTGATTTGAGAAATGTCGTCGCGGGAAAGATATATAAACATTAAAGCATATTGTTGCTTAGCCCCGGTCGTTACAAGATACTTATTTTTTCTGAAAGATTCTCGCATCAATCTTTTAATGCGATTGCGTTGTACAGCGGTTTTTATAAATTTCTTCGGAACAGAAAAACCCGTCTTAAAATATTGATTCTTAGCTGAAGCAACTGAAGTATCCTGAGAAGTAATAGGAATATAGACTAACCGAAGTGGATAATTTTTTATCGAAACACCTTCAGCAAAAAGCTTATCAATAAGAATTTTACTCTTTAATTTTTCATGTTTTTTAAAGCCTTCTTCCATGCTTCAAAAATAGGTATTGTAATTGGATAAATACAAACTAAACCTTAAGCTGATTGTTAGTATCTCTACCTTCTTCAAAATCCTTGATATTCTGTATGGTAACCTCAGCAATTTGCTGCAGTGCTTCTTTGGTTAAAAATCCTTGATGTGCTGTGATTAATACATTTGGAAATGAAATTAGACGAGAAATAACATCGTCTTTTATAATACTTTCTGAGAGATCTTTAAAAAATAGCTGTTCTTCCTGCTCGTAAACATCGATCCCTAAATAGCCCAATTTACCAGATTTTAAAGCTTCTATGGTATCCAGAGTATTGATTAGCGGTCCCCGGCTGGTGTTGATCAACATCATACCATCTTTCATTAATTTGAAGCTTTCTTCATTAATGATATGTTTTGTTTCAGGATTTAGCGGGCAGTGCAACGAAATGATATCAGATTGGCTCATTAATTCTTCAAAAGAGACGTAAGTTCCGCCGTTATTTAGAATTTCCTGATTTTCGAATTTGTCGTAGGCAATAATCTTACAGCCAAAACCTGTCATATTTTTAGCAAAAATACTTCCTATTTTACCGGTGCCAATCACCCCTACTGTTTTGCCATGAAGATTGAAACCGCGTAAGCGTTCCAGAGAAAAATTTCCTTCTCTAATGCGATTATAGGCCTTATGCGTTTTTCGGTTGAGGGTAAGAATCAATGCCACTGCATGCTCGGCAACAGCTTCTGGAGAATAAGCAGGCACACGATAAACTTTTATTCCTAATTTGGCGGCCGCAGCAAGATTTACATTATTAAAACCAGCGCACCGAAGTACTACAAATTTAACGCCGTTTTCAGCTAATATCTCTAGTGTTTCTTCATCCAGATCGTCATGCACAAAAACACAAACACCATCGTAGTTTTTAGCCAGATTTGCAGTGTCTTTGTAGAGTCGTACTTCAAAATATTTTAGCTGAATTTCTTTGTGATTATAATGATCAAAGAATTCTTTATCGTAAGATTTAGTGCTGAAAAAAGCTAATTTCATGGTGGTGAGATTGGTTGTTTAAAATTACGAATTTGCGCCATATTATGAAATAAAAAGCCAATGTTTTAAAGGGATAAAACAAAAAAGTCCGGCACTAGGCCGGACTTTACTTTAGGTATAAAAATATCTTATTCTGAATCTACTTCGCCGTAAGTATTATTACTACGGTTTACATCGGCCATAAGCTGAGATTCGTCAATTTCTATAGATTTAATAGCTGCTTTTGGCGTATCAATCTCTAAATTATAAGTAGACATAGCCCAAGGCCAATCTTCTTTTATTTGGCGTTCTACATCACCTTCTGCTGGTTTTTCCCAACGCATCATGCGCAACGGCATATAGTATAATTTTTTACTACCATCGTTCATTGTAACGGTTACTTCAACAGGCATTGGCATTAATCCTTTTCTTTCTAAAGTAATTTTAGTTCCGTTTTGCGTCTCTTCAACACTATTGATTGCATAATCGATTTGGTTGGTAGTCTGGGTCCAATCAGTTAAATACCAATGTAATTCGGCTCCAGAAACCTTTTCAGCAACTCTAATAAAATCGTTAGGTGTTGGATGTTTAAATTTCCATTCGTCATAATAACGATTTAAAGTTTTGGCTAGATTCTCTTCCCCAATAATATAACCAAGTTGCGCTAAGAACACCGAACCTTTACTATAAGCAGCAATCGAGTATGCGGTATTTATATCATAGCGATCGCCATGCGTGGTTTGAGGTTGTTCAGCACCAGATGTTGCGATATAGTTATAACCTCTATAAGATCCTGAAACTGGGTTACCAAAAGTACCTTTTATTGTTTTTTGAGCTAATCCAGAAATGTAGGTTGTAAAACCTTCGTCCATCCATGGATGCTCAGATTCGTTAGTTCCTAACAATTGCTGAAACCAAGAATGAGCAAATTCGTGCGCGGTAGTTCCTAAAAGACTATTGTAGTCTTCACCACCAGTAATTAAAGTACACATCGCATACTCCATACCACCATCACCTCCTTGGATAATTGAATATTGTGGCCATGGGTAAGGACCAATATGCTCATTAAAAAAAGCTAATAATTTGGCTGTTTCTGGCTGAATTCTTTCCCAAGCGTCTTTAACTTTTGGGTCATCTTTGTATAAAAAGTGAAGTGTTACTCCGCTTTCAGTTTCCAGTTTATCGTGAATAAATTCTGGATCTGCAGCCCATGCAAAATCATGCACTTTTTCAGCTTTAAAATTCCATGCTAATTTTTTGCCTTTACGTTTTACTTTGCTTCCTTCTTCTTCATAACCATAACCAATTTCTTTAGGGTTTTGTAAAACTCCTGTACCACCAAGAATATAATCTTTATCGATATTGATAGTTACATCAAAATCTCCCCAAACGCCATGAAATTCTCTGGCGATATAAGGATCTGCATGCCATCCTTCAAAATCATATTCGGCTAATTTAGGATACCACTGCGTCATAGAAAGTGCAACACCATCGGCATTATTTCTTCCAGATCTTCTGATCTGAACAGGAACCTGTCCTTCAAATTCCATTTTAAAAGTGGTAGATTCTCCAGGTAAAATTGGTTCAGCAAGATTTACTACAAGAATTGTTTCTTCATCTTGCATCGTTACTTCTTTACCATCCTGAGTTAAAGAAGTGGCTCTTAAATAACCAATTTCGTTTTCTTTTAACTTAGCGATTCTACTCTCGTAATCTGGATTTTGGCGATCTCCTTTGTTATTTACCATTCTACCATCTGGATCCTTTATAGCCTGTAGGCGACTATCCATTTCGCTTCCTGGTTGGAAAGCATTAAAAAACATATGGTAAAAAACTCTGTTTAATGTGTCTGGAGAATTGTTTGTATATACCAATTCTTGAGTTCCGGTATATTGGTAGTTTTCAACATCCATATCTACATCCATATTGTAGTCTACATGTTGTTGCCAATAACTCGTATTGTTTTGTGCCTGTGCAAAGGCAGTGGCCAAAATAGCCAAACTTAAAATCAGTTTTTTCATAAAGGTGGTTATTATTTAGAAACTTTAGACGCTAAAATTAAAGCGTTGTATAAATTAACAATTTTACCAGAGGTTGAAAGCTCACTAAATTGCTGAGTGTTTAATCGATCTCCGCCAACAATTACATTGGTTTTTACCGGTAAACCACTATCCATAATAATCTTCTTAACCTGTGGAGCTGTTAATTTAGGAAAATAAGATCTAATCATCGCAGCTACTCCTGCAACCTCTGGAGAAGCCATTGAGGTACCTTGCAAATATTCGTATTCATTATTTGGTGTAGTAGACCAGATTTTGCTTCCGGGAGCAAATACATCTACGTTTTTCTTTCCGTAGTTAGAAAAACCGGCTACCAAATCAGATCCATAATCGTAATTTAAAGCACCTACTGTTAGAAAATTGTCACTAATTTCCTGAGGCATATCTGGCGTTTGATCGTTTGGATAAACCATTTCTTCATCCAAATTTACACTTTCGTTACCCGCTGCATTAACAATTAATACATCATTATCGGCAGCGTATTTGATAGCATCTCTTACCCAATCTGGATGTGTAGAGAAATATTTACCAAAACTGGTATTAATAACTTTTGCACCATTATCTACGGCATATCGAATTGCCAAAGCAATATCTTTATCATATTCATCCCCGTTAGGTACAGCTCTTACCGCCATAATTTCAACGTTATTGGCAACGCCATTCATACCGATGCCGTTATTTCTTTGGGCGGCAATAATCCCGGCAACGTGTGTACCGTGTTTGATATTCTTTTTATCAGCTTCTGGCCCCATCACGTTATTATTTCCGTAATCTCGATCGTTAATATCATTAGGATCGTCACCTACAATAGCTCTTCCGTTAAGCTCTAGGTTTAGATTTACTTCTACTTGATCTGAATAATAATCTAATGCGCCATCCAATTCTTCAATTGCTGTAGGAATATTTTCATTTACATTTTGCTGAATCTGAAGCAACATCGCTTTGTATTGATTTAGCGGCTGTGCTGTTGCCTGCATTGCGCGAAGTTCTTCAGTGGTATAATCTTCTTTTCCTAATTGTGAAGACACCGCCTGGTGTGCAGAAACTAATTGAGATTTTATTTGTTGATATTGTGATAAATTCTGCTTTGCTTCATTCATTTTCTTTTCAAATTCAGCTTCAGCTTCTTTGTATAAAATAAATTCTTCGCGGTTAGCATCGCTTACGTTACTTGCAGATTTTCCTTCGTATTTTGGTTTTAAATCTCTGTAAATTCTAACAAATTCTAGATTTTCATCTACTGCTTCACCTAAAAAGTTCCAACCATGAACATCGTCGATATATCCGTTATTATCATCATCTATTCCGTTACCTGGAATTTCATCGGTATTCGTCCAAATAACATTTTTAAGGTCTTCGTGTTCAATATCAGTTCCGCTATCAATAACACCAACAATGACTTTAGTACCTTTTTGATTTTTTATAATTTCTGAATAGGCTTTGTTAATACTCATTCCCGGAATGGTATCGCTAATCAAATCGGTTTCTGGCCAATTTTTAAACTGAGCATCGGTAAGCGCAGTTACTTTAAGCGGAATAGTATCGATGTTCTCTATTGGGGTTGAAACAATCGTTGGCGCGCTGCTACCGCAAGACGCAAGAATGGCTGCTGAGGTAGCAGCCAATAAAGGTTTATAAAATGGAATCTTCATTTTAGTTAAATAATTCATTAAACGTGTATGTTTGATTAAGTCGCACACCTTTTTCGGTGTGTTTTACGGTTATAACTTCGTTATGCGCATCATGTTGCATAAAAAGATAGATTTCTTGATCTGCAGCTTTATCCAAAAAGCTTTTCTTTTCTGGCAAAGTTAATAATGGTCTGGTATCAAAACCCATAACATAAGGCAGTGGTAAATGTCCTGCTGTAGGTAAGAGATCTGCCATAAAAACTAGCTTTTTTCCTTTATATTCCAAATGCGGAATCATTTGCTTATCGGTGTGACCATCTACAAAGAGTACGCCAAAGCCTAGATCTGGAATATTTGTAAAGCTTTCATTCTCCTTTCGATTTACAAAATGTAATTGGCCACTTTCTTCAATTGGCAAAATATTTTCTTTTAAAAATGAGGCTTTTTCTCTAGCATTAGGTTGTGTAGCCCAATCCCAGTGATCTTTGTTGCTCCAGTATCTAGCATTTTTAAAAGCCGGTTCGTAACCGGTACGATCTTTATTCCATTGTATACACCCTCCACAATGGTCAAAATGAAGATGCGTAGTGAAAACATCGGTAATTTCATCACGATGAAAACCATATTTCTCTAATGATTTATCAATAGAATCATCTCCCCAGGGATAATAAAAGCTAAAAAATTTTTCGCTTTGTTTATCGCCTAGTCCGGTGTCGATTAAAATTAATTTATCACCATCTTCGATCAAAAGGCTGCGAGCACCAATATCGATCATGTTATTGCTATCTGCAGGATTTGTTCGCTGCCATAAACTCTTTGGCACCACGCCAAACATAGCACCACCGTCTAGTTTAAAGTTTCCTGCTTCGATAGGATATAATTTCATAAAAAATCAAATTTAAGCTATATATCGCAAATTATTAAATCCGTATATTAAATACCGTCATTTGATGTCATTTAACATCATGATTAGAAATAAAGTCAGTTTAAGAAGAGCTTGTGAGCAAACTAAACTATTTTTAATATTTTTAGCTTTTAAATTAAATCCAAAAGATTAATGTTAGAATTAGCAGGTATCATCATATTAGGAATATTGGCACAGTGGGTGGCGTGGAAATTTAAAATTCCTGCAATCCTGCCTTTAATATTAATCGGGCTAAGCGTAGGGCCGATTGCAACCTTGTTCACAGAGAACGGAAACAAACTTATAGAACCCATTTGGAATGGAGAATCTGGTTTATTCCCAGGAGAAAGTTTGTTCTATTTTGTGTCTCTGGCCATAGGCGTAATTCTTTTTGAAGGGGGATTAACGCTGAAAAAAGGCGAAATTTTAAATGTTGGTTTTGTAATTGTAAAGCTAATTACCATTGCCGTAATTGTAACTTTTATAGGCGCAGGTAT